>NZ_JQEY01000001.1 GCF_000743715.1 Palleronia rufa
ACCTTGATGCCCGTGCTATCGATCAGGAGATGCACTGGGCCGTTGGAGCCACGATACGGGATGTTCACGGCCAGCGTTTTCTGGCGGCGCGATAGCGTGCTGAAGTCGGGCACCGCCCAGTTCAAACCGATCAGACGCAACAGGCTCTCGACGAACCCGGTCGTCTGGCGCAACGCCATGCCAAACAGAACCTTCATCGTCAGGCATGTCTGGATGGCGGTATCGCTGTAGGTTGGCTGTCGGCCGCGTTTGCCGGTCGGCGCAGCATCCCAGATCATCTCTGGGTCAAACCAGATCGTCAGCGAGCCACGGCGCTTGAGCGCTTCATTATAGGCCGGCCAGTTCCTGGTCGTGTAGGTTGGCGGTGTGGGTCTGCTCATGTCGTCCAGCTACCACGCTGGACTCACGACATGAATCCCTCACCGGGTTTGTGCAACAGAGCCTCAGAACCCGCAAACACAAGGTGACGACCGATAGCGATCACAAGTTCAATATCGCGCCGAACCTGCTGGATCGAGACTTCAACACTGATGCGCCCAACCAGAAGTGGGCCGGTGACATTAGCTATGTCTGGACCCGCGAAGGCTGGTTGTATCTGGCCGTAATCCTCGATCTGCATTCACGGCGTGTGATCGGCTGGGCCGTGAGCAACCGGATGAAACGCGACTTGGCGATCCGGGCGTTGAACATGGCCATAGCTTTTCGGGCGCCGCCCAAAGGCTGCATCCATCATACGGATCGCGGGTCGCAATATTGTTCACACGACTATCAGAAGCTTTTGCGCCAGCATGGCTTCAAGGTGTCGATGAGCGGCAAGGGCAATTGCTATGACAACGCCGCTGTCGAAACCTTCTTCAAGACGATCAAGGCCGAGCTGATCTGGCGCAGGTCATGGGAAACGCGGCGGCAAGCTGAAGTGGCGATCTTTGAATACATCAATGGCTTCTACAATCCGCGTCGCCGCCACTCAGCACTGGGCTGGAAAAGCCCCGTCGCATTCGAAAGAAAAGTGGCTTAAACGAGCACTTGGGGCGGCACGAAATCGCGACAGGTCCAGAGGTTTCCCAATGAACACCGAGATTATCGATGCCGGGCGTGACGCCAGCGGCGGCTATAAGGTGGAAGTGTCGCGCGGAACGAATGTGGACCGCGTGTCGTCCGAGTGGTTCTCGCGGCCGGATGACGAGCGGTATCTGTCGCTCGACGATCTCTTTACGTCCGTCAAAGGCCGGGCGGAGCGCAGCCGGACGCGCACGGTGGAGAGTGCGCCGATCCGGGTCGAGGCGTATCGCGACAACCCGGAGAAGCTGGGCCTTGTCCTACCGGGCGCGGCTGAACCCATCGCGCCGACGCATTGGTCCTTCGGCCAGCTCTCGAGCCTCGTCGGCGCGCCGGCCGCCTATCTGCGGCAACTGCCCGCGCCGCTGGCGGGGATCAACCTGCAGTACTGGCTGACCAACCACCGGGCAGAGCAGATCAAGACGATGGAGGTCGCGGAAGGTCGCACCGAACTGCGCGCTGTCACCGGCCCCGACTATGGGCGCATCTACGACCATGAACTGGTCTCCGCCGTCCAGCGCATCGCGGGCAACGGGACAGGCGACACCCGCTGGAAGGTGCCGGGCGTGCTCGACTGGTCGACGGGCATCTACAATCCGCGCGTGGATGTGACGAAGGAGACGACGACGCTCTACGCCTCGGACCGCGACGTGTTCCTGTTCCTCGTCGACGATCTCAACCCGATCGAGGCGGGGCTGCTGCCCGACGGCTCGCCCGACCTCTATTTCCGGGGGTTCTATTGCTGGAACTCCGAGGTAGGAGCCAAGACGCTCGGTATCGCCAGCTTCTACCTGCGCGCCGTCTGCCAGAACCGCAACCTGTGGGGCGTCGAGGACTTCCAGGAGATCACGATCCGGCACTCGAAATACGCCGCCTCCCGCTTCGCCCACGAGGCCGCGCCTGCGCTAAGCCGCTTCGCCGAGTCCTCGCCCGCACCCTTCATCGACGGCATCCGCGCGGCGCGGAGTAAGATCGTCGCGCGGTCGGACGAGGACTGTCAGGATTTCCTGCGCAAGCGCGGGTTCTCGAAGGCGGAGACGGGGCGAATCGTCGAGACGGTCCTGGCCGAGGAAGGCCGCCCGCCTGAGAGCGTCTTTGACTTCGTGCAGGGGATCACGGCGGTCGCCCGGTCGAAACCGCAGCAGGATGCGCGGTTGGTGATGGAGGGGAAGGCGAAGGCGTTGCTGGAGAAGGTCTGAGGGAGGTGGTTTGTTCTCAGAGCTTTAATGCCAAGAGTTGAAGTGTCGCATGAGGACATCGAGGGGCGTTAGAACCCCTCGATCGTGAATTCGGGTGCACCTTGCCAGACCAGCTTCCAGCTCGCGCCAGGGCGGACATTCTGGATGATCCCGGGATCGAAGGCGACGAAGCACCGTCCGCCCGGGTAGCGTACGGAGGGATAGATCAGCCCGCGATGCCCCTCTGATCTCAGATCCGCGGCAAGGCGCTGCCCGGCCGGGTAGCCCCGCTCGGGGGCCGGATCGAGCGCGGGATGCGCCTCCCCGTGCAGATCCGGGAAGTCCCCGATGAAATCCGCCAGCAATTCCACGTAACGGGCCTCGTCCTCGTAGCGGCCGATGAAGCCCAGTTCGCGGGTCCGGTGAAACCCGACCTCTTGCGCGCTCGTCAGCATCTCCCAGGCGCAATACCAGGCACCGCGGTCACCAGTATTGAAGCGGTTGCCCGAGGGTCTCGTGTACGTGAAGGCCGCGTTGATATGGCTCTGTCCATAGAGGGTCAGGTCATGAGACCGCCGCGCGAAAGCGAGTTCGCGGCGGTCGAGCGCGGGGCTGCCCTGCGCCTCGGCGATCAGGCGGGCACTGGTCTCGCCCTCGATCTCGGCGAGAATCGCGGCCTCCTCGTCGCTGTCGACCAGTCCCCGCAGCACGGGCGGCTTGTGATGGGTCTCGGAGATCAGCCGGACAAGGGCGCGGTCATTGACCGACGTGACCCTCAAACCCCGCCCCGCAGCGCATCGACATAGCCCCGCACGCGCAGGATCTTGGGCAATCCCCCTTCGATCATCGCGTCAACAGGCCGCGCGCCGTCGAACTCCGGACCCCGGTTAGGCAGCTTCACCCAGTCCCGCGAAATCGGCTGATTGAAGTAGAGCTCAAGCGACTTATAGAGGCCGATCAGCGCGCTCAAACGCAGCATCTGATCCCGCGTCAAATCCCCAGCAAACCCCGGCTTCTTGGCCCGCTTCCAGGTCGAGTCCGACATATCCGCCAGCGCCGCCGCTTCACGCAGGGTGAGCGACCAGGCCTCCGCGATCCGCGCGAAGGCCTTGAGAGCGACACCCTGCCGATCCGGCGCAGGACGTTCCAGAACAAGGTTTTCCATGTGTTGGCGCTCCTTCCTAGCTTGACTGATGATATAAGGCCATATGGATTGATTTGCAAGTTCATATGGCCTGCCCGGTGCCTCCAGAGTGAGAGGGGTGCCGGGTTTTCCGTGACGGGTTTGGAGGTCGGGAGAGAGGCTCCCGGCTGGCCTGTCGCGGAGATATCCCGATGACAAAGCAACAAAAAATCACCCTCAGCGCCTCGCGCGACGTCCCCTTCAACAAGCTGATGCTCAGCCAGTCGAACGTGCGCCACGTCAAGGCGGGCGTGTCGATCGAGGAACTGGCCGAGGACATCGCGCGGCGGACGCTGCTCAGCTCCATCACCGTGCGGCCCGTGCTGGACGACTGCGGCGCCGAGACCGGCATGTACTCGATCCCCGCCGGCGGGCGGCGGTTCCGGGCGCTCGAACTGCTCGTTAAGCAGAAGCGCATGAACAAGACAGCACTTGTCCCCTGCATCGTCCGCACCGATGGGCTCGCAGAAGAGGACAGCCTCGCCGAGAACGTCCAGCGTGCGCCGCTTCATCCGCTCGACCAGTTCCGTGCCTTCCAAGCGATGCGCGAGAAAGGTCGCACCGAGGAGGAGATCGCCGCAGCCTTCTTCGTCTCGGCCAGCGTGGTCAAGCAGCGGCTGAAGCTCGCCGCGGTCGCACCGTCGCTGCATGATGCCTATGCCGAGGAGGAAATGACGCTCGACCAGCTCATGGCCTTCACGGTCAACCCCGATCACGCGCGGCAGGAGCAGGTCTGGGAGGCGCTGCAGCGGCATTATTCGCGGCAGCCTTACGAGATCCGCCGCATGCTGACCGAGGGTGCGGTGCGGGCCTCGGACAAGCGGGCGCAGTTCGTCGGGCTCGACAACTATGTCGAGGCCGGGGGCGAGATCCTGCGCGATCTGTTCCAGCAGGATGACGGCGGCTGGCTGCAGGATGCCGCCCTGCTCGACGTCATGGTGCGCGAGAAGCTCGCTGAAGAGGCCGAGGGGGTGCGTGCCGAGGGCTGGAAATGGGTCGAGGTCGATACCGAGTTCCCCTATGGCCATACCTTCGGGATGCGCCGGGTCAATGGCGAAGCGGTGCCGATGAGCGACGAGGAGGAGGCCCGCTACCAGGCGTTGAAGGCCGAATACGACGCGCTCGAGGCCGAGCATGCGGAAGCCGACGAACTGCCCGACGATGTCGATGCCCGGTTGGGCGAGATCGAGGAGGCGATGGAGGCACTCGAGGCGCGTCCGATCCGGTACGAGGCCGACGACCTCGCGCTGGCAGGAGCCTTCGTCAGCATCGACAACTCCGGGCGTCTGCGCGTCGAACGGGGCTACGTGCGGCCTGAGGATGAGCCGGTCGAGGAGGTGGAGGACCTCGGCGAGGTCGCACCGCAAGCGGCGCAGGTCGAGGACACCGACGACACTGTCGCGTCTATTGCGGACGACGAGGAAGAGGATGACGGCCTCAAACCGCTCTCCGACCGCCTCGTCATGGAACTGACGGCCCATCGCACCCTGGCGCTGCGCAATGCGCTGGCCCAGGACCCGCAGGTCGCTTTCCTCGCAGCCCTGCACGCGATGGTCCTGCGGCTCTTCTACCGATACGCCGTCGACAGCTGCATCGAGATCGAACCGCGCAATGCCGCCTTCGGATCGCAGGTGCCGGGCCTCGGCGACACGGCCTACGCGCAGGCCATCGACCAGCGCCACGAGACCTGGGCGGGGAACCTGCCGAAGGCACCCGAGGACCTCTGGGAGGCGCTGACCGAGTTCGACAGCTGCAGCCGCGAGGCGCTCTTCGCCCATTGCGTGGCGATGAGCGTGAATGCCGTCCACGACCCCTACCAGCGTCGCCCGCGCGCCATCGCGCATGCGGATGTGCTGGCCGGAACCGTCGGGCTCGACATGGCCAAGGCGGGCTGGACGGCCACGGGTGACAGCTACCTCGGTCGCGTGACCAAGCCCACACGTCCCGACATCGCCACCAACCTCGTCGTCAACACCGACCGGCGCACCTATCACATCGAGTTGCACGCGGACGCGGAGACCTGGATGCCCAGCGTTGCTTGGGCCTACCCGGAAGTGCGATCCACGCCACGCGCCCCGATCCTCCGGCGTCCGGTGATCTCGCTCGAGGCCGATCGGCACTACCGCTACGGCCTGCAGGGCGACGCCCCGCCCTGGCGGCCGGTCTCGGTCTTCGACGATGGACGGCGAGTCTATGTCGTCTTCCCGCCCGGCATCGCCCAAGGCGAAATGCCCCCGCTCTTCGTGATCGCCGCGGATGGGCGTGGCCAGATCGTGAACACCCGCGTGCTCGGGAACGTGCTGATCGTCGATCGTCTGTTCGGCGCGGCGGAGCTGCGTCTCGGCGAAAGGCAGCAACAGGTCGTACGGATCGTAAGGACGGATGGCATCCGACGTCAGCCGGGCGACCCCCGACCGGAGGCGGAGTGATGACACACCCACCCGAAATGCCCGAGCGCCCAAGAAGCGAAGAGGACATCGCCCGCGAACTGCGCCTCAGACCCGACCCACCCCGCGTGATGCGTTTGTCCCGCCGGGCCATCGCGCTTGCAACGGCCGTCGGCGGGCTCGGAGTTGGCGCAATCCTGATCGTGGCGCTGCAGAGCAATCGCACGGACGGAACTCAGAGCGAGCTCTACTCCACGGAACGGATCCAGGCCGCCGAAGGGCCTACGACGCTCCCACGCGACTATGCCGATATCCCGCGTCTCGGACCGCCTCTGCCCGGTGAGCTTGGCCGCGCCATTCTCGGCGCTCAGGATCGGGGTCAGCCTGTGCCTGCTCCGCCGCTTGCGGGTCCGGTCCCGACGACCGTCGATCCGGACGAACAACGCAGACTTCAGGAGATCGAGGCCGCCCGCCTGAGCGCCCTCTTTGCCGAAGCGCAGACTGTGCCGCGTGGCGGCACGCCGCCAGTCCCGTCTCTGCCTGCGACCGGCGCGCTGTTTCCCACGAACCCGAATACCGGGGCGGCCAACGACCCCGACTCGAGCCGGGAAACACTCCTCATGCGAACCGGAGACACGGAAACTGTGAGCGCTGAACGCATCACGGCACCGCCCTGTCCCTACATTCTGCAGGCCGGAACCGTCATCCCGGCTGCCTTGATCACCGGTCTTCGTTCCGACCTTCCCGGCCAGATCTCGGCGCAGGTGACGTCGAACGTCTATGGCAGTCCTTCGGGTCGCTACCTGCTGATCCCGCAAGGCGCTCGGCTTCTGGGGGAGTATGACAGCCGCATCGCGTCCGGGCAAAGCCGCCTGCTCCTCGTCTGGACCCGGCTCATCCTTCCGGATGGTCGCTCCCTTGTGCTGGAGCGCGCGCCCGGCACGGACGGAACCGGCGCGTCCGGCCTGCAGGACCGGGTAAACTACCATTGGGGTCGCGTCTTCCTGGCCGCAGGCCTCGCCACGATCCTGAACCTCGGCCTGGAGAGCAGAGCCGACAGCGCGGATGACGTCGCCCGCGCCATCCGCGAAGCCGCGCAAGACACGATCGGGCGGACCGGGGACGAGATCGTGCAACAGCAGCTCGCCGTCCCACCGACATTGACCATCCGCCCGGGCTTCCCCGTCCGCGTCATGGTCACCCGCGACCTGATCCTCGAGCTTTTGGGAGAAGTGAAATGAAGAAGCTGAAGCTCGGCCCGATCCATGACGACAAGCCGGTCAAGCTGACTGTGGAGCTTGGGCGCGGACCCGGAGCGGGCCGTGGTGTTCCAGTCGCCCTCTCTCTTCCCCTGGCTGACGGCGCGCGAGAATTGCGCCGTGGGCGTGGACAAGGTCTATCCCCGCGCCTCCCGCGCCGAGCGGCAGGACGTGGTGGAATACTACCTCGAACGGGTGGGGCTTGCCGATGCGATGGACAAGCCCGCCGCGGATCTCTCGAACGGCATGAAACAGCGCGTGGGCATCGCGCGGGCTTTCGCCCTGTCGCCCAAACTCCTGCTGCTGGATGAGCCGTTCGGGATGCTCGACAGCCTCACCCGGTGGGAGCTTCAAGAGGTGCTGATGGAGGTGTGGGATCGCACCAAGGTCACCGCCATCTGCGTCACACACGACGTGGACGAGGCCATCCTTCTGGCCGATCGCGTGGTGATGATGACCAACGGCCCGCAGGCCACGATCGGCAAGATCGTGGATGTGGACCTGCCGCGCCCGCGCTCTCGCAAGGCGCTGCTCGAACATCCCGACTACTACCTCTACCGCGAGCAGGTGCTGAACTTCCTTGAGGAATACGAGCACGGCGCGCGGCCCAGGACCCAACCCAAACCGGCCGACAAGGCCATTGCGGCGGAGTAAGGCCGATGGATACCGTTCTGGAAACGTCGAAGACCTTTGTCGAGGTCGCAGAAATCTGGGTGCCCGAGGGCGACCGGCTGGTCCTGTCCGGCGGAGTCTACGGCGCCCATGCGAGCTTCGCCGAGGCGTCGCATCGCAAGAGCTTCGCCAAGGGCGAGGGCTTGCCCGGCAAGGCCTGGGCCGAGGCGCGGCCGGTCGTCCTCGAGCAATTCGACGGTTCGTATTTCAAGCGCACCGATGCGGCGAAGGAGGTCGGGCTGACCAGCGCCGTCGCGGTTCCGGTTTTCGCCGGAGCGACCCTGAAGGCGGTGCTGGTCGTGCTCTGCGCCGACGACGCCACGCGCACCGGCGCCATCGAGGTGTGGCAGGAAGCCGACGGCATCCTGACCCTCGACGACGGGTACTACGGCGCGGCGAGCCATTTCGAATGGGTCAGCCAGCACACGCAATTCCCGCGCGGCCAGGGCCTGCCGGGGGGCGTCTGGTCCTCGAACACGCCGATCCTGATGCGCGACCTGGGCTCGGGCTACCGGTTCATCCGCTCCGAAAGCGCGGGACAGGCGGGGCTGACGACCGGCCTCGGGCTGCCGGTCCCGGTACCGGGCGACAAGACCTATGTCCTGACGCTGCTCTCGGCCAAGGGCACCCCCATCGCACGGCGCTTCGAGATCTGGGACGCGCGCGCCGCCAAGACAGGCCCGCGCGACACGGCGAAGCTGATCGACGGCATCTGCGAGCGCGGGGGCCCGCTCTGGGATCCAGACAACGCCGGAAACGAGCGCGTGGCCCACGCCTGGGAGGGGCCCATCGGCCGGGTCCTCGGCGCCGGCCTTCCGGTGGCCGAAACGGGGGCCGCCGCCGGCGCCTACGCGATGATGGTCGCCCTCCCGGTCCACAGGGGCGGCGAGCTCGCCCACGTGGTCGCCTGGTATTGCTGAGGAGAGTGGACATGGAAAAACTGGTCGTCATCGGCGCGGGCATGGCCTCGGGCCGTCTGCTGGAACATCTCTTCGAGGCCGATCCCGACCGCTTCGAGGTCACGCTGTTCAACGCCGAGCCGCGCGGCAACTACAACCGCATCATGCTCTCGCCCGTGCTGTCGGGCGAGAAGAGCTATGCCGAGATCGTCACCCACGACGACGACTGGTACGCGGCGCATAACGTCACTTGCCGCTTCGGCGAGGCGGTCGAGCGGATCGACCGCCACCGCCGCGTCGTCGTCGGCGTCAACGGCGAAGTGTCCTATGACCGGCTTGTCATTGCCACCGGCTCGGCGCCCTTCATCGTCCCCTGCCCTGGCCACGATCTCGACGGCGTCATCGCCTATCGCGACCTCGACGACACCAACCGCATGATCGACACGGCGCCTGGCAGCCGTGCCGTGGTCATCGGTGGCGGTCTGCTGGGTCTGGAAGCCGCGGCCGGGCTGCGCTTGCGGGGCATGGAGGTCACGGTGCTGCACCTTGCCGGTCACCTGATGGAGCGCCAGCTCGACCCCGCCGCCGGATACCTTCTGAGCGCCGATCTGGAGCGGCGCGGCATCGCCGTGATGACCGAGGCCAGCACGAGGTGCATCCAGGGCACCGACGCCGTCGAGGCGGTGGAGCTGGAAAACGGCACGGTCCTGCCCGCCGATCTGGTGGTCATGGCGGTCGGCATCCGCCCGGCCGTGGCGTTGGCGAGAGAGGCCGGGCTGACGGTGAACCGCGCCATCGAGGTGGACGCGCAGATGCAGACCTCCGACCCGCACATCCTCGCGGTCGGCGAATGCGTGGAATTCGCGGGCCAGCTCTTCGGCCTCGTCGCGCCGCTCTACGATCAGGCCAAGGTGCTGGCAGCGACCCTGCTCGGCGAGCCTGCCGCCTTCGCGCCGAAGCAGCTCTCGACCAAACTGAAGGTCACCGGCTGCGATCTGTTCAGCGCGGGGGACTTCGCCGAAGGGCCGGGACGCGAGGATATCGTGTTCCGCGATCCGGCGCGCGGCATCTACAAGCGGCTGGTGGTCGAAGACGACCGGCTCGTCGGTGCGGTGATGTATGGTGACACGGCGGACGGCAACTGGTTCTTCGGCCTCATCAAGGATGGCACCGACGTGGCCGAGATGCGCGAGACGCTGATCTTCGGCCCCGCCTACCAGGGGGGGGCCGCGCAGGACCCTATGGCCGCCGTTGCAGCCTTGCCGGCTGACGCAGAGATCTGCGGCTGAAACGGCGTCTGCAAGGGGCAGATCATCGCCGCCATCGAGGGTGGCGCCACCGACCTCGGGACCGTGCGCGCCACGACCAAGGCCAGCGCCTCCTGCGGGACCTGCACGGGCCTTGTCGAACAGATGCTCGCCGTCACGCTGGGCGATGCCTTTGCCATGCCTGCCGCGCAACCGATCTGCGGCTGCACCGACCTCACCCATGAGGACGTGCGCCGTCTGATCAAGGCGCGAGAATTGAAGTCGCAACCGGCGGTCTGGCAGGAACTCGGCTGGCGCACGCCCAACGGCTGCCATGTCTGCCGCCCGGCGGTGAATTTCTACCTGCTGGCCGACGGGCCACTGGAATATCAGGACGACCCGCAAAGCCGCTTCGTCAACGAGCGCAAGCACGCCAACATTCAGAAGGACGGCACCTTCTCGGTCGTGCCGCGCATGTGGGGCGGGATCACCAGCGCGTCGGAGTTGCGCGCCATCGCCGACGCCGCAGAGAAATACGACGTCCCGACGGTCAAGGTCACCGGCGGTCAGCGCATCGACCTTCTGGGCGTCAAGGGCGAGGATCTGCCCGCCATGTGGGCCGACCTCAACGCCGCCGGTCTGGTGTCGGGCCACGCCTATTCAAAGGGCCTGCGCACCGTGAAAACCTGCGTGGGCACCGACCATTGCCGCTTCGGAACCCAGGATTCCACCGGCCTCGGCATCCGGCTCGAAAAGCGGCTCTGGGGATCGTGGACGCCCCACAAGGTCAAGCTCGCCGTGTCGGGCTGCCCCAGGAACTGCGCCGAGGCGACCTGCAAGGACGTCGGCATCGTCTGCGTGGATTCAGGCTACGAGATCGGCGTCGGCGGGGCCGCGGGCATGGACGTCAAGGAGGTCGAGCGCCTGGTGAAGGTCGCCACCGAGGGCGAGGCTGTCGAATGGACCGTCGCCTTCGTCCAGCTTTACCGCGAGCACGCGAGGTATCTCGACCGGCCCTACAAATGGCTCGGCAAGGTGGGGCTCGATTGGGTGAAAGAGACGCTCGGCGACGCCGCCACGCGCCGCGCGCTGGTCGAGCGCTTCGACCTGAGCCAGACGATCTACCAGACCGATCCCTGGGCCGAACTGGCGGTGCGCGAGAAAGCCCGCGCCTTCGCCCCGATTGCCGACCTGACCCTGGAGGCCGCCCAATGAGCTGGATCGACATCGGCGCGCTGGACGACATTCCCCTGCGCGGCGCGCGCATGGTCAAGACGCGCGCGGGCTGCGTGGCACTGTTCCGCACCGCCGAGGCGGAGATCTTCGCAACCTCCAATACCTGCGCACACAAGGGCGGCCCGCTGGCCGAGGGCATTGTCCACGGCCGCCGCGTGACCTGTCCGCTGCACAACTGGGTCTATTCACTGGAAACCGGAGAGGTGCAGGGGGCCGATGAGGGCCGCATCGCCACCTATCCCGTCCGCGTCGAGGAGGGCCGCGTCCTCATCGACGGCGACGCCATCGGCAAGCGGAGCGCCGCGTGACCGCCATCCGCTCCACCTGCCCCTATTGCGGCGTGGGGTGCGGGGTGCTGCTGGCGCCCGATGGCACGGGTGGCCTCCAGGTGACGGGCGATCCGGACCACCCGGCGAACAAGGGGCGTCTCTGTTCGAAGGGATCGGCGCTTGCCGACACGCTGGGCCTTGACGGGCGGTTGCTCGCCCCGCGCATCGAGGGACAGGACACGGACTGGGACACCGCGCTTGACCTCGTCGCCGCCCGCTTCAGCGAAACCATCAAGACGCACGGCCCGGACAGCGTGGCCTTCTACGCCTCCGGCCAGATGCTGACCGAGGATTACTACGTCGCCAACAAGTTCATGAAGGGCTTTGTCGGCACCGGGAATATCGACACCAACTCGCGGCTCTGCATGGACTCGACCGTCGCGGGGCACAAGCGCGCCTTCGGCACCGACACCGTGCCCGGCACCTACGAGGATCTCGACGAGGCGGATCTTGTGGTGCTGGTCGGCTCGAACCTTGCGTGGTGTCACCCGATCCTGTATCAGCGCGTCCTCGCCGCGAAGGCCGCGCGGGGCACGAGGATCGTGGTGATCGACCCGCGCCGCACGGCGAGCTGCGACGGCGCGGATCTGCATCTGCCGCTCGCCATCGGCTCGGACGTGGCGCTGTTCAATCGGCTGTTGGTCGCGATCGTCGAAGCGGGCGCGCTCGACCCCGCTTATCTGGACCGGGTCGAGGGGCTGGAGGAGGCGTTCGCCGCCGCCCGGGCCGACAGCACCGATCCGACGGGCCTCACCCCCGACCTGATCCGGCACTTCTGCGACCTCTGGATCGGGACCGCACGCGTCGTGACCGTGTTCAGCCAAGGCGTGAACCAGTCGAGCAGCGGCACCGACAAAGTCAACGCCATCCTCAACTGCCACCTTGCCACGGGCCGGATCGGTCGGCCGGGAATGGGTCCGTTCAGCGTCACCGGTCAGCCGAATGCCATGGGCGGCCGCGAGGTCGGCGGGCTTGCCAACACGCTTGCCTGCCATCTCGACATCGAGAACCCGGCCCACCGCGCCGCCGTCGCCCATTTCTGGGACGCGCCGCGCCTCGCCACGCGGCCCGGCCTGAAGGCGGTGGAGATGTTCCGCGCCGTGGCCGGGGGACGGATCAAGGCGCTCTGGATCATGCACACGAACCCGGCGGCGACCCTTCCCGAGGCGGATGGGGTGCGCGCCGCCATCGCCGCCTGCGACTTCACCGTCGTCTCCGATGTGACGGCGGCGACCGACACCGCGCGGCTTGCGGACGTGCTGCTGCCCGCGGCCGCCTGGGCCGAAAAGAACGGCACGGTCACCAATTCCGACCGCACGATTTCGCGCCAGCGCGCCGCCCTGACCCCACCCGGATTGGCCCGGCCCGACTGGTGGCACATCGCAGAGGTCGCCCGCCGCTTGGGCTACGGACGCGCCTTCGACTACCACGGACCGCCAGAGATCTTCCGCGAACACGCCGCCCTGTCCGGCATCGCAGGCGGCTTCGGTCGCGATTTCGACATCTCGGGCCTCGCCGATCTTTCCGACAGCGCCTACGCCACGCTGCCCCCCACGCGCTGGCCGGTGGCCGCGAAACGCGGTGGACGGTTCTTCGCCGATGGCGGCTCGTTTCACGCGGACGCAAAGATGCGGATGGTGCCCGTGACCTGGCGCGCCCCTGCGGCGAAACATACGCCGCGCTTCCCGTTTCGCCTGAACACAGGCCGGGTGCGCGACCACTGGCACACGATGACGCGCACGGGGCGGTCGGCCCGCCTCTCGGCCCATCTGGCCGAACCCTTCGTCGAGATCCATCCGCAAGACGCCGCCGCGCTCCACGTCGCGCCCGACACGCTGGTCGAGCTGACAGCCCCCACGGGCCGCGCGATCCTGCGCGCCACCGTGACCGACGCGGTCCAGCCCGGCACATTCTTCGCGCCGATCCACTGGACCGCCGAGATGGCGCCCTCGGGCCGGATCGACGCGCTGGTCGCCGGGGCGACGGACCCGATCTCGGGCCAACCGGAATGCAAGGCCGCCGTCTGCGCCGCGCGCCCCTATCCCGCCGCCTGGTACGGCTTTGCCGTCTCCGCCGCGCCCCTGGCTCCGACATGCGGCTACTGGGCCGTCGCGCGCAGCGCGGGCGGCTGGCGCGCAGAACTCGCCGGCACCGACAGCCCCGTAGATTGGGAGCAGGCCGCCCGCACCCTCTTCGACCTGCCCGAGGCCGAGGCGCAGGTGCTGAGCGACCCGGCGCGCGGCGTCACCCGGCTGGCGTTCCGCGAGGGCGGTCGCCTTGCCGCCGCCCTCTTCGTTGGACCGCGGCCTCTGGGCCTGATGCGCGACTACCTCACGACCTTGCCAGATACCGACACGCTGACGGGCCGAGCGCCCGCCGACCGGCCCGATCCCGGCCCGACACTGTGCTCCTGTTTCGGAATTGGCGTGAACACGATCCTCGCGGCTTGCGCGGCGGCGGCGGCCCTCGGGCGCGGGCTCACCTCCCGCGGCATGACGGATACCCTGGTGCTGACCACCGCGCGCCGTCAGAAGGACGGAGCGCTGGCCGATGTGCCACGTCTCGCCAAGCGCGGCACCGAGCTTGCGATCTATATGGGGGTGTCGACCGCCGCCGATCTGGCTGCCGATCTCGTCGCAAGCGGCATGTCGCCTGACACGCGCGTGGAGGTCGTCGCGGACGCGTCGAAACGAGGCGAGACGGTGCTGCGCACGACGCTCGGAACGATGGCGCTTGCCATCCGAGAGGCCGAAATCAGCGGATGCGCTCTGATCCTGGTGACGAATCCGACGGCCGCCGACGTATCGGCACTTCGCGTCGCCTCGTAGCAAGACCGGTTCGCCCCTTCGGAGACCGCTTGGGTGCTTGATCGGTTCGCCGTGGACTTGCAGCCCTGGTGATATTGAGGGGTCTTCGAACTACCATTCGTGTCTTTCGCTGCGTATGGCGGATCTCGGCCCAACCTCCGAAAGCGTTCGCAATTGCGGCAGGAACCGAGTCCGCGCACAGGAAGGTCCGCATCCTTGGGGCTGGTGCAAGGCGCAGCGGTCCGGCACGAGGGGCGCTACGCGAGAGAGACGTTCGTGCGCCGGGACGACGCCCGTCGCTGGGGCCGGCAGACGGAGACCCGGGTGGATCAGGGGCTGGCACCCAACAGGTCATCGGTCGCGCGTCTGACGACGTACGCCGACCTTGTCGACCCTCACGTCGCGGACATGTGCTCCGTCGGCAAGGCGCCTTGCCAAGGTGCAGACAGCGGAGGGCAAGCTCCACCTTTTCGCCGGCATTAACCGGACGGCCCAGTTCGCGGTCGCCCAACGCGTTGCGACGGCGGCCCGAAAGACCGCACGCTCGGGGTTGTGTCCTGTCGGGTCCCTCACCGAAAACGGCAGTCCGTTCGCGGAGCGGCACCGAGCACCGGCCGACCAGGTCGGAATCCATGGACGAACGGCCGGGTCGGGCGAACGAACCGCACGATCGCGGAGGCCACGGTCGAGCGCCTCCGCCGACAGCCCCGATCGGCTGCGCCAGCACCTCGCGGACGTCCCGGCGCCCGACAACCTCGCCCGCCGAGGCAGGCCCCCGAACGGTCTCACGCCCAGCGGATACATCCGGACACCAGAGCCGGATCGATCTACCCCCGACCCGATCCACCGGATGTTGGGGCTAAACACCTAGAGGCGCGCCGGTCGAGGCACCGGAGGGAGGGCTTACCCGCGGCCGAGATCCGCCTAGCGATCCGACAGCGCTGCAAGATCGCGCTGAGATACAGCGATGGCGGCGGCGACCGGACCGATCGCGTCGTCTGGCCACTGCTCACCGGCTACCGCGATAAAGGCCGGATCGTCGCCGCCCTGTGCGAGCTGCGCGCGGGCTTTCTGTTACTTCCCGACCAAGCGGATCGCCGGCGGCACGGTCATCGACGCGCCGGATTGCCGGCGCATGGACCTGCTGCAACGGGAGTGGCAGGAGGCGATGGACGCCGAGCGCGACCGATATGAAGAGCGCGCCTGCTGTTCGTGTTCCAAACGTCTACCCAGTTTTAACCGACCTTCGGGCGCGATGCAGCGAAAGTCCGGAAAATCCGCAGTCTTCAAGTCCGTTCGTGTACGCTTTTCGATGTGGATCGTCGGATCGCGGATAACCGCTTCCGGCCCGTCGCGACGTGCGTCGAGCGAGCGCCCACTTGAATTGCTGCGCCGGGTCCGAGGTCTGTTCAAAGCCCGTTGCCGACAAAGCAAATTCTCGCTGCGTGCGCTCGCAGCGGCATTTTTGTTGCGGCGCGACAAATCTTCATGCCGCATCGCAGTTGCGGATCCGCTCGTTCGAACGGTGCGCCGCGAAATTCTCGGGAGCAGCGGACCGCGGGCCAATCCGGGCTTTAGCAGCGCGATCGACGAACGGCCCGGCTGATCGTCACCTTATCGATGTCGCCATGTCTGTCGGGCAGTCCGTGTGTCTTCATCGGGTCTCTCCCATCCACTTGGATGTTGGACGGAGTATAGGGCGCCGCAATGCAAGAGGGGCGGCGCGGTTTTCCGCCCGCCCCCGCGTCGCCCCGTCCTGCCGCGCTCAGCCCATCGCTTCGATCGCCACCGCCGTCGCTTCACCCCCGCCGATGCAGATCGAGGCGACGCCACGCCGTGCGCCCTGCGCACGCATCGCGCCCAGCAGCGTCACCATGATCCGCGCGCCAGAGGCCCCGATGGGATGGCCCAGCGCGACCGCGCCGCCATGGACGTTCAGCCGGTCGCGGTCGATGCCGATGTCGCGCATGGAAGCCATCGCCACGACCGCGAAGGCCTCGTTGATCTCGAACAGGTCCACGTCGTCGGCGGTCCATCCGATGCGCTCGAAGAGCGCGCGCTTGGCAAAGATCGGCGCGGTGGTGAACCAGCCCGGCGCTCCGGCGTGGGCGGCATGGCCGACGATCCGGGCAAGCGGCGCCAGGCCCAAGGCCTCTGCCCGAGAGGCCCGCGTGAGGACCAGCGCCGCGGCGCCGTCGTTGATGGACGAGGACGAGGCCGCCGTGATCGTGCCGTCCGGGGCGAACGCCGGCCGCAGGCCGGGGATCTTTTCGGGGTCGATCCGCTGCGGGCCTTCGTCGGCGGCAATCTCCGTATCGCCCTTGCGGCCCCGCACCGTGACCGGCGCCATCTCCCAGTCGAAGGCGCCGCTCTCGGCGGCCCGCTTGGCGCGGGCGACGCTCTCGATGGCATAGGCGTCCTGGGCATCGCGGGTGAACTGGTAGTGCCGGGCGCAGTCCTCACCGAAGGTGCCCATGGAGCGGCGGGTACCGTCGGGGGCGATGTCGTAGGCGTCCTCCAACCCGTCCAGCATCATGTGGTCGAGCATCCGCCCGTGGCCGATCCGCGCGCCGGAGCGTCCCTCCGGCAGCAGGTAGGGTGCGTTGGTCATGCTCTCCATACCGCCCGCGACGACCACGCTGGCGGACCCGGCCGTGATCGCGTCATGGGCCTGGATGACCGCCTTCATGCCCGATCCGCAGACCTTGGACACGGTCGTGCACGGCACCGATTGCGGCAGACCCGCGCCCAGTGCGGCCTGCCGCGCGGGCGCCTGGCCCAGCCCGGCGGGCAGGACGTTGCCCATCAGCACCTCATCGACATGCTCCGGCGATAGCGCCGCCTGCTCCAGCGCGGCACCGATGGCCCGCGCGCCCAGTGCGGTCGCCGCAACGCCGCGGAACGCGCCCTGGAATGCGCCCAGCGGCGTGCGCCGCGCGGCGACGATCACGATCGGATCGGAGGGGGTACTGGCGGCCATGCATTGTCTCCCGGTCTGGCGGTCCCCCGCAGACTAGCCTGCGGGGGACACCTCATCCATAGACCAGCCGCGGCAGCCAGATGATGACCTGTGGAAACATCATGGCGATCCCCAGCCCCAGGACCTGCAAGCCCAGGAACGGCAAGGCGGACTTGAAGATGTCGCTCATCGGGATTTCCGGAGGCGCCACGCCGCGCAGGTAGAACAGCGCATATCCGAAAGGCGGCGACAGAAAGCTCATCTGCATGTTCACAAGGTAGAGCACCCCGAACCACAGCACCAGGTCATCGGGCGAGTCGAGGCCGAAGCTCTGCGCGCCCAACGCCTTTATGATGGGCACGAAGATCGGCACGCAGAGCAGCAGGATCCCGACCCAATCGAGGAACATGCCCAGGATCACCAGCAGGATCTGCATCAGGATCAGGATGCCCCACGGCCCCAGCCCGGTCGCCGCGAGCGACTCCTGCACGAACTGCTGGCCGCCTTCGAGCACGTAGAGACCGACGAAGATCGTCGCGCCGAACATGATCCAGATCACCATGGCGCTGGCCTTGAGCGTGGTCAGGCACGCCTCTCTTACCGTGGGCCAGTCGAGCTTGCGGTGGATCGCCGCCACGATGAACGCGCCGAAGGTGCCGATGCCCGCGGCCTCGACCGGGGTCGCCACGCCCGAAAAGATCACCCCCAGCACCACGACGATCAGCGCGATGGGGGCGGCCATGTTGCCCAGCAGGCGCAGCTTGTCGCGGTTGGACACGCGCTCTTCCAGCGGGATCGGCGGCCCAAGGGTCGGATCGATCGTGCAGCGCAGGACGCAGTAGCCGATGTAGAACGTCGACAGCATCAGGCCGGGGATCACCGCGCCGATGAACAGCTCTCCCACCGATTGCTCGGCCACGACCGCGTAGATGATCGCCAGGATCGACGGCGGGATCAGGATGCCCAGCGTGCCCCCCGCCATGATCGAGCCCATGGCGATCTTGGGATCGTAGCCGCGCGCCAGCATCGCCGGCAGCGCGATGATGCCCATGGTCACCACCGCCGCGCCGATGACCCCGACCATCGCCGCGAGGATCGTCGAGGCCAGCACCGTCGCCGCCGCGAGTCCCCCCTTCACCCCGCCGAGGATCTTGTAGATCACGTCGAACATGTCGTTGATGATGCCCGCGCGTTCCAGCATCGCCGCCATGAAGATGAACAACGGAATGGCCGAAAGCTGGTAGTTCGTCATCAGCGGGAAGATGCGCGAGGGCACGATGTTGAGCGCCTGCGCATCGCCCAGAACCCACAGGAACACCGTGGCCAGCCCGCCGGTCACGAAGGCGAGCGGCAGCCCCGCCATCAGCAGCGCCAGCAGAGAGCCGAACATGATGAGGGTGAGCCACCCGATGCCGATCTCGATGCCCATCAGGCGGTCTCCCTCATCTCTGCGGCGGCGCCCCTCGGGCCGCGGTCAGGCGGATCGCCGGCCATGATCGCGCGGATGTCCTTGGCGAATTTCGATATGCCCTGAAGGACCAGCAGAAGCCCGCCCAGCACCATCACCCACTTCATCGGCCAGAGCGGGACCTCCCACTCGTTGAAGCTGATCTCGCCCCATCTGATGTTGGGATCGCTCCATTGGTTCAGCCCCCAGCCGGACCAGACCTCGGCCAGTCCGATCTGGCCCCGCGCCCATTCGCTGACCAGCGCGTTGCCGGTGGGCACGGCAAGCGCGTCCATGGCGAAGGTCCAGCTGGTCACCAGCAGGGTTCCGGCGAAGATGAAGAAGAACACCGATGTCAGCAGATCGACCCACGCCTTTCGGCGGCGGCTGAGCGGCGCGTAGAAGATGTCCACCCGCACGTGGGTTTCGGTCAGCATCGCATAGGCGCCCGCGATCAGGTACTGCATCCCGAACATCAGATACATCGATTCATGTACCCAGTTCGTGGGGCTGTTGAACACATAGCGGGCGATGACCTCATAGTAGTACGCGAACACCGCGATCACGGCCCAGTAGGCCGCGAATTCCCCGCAGAACAGCGACAGGCGGTCGATCCAGTTCTCGGCGTATTCGTGGTCGGCCTTGCGGGACTCGGCGGCCTCTGCGTCCCGCAGGCGACGCTCGGCCTCGCTCACGGGATCGTCGGTCAGGGCCGCATTGGCGCGACGCACGAGGATCGGCAGCAGCAGCGCGTCCAGCGCGACGCCGGCCAGCAGCAGCCAGAACGCCACTTTTGACACGTCCGCCCAGAACAGCCGGTCGCCGCGTGCCGCACTCAGCGCCTCGGCCTGCGCCTCGGTGACGGCGCGGGCCTCGGCCAGCCGTTCCTCTCCGCCGTCGATGGTCCGCTGGGCGCGCTCCAACCGGCGCTCTGCCAGCCGCGCCGCGACTGAGCCCTGCTCGGCCTCGGCGACAGACGCGCGGAGCGCTTCGAGGTCGGCGCGCGCTTCCTCGATCCGCGGCTCCTCACGGGCGACGGTCCGTTCGGCGATGCGCACCTTGTTGGCCAGTTCCGACACCGTGGTGCGCGCGTCCTGGCCCTGGCCGTTGGCAATCAGGATCGCGAAGAACACCGGCAGGAACAGCAGGCCCCAGACATTCTTGAGATAGAAGCGGTGCAGACCCAGGATGCCGCCCGTCACCAGGATCATGTAGGCCAGGGGCAGGCTGTAGCGGCGCGTCTGCCTCCGCGCCCGGCGCGACATGACCATGGCGACGGCCGGAAACACGATCAGCCCCACCCAGTAGAGCCAGTGCGGCAGGGAAAAATTCAACGACGGCATGGCGCGACTCCGGCGCAAGGGTTCGTATCGGACGAACGCCGCCCGGAACCTGCGGGCGGCGTCAATGCTCAGTCGGCGGGACTCACTCCAGCGACATGCCTTCGGTCAGGGCCGGGTCGACGTAGCCCAGCGACCCGGACTGCATGTAGTCGAGCTGGATCTTGAACACCCGCGCCGCATCGGGGTCGCGCCGTGCGTAGTCGAACCAGATCGGCACGGCAATCTCCGTCATGATGTCCACGTCGTCCTGGCTCAGGCGCGTGACTTCCACGCCGTCGGCCTCGAACTTCGGCCAGGCCTCCTGGTCGGCGGCCTGGATCGCGGCGTAGTGCATGTCGGAATAGACGTGGGTCTCCATCTCGACGAACTGCTTCATCTGCGGGCTCAGCGCGTCCCACGCGGCCTGTCCCACGGTGATGTCCATGATGTCCACGGGCTGGTAGAGAGACATGAAGCCCGGCGGCCCCATCACGATGTAATCGGTCACCTGGCTGAACCCCAGCGCGTAATTCACCGCCGGGCCCACGTAATCGGCGACGTCGATGGTGCCTTTCTCCAGCGCGGGAAAGATCTCCGACCCCGGCAGGACGGTGGTCTCTGCCCCGATCTCGGAGAACACGTCCGCCACCATGCCGCCGGGCAGGCGCATCTTGCGGCCCGCGAAATCGTCGATCGACCGGATCGGCACCTTGGAATGGATGATGTTGGCATCGTGGTGGACCGGCCCGACGAAGAACATGCCCTGTTTGGCGTAGAGTTCCCGCGCGATGTCGAGCCCGCCAAGGCCGTAGTAGAACGCGTCGAATTCGGACGGCTGACGCAGGCCCAGCGGGATCGAGGTCAGGAACGTCGCCGCGGGGATGATCCCCTGGGCGTAGATGGTGAACGGGTTGATGGCCTCCAGAACGCCGTTCTTGACCGCGTCGTAGAGCTGGAAGTCGCCCACGACGTCATTGGCGCCGAACGGCGTGAACGACAGCTCTCCACCGGTCTTTTCCTGGATGCTGGCGCACCAGTCCTTGAAGATCTGCAATCCCGCGCCCCCGGGCCAGGATGTCTGGATCCGCCAGGTCGTGCCGTTGGCCTGGGCGCCGGCGATATGCGGCGCGGCCAGGCCCGCCGCTCCGGCCATCCCGATCGTGCGAAGCGCCGCCCGGCGGCTGGTGAGTTTGGTCATCGTCGTCCTCCCGTTTTTTTTGCAGAAGACCGTCCGTCGCCTGCGGCTGGGCGCAGGTCCGCTCAGGCCGGCACCGGAGCGCCCGACACCGATCGTGATCTTCCTGTCGGAAATCTACGCACCAATCGCGCCGCTTGACCAGCGGCAGGGCGGCGGTCCGGCACCAAGGTCTTAGACCCGCGATTGCGCAAACCGCGCTGTCAGCGCGCGACGGCGATGGCCTCCCATGGCTCCAGCACGAGCCGCCCGTCGATCCTGTCGCGCGGCCGGACGCTCCAGGACAGCGGCTCTCCGGCGATGGCCAGGGCGTCCGGTACATCGAATTCCGTCACCTCGCCGCTCAGGTTCGCGACGACCGACAGGCGCTCTTGATCCAGTTCCCGGATGTAGGCGACGACGCGCGGGTGGTCCCGTGCCAGGCCGCGGAACCGTCCGTGGGACACCAGCCGCCGCCCGGACCGCGCCGCGATGAGCCGTTGGTAATGCGCGAACACGCCATCGGGGTCGGCGCGGTCGCGCGCGACGTTGATCCGGGGGTAGTCCGGGTTCACCCCGATCCAGGGCGTACCGGTGCTGAAACCCGCGTTGGGTGCGTCGCTCCAATGCACCGGGGTGCGCGACGTGTCGCGCCCGTTCTCGTTCGCGCCCGCCAGAAACGCGTCCCAGGACGTGCCGCGGGCGCGCTCTTCGTCCCAGTGGCCCAGCGTCTCAAGATCGCGGAGCTGCTCCAGCGCGGCGACGCGGGTGTTCGGCATCCCGATCTCTTCGCCCTGATAGACGAAGGGCGTGCCCTTCATCAGGTGGATCGCGGTCGCCAGGCAGCGCGCCGAACGCAACCGCCAGATCCCGTCGTCGCCGTATTTCGACACCTGCCGCGGCAGGTCGTGGTTGGACAGGAAAAGCGCGTTCCACCCGTCATCGGCCAGCGCCTCCTGCCAGCCGAAAAGCTCGTCTTTCAGCGCTGCCAGGTCGCGCGGGCGGGGCTTCCATTTGCCGTGGGTGTCGTCCCAGCCCGCCTTGATGTGGTTGAACTGGAAAACCATGTCCAACTCTTCCCGGTCCGCCCCGCAGTAAAGACGCGCGGTGTCGCGGCTGACGGACCAGCTTTCGCCGATGGTCACCACGTCGCGGCCCCGCAGGGTCTGCCTGTGCATCTCCCGCAGAAATCGGTGCAGGTCCGGCCCTTCCTCGAACGTCCCGGCATCGACGTCCTTGCCGATGAGAGAGATAACATCCATCCGGAATCCAGCGATCCCGCGGGCGAACCACCAGTTCATCATCTCCCATATCTGCTGGCGCAGGGCGGGGGACTGCCAGTTGAGATCCGGCTGAAACGGGGAAAAATAGCCCAGATAGTATTGACCGGCCTCCTCCGACCAGGTCCAGGCCGGACCGCCGAAACAGGCCCTGAGGTCGGTGGGGGGGCCGCCGTCTGGTCCTGCGTCGCGCCAGACATACCAGTCGCGCTCCGGGGCCCCGCGGGACGCCCTTGCGGCGCGGAACCACGCATGGCGGTCGGATGTGTGGTTCACCACCAAGTCCATGACGATGCCGATGCCCCGGGCGCGCGCCTCGGCGATCAGCCGGTCCATGTCGTCGAGCGTCCCATATTCCGGCGCGATCGCCCGGTAGTCGGAGATGTCATAGCCCATGTCGCGCTGCGGCGAGGCGTAGACCGGAGACAGCCACACGAAGCCCACGCCCAGGTCGGCCAAGTGGTCGAGCCGCGCCACGATCCCGGCAAGATCGCCGATCCCGTCGCCGTCCGTGTCCTGAAAACTGCGCGGCCAGATCTGATAGCCGGTGGCGGTCTGCCACCACGGAACGTTCGTTTCGGTTTCGGTCATGGACGGCCTTCCGCCTTCGGGATCTGTTTCGCGGCACGCCAAGGTGTCCCCGGCTCCGGCAGGTGCCCCGCGCTGTCTGTTGCAAAACCTGTCCCGAACGCGGCGCGGATCAAGACGGCTCATCGCCAATGCCGCGCCATCCGCACCGCCCGCCTTTCGTCATGGAGTGCGCCCCTCGGCGTGGACCAATTGAGCGGGTTGAATTGACCGGGAGGGGGCTTTCAGAGGACAGTTCATGCCGAAACGCCATCGCAATTATCGCACCGGGATCAAGCGCCAGGTTGCCGAATATCATGCCGGCGACACCCTGCATGCTCTCGGCCATCGCCACGAGCTGTCGAGAAACCCGATCCGGATCCGAATCGGGAAGGCAGAGGCCGGTGTATCGAATGAAGACGCGGCTGCGGCCCGGTTGCTCGCGGATCGTGAGGCGCGCATCGCGGCCGTCCTGCGCCGCGTCGGACGGCAGGCGCTTGGGATCGGGTTTCCAAAGCGGCGGCACGCTCCGGACCCTTGCAGAAAACGCGCCTGCATCCATGACAACCGGCCCGTCGGCCTTTCCACTAATACCAAACCTTCGACGATATGGCTGAGGGGGTGCCCTGCTTCATCGCGGCATACGACACCCGTCGCCCGCATTCAGCCCCGCCCAGTTCGAGGACCGCAACACCTCCGCACCAGTCAAAACCGCCGCGTGATCCCGTCCACCCCGAGGGGCGCAGTCCATCACGCTCTCCGACATTCACATCTACTGGCACCCCACCCCTTGCGGGCCGGGAATGCGGCCGACGGTCGGCGCTGCATGCGACAGGCAGGCCTCCGCGGCGTCTGACGGGGGCGGATCGGCACAGTGCCGGGCCGGGCGCGGCGCGCCGGGTTCCGGCCGGGCCGCGTCGCCGTCGGCACGGCACGTCCGCGGATCCCGGAAGCGACGCTCCCGACTCCGTTGTGGCGACCGACCCCAGTCCGGCGGCTTGCGCTCCTGCCGGATGCCGGTACGCCCCGAACCGGCCCGGTCACGCCCCGTAGGGCACCCAGACGGTCTTGATCTGCGTGGCACGGTCGAGGAACCCGCGCCCCTGCCCGTCCGGTCCTGCCCAGTCCCGCGCGCCGTCCGCCTCGCACCACACCTGCTTGAGGTTGCCGGCGCTCTCGGTCTGGATCATCCGCGCCTCCGCGCCTACGTAGAACATCCCGTCGACCCCGTCGTGCTGGGCCAGGATCCGGGCCAGCTCGTCCCGCGGGCCGGTGACGATATTGACGACGCCTGCGGGCAGATCGCTGGTCTCCATCACCTGGTAGAGATCGGTCGCGGCCAGCGGCGCGGACTGGGACGGCACCGCCACCACCCGGTTTCCCATGGCGATGGCCGGAAGCACCAGGGACAGGAGCCCGGCAAGGGGCGCCGCCTGCGGACAGACGACGCCCATGACGCCCAGCGGCTCCACCATGCCCAGCGTGACATGGCCCGACACGGTCGCGTGGACAGCGCCGTCCACCTTGTCGGCCTGGGCGCCATACCAGAAGCAGCGGCGGATCGCGGTCTCGACCTCGGCATGTGCCGCCTCTGCCGCCGCGCCCATGGTTTCCAGACGCCCCGCGAACTCCGCCGCGCGAGCCGACAGGTTTTCACCCAGGTAATACAGGATCTGCGCGCGGTTGTGACCGGTGGTCCGACCCCAGGGCGCGGCCTTCGACGCCGCCTCGACGGCGTTGCGGATGTCCTTGCGGTTGCCAAGGCCCGCCAGACCCGCGCCATCGCCCACGCTGTAGACATGGCCTCCGTCGGGCCGCGTCTGCTTGCCGCCGATGAACAGCTTCGCCGTCCGGTCGATGCCCCCCGGCCCGCGCGCCGCCGGCGTCGCGTCCGGTGCGGGCGGTGCCGCACCCGATCCCTCTCGCGCGTCGTCCCGCAGGTAGGCGCGCATGCCCACGCGACCGCCTTCGCGGCCGAAGCCGCTCTCGCGGTAGCCGCCAAAGGGCGCACCCGCGTCGAAGAGATTGGTGCCGTTCACCCAGACAACGCCCGCCTTCACCTGGCCGGCCACGTCCATCGCCTGGGTCACGGTTTCCGACCAGATCGAGGCGGCGAGCCCGTAGGCGGTGTTGTTGGCCAGCGCCACCGCGTCCTGTGGGCTGCGGAACGATGTGACGGTGACGACGGGGCCGAAGATCTCCTCGGTCGCCAGGACCGACGCGGGCTGCACGTCCAACGCGATGGTGGGCGGGTAAAAGCATCCCTCGGGCGCGGTGCCCTGCACGATGCCCGCGCCCTCTGACCGGCCCTGCTCGACCAGGGCGCGGATCCGCGCCAGCTGGTCGGGATGCACGATGGCGCCAAGGTCGGTGTTCTTGTCCAGCGGATCGCCGGTCACAAGCTTGCCCATCCGCGCGGTCAGGCGGTCGACGAAGCGCGCCTCCACCGACTCGGCCACCAGCACCCGCGAGCCGGCGCAGCAGACCTGTCCCTGGTTGAACCAGATCGCGTCGACGACGCCCTCGACAGCCGCATCCAGGTCGGCGTCCTCGAACACGATGAACGGCGACTTGCCGCCCAGTTCCAGCGTCAGCCCCTTGCCGGTCCCGGCGGTCGCGCGCCGGATCTGGCGGCCCACATCGGTGGAGCCTGTGAACGCCACCTTGTCCACGTCCTCATGCCGGACCAGCGCCGCACCCGTGGTGCCGTCGCCGGTGACGATGTTCAGAACCCCGTCCGGCAGGCCGCATTCCCGCGCGATCTCGGCAAAGGCCAGCGCGGTCAGGGGGGTGTATTCGGCCGGCTTCAGCACGACGGTGTTGCCGGCGGCCAGCGCCGGCGCGACCTTCCACGACAGCATCAGGAGCGGGAAGTTCCACGGAATCACCTGACCGCAGACGCCCCAGGGCCGCGCGCCCGAAAACGTGTCCTCTAGGATCTCGGCCCAGCCCGCGTGGTGGTAGAAGTGCCGGGCGACCAGCGGCACGTCGATGTCCCGGCTTTCCCGGATCGGCTTGCCGCTGTCCAGCGTCTCCAGCACCGCCAGGAACCGCGCGCGCTGCTGGACATGCCGGGCCAGCGCATAGAGATGCCGCGCCCGGCCGTGGCAGCCCAGCGCCCACCAGCCCGGCTGTGCCGCCCGCGCCGCGGCGACGGCCCGGTCCACGTCCGCCCCGGACCCCTGCGCCACCCGCGCGATCTCCGCGCCCGTGGCCGGGTTCGTCACCGCGAAACCGTCGCCGGGATCGCCGAACGCGCCGCCGATGAAATGCCCGAAGCCCGCGTCGTGCCCCGCCAGCCAGTCGGTTGCCACCGAGCGGTCCTCCGGGGCGGGGCCGTACTCCATCGTGCTCAGTATCTCGGTGATCTGCATCTGTCCCTCACGACGTCGCATGGCGATGGGAGGCGGCGTAGCGCCCGGTGACATGGTGCTCCAGCTGACGCTCTATGTCGGCCAGCATGGAGGACGCGCCGAAGCGGAACAGGTCCGGCTCCAGCCAGTCGCGGCCCAGCTCCTCCTTCATCAGCACCTGCCACTGGATCGCCTCCTTGGCCGACTTGATCCCGCCGGCGGGCTTGAACCCGATCCGGTGGCCGGTCGCGGCCCCGTAGTCGCGCAAGGCGCGCACCATGGTCAGCGACACCGGAAGCGTGGCGTTCACGCCCTCCTTGCCGGTGGAGGTCTTGATGAAATCCGCCCCCGCCTGCATCGCCACCATGGAGGCGGCATAGACGCGGGTGAGCGTTCCCAGCTCTCCGGTGGCGAGGATCGCCTTGAGATGGGCCGGACCGCAGGCAGCGCGCATCGCCGCGATCTCGTCATGGAGCGCGGGCCAGTCGCCCGACAGCACATGGGCGCGGGTGATCACGATGTCGATCTCTGCGGCCCCTTGCGCCACCGCCCACTCGATCTCCTGCAGGCGCAGGTGCAGCGGCATGAGGCCGGCGGGAAAGCCGGTGGCGACGCTGGCCACCGGGATGCCGGAACCGTCCAGAGCCGCCGCGGCGTGGTGCACCATGGTGGGATAGACGCAGACCGCGCCGACCCGCAGGCCCATGTCGGCGATGCCCAGCCCGTCCGCGATCCTGGGCGCGATCGGGACACGGGCCTTGGCGCAGAGCCGCCGGACCCGACCGGCCGTGTCGTCTCCGGCCAGGGTGGTGAGGTCGATGAGCCGCACCGCGTTGACGAGCCAGGCCGCCTGATGGAGCTTCTTCACCGACCGCCGTGCGCCGAACGCCGCGGCGCGCTTTTCCGCGGCGGGCCGGTTGACGCGGATCCCTTCGAACATGGCGGTATCGAGCGACTGGCCGGGGTTGCGGGCAGGCGTGGCTGTCGTGGCGGGCAACGCACCGGCGGTTATCGCGGGATCCATGGAACCTCCTTGCGGTCGTCCGCAGGCTGCTCCAAACCGCGCCGGCTGTCCACGCCCGCCGATGCGTCACGCACGGCACCGGCGCCGAATTTTCGACGAAAATTCGCCTCAGAGACCGCCGAGGGTCTCCAGAAGGGCCGCGATCTCGGTCACGCCCGCACCGTCCCTCAGCTTCGCGAAGACCACCGGCAGGTCGCCCCGCATCCGGGCCGCGTCCCGGGCCATGACCTCCAGCGAGGCACCCACATGAGGGGCAAGATCGGTCTTGTTGATCACCAGAATGTCCGAGCGGGTGATGGCCGGCCCGCCCTTGCGCGGGATCTCCTCTCCCGCGGCCACGTCGATCACGTAGACCGTCACATCCGCCAGTTCCGGGCTGAACGTGGCCGACAGGTTGTCGCCGCCGGATTCGATCAGGATCGCCTGCAGATCACCATGCCGGGCGCGCATGTCGGCCACGGCGGCCAGATTGATCGACGCATCCTCCCGGATCGCCGTATGCGGGCAGCCGCCGGTCTGGACGCCGATGATCCGGTCGCCGGGCAGGATCTGCATCCGCATCAGCGCCTCTGCATCCTCCTGCGTGTAGATGTCGTTGGTGATGACGCCGATGGAGCGGCCCGGATGCCAGTGGCGTGCCAGGCCTGCGGTCAGCGTGGTCTTGCCCGCGCCGACCGGACCGCCGATGCCGATGCGCAGGGGACCGTTCGCGCTCATGTCCGGAACACCTTCACATGCTTCACCTCATGCCGCTGGGACGCGATATCCGACAGGAACGCCGCGCCGGAAAGCGCCGTCAGCCCGGCATGGGACGCCTCCGCCCCGACCGCGCGGCAGAGCGGACGGAGACGGGCGAGAATGCCCTGCGCCTCGGTCTGTCCGACCGGCGCAAGGCGTTGCGCGGCAGAGACCAGCGCCCCGGCCATGGCCTGCAGGTACATCGCCGCGGCGAGTGTCCGCGGCAGGCCGGACGCCCGTGCCGCACGGCCCACGGCAACCGGGTAGGCCACCGGATCCGCCGCGCCGCCTTCCGCGGCCGCGATCGTGGCGGCAAAGGCCCGGCCCTGGTCCAGCGTTTCCGTGAGACGGCCGGCGCCGGCAGCGAAGGCCCGCGCGGCGGTGTCGGCTTGGGCCCAGTCGTCGAATGCGGCGCCCAGCAGCACCGCGTCGCCCCGGCCGCCGCCCAGTTCGATGACGTCCCGCACCCAGAGCTCCAGCGAGGCCGCGCCGCCAACCCGCCCCTCTGCCACCGCCAGTTCCAGCCCGTGGGAATAGGCGAAGGCGCCCACCGGATAGCCTGGAGAGAGCCAGCTTTGCAGAGTCAGGACCGCCTCAACCGTGGGAATGGGCATGGTTGTGCTCATGGGAATGATCGTGGCCGTGGGTGCGGCCGTGGCCGTAGGCGCCGCGCTCCGGCACGAAGGGCGCGGTTATGCGTGTGACCTCCAGGCCCAGGCGGGCCAGCATGTCGGCCATGATCGGGTCGTCCTGGATCAGCAGTCGGTCCGGACCGATCTGGCAGGGCGCGTGGCGGTTGCCGATATGCCATGCCGCGCGGGTGAGGTCGCCGCGGACGGCCAGCAGCGGCTCTTCCGCCGCCACGACGGCCACACGGCTGCCGTCGTCCAGGTCGAAACGATCGCCTTGATTCAGAGACACCGTCTGCGGCAGATCGACCAGGAACGCCCGGCCCCGATCCGTCTCCAGCCGCTTGCGGCGCAGGAACCGCCCGGCGTAGTCGAGCGTCACCCGCTCCTCTGCCGCGCCCTGCCCCACGCGGCCCGCGACGGGCAGCGCGCTCACGAGCCGGCCCTCAGAAGAAGAAGCGGTCGCGGTAGACGTGGCGGATGATCTGGTCGCGCGCGATCCCGCGACGGGCCAGTTCCGCGTCGGACATGTCCCGAAGCGCGTTGATCTCGCCGGTGCGCGCATGGGCTTCCATGAACGATTCCATCCAGGCGCCGAACTTGGCGCCCAGGTCGCGCAGCGGGCGGCGGGTCCGCGCGCGATCGTCGGAATAGGTAAGCGATGCCATGAGAGGCTCCTTCAACTCGCGTCTTCCTCCCTTGGCAGGACAGGTAAGGAACGCCGCGACGCAGCACCATGGCCGGATCCGCATTGCCGGGTTGCATCGTGCTCATCCCTCTCAGAACAGGAAATATCGCTGCGCCATGGGCAGGACCTCTGCCGGCGCGCAGGTCAGAAGTTCCCCGTCGGCGCGGACCTCGTAGGTTTCGGGATCGACCTCGACCATGGGCAGCGCGTCGTTCAGGATCAGGTCCCGCTTGCCGATGCCGCGCGTACCGCGCACCGCCGCTACGTCACGCGCAAGGCCCAGCGTGGCGCCGATCCCCGCGGCCTCGGCCGCCTGGCTCACGAAGGCCACCGCGGAACGTTCGACCGCCCGCCCCATGGCGCCGAACATCGGCCGCGAATAGACCGGCTGCGGCGTCGGGATCGAGGCATTGGGGTCGCCCATCTGCGCCACCGCGATGGACCCGCCCAGCAGCACCATCATCGGCTTGACCCCGAAGAACGCTGGATCCCACAGCACCAGGTCGGCCCGCTTGCCCACCTCGACCGAGCCGATCTCATGGCTCATCCCGTGGGCGATCGCGGGGTTGATGGTGTATTTGGCAATGTAGCGGCGGACGCGCAGGTTGTCGTTGTCGCCGGTCTCGCCCGCCAGGCGGCCGCGCTGCTTTCGCATCTTGTCGGCGGTCTGCCAGGTGCGGATCAGCACCTCCCCCACCCGCCCCATCGCCTGGCTGTCGCTCGCGATGATCGAGAACGCGCCCATGTCGTGCAGGATGTCCTCGGCGGCGATGGTCTCGCGCCGGATCCGGCTCTCGGCGAAGGCGATATCCTCGGGGATGGATTTCGACAGATGATGGCAGACCATCAGCATGTCGAGATGCTCCTCGATCGTGTTCGCCGTGAAGGGCCGCGTCGGGTTGGTCGAGGACGGCAGCATATTGGCGTCGCCGCAGATCTTGATGATGTCGGGGGCATGGCCGCCGCCCGCCCCCTCGGTATGGAAGGCATGGATGGTGCGGCCCGCGATGGCGTCCACGGTGGACTCCACGAAGCCGCTCTCGTTCAGCGTGTCGGTGTGGATCATCACCTGCACGTCCCAATCGTCCGCCACCGACAGGCAGCAGTCGATGGCGGCGGGCGTCGTTCCCCAATCCTCGTGCAATTTCAGCGCGCAGGCGCCGCCCTCGACCATCTCCACCAGCGCGTCGGGACGCGAGGCGTTGCCCTTGCCCGCCAGCCCGACGTTCATCGGCACGCCGTCCAGCGCCTGCAACATCCGCCCGATATGCCAAGGTCCCGGCGTGCAGGTGGTGGCGAGCGTTCCATGGGCCGGGCCGGTGCCGCCCCCCAGCATGGTGGTCACGCCGGAATGAAGCGCGTCCTCGATCTGCTGCGGGCAGATGAAATGAATGTGGCTGTCGAACGCGCCGGCGGTCAGGATCCGCCCTTCTCCGGCGATGATCTCCGTCCCCGGTCCGATGACGATGTCAACGCCGGACTGGGTGTCGGGATTGCCGGCCTTGCCGATGCCGGCGATCCGCCCCTCTCGCAGGCCCACGTCCGCCTTGTAGATGCCGGAATGATCCAGAATCAGCGCGTTGGTGATGACGGTGTCCATGGCGCCCTCAGCGCGCGAGGCTTGGGACTGTCCCATCCCGTCCCGGATCACCTTGCCGCCGCCGAACTTCACCTCTTCGCCGTAGCTGGTCAGGTCGCGCTCCACCTCCACGATCAAGTCGGTGTCGGCCAGCCGCAATCTGTCGCCGGTGGTGGGCCCGAACATCCCGGCGTAGTCTTGGCGTGATATGGTTGCGGGCATGGTCCCTCCGTCGTTTGGGACCATCCAAGACAGCCGGACCGCGGAGGGCAAGCCCGCTGGCGAACGCGGCCCTGCCCCGACCGGGCGCTGCCCGAATTTAAGGCAAGGCCTGTGTCAGCGACGCTTGGACAGGCGGCGCTGGTTGGACCGGGTCTTGCCGCCGATCGGCTTCAACCAGGCAGCAGCGACCAGGTCCGGCGTCTTGCCAGCGATCATCGCAGCCATTGCGCCTTGCTGCGCCGCAGCGAAGGCGGGCCCCTTCTCCATCGTCATGCGCCAGTTTTCGGACGGTGCGACAGGCCAGAATCCCATCATTCCGAGGACGCGGTAAGTCACAACCGCCTGAGCTTCCATCATCATCCGCATCGCCCCAATCGTGGTATCCATGTAGCCTTGGCCGTACATTTTCTGTTCCTTCACTGCGTTGCGCATCAATATAATGCTGCAACCGCGAAAAGCGAGGGAGGGGCGAAACCGTCTACCACCCGAAGGTCACTGCGCCACGATTCGCAGTTCCTGATTCCGGGCGCGCGTCATCTCTTCCATACAGGACCAGTAGTACATCGCCGCGGCACTGCCGCCGCTGTCCAGTTCCGGCTCGCACCGTGCGTCGCGCAGGCGCAGCCACTCCCGCTGGCTGTCGAGCAACGCCTGGCCGTGACCGCGCGCATCCGCCGCAGGCTTCGCCGCGCTCCAGAGCCGATTCAACTCCGCATCCGCGGTCTCCCACCGGTCCTTGGCGCAGACGTTGATCTCTATCTGGGTGTTTCCGCTGCACTCCGGCTGCGCGGATGCGGCGATGGGCAGAAGCCAAAGGGTTGCTGCAAGGACGGGTCGGATCATCGGGGGGCCTCCGGTGCGAACGGTCGGCCCAACCTAGCCTGCCGCACCGTGCTGCGATATGCGAAAGGCGGCGCGTTCACAGCGTCTTCATCGCTGTGAAACAGGGCCGGGACACGCGGCGGCGCTCCTTTACACGCCCCGATGGAATTTTCTCCGCGTCAAAGCGGACCCATCACCTCCTGGCGGAATCCCGTAACCCGGCGGCCGCCGCCGTAGGGGATGACCCGGACCTGACGCCTCTGTCCGGGCTCGAAACGGACGGCCGTCCCGGCCGCGATGTCGAGCCGGCAGCCCCTGGCCGCGGCGCGGTCGAACTCCAGCGCCGGATTGGCCTCGGCGAAATGATAGTGGCTGCCCACCTGCACCGGGCGATCGCCGGTATTGGCCACCATCAGCGTCACCGACGCCCTTCCTTCGTTCAGGGTGATGTCGCCCTCGGCCGGGAACAGCTCTCCGGGGATCACCGGCGCCATCCCCGCAGCCCGCCGGCGCGTGCCAGCACCGCGGTCAGGATCACCGCGACGCCCAGCGCGACCGGCAGCCATGACGCATCGGCAGCCGGGTCGGCATGGGCGCCGAACTGAACGCCGGGATGGGCCAGAACGGGTCCGGCGGACAGGACGAAAACGGGGATGTAACGCAGCATGGGGATCTCCTCAGCGGATCGGGTTGTGCACGGTCACCAGCTTGGTGCCGTCGGGGAACGTGGCTTCGACCTGGACGTCGGGGATCATTTCCGGCACGCCGTCCATGCACTGCTCGCGCGTGATGACCTGGGCGCCCGCCTCCATCATGTCGGCGACCGAGCGTCCGTCCCGCGCCCCTTCCACCACCGCATCGGTGATGAGCGCGATAGCCTCCGGATGGTTCAGCTTCACGCCGCGGCCGAGCCGCTTGCGCGCCACCTCCGCGGCCATGGCGACCAGCAGCTTGTCCTTTTCGCGGGGGGTCAACTGCATCTCTAGCTCCTCCAGACAGCCGGCAGGTCGCGGCCCGAAAGCCGCCTCAGGATCGCGGCCAGGGCCACGCGCAGGTCGTACCCGTCTGCGGCCACGATCCGGGCCACCAGCACGTCGGCGCCCAGCATCGATGCGCCGCCCGTGGCGGGCAAGAGCGCGCGCACCGCAGCGAGATGCTCCGCCGCGTCCGGACCGGCCAGCACCAGGCTCGCCATCGCACGCCCGCCCGCGGCCACCGCGGGCCGGTCGAGCGTGGCGAAGACATCGCCTGTCAGGTCAAGACCGTCGAGATAGACCGCCCGCCCGCCGCGGCGGATCTCTACCCGGTCGCGGAAGCGCACATCGCGCAATGTCTCGCCCCGCGCCAGGCGGCCGAAGCAGATCTGCTCGCACCAGAGCACGCGCGCACCCGCGTCCATGTCTACCCGCATCTGGCGGGATAGGCGCGAGCGGTCGAAGATAATCGTCTCCTGCGGCAGCCAGCAGAGCTCGCCGGACACCCGCGCGTCGATCTCGATTTGCCCGGTCTCATCGGGCTGGGCGGCATAGGCCCGCTCGGCGGCCTGGGTGGTGACGGTCAGGCGGGCGCCCGGCGCCACCTCCAGCACCACGCCGAAGCGGTCGCCGCCGGTGATGCCGCCGGCGGTGTTCACCAAAACGACCTGATCGCTGCCGCGGTGGGGGAACAGCGCCTTGAGCGCGCCGGACTGGCGCAGCGCCGTCAGACCGCGTGGGCCGACGCCGATGCGCAGCGCGCCCCGCGCGCGGGGCTGGGTGGCGCCATCAATGACCGCGATATCCTTCATCGCGGCCATCAAGGCAGGTCTGCGCGGCGTGGGCAAGCCGGCTCGCCGTTCCGGGCCGGGCGGGCTAGGTATCGCGACACCCGCCGACGCACGGCGATGAATTTCCGTGCAGAAAGGAAACGCCAATGTCCCATCCACCCGACCCGCGCCCCGAGGGGTCCGCGCCGGCCGTCACGTTCGGCGCAACCCGCAAGGGCCGTCCGGCGCATTCCGCCGGTGCCGTCACGCGCAGCCGTCCCGGCAGGCCGCGACGGCCCGCCGCGTGGGAGCACTGCCGATGACCCCGCCCTACAGCGACGCGGAGACGACCCGCCGGGCGGTCGTAGACGCCTGCCTCTGGATGGGGGCGCGGGGCCTGAACCAGGGCACCTCCGGCAATGTGTCGGTCCGGGCGGGGACGGCGATGCTGATCACGCCCTCCGCGATCCCCTATGACGCGATGGACCCCGAAATGGTCGCGCGCGTGCCCTTGGCGGGCGGGGCGGCCGAGGGTCCGTGCAAGCCATCCTCCGAGTGGCATTTCCACCGCGCGCTCTACCGCGCCCGGCCCGGCATCCATGCGGTCGTCCATGCCCATCCGGCCCATGCGACGGCGCTGTCGATGCTGCGCGCGCCGATCCCCGCCTGCCACTACATGGTCGCGGCATTCGGCGGGCATGACGTACCGGTGGCCGGCTACGCGCTGTTCGGCTCAGAGTCGCTGTCCTCGCATGTGGTCGCCGCCCTACAGGACCGGCAGGGCTGCCTGATGGCCAACCACGGCGCGACCACCACCGGAGAGACCCTGGAACGGGCCCTGTGGCGCATGGAAGAGCTTGAGGTGCTGGCCCGCGGGTTCATCCTGGCGCGCCAGGCCGGCACGCCGCACCTGCTGAGCCGGGAAGAGATCGACGCGACCCTGGCGAAGTTCGAGGACTACGGCCCGAGGCGGGACCGATGATTCGCGCGCTCGCCATTCTGCTTCTGTTCCAACTGGCCGGAGAGACCGTGGCCCGCGGCACGGGACTCCCGCTCCCCGGCCCGGTGCTGGGGCTGGCCGCGCTCTTCGGACTGTTGTTCCTGCGCCCCTCCTTGCGCGATCGGCTGGAGGCCACCGCGACGACACTTCTGGGGCATCTGTCGCTTTTGTTCGTGCCGGCGGGCGTGGGCGTGATCGCGCATCTGGACACGTTCGGACGCGACGGGCCGGCACTTGCGGCGGCACTGGTGGTGTCGACCGCGCTGGCGATCGTGGCGGCGGTGGCGGCCTTCGCGGCCGTCGCCCGTCTGACCGGAGCGCAGGCCGATGAGTGACGCGACCGACCTGTGGTCCTATCTTGCGCAGGAGCCTCTGTTGTGGCTGACCCTGACCCTTGTGACCTATGTCGGCGCCGATGCGCTGGCCACGACGGTCAGGCATCCGCTGGCGAACCCCGTTCTGGTGTCGGTGATCGCCATCGGCGCCGTCCTGCTGGCGACCGGGGTGCCCTATGCGCGCTATTTCGAAGGCGCGCAGTTCGTGCATTTCATGCTGGGTCCGGCAACGGTCGCGCTGGCGCTGCCGCTCTATGCGAACGTGGCAAGGCTGAGGAAGGCTTTGCTGCCGATGCTGGCCGCCCTTGTCGCAGGCTCGCTGACCGCGATCCTGTCGGCGCTGGGGATCGCCCGGGCGCTGGGGGTACGGGGCGAGACGCTGCTCTCCCTCGCGCCGAAATCCGCCACGGCGCCGGTGGCGCTGGGGGTCTCCGAACAGATCGGCGGACTGCCGTCTTTGACGGCCGTCCTGGTGATCCTGACGGGCATCATCGGCGCGGTGATCTCGACCCCGATGCTGAACGCCCTGCGCTTCACCGACTGGCGCGCACGGGGGTTCGCGGTGGGCATCGCCGCCCACGGCATCGGAACCGCCCATGCGTTCCGCGTCCACTCCACCGCCGGCGCCTTCGCGGGTATCGGCATGGGGCTGAACGCCATGCTCACGGCCGTGCTGGCGCCGCTGATCGTGACTCTCTTCTTCTAGGCTACTCCGCCGCGACCTGGACACCGGACACCCGGGCGGCGCAGAACTTGAACTCCGGGATCTTGCCGTAGGGGTCGAGTTGCGGGTTGGTAAGCATGTTGGCGGCCGACTCCACGAAGCAGAACGGCATGAAAACCATGTTGTCGGCCACCTCTCGGTCCGCGCGCAGCACCGCCGCGACCCGGCCCCTCCGGGTTTCCACCGTCACGGCCTGGCCCGCGGACAGACCCATCCGGGCGATCTGGCCGGGGTTCATCGAGGCGATCCCCTCTGGCTCCAGCGCGTCGAGGACATCGGAGGTCCGCGTCATCGCCCCGGTGTGCCAGTGCTCCAGCAGGCGGCCCGTGGTCAGCACCATGGGGTATTCGGCATCGGGAGTCTCGTCGGGGGGGAGCAGATCCACGGGCACCAGCCTGCCCCGGCCGTCCTTGGTGGGGAAGCCGTCGGTGAAGATCACCCATTCCTGCGCCGCGCCCTTCAGCGGATAGGTGACCGAGCCCTCCGCCTCGATCATGTCCCAGGTGATGCCCTTCAGCGACGGCATGAGCGACGCCATCTCGGCATAGACATCCGACACGTCGCCGTAGGACCAGTCCAGGCCGCAACGGGCGCCGAGGTCCACGATGATCTCCAGGTCCTGGCGCGCCTGTCCCGGCGGGGCCATGGCGGGCCGGCCCATCTGCACCTGTCGGTTGGTGTTGGTATAGGTGCCGCGCTTTTCGGCATGGGCGCTGGCGGGCAGGATCACATCCGCGAAATGGCAGGTCTCGGTGAAGAAGATGTCCTGCACCACCAGATGCTCCAGCTTCGACAGCGCACCCCTCGCATGGGTCTGGTCGGGGTCGGACATGGCCGGGTTCTCGCCCATGACATACATCGCCTTGACGTCGCCGGCATGGATCGCGTGCACGATCTCGACGACGGTGAGGCCCGCCTTGGCGTCCAGCGACCGGCCCCAGGCGTCCTCGAACCGGGCGCGCACGTCCGGGTTGTCGACGCGCACGTAGTCGGGAAAGCTCATCGGGATCAGGCCCGCGTCCGACGCGCCCTGAACGTTGTTCTGGCCCCTCAGCGGGTGCAGCCCGGTGCCCGGTCGCCCGATCTGCCCGGTGATCAGCGCCAGCGCGATCAGGCAGCGCGAATTGTCGGTGCCGTGGACATGCTGGCTGATGCCCATCCCCCAGAAGATCATCGACCGCTGTGAGGTGGCGTAGAGGCGCGCGACCTCGCGGATGGTTTCGGCGTCGATGCCGCAGGTGGGCGCCATGGCCTCGGGAGAGAAGTCGCGCACCTTGTCCTTGAGCGCCTCGAACTCCGAGACATGGGCCTGGATATACTGCGCGTCGTAGAGCTTTTCGGCAACGATCACATGCAGCATCGCGTTCAGCAGCGCCACATCCGTGCCGGGCGTGAACTTCAGGGCGTACTCCGCGTGGCGCGACATCTCCTGCCCGCGGGGGTCGATGACGACGATCTTCGTTCCCTCCTTGGCCGCGCGCTTGAAGTAGGTGGCGGCCACGGGGTGATTGGTGGCGGGGCGCGCGCCGATGATGATGACGCAATCGGCCTTGTGCGCGTCCATGAACGGGGCCGACACGGCGCCCGAGCCGACCCCCTCCAGCAGCGCCGAGACCGAGGACGCGTGGCACAGCCGCGTGCAGTGATCGACGTTGTTGGTGCCGAACCCCGCACGGATCAGCTTCTGGAACAGGTAGGCTTCCTCGTTCGAGCCCTTGGCAGAGCCGAATCCGGCGATGGCCCCGCCGCCGTCGCGGTCGCGAACGGTCGTCAACCCGCGGGCGGCGGCCTCCATCGCCTCCTCCCATGTCGCCTCACGGAACATTTCCATCGGGTCCCGGGAAAAGTCGGGCGCCGCCTCCTTGGGCGCGTCGTCCCGCCGGACCAGCGGGACGGACAGCCGGTCCGGGCTCATCGCATAGTCGTAGCCGAAGCGCCCCTTGACGCAGAGACGATTCTCGTTCGACGGGCCGTCGCGCCCGTCCACGCGCACGATCCGCCCATCGGCGACCGAGACCTCCGTCTGGCAGCCGACGCCGCAGAACGGACAGACGCTGGCCACGGTTTCGATGGCTTTTTCCGGCACCTCGCGGGTCCGGTTCGCGCCGTCCAGCAGGCTCTTTTCCATCAGCGCGCCGGTGGGGCAGGCCTGCACGCATTCGCCGCAGGTCACGCAGGTGGACAGGCCCATGGGGTCGTGCTGGTCGAAGACCGGGATGGTGTGGTGGCCGCGGTCCGCCATGCCCATGACGTCGTTGACCTGAACCTCGCGGCAGGCGCGGACGCACAGGTTGCAGGCGATGCAGGCGTCGAGATTGACCGCGATGGCGGGGTTGGTGGCGTCGTGCTCCGGCACCGCGCCATGGCCGAACTTCGAGGGCAGCCGCCCCCCCGTCACCCGGTCCGAAATGCCCATGTCCCGCGCCCAGAGCCAGAAGGGCGCCTCTCCGTCGGCGCTGTCCTGGGGCGCGCCCATGTCCGCGCCCAGCATCTCGAACACCATCTCGCGCGATTTCCGCGCCCGGTCGGTGTCGGTGCGCACGACCATGCCGTCCTCGACCCGGCGGTGACAGGAGGCGGCGAGCACGCGGTCGCCTTCGACCTCCACCATGCAGGAGCGGCAGTTGCCGTCGGCCCGGTAGCCCGGCGCGTCGCGCCAGCACAGATGCGGGATGGTGGTGCCGTGCCGCTGTGCCACCTGCCAGATCGTCTGACCGGTTTCCGCTTCGATTTCAACGCCGTCTAGCGTGAGTTTCACACGGTCTGACATCACAGATCCTCGCGGAAATACTGGAGAAGATGGGCCACGGGGTTCGGCGCCGCCTGGCCCAGACCGCAGATCGAGGCATCGCGCATGACCTGTTGCAGATCGGCGACCGCATCCTCGTCCAGCCGGTCCCGGCGCAGGAGCTGGGCCAGCTTCTCGGTGCCGCCGCGGCATGGTGTGCACTGGCCGCAGGACTCATGGGCGAAAAAGTCGATCAGGTTCAGCACGACGTCCTTGATGTTGTCCTGCTGGCTGAAGATCACGACGGCATGGCTGCCGACGAAGGCGTCCAGCGCGGCCAGGTCGCCGCCGAAATCGAGCGGCACGTCGCCCCTGGAGGCCGGCAGCACCCCGCCGGAGGCACCGCCCGGCAGATAGGCCTTGAAGTCGTGGCCCTCCTGCATCCCGCCGCAGGCCGCGATCAGTTCCCGCGCGGTCGATCCCGCGGCGGCCTGGACCACGCCCGCGTTCCGCACCCGGCCCGACACGGACCAGGAGCGCAGGCCGGGGTGCCCCTCTTTTCCCAGGTCGCGGAACCAGTCGATCCCGTTGGCCAGGATCTGCGGCACCCAGTAGAGCGTTTCCACGTTGTTGTTGAGCGTGGGCCGGCCGAAGAGACCGACCTGCCCGATAAAGGGCGGACGCAGACGCGGCAGGCCGCGCTTGCCCTCGATGGATTCGACCATCGCCGATTCCTCGCCGCAGATATAGGCGCCGGCGCCGCGGCGCATCTCTATGAAGTCGGGCGGGGCCAGGCCGGCCTCTTCCAGGGCGCGGATCTCGCGGCGCATGATCTCGATCGCGGCAGGATATTCGGCGCGCATGTAGAGGTAGATGCGCGTGGCCTCGACGCAATGCGCGGCGATCAGGGCGCCTTCGAGCATGGCATGGGGGTTCCGCTCCATGTGGTAGCGGTCCTTGAAGGTACCGGGCTCGCCCTCGTCGGCGTTGATCGTCATGAGCCGCGGGCCGGGGTTCTTGCGGACCAGCTCCCATTTCTTGCCCGTCGAAAAGCCCGCGCCGCCCAGGCCGCGCAGGCAGGAGTCCTGAAGTTCGGCAATGACTTGCGCGATGGTGATGCCGCCCTCGCGCAGTCGCCGGATCTGCGCGTAGCCGCCTTCGGCGCGGTACGCCGCAAGGTCTCTGTAGCCGGGCAGCGCCACGCCGGTCGCACCGGTCCGGGCCATGGTCGTCAGCCCGGCCGCGTCGGCCCGGCCGACCTCCCGGTCGCCGACCCGCGCGGCGGGGGCCACGTCGCACCCCCCCATGCAGGGGGCGCGCTGGATGCGGATCCGGGCGGGGTCGGTGCCGGCGCGCATCTCCTCGATCAGACGCTCGGCCCCGGCCATCATGCAGGCGATGCCGTCACAGATGCGGATGGTCAGCGGCGGCGGCGGGGTGTCGCCCTCCTTCACCAGATCGAAATGGTCGTAGAAGGACGCGACCTCATAGACCTCTGCCTGGCCAAGGCGCATGGCTTCGGCCAGCGCCCGGATATGGCGGGCGGAGAGATGGCCGTACCTGTCCTGAATCGCATGGAGGTATTCGATCAGCCGATCACGGGCCGGTGCCGCATCGATCAGCGCGCGGACCTCGGCCAGCGCGGTGTCGTCCAGCATCCGGCCCTTGGTCTTGGCGACCGAGCGGCCGCCCTGCGGAAGCGTGCGCGTCAACTCGTTCATCGTTCATCCTTGTGTGCGGACGCAGTGTCGGGTCGCGGTTTCAGGCTGTCAGCCCCTCCGGTGGTCGTAGGCCGTTGGCGCGGCAGCAGGCGGTCAGCGTATTGGCCAGAAGGCAGGCGATGGTCATGGGTCCGACGCCGCCGGGAACCGGGGTGATGGCGCCGGCGACCTTTTCGGCGCTGTCGAAGTCCACATCGCCCACAAGCCGGTCCCTGTCGCCATCGGGAACGCGGTTGATGCCCACGTCGATGACGGTCGCGCCCGGCTTGATCCAGGCGCCGGGAATCATCCGCGGGCGTCCCACGGCGGCGACAAGAATATCTGCCCGGCCAACGACATCCGGCAGGTTCTTCGTGCGGGAATGGGCGATGGTGACGGTGCAGCTTTCGCCCAGCAGCAGCTGCGCCATGGGCTTGCCGACGATGTTGGAGCGGCCCAGTACCACGGCATCGAGCCCGGCAAGCGATCCGTGATGCTCGCGCAGCATCATCAGGCAGCCCAGCGGCGTGCAGGGCACCATCGCGTCCTGGCCGGCGGCAAGGCGTCCGACGTTGGAGACATGGAACCCGTCCACGTCTTTGTCGGGGGAGATCGCGTCGAGCACCAGGGACGTGTCGATATGCTCCGGGAGCGGAAGTTGCACAAGGATTCCGTGCACTTCTGGCGCGTCGTTGAGAGATTTCACCAGCGCCAGCAGGGTCCCTTGCGGCGTGTCCGCGGCCAGGCGGTGGGTGAAAGATTCCATGCCGCAGTCGACCGTTTGCCGGCCCTTGGACCGGACGTAGACCTGGCTGGCGGGGTCCTCTCCGACCACGACCACGGCGAGTCCGGGGGTCAGGCCGTGGGCGTCCTTCAGCCGGTCCACATGGGCGGCGACGCGTGACCGGATGGTGGCGGCGAAGGCCTTGCCGTCGAGGATCTGGGCGCTCATCCCGCGCTCCCTTGCTGGTTCGGGGCTGGTTCGGGCGCCATCTAGGCCGAACCCCGAGGCGCCGTCCACCGGGCCGGGCCGTGGGGTGCGACCCGTGTCGGACCCGTGTCGGAATCCTGTAGGAGGTTTGTAAGAGGGTGCGCGCGCCGCGTAAGGGGATGCGCATTCTCCGCGAAAATCCGGCGGCGCATCAGAACAGGCCCTCGACCTCTCCATCCGCGTTCAGGCGGATGGACTGGGCGGCGGGGGTGCGGGGCAGGCCCGGCATGGTCATGATCTGGCCGCAGATCGCCACCACGAAGCCCGCGCCGGCGGACAGGCGCACCTCTCTGAGCGGGATCGTGTGGCCGGTGGGCGCGCCGCGGATGGAAGGATCGGTGGTGAACGAGTACTGCGTCTTGGCCATGCAGACCGGCAGCGACCCGTGGCCGGCCCGTTCCCAATCGGCAAGCTGGGCGCGGATCCGCGGATCGGCCGACACGCCGTCGGCGCGGTAGATGCGGCGCGCGACGGTCTCTATCTTTTCCATCAGCCCCATGTCGTCGGGGTAGAGCGGGGCGAAATCCGCCGTGCCGGCATCGGCGAGTTCGGCCACGCGGGTGGCCAGCGCCTCTGCCCCCTCGCCGCCCCGGGCCCAGTGGTGGCACAGGATCGCCTCTGCCCCCTGCCCGGCCACGTAATCGGTGACGGCGGCGATCTCTGCCGGCGTGTCGCCGTCGAAATGGTTGATCGCCACCACCACCGGCACGCCGAAGCCGCGGACGTTCTCCAGGTGCCGTCCGAGGTTGGCGCAGCCCTCTTTGACGGCGGCCACGTTCTCTGCCCCCAGGTCCGCCTTGGCCACGCCGCCGTTCATCTTGAGCGCGCGGATGGTGGCCACCAGAACCGCGGCCGCGGGCCTCAGCCCGGCCTTGCGGCACTTGATGTCGAAGAACTTCTCTGCCCCCAGGTCGGCGCCGAACCCGGCTTCGGTCACCACGTAGTCGCAGAGCTTGAGCGCCGCGCGCGTCGCGGCGACGGAGTTGCAGCCGTGGGCGATGTTGGCGAAGGGCCCGCCGTGGACGAAGGCCGGCGTGTGTTCCAGCGTCTGCACCAGGTTCGGCTGCATCGCGTCGCGCAGCAGGACGGTCATGGCGCCGTGGGCCTGAAGGTCGCGGGCGGTGACGGGGGACCTGTCGCGGCGGGCGGCGACGATCATGTCGCCCAGCCGCCGCTCCAGGTCGTCCAGATCGGCGGCGAGGCAGAGGATCGCCATGACTTCCGACGCCACGGTGATGTCGAACCCGGTCTCCCGCGGGAAGCCGTTGGAGACGCCGCCCAGCGACGTGGTGACCTGGCGCAGCGCGCGGTCGTTCATGTCCAGCACCCGCCCCCAGGTCACGCGGCGGGTGTCGATCTGCAACTCGTTGCCCCAGTAGATGTGGTTGTCGATCATCGCCGCCAGAAGGTTGTGGGCGGCGGTGATGGCGTGCAGATCGCCGGTGAAGTGCAGGTTCATGTCCTCCATCGGCACGACCTGCGCGTAGCCGCCCCCCGCGGCACCGCCCTTCATGCCGAAATTCGGACCCAGCGACGCCTCTCTGATGCAGATCATCGCCGACTTGCCGATGCGCGACAGCCCGTCGCCCAGGCCCACGGTGGTGGTGGTCTTGCCCTCACCGGCGGGGGTCGGGTTGACCGCGGTGACCAGGATCAGCCTGCCGTCCGGGCGGTCGGACAGGCTGCCCAGGAACCGGCGCGAGACCTTCGCCTTGTCGTGGCCGTAGGGGATCAGATCCGCCTCCGGTATCCCCAGCGCCGCGCCGATCTCCCGGATCGGCCTCACTGGCGCGGCGCGCGCGATCTCTATGTCCGAGCCCTGGCCCATCGACGCTCTCCCCCTGTCTCCGCCCGCCTTGGAGCCTGCCATGGGACGGCGGGTCGTCCCGGACTATTTGCGACGCTATAGATGTCCCCAACGGCGAGCGAGTCCCGATGCCCAGACCCAGATCCAGACCCAGGATCCTGCTGACCCGGAAATGGCCCTCTGCCTGCGAGGCGCGGCTGGCCGGCGATTTCGACGTGACGCTGCGCCAGGACGACACCCAGATGACCGCGGCCGAGATCCGCGCCGCGATGCAGAGCCACGATGCGGTCTGCGCCACGGTGACCGACCCGATGGGGGCGGAGGCCTTCGCCGGCGGGACGCGGGCGCGGATCGTGGGCAACTACGGCGTCGGCGTGAACCATATCGACCTGGGGGCCGCCAGGGCCGCGGGGGTCGCGGTGACCAACACCCCCGACTGCCTGACCGAAGCCACCGCGGATCTGGCCGTCACGCTGATGCTGATGGTCGCGCGCCGCGCGGGAGAGGGCGAGCGCGAGCTGCGCGCCGGCGGCTGGACCGGCTGGCGGCCCACGCATCTGGTCGGGCGGGGTCTGCGCGGCAAGGTGCTGGGCGTCGTCGGCATGGGCCGGATCGGCCGGGAGGTGGCGCGGATCGCGCGCGACGGTTTCGGGATGCGGGTGGTGTGGTGGAACCGGTCCGATGTCGGGATGGCGGGGCGAATGGACAGTCTGGCCGCGCTGATGGCGGCGGCGGACGTGGTGTCGCTGCATGTTCCGGGGGGCGCGGAGACCGACGCGATGATCGGCATGGCGGAGCTGGAGGCGCTGGGACCGGCGGGGATCCTGATCAACACCGCGCGGGGCACGGTGGTGGACGAAAGCGCGCTGGTCGCGGCGCTCCGGCAGGGCCGGATCGGCGGCGCCGGGCTGGACGTCTACGCGCGCGAGCCGCAAGTGCCCGAGGCGCTCCGCACGCGTGAGGACGTGGTGCTGCTGCCGCATCTGGGCAGCGCCGTGGCGGAGGCGCGCGTGGCGATGGGCATGATGGTGGCGGATGCGCTGGACGCGTTCTTCGCCGGGCGCGAGGTCGCAACGCGCGTGGCCTGAGCCGCCGGCCGGCCTTTGGGCGGACGGGTCAGGGGCGCATCGGCAACCGGGGGGCCGGACCGGCGCGCGTCCGGGTGGCGGGCCTCGACCGAGGTGGGAACGGAGGGGCGGAATTGGAGCGGTCGATCGAGATTGCCGGCGCCGGGATCGGCGGGCTGGCGGCGGCGCTGGCGCTGGCGCGGCGGGGGCACGCGGTGCGCGTCCTCGAACGGGCCGGCGCCCTGGGCGAGATCGGAGCCGGCGTGCAGCTGTCGCCCAACGCGATGCGGGTGCTCGACGCGCTGGGTCTGGGCGCCGCCATGAGGCGGATCGGCTCGGCGCCCGCCTTCGCCGCGATCCGCGACGGGCGGAGCGGTGCGACGCTCTTCGCACCGGCGCTGGGGGCCGCCTGCACGGCGCGCTACGGGGCGCCCTATCTGCATGTCCACCGCGCCGACCTCCACGGGGTGCTGCTACACGCGGCGCTGGCCGCCGGCGTCCGGGTCGAGACCGGGACGGCCGTGACGGGCTACGGCCAGCGGGACGGGGCGGCCTGGTTGGTGACGGCCGGGGACGGGCGCGGCGCGCCGGGGGCGGCGGGTGCCGGCCCGGCGGCATCGCAGGGCGCGCCGGGACCGCGGCCCGCCCTGCCGGGGCGCAGCGGGGACGCCGCATCGGGGCCGGGGGCGCGGCGGGCGGATATGGTGATCGGGGCCGACGGGCTGCGCTCTGCCCTGCGGCGGCAGATGCTGGGCGGCGACGCGCCCCGGTTCACCGGCCAGGTGGCCTATCGCGCGGTGCTGGACGCAGAAGGCGCGCCGCCGGTGGCGCCGGGGGCCACGGTCTGGATCGGGCCGGGGCGGCACCTGGTGAGCTATCCGCTGCGCAGCGGCCGGGCGGTGAACGTGGTGGCGGTGGAGGCCCGGGAGGATTGGCGCTGCGAAAGCTGGGTCGAACCGGGCGATCCCTGCGCGTTGCGCCGCGGCTTCGCCGGATGGTGCCCCGAGGTCGCGGCGCTGCTGGCGCGGGTCGAGACCTGCCATCTGTGGGCGCTCTTCGACCGCGCACCGCTGCCGCGCTGGTCGGAGGGGCGCGTGGGGCTTCTGGGCGACGCCTGCCACCCCACCCTGCCCTTCATGGCCCAGGGCGCGGCCATGGCGATCGAGGACGCCTGGGTGCTGGCCGATGCGCTGGAGGGCCGCACGCCGCAAGACGCGCTGAAGGCCTACGAATGCGCGCGCAAGCCCAGAACCAGCCGGTTGCAGAAGATCGCGCGGCAGAACGGCGCGCTCTATCACCTGTCCGGGCCGCTGGGGGCGGCGGGCGTGCGCGCCCGGCTCGGTCTGGCGCGGCGGCTGCCTGTCGGGCTGCAGCTCGCGCCGCTCGACCGCGTCTACGGATACGACGCGACGCGGGCGGTCCCCCCGGGGGACGGAGGTCCGGGGGCGCTTGCCCGCCGGCATGTCTCGCCCGGCGGGTGACCGGCCCGGACCGGCGGAACGGGCGGCCGGGCGGGAGTGCCGGCACCGATCGGCCGCGCGCAGGTGGCGGCGGCCGGAGCCGCCTCCGGCAGGGGACGCGGGAACGGCGCGCGGACAAGGTCGCAAACCCGAAGCCGAATGTCGCAGTGCGGCAAATGCCGGGCGGCGATCGGAGGCAAAAGCGCGCCATGCCCTTCGGCGCATCAAGGCAGCCCCATGTCCCGCGACCCGCTTCTGCAACCGTTCGACCTGAAGCACCTGCGGCTGAAAAACCGCCTGATGACCACCAGCCATGAGCCCGCCTATACCGAGGACGGGATGCCCAAGGCGCGCTATCGCGCCTATCACGCGGCCCGCGCGAAGGGCGGCGTGGCACTGACCATGACCGCCGGATCGGCCAGCGTCAGCCGCGACAGCCCGCCGGCCTTCGGCAACGTGCTGGCCTGGAAGGACGAGGTCGTGCCCTGGCTGGCCGACCTGGCCGACGCCTGTCACGAACACGGCGCGGCGGTGATGATCCAGCTGACCCATCTGGGCCGGCGCACGCGCTGGGACCGGGGCGACTGGCTGCCCTCGGTGTCGCCCGGCCACGCGCGCGAGCCCGCGCACCGGGCCAGCCCGAAGCTGATCGAGGACTGGGACATCGACCGGATCGTGCGCGACTGGGCCGACGCGGCGGCGCGGATGCAGGCCGCCGGGCTCGACGGGATCGAGATCGAGAGCTACGGGCATCTGATGGACTCGTTCTGGTCGCCGCGGCTGAACGGGCTGGAGGACGGCTATAACGGCGATCTGGACGCGCGGATGCGGTTTACCCGAGAGGTGCTGGCCGCGGTGCGCGACCGGGTCGGCAAGGATTTCGTGGTCGGCATCCGCTACACGGCGGACGAAACCGCGCCCGGCGGCATCACCGAGGACGAGGGGCTGGAGATCTCACGCCGTCTGGCGGCCTCCGGGCAGGTGGATTTCCTCAACGTCATCCGCGGCCGGATCGACACCGACCCGGACCTTGTGGACGTGATCCCGGTGCAGGGGATGCCAAGCGCGCCGCATCTGGATTTCGCCGGACGGGTGCGCGCGGCCACGGGCCTGCCGGTGTTCCACGCCGCGCGCATCCCGGACGTGGCCACCGCCCGCCACGCGGTGGCGACCGGACAGCTCGACATGGTGGGGATGACGCGGGCGCATCTGGCCGAGCCGGAGATCGTCGCGCGCATCATGGAGGGGCGCGAGGACCAGATCCGGCCCTGCGTCGGCGCGACCTACTGTCTCGACCGGATCTACCAGGGCGGAGAGGCGCTGTGCATCCACAACGCCGCCACGGGGCGGGAACTGACCATGCCCCACACGATCCCGGCGGCGGTTGCGGCGCGGCGGGTGGTGGTGGTGGGTGCCGGCCCCGGCGGGCTGGAGGCCGCGCGGGTGGCCGCGGCGCGCGGCCACGAGGTGACGCTGTTCGAGGCGGCGGCCCGGCCGGGCGGGCAGATCCGGCTGACCGCGCGCTCTGCCCGCCGGCGCGAGATGCTGGGGATCGTGGACTGGCGGATGGCCCGGCTGGAGGCGGCCGGCGTGGCCTTCCGCTTCGGGACCTGGGCCGAGGCCGGGGACGTGACCGCCCTGGAGCCGGATGTGGTGATCGTGGCCACCGGCGGCTATCCCGATACCTCCGTGGTCGCGGGTGCCGAGCTGGCGGTATCGGCCTGGGACATCCTGTCGGGCGACGTGGCACCGGGCAGCGAGGTGCTGATCTACGACGAGGCGGGCGATCACGCGGGCCTGCAGGCCGCCGAGGCGATCGCCGCGGCGGGCGGCGCGGTCGAGATCATGACGCCGGACCGCACCATCGCGCCCGAAGTCATCGGCATGAACCTGACCCCCTACATGCGCAGCCTGCAAAAGGCCGGTGCGGTGTTCACCGTGGCCCAGCGCCCGCGCGCGGTGCGGCGCGACGGCAACCGCCTGGCGGTCGCCATCGACAGCGACTACGGACCGCTGGGGCTGGAACGGGTTTTCGACCAGGTGGTGGTGAACGCGGGCACCCTGCCCATTGCCGAGCTCTATTTCGACCTCAAACCCGACAGCCGCAACCTGGGCCGGGTCGATCACGCGGCGCTCATCGCCGGGCGCGCGCAGGCGCTTGCCCCGAACCCCGCCGGGCGGTTCGACCTCTACCGGATCGGCGATGCCGTCGCCGCCCGCAACACCCATGCCGCAATCTACGACGCGCTGCGTCTGTTGAAGGATATCTGACATGAGCCTCCAGTCCGAGATGCTCTCGCACCTCATGCGCCGCAAGCCGGGCCATTCGCTGCCCCGCGCGCTCTATACCGATGCGGACATGTTCCGGGTGGACATGGAGACGATCTGGTACCGCGACTGGCTGCTGGTCGGCGCGGAATGCGAGCTGCCCCGGCCGGGCGCGACCATGACGCTGGACGTGGGCGAGTATTCGGTGATCGTGGTGCGCGGCGGCGACGGCGCGGTGCGCGCGTTCCACAACGTCTGCCGGCATCGCGGCTCGCGGCTGTGCAAGGCCGGCAAGGGGATGAGCCCCAAGCTGGTCTGCCCCTACCACCAGTGGACCTACGAGCTCGACGGCCGGCTTCTGTGGGCCCGCGACATGGGCGCGGAGTTCGACGCGGGCGCCCACGGTCTGAAGCCGGTGCACTGCCGGGTGGCCGGCGGGGTGGTGTTCATCTGCCTGGCCGATGTGCCCCCCGCCATCGACGCCATGGCCGAGGCGGCGGAGACCTACGCCCGCCCGCACGGTCTGGCGGACCTGAAGCTGGCCCATGAGACCACCATCGTCGAGGACGGCAACTGGAAGCTGGTGATGGAGAACAACCGCGAGTGCTATCATTGTTCGGGAAGCCATCCCGCGCTCTGCGTGTCCTTCGACGACAACCCCAACATCGCCGGGGACGGATCGGGTGTGGGGGATCCGGCGATCGAGAGCCATCTGCGGAAATGCGAGGCCGCGGGCCTGCCGGGGCGGTTCCGCATCGCCCCCGACGAGCAGTGGCGCTTCGTGCGGGTGCCGCTTCTGGGACGTGCGGTCAGCTACACCATGGACGGCGGCCCGTCCTGCGAGAAGCTGGTCGGAGAGGTGCCGATCCGCGATGCCGGCAGCCTGCTGTTCTTTCACTACCCCAACAGCTGGAACCATTTCCTGTCGGATGTGGTGATGCTGTTCTCGATGATGCCCATCGGGCCGACCGAGACCGCCGTGACGACGAAGTGGTTCGTCCACAAGGACGCGCGGGAGGGCGTGGATTACGATCTCGACCGGCTGACGACGGTCTGGATCCAGACCAACGCCGAGGACCGCTCGGTCGTGGAGGGCAACCAGCGCGGCATCGCCTCGCCCGCTTATGAGCCCGGCCCCTACAGCACGGTTCAGGAGTCTGGCGTGCGCCAGTTCGTGGACTGGTACGCGCGCACCATGACGGCGCGCCTGACGGGCCGCGCGATGGTGGCGGCGGAGTAGACGATTTTTCTTCGAAAAATCGGGCCTCCGGCGGGGATATTTCTGGAAAGATGAAGATGGACGGGATCTGGACCGACGACGAGCCCCTGGAATGCACGATGGTGATCCCGGAGGCGCCGGGGGTGCGGACCTTCGCCTTCCGCCCGCCGTCGGGGCGGCTGTTCGACTACCGCCCCGGGCAGTTCCTGACCTTCGAGCTGCCGGTGCCGGGGGGGCCGGTCTTTCGCACCTATTCGATCTCGTCCAGCCCGTCGCGGCCGCAGGCGCTGTCGGTCACCGTCAAGGCGCAGGAGGGCAGCGTCGGCACGCGCTGGATGTTCGACCATGTCGCGCCGGGCGTGCGGCTCCGCGCGAGCGGTCCGGCGGGCACCTTCGTGCTGGGCGATCCGGAGGCCAGGTATCTGTTCATCTGCGCCGGGTCGGGCGTCACGCCGATGATGTCCATGGTCAGCTATCTCTACGACCACGGCCGCCAGCCGGACGCGCATCTGATCGTCTGCGGGCGGCGGCCCACGGACCTGATCTTTCCCACCACCCTGACCCATATGGCCGGGCGGGTTCCGGGGCTGCGGCTGTCCTTTGCCGTGACGGAGGAAGAGAGATACAAGGTCTGGACCGGCTACAAGGGGCGTCTGAACCAGATCATGCTGGGCCTCATGGCGCCCGACTACCTGGAGCGCGACGTCTACTGCTGCGGCCCGGAGAGCTTCATGACCATGGTGCGGGAGGCACTGACCTCCATGGGATACGACATGGCGCGCTATCGCCAGGAGAGTTTCGCCGCCCCTGCCCTGCTGGCCGAGGACGTGCCCCAGTTCGACGACGTCGCCCCCGAGGAGGCCGCCACGGCGGAGGTGGCGTTCATGCGGACGGACATGCGCATCGCGTGCCACCAGACCGACACGGTGCTGTCGGTGAGCCGGGCGCACGGCATGCGGATCCCGTTCGGCTGCACCTTCGGGGTCTGCGGCACCTGCAAGGTGCGCAAGCTCTCCGGCGAGGTGCACATGGTCCACAACGGCGGGATCACCCAGGACGATATCGACGCGGGCTATATCCTGGCCTGCTGCTCGCACCCCATGGGCGCGGTCGAGATCGACGCCTGAGCGCGGTTCCCCTGCGCGCGCGCCGGGGTCTGCGCGCAGGCGGGCCGGTCTTGTGCGCTGGCGCAGGGCAACTTCGGGCGCCGCGGGCCGTATATGTCCGCAAGCGCCCCGTCGGCGCCGCAGACAGCCAGGAGGTCGCCATGACCCGCATCACCGTTCTCATCCCCGCCGCGCTTGCGGCGCTGATCCTCGCCGGCACAGGCGCCGGCATCGCCCAGTTCGCCCAGGACGTCGCCTATCCCTCTGCCAATACCCACGCGACGCCACAGATGCAGGCCGCCTATCCGGACCTTTTCGCGGACTGACCGACGGACTGACGCGGCGCGGCGGCGGCCGGTATCGCCGAGCGCCGGACCCCGGTTCAGACCCAGGCCGCGGCGCGGGCGGTGAGGACGGCCACGCGCGCGCGGGTCTCGGGCGCGGGGGGGCCGTCGCGGGGCGGGTCGGCCAGGGTGGTCATCCAGCCTTCGGGCGGGGCCTTGCCCAGGCGGTGGCCGTCGAACCGCAACTCCCGGAGCACGGCCTGCGCCGCCGGCGGCAGCCGGTCCGGGATCTCCTGGCCGGAAAGCGTGGCCCAGATCCCGGTCCAGAGCCGTCCCACGGACCACGGGTTGTACCCCCCGCCGCCCAGCACCAGCAGGCGCGGGCTGAGCGGCATCAGCGCGCGCAGCACCGCCCGATGGGCGCCGTTGGACATGGCGAGTCGCGACAGCGGATCCTCCAGCACCGCGTCGGCGCCGCATTGCAGCACGATCGCGTCGGGGCGGTGCGCGGCCACCGCCGGCAGGATCACCGCGTCGCGGGCCAGGGCCATGTCGCCGTCATGGGCGCCCCGCGGCAGCGGCAGGTTCCAGACATTGCCCGCGCCGCGGTCGTCCAGCGCGCCGGTGAAGGGCCAGCGGCGCTCTTCGTGGGTGGACAGGACCAGCACCTCGGGCATGTCCGCGAAGGCGTGCACCACGCCGTCGCAATGGTGGGCGTCGATGTCGACATAGGCGACGCGGCGGGCGCCCGCGTGGCGCAGGCTGAGGATGCCCAGCACCGGGTCGTTGAGATAGCAGAAGCCGTTGGCGCGGTCGGGCAGCCCGTGGTGGGTGCCGCCGCCGGGGTTGTAGATCCGCCCGCCGTCGCGCAGCAGCGATCCGGCCATGATCGACCCGCCGGCGGCCGTCGCGGGGCGGCGGAAGACCTCCGGATAGACCGGGTTCGACGCGGTGCCCAGCCCGTGCCTGCGGCGGACCGCGTCGGTGACGGTGCCCTCGGCCTCGGCGCGCTGCAGCGCCGCGACATAGTCCGGGTCGTGCCAGGCGGTGAGCGCCGCGGGCCGTGCGCGGGGAGAGGTCAGGTAGCGGTCCGCGGTAAGCCAGCCCAGCGCGCGGGACAGGTCCATGACCGTCGGCACGCGGGGTATGCGCAGGGGGTGGGCGGGTCCGTAGCTGGAGCCGCGGTAGATCTCTGACCCGATGAAGCGCGCGGTCACGCCGCCGCCGGCGGGGCGGTCCCGGCAGGGCCGATCCGTCTGCCGGCGGGATGCGTCATCGGGCGGGTTTGCGCATTAACCGAAAATTTCCAATATTGAGCCACTTGCATTATGTATGTTGTGTGGATGAACGCGACGCAGCTGACAAGTCGCGGCAGGAGGTCGAGAATGGGGCAGATTGTCTCTCACGGCGGGGGAACCCGCCTTTCGGACCTGGGCAAGCGCGACATGCGGGCCCAGTTCGCGGCGCTGTGCTGGCGGCAGCGCGACGACAAGATCGAGGTGCTTTTGATCACCTCCCGCGACAGCGGGCGCTGGGTGATCCCGAAGGGCTGGCCGATGCAGGGCAAGGCGCCCCAGCAGGCCGCCGGGATCGAGGCGCTGGAAGAGGCCGGCGTGCGGGGCATCGTGTCGGAACGCGCGGTCGGCGTGTTCACCTATCTCAAGGAGATGGCGGACGGCGTGCTTCCGGTGCTGGTGGCGGTGTTTCCGCTGGCGGTCTCCAAGGTGCTGGGCGACTGGCCGGAGAAGGGAGAGCGGACGCGGCAGTGGATGACGCTGAAAAAGGCCGCGCGCACCGTGTCGGACCCGGAGCTGGCGCGGATCCTGTCCGATCCGACCCTGCCCAAGCTGCTGAGGTGACCCGGGGCGCGGCGGCAGGGGGGTTGCCGTGATCCGCTACACCCTGCGCTGCGCCGCGCGCCACGATTTCGACGGCTGGTTCCGCTCGGCCGAGGCTTTCGAGGGGCTGCGCGCGCGGGGCGACGTGGTCTGCCCGGAGTGCGGGTCCGCGCGGGTGGAAAAGTCGGTGATGGCCCCGCGTGTGGCCAGGGGCGACGACGCCGAGCATCCCATCGCGCGACTGCGCCGCCGGATCGAGTCGGAGGCCGACTACGTGGGCGACCGCTTCGCGTCGGAGGCGCGCGCGATCCAGGGCGGGGACGCGGCCGATCGCCCGATCTGGGGACAGGCCACGGGCGCCGACATCCAGGCCCTGGCCCGCGACGGCATCGCGGTGGCCCCCCTGCCCTTCGGTCCGAAAACCAAAATGCACTGAAGGGGGGGCCGCGCGCGACCCTTTGGCCGCCCCCCTGTCCGCCAAGGGCCGCGTGACATAAGTCCGTCCCATGTCCGAACCGCTCCTCTCCCTCGACGGCGTCGAGAAATCCTATCCCGGCGCCGAAGCCCCCGTGCCGGTCCTGCGCGGCGTGTCCTTCGACCTTGCCGGGGGCGAGACCCTGGCGCTGACCGGCGAGAGCGGGTCGGGCAAGTCCACGCTGCTGCATCTGGTCGGCGGGCTCGACACGGTGGACGGCGGCCGCATCCGCCTTGAGGGCCGCGACATCGCCGGCCTGGACGAGGCGGGCCGCGCCCGGCTGCGGCGCGAACGGGTGTCGGTGGTGTTCCAGCAGTTCAACCTGATCCCGTCGCTGGACGTGGCCGCCAACATCGCCTTCCAGGCGCGGCTTTCGGGCCGGCACGATCCGGACTGGACGGCGCGGCTGGCCGCCCGGCTGGGGCTGGAGGACCAGTTGCGGAAATACCCGGAGGATCTGTCCGGCGGGCAGCAGCAGCGGGTGGCCATCGGGCGGACGCTGGCGGCACGGCCGCGCCTGGTGCTGGCCGACGAGCCGACCGGCAACCTGGACGAAGAGACCGGCGGCCGGGTGCTGGATCTGATGCTGGAGCTGGTGGCCGAGACCGGCGCGGCGCTGCTCTGCGTCACCCACAGCCCGGCGCTGGCCGCGCGGATGGACCGGCGGCTGACCCTGACCGGGGGGCGGGTGGCGTGATCCGCGCGGGGCTGATGGCGCTTCTGTCGCACTGGCGGCGGCGTCCGTTCCAGCTGCTGACGCTGGTGGTCGGGCTGGCCACGGCGACGGCGCTGTGGTCCGGCGTGCAGGCGATCAACGCCGAGGCGCGCGCCAGCTACGACCGCGCGGCCGGCGATCTGGCGGGGGCCGCGCGGGAGACGCTGGAAAGCGACGCGCCGATCCCGCCCGCGCAGGTTCTGGCGCTGCGCCGCGCGGGCTGGCCGGTCAGCCCGGTGCTGGAGGGGCGGGTCGGCGCGCTCAGGGTCGTGGGGATCGATCCGTTCACCCTGCCGCCCGGCGACGTTCCGGGCGACGGCGGCAGTTTCGATCCGGCCTTCCTGGGCCCCGAGGGGCGGCTCATCGTGGCGCCGGGCGCAGAGGTGCCGGACGGCCTGCCGCCCGCCGTCCGCGCCGAAAGCGTGCCGCCCGGCACCGCCTACACGGACATCGCGACCGCGGCGCGGCTTCTGGAAGATGGCGGCTACACCCGGCTGATCCTGACGGGGCCGCCGTCGCTGACCGCGCCGCCCCTGACGGAGGTCGCCCCGGACCTGACCCGCCGCGCGCCGGACACCGGCGGCGCGGATGTGGCGCGGCTGACCGACAGCTTCCATCTGAACCTGACCGCCTTCGGGTTCCTGTCCTTTGCCGTCGGGCTGTTCATCGTGCGCGGCGCCGTGGGGCTGGCCTTCGAGCAGCGCCGCCCGATGATCCGCACGCTCCGCGCGCTGGGCATGCCGCGGGCCACGCTGACCGCCCTTCTGGGCATGGAATTGCTGATCCTGGCGCTGGTGGCGGGCGCCATCGGGGTGGCCCTCGGCTGGGTGATCGCCTCACTGCTGATCGGCGACGTCGCGGCGACTCTGCGCGGGCTCTACGGCGCGGAGGTGGCGGGCACGCTGACGCTGCGGCCCGCGTGGTGGCTGTCGGGTCTGGGGATCGCGGTGCTGGGCACCGGCGTGGCGGCGGCCGCGTCGCTGTGGCAGACGGCGCGGATGCCGCTTCTGGCGCCGGCGCGGCCCCGGGCCTGGGCGCGCGCCTCTGGCCGGGCGATGCGCTGGCAGGCGGGCGCGGCGCTGGTCTGCGGGGCCGTCGCACTTGCCGCGGGGATCGTCGGCGGCGGTCTGGTGGCGGGGTTCGTCCTGCTGGGCGGGCTGCTTCTGGGCGCGGCGCTGGCGCTGCCGCTGGTGCTGACGGCGGCCCTGTCGGCCCTGTCGCGCACGGCGCGCGGGCCGCGGGGAGAATGGTTCTGGGCCGACGCGCGCCAGCAGCTTCCGAGCCTGTCGCTGGCGCTGATGGCGCTGCTGCTGGCGCTGGCCACGAACATCGGCGTCGGCACGATGGTGTCGTCGTTCCGGCTGAGCTTTACCGGCTGGCTGGACCAGCGGCTGGCGGCAGAGCTCTACCTGCACGCCGAGACCGAGGACCAGGCCCGCGAGATCGAGGCCTATCTGGCCCCCCGCGTCGACGCGATCCTGCCGATCCGCTCTGCCGAAACCCGGCTGGCCGGCGCACCGGGAGAGGTCTTCGGCGTGGCCGATCACGCGACCTACCGCGACAACTGGCCGCTGATCGCCGACAGCCCGCGGGTCTGGGACCGGGTGGCGGCGGGAGAGGCCGCGCTGGTCAACGAGCAACTAGCCCGGCGCGAGGGCATCTGGCCCGGCGACCGCATCGCCATCGCCGGCCGCGACCTGCCCGTGGCCGGGGTCTATTCCGACTACGGCAACCCGCGCGGACAGGCGATGGTGGGGCTGGCGCTTTTCGACGCGCTGTTTCCGGACGCCCCCCGCACCCGGTTCGGCCTGCGCGTGCCAGAGGCCGAGGTGGCGGGCCTGGCCGGGGATCTGCGCGACCGGTTCGGGCTGGCCGACGACCGGCTGACCGACCAGGCGGCGATCAAGCGCGCCTCGCTTGCGGTGTTCGAGCGCACGTTCACGGTGACCGCCGCACTCAACGTGCTGACGCTGGGGGTCGCGGGGCTGGCGATCCTGACGTCGCTTCTGACGCTGTCGGGGATGCGCCAGCCGCAGCTGGCCCCGGTCTGGGCGCTGGGCATGACGCGACGCGCGCTGGCGCGGCTTGACCTCGCCCGGGCGGCGCTGCTGGCGGGGCTGACCTTTCTGGCGGCGCTGCCGGTGGGCATCGCGCTGGCCTGGGTGCTGCTGGCGGTGGTGAACGTGGAGGCGTTCGGCTGGCGGCTGCCGCTCTTCGTGTTCCCGCGCGACTGGCTGGTGCTGCTGGCGCTGTCGCTGGCGGCCGCGCTGGCCGCCGCGCTGATCCCCGCGCGGCGGCTGGCCCGGATGCCGCCCGCGCAATTGCTCAAGGTCTTTGCCCATGAACGCTAGACATCCCACCCGCCGGTCGCTGATCCTGTCGGCCCTGCCGTCGCTGGCATTCCCGGCGCTGGTCCGGGCGCAGACCTTCGCGCCGCTGGGACCCGCGGCGGGGGGCTTCGCGCAGCCGTCCCGCGACACGCGGCTGCGCTTTCCGGCCGATCACGGGCCCCATCCGGCCTTTCGCATCGAATGGTGGTACGTCACCGCCAACCTGACCGGACCGGACGGCACGGCCTACGGGGTGCAGTGGACGCTGTTCCGCTCGGCGCTGTCCACGGACGATGCGATTCCGCAGGCCTGGCTGGGCCACGCCGCGCTGACCACGCCGGACCGGCACCTGTCGGCGGAGCGGATGGCGCGCGGCGGCACCGGGCAGGCCGGGGTGACGGCAGAGCCGTTCTCGGCCCGGATCGACGACTGGGCGCTGGACGGGCCGTCGCTGTCGGACGTGACGATGACGGCCGCCGGGGCCGATTTCGCCTATGACCTGGCGCTGGCCACCGACAGGCCCTTCGTCCTTCAGGGAGATCGGGGCTATTCGCTGAAATCCGCCACCGGCGTCGCCAGCCACTACTATTCGCAGCCGTTCTACCGCGCCGAGGGGCGGTTGATCCTGCCGGACCGGGAGGTGCCGGTGACCGGGCTGGCCTGGCTCGACCGGGAATGGTCCTCTGCGCCGCTGGAGCCGGGGCAGCTGGGCTGGGACTGGGCGTCGCTGCACCTGGCGACGGGCGAGAAGGTCATGGCGGCGCAGCTTCGCCAGCAGGGGCGCGCGCCCTTCACCGCCGCCACCTGGATCGCCGCCGACGGCTCGCCCACGCCGATCCCCGACGGCGGCGTGACGCTGACGCCGCTGGAGACGGCCGAGGTGGCGGGCCGGTCGGTGCCGGTGCGCTGGCGGATCGCGCTGCCGGACCGCGGCCTGGACGTGGAGATCGCGGCGGTGAACCGCGAGGCGTGGATGGACCTGCTCTATGCCTACTGGGAGGGTCCGGTGACGATCGAGGGCAGCCACGCCGGAGTCGGATACCTGGAGATGACGGGCTATGAGTGACTGGACCAAGACGCTGGAGGGGCTGCGGTCCCGCGCCTGGGAGGGGCTGAGTGCGGGCGCCGGGGACGCCGGCCATCCGCTGCACACCTGCGCGCTGGCGACCACCGGGCCGGGCGGCGCGGCGGAGGCGCGGATGGTGGTGCTCCGCCGCACCGTCCGGGACAAGGCGCTGCTGGAGATCCACACCGACCGCGCGTCGCGCAAGGTGGCGGACCTGTCGGCGCGTCCGCTCGCCACCCTGCTCTTCTGGTGGCCGGACATGGCCCTGCAGATCCGCGCCCGGGTGCGGGTCAGGATCGTGACCGGCGCCGAGATCGATCCGGTATGGGAGGCGCTGTCCGCATCCGCGCGGCGGAACTACGGCGGCCGGCCGCCGCCCTCGACCCCCATGGCCGGGTCCGGGGACTACAGGGAGACGGCGGAGCGCGACCGGTTCGCGCTGCTGCGCGGCCATGTGGAAACGCTCGACCTGCTGCATCTGGGAACCGCGCACCGGCGCGCGGTCTACGACCGGCGGGACGGTTTCACGGGCGGGTGGCTGGCGCCCTGAGCGGCGCCGCGCTACAGCCGGTGGCCTGACACGGAGCGCCCATGCTGACCCCCTCCCTGCCCCTGACCCGAGACATCGTGCTGATCGGCGGCGGTCACGCCCATGCGCTGGTGCTGCGGCGCTGGGGGATGGATCCGCTGCCGGGCGCGCGGCTGACGGTCATCAATCCCGGCCCGACGGCGCCCTACACCGGGATGCTGCCGGGCTTCGTCGCCGGCCATTACGACCGCGACACGCTGGAGATCGACCTGGTGCGGCTGGCGCGCTTCGCCGGCGCGCGGCTGATCCTGGGACGGGCCACGGGGCTGGACCCGGCGGCGCGGGAAATCGCCATCGACGACAGGCTGATCGGGGCGCGGCGGATCGGCTATGACGTGGCCTCGCTCGACATCGGGATCCATTCGCAGATGCCGGACCTGCCGGGCTTTTCCGAACATGGCGTCGCCGCCAAGCCGCTGGGCCGGTTCGCGGCACGCTGGGCGGCGGTCCGGGATGGGGGTGACCCCATCGCGGTGATCGGCGGCGGGGTCGCCGGGGTGGAACTGGCGATGGCCATGCGCCACGGGACCTGCGGGCGGCCGGTGACGGTGATCGAGCGCGACCGGGCGCTGTCGGGACTGGGCCGCCGCGCCGCGGACCGGCTGCGGCGGGCGATGGCCGAAACGGGCGTGACGCTGATCGAGGGCGAGGAGGTGGCGCGACTGACGGCCCGCGCGGTGGTGCTGGCCGATGGGCGCGAGATCCCGGCCGGGTTCGTCACCGGCGCGGCCGGCGCGCGGCCCCACGGCTGGCTGGCCGAGACCGGGCTGCCGCTGCACCGGGGCTATGTGGCCGTGGACGAGACCCTTCGGACCGGCGATCCGGCGGTCTTCGCCGTGGGCGACTGCGCGCATCTGACCCACGCGCCGCGCCCCAAGGCCGGGGTCTTCGCCGTGCGCCAGGCGCCGGTCCTGCACGACAATCTGCGCGCGGCGGTCTCCGGCGGGCGGCTACGGCCCTACCGGCCCCAGAAGGATTACCTCAAGCTGATCTCCACGGGCGGCAGATCCGCCGTGGCCGACAAGTTCGGCCTGGCCTGGTCGGGGCCGTGGCTGTGGCGCTGGAAGGACCGGATCGACCGCCGGTTCATGGCGCGGCTGTCGGACCTTCCCGCGCCGCCCGCGCCCCGCCTGCCCGTCCCCCGGGCCGACGGGCTGGATGCCGCCGCGTTGCAGGCGCCCTGCGCGGGGTGCGGCGCCAAGGTCGGGCGCGGGGCGCTGGGGGCGGCCCTGTCGGGGCTGGCGCCGGCGGTCCGGAGGGACGTGGAGCGCGGCGCGGGCGACGATGCGGCGATCCTGCGCATCGGCGGCGTCGGCCAAGTCCTGACCGTGGACACGCTGCGTGCCTTCACCCACGACCCCGGCCTGCTGGCCCATGTCGCCATACTGCACGCGTTGGGCGATTGTCTGGCCATGGGCGCCCGTCCGCAGGCCGTGCTCTCCTCGCTCACCCTGCCGCGCCTGTCGCCCCGTCTGGAGGCGCGCACCCTTGCCGAGATCCTGCGCGCGGCAGAGGCGGCGCTGGCGGACACGGGTGCGGCCATCGTCGGCGGGCACAGCGCCACGGGACCGGAGATGCAGCTGGGCTTCGCCGTCACCGGCCTTCTGGACGGCGCCCCGATCCAGCTGTCGGGGGCGCGGCCCGGCGACGCGCTGATCCTGACCAAGCCGCTGGGCACCGGCGTCGTCCTGGCCGCGGAGATGGCGCTGACCGCCACCGGGCCGGAGGTCGCGGCCGCGCTGGCCGCCATGGCGGCACCCCAGCGGGCGGCGGCGCGGGTCCTGGGCGACGCGCGCGCCATGACCGACGTGACCGGCTTCGGTCTGGCCGGGCATCTGATGGGGATCTGCGAGTCCTCCGGCGTCGCGGCGGAGATCGCGCTGGATCGCCTGCCGCTTCTGCCCGGTGCGGCGCGGCTGCTGCGCGCGGGCGTGCGCTCGACGCTCCACGCCGCCAACCGCGATGCGGTGCGGGTGGAGGGGGCGCAGGGGCCGCTGGCCGAGATCCTCTACGACCCGCAGACCGCGGGAGGCCTGCTTGCCGCGGTGGCGCCCGACGCGGCGGCGGCGATGCTGGCGGACCTGCCCGGCGCGGCCCGGATCGGGCGGATCGCCGACGGCCCCCCTGCCCTGCGGCTGACCGGCGGCGCGCCGCGTGAAGGCCCGCCAGAACGCGGACCGGAGTGATCGCAACCCTATCCGCGCGGAAGCGGGGCGACAGCGGCAAGGAAACCGTTTGTATGCGTTTCGCGGCGGGTGGCGATACGCCGGAAAAGGCGTTCGTCTAGAGCATGATGAGATTAGCTTGAAGCGTATCCAGTATTGGCGAGGTAGTTCGCGCACTCCTGTGGGCTGAAGCGGTCGAGCAGTGTCCCGATCCTGCGCCACGTTGCCTCCATTGTGCGCTCGGCTGCGTTGCGGAGCATGTGTTTGAGCTTCGAGAAGACCTGTTCAATCGGGTTCAGGTCGGGGCTGTAGGGCGGCAGAAAAAGTAGATGCGCTTTCGCGTTACGGATCGCCTGCCGCACGGCTTGCCCTTTGTGGCTGCCCAGATTGTCCATAACCACCACATCGCCCGGGCGCAGGGTTGGGACGAGCACGTGCGCGACATAAGCCCGGAACGCTTCGCCGTTGACGGGACCGTCCAAAACAAAGGGCGCGTCGATCCGATCATGACGCAGCGCTGCGATAAAGGTCATGGTGCGCCAGTGACCATGCGGGGCCCGCCCGATCAGGCGTTCACCTCTGGGAGCCCAGCCGCGCAGCGGGGCCATGTTGGTCTTGGCCCAGGTTTCATCAATGAACACGAGACGACGGGGGTCGATCCGGCCCTGGTGCCGCTTCCAGCGCACACGGCGGCGGCTCACGTCGGGGCGGTTCTGCTCCTCGGCGAGTTGGGTCTTTTTTTGAACGAGTAGCCCGTGCGGCGCACGAAGGCCCAGACGGTGCGGTAGTCGACCTTGAGCCCGCGCTCGGCCAGTTCCACCACCAGTCCGCGCAGTGTGAACGGCTCCGTTATCCGCTCCAGAAGCCACGCCTCATGCCCGCCTGCAATCTTGCGTGGCGGGTGGCCGCCTGTCCCTGCCGGAGCGCAACTCCCGGTCGCACGCAAACGCTGCGACCACTTCACAACACTGGACGGAGCCACATCCAGGGCCGCTGCGACCTGACGCACGCTCTCGCCCCCCAACAGCCGCGCCATTGCCCTCTCTCGAAGGTCCATTGAAAGTGCTCTACCCACTACTCGCCCTCCATCTTGTGGTCGGCAACAGTGAATCACCAAAATGCAGGCCTGTGAATCCTCTATCGATTCAGGCTGATTTCATCCCGCTCTAGCATCCCGCCCGTGGACCTTCACGTCGTGGTCGCGCCGTAGGCGTCTGACGGCGCGAGCTGGGGCGGCGCTCAAGCCCGATCCCTCTGCCGGGCATCTGTTCGCCTTCCGCGGCCGGCGGGGCGACCTGATCGCGGTGATTCCGCGCGGCGGTCAGGGGTCGTGCGTCGCCATTGCCGCTCGGATCGGCGGCGCTCCAATGGCAACGCCCGAAGCGACTGGAGAAGGACCGCTTCGTGTGCCACCGGCCAAGGAGGGCCGCATAGCGCCAAGCCCCGCGCAATGCGCCTTGCATCTGGAGGGGACTGGCTGGCGCACGCAGCAGCGAACATGGCGGCCGTCGCACGCAGTCTGATCGTCGCCGGTGGGATCATCCGATCAGGGGAGTCCCTCGTGGATCCGGACCCGGTAGGGTCCTCGCACGCTCGCCGCGGGTCATGGCCCGCAGCTTCCGTTCCCGGTCTGGACCGAAGCCGGATCGTTCGTCGGGCCGGTCGATCCAGGCCGGCCCGATCGGTGCCGGCGGTGCTTTCAGCACGCCTGCTAGATGCGATCGGGCGGGGAGCCGACGCCACGGCCACCGTGCTTCGCCGCGCCATCGCCATGCTCGCGGCGGGCCGCGTGACCGCCGAACCCCGCGAGCGTCCGGCTCATCGCGCAACTCCGTTTCCGCACCCCGGCGACAGTGCCGCCAGCCGGAACCGCCGTGGGCGCAATCAGCCAGAGGGTGACCCCGACCGCGGCCCTGCCAGAGCTTCAAGCGTTCCGGAAAAAGACTTGCAATGCAGACGCCTACGTCACGCAAGGTGACCGCCCCGGCGGTTCCGCGCACCCCCTGCGGATGCGCGATCGGATCCGGGCATCTCAAGCAACATCGGCCTGTTCGGTATCCGCCAGGGCGCTTATGGTGACGTGGCCCCCGAAAACCGGTCGTCCGGCCAAGTTTGCCGCCAACGGTGGCAAGGACGGATAGCGTGGCTGGCAAACGAAGGAATTGCGGTGCCGAGTGCGAGGCGAAGGTGGCGCTCGAGCCGATCCGTGGTGAGATGACGGTGGCCGGGCCGGTGGCGAAGCGCGGCGTGCATCGGGCTCCGATCGACACCTCGAAGCGGCAGGCGCTCGCGGGCATGTCGGGGATTTTTCCGGGCAAGGCCGAGGCGAAGGCCGTCGGGAAGGAGGGCGAGATCGAGAAGCTGCACGCCAGGATCGGCCAGCTTGGGGGAGACCGCGATTTTCCGGCCAAAGCCTCCGGTCGGTGAGCGCGGCCCGGGAGGCCTGAGACGATCGCCGCCCCCCACCCGGCATTGTCGATCCCCCGACAATGCGCCCTGATCGGCATCAGCCGGTCGCCCGGGCAAGGGCGAGAGCCCGCTGAACCTGGCGCTGACGAAGCCGATCGACGCGCGGTTCATGGAGACGCCGTTCCACGGCAGCCGCCGGATGGCGAGGCACCTGCGCAACCAGGGCCACTGCGGTCCGGCGGCCGATGGCCCGGATGGATCCGCGGGCCGTCCACCGGCGGCCGCGCACGACTGTGCCTCACCCGGAGCACCGCAAGTATCCGTCTCTGCTCCGGGGTCTGCCGATCGACCGGCCAAACCAAGCCTGGTGCGCGGATATCGCCTGCATTCCGATGCGGCGGTCGCGATCGTGGACCGGGCGACACGCCGGGTGCCGGCATGGCGGCTGTCGAACGCCATGGACGCCGAGTTTCGCATCGAGGCACCGGACGATGCTCTTCCGGGGCTCTTCGGCTCCGGGCGACCGGATTCGACACGGACCAGGGCAGCCAATTCACCAGCCCGCGGTTCACGCAAGCCCTGCCGGATGCGGCGGTGAAGGTCTGGGTGGACGGCCGCGCTCCGGATGGACAACGTCACGATCGAGCGGCCATGGCGGTCCCCGAAACACGACTGCGTCTGCCTGCGCGCCTTCGAAACAGGGTCCGCGGCACGGGCGGACATCGGCAGGTGGATCGACGTTCACAACACCGAGCGCCCACACTCCGCGCTCGGCGGACCGATAAAGGCCCACCAGGGCCCCGGTCTGAAGGCGGCACGATCAACCGGCAAGCCTGGCAGCGCCGCCAACCTGTCCGGGAACCGGGCGCCACCTCAGTCGGATCCTCCACCGTCGCCAGCTTCCGCCACTTGGCGGCGGTCGCTGGATCGATCCCCAACTCCACGCTCAGCTGCGAAAGCGAAGCTTGCGATCGCTGTCTTGCAGCTCTGACGGCCAACGTCGTCGTGGCACAGCCGTGACATTGTCCAATAGCGCTTCCTTCCGTTCCAAAGAAGGGATCACACCGTCAAACAGCTGGGGCGCTGCTGTCGCAACGGGTCCCGCCGCTGCGTCCATGCCGCGACTGGCTGCGCCTGCCCTGCCAGGGTGCTGCGATTTTCGGGCGCGCTGCGTCTTCGCCCGCCTGACTGCGACGACCGGTTTCCGGGCGCCAACGGGACCGCCAAGCCCAATGGCGGCCGCCCGGGGCCCATCCTTTCCTGAGTAGATCCCGCGACCGCGTCATAGCTCTTTTCGAATGGTCACACCCGCCTCTTCGGTCGGGCGGCCCCGCGCGCGGACGCGTATCGAAGTCTCATTTTCACCGCCGGTGTTCGGACCAGCTGCTGTCCGCAGGCGTACGTTCCGCATATTTTGGCAAGCGGTCCGACCCATCCCGCGATCCTCTGTCCACTGTGCTGTTCCGGACGTACTGCCCCCTTGAAACTTCCTACGACCACAGGCTAGACCCGCCAGCGGAGAGGTGGCCGAGTGGTCGAAGGCGCACGCCTGGAAAGTGTGTAGGCGGGGAACCGTCTCGAGGGTTCGAATCCCTTCCTCTCCGCCACCCTGGAATATAAATGCGAACGCTGTTCGCCGCCGATTGTACGCCATTCGAAGTCGCCAGGGCCCGAAGCAGCTCGTTTTTCGAGCCCACGATACGCACTTCCCGATCGGCGACCTCGACCCGCTGTGCCAAAGCCCGCAGATGGTCGCGCCGAAATCCGCCGTCTTTTCCACGCATCCGGCGGCGGGCGACAGTCGCGAACTTGCCTATCTGCTCTGGCGTGATGGACTGCCCGGCGCTCTCGATCGCGGTCCTTGCCCGTTCGGCGTCGATGCGCGCCTGATCGCGGGTCGCCTTCAGTTCCTCGATGCGTGTCTTGAGCGACGGATCGGCAATGTCGGCGACACCGGTCTCGATCGCGTCGTAAAGGCGCTTTAATCGGCCCGCGGCCGCCGCGGCGCGATTGGTCAGCTCCGAGGCATGCGCGCGCCTGCGTTCGTCGCGCTCCTCGCGCCGGTCGAGATGGATGGCGAGCAGATCGCGCAGACGCTCGGGCTTGAGTAGCCGCTTCTCCAGACGTTCCGCGACCAGATGATCGAGCCTATCCATCGGAATCGTCCGGCCCTTGCAGCCGGTCTTGCCCTGACGGGCCGCGCTCGAGCAGGTGTAGTAGCGATAGTGTTTGGCTTTGCCGGACGTGCGCAGCGTCATCGCGCCGCCGCACTCGGCGCAGAAACAGATGCCGGTCAGCAGGGTCGGCCCGCTGACGGTTCGGCCCGGCGTGACCATCGGGCTTCGCGTCTTCAGGAGGTCCTGGACCGCGTCGAAGGTCTCGCGGTCGATCAGCGGCGGCACGGAGACGGTGATCACCTCAGCATTGGCCTTCGACGTTCCGTCCCTGTAGCTCTTCCCCCATTGGTGCTCGCCGATATAGGTCCGCCGCGTCAGGATCCGGTGGACCGTGCCGACGCCCCAGCGTCCGCCGGTGCGGGTGTAGCGATTGCGCTCGTTGAGATATTTGGCGATCGACTTGACGCCCATGCGGCCCCTCGTGCCGTCGCCCTCCAGCGCCAGCTTGAACATCAGGCGGATCGTGTCGGCGTGGAGCGGATCGATCTCCAGCACCTTCTTCATCTTCTGCCCCCGCTTCTCCGCGTCGACGACGCGGTAGCCGACCGGCGGCAGCGAGCCGTTCCAGAAGCCCTGGCGGGCGTTCTCCTTCAACGCCCGGAGCGTGTGCTTTGCGTTCTCCTTCGATTGGTACTCGTCGAAGAGCGACATGATCTGGCGCATCATCACGTGCATCGGATTGTCGCCGAGCTCCTGCGTCATGGAGACGAGCTTGACGCCGTTCTTGGCCAGCTTGCGGACGTAGAACTCGAGCTCGAAATGGTCGCGGAAGAAGCGGCTGAACGAGTGCACGACCACGACATCGAAGGCGGCGGGCTTCGCCGTGCCGGCCTCCATCATCCGCTGGAATTCGGGACGCTTGTCGTTCGCCGCCGACGCCCCCGGCTCGACATAGGTCTCGACCAGCTCGTATCCCCGGGCGGTGCAATAGGCTTCCCCCTGCCGGCGCTGATCAGGGATCGAGACGTCGTGCTCGGCCTGTCGCGCCGTCGAGACACGCAGATAGAGCGCCGCGCGAAGCTTCACGGCAGGCTGTGGCGCATTCACGATCGCCCTCCCGCGGCCTTTTGTTCAGCCGGTTCGATGAGCGGCAAGTCGAGCGAGACGCGGTCATAGACGACTTTCGGCCTGAGGCGCCGCCCGTCTCCGGGCTGCATCTCGATCAAGCCGTAGTGCGTCATCTTCTTGAGCGTGCGAGACAGGTTCGACTTGGCGCGACCGGTCACTTGCGCGAGCTCGTCAAGCGACGCCGGTTCGCGCTCGGCGATGGTGCGCAGCAGCTCTCGGTTGCCGGCCGACAGGACCTGGGCGAAGGATTCCGTCGAGGTAAACCAGACCTTCGGATCGTGCGGGCTCTGGCGTTCCTCGCCGCGGGCGATCCGCATCGTCCGTTCCTTCATCGCCTCGCAATCAGCGATACCGACTTTCAGCGTGGTCATTTCAACACTCCGCGTTCCTTCAGCACCGCATCAACCAGCATCCAGAAATCGGCGAGCAACGTCGCCGCATCCTGGTAGTCACAGGGACGCACGGTCCGCAGCTGGTGCCGGTGATCCTGCGGTTCGCCGCGCTTCCGCCTTCCCACCGAGTGGTCATTGTCGAAGCCGGCGATACGCGCGCCGTCAGACCCTTGCAGCGTCAGCGCGTAGCCCATGCGGCTTCTCTGGGCTGACCGGCACTTGCGTGACCGCGAACTTCTCCCAGTGCCCACCGTCCGGATCGACTACCAGGACCTGACCGTCGAAATCGAGCAAAGCGTGGAGGCTTGGATCGCGCGTCTTCCTCGGCATGTTATGTTATCTCTGGGTGATAACAAAGTCAATCGCGAACCGAGTCTTCCGGCGCGAACAGCTCTTCGAGAATATCGCCGAACCAGGCCTCGAAGACGTCGACCTCGTCGGGCGTCATCGGCACCTCGTCCGGCCAGTCGTCGATGACGCGCCAGTCGGAAAGATCGTCCGCGACGGGACGGCCGCGCGGCTTCGGTTCCGGCAAGCGGCAATAATCATACAAATCGATCTTGGTCGACCGGTTCCGGGCGCGGCGGCGATTGTTGGCGAAGGCGGACATTCTGCGACCTTGCCTCATGCCGCGCTCCGATTGAACGCCACACGGCGGGGCGAAGCGGGGTCGGCGGGGCTTTGTTGCGCAAAGACCGTAAATCCCGGACTTCCCCTTTCCCCGGACGCACTTATCCCGCAGGCTCTGTGATGGGTATGCCGAGCGCGGTGTAGCCGTTCAGCACGGCGGCGCGGATCTGAAGTTCGGCGACCTGGCGATCGAAGTCGCGCGCCAGGAGGCTCTGCCCCAGTAGCTTCACGCAATGCATCTTCGTCTCGGCGCGGCTCCGGCGGTGGTATCCGCTCCATTTTCGCCAGATGGCGCGGCCGAGGTATCTCGATGCGCGCAGAGCCTCGTTCCGGGCAATGGCGGCTGGGGTTGATGGCTTCCACGGCTTGGCATTCTTGCGCGGCGGTATGACGGCATGGGCGCCGCGGTCGGCGACGGCGTCATGGCACTTGCGCGTATCGTAGGCTCCGTCAGCGGTGATCGATCCGATCTCCACGCCGGCGGGGATCTGGTTGAGCAACTCGGGCAGCATGGGCGCGTCCCCGACGTTGCTTCCGGTGATCTCGATGGCTCGGATCTCCAGCGTSYGTTCRTCGACGCCGATGTGGATCTTGCGCCATAGACGGCGTTTCGCGCCGCCATGCTTGCGGGCGTTCCACTCGCCTTCACCCTCTGCCTTGATGCCGGTGCTGTCGATCAACAGGTTCAGCGGCCCATCTGAGCCGCGGTAGGGAATAGTCACGGACAAGGYCTTCTGGCGCCGGCTCAGTGTGCTGAAGTCGGGCACCGCCCAGTCGAGGCCGACCAGGCGCAGGAGGCTTTCAATGAACCCGGTCGTCTGTCGGAGCGCCATGCCGAAAAGGACTTTCATCGTCAGGCATGCCTGGATCGCGGCGTCGCTATATAACGGCTGCCGGCCTCGCTTGCCGGTCGGCGGCGGCACCCAGACCATGTCCGGATCGAACCAGATCGTCAGGGAACCACGCTGCTTCAGCGCTTCGTTGTAGGCCGGCCAGTTCTTTGTCTTGTAGCTCGGCGGGATCGGTCTGCTCATGCAGGACAGCTACCACGCTGGATTCACGAGATGAATCCCTCACCCAGTCTTTGCGCAACAAAGCCAAGTCACGCCATTTCCGGGTCTTAAACCGGCCAGGAAACGCCGCTTGGTTTCCGGTGCTGCTGACCGGGGCCAGCACCAGTTGCGGCGCTTACTTATTCAAGACGGCTCTCTCACACGACCGAAGGCTATCCGCGACCTGAGCGCGGCCGGCTTCTGGCCCATTGTGTCCCTCGCCGAGACGCTTCCCGGAGCGCGAACCTGGACGCGGCGTTCAATGCGCTTTACCCGAGACGCGCGCTGATCGCTTCGCGATTATCGAATGGGCTACCACGCGGTTACCGTGCTCTGCGCGGACGTCCTGACCACGAGCAAAGTGGTTGCGACGTTGAGTGTTGCGGCAGCACAGTCCCGCTCCGTTCACATCGCAGCCTTGGTTAACCAAAACATCGAACGGCTGCCTTCAGCAGGAAATGCGGCCCTAACCAACGAGCTGTCATCTATTGCTCCTCCCCGTTGCACACCGTGTGGCCGCGCCTTAACCCGTCTCTGCCGCCGAACCGAAATGCCCGCGCCACAGCGCGAAATCACGCGATCGAAACATGAACATGAGATGCACACGATGCCGAGCAACCAATTGAAATAAATAACCAATCGCCACCATCCATCACCAGACCGATAGTCACGCTGTCCGGCTGCAACAGATCTGTTCTTATGGGAGCCGGAGCCGTGCATCATGGTCTTTCTTTCGCCACCTCACCTTTCGGAAGCAATCGTCGCGCCTTGGCGAAGCCACGATCCGTCGCGATGAATCGCTCCAGCATGGGAACAATCAGCTTCTTCGGTTCGATCGGCCCCTGTCCGGCCTGGCGGCCGAGGATTTCACCATAGGCGATCAGGTCGCGATGCGGCTCTGTTGCACAAACCCGGTGAGGGATTCATGTCGTGAGTCCAGCGTGGTAGCTGGACGACATGAGCAGACCCACACCGCCAACCTACAAGACCAAGAACTGGCCGGCCTATAATGAAGCGCTCAAGCGCCGTGGCTCGCTGACGATCTGGTTTGACCCAGAGATGATCTGGGATGCTGCGCCGACCGGCAAACGCGGCCGACAGCCAACCTACAGCGATACCGCCATCCAGACATGCCTGACGATGAAGGTTCTGTTTGGCATGGCGTTGCGCCAGACGACCGGGTTCGTCGAGAGCCTGTTGCGTCTGATCGGTTTGAACTGGGCGGTGCCCGACTTCAGCACGCTATCGCGCCGCCAGAAAACGCTGGCCGTGAACATCCCGTATCGTGGCTCCAACGGCCCAGTGCATCTCCTGATCGATAGCACGGGCATCAAGGTCGAGGGTGAAGGCGAGTGGAACGCACGCAAGCATGGTGGGCCCAAGCGGCGGGTTTGGCGCAAGATCCATCTTGGGATCGACGACCAAACGCTGGAGGTTCGGGCGCTCGAGATTACCGGAAGCCACATCGGTGATGCGCCGGTGATGCCCGATCTGCTCAACCAGATTCCGGCGGACGAGGCGATCGGCAGCGTCACTGCAGACGGTGCCTATGATACCCGCAAATGCCACGACGCCATCGCTGACCGCGGGGCGAATGCCGTCATCCCACCCCGCAAGAACGCCAAGCCGTGGAAGACCGTCACTGCGGGTGCCGTGGCCAGAAACGAGGCCCTGCGAGCTTCGAAATATCTCGGTCGCGCGATCTGGCGAAACTGGAGCGGATACCACCGCCGAAGCCGCGTCGAAACCAAGATGCACTGCGTTAAATTGCTGGGGCAGCGCCTCATGGCGCGGGACTTCGACCGACAAGTCGCGGAAGTCCAGGTCCGCATCGCCGTCATGAACGGCTACACCGCCCTTGGCATCCCTGTCACAGAGGCCGTGGGATGAATCCGTCCGGGGAAAGGGGAATCTCGGGTATTAAAAGCTTTGTGTAACAGAGCCTCCGGGCAGTGTTCTTTAGCGCGTCGTAATCGGTTGTCAGATACCGTTTGATTGCCGCCTTAAGTTCGCGCTCTTGCTTCGCTTCGTTGTTTTCGGACCCGCCTGCGTCGCCCCGGTCAAAGCGTGCCGATACACCGTTGGTCGCCATTTTCTCTACTTGGATTGCCCACAGTGCTATGTCGCGGGTGATTGTGGGCACTTCCATATCGACGCCGACGGCGGCAAGGGACGCCAGCTTGACGGCCCGCAAGTGCGACCGGCTCCACAGGTGGCGGGAAACTTCGTCGCGTGCATCCTTAAGCGCCGTGCGGATTGCTACCCGGAAGTCTTCAAGTAGTGCGTCGGCGTCGGGTGCAATCCTGACTTGGATAGTTTCATCCTGTTGCATGAGTTGCAGCGCCCGCAGGCACAGGGCCGAAAGCTTGGCGTGGCCTGCTGCCGGTTTCGTGGACACGAAGATAAGATCGTGACCATGGAACTGGAGATTGGATATGACGAGACGGAAGTTCAGCCGCGAATTCAAAATCGAGGCGGTGAAGCTGGTGACCGAGCGGGGCGTGACGGTGGCCCAGGCGTGCCGAGATCTGGACCTGGCGGAGAGTGTTCTGCGGCGGTGGATGCGTGAAGCGACGGTGGCGTCTGCCAGTGCCTTCCCCGGCAATGGCCAGCAGCGCGCCGAGCTGGCCGAGATCGCGGCCCTGAAGAAAGAGGTCGCCAAGCTCAGGGCGGAGCGTGACATCCTAAAAAAGGCCGCGGCCTTCTTCGCGCGGGAAGCGACATGACGTTCGCGTTCGTTGCGAAGCACCGGCATATCTGGCCCGTCAGCTGGATGTGCGCGGTGCTGGGCGTCTCTCGGTCTGGCTTCCACGCCTGGCTCAAGCGACCGATCAGCGCCCGGGCGATCTACGATGCGAAGCTCGTCTTGGAGATCGACAAGAGCTTCAAGGCCAGCGACCGCACCTATGGCGCACGTCGGGTCTGGCGCGACGTGCTCGAGGAAGGGTTGGCCTGCGGGCTGCACCGGATCGAGCGCCTCATGCGGCAGAACGCTATGAGAGCGCGACCAAAGCGGCGCGGGAATCCGAAGGATGATGGCGAACGCTCGGTCATCGCCGGCAACATCCTCGACCGCGACTTCCAAGCCGACCGGCCGAACCAGAAATGGCTGGCCGACTTCACCTACATCTGGACCGCAGAGGGCTGGCTCTATGTCTCGGTCGTGCTGGACCTCTTCTCCCGGCGCGTCGTCGGCTGGTCGATGAAGGCGGACCGGGACGCCACGCTGGTCATGGATGCCCTGATGATGGCGGTTTGGCGGCGCGGCAAGGCCGACGCTCTGCTCCACCATTCCAACCAGGGATCGCAATATACCAGCGAGCAGTTCCAACGCCTGCTGCTCGACAACGGCATCACCTGCTCCATGAGCCGGGCGGGCAATGTCTGGGACACCTCGGCGATGGAGAGCTTCTTCTCATCGCTGAAGAGCGAGCGGACGGCCAGGAAGGTCTACCGCACCCGCAACGCAGCACGCGCGGATATCTTCGACTACATTGAGCGCTTCTATAATCCGAGACGACGCCACTCGAAATTGGGCTATCTCAGCCCCATGGCGTTCGAGGACCGCGCCATGCAACCCTAACTGTTCAGTCCCGGACGATCACATAGACTCTCGCCGGTCTGCGCTCTTCATGGCAAGGTCGTTTCTGCGTGAGGTTCGGGATGGGGGACGATCATGCTGATCTCTCTTCACAAGCAGGCGACGACGACACCCAGGATCAGAGCTGCGATGCAGGCGAGCGATGAGCCGGCGTGGATGGTTGCGGAGCGCTACAGCATCTCCGAACAGACGGTCTGGAAGTGGCGCAAGCGGGATGGCGTTCACGACCACAGCCACACCGCGCACAGGCTGCAGACGACGCTGACCCCTGCCCAGGAGGCGGTTGCCGTAGCGTTGCGGAAGGCTCTGCTGTTGCCGCTCGACGACCTGCTGTCCGTCGTTCGCGAGTTCCTGAACCCGAACGTCTCGCGCTCCGGGCTGGATCGCTGTTTGCGGCGACATGGGGTGAGCAAGCTCCGCGACCTCACACCAAAGGCGCCGAAGCCTGCGCACAAGCCTTTCAGGGCCTATGAGCCCGGCTATCTGCATGTCGACGTGAAATACCTGCCGCAGATGCCGGACGAGCAGCGGCGACGCTACCTCTTCGTGGCGATTGACCGTGCGACCCGATGGGTCTTCGTCCGCATCTACCCAGCGAAGACGGCCGCCAACGCGCGCCGCTTCCTGCGTGACCTGGAGCGCGCCGCGCCGATGAAGATCACACGTGTTCTCACCGACAACGGCAAGGAGTTCACCGACCGGCTGTTCGGCCTGCGCAAGCGCGCGGCCACGGGCAACCACGAGTTCGACCGCCTCTGTGCCGACCTCGGGATCGAGCATCGCCTCGCACCACCGATGCGGCCGCAAACCAACGGCATGGTGGAGCGCTTCAACGGGCGGATCGAGGACGTCCTGCAGAGTCATCGCTTCCGATCAGGCGAGGACCTTGAGCAGACGATCCTGCGCTATGTCCGCCTCTACAACGGCCAGCTCCCGCAATCCGTCCTGAAGGGCAGAACGCCTATCGACGCCCTCAAGGACTGGCATCGCCAAAAGCCAAGGCTCTTCAAAAAGCGGCCATACAATCAAGCGGGATCTGACATTTAGGCCCGCGAAGAACTGGGTGGCCTTTTTTAGGATTTCCCTCTCCTCCCTGAGAAGCCGGATCTCACGTCGAAGCCGCTCATTCTCTTTGGCGAGGTCCAAATCCTCTTGTGAAACCACGTTCGTGTCTCGATGCGCTGTGATCCATTTGTTCAGCGTCGACATTCCAACGCCCAGATCATCAGCCACCTGCTTGCGCGTCAGCCCGCTGGTCAGCGCAATACGCACCGCATCCTGGCGGAATTCGTCCGTCCGTTTCAATCCCATAGTTCGTCTCCTTTGTTGCAGTAAATGCTATCAAAGGAGCGGCATCAAACCGCGACAGGTCCAAACAAAGGAGAGGACGAACAATGAACCATACCCGGAAACCAAAAGGACCGCTCGAATCCCTTGGCGCGGCCATCGCCGATATCTTCGCCAAAGGCACGCTTGTGATCCTCGGGATCGGCCTGGTGGCCTTCATCGCCAACAACTGGTGAGCCCCTCCGTGATGGCCGCTTCATCTTAGCGGTGGCCATCACCCTCAAACCTTCCACAACAATCAAACCAAGAAAGGAACCCTCATGCACTTTGAGGAACGATACCCCTATGGCTCGGCGCGATTTGCGGAGCCCCTAGAAATCTCCCGCGCCTTCCGGTCTCATGGCGGCGTGCCCTTCGCCTTCCACCAGGGACGCAAGCTCTTCCATGCGAAGAATGCGGGCATGCTCCTGATTGGCGGCGCGGGCTCGGGCAAGTTCACAAGCGTGCTCGCCCATCTCATGGATGCGCCTGGGCGCGGTGGTGAGCCTGCGCGCTATGCGATCTTTGATCCTAAGCGCGAGCTGCGGGCCGTGCTGGAGCCGTACTTCGCGCACATCAAGGCACGCGTGTACGAGATCAATCCGTACTTCACCCACGGGGCGCAGGGGCAGACGCTTTCCATCCTGAGCCATCTCACCCCGACCAGCCCGCGCCTCGTTGCTGATTGCCGCCGGGCGGCGCGCACGCTGCTACCCGAAAGCGGCGGCGGGGATGCCAAGTTCTTCGAGCAAAAGGCCCAGAACTGGCTCGATCCGCTGATGCGGGGCCTCGTACACATGGATGGCGGAGTCTCCCCGACATCCCTCTATGACCTGGTGGGCATGATCCGCGTCTCGCCGGAGGGCTTCGCCGAAACGGCAGAGATCATGGCCGCGCTCGGCGAACCTGATCTGACTATTGCGTATGCCGAGATGATGGAGATGGCCGAGGATTCGCGCCGGACCTTCGACTCGGTGATGAGCGAGATCACCAACGGGCTCGCCTTCATGAACGATCCGCGCCTGCAATCAGCGTTGGTGGCAAGTGAACATGCCGATTTTACCCTGGATGTGCTCTGCGAAGACAACGCCGATCCGGTCTTCGTCTTCTTCGTGATGCCGCCGGAGATGACGGTGCAGAACGCGGCGCTCATTCGGCAGTTCTTCTCGACGCTGCGGACCCTGAAGCAAGCCCGGCCCGACGCGCCAACGCTGAATCTGGTGATCGATGAAGCTGCCCAGCTCGGGCGCTTCCCGGAAATTGCCGAGTTCTACTCGATTGGGCGGGGCTTTGGTCTGTGTCCGGTCTGCGTCTACCAGGATATCGGCCAAATCCGAAACAACCTGGGCCCAACTGGAGCGATGACGCTCTCAGCCAGCGCCGATCTAAAAGTCTATCTGGGCGGCGGCATTTCCGATCTGGAGACGGCCCGCCATCTCTCCCAGAAGCTCGGCAACCAGACACTCAATCTGGATGACCACCTTACCCAACAGCGCGCGGGCCGCGCCATGCGCGAAGCCATGCATGATGCGCTCTTCGGCAAAGGCGGAAATGGCATTCGCACCGGGCTTTCGATGAAGGCGCTCTCATACGAGCGCGGACACCAGCGCAAGCAGGCGCGGCCTCTCCGAACGCCGGATGAAATCCTAGGCATGCCGCACTCTCAGGCGCTTGTTATGGCCTCGGGCTACGGCATCCCACCCTTCTTGGCGGAGAAAGTGCCGTACTACGCGCGGAGCGAATATCGAGGCCTCTACGGACCGAACCCGTATTTTGACCGCGATCTTACCAAGGTGGGCCTCGGTCGGCGCTTCGGAACGAAGACAAGCGCGCGCGTGATCACCGAGCCCGTGGCCGAAAGCCACGCGCATCTTCCTCAATACGCGAATGGGCAAAGGTCGTTTATCGACGGCTATCGTCCGAAATCCTGAAATCAAAATCAGCAATAAGGAGAACCGAACCATGACCATGATCGAACGAAACTTCTCAAAACCCGCAGAAATTTGCGCCGCACAACAAAAGGATGGTAAAATGAAACTAGAACATACCGCTTTGCCTGCTCAGAGCAAAGCACACTTCAAGGGAAATGGACGGAACACTGATCCGCATTGTGCGGATGAACTTTCGCGCATGGTTTTGCCGCGCGCGGGAAAGGATGGTGTTGCTATGCCTGATGATAGCTTTGATGACAGCCCGCTTGCGAGCCCCGCGCTACGCCTGACGGGTGAGACTAGCACCAAGCGGTGCATTGAGGTCGATGTTGATAAGTATCAGAAATACTTGGATGATCCGGCGCTCAGCGATGATCAGAAAGAAGAAATCATCCGCGCCCTTTGGTCGATCATGATGGCCTTCGTGGACCTTGGATTTGGTATCCACCCGATCCAAGAAGCCTGTGGACAAGTCAACGAAACGCTTGATGAGCAAGCGAAAGGGGATTCTAATGGAGACCAAGCCACACATACGAAGATGCATGATGCATTCAATTCGGCTAGCCGCGATGGACATTCGCGGCCCGCCCAAGAAGAATAAAGGAGTAAACATGAATAAACCCATGAAAGTCCAGGAGGCTGATATTGCGGCGCTAATTTATTGCCGCGTCTCCGATAAAAAACAAAAGACGGATGGACATGGCCTGGAAAGTCAGGAGCATCGCTGCCGCCAATACGCCGAAAATCATGGCTATGTGGTTGAGGCGATGTTTCCTGATGATCATACCGGAGGCGGTGATTTTATGCGCCGCCCCGGTATGCGGGCCATGCTGGCGTATTTGGAAGCCCAAGCCGGGAAGCGATATGTGATCATCTTTGATGATCTGAAGCGCTTTGCCCGCGACCGTGATTTCCACTGGAAGCTGCGGCGCGAGTTGGCCAAGCATGGCGCAACGCCGAAATGTCTCAACTTCAACTTCGATGACAGCCCCGAAGGCGAGTTCGTAGAAGCCATCATGGCCGCGCAAGGCCATCTGGAGCGCGAACAAAACCGCCGTCAGGTGATCCAAAAGATGACAGCCCGCGTGGAGAAAGGTTATTACGTCTTTCATCCGCCTGTGGGCTATCGCTATGAAAAAACGAAAGAACACGGCAAGTTGCTCGTGCGGGATGAGCCGGTGGCCTCCATCATCGCCGAAGCCTTGCAGGGCTTTGCGAGCGGTCGTTTTCGCTCTCAAGTCGAGGTAAAGCGCTTCCTGGAGCGTCAGCCGGACTTCCCGAAGAGCGGAGCCTCGGGCTACGTCCATCCGACCAAGGTCAAGGACATGCTCCAGCGCGCCGTCTACGCGGGCTGCGTGGACGCGCCGGATTGGGGCGTCACACTGCGCAAAGGCCATCATGAGCCCCTGATCAGCTTCGAGACCTTCGAGCGCATTCAGGGCGTGCTGAACGGCCAGACCTATGCACCTGCGCGCAAAGACATCAACGAAGATTTCCCGCTTCGGGGCTTTGTGCTCTGTGATGATTGCGGAGAAGCCATGACCTCGTGCTGGTCGAAGGGCCGCAACAAGCACTACCCGTATTATCTCTGCGACACGCCGCGCTGCGCCTCCAAGCGCAAGTCAATTGCGCGAGGCAAGATTGAGGACGGCGCGGAAGCCATCCTGCGGAGCCTCCAGCCTGTCAGCCAGCTCTTTGCAATGGCCAAGGCGATGTTCACCGAGATTTGGGCTGTGCGCCTCTCTGAGGCTGAAAATGCGCGTCAGGCGCTCTCAATCCAGGTCAAGGGCGTCGAAAAGCAGATCGACTCGCTGCTGGATCGCCTTGTGGATGCCTCCAGCGCATCTGTGATCCGGGCCTATGAGACGAAGATCGAGAAGCTGGAGCGCGAGAAGCTGCGTCTGGCCGATCAGCTCGAAAAAGCAGGCGCGCCGAAGGGGCACCTGGACGAATTTATCGAACCAGCCCTGAAGTTCTTGTCAAACCCTTGGAATATTTACCAAAAAGGCAGCTTCGCACTGCGTCAAACAGTGCTGCGTTTAGCCTTTGCGGAGCCCCTGCGATATAGCCGTGAAAATGGTTATCGAACCGCTGAAATCACCTTTCCGTTCAAGGTGTTAGCGGATTTTTCAACCCCGAAGTGCGGGATGGTGGGCGACCCTGGAATCGAACCAGGCGTGCGTCTCCGCGAGGGAGTTACAGTCCCCTGCCACACCTTGCGGCCTGTCGCCCACTGGGGTGGTCAGCTATCGCCGGGCCGGGAACGCGTCAAGGCGAAATCGCTTGATCCCGGCCGCGCTCCGGCGCAGGTCGGCAACCATGGTGAAGAAACCGAAATGGGTGGTCGAGAAGGAGCAGGCCCGCCGCGATGCGGGGCGTGAGACGGTATGGCTCTTCGGACTGCACGCGGTGCGCGACGCGCTGGCGAACCCGCGGCGCGAGAAGCTGCGTCTGGTGGTGACGAAGAACGCGCTCGACCGGCTGGGCGACCATGTGACGGCCGCCGGCATCGCGCCCGAAGAGGCCGATCCGCGCAGGTTTCCGGCACCGCTCGACCCCGGATCGGTCCACCAGGGCGCGGCGCTGGAGGTGCGCGCGCTGGACTGGGGGCCGCTCGACCGGATCGCCGTCGACGGCACCGGGCCGATCGTGGCGCTGGACCGGGTGACCGACCCGCACAACGTGGGCGCCGTGCTGCGCTCGGCAGAGGTGTTCGGCGCCCGTGCGGTGATCGCGCCCGCGCGCGGGGCCTGCCCGGAAACCGGCGCCCTGGCCAAGACCGCGTCCGGCGCGCTGGAAAGGCAGCCCTATCTCAGGGTCGGCAACCTGTCCGACACGCTGCGGGCTCTGCAGGCGATGGGCTATGTCTGTCTGGGGCTCGACGGCGCGGCCGAGGTGGAGATCGGCGCCGCGGCGCGCCGGGCTGCGGGTCGTCCGGTCTGCCTGGTCCTGGGCGCCGAGGGGCCGGGCCTGCGCGCCCGCACGCGCGAGACCTGCGACCAGCTAGTGCGAATCGGGGCGGCGGGCGGCTTCGGATCGCTCAACGTGTCGAACGCGGCGGCGGTGGCGCTCTACGCTCTCGCCGCCTCCTGACGCTTCACGAAACCGCGATACGCTCTTTTCCGCGCGACCGTTGCATACCAGCTTCAGTGTCAGGCGTCGGGCCGGAACACCCGACGCGTCATCACTGTCCCTCGTTCCACACTCGCGCCCGGATCACCGTCCGGGCGCTTTTTCGTTGCGCCCCCGTTTTTTCGTTGCGCCGCAGGGGGGCAGGACGGATCATCGGACCATGACAGACGCAGATTTCCGCCGTATCCTCACCTCCGTCCGGACCGTCGCCTGTCTCGGCGTGTCGGCCAATCCGGTTCGGCCCAGCCACTACGTCGCGCGGTATCTGTCGCTCAAGGGCTTTCGCGTCCATCCCGTGAACCCCGGCATCGCCGGGCAGATGCTGTTCGGGCGGGAGGTATCGGCAGGTCTGGCCGACCTCCCCGACGACGTCGAGATGCTCGACATCTTCCGCCGATCGGAGGTGGTGGGCCCGATCGTCGACGAGGCGCTAGAGGTCATGCCCTCGCTCAGCGTCGTCTGGATGCAGATCGGCGTCGCGGACGAGGCGGCGGCCGACCGGGCACGCGCTCGCGGCGTGGAGGTGGTGATGAACCGCTGTCCTAAGATCGAGTATCAGCGGCTCTTCGGTGAGCTGCGCATGGGTGGCTTCGCGACCGGCGTGATCTCCTCCCGATTGAACTGAGCGGCAGGACGGCCGCAGGGGACGCATTGCAGACCAGGGGATCGCCGATCCGCGATGCACCGGGGGGGACGCCCGCCGATGTCGATCCCGTCCGCGTCCACGCTCCCGCGGCCATGCCCGGGCAGGCGTTCCCGGCCACCTTCGTTCCGGCCATGAGAGCTGCCCCGACGACGCGCCGGATCGGGCCTTTCGGGCCCGTGCCCCTCGACAAGACGCGGCGGGCGCGCCACATCCCCGCCATGCCGGAGCTGTTCGTCGCCAATTACAACCCGCGCTATACCGGCGTCTCGGCCACCGCCGAGCGCATGGCGCGATGGCACGCCGACCGCTACGACCTCGCGCTCGTCGGACACCCGCTCGACGGGCTGCCCCCGCCGCTGACGCCGGCACGGGCGCGGCGTCTGTCGCGCGCGCCGTCCAAGGGGCGCAGCCACGCGATCTGGCACGTCCGGCGCGACCCCGAGATGATCTCGGCCATCTGGGCGCGCGACGTGCTGCGCCTGCCGATCCGCACGGTCTTCACCTCCGCGGCCAAGCACCGACATTCGGCCTTTCCGCGCTGGCTGATCGGCCGCATGGACGCGGTGATCGCCACATCGCCAGAGGCCGCGGCGTTCTTTCCGGGGGTCGCCGCGACGCTCCCCCACGGGGTCGACCTGTCGGCGGCGCGGCCCGTCGCGGACCGCCGCGCCGCGTGGCGGGCGCTGGGGTACGGCGGCACGAAGGGCGTGGCGATCATCGGCCGGATTCGCCCCGAAAAGGGCACCGACGTGTTCGTGGATGCCATGATCGAGGTCTGCCGCAAGGACCCGGAGGCCACCGGTCTGGTGCTGGGCATGACCAAGCCGGCGGAAGAGCCGTACTTGCGATCCATGACCGGCAAGGTCACGGCGGCGGGTCTGGGCGACCGGATCCTCTTTCCGGGTTTCGTCAGCCATGGGGACAAGGCGCGCATCCTGCCCGCCCTGAGCCTGGTGGCCAATGTCGCCCGATACGAGCCGTTCGGAGTCGTCCCGGCCGAAGGGATGGCCGCGGGCACGCCTTTCGTCTGCTCTGACACGGGCTACTACCGGGAGTTCTCCGACGGCGGTCGTTGCGGCCTGATCGTACCCGCCGGCGACGCGGCCGCGGCCGCGGCAGCCATCGGGGAGCTCCTTGCCGACCCGGACCGGATCGAAACGATGGGCCACGCCGCCCGCGCCAAGGCCGAAGCGGACCATTCCATCGACCGGGAGGCCGGGGGCGCGGCCGAGATCTACGAACGGCTCTGGGCCGGAGAGGACCTTGCCGTTCACCGGCCCGTCCGCTGATGGGCTTTTTCCGGTGGGTGCCCCCCGGTGCGCGGGCGCATCCCGAAATACGAAGACGGGAACGCGAATGGGACGCCGTCTTCAGCACGGATCATGTGGGATTAAGTGGCGGGCCCGTTCCCGGCGCATCCCGCGCGTCGGCAGGTCCGTGCCGGGCGCCGGCGAGGCGCCGCAGGGGGCGTCCAGCAACATGTGTCGCGAACCCCGGGCAACCCGGATGGGTTCGGCGCCCGCGACGACACGGGGGCGCCCGTTGCCAAGCTGCGCCACGGGGCTCTGCCCCGGACCCCGATATTTCCGGAAAGATGAAGGCCGACGTCGGTGGATCGGCGGAGCCGCCGGCGCGGGCGTTGGGGGGCGGTCGGTAGGGTGACCGCGGCGCGGTTCGACTCTTTGCGTCAGTCTGCCGCCAGGCGGCTTTGGGCGATCCGGATCCACCAGGAGACGCCGGCCGGGATCACCGCGTCGTCGAAATCGTAGTCCGGAGCGTGGAGCGGCGCGGTCGGTCCGTTGCCCACCAGGATATAGGCGCCGGGGCGGGCTTCCAGCATGTAGGCGAAGTCCTCTCCGCCCATGACCAGCTCGGCCTCCGCGCAGGCGCCCGCGACCGCGCGGGCGGCCTCGGCGGCGTGGCGCGTCTCTGCGGCGTGGTTGGCCATGACCGGATAGTTGCGCTCGTATCGGGTGTCGGCGCGGGCGGAATGGGCGGCGGCGATACCGCCGGCGATGGCGGCGAGCCGCGACTCGGCCAGATCGCGGACCTGGGGCGAGAGGCTGCGCACCGTGCCCTTTAGATGCACGCGGGACGGGATGACGTTGAACGCGCCCGACGCGCTTTCGATGCCGGTCACCGACACCACCACCTGATGCACCGGGTCGACCGCCCGCGCGGCGATGCTCTGCAGGCCGGTGACGATCTGCGCCGCGACGACGACCGGATCCACCGTCTCATGCGGTTTGGCGGCGTGCCCGCCCTGCCCGATCACGTCGATCTCGAAAATGTCGGTGGCCGCAAAGAACGCGCCGGGGCGGATGGCGAAGGCGCCGCGCTCCAATCCCGGCCAGTTGTGCATGCCGTAGACTTCCTCGATCCCGAAGCGCTCCATCATCCCGTCGCGCACCATTTCCAGCCCGCCGCCGCCGCCCTCTTCGGCCGGCTGGAAGATCACCGCGACCCGGCCCGCGAAATCCCGCGCCTCGGCCAGGTAGCGCGCCGCGCCCAGCAGCATCGCCGTGTGCCCGTCATGGCCGCAGGCGTGCATCTTGCCGGGGATTTCGCTGGCATAGGCGGCGCCGGTGGTTTCGGTGATCGGCAGCGCGTCCATGTCGGCGCGCAGGCCCACGCAGCGCCCGTCCGCATGGCCGCGGATCAGACCCACGACGCCGGTGCGCCCAATGCCCTCGACCACCTCGTCGCAGCCGAAGGCGCGCAGCTTTTCGGCCACGAAGGCCGCCGTCTCATGGGTGTCGAACAGCGTTTCCGGGCGGCGGTGAAGCGCCTGGCGCCAGCCGGCGATCTCTGGCTGCCACGCGGCGATGCGGGCTTCTACGGACATGGACGCTTTCCTTTCACAGGCGATACGCGGCGCGGCGGGTTCCGTCGTGGAACCGCGACAGGCGGAAGGCCGTCAGGTCGTGGCGCGGATCGCGGCCGAGCGCAAGGCGCGCGGCGGCCCGGCCCGCCGCCGGACCGATCCCGAAGCCGTGACCGGACAGGCCGGTGAGGACCACCAGCCCCGGCAGCGCGGCGGCCGCGTCGATCACCGGGATCATGTCCGGCAGCGCGTCGATCATGCCGGCCCAGGTCCTGCGCAGGCGTACCCCGCCTAATCCCGGAAAGGCATCGCCGAAATCCCGGGCCATGCGCGCGGCGAAACGGCGCGAGGGGGCAGGGTCGAGCACGCGCATCGCCTCGAACGGCGACGGCGCATCCGCCGACCAGCGGCGCGGTGTCGTCCAGGCGTCGGGATAGCCGCGCGGGGCGGCCGGGCGCAGCCCCGTGGACAGGATGTCGCCCCGGAACACCGGCCAGTAGGCGCGGGCGTGGCGCAGGGCCGCCGGTCCGACGAAGAAATCGTGATCGAAGGACGGCGCCAGGGAATAGCCGCCGTCCGCACGGCGGCGGAAGGCGACGCGGGCATCCACCCCCTGCCCCGCGAAGACCTCCGGCAAGGGTTCGGTCGCGGCCACCGTCGCGCGCACCGACAGCTGCGGCAGCGCGACACCGTGACGCCGGAGCAGCAGCGCCGACCAGGCCCCGCCCGCAAGCACGACGCGGGGCGCGCGGATGCGGCCCGCCTCCGTCACCACGCCGACCACGCGGCCATCCGCGATGTCGAGCCCGCGGACCGCGCAGCCCTCGCGCAGCGCGACGCCGTCGCGGCGGGCCAGCCGGGCCAGCGCCGGCACCGCAACCCAGGGCTCGGCGCGGCAGTCGCTGGCGGTCCAGAGCGCGCCGGTCCAGCCCGCCCGGGCGCCGGGCAGCATCCGCGCGACCTCTGCCGCCGACAGGATCGCGCTGTCGAGCCCGTGGTCCCGCGCATGGGCCAGCCAGCCCTCGTACCGCGCGACGTCTTCCGCGTCCCGGGCAAGGTAGAGCGTGCCGGTGCGGCGCAGGCCCAGATCCTCGTTGGTGGCGGTCTGGAGGTCGTCCCAGATCCGCACGGCGTCCATAACCAGCGGCAGTTCCGCCGGGTCGCGGCCCTGCTGGCGGATCCAGCCCCAGTTGCGCGACGACTGCTCCCCGGCGATGCGCCCCTTCTCGCACAGCACCACACGCGCGCCGCTCCGGGCCGCGAAGATCGCCGCCGTCACGCCGGCGATGCCGCCGCCGATGACCACCAGATCGGCGTCCCGGGGGAGCGGGTCGCCATGCTCAAGGGGTGTGTCGAGCGTCACGGGGCCTGTGCCATGAGTCAGCTCGCGCATCGTGCCTCCTTTTGCCACAGGCTCCGGCCGCGCGGCGCAAAGGTCAAGCGGTGGCGCCGCCGCACCCGCGCCCTATCTCGGCCCGGGCCGGCAACGTCCCGCCGCATCGCCCCGAAGGAGCGCCCATGTCCGACCGATCCCTCACCGACGGGTCCGTGACACGCGCGGTGCTGGCCGTCTCGGCGCCGATGACCCTGGGGATCCTCGGCGTGATCGCGGTCGGCCTGGCGGATGCGTATTTCCTGGGCCGCGTCGGCCGGACGGAACTGGCCGCGGTAGGCTACATCTACCCGGTGACAGTGGCGGTCACGTCCCTGTCCATCGGCCTGTCGGCGGGGGCGAACGCCGCACTCAGCCAGGCGATCGGACGCGGCGACGGGGACGACCCAGCGCTGCGCATTGGACTCCACGCCCTGGCCCTGGGCGGCGCGCTGGGGGTCGCTGTGGGCGTCCTGCTCTGGGTCGTGCAGGCGCCGCTCTTTGCGCTGATCGGCGCCGGAGAGGCCGTCGCCCCGGAAATCGCCGCCTACGTTCTGTGGTGGGCCGTGTCGTTCCCCTTTCTAGTGACCTCCATGCTGGTCGGCGCGATGTTCCGGGCGCGGGGCGACGGGATCACCGCGGCGGTGGTCATGGGGATGCAGGCGCTGGGCAACATCGCGCTCGACCCGGTGCTGATCTACGGGCTGGGTCCGGTGCCGCAAATGTCCACCGGGGGCGCCGGACTGGCCACCTGCCTGGTCCGGATCGGCGCGACCGTGGGCGGCCTGGCATGGGCCTGGCACAAAGGCCTCCTGGGGCCCTGCCGCGCACCGCTAAAAGGCATGGCGGCCTCTGTCCGCCGAATCGGAGAGGTCGGCCTGCCGGCATCCCTGTCGAACGCCATCAACCCCGCCGGGATGGCTCTGGTGACCGCCGCCGTCGCCACGCTGGGGGAAAGCGCGGTGGCGGGGTTCGGCGCCGCGACGCGGGTGCAGACCCTGGCCCTGGTGCCGCTTCTGGCGCTGTCCTCGGGCGTCGGTCCCGTGGTGGGGCAGAACTGGGGCGCTGGGCGCACCGACCGGGCGCGGCGCGCCGTGCGGGTCACGTTCCTGATGTGCGCGGGCTACGGCGCGGCGGTCGCGCTGGTCCTGCTGACGCTGGCAGGACCCATCGCCGCGGCCATCGCCTCGGGGCCGCAGGATGCCGCGATCGCCGCGACCTACCTCAGGATCGTCGGGCTGTCGCTCTTCGGCTACGGGGTGGTGGTCACCGCCAACGCGGCGATGAACGCGCGGTCCCGGGCGCTCTGGTCCATGGGGCTGTCGCTGGGGCGGATCTTCGCGCTGTACCTGCCGCTGGCCTGGCTGCTGCTGGGACCGCTGGGCTTTGCCGGCATCGCCATCGCCGCGGCCGCCGCCAATACCGGCGCGGCGCTCGCCGCGCTCTGGGCCACGGTGCGTACCGGCCTGACCCCGTTCGGGCGCCGCACGGCCCTTGGCGCCCGCGCCGCCGCCGTCAGTCCAGGCGCCGCCGGACCCGGCGCACCATGACCCAGACCAGCGCCACCACCGCCGGCACCAGAAGCGCCGTGCCCACGGTCTGGGAGATCCCGGCAAGCGTCATCAACGGTTCCAGCGCATAAGCCGCCAGGCTGACCGCGTAATAGGAGATCGCCACCACCGACAGCCCCTCCACCGTGCGCTGAAGCCGCAGCTGCAGATCCGCCCGCCTGTCCAAGCTGCCCAGAAGCTCCTGGTTCTGGGCCGACCGCGCCACATCCACCCGCGTGCGCAGCAGATCGCCCGCCCGGAGTGCGCGGTCGCTCATCTCCCGCAGCCGCCGGCGGGTCGCCTTGACCGTTCGCATGGCCGGATCGAACCGGCGCATCATGAACTCGCCGAAGGTCTGCCGCCCCCGGTACCGGCTCTCGCGCAGGGCGCCGATCCGCTGGGTGACCAGCGCCTCGTAGGCCTCGGTCGCGCCGAACCGGAAAGAGCTCTGGGCCTGCACCGTCTCCAGTTCTGCCCAGACCCGCAGCAGGCCCTGCAACGTCTCCTCCGGGCGCGCGCCCTCAGAGGTCATCGCGTCCATGAGCCGGCTCAGGTCGCGGTCGAGCGCGCTCATCTTCTCCGACAGGTCCCGGACGCGGGCCAGACCCAGCATCGACATGGTCTTGTAGGTCTCGATCTCCGCCAGGCGCTGCACGATCCGGCCGGTGCGCCGCTGGCCGATCGCGGGATCGGTGAACACCGCCATCCGCATGTGGCCCGCCGGGTCGATGCGGAAGTCGCTGGCGACCAGCGCCGCGCCCTCCAGGACCTCGCTCACGGCCAGGCTTTCGGGGACGAACCAGGCGCCAAGCTTGTCGTCGATGCCGGCATCGTCCGGTTCGCGGGCCTCGACCCGGATCAGGGCAGAGGTGATGCGCACCCCCGGCGCCTCGGCCAGCCAGGCCGCCGGAAAGACCGAGAACGAGTCGCGGTCGAACGCCCGGCCGGCCACCCCGTCGCCGAACACGGTGTAGGTCACGAACTCCGTGTGGCTTTCCCATTTCAGGCGGAACCGCCCGATCTGCCCGAACCAGTGGGTGGCATCGGCCCTGGGGTGCTGGGCGCCGAACCGGTCGAGCAGCGCGATCAGATGCGCGCGGTCCCTTTCGCGGTCCCGCCGGGCGGCGTCGGCGGGCTGCTTGATCGCAAGATAGGCCGCAAAGCACGGCGCGCTGAGCGACGGGAACGGACGCGCATGCAGCTCATTGGCCAGAGCGTAGCGCAGCGTGTGGTCCTGGATGTTGGTCATGCGCGTCCCGCCAATGCCCCGTCGACCCGGACGCTACACGACCTGCCCGCCAAAACCACAACCTTTTCGGGGCCTTGACGGTATGCGTCGGCACACCGTCGTCATCCGGGTCCGGTTACATCGCGGGTGCGCCCGTCGACACACCCGACCGGGGTCCGATGTGCCGGGAACGGGGCGCTCAGGACTTCTTGGCGGAGTTCGCGGCTTTCTTCGCGGTCTCCTCGACCTTCTTGACCGACTCCTCCACCTGAGAGGACATGGACCTGTAGGCCTCCTCGTTCGCCTCGCGGGCGTTGTCGGCCATCTTGCGCATCAGCTTGAGCGATTCCTCGACCGCGTCGTTCACCGCCTTCGTGCGCGAGGTCATCGCGTCCGGACCGGCGTTCTCCTCGGCCCATTCGTACTGCTGGCGCGCGGCATTGGTCATCTTCTCGAAGATCTCCATCTGCTTGTCCAACAGATCCTTGTAGGCTTCCGCGGCGGATTTGTTGGCCTCTCCCATGGCCTCGAAATTGCGCTGGTTGGCCTTGATGACCTGCTCCATGTCGAACATCTGCGCCTGGGGCTGCTGAAAGGCCTGCATCATCACCTGCGGGTTCCACATCTTCGCGATCCGTTCCGGATCGAAGGCCTTCATCATCTCGGACATGTCGAACGGATTGGTTGACTGTGCCATGGCGGTGTCTCCTCCTTTGAAGCCGGCCGTGCGGCCGGCGGAAATCGGCTCCGGCGCGGCCCGAAGGCGCGCCCGATCGCGCTGGAACCTAGCCCGCAAGGAGGGGCGTTCAAGAAACCGTGCGTTTCCGGGCGCGGCGGTGCAGCCGCGCCCGGGGGCCTATTTCTTCTTCTTTTTCGGGGGCATGAGGTCGGTGATCGTGCCCTCGAACATCTCCGCGGCGAAGTTGACCGTCTCCGACAGGGTCGGGTGCGGATGGATCGTGTGGCCCAGATCGACCGCGTCGGCGCCCATCTCGATGGCCAGCGCCACCTCCGAAATCAGATCCCCCGCGCTGGTGCCGACGATGGCGCCGCCGACGATCCGGTCGTCTTCGGGATCGAACAGCAGCTTGGTGATCCCCTCGGACCGCCCGTTGGCCAGCGCCCGGCCCGATGCCGCCCAGGGGAACACCCCCTTCTCGACCTTGATGCCCTGCTCCCTGGCCTGGGACTCGGTCAGGCCGGCCCAGGCAACCTCCGGATCGGTATAGGCGACGGACGGGATCACCCGCGCGTCGAAGGCGCGTTTCTCTCCGGCGCAGACCTCCGCGGCGACCTTGCCCTCATGCACCGCCTTGTGGGCGAGCATCGGCTGCCCCACCACGTCGCCGATGGCGAAGATATGGTCCACATTGGTGCGCTGCTGGTGATCGACCTCGATGAAGCCGCGATCCGTGACCTTCACACCGGCCTTGTCGGCGTCGATCCTGCCGCCGTTGGGCACCCGCCCGACCGACACCAGCATCTTGTCGAACTGCTGGGTCGTCGTCTCGCCCTTGTCGTCCTCCCAGGTGACCTTGAGCGCGTTCTTCTGCGCCTTGACCTCCGTCACCTTGCACTTGAGGTGGATGGTCAGCCGGCCCTCCATCCGCTTGTGCAGCGGCTTGACGATGTCCTTGTCGGCACCGGGCAGGATCTGGTCCATCATCTCGACCACCGTGACCTCTGATCCCAGCGCCTCGTAGACCGTCGCCATCTCGAAGCCGATGATGCCGCCGCCCAGGACCAGCATCTTCTTGGGGATCGGATCCAGTTCCAGCGCGCCGGTGCTGTCCACCACGCGCGGATCGTCATGGGGAACGAAGGGCAGCTTCACCGGCTGGGAGCCGGCGGCGATGATGCACCGGTCGAAGGTCACGGTCGTGGTGCCGTCGCCGGTCTCCACCGCGATGGAATTGGCGCCGGTGAACCGGCCGACCCCCTCGACCACGGTGACCTTGCGCTGCTTGGCCATGCCCGCCAGGCCGCCGGTCAGCTTGCCCACCACGTCGTTCTTCCACGACCTCAGGCTGTCGGCGTCGATCTCCGGTCTGGAAAAGCTGATGCCGTGGCGGCCCATCTCCTCGGTCTCGGTGATGACCTTGGAGGCATGGAGCAGCGCCTTGGACGGAATGCAGCCCACGTTCAGGCATACGCCACCCAGCGTCGCGTAACGCTCGATCAGCACCACCTTCTTGCCCAGATCGGCGGCGCGAAACGCCGCGGTGTACCCGCCGGGACCGGAGCCCAGCACGACCACCTCACCGTGGTAATCGCCGGATCCGGCGCTCGACCCCTGTGCCGCCTTCGGCGCGGGGGTGTCGCCGGTCCCGGCCGCTTTCCCGTCGCCGGACGCCGTGTCGCCGGACGCCCCCTTGTCATCGGAGGCCCGGTCGCCGGAGCCGCCGCCCCCCCTGCCGCCGCCGTCCCCATCGGCACCTTCCAGCACCAGGATGACGCTGCCCTCAGACACCTTGTCGCCTTCGGAGACCTTGATCTCCGTCACCTTTCCGGCGTGGGAGCTGGGCACCTCCATCGTCGCCTTGTCGGATTCCAGCTCGATCAGCGGGTCTTCCTTTTCCACGGTGTCGCCCACCGCCACAAGGACCGCCACCACAGGCACGTCGTCGAAATCGCCGATATCGGGAACCTTGACCTCTGTCATCGCGCGCTCCTCACAGCATCAGGCGCCGGGCGTCGCCCAGCAGGTATTTCAGATGCGCCGCAAAGCGGGCGGCGAGCGCGCCGTCGATGGCCCGGTGGTCGTAGCTCAGGCTCATCGGCAGCATGTTGCGCGGCTGGAACTCCGTGCCGTCCCAGACCGGCGTCATGGCCGAGCGCGTCAGACCCAGGATCGCCACCTCCGGCGCGTTGACGATGGGGGTAAAGGACGTGCCGCCGATCCCCCCCAGCGAAGAGATCGTGAAGGTCGCGCCCTTCATGTCGTCGCCCTTGAGCTTGCCGTCGCGCGCGGCCTTGGAGAGCTCCATCAGGTCGCGGCTGATCCGTTCGATCCCCTTGCGGTCGGCGTCCTTGATCACCGGCACCATCAGGCCGTTCGGCGTGTCGGCGGCAAAGCCGATGTTGTAGAAGTCCTTCTTGATCAGCTTGTCGCCGTCGGGATGCAGCGACGCGTTGAACTGCCAGTGCTTTTTCAGCGCCGACACGCTGGCCTTGACGACGAAGGACAGCAGCGTGACGCGGTAGCCCTCTTCCTTGGCCTGGGTGTCGAGCTCCTTGCGGTATGTGTCGAGCTCGGTGATGTCGGCGCTCTCGTTATGGGTCACATGCGGGATGTTGAGCCAGGAGCGGTGCAGCGCCGGACCGGACAGCTTCTGGATCCGGGTCATCTCGACCTCTTCGACCGGCCCGAACTTGGAGAAGTCCACCGCCGGAATCGGCGGGATGCCCATGCCGCCCTGTGCCGCCTGGCCGCCCGACGCGGGGGCCGCCTGTCCCTTCAGCGCCTTTTCGACGTCCTCGCGCAGGATCCGGCCCTTGCGGCCGGAGCCGTTGACCTGCCGCAGGTCCACCTCGACCCGCCGCGCGAAGGCGCGCACCGAAGGCGAGGCGTGGAACTTCGACGATCCGGTATCGACCACGGTGTTCGACCCCGACGGGGGCGCCGCGCTCTGGGACTCCTTGCCGCCGTCGCCGTAGCCTTCCCGGCCGCCGCCATCGGCGCTTTGGCCGCCGGACGACCCGCCGGCGGTCTTGCCGCCATCCTCATCCGCGCCCGACGGCTCCGCACCGCCCTTGCCGCCGTCGTCCGCGTCGCCGCCCGATCCGCCCTCGTCGCTCTCCTCGACCAGAAGGATGACGGTCCCCTCGGAGGCGCTGTCGCCCTCCTTCAGCTTGATCTCCTTGACCACGCCGGCGTGGGAGGACGGCACCTCCATTGTCGCCTTGTCGCTTTCCAGCTCGATCAGCGGGTCCTCCTTGGCGATGGTGTCGCCTTCCGAGACCAGCACGGCCACCACCGGAACGTCGTCGAAATCGCCGATATCGGGCACTTTCACTTCGGTTGCCATATTATTGTTTTCCCTCGTTTATATCGTCGATCAGCTCAGGCGTGGATTGGGCTTTGCGCCGTCGATGTCGTATGTCTTCAGCGCCTTCTGCATGTCGGATTTCGACACCTCGCCGGCCTTGTAGAGCTCGTGCATCGCCGTGGCCGCGATGTGGTCGGCGTCCACCTCGAAGAACCGCCGCAGGTTGGCGCGGCTGTCCGACCGCCCGAAGCCGTCGGTGCCGAGACAGGTGTAGGGCTGTTCCACGAACGGCCGGATCTGCTCGGAGAAGGCCTTGACGTAATCCGTCGCCGCGATCACCGGACCCTTGGCCCCCGACAGCGTCTGCGTCACGTAGGGCACCTTGGGGTCGCTCATCGGGTTGAGCCGGTTGTGGCGCAGGCAGTCCTGCCCCTCGCGCGCCAGCTCGTTGAAGGACGTGGCCGACCAGATGTCGGACGTGACGCCGAAATCCTCCTTGAGCATCTCTGCCGCGCGGATGGCCTGCATCAGGATCGTGCCCGATCCCATCAGGTTCACGTGCTTCTTGCCGGGCTTGTCGGTCTTGGCGAACCGGTAGAGCCCCTTGATGATCCCCTCCTCGGCGCCCATGGGCATCTCCGGGTGGTGGTAGTTCTCGTTCATCAGGGTGATGTAGTAATAGACGTCCTCCTGGTCCGCGAACATGCGCTTCATCCCGGACTGGACGATCACCGCGACCTCATAGCCGAAGGTCGGATCGTAGGATATGCAGTTGGGCACGACCGACGCCAGCACCTGGCTGTGCCCGTCCTCATGCTGCAACCCCTCGCCGTTCAGCGTGGTGCGCCCCGCGGTGCCGCCCAGCAGGAAGCCCCGCGCCCGGCTGTCGCCCGCGGCCCAGCACAAGTCTCCCACGCGCTGGAACCCGAACATCGAATAGAAGATGTAGAACGGCACCATCGGCACGCCGTGGTTGGAATAGGCGGTCGCGGCGGCGATCCAGTCGGCCATGGACCCGGCCTCGTTGATGCCCTCCTGCAGCACCTGGCCGTCCTTCGATTCCTTGTAATAGGACATCTGGTCGGCGTCCTGGGGCGTGTAGTTCTGCCCCAGCGGGTTGTAGATGCCCACCGACCGGAACAGCCCCTCCATGCCGAAGGTGCGGCTTTCGTCCGGCACGATCGGCACCACGCGGTCGCCGATCTTCTTGTCGCGCAGAAGCGTCGTGAGGATCTTCACGAAGGACATGGTGGTGGAATATTCCCGGTCGCCAGAGCCCTGAAGCTCACGCTTGAAGGCGTCCAGTTCCGGCACCTCCAGGCTGGGCGCGCCGGTGTAGCGCGACGGGAACGGCCCGCCGAGATCCTTGCGCCGGTCGGCCAGATAGGCCTTTTGCGCGTTGTTGAGCGTCACGAACGGCGCCTTGGCGATGTCCTTGTCGTCCACGGGGATCTTGAAGCGGTCGCGCATCGCCTTCAGCTGATCCTCGTTCAGCTTCTTGGACTGGTGCGCGGTGTTCAGCCCCTCTCCCGCGCCACCCATGCCGTAGCCCTTGACGGTCTTGATGAGCAGGCAGGACGGCTTGTCCCTCGTGTCCACGGCGCGTTTGTAGGCCGTATAGACCTTTTGCGCATCGTGCCCGCCGCGGCGCAGGGCGAACACCTCCTCGTCGCTCCAGTCCTCGACCAGCGCGGCGGTCTCCGGGTACTTGCCGAAGAAATGCTCGCGGATATAGGCGCCGTCCTTGGACTTGAACGTCTGGTAGTCGCCATCCACCGTCTCGTCCATCAGCTGGCGCAGCTTGCCGGAGGTGTCGCGCTCCAACAGGTCGTCCCAGCCCTTGCCCCAGAGCACCTTGAACACCTCCCAGCCGGAGCCGCGGAACGATCCCTCAAGCTCCTGGACGATCTTGTGGTTGCCGCGCACCGGCCCGTCCAGCCGCTGCAGGTTGCAGTTGATGACAAAGATCAGGTTGTCGAGCTTTTCCCGCGCGGCGATGTTGATGGCGCCCAGGCTTTCCGGCTCGTCCATCTCTCCGTCGCCAAGGAACGCCCACACCTTGCGGTCGGATTTCTCGATCAGGCCGCGGTTCTCAAGGTACTTCATGAACCGCGCCTGATAGACCGCCATGAGCGGGCCCAGCCCCATGGAAACGGTGGGGAACTGCCAGTAGTCGGGCATCAGCCAGGGATGCGGATAGGACGACAGACCCTTGCCGCCGGTCTCCATGCGGAACTGCGCCAGATCCTCCTCCGAGATGCGCCCCTCCATGAAGGACCGCGCGTAGATGCCCGGAATGACATGGCCCTGGAAGAACACCAGATCGCCGCCATGGGTGGCCGACCGCGCCCGCCAGAAGTGGTTCAGCCCCAGGTCGTACATCACCGCCGCAGAGGCGAAGGAGGCGATGTGCCCGCCGATGCCGTCCTCTGCCTTGTTGGCGCGCACCACCGTCGCCATGGCGTTCCAGCGGTTGATCGAGCGGATGCGCTTTTCCATGTCCGCATCGCCCGGGATCTCCAGCAGGTCGTCGGCGGGGATGGTGTTCTGATAGGGCGTGGTGGATGAGAACGGCAGCGCGGCGCCCGAAGCGCGCGCCTGGCTCACCGCCTTGTCGAGCAGGAAATGCGCCCGGTCCGCGCCGTCGCGGGCGATCACATCCTCGATCGCCTCTTGCCATTCCTGGCTTTCCGTCGGGTCGATATCCTCTTGACCGTCCTTCATGGGATCCCCCTCAGCTGATTGCAGGGGGACGGATCGCGGGCGCCTGGCGCCGTCCGCTCCCCCCTTGTTGTTCCCTTGCGCCACCTAGACCGTAGCCGACCCTCATCCACCCGGGCAGCCATGCGCAAGCAGTCCCGCCATGAGGCAGGCGCATGGCTCCGGCCCTACCCGCACGGCACGCTGGAGTGGAGCGCAAAACGCATCGCAGGGCCAGCCCGTTTTTGCCGCGCCCTTCCCAAGCGCCCCTCCGGCGGCTAGGACCGGGGCCGAACGGCACCGGAGACACGCCCATGCGCAGCGCCAGCATCACCCGCAGGACGACAGAGACCGACATCACGGTCATGGTCGATCTCGACGGCACCGGCACGGCCGAGATCGCCACCGGCGTCGGCTTCTTCGACCACATGCTCGACCAGCTTGCGCGCCACTCGCTGATCGACATGCACATCCGCGCCAGCGGCGATCTTCACATCGACGCCCACCATACGGTGGAGGATACAGGCATCGCGCTGGGGCAGGCGCTCCGCGAGGCGCTGGGCGACAAGCGCGGCATCGCCCGCTACGGCGACGCCGCCCTGCCCATGGACGACACGCTGGTGACGGCGGCGCTGGACCTGTCCGGGCGGCCCTGGCTGGGCTGGAACGTGCCCATGACCGCCGCCGCCATCGGCACGTTCGACACGGAGCTGGTGCGTGAGTTCTTCCAGGCGCTGACCACCCATGGCGGCATCACGCTGCATGTGGATCTGGTGCGCGGCCTCAACAGCCATCACATCGCGGAGGCAAGCTTCAAGGCCGTGGCCCGCGCCCTGCGGCAGGCGGCAGAGCCCGATCCCCGCAAGGGCCATGCCGTCCCGTCGACCAAGGGCACGCTCTAGACCATGCGCGCCCCGCCCCGCCCCGGTTCCGCGAAATCCCCGCCGCGCCCCTTCTGCGGCGGCGTGACTCGATGACCACGGTCCTGATCGACACCGACAGCGGCAACCTGCACTCCGCGGAAAAGGCGTTCCAGCGCATGGCGCGGGATTGCGGCGCCGGACCGGTCGTCGTCTCGTCGGACCCGGAGACCGTCGCCCGCGCCGACCGGGTCGTGCTGCCGGGCGACGGTGCCTTTCCGGCCTGCGCGCGCGCGCTGATGCGCGACCGCGCGGCGTTGCACCAAGCGCTTGTGGAAGCGGTCGAGACCCACGGCCGCCCGTTCCTGGGCATCTGCGTGGGCATGCAGCTCATGGCGCGGAGGGGCCATGAATACGCCCCCACCCCCGGCCTTGGCTGGATCGACGGTGAGGTGGTGCCCATCGTCCCCGCGGATCCCGCGCTGAAGGTCCCCCACATGGGCTGGAACGACCTTGTGCTGGACCGTCCCCACCCGGTGCTGGACGGCATCGCCACCGGCGATCACGCCTATTTCGTCCACTCTTTCCACATGGCGCTGGACGATCCCGCGCAGCGCCTGGCCCATTGCGACTACGGCGCGCGCGTGACCGCCATCGTCGCCTCCGGCACGCGCGTCGGCACCCAGTTCCATCCCGAAAAGAGCCAGTCCGCCGGGCTGCGGCTGATCCGCAATTTCCTGTCCTGGACGCCGTGACCCGCCAGCACCTTGAGCCGCGCCGCCCGGCCCCTTACATTACCCCTGTCCAGTCAGGAGAGACCGCCATGTTCGCGATCCCGGGCAAGCAAGCCGTCACCATCACCCCGGCGGCCATCCGCCAGATCGTCAGGCTGATGGAATCCAGGGGCCATCAGGGCCTGCGCGTCGGCGTCAAGAAGGGCGGCTGTGCCGGCATGGAATACACCATGGACTACGTGGATGAGGTCGATCCCCACGATGAGATGGTCGAACAGGACGGCGCGCGCGTGCTGATCGCGCCCATGGCGCAGATGTTCCTTTTCGGGACGGAAATCGACTATGAGACCAGCCTGCTCGAGTCCGGCTTCCGGTTCCGCAACCCCAACGTCGTGGACGCCTGCGGCTGCGGCGAGTCGATCAAGTTCAAGGACGTCGAGGAACTGGCCGCCGAGCGCGAGGGCTGAGCCCGGTCCAAGCCGAGGCGAAGCCCCGGATCCGGCGCCACATCTCTGCCCGGCGGGACTGGCGCGCCCCGCGTTCCAACCCGCGGAACAGGATCCGCTCGCGCTCGTATCCGGTCAGGGGGCGAACGTCCCGAAACTGATTGGGTGTCTGTCGCATGGCAATCTCCTTACGCTGATGACAGGATAGCCTCCGGATTCGCCTCCATCCGCCGCCGGGACCGCAAGTCGGCTTTCGCAGATGCAAGCACAGCCCGATTGGGACAGCCTTCGCCTCTTCGCGGCCGTCGCCCGCGAGGGCGGCATCATGCGTGCGGCACCCGTCGCCGGAACGAGTCCCGCCATCCTCAGCCGGCGGATGCGGCAGCTCGAAGCGGATCTCGGTCAGGTGCTATTCCGCCGCGGCGCCGCGGCCTACGCTCTGACCGCCGACGGCCGCGCGCTGGCCGTGCGGGTCCGGTCGATGGAAGAGGCCGCCGCCGCGATCGGCCCGGGACAGGTCCAGCGGGTCCGGATCTCGGCCGGCTCCTGGACCGCGCTCGATCTGGCGACCCGGATGGGCACGCTGTGGCGCCCCGGTGCGGGCTGGGTGCCGGAGTTCGTCACCTGCGACCGGATGCTCGACATCGCCCGGCGCGAGGTCGGCATCGGCATCCGGAACCGTGCGCCCGATACGCCGTGGCTCGCCGGCCGCCGGACGGGCTACGTGGACCACGCCGTCTATGCCACGGGTCCGGACGTTTCGGGCTGGATCGGACAGGACGACGCGGCCCCTCCCCTCCCCTCCGCGCTCTGGATCACGGCCAACCATGGCGACGCGATCTCGACCCGCGCCAATTCCCCGATCCTCGCGGCGGCCCTGGCGGAGGCGGGACTGGGCCGTATGGTGCTGCCGACGTTCATCGGCGCGTCGCGCCCCGGTCTGGTCCGGATCGGCGACCCGATCCCGGAGCTGCGCAACGAGGGATGGCTGGTCTGTCACCACGAGGGCCGTCACCTGCCGCCGGTGCGCCGCGCGCTGGCGGTGCTGGCGCGCTACCTGCGGTCGCGCAGCGCCTGAGTCGGCATCGCGCACTCGGGTCTGGCAGGCAGCCGGACCATCCGTGCGCGTCAGCGGACCCGACTTTGCCAGACTGGACCAGCGACCTGCCGGGTCCGTCCCGGCATCACTCCGCCGCCACGTCCCCGGCCGTCTCGGCCTCGATCTCGGCGGCGCGCTTTTCGACCTGTTCGACGATGTGCTCCACCATCTGCTCGTTCGACAGCTTGTGGCTCTGCGCGCCGGCCAGGTAGACCATGCCGGATCCCGCCCCGCCGCCGGTGAAGCCCACGTCGGTCATCAGCGCCTCTCCCGGGCCGTTGACCACGCAGCCGATGATCGACAGGCTCATGGGCGTCTTGATATGGGCCAGGCGGTCCTCGAGAACCTCCACGGTGCGGATCACGTCGAACCCCTGCCGGGCGCAGGACGGGCAGGAGATGATGTTCACCCCCCGGTGCCGCAGACCCAGCGCCTTGAGGATCTCGTAGCCGACGCGCACCTCTTCCACCGGATCGGCCGAAAGCGACACCCTGAGCGTGTCGCCGATGCCCATCCACAGCAGGTTCCCCAGGCCGATGGCGGATTTCACGGTGCCGGCGTTCAGCGACCCGGCCTCCGTGATGCCCAGGTGGATCGGCGCGTCGGTCGCCTCTGCGATGCCCTGATAGGCGGCGGCGGACAGGAACACGTCGGACGCCTTCACGGAAATCTTGAATTCGTGGAAATCGTTGTCCTGCAGGAGCTTGATGTGGTCGAGCCCGCTTTCCACCATCGCCTCGGGGCAGGGTTCGCCGTATTTCTCCAGCAGGTCGCGCTTCAGGCTGCCGGCGTTCACCCCGATGCGGATCGAGCAGCCGTGGTCCTTGGCCGCGCGGATGACCTCCCTGACCCGGCTTTCGTCGCCGATGTTGCCCGGGTTGATGCGCAGACAGCCCGCGCCCGCCTCCGCCGCCTCGATCGCGCGCTTGTAATGGAAATGGATGTCCGCGACGATCGGCACGGGGCTCTCGCGGCAGACTTCCCGCAGCGCCGTGGTCGCGGCCACGTCGGGACAGGACACGCGCACGATGTCGGCCCCGGCCTCCGCGCAGGCCACGACCTGGGCGATGGTGGCGCGCGCGTCGCCGCTGTCGGTGTTGGTCATGGTCTGGACGGAGATCGGCGCGTCGCCGCCCACGGGGACGTTGCCCACCATGATCTGCCGGGACGCGCGGCGATAGATGTTCTTCCAGGGGCGGATGTGGTTCAGCGACATCGGGCGGCTCCGCGGCGGGGCGTGGTCAGGTGGTCCCTACCTAGGCGCTGCCGGCCGCGCTGCCAAGCGCCCGGTCAGTCGCCCGCGGGCACGGGGTCCGCGCGGCCGGGCAGGCGCGGCGGATCCTGCTGCAGCTCCACCACCACGCGGGCAAGCGCGGTATCGGCCGACAGGTCCGCGATGCCGTACGCCTGCGTCAGGGTCTCTGCCGACAGCGCCAGGTTGCCGGTCACCTGGCCGGCCGGGCCGGCGGGGCCGTAGGGCTGGCCGTTGACGGCGAAAAAGATCGCGCCGGATTCGCCGGTGCGCAGGGTCGCGGGTTTTTCCGTCCGGGGCAGCACGAAGCGGTCGCCCTCATCCATGATCTTCTCGTAAAGCGTGGTCCCGTCGGCAGAGCGCACCCGGACCCAGGACGGACGCACCGCGAAGACGACCACCTCCGGCACCGTGTCGGCCACCACCTGGGGGGCGGCCGGCTCTTCCGGCCTGTCGGGCCCGGGTCCGCCGAACGCGTCGAGTCCGGCGAGGTCCATCACCGGCGCCGGCGCCTCGGTTCCGGGAGGCGTGCCGACCGTGCCCTGGCCCGCCAGCGCGCCCGCGCGGCGGGGATCCAGGGTCGAGATCGGGGCGTCGCGGGCCACCATCACCGGCACGTCGAGCGCCTGGGGACGGTAGAGCCGGTCGAAACCGTCGTCGATCATGGCAGTCCGCGCGGGATCGTCGGTCTCCGTCGGGATCGGCGCGGCCCCGTCGAGCGGGTCGATGTCGGCCACCACCTCCGGCGCCTGATCCACGGGAACGAACTGCACTTTCTGGACCTCGTTCAGCACCCTGTAGCCGCCGTACCCCAGCACGCCGATCAGCCCCAGCAGCACCGCGACCGAGCCGATGGCCCCCGGCTCGATCCGGGAGAACAGGCTCTCGCCCGGCGGGGACACGCCCAGGTTGCGGCTGCCGAAGGGGGCGTCCTCCTCCCGGGCCGGTTCCGCGCGCCTGGAGGAGGCCGCCTGGCTCATCCCATGCGCCGTGGCGAAGCCGCTTTCGGCGCAGAACGCCCGGTACGCCCATTCCGGGTCCAGGTCCAGGTAGCGCGCGTAGGAGCGCACGTATCCGGCAATGAATCCGGGGGTTTCGAAGGCGGTAGGGTCCGAATTCTCGATCGCGGCCACGTAGGTCGCCTTGATCTTCAGCTCGCGCTGCACGTCGAGCAGGGACTTGCCCAGCGTCGCACGCTCCCCGCGCATGACGTCCCCAAGGCGGAACTCATAGTCGTCGAAACCCTTCGGCTCGACGGGATCCGTGTCGTCTTGCTGTCGGAACCGCCCGATCATGCCCTGCCCTCTAGGCTGCTCACCGGCCTTACGCCAGTCCCGTGAGTCTCACAAGAACACGCTGACCTTTATGTTTGGCTAAGAGGTTACACCGGATGCGGTGGATTTGACACAAGTATTTCCCGTTCAGGCAGAGACTTCAGCGCGATTCAGCGCACATTGCGCCCAAAGCTCATCCATGGCGGAGACCAGCGCGTCCATTTCGCGCGGACCGTGCACCGGAGACGGGGTGAACCGCAACCGCTCCGTACCACGCGGAACCGTGGGAAAGTTGATCGGCTGGACGTAGATGCCGTGATCCTCCAGCAGCATGTCCGACATCATCTTGCAGTGCACCGGATGGCCCACGTGGACGGGCACGATATGGCTGCCGTGGTCGATCAGCGGCAGACCGAGCCCCTTGAGCCGCATCTTCAGGATCTTCGCCTGGGTCTGGTGGCGCGCGCGCAGTCCCGCGTCGCCCTTCAGGTGGCGGACGCTGGCGGCGGCACCGGCCGCAACCGCAGGTGGAAGCGACGTGGTGAAGATGAAGCCCGGCGCGTAGGACCGCACCGCGTCGCACATCCGCGCGGAGGCCGCGATATAGCCGCCCATGACCCCGTAGGCCTTGGCGAGCGTCCCGTTGATGATGTCGATCCGCCCGGCCAGCCCGTCGCGTTCGGTCACGCCGCCGCCGCGGGGGCCGTACATGCCCACCGCGTGGACCTCGTCGATATAGGTCAGGCAGCCGAATTCCTCGGCCAGGTCGCAGATTTCCGCGATCGGGCCGAAGTCGCCGTCCATGGAATAGACGCTCTCGAAGGCGATGAGCTTCGGCAGGGCCGGGTCGTCGGCCTCAAGAAGTTCGCGCAGGTGGTCGGGATCGTTGTGGCGAAAGATCCGCTTGGCGCCGCCGTTGCGCCGCACGCCCTCGATCATCGAGGCATGGTTCAGACCGTCGGAATAGATGATCAGACCCGGCAGGATCCTGGGCAGCGTGCTCAGCGTCGCGTCGTTGGCGATATAGGCGGAGGTGAACAGCAGCGCCGCCTCCTTGCCGTGCAGGTCCGCAAGCTCCGCCTCCAGCCGCTTGTGATAGACCGTGGTCCCGGAGATGTTGCGCGTCCCGCCGGATCCCGCCCCGGTCGCGTCCAGCGCCTCATGCATGGCCTCCAGCACCGCCGGATGCTGGCCCATGCCCAGATAGTCGTTGCCGCACCACACCGTCACGGGCCGCCTGGTCCCGTCCGGACGGGTCCAGACCGCATGGGGGAAGTTGCCGCGCGCGCGCTCGATATCGATGAAGGTGCGGTACCGCCCTTCCTCATGGAGCTTGCGGATCGCGGCGTCGATGCTGGCGTCGTAGGTCAAGGAAATGGCCTTTTCGTCGTGTCGTGTCCTAGATAACCCGCGGGCGGGCCGTGTCACCCGGCCAATTTGCCGCCCCGATCGGCGCGCGAACCGTTCCGTCGACCCTAGACGAGCGCACCCGGCCCGTCCAGCGCGACGCCCCGCGGCACCGGGTTTGCCGGCGGGCGGGGCGACGGCGGCACCGCTGGACATGGCCGGCGCGGCTGCTACCGTCCGCCCGACCCCCGCCCAGGAGAGCCCAGGATGAGCCTTGACGCCGTTCTCGACCGCATCGACCGGCAGCTGCCGCAGGCGCTGGACCGTCTGCTGGAGTTTCTCAGGATCCCGTCGATTTCCACCGACAGCGACTATGACGCGGAGACCCGGCGCGCCGCCGAATGGCTTCGCGCCGCGCTGGCGGAGCTGGGCTGCGACGCCGAGATCCGCGACACGCCCGGCCATCCCATGGTGACGGGACGCACCGGCGGCCCGGGCCGCGCGATCCTGTTCTACGGCCATTACGACGTCCAGCCGGTGGACCCGCTGGTGCTGTGGCACCGCGATCCGTTCGACCCGGCGATAGAGGACACCGGCGCCGGCCGGGTCATCCGCGGGCGCGGCGCCGCGGACGACAAGGGCCAGCTGTTGACCTTCATCGAGGCCTGCCGCGCCTGGAAGGACGTCCACGGCACGCTGCCCGGCAACATCGCGTTCCTCTTCGAGGGCGAGGAGGAGTCCGGGTCCCCCTCCCTCGTGCCGTTCCTGAAGGAGAACGCGGACGAACTTTCCCGCGACCTCGCGCTGATCTGCGACACGGGTCTCTACAGCCACGATCGGCCCGGCATCGTCACCCAGCTGCGCGGCCTTCTGGGCGAAGAGATCGTCATCACCGCCGCCGCCAAGGATCTGCATTCCGGCTCTTTCGGCGGCCTGGCCATGAACCCGATCAGGGTGCTGGCGCGCATCCTCGCGTCGCTCCACGACGACCGGGGGCGCGTCACCGTGCCCGGCTTCTACGACGGCGTGCCGGAGCTGTCGGCGGAGCTGCGCCGCCAGTGGGAGAGCCTTGGCTTCGACGGCGCCGCCTTCCTGTCGGGCGTGGGCCTGTTCCTGCCGGCCGGAGAGCGGGACCGCACGCCGCTCGAACAGGTCTGGTCGCGCCCGACCTGCGAAATCAACGGCATCCGCGGCGGCTACGCGGGCCGCGGCTTCAAGACCGTGCTGCCGGCGGAGGCGGCGGCCAAGGTGTCGTTCCGCCTGGTGGGCGACCAGGACCCGCTGGCGATCCGCGACGCGTTCCGCGCCATGGTCCGCGCCATGGTTCCGGCCGATTGCCGGGTCGAATTCCACGACCACGGCGCCGCGCCCGCGTCGCGGATGCGCACCGACGATCCGGCGTTCGAGGCGGCGCGCCGGGCGCTCAGCCACGAATGGCCGCAGGAGGCGGCCTATATCGGCGCCGGGGGTTCGATCCCCATCGCCGGCTACTTCCAGCAGATCCTGAACATGGATTCGATGCTCATCGGCTTCGGCCGCGACGACGACGCGATCCATTCCCCGAACGAGAAATACGACGTCGCGTCGTTCCACCGCGGCACCCGCAGCTGGGCGCGGATCCTCGACGCCATCGCCTGAGGGCTACTCGGCCGCCATGTCCTGCGGCGCGCGCGGATGAAAGATCAGCCGCCACGCCGTGCCTTCGTCCACGTCCGCGATCAGCTCGCCGCGGAGCTGCTCGGCCAGCGCATGAAGGATCCCGGTCCCGTGGCCGTCCTGGGCCATCGGCGGCGCGTCGCCCTGCATTCCGCGGCCGTCGTCGCGAATGTGAAGCTCCATCTTCTCGACGCCGTTCCGCCGGAAGTCGAGGTCGATCCGCCCCTTCCGCCCGTCGACGAACGCATGCTTGAGCGCGTTGGTCACCAACTCGTTGATCAGCAGGCACAGGGCCGTGGCGTCCTCGTTGTGCAGTTCCAGCGCCTCGACGTCGCAGTGCAGTTCGACACTGTCGGGCACCAGCGACCGGCTCATCAGCGCGCAAAGCTCGGTGATCAGCTCTTCGGAATTGACCACCGAAAGTGTCTGGTTGCGGTCCAGCAGGTCGTGGACCAGCGCGATCGAGCGGGTCCTCAGGTCAACCTCTTCCAGGACGCGCCGCACCTCCGGGTCCTCGTGGCGGCGCCCGCGCACCCGGATCAGGCTCGACAGCAGCGCAAGGTTGTTCTTGATCCGGTGGATCAGCTCGCCGTGCAGGTATTTCTCGCGCTCCAGAGCGGTCTCCAGCCGGTCCTGCAGCGCCCGCTGGCGGCGCAGTTCGCCGTTCAGCCGGCGGATCAGGTCGGTATGGGCGCGGAACGCCCCCGGCTCGTTTTCGCGCAGATGGATCGTCACCAGCGGCGCGTCCCGGTCCGGCAGGCGCATCCCGCGCATCGACAGCCTAATCCGCAGACCGGCCAGCGACCCGGTGGCCAGGGTGCCCGCCGACGGCATCTGCCCGTCGGAGCCCGCGGCCCGGGCCAGATCCGTGGCCAGCCGGTCGCCCCGATCCTCCAGCAGATCGGACAGCCGACTGCCCTTTTCCGGCGTCATGCCGAAAAGCCGCGCGCAGGCCGCGTTCGCCTCCACCACCCGTCCGTCCCTGTCCACCACCAGGCACGGCGTCGGACTCCTGAAAAACAGCTCTTGGTACATTCCCTTGCGCATCGTCGGCGATCCGTCAGCCCGCTCTCGCGGATCTGTAGTATTCCCGGCCGTCCGCGTCCTCGTCCGCATCGGGCCGAAGTTCGACCACGATGCGGCATTCCCTGTCGTCGCGGGCGATGGTCTGTTGCAGCTCGACCCGCGCGTATCCCAGATGCTCGGCCGCGATCCGGCCGAACACGTTCGACGTCATCATGCACAGCGCGTCCCGCCCCCGGGCCATGTCTCCGAACGGGCAGGCCCGGTTTCCCAGCACGATGCGCTCCTGCGAGACCTCGACGACGTAGAAATCGCCGCCGATCCGGCTCTTGAGGTCCACGAACACCGCCGCGACGGCCTCGGGGTCCAGGTCCTCCGCGCCCATCTCGGCGCGGTACTGGGACTCGATCCATTCGCCCATGGCCGCGCCGACGCTGTTGATATACCCCTCCGCCTCGTCCAGCCCGACCACGTCCTGAAGCAGCCCGGTCAGTTCCCGCAGCATCCGCCTCATGAAGATGTCGCCGGTCAGGTCGATCGACGCCTCCGCGGGGGGCAGATGGCCCATGGCAGCCTCCAAGCTATGGTGAGCGCAGCCATATCTATCAGACGTGCCAATTCGCGCCATATGTTTTTGGACATCGGCCCGCGGCATCCCCGGTGGCCCCGCCCTGCCCGATTGGCTATGCACGGATGGCATCCGCACCGCTGAGGGCCGCGCCATGAAGATCGTCATCGACACCGACCCCGGACAGGACGACGCCGTGGCGATCCTGCTGGCCCTCGCATCGCCCGAGATCGAGGTGCTGGGGCTGACCGCCGTCGCCGGCAACGTACCGCTGGAGCTGACCGCGCGGAACGCGCGTATCGTCTGCGAACTGGCGAACCGCCGCGACATCCCCGTTTTCGCGGGGGCCAGCCGGCCGCTGCTGCGCCCGCTGGTCACCGCCGAGCATGTCCACGGCCGCACCGGCCTGGACGGGCCCGACCTGCCCGACCCGACGATGGCGCTGCAGGACGCCCATGCCGTCGATTTCCTCATCGACACCCTGCGGCGAGAGCCTGCGGGCACCGTCACCCTGGTGCCCATCGGGCCGCTGACCAACATCGCCCTGGCGCTGCGGCTGGCCCCGGACATCGCGCCCCGGATCGCCCGCATCGTGCTCATGGGCGGCGCCTATTTCGAGGTCGGCAACATCACCCCGACGGCCGAGTTCAACATCTACGTGGACCCGGAGGCCGCCGCCGCCGTGTTCGGCGCGGGCGTGCCGCTCACCGTGCTGCCGCTCGACGCCACCCACAAGGCGCTGGTGACGCGGCCCCGCGCAGAGGCCTTCGCCGCGCTGGGCACGCCGGTGGGCCGCGCGGTGGCGCAGATGACATCCTTCTCCGAACGGTTCGACCTGGCGAAATACGGCTCCGACGGCGCGCCGCTCCACGATCCGTGCACCGTGGCGTGGCTGCTGGCCCCGGAGCTTTTCTCGGGGCGTGAGGTCAACGTGGCGGTCGAGACCGCCTCTCCCCTCACCCTGGGAATGACCGTCGCCGACTGGTGGGGCGTCACCGACCGCGCGCCCAACGCGCTCTTTATCGGCGATCTGGACGCGGACGGCTTCTTTTCACTGCTGACCGAGCGTCTGGGCAGGCTCCCGGCCTAGCCCCCGCATCACCGGTCCGGTCCAGCACGCGAACCCGGCCGGCTCCGGCGTCGGTCCGCTCCCGCTGCGGCCCCTGCCGGACGGCGCCGGCCCCGGCGCGCCCCGTCCGCGCGCCACCCCGTGCCGCCCCCGGCCCCCGGCCGGATCGGGCGGATCGGGCGGATCGGGCGGAAGGGCGTTCAGCGCAGCAGCGCCAGGGAGCCCAGGATCTCCGCCAGATCGGCTTCCGACAGCTCCGGGTCCGGCATGGTGGTGCCCGGCGCGAAGTCCTGGGGCGAGCGCAGGTAGGATTCGAGCGTGTCGATGGTCCAGTCCTCGTCGCCGCGCGCCAGCAGCGCGTCGCTGTAGCCGTCGTAATCCTCCGCGGACGCGATCCGGCGCCCGGCGACATCGCGCAGATGCGGCGCGTATTCGGTGGAGACGGGATAGTTCAGGTTGTGGCACGATCCGCAGGTCGACACGGCGTTGAGGTTGGTGTTCAGCCCCGTCTCGGTCAGCGCAAGCTCGGGGTTCTCGACCGGCACCAGCACGACGATCTTGCCGCTGTCGGTCGCCAGCACCAGCCGCCCGGCCACGATCTCCAGGTCGCGGATCCGCTCGCCCAGATAGATCTGCTCGGTATAGTTTCCGGTGTCCCAGCGCCGCACCCGCATCAGCGACCGCGCCTTGAGGGTCGCGACCAGCAGATCGCCGTCCCAGGCCGGCTGGAAGTCCTCCACGAAGATCGCCGCGCCGATGCCGGGGCTGGGCAGATAGGCCACCACGGGCGGCACGTAGCCGCCGTGGACCGCGCCGGGGTCGCGCGGCTTCTGCGGAAAGGCGTAGGTGCCGTAGACCGCGCCGAGAGAGACATAGGGCCAGCCGTAGTTGCCCCCCGGCGCGATGGCGTTGATCTCGTCGCCGCCCTTCAGCGCGTGTTCGGTCGATACCAGCTCGCCCCCCTGCGACAGGGCCAGCCCCTGCGGGTTGCGATGCCCCTTGGACAGGACGGTGGCGGATCCGGTGGCGCGGTCGATGCGCAGGATCTTGCCCAGGTCGCTGTCGTCGGACTGGGCCGGCGGCACCGGCCCCTCATAGGCGTTGGCGAAGCCGTTGATGCTGAAGTCCCCCACCGTCACGACCAGCGAATCGTCGCGCGGATCGTGGACCATGGCGCCGCCGGCGGAGCGCCAGGCATGGCCGTTCGCCAGAGAGAACTTCCGCGTCTCGAAAAGCGGCGCGTCCAGCGTCACCTCTGTCTCGGCGCCGGCGTCCGCGGGCAGCGCGAAGCGGCTGACGGCCAGGCGCTTGAACGCCCCGTCGGAATCCTCGCGCCCGTAGGCGACGTAGAAGGCGATGCCGTCCGCCCCGGCGACCGACACCATGTCGTAGCTGTCGTCCATGGTGGCGCCGTCGGGCCGCAGCAGACGGCCGATCCGGGTGATGCAATCCGCGCCCGTGCAACCCGGCCCGGCCAGCCGGAAGAGCCGCCCCTGCTGGTCCAGCACGATCGCCTCGCCGCCCTCTCCGGCCACCACGGCCGCCAGCGCGACGGGCGCGCCCTCCTCGTCGGTGATGACGAAATCGGTCCGCCTCAGGGGCAGCAGGGTGGAATCCACCAGCCCCCTGTCCGACAGGTCCAGCTCGACCGCCCCCGGCGGGCCGTCCGGTTCCGGCGGCAGCAGCGCCGACTTGGCCGCGAAGGCCACGTCGAACAGGCCGTTGCGATAGACCCCGGAAAACAGGCCGACCGCGAAGGACAGAAATCCCACCAGGACAGCTCCGAACGCCAGCAGCATCAGTTTTCGCAAGGGGGGCACCTTTTACGGGGTCGTGAACATCGTGACAGCCCGGAGACTACGGCACGGGCAAGGCGTCACTACGGTTCAGACGCTGCGCTGTCTCATCCGAATCGGACGGGCACCAGACCATTGGCGGATGTCCGCGCATGACGCTCTTCTCCGGCGTGCGCGAACCGCCGGGCGTTTCTCCCCCAGGGCGACAGGGCCCGCCCCCGGCCGGGCCAGCGCCCCTCTGCGGGACGCGCGCCGGCGGGATCGGCGGCCCGCGGCCGCGCGGCGGGGCTGGCCCCCGGCCGCGCCGGGGTCTAGGACGGACAGGTCAGCGCAAGGACAGACCCATGAGTGCCACCCTCCGTATCGCCCAGCCCGCCGACGCCGACCGCGTGATGCGCATGGTGCTGGCCTGCCACGAAGAGATCGGGCTCAATCCGGACCCGGAGGACCGCGAAATCGCCGTGGCCGCCCTGCTGGAGGGCGAGACGCCCGGCGCGCTCTACCTGATCGGGCCGCCGTCCTCGCCCGTGGGCTATCTGGCGGTCAGCTTCGGCCACGCGATCTCGGTCGGCGGGACCGAGGCCCATGTGGACGAGCTCTTCGTCCGCCCCAATGTCCGCCGCCGCGGCATGGCCGCCGAGGCGCTGCGGGCGCTGTCGAAGATGCTGTCCCAGCACGGGGTCAAGGCGCTCCATGTGCGCGTTCCCGGCCCCGGCCCCGTGCCCGGTTTCCTGCCGCGCCTGCGCTTCGCCCCGACCGAGGGCACCCGCCTGACCCGGATGCTCTGAACCGGCACGCCCGTTCCAGAGCGCGGTGCGCCGCCGCGCGGCCGGCCGGGCGGGATGCCGCCCCCTGCACCACCTCCGTGCGCTTTCGCGCGATCTGTCACCGCCCCAGGAAAGACACACGAAACCAACAGGCTATGGATCGGAGTTCAACCGATTGGTCGCATCGGACAGGATCCGTTGCACGGGTCCGCTGTCCGTTTCCTACCCGACGATTGCGTCCGGCGTCTGCCGGTTCGCCGTTCGCGTGCGAATTTGCAGCGATGTCCGTCGGTGTCTGCAAGCGGCACGGCAACGCCGCCCGTCTCGGCGCTGCCAACGGATCGGCCGTTGCAGGGCATCCGGCAGCGGGCGGCACCATCCGTCGCATCCCCGATGCGGGCAGCAAAGCCGAAGGCGTTCCCCGGGTGTCCGGCTGCGCCTTGCTCTTCCGGGACGGCCCGGACACCGAACGCACCCTTGCGGGGCCGTCAGGCACGGCGGACGACCGTGCCGCCATGAAAGGCGCCCACGCTGGACCCAATCTCCGGGGCCGCGCCGAGCGCGTGCGTCAAGCCCGTGCATGTCGGCACTGCGCATCAGCGCCTGTGCGCGGCCGGTCCCCGTCCTTACCCGCGCCCGCGCCCGCGACGAAGAGATCCTGCGCCCGAACGGCGCGGACCGCGTCCACGAACCGAAGCTCTGTCACGACAGGAAACCGCGACACCCGCCGCGACGGCCGATCGGCAGTCCACGCGCGGTGGAAATACCGGCGGACGGCGGCGCCTCGATCGTGACCGTATCCCGCGCCCCACCACTCCTGAAAGGCCCCGGACGCCGGGTCTCTTCCGCGACAGACCCACCGATTCCCGCATGTCGCCCGGCGCACCCGGCAAGCGGGGCCCGAACGCGCCGCCGGAGCGCTCGGGGGAGACCTTTCGGGGCTTCGCTCCGTCGCGGGCGAGCCGCGCCATCCGGGCATTCGCGGCACCTTGCCCTCCCCCTCTTGCCGCGCGGCCCTGCCCGTCGCATAGCTGCGCCGACCCCCGCGCCGATGAGACGATCCATGTCCTCGCCTGCCTCCCCCAAGCCCGCGCGCCTGATCGCCGGCTTTCTCACCGTTGGCACCTGGACCTTCGCCAGCCGCATCCTGGGGTTTCTGCGCGACATCATGATCGCCGCCTTCCTGGGCGCGGGACCGGTGGCCGAGGCGTTTCTCGTCGCCTTCTCGCTGCCCAACATGTTCCGCCGATTCTTCGCCGAAGGCGCGTTCAACATGGCGTTCGTCCCTTTGTTCTCGAAGAAGCTGGAGGGCGGAGAGGGCGCCGCCGACTTCGCCCGCGACGCGTTCTCGGGGCTTGCCACCGTGCTCATCGCCTTCACGCTCGCGGCACAGATCGCCATGCCGGCTCTGGTCCTGGCCATGGCCTCCGGCTTTGCAGAGGACGACCGCTTCGACATGGCGGTGCTCTTCGGACGGATCTGCTTTCCCTATATCCTGCTGATCTCGCTCGCCGCGCTGCTGTCGGGGGTGCTGAACTCCGCCGGCCGGTTCACCGCCGCCGCCGCCGCCCCGGTGCTGCTGAACGTCGCCCTGGTCGCGGCGCTCTGGCTGGGCAACCGGTTGGGCTGGGATCCCGGACTGACGCTTGCCTGGACCGTGCCCGTGGGCGGAGTCGCGCAGCTGGCGCTGGTCTGGGTCGCCGCGTCGCGGGCGGGTTTCCGCCTGGTCCCGCGCCGCCCGCGCCTCACGCCGGAGCTGCGGCGCCTTGCCGTCATCGCCCTTCCCGCGGCGCTGGCGGGCGGGGTGATGCAGGTCAACCTGATCGTCGGCCGCCAGGTGGCGAGCTATTTCGACGGCGCCATCGCCTGGCTCAACTACGCCGACCGCCTCTACCAGCTGCCGCTGGGCGTGGTCGGCATCGCCATCGGCGTGGTGCTGCTGCCGGACCTGTCGCGCCGCCTGCGCGCCGGCGACGCGGCGGGGGGCCGGGACGCGCTGTCGCGCGCGGCGGAGTTCGCGCTGGTGCTGACCGTGCCCTGCGCCGTGGCCTTCCTGCTGATCCCGCTGCCGCTGGTCACCACCCTGTTCCAGCGCGGCGCCTTCGACGCCGACGACAGCGCCGCGACGGCGCTGATCCTGGCCGTCTACGGGCTGGGCCTGCCGGCCTTCGTGCTGCAGAAGGTCTGGCAGCCGCTCTACTACGCGCGTGAGGATACGCGCACCCCGTTCCGCTACGCGCTGGTGTCGCTGGTGGTCAACGCCGCCGTGGCCATCGGCCTTGCCCCGGTGATCGGCTACGTGGCCGCGGCACTCGGCACCACCCTGGCGGCCTGGGCCATGGCGGCCCTGCTGATCCGCGGCGCCCGCCCCATGGGAGAAGCCGCCCGCCCCGACGACCGCTACCGCCGCCGGCTGCCGCGCGTCCTGGTGGCCTCAACGGTCATGGGGGCGGTGCTCTGGGGGGCCAACATCGCGCTGACGCCGCTGTTCGACGGACCCTGGCAGGCCCTGGCCCTGGCGATCCTGGTGGCCATCGGGATCGTCAGCTACTTCGCCGCGGCGCAGATGATCGGCGCGGTGTCCTTCCGCGAGTTGCGGGGCGCGCTGCGCCGCTGAGGGCCGCCGGGCCGCGGGCGCGCGCCTCAGCGCTGGCGCAGCTTCGCCATCACCCGTCCCCAGCCGCCCGGCGAGATCACGAAGCTGAGCAGAAAGCCCGCCGCGAAACCCGCCAGATCCGCCACCCAGTCCGGCCCGCCGCCGAACAGAAGCCCAAAGGCCAGCTGGATGCCCAGCAGGAACGCGATCAGCGTGAAGGCCCGGATCCGCCGCTCTCCCATGGCGCCGAGCCCGGTCCACATGATGAAGGTGAACGCCCCGATCAGCCCGTAGACCGCCGGATAGCCGCCCACCAGCGCCCGGTCGGTGGACAGCAGCACCGTATAGGCCAGCGCGCCGGCGACGCTGGAGACCACCCACAACAGCGCCACGGCCCAGGCCGCGAAGCTCTCGGCCACCATCTTGCCCAGCGCCAGCAGGAACACGAGCACGAAGAGCATGTGGACGAAACTCAGGTGCAGCACCGAATAGCTGACCAGCCGCAGCAACTGCCGCGGGGGATAGGTGCCGGTCTCGAACATCCGCTCCATCAGCCGGGGCGAGAACGCCCAGCCGTTCAGCGCCTCCAGCCGCAGCCCGACCCCCGCCGGGCCGCCGACGATCCCCGCCGCGCCGGCCTGGAACAGGATCTCCAGCCCCACGATCAGCGCGGACAGTGCCACCACCACCGGCGGAAGGGCGTTCAGGGGGCTTTCGAAATGGTCTGGGTTCATGGGCCGGGCTTCCTTGACGGGTATCCGGCCCCTCGGTAAGCGAGGCCGAGCCGTCAGGAAAGCCCAGATCCGCCCCCATGCCCGCCCCCGTGTCCGCCCCCGTCTCCGCCCCCACGCCCGATGCCGCGTCCGGCACCGCCTTCACGCCGCGCATCTTCTCGGGGATCCAGCCCTCGGGCGGGCTGACGCTGGGCAACTACCTCGGCGCGATCCGCCGGTTCGTCACCATGCAGGACCAGGGCGGGTTCGCGCAGACGCTCTACTGCATGGTGGACATGCACGCGATCACCGTCTGGCAGGACCCGGACGCGCTGCGCCGCAACACCCGCGAACTGGCCGCCGGCTACCTGGCCGCCGGGCTGGACCCGGCGCGCTCGATCCTGTTCAACCAGTCCCGCGTGCCCGAACACGCGCAGCTGGCCTGGGTGTTCAACTGCGTGGCGCGGATGGGCTGGATGGGCCGGATGACCCAGTGGAAGGACAAGGCCGGCAAGAACGCCGAGGCCGCGTCGCTGGGCCTGTTCGCCTACCCTGCGCTCATGGCCGCCGACATCCTGCTCTATCACGCCACCCATGTCCCCGTGGGCGAGGACCAGAAACAGCACCTTGAGCTGACCCGCGACGTGGCGGCCAAGTTCAACCACGACTACGGCGTGGACTTCTTTCCCGTTACCGAACCGGTGATCGAGGGCACGGCCACCCGCGTCATGTCCCTGCGCGACGGCACGAAGAAGATGTCCAAATCGGACCCTTCGGACGCCAGCCGCATCAACCTGACCGACGATGCCGACACCATCGCCAGAAAGATCCGCAAGGCCAGGACCGACCCGGAGCCGCTGCCGTCCGACTACGCGGGCCTGAGGGACCGGCCGGAGGCGCGCAACCTGGTCAACATCTACGCGGCCCTGTCGGACCAAGGCACCGACCAGGTGATGCGCACCCATGGCGGCAGCCAGTTCGGCGCCTTCAAGCCCGCCCTGGCCGAATTGGCGGTCGAGACACTGGCCCCCATCTCCGCAGAGATGGCGCGCCTGATGCAGGACCCGGCCGAGATCGACCGCACCCTTGCCGCCGGCGCCCTCCGCGCCCGCGACATCGCCGCCCCGATCCTGGAACGCACCTACGACATCGTCGGGATGCTGCGATAGCGGCCGGCCGGCCGCGGCGATGCGCCCGAAGACCGTCGGACAACCGCATCGGCCTGTCCGCGGACGGTCCGGCAGCGCTCGTCCGGGCGCCGGAACGGTCGAGCGCCCGCGCGTCGCCAGGGTACCGGGTCGCGCCCGCGACATCGCCGCCCCGGTCCTGGCGCGGACCTACGACATCGTCGGGATGCTGCGATAGCGGTCGGCCGGCCGCGGCGATGCGCCCGAAGACCGTCGGACAACCGCATCGGCCTGTCCGCGGACGGTCCGGCGGCGCTCGTCCGGGCGCCGGAACGGTCGAGCGCCCGCGCGTCGCCAGGGGGCGGGCGCAGGGTTCCCGGTCGGGCCAAAGGGCGATCCGGCCGCGCGGGACAGCCCCTTCCGACCGCAGGCCGGAAACCGTCCACCGCAACGGCACGGCACCCGGCCCGATCGGCCGGGTGTTCCACCCGCCCGCCCGCCACCGCAAGGGGCCGCGCCGGGGCCCGTGTCCGCGCACATCACGCCGGAAACCGTCCACCGTACCGGAACGACACCCCGCCTGATCGGCCGGGGGTTCAAAGCGCCCGCCCGCCACCGCAAAGGCCCGTGTCCGCGCACATCCGCTGTCCGCGGGTGCGCGTATCGTTCCGGCCGGGGGCGCATTAGGGTTCCGCCAGCCCTCACAGCGGAGCCGCACCATGTCCATCCCCCCACAGACCCGCATCGGCCATGTCCACCTGAAGGTCGCGGATCTCGACCGCAGCATCGCGTTCTATCGCGGCATTCTCGGCTTCGAGGTGCAGCAGCGAACGGGCGGGGCCGCGTTCCTGTCGGCGGGGGGCTACCACCACCATATCGCGCTCAACACCTGGGACAGCGCCGGGGCCGCGCCGCCGCCGCCGGGCCACACCGGCCTGTTCCATCTGGCGATCCTCTACCCCAGCCGCGCCGATCTGGGCGATGCCCTGCGCCGGCTGCGCGCCGCGGGCTGGCCGCTGACGGGCGCATCCGATCATGGCGTGTCCGAGGCGCTCTACCTCGACGATCCGGACGGCAACGGGGTGGAACTCTACCGCGACCGTCCCCGCGCGGACTGGCCCAGAACGGCGACCGGCGCGCTGATGCTCGCCAACCGCCGTCTCGACCTCGAAGACCTCGCCGCCGCGCGCCCGGACTGACCGCCGGGCGCGCGTCTGCGCACGCTGCGGTCGCACCGGGTTCACATCCCGCCGCCTCCGGCGCGGACTCTTACCGGACTCCTACAGGACTCCGACAGGGTTCCGACACGCCGAATCCCTTCTTTTCAACGCCGGGCCGGCTCTGGCGGCGGATGAGTGGACATGTCCCCGCCCGGCCTGTTTACTCCGCCGAAAGGAGGTTCCGACATGGCTCTCGGCACGAATATCCGCACCTGGTTTGACGGGCGCTGGCATGACGGCGATCCGGCGGTCATGCGCGCCGCCGACCACGGCGCGTGGCTCGGCAGTTCGGTCTTCGACGGCGCGCGCTACGCCCGCGGCGTCGCGCCGGACCTGCTGGCCCATTGCGAACGGGTCAACCGCTCGGCCCGCGCGCTGACGCTGGAGCCGACGATGCGGGCCGACGCGATGGAGGCGCTGATCCGGGAGGGCCTGGCCCCCTACCCCGCCGCCGAAGCCGTCTATATCCGGCCGATGTACTGGGCGGTGGACGCCGGCCACGGCGCGATCTCTCCGGGGGGAACCACCGCGTTCTGCATCAGCCTCGAAGCCGTCCCCCTGGCGCCGGAGGATGCGACCACCACCCTGACCACCACCCGCTTTCGCCGCCCCACGCTGGAGTGCGCGGTCGTCAACGCCAAGGCCGGCTGCCTCTATCCCAACAACGCCCGGATGATCCGGGAGGCCACGGCCAAGGGGTTCGGCAATGCGCTGGTGGCCGACGCGGCGGGGAACGTGGCCGAAAGCGCCACGTCCAACGTGTTCATCGCAAAGGGCAATGTGGTTCTGACCCCGGTCCCGAACGGCACCTTCCTGGCCGGGATCACCCGCGCCCGCCACATCGACCTTCTGCGCGGCGACGGGGTCGAGGTGGTCGAGACGACGCTGAGTTTCGACGACGTGCGCGCCGCCGATGAGGTGTTCCTGACCGGCAACATGTCCAAGATCACGCCCGTCACCGCCTTCGACGACGTGACCTATCCCTCCGGACCCATGGCCGGACGGGCGCGGCGGCTCTACTGGGACTGGGCGCTTTCGGGCTGACCCGGCGGCCGCACCGCTCCGGCGCCGGCGGGCCGGATGGCGCCCGGCGGGGGCCGTTCCGAACCGCTCCGCCCGCCGCGATCCCGCGCCGCTCGCGGGGCCGCTGAAACGGCGGTCGATCCCGGTGGACACACCGCGGCGCGTCGGACATCATCGCGCCTCAGGAGGCCCCGATGCGCAAGTTTCTGGTCATGCTCGACGACAGTCGCGAATGTCTGAACGCCATGCGCTACGCGGCCATGCGCGCGGCCAAAACCGGCGGCGGCGTCACCATCCTGTCGATCATTCCGCCGGACGAATTCAACCACTGGCTCGGCGTCGGCACCCTGATGCGCGAAGAGGCGCGCGAGCGGATCGAGGCGCATTTCGAGGTCTTCGCCAAGTGGATGCGCGACCGGCAGGAGGTGCATCCCGACCTGGTGATCCGCGAAGGCGAGCTGCTGCCGCAGCTCATCGCCCAGATACGCGAGGATCCCGAGATCGGCGTCCTTGTCCTGGGCGCCAGCGATGGCAAGCAGGGGCCGGGACCGCTCGTCAGCCAGCTGACCCGCTCTGCCGGGGGGCTGCCGATTCCGCTGACCATCGTGCCCGGCAACCTGTCCAAGGAGCAGCTGGAGGCGATCACCTGACCGTCGCGCCGGCTGCCCCCCCATCGCCCTTCTGCCGGAGCCGCGACGTTCGTTCCCGCGCGGGCACAGCAGGCTGCCAACCGTCGCATGAACGCTGTCGGTCATGGTTGCCCCGTCGGACGCCGCCTTCCATGACGCGGCCGTTCCGCCGGGTCCGGATCCCCTGCGGGAGCTCTTTTAGAACCGTTCCAATCCTTGACTCGGGCGCGCCCGCTTCGCATATCAGTCGGGACCGTCAGAGAGGCCGCCGCCATGTTCATCCAGACCGAATCCACGCCGAACCCGGCGACGCTGAAGTTCCTTCCGGGCCAGACCGTCATGGACGCGGGGACCGCGGACTTTCCCAGCGCCGAAGCCGGCGAGGCCTCACCGCTGGCCAACCGGATCTTCGGGATCGACGGGGTCACGGGGGTGTTCTTCGGCAACGATTTCGTCACCGTGACCAAGGCCGAGGCGACCGAATGGGACCACGTCAAACCCGCGATCCTGGGCGCGATCATGGAGCATTTCCAGTCCGGCCAGCCGGTCATGGCCGGTGAGGCCCAGCCGACCTCCGGCCATGCCGACCACACCGGACCGGACGGTGAGATCGTCGTGCAGATCAAGGAGCTGCTGGACACCCGCGTGCGTCCGGCCGTGGCCCAGGACGGTGGCGACATCACGTTTCACGGGTTCGAAAAGGGTGTCGTCTATCTGCACATGCAGGGTGCCTGCGCCGGATGTCCGTCCTCCACGCTGACGCTGAAGATGGGGATCGAGAACCTGCTGCGCCACTACATCCCGGAAGTGATCGAAGTCCGCCCGGTCGCCTGACCCGTGCCCGATACGGCCCCGAAGACCACGGTCGAAAACGTCAACACGCTTTGCGGATCGACCCGGGTCGATCCCGCCGAATGTCAGGGCATGCGCCGAACCTTTGCGGTTCCTCCGGTGCCCGATGCTCGGCCTGCGGCCCGAACGCAGGTGGCGGTGCTCCGCGGTCCGTACCGGCATCGCTTCCACGGTCGTGCGTCCCGGGGCCGATGGATCGTGTGCGTGCCGCGTGACCGGGAGGCCACGGCCCTGCCGATCCGGCAGACCGCCAAGCCCCTCGGCCGATCCAGGCCGTGACGACGACGGTTCTGGCCTTTGACTGCTCGGCCGCGCATTGCGCGGCCGCGCTGCTTTCCGGACACCGGATCGTCGGCGCACGGGCAGAGACCATGGCCCGCGGGCAGGCAGAGAGGCTGATGCCGATGCTGGCGGAGGTGCTGGAGGACGCGGGAGTTGGGTACCGCGACCTCTCGGCCATCGGCGTCGGCATCGGTCCGGGCAATTTCACCGGCCTCAGGATCGCCGTTGCCGCCGCGCGGGGGCTGAGCCTGGGACTGGGCGTTCCCGCCGTCGGGATCACCCGGTTCGAGGCGATCCATGCCGCGTGCAGCCCGGACCCCTTCGCAACCCAGATCGTGTCCGTCGCAGCACCTCGGGACCACGTGTATCTGCAACGCTTCGCGGGGGGCCTGCCCGTGGGCGCGCCCGACCATGGCGCGCCGGGGGATTGCGCGGCGGCACTGGCGGATGTCGCACTGGTCCTTGGCCACCGCGCCGCCGGGCTGGGACAGGGACGCATCCAGGCCTATCCCCTGGAAGAGGACGGGCCGCCGACCGGCATCCTCGTGGCCGCCATCGCGCGGCTCGCGTCCCGGCGCCTTGCCGACGGCGCGCCGCCCCGGCCCGCCCCGCTGTATGTCCGCGCCGCGGATGCCGCCCCGGCCAGACCGGTGCCGCCGGTGCGATGACCGACGCGGACCGCGCCCGCATCCACGCCGCCGCGATGACGACCCTGCCGCGCCCATGGAGCGCGGGAGAGATCGGCGCGCTGCGGCTCATGCCCGGCGTCATCGACATCGCCCGCCCCCATGGCTTTGCCCTGGGACGGGTCACCCTGGATGAGGCCGAGCTTCTCACCATAGCCGTTTGTCCCGATGCCCGCCGCCGCGGCGTGGGGCGCGACCTTCTTTGCGCCTGCCATGCCGCCGCCCGCAGCCGCGGCGCACGGACCATCCATCTGGAGGTGGCGGAGACCAACGCAGCGGCCCGCGCGCTCTATACCGCCGCCGGCTACGCGCCGACGGGCCGGCGCCGGGCGTACTACACAGAAACCACGCCCGCGGTCGATGCGATCGTCATGTCCCGCGGGCTCTGAGCGGATCGCCCGAATTCCCGGCGATCGCCGCGGGGACGGGCGATTTACCCCGCGACTCCCTTGACCCTTCGCCGGCCCTCCGGCCTTATCGGCGGCATCAAACGGACGGGCGCAGGGCGCACCGCCGGACAATGACCAGGGAGACACCCCCAGAATGACCCTCATGCACAAGTTCACGACCGCCGCGGCCGTCACCGCGCTGTCCGCCGGCGCGGCACTGGCCGAACCCGGCCTCATCATCGATCTCGGCGGCAAGTTCGACAAGTCCTTCAATGAAAGCGCCTATACCGGCGCCCAGCGCTGGGTCGAGGAGACCGGCGGCAGCTACATGGAGACCGAACTCGCCTCCGAGGCGCAGCGCGAGCAGACCATGCGCCGCATGGCCGAGCGCGGCGCCAATCCCGTGGTCGTTCTGGGATTCGCCAACGCCTCGACGCTGGAGACCGTCGCCCCCGACTATCCCGAAACCAACTTCGTCATCGTGGACATGGTGGTGGACCAGCCCAACGTGCAATCGGTGGTGTTCTCCGAGCACCAGGGCTCGTACCTGGTCGGGCTGATGGCCGCCATGGCGTCGGAGACGGGCACCGTCAGCTTCGTCGGCGGCATGGACGTGCCGCTGATCCGCAAGTTCGCCTGCGGCTACGCACAGGGCGCCAAGTCGGTCGCCGACGACATCGAGGTGATCTCGAACATGACCGGCACCACGCCGGCCGCATGGAACGATCCGGTCAAGGGCGCGGAACTCACCCGCAGCCAGATCTCGCAAGGCTCCGACGTGGTGTTCGCCGCCGCCGGCGGTACCGGGGTGGGCGTGCTGCAGGCCGCCGCGGATGAGGGGATCCTGGCCATCGGCGTCGACAGCAACCAGAACTACCTGTTTCCCGGCACCATGCTGACCTCCATGGTCAAGCGCGTGGACAACGCCGTCTACGACGCGTTCCAGTCGGCCGAGGCGGGCGATCTGGAAACCGGTGTTCAGGTCAAGGGTCTGGAGGATGAGGGCGTCGCCGTCGCCATGGACGAGTACAACGCCGATCTGGTGACCGAGGAGATGCAGGCCGCGGTGGACGAGGCCAGGGCCAAGATCATCTCGGGCGAGCTGGAGGTCCATGACTACACCTCTGACGACAGCTGCCCCGCCCTGACGTTCTGAGGCGGCGCTCCCAAGGGCCTCCGCGTTGCCGCGCGGGGGCCGTCACCCCGGAACGGGACATCGCCATGACGGCACCCGCCATCGAGCTCAAGGGAATCTCCAAATCCTTCGGTGCCGTGCAGGCCAACAAGGACATCGCGCTGCGCGTGATGCCCGGCACGATCCACGGCATCATCGGTGAGAACGGCGCTGGAAAATCGACGCTGATGTCCATCCTCTACGGGTTCTACACGGCCGACAGCGGAGAGATCTTCATCCGCGGCGAAAAGACCGACGTCGCCGACAGCCAGACCGCGATCCGCTCCGGCATCGGCATGGTGTTCCAGCACTTCAAGCTGGTGCAGAACTTCACCGTTCTGGAAAACATCGTGCTGGGCGCCGAAGAGGGCGCGCTGCTCAAGACGTCCCTGGGCAAGGCGCGCACGCTTCTCAGGCAGCTCTCCGACGACTACGAACTCCACGTCGATCCCGATGCGCTGATCGAGGATCTGGGCGTCGGCATGCAACAGCGGGTCGAGATCCTCAAGGCGCTCTACCGCCGCGCCGACATCCTGATCCTGGACGAGCCCACCGGGGTGCTGACTCCGTCGGAGGCCGATCACCTGTTCCGCATCCTCCAGGGCCTCAAGGGCGAGGGCAAGACGGTGATCCTCATCACCCACAAGTTGCGCGAGATCATGGACGTGACCGACACGGTCAGCGTCATGCGGCGCGGCGAGATGGCCGCGACGGTGAAAACCTCCAACACCAGTCCCGAAAAGCTGGCCGAACTCATGGTCGGCCGCGCCGTGCTGCTGCGCGTGGACAAGGCGCCGGCGGACCCGGGTGGAACCGTGCTGGAGGTCGAGAACCTCCGGGTGGTGGACGGCGCGGGGGTGGAACGCCTGCGCGGCGTGTCGCTGCACGTGCGACGCGGAGAGATCCTGGGCATCGCGGGGGTGGCGGGCAACGGGCAGTCGGAGCTGCTGGAGGTCCTCGGCGGGATGCGTGAGGGACGGGGCAAGGTGATGCTCAACGGCGTACCGCTGGATCTGAGCGGCAAGAAGTCCGACGCCCGCACCCGGCGCAAGCGCGGCATCGGCCACGTCCCGGAGGACCGCCAGCGCGAGGGCCTTATCATGGATTTCCACGTGTGGGAGAATGTCGGCTTCGGCTATCAGGACGATCCGCGCTACAATCGCGGGCTCTTGATGAACAACGACGCGCTGCGCGACGACGCCCGGGCGAAGATCGACAAGTTCGACGTGCGCCCCCCCGATTGCTGGCAGACAGCCAGAAACTTCTCTGGCGGAAACCAGCAGAAGATCGTCATCGCCCGCGAGTTGGAGCGAAAGCCGGACCTGCTGCTGGTCGGCCAGCCCACCCGCGGCGTGGACATCGGAGCGATCGAGTTCATCCATGAGCAGATCGTCGCGCTGCGCGACGAGGGAAAAGCGATCCTGCTGGTGTCGGTGGAACTGGATGAGATCATGTCCCTGTCCGACCGTATCGCGGTCATGTTCGACGGCCGGATCATGGGCGAGCGCCTGCCCGCAAAGACCAGCGAGCGCGAACTGGGCCTGCTGATGGCGGGCATCACCGACACCGATATGGCGCATCCCGTCGCGGAGGTGGAGGCGAACCTGGCCAAGACGGCTGAAACGAGAGGATGACCCGGATGGCAGCCCAGGATCCCCTGCGCCAGGCACGTCGCGGCGACGAGCGTTCCGCTCGGGCGCGCGAGATGTCCGTCGGGGACGCCCGGGCCATCCTGAGCCGCAAGGAGGAATTGTGGTTGATCCGCGAGGCAAAGTTCGCGCGGCTCACGGGCGGCTGGGCGCCGCCGCTTCTCATGACGATCGCGATGGTCGTCGGGCTCGGCGTCGGTCTGCTCATCGGAATCTTGGTCGGGATGAGCCCGTCGGACGTGACCCCGTGAGGCTTTGCCATGGATAAGCTGCCGCGCTGGGCCGACATCGCGCTGATCCCGGCCATCAACCTGGCGCTGGCGCTGATCGTCTCGGGGATCGTGGTGACCTTCATCGGGCAGGACCCGTTCGAGGCCCTGGCGATCATGGTGAACGGGGCCGTGGGCTCGACCTACGGCTGGGGCTACACGCTCTACTACGCCACGAACTTCGTCTTTACCGGACTGGCGGTCGCCATCGCCTTCCATGCCCGGCTCTTCAACATCGGCGGCGAGGGGCAGGCGCAGCTGGGCAGCCTGGGCGTGGCGCTGGTCAGCCTGATGATCCCCTGGCCGCACTGGACGCTGGCCCTGCCGGCCGCGATCGTCGGCGGCGCGGTCTTCGGCGCGGCCTGGGCGGCGATCCCGGCCTACCTGCAGGCGACGCGCGGCAGCCACATCGTCATCACCACGATCATGTTCAACTTCATCGCCTCGGCGCTGCTCGTGTACCTTCTGGTCGAGACGCTGAAGGTCCCCGGCTCCATGGCGCCGGAAACCGCGCGCTTTCCCGAAGGCGCGCGGCTGCCATCGGCCCGCGACGTGCTGGCGGTGATCGGCGTCCCGTTCTCGCGCACGCCGCTCAACGTGTCCTTCCTGGTGGCGCTCTTCGCCTGCTGGGCGCTGTGGCTTCTGCTCTGGCGGACGCGGCTGGGGTTCGAGATACGCGCCTTCGGCCGGTCGGAGCCCGCGGCCCGCTATGCAGGGATCTCACCGCTCAGGATCACCATGATCGCCATGCTCATCTCCGGCGCGCTGGCGGGGCTGATGGCAATCAACGCCGTGATGGGCGAGCAGGAGCGGCTGATCCAGGACAATGTGCTCGGCGCGGGCTTCGTGGGCATCGCAGTGGCGCTGATGGGCCGGTCGCATCCGGTGGGCGTGCTGATCGCGGCGATCCTGTTCGGCGCGCTCTACCAGGGCGGCGCCGAACTGGAATTCGAAACGGCCGTGCCGCGCGAGATGGTCGTGGTGATCCAGGCGCTGGTGATCCTGTTCACCGGCGCGCTCGACGGGATGGTGCGGCGGCCGCTGGAGGGGATGTTCCTGAGGTTCCGGCGCAAGCCCAAGCCGGGGGTGGCGGCGGAATGAGGCGCGGCGCATGAATGTCATCGACATCGTCCAGATCCTCGATTCGACGATCCGGCTTGCCACGCCGCTGCTGCTGGCCTGCCTGGCGGGACTGTTCAGCGAACGGTCTGGCGTGTTCGACATCGGCCTTGAAGGCAAGATGCTGGTGGCGGCGTTCTTTTCCGCGGCCGTCGCGGCGGCCACCGGGTCGGTCTGGCTGGGCCTTCTGGCGGGGATCGCGGCATCGATGGTCTTTGCGCTGATCCACGGCATCGCGTCGATCACCTTCCGGGGCGATCAGCTGATATCGGGGGTGGCGATCAACTTCCTGGCCGCCGGAATGACCGTGCTGATCGCTCAGGACTGGTTCCAGCAAGGCTCTCGCACGCCGGCACTGACCGGCAGCGCCCGGTTCTCGCCCATCGACCTGCCGCTTGCCGACATGCTCTCGGGCGTGCCGATCCTGGGGCCGCTCTACGCCGACGCCCTGTCGGGACATACGATCCTGGTCTATGTGGGCCTCTTGGCGGTTCCGGCGACCTGGTGGATCCTGTTCCGCACCCGCTTCGGATTGCGCCTGCGCGCGGTGGGCGAGAATCCGGCTGCGGTAGATACGGCGGGCGTGTCGGTCACCGGGCTGCGCTATGCCGCCGTGATGATCTGCGGCCTGCTCTGCGGACTGGCGGGGGCCTATCTTGCCACGGGTCTGGCGGCCGGGTTCACCAAGGACATGACGGCCGGCCGCGGCTTCATCGCGCTGGCGGCGCTGATCTTCGCCAAGTGGCGGCCTTGGTACGCGCTCTTCGCCTCATTGCTGTTCGGCTTTCTACAGGCCGTGTCGAACCGCTATTCGACGCTCGACCTGGGGATCGTCGAGATTCCCAACGCCTTCGTCCTGGCCCTGCCCTACATCCTGACCGTGGTGATCCTTGCGGGGTTCGTCGGCCGCGCCATCCCGCCCCGCGCCGGCGGGGAACCCTATGTGAAGGAACGCTGACCATGCCCGATCGCACGGCCTCCGACCTGGCGCAATTCATCCGCGACCGCGCCGGCGACACGCCGGTAGAGATCGCTCTGGTCCTGGGATCGGGGCTCGGCGGCCTTGCCGATGACGTGGACGGCATCGCCATCGGCTACGATCAGCTGACCGGATTTCCGGGCACCGGCGTTTCGGGGCACCGGGCGGATCTGGTGATCGGCCGGCTGGAGGGGCGGCAGGTCGCCGTTCTTGGGGGGCGCGCGCACTATTACGAACGCGGCGACGCCGCCGCGATGCGCCTGCCGCTGGAGGTGGTCAAGGCGCTCGGGGCGACCCGCATCCTGCTGACCAACGCCGCGGGCTCGCTGGATCCCGGAATGCCCACCGGCTCTGCGATGATGCTGAACGACCATATCAACTTTTCGGGCCTGAACCCGCTGATCGGAGAGTCCACGGACGCCCGCTTCGTGCCCATGACCGACGCCTACGCGCCCCACCTGCGCACCACCCTGGCCGCGGCCGCCGAGCGCGCGGGGCAGACCTTGTTCGAAGGGATCTACGCCTGGTATTCCGGCCCCTCCTTCGAAACCCCGGCCGAGATCCGCGCGATCCGTACCCTGGGCGCGGATGCCGTGGGCATGTCCACCGTGCCAGAGGTGATCCTGTCGCGGTTCCTGGGGCTGGAGGTCGCCGCCATATCGGCCATCACCAACATGGCCGCAGGCATGTCCGATGAGGTCATCGGACATGAACACACCAAAGAGATGGCCCCGATCGCCGCCGCCAAGATCGCCCGGATTCTCAAGGCCGCTCTGCCCGACCTCTGACGCCGCCTCTGGTCAGGACGCGCGAGACGGTGAATGATACCCCAGCGGCCAGCGGGAGCGTGCCTTGCAGATCTACCTTCCGATAGCAGAGGTTTCGGTCAACGCGTTCCTGCTTCTGGGACTGGGCGGCGTGGTCGGCATCCTGTCGGGCATGTTCGGTGTGGGCGGCGGATTTCTCATCACGCCGCTGCTGTTCTTTGTCGGCATTCCCCCGGCGGTGGCGGTCGCGACCTCGGCCAACCAGATCGTGGCCTCCTCATTTTCGGCCGTCCTGGCGCATATCAGACGCAAGACCGTGGATTTCCCCATGGGTCTCGTGCTGCTCGTCGGCGGCCTCATCGGGGCCGCCATCGGAATCGTGATCTTCAATATCCTGCGCGGCATGGGCCAGGTCGATCTGCTGGTCAGCCTCAGCTACGTGGTGTTTCTGGGCACCATCGGCGGGCTGATGTTCGTGGAAAGCCTCAATGCGCTCAGGAACGCGCGGTCGGGAAAGCCGCCCAAGCGACGCAAGCACAACTGGATCCACGCCCTGCCGTTAAAGATGAAGTTCCGCGCCTCGGGGCTCTATATCTCGGTCATTCCGCCCCTTCTGGTCGGCGTCTCGGTCGGCGTACTGGCCGCGATCATGGGGGTCGGCGGCGGGTTCATCATGGTGCCGGCGATGATCTATCTGCTGGGAATGCCCACCAAGGTGGTGATCGGCACGTCGCTGTTCCAGATCATTTTCGTCACCGCCTTCACCACGCTGCTCCATGCCGTCACCAACCAGACCGTGGATCTGATGCTGGCGCTGCTGCTGCTGGTCGGGGGGGTCGTGGGCGCGCAGTTCGGCGCGCGGATCGGGACCTTGCTGAAGGCAGAGCAGCTTCGCATCCTGCTGGCGATCCTGGTCCTTGCGGTCTGCGGCAAGCTTGCGCTCGACCTGCTGCTGGAACCGGCGGAACTCTACTCCATCGCGGGCGCCGCATGACGCGTCTCTTCTGGCTCCTGGTTCTGCTGCTGGTCCCGGTGAAGGCACCGGCAGAGGAAGAGCTGATCGCCGGGCTCAGCCGCAATCGCATCTCGATCTCCGCGAATTTCGACGGTTCGGAGATCCTGATCTTCGGGGCGGTCAAGCGCGACGCACCGGCGGCAGAGGATCCCCCCGGCGTGATCGTCACGATCGAGGGGCCGAAAACCCCGCTGACCCTGCGCCGCAAGGACCGGATGGGACCGATCTGGGTGAACGTCGATACGGTCGAGGTCGACCGCGCCCCCAGCTTCTATGCGGTGAACAGCTCCGGGCCGTTGCGCGACGTGCTGACCCACACGTCGGACATGCGCCACTCGATCACGGTAGAGCAGGCAATCCGCCTGGTCGGCGCCTCCGGCCTGGTCGAGGATCCCAGCCGGTTCACCGAGGCGCTGATCCGCATCCGGGAACGCAACGGGCTGTACCAGACCAACATCAGCGCGGTGACCGTGCGGGAGAGCACGCTTTTCGACACCTCGGTCGTGCTTCCCGCCAATCTGGTAGAGGGGGTCTATACCTCGCGGCTGTTCCTGACCCGCAACGGCGTGGTCGTGGCCCAGGCGTCGGCGGCGATCAACGTGGAAAAGGTCGGGCTGGAGCGGTTCCTCTACGCGCTGGCCCATCAGGACGCCCTCCTCTACGGGCTCTTGTCGCTTGCCATCGCCGTCGTCGCCGGATGGGGGGCCTCGGCGGTGTTTCGATACCTGCAGGGCTGAGCGTCAGCCCCCGTCGAGCCGCAGCGGCGGCGGCGCCTTCAGGTCATCGACCGACAGCGGCTCCGTCGGGCGGGCGAGACGGTTGCGCATGACCCAGAAGAGCCGCTCTTCCGCCCGGGTGATCGCCACATAGGCAAGACGCTTCCACAGCGGCTGGCCGGCCTCCATCCGTCCCACGCGCGCCGCGGCCCAGAGGTCGGGGGCGAAGACCTGCACCTCCGGCCATTGCGATCCCTGGGCCTTGTGGATGGTGCAGGCCGCGCCGTGAAGGAACGTGGCCCCCATGCGGGCGGCGAAGGGAATGAACGGCTCTTCTTCGTCCGGCAGTTCGATCTTGACGATGGAGGCGACGTTGACCGACGGCTCCAGCGCGCCGACGACATGCAGCTTGGAAAAGCCGGGCCGATTGCCCTGACCCACATAAATCATCTGCGCACCCTTGATGAGGCCGCGCGCCTCCAGGTCGATCCGCTTCTTGCGATGCTTCAGGGGCAGCTCGATCCCGTCGCAGATCAGCGGCTCACCCGGGAGCAGCGCGTCGGCGGGGGCGTCGTAGGCCGCGCGGAACGCGTGGATCAGCCGGATGCGGGTGGCGTTGCGCCAGACCAGCACCGGCGAGCGGGCCATCTTCTGCGCCTCGACCCTCCCCGCCATCACCACCCGGTCGTCACGGGCGGCGCGCACTTCGATCATCCGCTCGAACCCCTCGAAGCTGAGGTCCGGATCGGCCAGCGCATGGGCGAGGTCCAGGATCGGATTGTCCGCCTCCTGCCGGTGGATCCGGCTCAGATGGACGAGCTTGGCCTTGGGAAGCGTGTCGAACACCATCTCACCGGATTGCTGGACGGGGGCCAACTGTGCGGGATCGCCGAACAGGACCAGCGTCGGAAAGATCTCCTGGAGATCCTCGAACTGCTTCTTGTCGAGCATGGAGGACTCATCCACCATGCCGACATCCAGCGGCTCGTCGCGGCGTTTCCAGCCGGTGATGAAGTCCGATCCGCGCAGCCCGGCCGCTGCCAGCGCGCCGGGGATTGAGTTGTTGTGCTGGTAGAACGCATGTGCCCGGTCGAGTGCCAGATCCGTCAAACCCTCCACCACCGGGCGTTCGGCGCCCTCCGCCAGCCACTGGGCGATCTTCTCGTACTCGGGGTCGTAGACGGGGGTGTAGAGGATGCGGTGGATCGTCGTCGCCGGAACGCCGCGGGTCCTGAGAACGCTCGCCGCCTTGTTCGTCGGTGCAAGGATCGCCAGGGTCCGGCGATCCTTGCGCCGGCGGGACTCATAATCGCCAGAGATCACATCGACCCCGGCGGCCTTCAGCGCAGTGTAGAGCTGCGCCAGCAGCAGGGTCTTTCCGGATCCGGCCTTGCCGGTCACCGCCATGACCGACGCCTTGCCGTCGGTCAGGGGAGTGATGCGGTTCTGGGCCAGATCGATCCCCGCGCCGAGAAGGATCTCGGTGACCCGCGCTTCTGCGCGGGCCTGGTCCTCCGACAGGGCGGGAAGGGATGGTTCGTCGGCCATGGACGCGGTTCTAGACCGCGCCTGGGCCGGGGTCGAGCCGATCAGGCAGCGCGCCGCATGGGAACGCGGTCTTCGGCGGCACGCGCCGCAAGCCCGGCGCGCAGCGCGGGATCGAAGTCGAAATACCCCAGGCAGAGCGCGCCTTTGCCCTCTCCCAGCGTCGAAACCAGCGTCGTGGGCGTCCCGAGCCGCTGGTAGACGCGCATCATCCGGGCGTCGAACACGCCGTAGGCCCCCTTGAGTCCGCGCGACAGGCCCAAGTCCAGCACGCCCAGAAAAAGTTCGGCCGAAACGGTCGCGGGCGCATCGGGCGCGATGCAGAAACGGGTGCATTCCAGCGTTCCGGGATCGGCGAAACCGGCGGGAGCGAGAGGGGCAAAATGCTCCGCCGTCATGGTGCGCCCCATGGTCGGCAGCAAACGGAGCGACCCGCGGTGGCGTCCGTCCGCGCCGGTGGAAACGAGATAGAGCGGCCCGATGGCGTCGTACTGGTCGATCTCGCGCCCGGCGATGTCGACCGCCAGCGGCCATCCCAGGCGGTTGACGAACTGCGTGGCGCGGTGGCGGAACATCTCGTCCCGGAGGGCGGGTTGGCTGTCGATCTGAGCGCCGTCGAAGATCCGGATCATGTGGTTTCCCCTGTCTTGGTGGACAGAGGGAGACCCGGCCGCGGTTAACGCCCAAGGTGGGCTGCGTACGCTCCGTTAACGTTTTACCCTACGGCGACAGCAGACCCAGGGACATGGCGCGCGCAACCGCGTGGACCGTGTTGGCCGCGCTCAGCTTCAGTCGCGCATTCTCGATGTAGACCCTTAGCGTATGCTCGGAGATCCCCAGATAATTGGCAGCCTGCGCCCGGTTCATGCCGACCGCCAGAAGGTTCAGCGCGTCCCGTTCGCGCGGCGACAGATCGCCGACGGACGATGTCTTGGTGTCGTCCACCAGATCCAGGGCCTTCTGATTGACGTAGTGAGAGATCAGGATCACATCTCCCAGAAGCTCATCGATCTTCAGCTTCCAGTCCTTCGGCTTCGCCGCATGGCTGATCGAAAAGACCGAGAATTGGCCGTCCGGACCGCGCAGCGGCAGCGACAGGCCATTGCTGCCCACCCCCGCGTCTATGGCATCGGCCATCAGCGTGGAGGCCCTGCGCCCGCTCCAGTCGAGCGATTCCCAGTGAACCGGCCCATAGGTGCTGAGACATCCGCGGACCACCGGATCGATGCGGGTCAGCGCTTCCTTGGCGTAGTGGGTCTGCCACGCGTCCGAATAGGACGCCACGGCGTATTCGCGGCTGGGATGATTGACCGCGTGATAGACGATGTGGTCGGTCTCAAGTATGTCCCTCAGGTTGAGGACCGTGGTCGCAAAGCTGGCGCGATCCGTCGCGCCGGAAAGTGAATCAATTGCTGTTTCCAAGCGTGAGCGCATGAATATTCTGTCCCGCACGGGAGGTCATCGCCGGCTCGATCATCGCGAAGCGCGCGATCACCGCCGCTTCGGAGAGCTTGCCGGCAAGTTCCTCCATCCCGTTCAACTCAGCAAACGATTTGAGATCCTTGAGTACGTGAAGCATCCAGTCGTTCTGCATGGGAGTAGCCTTCGACATGAAAGGTTAATGATTGGTTAACTAGCGGTTGACTGGTTCATATTGCCTCAAACTCTCTCCAAAATTCTCCTCGCCAATTTTGGGGAAGTCCAAAACGAGAACGGCCCGCCATGGCGGGCCGTCGGCTGTTTCTGGCGGGGCGAACCTACCTGCGCGCCTCGATCGCATCCTCGACGGTCCGCAGGCCGGTCTTGGGCGCCGACACCAGACACGCCATGTTGCCGGGCTTGTGCTGGTTTTGGCGCATTTTCGTGTGGGCGGCCGGAACGTCCTTCCACAGGAACACCTCTGACATGCAGGGGTCGAGCCGGCGTTCGACCATCAGCTTGTTGGCAGAGGCGGCCTGCTTGAGATGGGCGAAGTGAGAGCCCTGGATGCGCTTCTGGTGCATCCAGATGTAGCGCGCGTCCATGGTCAGGTTGTAGCCCGTGGTGCCCGCGCAGATGACGACCATGCCGCCCTTCTTGCACACGAAAGTCGAGACCGGAAAAGTGGCCTCGCCGGGATGCTCGAACACCATGTCGACGTTCTGGCCCTTGCCGGTGATGTCCCAGATCGCCTTGCCGAACTTGCGAACCTCGTTGAACCAGGTTTTGTATTCGTCGGTATTGACGGTGGGCAGCTGACCCCAGCAGTCGAAATCCTTGCGGTTGATGACGCCTTTCGCGCCCAGCCCCATGACGAAGTCGCGCTTGTCCTCCTCCGAGATCACCCCGATGGCATTGGCGCCGGCGGTGTTGATCAACTGGATTGCGTAGGAGCCAAGGCCCCCCGACGCGCCCCAGACCAGCACGTTCTGGCCGGGCTTCAGCTCATGCGGATGGTGTCCGAAAAGCATCCGGTAGGCGGTCGCAAGCGTCAGTGTGTAGCATGCCGACTCTTCCCAGGTCAGGTGTTTGGGGCGCGGCATGAGCTGCTGCGACTGGACGCAGGTGAACTGCGCAAAGGAGCCGTCCGGCGTTTCATAGCCCCAGATCCGCTGGGAGGGCGAGAACATCGGATCGCCGCCGTTGCATTCCTCGTCATCGCCATTGTCCTGGTTGCAATGGATGACCACCTCATCGCCGACCTTCCAGCGGGTGACCTTTTCTCCCACGGCCCAGACGATGCCCGAGGCATCGGATCCGGCGATGTGATACGGGGCCTTGTGGACGTCGAACATGCTGATCGGGATGCCGAGCCCGGCCCAGATGCCATTGTAGTTCACCCCGGCCGCCATCACCAGCACCAGCACTTCATGGCTGTCCGGGGTCGGGACGTCCACCACCTCCAGCTGGAACGCCTGGTCGGGTTCGCCCTGCCGCTCGCGGCGGATCGTCCAGGCGTGCATCTTCCCGGGCACATGGCCGAGTGGCGGGATCTCCCCGACGTCGTACAGATCCTTGACCTCGGCCTTGCTCATCGTGTCGGCATCCATCGGCATATCTTGCCCTCCGTCTCTGCCGCAGTGCGGCACCGTTCTGCTTGCCCCGGATTATGGGGCGGCGGGCAATATTGCAATAGCACGATGGGCGATATCGGTAACTTTATGTCCCGACGAGCGGCGGCGGCCTGTCTGCCTCCTGCGATGCAGCATCGCTTTCCGGAACCGATGCCGCGTAGAACGGAAGAACCTTTCCGGCGCGGTCCGCCAGCGCGATTTCGCCGTCGCGGACGGTCACCAGCCGCCGAAGCTGCAGCATGTGAAGCGTGCGCTCCACCGCACCCTCCGGCAGCAGCACGTAGACGCCCTGCCCCGCCAGCGCGCGCGCCCGGATCCCGACCCATTCGTGCAACGCGCTGCGCGAGGTCACGCCGTCGAGCAGTGCCGCGGCCACCAGGGGGCCAGGCAGCACCGGAACGCCGTCGCGGATGCGCGCCATCAACTCCCGTGCCAGCCCCTTCACGTCGCCCGGCGCGACGGAGGACAGCGACAGCGGCGTTCCGAACGTCACGGCCGCCCAGCCGAAGCGGCGCACCCGCCCGAAGACCCGCCGCCACAACCAGCGCAGCACGAAGGCCGTGCCGGTCCGAAAGGAGCCGCGGAACCGACGCTCTCCCGACCGGCCCGCGTCGATCAGCACGTTGTCCTCAAGCACCCGGTCGTAGTTCAGAGACACCGGGACGAAAACGATCTCGCGTTCGGTTTCCACCTCCGAGATGTAGCTCAGCAAGCCCAGCTTTGCCGGACCGACGCGCCCGTCCAGCGACAGACCGCCCTCCGGAAAGATCGCCTGCGTCACGCCGCCCGACACCGCCATCTGCACGTAGCGCGCCAGCACCCGGCGATAGAGCGGGTTGCGCGACCGGCGGCGGATGAAATACGCCCCCATGGCCCGCAGAAGCCGGGATACCGGCCAGATCCGCGCCCATTCCCCCACCGCATAGGCCAGGGCCGAACGCTCGGCCGCCAGATAGGTGACCAGCACGTAGTCCATGTTCGATCGGTGATTCATCACGAAGACAACCGTGGCATCCTTCGGTATCGCGGCCAGCCCCGCCTCATCGACGCGCGCCAGATGAACGTCGTAGAGCCGGGTGGAAAGCCAGCGCGCCGCCCGGATAGCGAAGCCGAAATAGGCGGAGGCGCTGAACGAAGGTACGATCTCGCGCGCGTAGAAGCGGGCTTCGGTATGGACGACATCTTCGCGGATGCCGGTCGCGCGCGCATGGTCCTGAACCGCCTGCAGGACCGCCGGATCGTAGCTGAGCCGCAGGATCATGTCCTGCCGGCGGAGCAGCTTGAACGGCTGGATGGGTTGCGCCAGCCTCTGGTTCAGGCGCGCCACCGCCTTTTCCAGTCGCCGCCGGAGGAACCAGCGCACCGGAGGAATGAACACGTGGCTGAGCGCTGTCACCGCGGCGAACAGAAGGATCAGCCAGAACAGCCAGAATGGAAGGGTCACCGGATCGAACATCGCATAACCTGTGGCGAAAGGCGCCGGGTTTGGAAAGCCTTTCGCCGTGCCGCCGATGCGAAACCGTCTTCGCTCTCGCAGCATCTGGACACGAAACATTGTTGCGCGTATCACGCCTCGGAACGAAGTTTCGAAAAGGCCAACGATGTCCGAGCGCCCCACCAAAGACCGCCCCTGGCTATTCCGCACCTATGCGGGCCACTCCACCGCCACCGCGTCCAACGCGCTCTATCGGGGCAACCTTGCCAAGGGTCAGACCGGACTGTCGGTGGCCTTCGACCTGCCGACCCAGACGGGATATGACAGCGACCACGAACTGGCCCGCGGAGAGGTCGGCAAGGTCGGCGTGCCCGTCGCCCATCTGGGCGATATGCGGATGCTCTTTCAGGACATTCCGCTGGAGCAGATGAACACCTCGATGACGATCAACGCTACGGCGCCCTGGCTCCTCGCGCTCTATATCGCCGTGGCAGAAGAGCAGGGCGCGGACGTCGCTGCGTTGCAGGGTACGGTCCAGAACGACATCATCAAGGAATACCTGAGCCGCGGCACCTATATCTGCCCGCCGGAACCGTCCCTTCGGATGATCACGGATGTCGCGGCCTATACGCGCGAACACCTGCCCCGCTGGAACCCGATGAATGTCTGCTCCTACCATTTGCAGGAGGCCGGGGCGACGCCCGAGCAGGAACTTGCCTTCGCGCTTGCCACCGCCACGGCCGTCCTGGACGATCTCCGGCGCAAGGTCGATCCGGACGACTTCCCCGAAATGGTCGGGCGGATTTCATTTTTCGTGAACGCAGGCATCCGTTTCGTCACCGAACTGTGCAAGATGCGTGCCTTCGTCGATCTCTGGGATGAGATCTGCCGAGAGCGCTACGGCGTGGACGAAGAGAAATACCGTCGTTTCCGCTACGGCGTGCAGGTAAATTCTCTCGGGCTGACCGAGCAGCAGCCCGAAAACAACGTCTATCGCATCCTGATAGAAATGCTGGCCGTCACCCTGTCCAGAAACGCCCGTGCCCGCGCCGTTCAGCTTCCTGCCTGGAACGAGGCGCTGGGCCTGCCACGCCCGTGGGATCAGCAATGGTCGCTCAGAATGCAACAGATCCTGGCTTTCGAGACCGACCTTCTGGAATACGACGATCTATTCGACGGCAATCCGGCGATCGAACGAAAGGTCGGACAGCTGAAAGAAAGCGCCCGGGCCGAACTCGCGCAGATCGACGCCATGGGCGGTGCGGTGGGCGCGATCGAATACATGAAATCGCGTCTGGTGGAGTCCAACGGAACGCGCATTCTGGGGATCGAGGGCGGAAGCACGCCGGTGATCGGCGTCAATCGCTATCGGGACGGAGAGCCGTCGCCTCTGACCTCGGGGCCGGAGGCGATCATGGTCGCGGACCCGGCGGCGGAGGCTGATCAGATCGACCGCCTGACCCAATGGCGCGCGGCCCGCGATCAGCCCCGGGTCGACGCAGCTCTGGAGGCCCTGCGGCAGGCGGCGCGGGACGGCTCGAACATCATGCCGCCCTCCATAGCGGCCGCCAGGGCCGGCGCCACGACCGGTGAATGGGGAGAGATGATCCGCAAGGCCTTCGGGCAGTATCGTGGCCCGACAGGCGTGTCTGCGGCGCCTTCGAACCGGGTTCAGGAGCTCGACGCCGTCCGCGAACGCGTCGATGCCGTGTCGGCCCGGCTCGGCCGCAGGCTGAGCTTCATGGTCGGCAAACCGGGGCTGGACGGTCATTCGAACGGCGCCGAACAGATCGCGGCGCGCGCGCGCGATTGCGGAATGCAGATCAGCTATGAGGGAATTCGGCTGACCCCCGCCGAAATCGTCGAGCGGGTAAAGGCAGAGGCGCCGCATGTGCTGGGGTTGTCGATTCTGTCCGGCAGTCATGTATCGTTGGTCGGCGATCTCATGGCTCGTTTGCGGGAAGAGGGCCTTGACGTGCCGGTCGTGGTCGGCGGCATTATCCCGGAAGCCGACGCGCGCCTTCTGGCAGGCAAGGGTGTCGCGCGGATTTACACGCCGAAGGATTTCGAGATGACCAGGATCATGGATGACATCGTGACATTGGCCGATCCGGAGTCGATCGCCGCCCAATAGGCGATGGAACGGCACTATTGCCGGTGCACGTTTTAGGCCCCGTTCCCATTGCCAGCCGTCTGTTTTGTTCATATGGCTAATTCCAGCGAATCAATGAATGAGGAACGAGCCCTTGGCAAAGAACATCGACAACATGTCCCGTGAAGAATTGCTCAGCCTGCGTCAGGACATTGACAAGGCCCTTGGGTCTCTCGAAGAGCGTCGTCGGGCGGACGCGCGCGCGGCTGCGGAAAAGGCAGCCCGGGAGCATGGCTTTTCTCTGGATGAGATCATCGCCGCGCAGAAGAAGTCGGGAAAGAAAAATCCGCCGAAATATCGCAACCCCGAGGATCCCCGGCAGACGTGGTCCGGTCGCGGACGTCAGCCGGCCTGGATCAAGGATGCCCTGAACGAAGGCAAATCTCTCGACGCTTTCGAGATCTGAAAGTTTAATACGGACGGGATCCATTCTCTGGGCCGAATGACGGCGATTTTCAAACTGTCGGTATCGATTTGCAATGTCCGTCGGACCGCCGGCAGAACAAGTCGGTGCCCGGCCCTGATCTGACTACGCCAGCCAACACGCAGACCTCATGTTTTGCAAGCGTCTGCAGTACGCGGCTTGTTTCCGGGACGCCTGAAGCTCTGGCAGGGCCGCGGTCGGGGTCACCCTCTGGCCGATGCCGTCCACGGCGGTTCCGTTTGGCGGCATTGTCGACGGGGCGCGGAACCGGAGTTTCGCGATGGGCCGGTCGCTCGCGGTCATCGGCGGTGACGCGGCTCTCCGCGAGTATGTCGACGGCGTGGCGAAGCACGGCGGCCATGGTCTGGGATCGCGGCGTTGGTGAATAGCCGCGATCTGCCCCCTTCCGAAAGGGTCGGCACGGCTTTGTTGCGCAAAGACTGGGTGAGGGATTCATCTCGTGAATCCAGCGTGGTAGCTGTCCTGCATGAGCAGACCGATCCCGCCGAGCTACAAGACAAAGAACTGGCCGGCCTACAACGAAGCGCTGAAGCAGCGTGGTTCCCTGACGATCTGGTTCGATCCGGACATGGTCTGGGTGCCGCCGCCGACCGGCAAGCGAGGCCGGCAGCCGTTATATAGCGACGCCGCGATCCAGGCATGCCTGACGATGAAAGTCCTTTTCGGCATGGCGCTCCGACAGACGACCGGGTTCATTGAAAGCCTCCTGCGCCTGGTCGGCCTCGACTGGGCGGTGCCCGACTTCAGCACACTGAGCCGGCGCCAGAAGRCCTTGTCCGTGACTATTCCCTACCGCGGCTCAGATGGGCCGCTGAACCTGTTGRTCGAYAGCACCGGSATCAAGGTCMGMGGGGARGGCGAGTGGCATGCCCGCAAGCATGGCGGTGCCCGCCGGCGCGTTTGGCGCAAGGTTCATCTGGGTATCGACGAAGCGACGATGGAGGTCCGGGCCGTCGAGATCACCGGCAGCCATGTTGGCGATGCGCCCGTGTTGCCGGACTTGATCGGTCAGATCCCTGCGGACGAGCAGATCGGCTCGGTCACGGCCGACGGCGCCTACGATACCCGCCGTTGTCACGATGCGATTGCCGATCGCGGTGCCCATGCCGTCATTCCGCCCCGTCGGAACGCGCGGCCATGGAAGCCGGACACCGCAGGCGCCATGGCCAGAAACGAGGCCGTGCGGGCGTCGAAGTACCTGGGCCGATCCCTCTGGCGACGCCTGACCGGATACCACCGCCGCAGCCGCGTCGAGACGAAGATGCATTGCATGAAACTACTGGGGCAGCGCCTCATGGCGCGGGATTTCGAGCGACAGGTCGCCGAGCTCCAGGTCCGCATCGCCGTGCTCAACCGTTATACCGCACTCGGAATCCCCGTCACGAAACCCGTAGGATAAGTCCGTCAGGGGAAAGGGGCAGTCCGCCCGGCAGCCGGGCCGTGCAACAAAGCCCTCGATCTGGACTCGGTGAGTCCACCGGAGCTTTCTGCCGGTTGGGAGCCTGAAATCGTGATCTTCGCGGCGAACGGGGACCACGCGTGAAAAAAGCTGAATGCGAACAGGCTGTCCGGCATTTGTGCCATCAATGGCGGAAAGAATCTGGCTTTTCGTCCACTCCGGCAGACCAGTTGAGCTTCGGCAGCTTCCTGTCATGGGTCCAGCAGAATTATTCATCTTACCTTGATTTCCGCACCACCACCTCCGTCTCTTATGACGTGGAGATGTGGTTTGACGATGAATTCAAACAGAACTGGCGAAGGTAGGATCAGCATCGCGCGACACGGCTAACCCGAGAGCTGGCCGACGCCCGTCGCCAGGCGCATCCATGCCGCGATGCCGACGCATCCGCCGCCGACGATGCAGAAGATTTGCCGCCAGATTTCGGACGGCACGGCTTCCTTGGTGATGCCATGGACCAATGCATAACCGGCCACGGCGGCGGGCGCGGCGAAGACAAGCGCCACGATCAGGCGGATGATAGGTGTGCGGATCGTCTCGAACAGCACGGCCAGGATGCCGAAGGCGACGCCTGCGGAGAACAGCCCGACCAGCCCCGCGCCGATCAGGCCGGAGCCGGTCTGGTAGGCGAACTGCGCGGCGGCCAGCCCGACGAAGAAGGGTAGCGCGTAAATGGCGAGCGTGTAGGCGAGAAGGCAGAGAAGCGCGACCAGCGCAACGCTCATGAACATGACGGCGACCATGATTTTGTTCCTTTGACTTTGCAGCACCGCCTTTCGCGCAGTCGTCAACACCGTCGCTGCGCATCTTTATGGTGCCGTTATCGTTCCAAACTGTCGAGGTCATCCGGCCGCGCGGGGAAGCCGCGCGGCCGCGATTTTTGGGGGCGGAAGACCGGGACCGCTTGCGCGACCCCGGCCCACCTTTCATTCCGCCGCGACGGGGAAAGCCTCGTCCTCCGTGGCCTCGGCGCTCTCGGCGTCCGGCATGTCCTCGGCCAAGGCGGAAGCCTTCGGCTGCTCGTCGGCCAGCCATGCGGGCCGTTCAGTGCGCAGCACGGGCGGCAGCCAGCCGGTTCCGGCCAGAAGCCGCTCGGCGGCTTCCGCCATTTCCGGCTTCTTCCTGTCCGCTATCCGCTCCGCCGCCTCGTCGCCAAGGGCATCGCGCACGGCGGCGAGGATTTGCGCCTTGGTGACACGCCCGAGATAGGCCCGAACCGTGGGCGTCCAGTGCGCCGTCATGTCGAGCGCCACCGCCGTCGCCAGCCTGTCGGCGGTGGCGAGCGCATGGCGCTTGTGGGTTTCCCACGGCTGCTTGACGGCATTGACGGTCAGCGAAGCGCAATGCGCGAACAGGGCCATGACGCTGGCATGATCCAGTCCGGCGATGAAGCCCCAAAGGTCCGCCACGTCGCGCGGCATGTCTGCCGCCCATCCGGCATGGCGATCCTCCAATGCCTTCGCCGCCGCCGTGTCCTCGATCCCGTCCGCGTGGCTGGCGAGGTAGCTGCTCGTCGGGCGGATTTCGAGGCAATGGGCATCCCCGCCACCGCGATAGAAGGTCTGCGCGGCAAGCGCATGGGTGACGGCGATTAGCGCCATGTCCGGCTGCTCGCCAAGGGCGAGACGCAGGGCAAGGGTGCAATGCGCAGTCAGGTCGCGGATGAGCGAGTCCGACAGCGGCTTGCCGTCTTCCTCCGCATCCTCGTCCTCGGGCTCGAGCGCGGAAACATGGTTCCCGTCCTCGTCATGCTCGCCATCGTCCATGACTTCGCCATGGGCGTTGACGCGCACCCCGTCGATGACGGTGCTGCCGTCCTCCGCGTCGGGTTCCTCCGGTTCCGGGGCTTCGTCCTCGGGGCGGATGAACCCGCGCTCGATCCGGGCTTCTCCGTCATGGTTCAGAACCACGAACACGCCAGCGCGCGCGATCTCGTCGGCCTCATAGGCATGACGCTTGCCGTCGATCCGCTCGATTTCGGCTTCAAGCTCCGCGAAGCGCTGATCCACTTCCGGCGGCAGGTCCACGTCCGCGTCCTCCCATTCCGCCGACAGGCGTTCAAGTTCCTCCTGCGCGGCGTCGTAGGCGGCTTTGTCTTCTTCCGAAAGCTCCACCGGCTGCGGATAGGTGCGGCGCAGTCCATGGGCGTGGGGCCAGTCGATATGGGGCGAAACCCATTTCCATCCCTCGGCTTCCTGAACCTGCGCCGCGATGCCTTCCAGCTTGTCGAGGGCCAGTCGGTCGAGCAACGCGGCATCCTCGTAGAAGCCGCCGCGATCCTCGGTGAACAGGTCGCGGATGATGGTGCCGCCCGCCTCCGAATAGGCTTCCGCGCCGACAAGGATCGCGCGCCGGTCGGTTGCCGCCACGTTGCTGGCGGTCAGGTCGCGGCGAATGATCCACGGCTCGCGGTTGTAGGACAGGTTTTCGTAAACCTGTTCCTGCCGGGCATGGTCCTCGGTAATGGCGAAGGCCATCAACTGATCCAAGGTCAGATCGCCGTCACGATAGACCTGCATCAGCTTGGGGCTGATCGCGCCAAGGCGAAGCCGCTGTTTCACCACATGCGCGGTGAAGCCGAAGCGGGCCGCGATTTCCTCCGCGCCCCATCCGCGCGTTTCCGCAAGCTCGCGGAAGCGCTCGAACTGGTCGGCGGGGTGGAGGTCTTCGCGGGTCACGTTCTCGTCAAGGCTGATCTCGGCGGGATCGTTCGCCGTGTCGATGACGCAGCGGACGGGCTCGGTCCGCTTGATCTCCTTGCGCTTGGCGCGCAGCAACTGCGCCAGCCTGCGGCCTTCGCCGACACTCACCAGATAGCAGCCGGTCGGCTCGCCCTCCGCATCAGTTTCCGGCTCCACCACCAGATTTTGCAGGATGCCCTTGGCGGCGATGCTCGCCGCCTTCGCCTCGATGGACGCCTCGCTGTGCGGGGTCTTCCGGGCGTTCTGCGGGTGCTTCTTGAGCTTGTTGAGCGGGATGAAGACCGTTTCGCCATGTTCGGGAACGGTCGGGGTCTGTGTCTTCGTCGTCATGGTCTTTCCTTTCATGGGCTCGGGTTGGAGCGCAGCGCTGCGCTGCAACCCTGCCCGTCGGCGAGACCGGGGGGTGCAAGGTGCAAGGGCGGACGGGCGGAGGGGGATCACCCGGCCTGCACAAGCGGATCGAAGTCGTGACGAAGGTGCGATGCTGGCATCCGCGCGGAAGGTCGGGGATACCGCCCGGCCGCCCTTGTGCCGCGCCAGGGGGCAGCGCCCCCAAGCAACCGGCCCGGCCAGAGCAAAGCGGCGGCCGGGTGTATGAACAGGATCAGGATGTGGGAAACCGGAAAGCCGAAGGCCCTGACACACTGATCGCCGCATAATGCCGGGCGAGGTCTTCACGTGACCATGCGGAAGTGCCTCGTCCGCGCAGCAAGTCCGCTTCGCCTTGCAACTGAGATTTAGGCTCAGTCCTTTCTAAGCACCGTGAAATCGAATATCGAAATGATACGGCGGGTCGTGGGCAAACAAGGAAGAAATGCCTGAGTGGGGCGAGCGACTTTGCCATGTTTGGGGGCGAGCAATGAAAATCTACTCTGTGGCCATCGAGAACTTTCGTGGCATCCGCACGGCTACAATCGTGTTGCCCGATCATGCGGTGCTCATCGGTGACAACAATACGGGAAAGTCGTCGGTGATCGAGGCCATCGACCTAGTTCTGGGACCGGATCGCCTCAACCGTCGTCCACCCGTGGATGAGCATGATTTCTGGCAGGGTCGTTATGTCGCCGCCGTGCCGGAGGGCGAGAACGCCGTCGAGGGCGATGCTCCCAAGATCAGGATTAACGTCACTATCGTTCATCTCTCCATCGAACAGCAGGCGCGGTTCGGCGGACATATCGAGTGGCTGAACGTCGAGACCGGCGATCTTTATGCAGAGGCTAACCCAGCAGGTGTCGATGCCGCCGCAATCGTGGCAGCGTTGCGTGTAACATTCATTGGCGAATACAACTTCGATGAGGATGATTTCGACGGCAACACCTACTACACGCGCAGTCTCACGGAGGACGATCCCCCAGCGACCTTCTCAAAGAAGGACAAGCAGCATTGCGGGTTCCTCTATCTGCGCTCGCTCAGGACCGGATCACGCGCTCTCAGCCTCGAACATGGCAGCCTGCTCGACATTATCCTGCGCCTAAAGGAAATCCGGCCGCAGATGTGGGAAGCAACCATCGCGACGCTCGCGGGCTTTGACGTGGCGAGTGACCCGGAGCTGGGGATTTCCGGCGTCTTGGAAAGTATCAACACGTCTTTGAAAAAATATGTCCCGCAAGAATGGGGAGCGAAGCCGCACCTCAAAGTATCCAGCCTCACCCGTGAGCATCTGCGCAAGGTCGTGACCGCGTTCATAGCCACGGGCAACGGCGACCATGCGGCACCGTTCTACCGACAGGGCACGGGCACCATCAACATGCTGGTGCTGGCGATGCTTTCGCAAATTGCCGAGGACAAGCAGAACGTGATCTTCGCTATGGAGGAGGTCGAGACCGCGATCCCGCCCTATGCGCAGAAGCGCATCGTGCATGAGCTACGCAAGCTCTCCGCGCAGTCGATCATCACCTCCCACTCTCCCTATGTGCTGGAGGAGTTCGGGCTGGAGCAAACCGTAATTTTGGCGCGTTCCGACGGCGGCGACCTCAGCCAAGCGAAGATCGCGCTGCCTGACAGCGTGAAACACAAGCGCTATCGCCAGGAGTTCCGCACACGTTTCTGCGAAGGGCTGCTCGCCCGGCGGGTGCTGATCGCAGAGGGGGCGACCGAGGCGACCGCCTTTCCGGCAGCGGCGCGCCGGCTAGCGGAGTTGAACCCGGCAATCTATTCATCTCTGGAAGCGTTGGGGCTGTGCATCATCGACGCCGGTAGCGAAAGCCAGATTGCCGATCTGGCATTGCTTTACCGACGTCTTGGTAAGCGGACCTTCGCGGTTTGCGATAAGCAGACCGATGCCGCCAAAGGAGCTATCGAGGCGCAAGTTGAGCATCTTTTCATGCACGAGGAAAAGGGTATCGAGGATCTGGTGCTGAACAACACAACGGCGGCCGCGCTTGGGCGGTTCGCAGAGATGCTAGATTGGCCGCCGCATCTACTCGCGCAATATCCTGACCCCAAAGCTCAAGCTGTCGCCGCTCTTAAGGCATATTTTGGCTGGTCCAAGGGAAATTGGGGAATTGCGGAGTTTCTCGCCCAATGCACGGAGGCGGAGATTCCGCAATGGATACGCGATGCCTGCATCGAACTGCGCAAGCGATGCGATCCTCCGCCGGCGCCGCCGGCGGCGGGCGCTAATGGTGGCGACCTGTTCGCTGACATTTTTGGCTAGAGTGCTCTGCTATGGTCGAGTTGACGAAGGCCCAACAGGATGTGCTTGCCACGGACGGCTATCAACTCGTCACCGGCGGCCCCGGATCGGGCAAGACCACGGTTTCTATCCTCAAGGCAGCGAAAATCGCGCGTGAGGCATTGCGACCGGAGCAACGTATCCTTTTTCTCAGCTTCGCCCGTGCAACCGTATCCCGCGTCCTGGAGGCCATGGATGAGGAAAGCCGGATTTCACGAGACGAAAAGCGACGTATTGAGGTGGACACCTACCATGCGTTCTTCTGGCGCATCCTCAAGACGCACGGCTATCTCGTAGGCTTTCCGCGCCGGCTGGCGATCCTGACACCACCTAACGAGGCCATCGCCCTATCGGCGGTGCGGAGTGGCTACAAGGCCAACTCCAAGCTCAGTGACGCGGAGAAGGCCGAAAAGAAAGCGCGCGAAGAGGCTGAACGGAACCGTCTGGCGAAGGAGGAAGGCCGGGTCTGTTTCGATCTTTTCGCCGACCGGGTTGCGACGTTGCTGCATGGTTCGGCGAAGGTTCGGACACTGATCTCAACCATGTATCCATTTATCATCCTCGATGAGTTTCAGGACACTAGCGCGGATCAATGGCGCGTAGTCCAGGCGCTTGGCGCGAACAGCACACTAATCGCACTGGCTGATCCCGAGCAGCGGATATTCGACTTCATCGGTGCTGACCCCGAACGCTTGGATCATTTTCGCGCCGCGTTTCACCCCTCAGAACATGACCTAGCCGGAGACAACCACCGCAGCAAAGGCACCGAAATCGCCCTGTTCGGTAACGATGTCCTGAGCGGGAAATTCCGGCAAAGCAACTACAGTGGCATCGCTTTTCAGGGGTTTAAATCGAACCAGAACCAAGCCTTTGCTAGCTTGGTTGGTCATGTGCTCCAAGCACGCAAGCGTCTGATAGACAGCGGCAAACCTAATTGGTCGCTCGCGATCCTTGTGCCTACGAAGAAGATGACCCGGTTGGTGTCGGATGTGTTGCGCGAGCCCTTTGGGCAGGTGCCAGCAATCGGACATACGGCGGCCGTTGATATGGATGGGCCGATTCTCGCGGCGGAGATCGTAGCCTTCCTGCTTCAACAGGGGCGTCATGCCGGCCATTTCGACGAATTCTTGGACCTGCTCTGTAGTTACTACCATGGCCGGGGTGGCGCAGCGCCGACAGCGGGCGATCTGACGGAAGCGGCGCGTCTCAATGCAGCGCTCGGGAAATGGAATCAGTGCTTGGCAGTGGGGAAGGCACCTCCCAAAAACTCCGTGCTGAACGCGACTGCCGCGGTTTATGCGACCGCCCTAGATGTTGGCCTGACCGGCGATCCTGACCGCGATTGGGCTGCGATCCGCGCGGCGTTGGAGGCCGGCGGTTGTGCGAGATTGCGGGCGATAGCTGGAGACGTTCGCAACGTCCGCCTGCTCGAGCGCGGCACCCAGCTTCGGCAGGGCTTAACTCAAGATTGGCGAGATACCGGCGGCTATCTCAATGCTCTTGCCATCACGCGGCAATCCTTTGTGCAGGAGCATTTTGCCACGGCGCACAAGCCGGAAACCGGCGTGGTGGTGATGAATATGCACAAGGCCAAGGGGAAGCAATTCGATGAGGTCATCATCTTCGAGGGATGGCCAAGGCGTGCAAAAGGCAAGGTCGTGGCCAACTTCGACCGGATCGTGCGTGAGAATATTGCTGCCGGGCCGATGATGCAGGCTCGACAGAATTTCCGCGTCAGCGTTACACGCGCAAAGCTACGCACCACAATCCTCACGCCGGAGGATGATCCTTGTGTGTTGCTCACGGCATCTGGATAGGTCGCCGGGCTATTTTAGAGGGTCATGGAGGGCTATAGAGTAAACGTAGTTCTCATCGCTATCCCGCGTGCCCCGCCACTAACATCCTGATCTACATAGTTTGTTGGGTAGTTAGCCGCTTGGGTCGTGATTGGCTCCGACGTCCGAAACCTGTCATACTATGACGACTTTGTGCATCGCCGCGTGCACCGGCTATGCCATGTCACCATGCAATCTGGCCTTGAAGCCCGCTAATTCGAGCCCGCCGCAAACGACGAAGCCCCGCCGTTCCGGGCGGGGCTTCGAGCCGAGGTGTCGATGTGCCATCAGAGACCGACGTTGCCGTCGGCATTCGCGATCTTCTGCTGCTTTTGTGAGAGATACCGGAAGTAGTAGCGTTCCGTCGTCACCACCGATCCGTGACCGATATACTTCTGCACCCGGTAGACCGACCAGCGGCTCTGTTGCACAAATCCGGTGAGGGATTCATGTCGTGAGTCCAGCGTGGTAGCTGGACGACATGAGCAGACCCACACCGCCAACCTACAAGACCAAGAACTGGCCGGCCTATAATGAAGCGCTCAAGCGCCGTGGCTCGCTGACGATCTGGTTTGACCCAGAGATGATCTGGGATGCTGCGCCGACCGGCAAACGCGGCCGACAGCCAACCTACAGCGATACCGCCATCCAGACATGCCTGACGATGAAGGTTCTGTTTGGCATGGCGTTGCGCCAGACGACCGGGTTCGTCGAGAGCCTGTTGCGTCTGATCGGTTTGAACTGGGCGGTGCCCGACTTCAGCACGCTATCGCGCCGCCAGAAAACGCTGGCCGTGAACATCCCGTATCGTGGCTCCAACGGCCCAGTGCATCTCCTGATCGATAGCACSGGCATCAAGGTCGAGGGTGAAGGCGAGTGGAACGCACGCAAGCATGGTGGGCCCAAGCGGCGGGTTTGGCGCAAGATCCATCTTGGGATCGACGAMCAAACGCTGGAGGTTCGGGCGCTCGAGATTACCGGAAGCCACATCGGTGATGCGCCGGTGATGCCCGATCTGCTCAACCARATTCCGGCGGACGAGGCGATCGGCAGCGTCACTGCAGACGGTGCCTATGATACCCGCAAATGCCACGACGCCATCGCTGACCGCGGGGCGAATGCCGTCATCCCACCCCGCAAGAACGCCAAGCCGTGGAAGACCGTCACTGCGGGTGCCGTGGCCAGAAACGAGGCCCTGCGAGCTTCGAAATATCTCGGTCGMGCGATCTGGCGAAACTGGAGCGGATACCACCGCCGAAGCCGCGTCGAAACCAAGATGCACTGCGTTAAATTGCTGGGGCAGCGCCTCATGGCGCGGGACTTCGACCGACAAGTCGCGGAAGTCCAGGTCCGCATCGCCGTCATGAACGGCTACACCGCCCTTGGCATCCCTGTCACAGAGGCCGTGGGATGAATCCGTCCGGGGAAAGGGGAATCTCGGGTATTAAAAGCTTTGTGCAACAGAGCCCCGTCAAACCGTAGGAGCAAACGGCTAGGCCGTGCGACATCATTCGTTTGGATTAAGCGCATTTGGGGCGTGCGGATATGCCTTTGGGCGATTGCGGCACAGAGCCCCTAGCCTCATTCTCGCAGGCGTCCCAGGAACGCATGGAGGACGGCTGATGTCGGCCGATTACAGTGTGCAACGGCAAGACGCGCTCTTTCCGAAGGGTGTCTGGCCCGTGTTTCTGCTGGGCCTGATTCTCTACGTCGCTGGAACGTGGCAGGGAATCGGGCTGCGCCCGGATTCGGTCATCTATCTCAGCTTCTGGGACGAGGGGCGCCAGCAGGGACCGGTCTACAGCATGCTGATCGACCTCGCCGCCCAGCTGGGCGGCGACCGGGTGGTTCTGGCGCGGCTGGTCAATCTGGGGCTGCTGCTGCTGAACCTCTCGCTCTTCGCCCATATCCTGGTCGCGGCCAGGGTCCGCACCGTGCCGATGATCGCGGGAATGGTCGCACTGCTGTTCCTGCCGCAGTTCCTCTATGTCCATCAGACCGTCCTGTCGGAGCCTCTGGCGCTGGCGCTTCTTCTGGGGGCGCTGATCTTCACCGCGCGGGTGATGGAGACCGGCTCCTGGACGGCGCTCGTCCTGGCCGCGGTGCTGACGGCGCTGGCGCTGCTGACGCGGTTCTCCTCCGCGCCCCTGATCGGCGCCTGCGCCCTGGCGATCCTGGTTTACGGGCGGGAGCCGCTGAGCGCCAGGCTGATCCAGTCGGTCGTCTACGGCACCATCTCCAGCGGGGCGTTCCTGGCCTGGGTGGCGGTGGACCGGATCATGGGTGGGGCCGGGGTGGACCGGAAGTTCGCCCTTCTGGGAGAGCCGGACCTGTCCACCCTGATGAACGCCGTGACCACCGTGGCCACGTTCTTTCTGCCGGCCGCCCTGCCGATGGCGATCCTGGCCGGAACCGTCACCCTGTTCCTGGCGGCGATCGTGCTGTGCATGGTGGCCGCGTTCCTGCCCGCCCGGCCCGGGCTGTCGCAGCCCGCACCTGCGATCGTGCGGCTGTCGATGCTCTTCGTGCCGCTCTATCTGGCCTTTGTCGTCTTCACGCTCTTCGTGGAATACGGTCTCACGGTCCATTCCCGCTACATCCTGCCGGTCTATGCCATGGTCCTGTTTTCCGCGCTCGCCCTTTTCGGCGACCGCGATTTCGCCCGTGCGCAGCCGCGCCTTGCCAGGGCATTCGTGGCCGCGGTGATCGCCGTTGCCGCGCTCAACGTCGTACGCGGCACCGAATCGTCCTATGAGCTGATGGTCGACGGCAACTACTACCAGTCTGAGGACTGGCGCCAGTCGCCGACCCTGGCGCGGGTCAGGGACCTGCCCCCTGAGACGAAGATCTATTCCGACGGTCCGGACGCCATCCGGATCATCGCCCGCCGCAGGGCCGATTTCTGGCCGCGCCACTACGACAGCCGGACCGGCCTGCCCCACCCAGACTACCCCTACGACGGCCAGATGGCGACGATCCGCGAAGAGCTCGCCCGGGGCGAGGCCGTCGTGGTCGCCTTCGACGGGGTCGACTGGCGCAAATATCTGGCCACGGAACAGGAGATGATCGACACCCTCGATCTCAACGCGCTCTTCGATGAGGAAGACGGACGGATCTATGGGAATGGCGATGTCCTGTCCGGCAGATAACGCCCCCGCACGGACCTCCGGCGCCCTCGCCGTCGATCTGGACGGGACCCTGATCCGCACGGACCTGCTGTTCGAGAGCTTCTGGGCTGCCGTCGCACATTCGCCCTTCGCGGCCCTCAGGGCCACGGGGGCGCTGCGGCACGGACGTGCAGCGCTGAAATCGGAACTGGCCGGCTGCGCCCCCCTGCGGGTAGAGGATCTGCCCTACAACCAGGACGTGCTGGACGTTGTTCGCGCCCACCGCGCCGGTGGCGGCACGACGGCCCTCGTCACGGCGGCCGATCGCGGCCTGGCGCAGAGAGTCTCGGCGCATCTCGGACTTTTCGATGAGGTCCACGGCTCCGGTGACGGGGTCAATCTCAAAGGCGCGCAGAAGGCGGAGTTCCTGGCCTCCCACTATGGCGAGGACGCCTTTGACTACATCGGCGACTCGCGCGCCGATTTGCCGGTCTGGGCCCGCGCGCGTCGATCCTACGTGGTCGACGGCGCCTCCCGCGTGCGCGGCCTCCCGCACGGCGACGCGCCGGGGGGCCTTGCCACCGGTCTGTCGCGCCCCCGGCTCGGGGCACTGGTCCGGGCCATGCGGCCGCACCAATGGTCGAAGAACGTGCTGGTGTTCCTGCCGGCCCTGGCCGCCCACGCCACCAGCACCCAGCAATGGCTCCTGTCGGCGGTGGCCTTCGTCGCGTTCTGCCTGCTGGCGTCCGGCGTCTACCTGCTGAACGACCTGCTGGACCTGGCATCCGACCGGAGCCATCCGCGCAAGCGGTTCCGCCCGTTCGCCTCGGGCGCGCTGCCTCTCGCCGTCGGCACGGCGTTCGCCCCGGGGCTGATGGCGACGGCCCTGCTGCTGAGCTGGCTTGCCGGGGGCCTTCCGCTGCTGACCATGGCGTTGATCTACGTGGCCCTGTCCACCGCCTACTCGATCTACCTCAAGCGCAAGATCATCCTCGACATTTGCGTTCTGGCCGGGCTCTACACGATCCGCATCGTCACCGGGTCGGTGGCCACGGGACTTGCCACTTCGGTCTGGCTGCTCGGGTTCTCGATGTTCTTCTTCCTGGGTCTCGCGGCGGTGAAGCGCCATTCCGAGATCGTGCTGAAGGCATCGACGGAGACCGGGGAGATCAAGGGCCGCGCCTATCTCACAGAAGATCTGCACATGGTCGCGTCCATCGCGATCTCGGCCAGCTTCTCTGCGGTGCTGCTGTTCGCGCTCTACATCAACACCCGGACGGCCGCGGCCCTCTATCCGTTCAGCGAGGCGCTCTGGCTGGTGGCCCCGGTCCTCATCTACTGGTCCAGCCGGATGGTCGGAATCGCCCAGCGCGGACTGATCCACGATGATCCCATTGTCTTCGCGTTTCGCGACACGGTCAGCCGGATCTGCTTTGTGATCGTGCTGGCACTGTTCGTTGTCGCCACGGTGGGCGCCCCCCCGGGGTCGCTGGAATGGCTGAACATCGAAGCGCTGGACTAGCCGGCATGTCTTTCAATCCCGCCCGCAAGGGGCAATCCGAAGGTAAGGAAACACTATGCACTTGGTGACAGGAGGATCCGGCTACGTGGGCTCGGCCATCGTGCGCGGACTGCTCGCGCGCCAGCAAAGGGTCCGGGTCCTGGATCTGTGGCGCTCGCCGGACCTTCCCGAAGAGGTCGAGTATGTCGAGGCCGACATCAACGATGCGCCCGCCGTCCGCCGGGCGATGCAGGGGGTGGAATACGTCCATCACAACGTCGCGCTGGTGCCCATCGCCAAGGCCGGCGAGCGGTTCTGGAAGGTCAATGTCGACGGAACCCGGGTGGCGCTGGAGGCCGCGCGCGCCGAAGGCGTGCGGATGTTCGCCAATATGTCCTCCAGCGCGGTGTTCGGCCGGCCCCGGGCGCTGCCGGTGACGCTGGACACCCCGCGTGAGCCCATCGAGATCTACGGCCGCGCCAAGAAGGCCGCCGAGGATCTGGTTCTGGAGGCGGGAGAGGCCGGCCTGCCCGTCGCCAGCATCCGCCCCCGCACCGTGATCGGCACCGGGCGGCTGGGGATCTTCCAGATCCTGTTCGACTGGATCAAGGACGGGGCGAACGTCTTCGTGCTGGGGTCCGGGGCCAATGAGCTGCAATTCGTGCAGATGGACGATCTGGCCGCCGTCAGCGTCCTGGCCTGTCTGAAGGAACAGCCCGGTCTCTATAATGTCGGCACCGACCGCTACGGAACGCTGCGCGGTGACCTGGAGGCGCTTTGCGCCCATGCCGGGACCGGCTCGAAGGTCAAGAGCCTGCCCGCCGGACCGACCGTCGGCACCCTGCGGCTTCTGGACAAGATGGGCCTGTCGCCGCTGGGTCCCTACCACTACATGACCTATCACAAACCGCTCTATTTCGACTCCGCCCATGTCACCGACCGGCTGGGCTGGACCCCGCGCTTCAGCAACCAGGACATGCTGAAGGACAGCTACGACTGGTACGTGGCGAATTACGACGCCAAGGCGGCCTCCGGCACCTCCGCCCACAAGAGTCCCGTCAAGCAGGGCGCCCTGCGCCTGATGAAGAGGCTGACATGAGCGGTCGCATTGCCGGTCCCGGGAGGTCCGCGCATGGCCGCTGAGTGGATCTTCCTCGCGCTGGCCGCGACCCTCAACATGGCCGCCAATGTCGTGCTGCGCTACACTGGCGAAAGCCAGGCGGCGGGGGTTGCGGTGTTCGGATCGGTGCTCTTCCTGGTCGCGGTGGGGCTCTTCGGGATGAACCTTCTGGCCTATATGCAGGCGCTCAAGAAGATCCCCCTGTCGGTCGCCTATCCCATGCTGGTCGGGTTCAGCACCTTCGGACTCGCGCTCGCCTCTTCGGTGATCTTCGATGAGCGTGTGACCGCAGAGCGTTTCGTGGGCTACCTGCTCCTGGTGGCCGCCCTCTACTTCATCAGCAGGTAGGCCGATGCTGCAACGCGTCCTTCGACCCATCGTCGCGGAATTCCAGCCTGACTGGCCGGTGCTTTCCGCCGCCGACCGCGCCACCGTGAGGGAGGCGTCGCTCTCTGACACGGTGCGGGCGATCCGTGGGGCACCGCCGCATTTCCGCGCGGCGGTGACGCTGCTGGCGCTGGCCGCGGCGGCGGCCATGGCGGTCCGCGGAACGGCGGCGGGATTGGGCGGGCCGTTCCGGTCGTTTGAGCGTCTGGTCCGGTCGCTGACGCTCCTGTCGGTGTTCGAGCACCCGGCCGTGAAGGACGCGCTGCGGGTCGAGCGGGGCCCCGACCGGCAGGCGCGGATGCGCGCCCTCCGCGCCGACGGGGTCCTGCGATGAGAGGCGGGGCCAGGCCGGCGGGACCGGCCGGGTCGGGCTGGGCGCCGCACCGCATCGGGGGCCCTGCGACGTTGTCCTGCGACGTGCTGGTGATCGGCTCCGGCGCGGGCGGCGCCAGCGTGGCCGCGACATTGGTCGAAGCCGGACGGGATGTGCTGATGCTGGACGAGGGCGCGCATCTCGACGCGGCCCACGCACCGGCCAGCGTGCCGGAGTCCTTCCGCCGGATGTGGCGCGGCAGCGGGATCCTGGCCGCCCTCGGCACGCCGCCTGTGGCCTATGCCGAAGGCCGCTGCGTCGGCGGCGGGACAGAGATCAACAGCGCCATCTTCCAGCGCGCGCCGGACACGCTTCTGGACGACTGGGCGAAGAGATACCGCATCGCGGAGTTCGGGGCGGCCGCGCTCGGTCCCTATTACGATCGCGCGGCCAAGGTGGTGAACGCGACGCCCCCGCCCCCCGATGCCGGGCTGCCGACGGATATCCTGCGGCGCGGCGGCGCGGCGCTCGGCTGGAAGGTGGTCGAGCTGGACCGCGGCACGCGGCGCTGCGTCGGCACCAACTACTGCTCCCTCGGCTGCCCCACGGGCGGCAAGCAATCCATGACCGCCACGCAGATCCCCGACGCCCTGTCCGGTGGCCTGCGGCTCATCGCCGACTGCCGCGCCGCGCGCCTGCGCCTGCGCGGCGGCCGGGTCGTGGAGGTGACCGCGCAGGCGCGCGGCGCGGACGGGCGCCGGCACCGGGTGGTCCTGCGCCCGCGGGAGGTCTTCGTCTGCGCGGGCGCGATCCACAGCCCCGCGCTGTTGCGCCGCAGCGGCCTGACCCGCTGCGTGGGCGACACCTTGCGCCTGCATCCGACCCTGAAGGCGACGGCGCTCTTCGATGAGGTGTTGGACGCCCACGACGCGCGCCTGCCGCTGACCGCGATTTCCGAATTCATGCCGGACCGGCGGATCGGCGGGTCGGTGACGCAACCGGGCCTGCTGGCCATGTCCCTGGCAGAGGACTGGGCGGAGCGGTCCTGGCTCATGCCCGAATGGCGCCGCTGCGGCCAGTATTACACCATGATCCGCGCCGCGGGGACCGGCACGGTGCGGCCCCTGCCACTCTCGGCCGAGCCCCTGGTGCGCTACGCCCTGACCGAGAGCGACTGGACGCAGCTTGCCAGGGGCGCGACGGAACTGGCCCGGGTGATGTTCGCGGCGGGCGCACGGCACGTCTATCCGTCCATCGCCGGACATCCCGGCTGGGCCAGCCCAGAGGAGGTCCTGGCCCAGGCCGACGCGCCCCTGCCGAGAACCCGGACCAGCCTGATGACCATTCACCTTTTCTCCAGCCTGCCGCCGGGCGAGCGTTCCGACGGTGTGGCGACCGACTCCTTCGGCCGCGTGTCGGGGGTTGAGAACCTCAGGATCGCGGATGCCAGCCAGATCCCGGAAGCACCGGGCGTGAACCCGCAGGCGACGGTCATGGCCATGGCGTACCGCAACGCTGAGGCGTTTCTGGCGGCCTCCGGGACAAAGACGCGCCGAACGGCCTTCCGCGAACGCAGCGCCGCCTGACCCGCTCCCAATCCCCATCAAGGACCTGCAATGACACTGGATCGTTTTCCCCGCATTATCGTCACCGGCGCGAATGGCTGGCTGGGACGGCGCGTGGTCCGGGCCCTGACCCTGGGGCTCGACTGGCCCGGGCTGCGCGGTTTCGCCGGCAGCGCGGTGCGCGGCTTCGTTCCCGCCGGTGAGGACGTGTCCGACCTGTCCGGACTGGGTGCGGAGATCGTGCGCGGCGATCTGCGCGACCCGGACGCGGTGACCAACCTGATGGACGGAGCAGAGGGCGCGGCGGTGATCCACCTTGCCGGTGTGATCCATCCCGGCAAGGTACGCGACTTCGACGCGATCAACCATCTGGGCACGCGCGCCGTCCTCGACGCCGCCACCCGGGCCGGATGCGCGCGCATGGTCGTCATGTCCTCCAATTCTCCGTTCGGCGCGAACCGGACGCCGGAGGGGCGTTTCGACGAAACCAGCCCCTACAACCCCTACATGGGCTACGGCCGGTCCAAGCGCCGGATGGAGGACATGCTGCGCGGGTCCATGGATGCGGCCGGCGCGCCGGAGATCGTCATCTGCCGCGCGCCGTGGTTTTACGGGCCGGGCCAGCCACCCCGGCAAACGCAATTCTTTACCATGATCAAGGACGGCAAGTTCCCGATCCTGGGGTCCGGGGACAACCGCCGGTCCATGGGATACGTGGACTCACTGGCGCTGGGGCTGCTTTTGGCGGCGGAGATTCCGCGCGCGGCGGCGCAGACCTACTGGATCGCCGATGAGCGCCCCTATCCCATGACAGAGATCGTGGCGACCGTGCGCGACGTTCTCCGGGACGATTTCGGGATGCGGGTGTCGGACCGGTCGCTGCGCGTGCCCGGCATCGTGGCGGACATGGCACGGGTCGCCGACGCCGGGCTGCAGGGCCTCGGTCTCTACCATCAGAAGATTCACGTGCTGTCGGAGATGAACCTGACCATCGCCTGCGACATATCCAAGGCGCAGAGAGACCTGGGGTACGAGCCGCTGGTCGAGCTGCGCGAAGGGATGCGCAGGAGCGTGGCTTGGTGCCTGGAGCAGGGCCATGACATCTGACGCACCGGCATCCAGACCCGCGTCCTTCAAGGAGACACCTATGAGCGAGCACCGTTCGGGCACCATCGGGGCACAGATCAAGGCGACGTCACGGGTCGTCGGGCTGGCGCTGGTGTTCTTCGCGATCTTCCTGGCGGTCTTCGTGATCGACCGACAGCTCTTCGCGCGGGAGATCATCTTCTACAACGCGCTGGTCTGCCTGTTCCTGGTGACGGCGGTCTTGGCCGCCATCTGGGCGGCTGCGGCACTCTCCGGCCGGTCCGACCGGCGCGGCCATGTCCCCATCGCCATCGTGCTGGCCCTGTTCATCGGATATTCCTTTGCCATCACCGTGCCGGCGCTCATCGACCGGTCGATCTCTTTCTTCATGCTGGCCAAGGCCGCGGAGGCTGGTGAAAACGGCGTGACGGTGCGCTCTCTCGAGCAGGATTTCTACGACGAGTTCCTGCTGGCCAATGGCGCGATCCCCCGGCGGCTTGAGGAACAGGTCGTCTCCGGCAACCTTGCCCGCGACGGCGACACCTACCGGCTGATTCCCCGGGGCCGGTCGGTCTATGACCTGCATCAGGCGCTTCTATCCATCTTCCGCGCCGATCTGGCCTATGGCACCGATCCGGGCTGATCCGCACCGCTGCCGCCCGGGCACAGGAACGAAACCCGCCCGGGCGGCACTGGGTCGGTTGCCGGGGACACTGCGCGGGCCTAGTTCTTCTACCATGACGCGAATCGTATTGCTTGCCTTCCTTGCCGTCGCCGCCCTGCCCGCCCGGGCACAGGATGTCTGCCGCGCCGACATAAACTCGACCGAATTGATGATCGACCGCGACGCGCTGAAGACCGGCCGACCTGGTTTGCGGGAGCGACTGGGCAATTGGCCCACCCGCGGGTTCGACCGTCTGCGCGGCAAGGCGCCGGTCTGCGACAGCGAGACGCTGATCGCGTTTTTGTCGGAGGAGGTCGACGCGGAGGATATCTCTGGCTATTGCCTCGCCCCCGATCCGACGCTGGGATATATTCTGGCGCCGGGCGCGCGGGATTATCGCGGGCGCTGCGCCAAGACGACCTGCGACCGGGTGAACGCGGCCAGGGACGGGGCTGTTGCGGTGGCGGGCACGGCGACGGATATCGCCACGAAGCGCAGCGCCGGCCAGAGCCGGACGCGGGCCGTGCTCCATGCCTCGGGGGCGTCGATCCTTACCGGCTCGGCGGCCTCGATCCTGACGTCGCTGGGCACCGGGGCGAGCACGGCCGTTACCGCCGCGCTGGCCGCCCCGGCCGTCGCAGGCGCCGCCGCGGTAAGCCTGGTGGCCGTTGGCGGTGCCGTCTATCTGTGTTCGGACGGCACGCCCGAGGAGTGAGAAAGGGCGAGGGGCCTGCCCCTCGCGCTCCCCGGGATATTTCCGGAAAGATGAAGGTCAGGACAGGCGCGAGACCACCACGGTGACCTCGGGCTTGCGCCCGATCTCCTGGTTGGCGGTCTGCCGCGCGACGCGGCGGAGCAGGTCGTCAAGCTTGTCGTCATCCAGGATGGTCCTGTCGTCGGCGCGGCGCAGCGCCTGGTCGAGATCGGCCTCCATCACCTCTGTCAGCGCGGTGCCGGAGCGGCCCGTTTCCGGCAGGCCCATGACATCGACCCAGGGTTCTCCCAGCGGATTGTCGTCCTCATCCAGGATCACCGACACGGTGACCTGGCCGTTCAGCGCCATGCGGATCCTGTCGCGGACGACGCCGTCCATGGCGCCGATCTGCACCGACCCGTCGAGGTAGCTGCGCCCCGTCTCAACATACTCGACGACCTGGGGTTCGTTGCCCGAGAGCGAGATGCAGGTGCCGTTGGGGGCCATCACGCCGGTGCGGCCGTGCGCCTTCGCCAGCTTCACGTGTTCGCGCAGATGACGGTGTTCGCCATGCATGGGGATGACGATCTGCGGTTTCACGATATCGTGGATCGCCAGTATGTCGGGCCGGTTGGCGTGGCCGGAGACGTGGTAGCGCCCGTCATCGTCGTCCTGCACATCCACACCGAGTTCCGACAGGGCATTCATGACCGCGATCACGCCGCGCTCGTTGCCTGGGATCGTCTTGGAGGAAAAGAGGAACGTGTCGCCCTCATCCAGCTTCAGGCCCATGTACTTGCCGCGGCTCAGCTGCGCGGAGGCGGCGCGGCGTTCGCCCTGCGACCCGGTCACGATCAGCATGACGTTGCCGCGCGGCAGTTGCGCGGCATCGTCGGGGCTGATGGTGGGGGGAAACTCCTGCAGCACCCCGGCTTCGGTGCTGGCCTCTATCATGCGGCGCATGGCGCGGCCCATGAGGCAGACCGAGCGTCCCGCATCCACGCCGGCGCGCGCCAGGGTCCGTACCCGCGCCACGTTCGAGGCGAAGGTGGTGGCCACGACCATGCCGCTTTGTTCCGACACGAAGCGGGTGATCTCCGGACCGACGGTCGATTCGGAGCGGCCTTCGTTCTTTGAAAACACGTTGGTCGAATCGCAGACCAGCGCCTTGACGCCGTCCTTGGCGACGGAACGCCACAGGTCCGGGTCAAACGCCTCTCCGACACCGGGGGCGTAGTCGATCTTGAAGTCGCCGGTGTGGATGACGCGCCCTTCCGGCGTATCGATCACCATGCTGGAGCTTTCCGGGATCGAATGCGACACCGGCAGGAAGCCGACAGAGAACGGTCCCAGCTGGATCGTCTCCGGCCAGGGCTGGCGGGTCTGCACCTTGTCGGGGTTGTGGCCCTGCTCTTCCATCTTGCGCCGCGCATGGAGCGCGGTGAACGCGCGGGCATAGACCGGCGCGCCGATGCGGGACCACAGGTGCCCGACGGCGCCGACGTGGTCCTCATGGGCATGGGTGATGAAGATCCCGTCGACGCGATCCTTGCGCTCTTCCAGCCAGGCGATGTCGGGAAAGATCAGGTCCACGCCGGGCGTCGTGTCCATGTCCGGGAAGGTCACGCCCAGGTCCACGACGATCAGGCGCTCCTTGCCCGGCGCCCCGTATCCGTAAACGTAGCAGTTCATACCGATTTCGCCCGCCCCCCCGAGGGGCAGGTAGATCAAGCGATCCTTGGCCATTATTCTTGCATTTCCTTGTTGTAGCGATGGATCACGGTCAGGCCGTGCATCGTCAGATTGTCCTCGAACACGTCGAAGAGCGTGTCACCCTGCTGGAAGAGAGGCGCCAGGCCGCCGGTTCCGATGACCTTCATGGGGCGCGCGCGCTCATCCTTGATGCGCTGCACCACACCTCCCACAAGGCCGATATATCCCCAGAACACCCCCGACTGCATGCAGTCCACGGTATTGGTGCCAACGACATGGGGCGGCATGGTCACGTCCACAAGAGGCAATGCCGCCGCAGCCTCATGGAGCGCCTGCAGCGACAGGTTCACGCCGGGCGCGATCACGCCGCCCACATAGGCTCCGTCGCGGTCCACCACGTCGAACGTGGTGGCGGTTCCGAAATCGACGATGATCAGGTCGCCGCCGTAGAGATCGTTGCCGGCGACGCTGTTGACCAGCCGGTCGGGACCCACCTGCGTGCCTGCGTCCACCCGAGTCTCGATCGGGAGGGCGCAGTCGGGCTTGCCCACGACGACGGGGCGGCAATCGAAGTATCGGTTGCACAGGACGCGCAGGTTGAACACGACCCTCGGCACGGTGGATGAGACGATGACCTCCGACACCTTGGCGTCGATCCCGCGCAGTTGCATCAGCGTCGAGAGCCAGACGTAATACTGGTCCGCGGTGCGGTTGACTTCGGTCGCGGTGCGCCAGGTCTCGACGAAGCGGGTCCCGTCCCAGAGGGCGAAGACCGCGTTGGTGTTTCCCACGTCGATAGCCAGAAGCACGGGCGGTTCCTTCTCAGAAATACACGTCCGCGGCGGGGATGCGGCGCTCTCCCGCGGGGGTCGAGAGTACCAGGCGCCCGGCCTCGTCCACGGACTCGAACCGGCCGGTGATTTCCTCATTCCCGGTACGGGCGGTGATGATCTCACCCAGGCGGGCGGCGTGGCGGAGCCAGGATTCGCGGATCGGCTCGAACCCCAGGCGGGTCAGGATCGACTCCTGCGTGGCATAGAAGCCGGCCAGCGTGGTCAGGAACACCTCCACATCGACATCCCGGCCCAGGGCCACGGGCGGAAAGGCCGCGTCGCGCAGACCGTCCGGAACGGCCGCCAGGTTCACGCCGATGCCGATGGCCAGCCAGTCGATCCGGTCGCCGCTGGCGGCCGATTCCAGCAAGATGCCGGCCACCTTGCCACCGTCCAGAAGCACATCGTTGGGCCATTTCAGCGACAGGCGCGACCGCGGCACCAGCATCGCCAGCGCCTCGAACACCGCGTTGGCCGCCATGAAAGAGCGTAGCGCCGCCCAGCCGGCTGTCCCGCCCGGCCGCATCACCAGCGTCGCGGCCAGATTGCCCATCGGCGTCTGCCAGGTCCGTCCACGGCGTCCCCGTCCGCCGGTCTGTTCGCGGGCCAGGATCCAGGTCGGGTAGTCCAGTTCCGACGCGATCCGGGCCGCCTCTGCGTTGGTGCTGTCGCAGGTGTCGCGGACGATCAGCCGGTAGCCCTCCGGCCAGGCGGGTTCACTCGACAAGGGCACTGGCCGCGGCGGCGGCGGGACCCTCGATGCCGAAGAGGTTCACCACGCCTACCACCATGATCAGCGCCGAGACCATCAACACCCCCCAGAGCACCGGCTGCGAGGTGCTGTCGAGCGCGTCGCTCTCGGTACCGAAATACATCAGATAGACGATGCGCAGATAGTAGTAGGCCGCGATCGCGGAGGCGACGACGCCCAGCACCGCCAGCCAGCCGAGATCCGCGCCGACGGCGGCCGTCAGCACGTAGTACTTGGCGAAGAACCCGACCAGCGGCGGCACCCCGGCCATGGAAAACATCAGCACCAGCATCGCCAGGGCCCTCGTCGGCTCATTGCGGGCGTAAAGGTTCAGCGCGTCGATCTCCACCACCGGCTTGCCGTCCTTCTCCATCCCCAGGATGAAGGCGAAGGTTCCGATGTTCATGGTCACGTAGATCGCCAGATAGATCAGCATGGCCTGCACGCCGAAGGCCGTGCCCGCCGCCAGCCCCATCAGCGCAAAGCCCATGTGGTTGATCGAGGAATAGGCCATCAGCCGCTTGATGTCGCGCTGCCCGATGGCGGCGACGGCGCCCAGAAACATCGACGCCACCGACAGGACCGCGATGACCTGCTGCCAATCGCTCACCACGCCGCCGAACGCATCGTGCAGCACCCGCGCGAAAAGGCTCATGGCCGCAACCTTCGGCGCGGTGGCGAAAAAGGCGGTGACCGGGGTGGGCGAGCCTTCGTAGACATCTGGCGTCCACATGTGGAACGGCGCGGCAGAGACCTTGAAGGCCAGCCCCGCCGCGATGAACACCAGCCCGAACAGCAGTCCCAGGGAAATGGTGCCCTCTCCCGCGGCGGCGATGATGCCCGAAAACAGCGTCGTGCCCGCGAACCCGTAGGTCAGTGACGCGCCATAGAGCAATAGCCCCGAGGACAGCGCGCCGAGAACGAAATACTTCAGCCCGGCCTCTGTGGACCTGATCGAGTTGCGCCGCAGCGACGCGACCACGTAGAGCGACAGCGACTGAAGCTCCAGCCCCATATAGAGGGTCATCAGGTCGCCGGCGGAGACCATGACCATCATCCCGATCACCCCAAGCGCGACCAGGATCGGATACTCGAACCGCAGAAGATCGCGGCGCGACATGTATTCCTCGCTCATCACCAGAACGACGGCGGCGGAAATCAGGATCATCACCTTGGCAAAGCGGGAGAACGCGTCGTCGATGAACAGCCCTCCGAAGGCTGCGCGTCCCGCATGGCCCGACACGCCGACCCAGAAGGCCAGCGCGACGAACAGTCCGGCAGTGACCCACAGCAGCATCGAGGCGCGCCTGTCCTTGCCCGCATAGGCGCCGAAGAGCAGCGCGCCGAGGGCGTAGAGCGCCAGCAGGAACTCAGGCAGGATGGTCGAGAAATCGGCAGAGCTCATGGCACCTGGCCTCTCACTGATCTGTTGACGCCAGGGACGGACCGGACGCGGCGCCCGCCGCGTCCAGCGCGGTTTGATAGCTGTCGAGCAGCGCCGCAACGTCCGGTCCGATGCGGTCGGTGACAAGGCTGGGATAGACGCCCAGAAGGATCGTCATGGCCACCAGCGGCGCGAAGATCCATTTCTCGCGCGGGCCGAGATCCTTGATGGTCTTCAGGCTCTCCTTGATCAGGTCGCCCATCACCACCCGGCGATAGAGCCACAGCGCATAGGCCGCCGACAGGATCACGCCGGACGTCGCCACGGCGGCGACCCAGGTGTTGGCCTGGAACAGACCCATGAGGGTCAGGAACTCCCCCACGAAGCCGCTGGTCCCCGGCAGGCCCACGTTTGCCATCGTGAACAGCATGAAGATCAGCGCATAGACGGGCATCCGGTTCACCAGGCCACCGTAGGCGTCGATCTCCCGCGTGTGCATCCGGTCGTAGATCGCGCCGACGCAGAGAAAAAGCGCGCCAGAGATGAAACCGTGGCTGATCATCTGAAAGATCGCCCCGTCCAGCCCCTGCTGGTTGGCCGAGAAAATGCCCGCCGTCACGTATCCCATGTGCGCGACGGAGGAATAGGCGATGAGCTTCTTCATGTCGGTCTGCGCAAGCGCGACCAGGGAGGTATAGACGATCGCAATGGCCGAGATCCACAGCACGAATCCGGACAGCAGGTCGGAGGCGACCGGGAACATCGGCAGGGAAAAGCGGATGAACCCGTAGCCGCCCAGCTTCAGCAGGATCGCCGCCAGAACCACCGATCCGGCCGTCGGCGCCTGAACGTGGGCGTCGGGAAGCCAGGTGTGGACCGGCCACATGGGCAGCTTGACCGCGAAGCTGGCGAAGAACGCCAGCCACAGAAGCGTCTGCAATCCGCCGACGATCTGGAAGCCAAGCACGCTCATGGTGCCGGAGCTGAACTCATGCTCCAGCAGGGCGGGAATGTCGGTGGTGCCAGCATCGACATACATCGCCAGCATGGCGACCAGCATCAGAACAGAGCCGAGGAACGTGTAGAGAAAGAACTTGAACGCGGCGTAGATCCGGTTCTGACCGCCCCAGATGCCGATGATCAGGAACATCGGGATCAGGCCGCCCTCGAAGAACAGGTAGAAAAGGATCAGGTCGAGCGCCACGAACACGCCCAGCATGAACGTCTCCAGCACCAGGAACGCGATCATGTATTCCTTGACGCGGGTGTCCACATTCCAGGCCGACAGGATCACCAGCGGCATCAGGAAGGTGGTCAGCAGCACGAACAGGATCGAGATCCCGTCAACCCCCACCTTGTAGGTCAGGCCGCCGATCCAGGTGTGCGCCTCGACGAACTGGAAGCCCGCGCCCGGCTCGAACTGTGCCAGCAGGATCAGCGACAGAAGAAAGCTCGCCGTGGTGGCGATCAGCGCCAGATACTTGGCGTTCTTCTGCGACGCGGCGTCGTCGCCCCGCAGAAACAGCGCCAGGATGACCGCGGCCACCACCGGCAGGAAGGTGACGATGGAAAGCAGGCTGTCCATATCAGTTGGACCCTCCAAGGGTCATCCAGGTAATGAGGATGGCGATGCCCAGCACCATGGCGAAGGCATAGTGGAACAGGTACCCGCTCTGCGCGCGCCCCGCCAGGCGGGTGAAGAACGGCACGATCCCCATGGCCACACCGTTGATCGCGCCGTCGATCACCGACCCATCGCCCCGGCGCCACAGGAACCGCCCCAGCCAGCGCGCGCCCCTGACGAAGACCGCGTTGTAGATCTCGTCGAAATACCACTTGTTCAGCAGGAACAGGTAGAGCGGCCGGGCCGCGTCCGCGACCCGCCCCGGCATGGCCGGGTCGCGGATATACATCTGGAATGCCGCGCCGAAGCCCAGCAGCATCGCCACGAACGGGCTGACCTTGACCCAGACCGGCGAATAATGGGCCTTTTCCATGACCTCGTTCTCCGGGGCTTTGTAGATCGCGCCGGAGCCGGGCGCCCAGCCCGCGACCGTCGCATCCGGTTCCGCGCCCTCGCCGCTCTCTGCATTATCGGACGCTGCGGCCTGCTCGCCTGCGGCGCCCGACGTCGGCTCGGTCACGTCCGACGCCGCCTCGGCAAGATCGCCCTCCGCCGCCGCCCGCACGGCGGCCGCCACACTCTCGCCCTCTGCCGCTGCGGTGTGGGTGGGCACGCCGAAGAACCGGTCGACCTGCGCTTCGTCGCCGAAAAACGACCCGTACCAGACCATACCCGAGAACACCGCCCCCAGCGACAGCACGCCCAGCGGCACCAGCATGCTCATCGGGCTTTCGTGGGCGTGCTCATGGGTGTGCCTGTCGCCCCTGGGCTTGCCGTAGAAGGTCAGGAACATCAGCCGCCAAGAATAGAAACTGGTGAAGAGCGCGGCGACCACCAGCAGCCAGAAGGCATACATTCCGGGGCCCGACTGCGCGCCCCAGGCGCTCTCGATCACCGCATCCTTGGACAGGAACCCGGCGAACCCAATGCTCGTCAGCGGAATGCCCACGCCGGTGATCGCCAGCGTGCCGATCATCATCGCCCAGAACGTGTAGGGCAGCTTGGTCCTGAGACCGCCGTAGTTCCGCATGTCCTGCTCGTGGTGCATCCCGTGGATGACCGAACCGGCACCCAGAAACAGCAGCGCCTTGAAGAACGCGTGGGTCAGCAGGTGGAACATCGCCACCGAATAGACCCCGACCCCAGCGGCCACGAACATGTAGCCCAGCTGCGAACAGGTCGAATAGGCGATGACGCGCTTGATGTCGGTCTGGACCAGCCCCACGGTCGCCGCGAAGAACGCGGTGGACGCGCCGATGACCGTCACGAAGGCGGTGGCGTTCGGGGCGAATTCCATGATCGGGGACATGCGGACGATCAGGAACACGCCCGCCGTCACCATCGTGGCCGCATGGATCAGCGCGGAGACCGGCGTCGGCCCCTCCATGGCGTCCGGCAGCCAGGTGTGCAGGAACAACTGCGCCGACTTGCCCATGGCGCCGATGAACAGAAGTACCGCCACCACCTCTGACGCGGTCCAGTCGCGCCACAAAAACCGCAACTGCGTGTTCGCAAGCTCAGGCCCGGCGGCGAAGATGTCGTTGAACTGGGTCGAATCGACCAGCAGGAACAGCGCGAAGATCCCCAGGGCAAAGCCGAAGTCGCCGACCCGGTTGACCACGAAGGCCTTGATCGCGGCGGCGTTGGCCGACGGTTTGCGATAGTAGAATCCGATCAGCAGGTAGGACGCAAGGCCCACCCCCTCCCAGCCGAAGAACATCTGCACCAGGTTGTCGGCCGTCACCAGCATCAGCATGGCGAAGGTGAAGAACGACAGATAGGCGAAGAACCTCGGCCGGTAGCTCTCGGTCTCACGGAAGTTTTCGTCATGGGCCATGTAGCCGAACGAGTAGAGATGCACGAGCGCCGAGACCGTCGTGATGACGATCAGCATGATCGCCGTCAGCCGGTCCAGCCGGATCGCCCAGTCGGTCGAAAGGCTGCCGGACTGGATCCAGCGCAGGATCTGGATGCGCTGCATGTCCCCGTCGAAGCCGATGAACACGACCCAGCTGAGCAGCGCCGACAGGAACAGCAGGCCCGTCGCGGTCCACTGGGCCGGCTTTTCGCCGATGAAACGATGTCCGAACCCGCAGATCAGCGCGCCGATCAGCGGGGCGAAGAGGATGATCGTGGTCATGGCCTCAGCCCTTCATCACGTTGATATCCTCGACCGCGATGGTGCCGCGGTTGCGGAAGAAGCAGACCAGGATGGCAAGGCCGATAGCGGCCTCCGCGGCGGCGACGGTAAGCACGAACAGCGTGAACACCTGCCCGACCAGATCGCCCAGATGCGCCGAAAACGCGACCAGGTTGATGTTCACCGCCAGCAGCATCAGTTCGATCGACATCAGGATGATGATGACATTCTTGCGGTTCAGAAACAGGCCGAAGATGCCGATCACGAACAGCGCGGCGGCCACGGTCAGGTAGTGCTCAAGTCCGATCATCTTCTGTCCCTCGGCTCTTTTGCCGCCGGTCCTAGACCGTCGCCCCGCGATGGTCCATCGCCTGCCTGCGGAAACTCAGAGGAAGCCATACCCGCCGACGGCCACGACGACGACAACGACGACGATCACGATGATGGTGGTATTGGACATGAGTTATCTCCTGGGTGCGGCGCAGGGCGCCATGGGTTGATTGCCGGGTCAGAGGCCCTGCCCCGACTTCACGTCCTTCAGCTCCATCGCCTTGGCCGGGTCGCGCAGGATCTGATCGACGATGTTCTGCCGCTTGACGTCGGTGCGGTGGCGCAGGGTCAGCACGATGGCGCCGATCATGGCGACCAGCAGGATCAGCCCGGCCAGCTGGAACAGCAGCAGATACCTGTCATAGACCAGTTGTCCGATGGCGCGCGTGTTGGTTGTCTCCGCACCGCCCGAGGGGGCGGCCACGTTCGCCGCCGCCAGGTCGCTGGTCTGCCAGACCCCGAAGGCGATTCCCAGCTGCATCAGGATCACCACACCGATCAGCAGCGCCAGCGGCATGTATTTCGCCATCTCGGCCTTCAGTTCGGCGAAATTCACGTCGAGCATCATCACCACGAAGAGAAACAGCACAGCCACCGCGCCCACGTAGACGATCACCAGCAGCATCGCCACGAACTCCGCGCCCAGCAGCACGAATAGCCCCGCGGAACTCAAGAACGCCAGGATCAGCCACAGGACCGAATGGACCGGGTTGCGCGCGATCACGGTGAACAGTCCGGCGCTGACCACCAGCACGGCGAAGAGATAGAAGGCGAAGTCGGCGGGGGTCATTGCGGGTCCTCGATCCTGTCCGTCCGGCGCGCGGTCCGAGCCATGTCGCGGAGCGTGAGGGTGTCGGGTTCGTCTGTCATCATCTCACCTGTAGGGCGCGTCGATTTCCAGATTGCGGGCGATCTCTGCCTCCCAGCGGTCGCCGTTCTCCAGAAGCTTGGCCTTGTCGTAGAACAGCTCCTCGCGGGTTTCGGTGGCGAATTCGAAATTCGGCCCTTCGACGATGGCATCCACCGGGCAGGCTTCCTCGCAGAAGCCGCAGTAGATGCACTTGGTCATGTCGATGTCGTAGCGGGTGGTCCGGCGCGACCCGTCCTCGCGCGGTTCGGCGTCGATGGTGATGGCCTGCGCCGGGCAGATCGCCTCGCACAGTTTGCACGCGATGCAGCGTTCCTCACCGTTGGGGTAGCGGCGCAGCGCGTGTTCGCCCCGGAACCGCGGGCTGATCGGCCCCTTTTCGTGCGGATAGTTCAGCGTCGCCTTGGGGGCGAAGAAATATTTCAGCCCCAGGCGCATCCCCTTCCAGAAGTCGAAAAGCAGCCAGTACCGGCCGGCGCGGACATAGTCGAAATCCGACATGGGATCAGCCTCCTGTGGCCCAGCGGGCATAGGCGCCGCCGAAAAGTTCGAAATGCGCGAAGAACGACACCAGCACGACCCAGATCAGGCTGAACGGCAGGAATACCTTCCAGCCCAGCCGCATCAACTGGTCATAGCGAAAGCGCGGGACGATCGCCTTCACCATCGCGAAGAGGAAGAAGAAGAACGCCATCTTCAGGATCATCCAGAACGCGCCGTCCGGCAGGAACGGGATCGGCGACAGCCAGCCGCCGAAGAACAGGATCGCGATGACCGCGCTCAGCAGCCACATGGCGATGTATTCGCCCGCCATGAACAACAGGAACGGGGTCGAGGAATATTCCACCTGATAGCCGGCCACCAGCTCTGATTCCGCCTCCGGAAGGTCGAAGGGCGGCCGGTTGGTCTCGGCCAGGCAGGAGATGAAGAACAGGAACACCATCGGGAAATGCGGCAGCCAGTACCAGTTGAACAGCCCCAGACCCCCGTCCTGAGCGCGCACGATGTCCGAAAGGTTCAGCGATCCGGTGGTGATGATGACGCCGATGATGATCAGGCCCAGCGACACCTCGTATGAGATCATCTGCGCCGCCGACCGGAGCGAACCCAGGAACGGATACTTGGAGTTCGACGCCCAGCCGCCCATGATGACGCCATACACCTCCAGCGACGAGACCGCGAAGATGAACAGGATCGCCACGTTGATGTCGGCCAGAACCCAGCCGTCGGCGAAGGGGATCACCGACCAGGCCAGGACCGCCAGAACGAAGGACACCAGCGGCGCCATCAGGAACACGGTCCGGTCCGATCCGGCCGGGATGACGATTTCCTTGAGGATGTATTTCAGGGCGTCGGCCACGGTCTGAAGCAGCCCGAACACGCCCACCACGTTCGGACCGCGCCGCATCTGGACCGCGGCCCAGACCTTGCGGTCGCCGTAGACCAGGAACAGCAGCGACACCATGACGAAGCCCAGCACCATGAGCGACTGCGCGGCGACGATCAGCGTAACGCCCAGCGGTGTGGAAAAGAAACCGTCCATCAAGTAACCCTCGGGTCAGATCGTGGGGGCGCCGGCAAGGCGGCTCCCGGCCAACCGTGTCTCGGCGTCGTGGGCCGGCCCTGGGGCCGGCTGCGCGCGCGTGACCGTGTAAACCGCATCTCCGCGCCGAATGCCACCCTCTTCGACGGGGGGCGGGCCGCGGACCGTGGCTGGCCTGCCATGCGCCTACTCCGCCGCCAGCGGCGCCGCCTTGCGGGATTTCGCATGGGCCGAAAGCTCGGCCATCAGCGGGCTGGCGCGGCAGATCGGATTGACCAGGTAATGGTCCGCGACCGTCTCCTCGAACCGGCCGGAGCCCAGGTCGCCGGCCTCAAGGGGGCCGATCTCGTTCAGCGGCACCTGGTCGATGGCCTTCAGATGCGGCACATCGCCATAAAGCGCGCGGCGCAGGTCGCGCAAAGAGTCGTAGGGCAGCGCCGACCCCAGCTCGGCCGAAAGCGCGCGCAGGATCGCCCAGTTCTCCTTGGCCTCTCCCGGCGGGAAGTTGGCGCGCAGCGCCAGCTGCGGGCGGCCTTCGGTGTTGACGAAGATTCCCTGCTCTTCCGTATAGGCGGCGGCGGGCAGGATGATGTCGGCGCGGTGTGCGCCGCGATCGCCATGGCTGCCCTGGTAGATCACCGTCGGCCCCTGCGGCAGGTCGATCTCATCGACGCCCAGCGCATAGATCACATCGGCCCCGTCGAGCGCGGCGTCGAGTCCCCCGTCGGTCACCGCGCCGACGTCCATGGCGCCCACGCGGGACGCCGCGCCATGCAGGATCAGGATCCCGGAATTTGCGGCCCCGGCCATGTCCACACAGGTCTTCAGCACCGCCGCACCATCGGCGGCGCGCAGGGCCGACTGGCCGATCACGATGACGCCGGCCGTCTCCGCCTGCTCGCCGTGGTCCATGCCGGCCAGGGTCTTCAGCGCCGCACGGTCGTCGCCAAGCTCGCGCACCTCGTAGGTCAGGTCGGCCTTTGCCCCGATCCGGCCCACGGTCGCGCCGCGCAGCCATGCCTTGCGGATGCGGCTGTTGATCACCGGCGCCTCCAGGCGCGGGTTGGTGCCGATCAACAGGATGCGCCCGGCATCGTCCAGGTCCTCGATCGTCGCCGTGCCCGCATAGGCGCCGCGATTGCCGGGGACCAGCGCCTCGCCGTGAAGGCGGCATTCCACGCGGCCCCCCAGCCCCTCGACCAGACCTTTCAGTGCATAGGCGGCCTCCACGGGCGCAAGATCGCCCACCAGCCCGGCGACGGTCTTGCCTTTCATCGCCCTGGCCGCGGCGGCAAGCGCCTCCGGCCAGGTGGCGGGCCGCAGCTTGCCGTTCTCGCGCAGGTAGGGCCTGTCCAGACGCTGCCGCTTCAACCCGTCCCAGACATAGCGGGACCGGTCGGACAGCCATTCCTCATTGGTGCCGTCGTGGTTGCGGGGCAGGATGCGCATGACCTCGCGCCCCTTGGTATCCACGCGGATGCTGGAGCCGAGCGCGTCCATGACGTCGATGGTCTCGGTCTTGGTCAGCTCCCAGGGCCGCGCGGTGAAGGCATAGGGCTTGGATGTCAGCGCGCCCACGGGGCAGAGATCGACGATATTGCCCTGCATTTCCGAATCGAGCGTCTGGCCCAGATAGGACGTGATCTCTGCATCCTCGCCGCGCCCGGTCTGGCCCAGTTCGGGCATCCCCGCCACCTCGGTGATGAAGCGCACGCAGCGGGTGCAGGAAATGCAGCGCGTCATATGCGTGCCGACAAGCGGGCCCAGATCCATGTTGGTCACAGCACGCTTGGGCTCGCGGTAGCGAGAGAAATCGACCCCGTAGGCCATCGCCTGGTCCTGCAGGTCGCATTCGCCGCCCTGGTCGCAGATCGGGCAGTCGAGCGGGTGGTTGATGAGCAGGAACTCCATCACCCCCTCGCGCGCCTTCTTCACCATCGGAGAGGTGGTCTTGATCTGCGGCAGCTGCCCGTCCGGGCCACCGCGCAGGTCGCGCACCTGCATCGCGCATGAGGCGGCGGGCTTCGGCGGTCCGCCCACGACCTCTACCAGGCACATGCGGCAGTTGCCGGCGATGGACAGCCGCTCATGGTAGCAGAAGCGGGGGATCTCGATGTCCGCGACCTGCTCGCAGGCCTGAAGAAGGGTCATGGCCGGATCGACCTCAACCTCATGCCCGTCGATGATGATCTTGCGAAGCTCGCTCATGCCCAGGTCTCCAGACTGTCCGTGCGGACGGGCGCGCGGCCCATGCGCTGCACGATCATCTAGCGCGGTTCGGCCGGGTCGAAAACCGCTACCTGCCCCGATTCCGCGATTTGTCGCGGGGCAGCTTCCGCGATTTGTCGCGGGGCAGCGCGCCTATCGGCAGCTGCCGGCGAATTTCCAGGCGTCCAGCTGCTCTGGCGCGTAGCGCTCACGCGTGTCGATCCGCGCGACGACCGGGCCGCCCCGCAGGCCGCAATGGGCCGCGGCAGCGCGCGCCGCCTGGCGCACGGCATCCCCGTAGGCCACCGCGTTCGGCGTCACCCAGATCGCAAATCGGCCGGTGTCCACCGTGGCAAGGCGGACCCGGGCCGGCACATCCGGCGACAGATAGTCCGGGCGGTGCCCCGTCGGGGCGGGCACCGGGCAGAGCTTGAAGGGATCCTCTGGATAGCAGGGCACCTCCACCAGCGCGGCGTCCCTGCCAACGGGGCCGTAGGCGCCGGGGCCGTAGCCCCCGCCGAGGGCCGTGAGAGGCGAAAGGGCCAGAAAAGAGGCCGCGACCGTAAGCAGAATTCTGTGCATCAGTTCACCTTTAGCAGGCGACCGGCCTGCGTTCCGCGGGCGATTTCCTCCCGCCCGACCTTGCAGAACCCCGCGGCGTTGCCGGCGCGCGCCCCGCGACTGGCCAGATCCGACCGGATCTGCGCCTCCAACTTGTCCTTTTCGGCGTCGTTATTCCTGAGCGCGTCGATATCCGCGTCGGAATATCCCGCGTTCAGAGCATAGCTTTCCAGCGATTTGAGGAAAGTATAGGCCCGCACGAGCCGGGGCGAGATCTGCGGGCAGTTGCGCCGCACCTCATCCGCCAGGCCGATGGCATAGAAGCCCTGGCGCACCGTCGGATCGTCGTGCAGTGGCGTCTGCGCGGCACCAGGCCCCGCCACGCCAAGCAATACCGTGGTGACCAGTGCGATCGCTTTGGGTCTCATTGTTGTCTCCGACCATGCAGTTTCCGAGAGCCCGCACACTCGTTCCCGCGCTAGCTGTAGGATAAGACCCATCATGCTGTCGAGACAAGCGACCCTCACGATTTAGCCAGTCCCATTCGCGGTAGGCGCTGCACCGTTCGCGCCGCGCGGCAATGGGGCGGCGCCGCGCGGCAGGATCAGCGGCCCACGCAGCGCCCGGAATAGACCTGTCTTCCGCGCGCGTCCACCGTTGCGATCCAGTCGCGCGGATCGGCGGGGCTGGCGATCCAGTCAATCCGGGAACTGCCGAAGGACCGCAGGCAATAGCGCGTGCCCTCGAACCGGACGCTCTCGCGCACCGCATCCAGGCCGGCGCCCCTGGCGTCCACCGCGACCGAAAGATCGGGCGAACGGCGGTCCGACAGAAGCCTGGTCTGGAACGGCAGCCTCTCGGACGGGACGGCGCGGGTCATGACCGACAAGGACGGCACGGGGACGCGTCCACAGGCCGACACGGCAAACAGGGCAAGCACAAAGAGCATCAGGCGCGACAAGAGCGACCTCCGAGGAGTGACCCGATCGGGCCGTCATGCCTCCCGGATACACAGCCTGCGCGTTGCGCGCAATTCCGACGCGGGGCCATGGTGCGCGCTGCGCGACAATCCCGCCTCCCGCCCGCCGCGGCTCCGCGCCGTGGGACGGTCCGGATCACTCCGCGGCAACGGGCTTTCTGGCGGCGCGCTTGTGTGTGATGCGGTCCTCGATCTCATCGCGGAAGTGGCGGATCAGTCCCTGGATCGGCCAGGCCGCCGCATCGCCCAGCGCGCAGATCGTGTGCCCCTCGACCTGCTTGGTCACGTCGAGCAGCATGTCGATCTCCTCGATCTCCGCCTCGCCGCGGACCAGCCGTTCCATGACCCGCATCATCCAGCCCGTTCCTTCGCGGCACGGGGTGCATTGGCCGCAGCTTTCGTGCTTGTAGAATGCCGCAAAGCGCCAGATCGCCTTGATCATGTCCACCGACTGATCCATCACGATGACCGCCGCCGTCCCCAGCCCCGACTTTTTCTCCTTGAGCCAGTCGAAATCCATGATCCCGTCCTCACGGATCAGCTTGCCCGGAAGGCACGGCACGGAAGAGCCCCCCGGCACCACGGCCTTGAGGTTGTCCCAACCGCCCCGGATGCCGCCGCAATGTTTGTCGATCAGCTCCTCGAAGGGGATCGACATGGCCTCTTCGACCACGCAGGGGCGGTTCACATGGCCGGAGATGGCAAAGATCTTGGTGCCGTGGTTGTTCTCGCGCCCAAATCCGGCGAACCAGGACGCGCCGCGCCGCAGGATCGTCGGCACGACGGCGATGGATTCGACGTTGTTCACCGTGGTCGGACATCCGTAGAGCCCCGCGCCGGCCGGGAACGGCGGCTTCAGACGCGGCATCCCCTTCTTGCCCTCCAGGCTCTCCAGCAGGGCGGTCTCCTCGCCGCAGATATAGGCACCGGCGCCATGGGTAATGTAGAGGTCGAAGTCCCAACCGGACCCGGCGGCGTTCTTGCCGAGAAGCCCGTCGTCATAGGCTTCGTCCAGGGCGCGCTGGAACGCTTCCTTTTCGCGGATATACTCGCCTCGGATGTAGATATAGGCCGCGTGCGCCCCCATCGCGAAGGACGCGATCAGGCAGCCCTCGATCAAGGTGTGCGGATCGTGGCGCATGATCTCGCGGTCCTTGCAGGTGCCGGGCTCCGATTCGTCGGCATTGACGACCAGGTAGGACGGGCGGCCGTCCGACTCCTTGGGCATGAAGGACCACTTGAGACCGGTCGGGAATCCCGCGCCGCCGCGCCCGCGCAGGCCGGAATCCTTCATCTCCTGGACAATCCACTCCTTGCCCCTCTTGATGAGATCGCCGGTCCCGTCCCAGTGCCCGCGCGCCTTAGCGCCCGCAAGCGTCCGGTCCCCCATGCCGTAGAGGTTGGTGAAGATGCGGTCCTTGTCATCGAGCATGGTGGTCGGCCCCGTCGCTGATCATTTGCTGCTATTTGCGCTCGTCCCTGCGCTTTTGCCAGATGCGAAACGTCGCGGCCAGTGCCCAGACGAACACCAGAAGGGCAATCGCGTCGAAGACGAAGACAAGTCGGGGCGGCAGGCCCAGGGAGGCGCCGAAAAGCTGCGCGCCCATCCAGCCGATCATCGTCAGCGCGATGACCACGCCCACGTTGCGCGCCCGTTTCGCGGTTTCCAGATCATCCTTCATAGGTCTACCAATCACGAATCCGGCGCGGGGAACAGACCGGCTTGCGCGCTTGGCGGACGCATTGCCTAGTTCGACCGGCACGCGGAGGATCCCGGCGATGATCAGACCGGCACGAATGACGGATGCGGCGGCGGTCCTGGCCTGCGCCCGATCGGCCTACGAACGGTACGTCCCGCTCATCGGACGCGAACCGGCTCCGATGACGGAGGATTACGGCGCCCGAATCTCCGCCGGTCACGTCTATGTGGCGACCGGGAATGGGGACCTGCACGGCTTCGTGGTGTTCTGGCCGCAAGAGGGCGTCATGCTGCTGGACAATGTCGCGGTACGCCCGGACATGGCCGGACGCGGGCTGGGCGCGACACTCATCCGCCATTGCGAAGCCGTTGCCCGGCGCCTGGGCCTGCCCCGCGTGCGGCTCTACACCAACGCGAAGATGGCGGACAACCTGGCGATATACCGGCATCTCGGTTTCGCGCCGGTGCATAGCCGGACCGAAGGCGGCTTCGACCGGATCTACCTGGAGAAACCCCTGGAGTGACCATTGCCGTGTCGGACGGGGACGGGCGCCCCGCCCCCGGACCCGCCGTCAGCTTCGGTTGGAAAACTCGGTCTCGCCGCCGGCGGCGAGGATCTTGGCCTGGCTCACCCATTCGTCGCGGCTGACGCGGCCGTTGAACCCTTCCAGATGCTCGTCCACCCAGGCGACTTCCTCTTCGGACCAATTCGCGATCTGGTCGAAATGGTAGAAGCCCAGCCCGTGGAGCATGCTTTCCAGCTTCGGTCCGACGCCCTTGATCTTCTTGAGGTCGTCCGCCCCACCTTCGCGGGCGCTGTCCAGGCGCTCGGGCTCCTTGCCGACGGTGCCGGCGGCGGGCGCGGCCGGGTCCCTATCGCCGCCCGCTCCCCCGGCGTCGTAGCGCCAGGCGCCCTTGCGGCCCGACAGCTCTTCGGATCCGGCAAGCTGCGACGACTTCCACCGCGGCTCCTGGTCCCTTGCGGCCTCTCCCGTCCCCGCGGCGCCGCCAGCCGCGTCACCCGCCGTCGGGTCCATGCCCGCGGGATCGCGCCCCGTTCCCACTGCCGCGTCGCGATCCGCGTCATGGGCAGCGCCGCCCACCGGCGCGCCGGGATCCGCCGGACCGCGCGGCAGATCGGAGGCCGCGTCACCCGGCGCCACCGGAGAGACGGGCGCTCCACCGGACGGGCCCGCGGGCCGGTCAGACGCATCGGTGCCGGATCCGGCTTGCGCCGAACCGGACGTTGCATCCTCCCGCCGCTCATGTGCCGCATCGCTGTCTGCGGTCCGATCCGGGGCGCCATCCCCGGGTGAGGCGGATACCGACCCGGTGTCGGTTCCTTCCCTGGCCGTCTCACCGGCCTTGGCCGTGGCACCGGACCCGCCGCCGGCGCCTGCTCCGTCGCGCGCTGCGGCACCGGGCACCGCCCCCGCCCCGGCATGTGCGTCACCGCCCGCGTGGTCGTGGCCGCGCCCACGGTCCGGCAAGCCCGGGATGTTGTCGCGCCCGGCCGTTCCGGGCTTGCGGGTCACATCCCCCAGCTTGCCGTCGGTCGAGGGCTTGAGATCGGCGGGCGTCGGCTCTTCGCCGCGGTGAAAGCCGAGAAACAGCACGATCGCTGCGGCCAGCCCCACCAGTATGGCAAGAAAAAAGGCCGGCGACACTGTCAGCCCGCCCATCACCATCATCGCCACGAAGGCCACGAAGGTGATCCCCCCCGCTATCGCGGCGATCATCAGAAAAGAACTCTGGGTCTGTCTTTGCATCGGTCCATCCCTGCTATCCCGGGCGATTTTTCCGCCCCCTCAGGAAAGAACGTAGCGCCGAATCAGTCTTTTGTCTGCCCTTCGCGCGACAGGAGTTTTGCCTGCCCCACCCAATCGTCCCGCAGCGCCCGTCCCTTGAAGCCTTCCAGGTGGCGATCAACCCAGGCCAGCTCTTCCGCGCGCCATGCTGCGATCTGGTCGAGGTGGTAAATCCCCATGTCGTGCAGGGACTCTGCCAGCTTCGGACCGACGCCCTTGATCCGTTTCAGATCGTCTGCCCCGTCCGCACGCGGGGCGTCCAGCCCGGCAGGCCTTTCCTCGCCGCCCTCGGGGACGTCGGCAGCCGCGGCATTCACCGGATCGCGCGATCCGCCTGTATCAGCCACATCGCCACCCCTAGACGGCGCGTCGCCGTCCGGAGATGCGGCGTCCTGAGCGGCAGCGCCGCCGGAGGCGCCTCGGGAGGCCCGGTCCTGAGCCGCTTCCTCGGACAGCACCTTCCCGGCGGGGCCCTCGGTCCGGTCCGGCGGGCGCCGCGCATCCCCGGATCCGCGTGCATCGGTGTCGTGCTCGGACGGCCCGTCGCCGGCATGAATCGAGCCTTCGCGGCCGGCGCCGCCCTTGGGGGTCGTGCTCTCGCCGGCGCCCTCCATCCGGTCGGTCATCGGCTTTTCGTCCGGCCCCTCGGACACGCCGCCCTCATCGGGACGGGCGGCATTGTCGGCGTCGGTCTCCTGCTTGGTCAGCGACTTGTCGGTGACGGGGCTTTCCGCGCCTGGCCGGGCGCCGGGGGTGGGCCCGTCGTTGCCGCCCTTCGGCGGCATCAGGTCGTCGTTGACCGGCGGCGGCACCCGTGCGGCCGAATCCATCACCGGATTCCACGGCGCGCGGAACGGCACCTCCGTCCCGTCGATGCGCTTGAGCGTGTCGCCCAGATCCAGCGCCAGCGCGACCGAGGCGTTGTGATCGTTCACCTTGTCATTGTGGAGCGACGTGACCCCGCCGGCCGGCTCCGACGCGAAGCGCCCGATCCGCGATCCCGGTTGCGGAACCTCGCCGCGGGCCATGGCGTCCAGCAGTTCCGCGAAGCTCTCGGCGGTCAGGTCCTCGTAATAGTCCTTGCCGATCTGGGCCATGGGGGCGTTTGCGCAGGCGCCCAGGCACTCGACCTCTTCCCATGAGAACTTGCCGTCGTCGGACAGCTGATGCGCGCGCGGCGCGATGCGCTCCTTGCAGACGGCTATCAGATCCTCGGCCCCGCAGATCATGCACGACGTGGTGCCGCAGATCTGCACATGGGCAGTGCTGCCCACAGGCTGGAGCTGGAACATGAAATAGAAGGTCGCGACTTCCAGCGCGCGGATGTAGGCCAGCCCCAGCATGCCGGCCACATGCTCCATGGCCGGCCGGGACAGCCACCCCTCCTGCTCCTGCGCGCGCCACAGCAGCGGGATGATCGCGCTGGCCTGACGCCCGTCCGGGTATTTGGTGATCTGCGCCTCCGCCCATTTCTGGTTGGCCTCGGTGAAGGCGAAGCTGTCGGGCTGGTCGGGATGCAGGCGGCGAAGCATGGGCGGGCCCTTTCAGTCCGTGTCGGGTTCGACCTAGCGAAAACTCAGGCAGAGGTGAAGTCGCAGTCATTAGGCGACGCTGCCAAGCTCCAACTATTGGCCTCGAAGAAGATAGGCTACGGTCTTTGTTAACAGCCCAAATGCAGCCTCTACAAGAACTGCGGCCAATGCGGAGAACACCATCAAGGTGATTTCCCTTCGAGTGATCTTCCCGGGTTTTGAGTAAGAACGCTGATCTTTAACTTCAGCTTCAACTTCACCTTCATCAAAACTCCTCGGAACGTAGAGCCCAGAGCCTCTCTTTCTAAAGCCACTTTTGGGCCGTTCCGCGTCGAAATCGACGTCATCATCTAGAACGGCAGCAAGAAGGGCTAGAGCCGCGATTGCACCAACCACTGCTGCCGCTACCAAAACAGGCTGGATGAGAAAGCCGTAGGCAGCCCCAACCACTATATAAATCCACAATCCGAAAACTATTCGGATCGCAAATTCACGTGTCACCTGTCGATCTCACCGAACACCACGTCCAGGGTGCCGATGATCGCCGACACGTCGGCCAGCTGGTGGCCCTTGGTGATGTGGTCCATCGCCTGCAGATGCAGATAACCCGGCGCGCGCAGCTTCGCGCGGTACGGTTTGTTGGACCCGTCGGACACCATGAACACGCCGAACTCGCCCTTCGGGGCCTCGACCGCCGCGTAGACCTCTCCGGCGGGCACGTGAAACCCTTCGGTGTAGAGCTTGAAGTGATGGATCAGCGCCTCCATGGAGGTCTTCATGTCGGCCCGGGTGGGCGGTGACAGCTTGCCGCGGTGCATTACCGGTCCAGGCTCCGCGCGCAGCTTCTCGACGCACTGGCGCATGATCTTGACCGATTCGCGCATCTCCGCCATGCGGACAAGGTAGCGGTCGTAGCAGTCGCCGTTCTTGCCGACGGGAATCTGGAACTCCATTTCGTCGTAGCATTCGTAGGGCTGGGCGCGGCGCAGGTCCCAGGCGAAACCGGACCCGCGGACCATCACGCCCGAGAATCCCCAGTCCTGGATGATCTGTTCGTCCACCACACCGATATCGACGTTGCGCTGCTTGAAGATCCGGTTGTCGGTTATGAGACCGTCGATGTCGTCCACCACGGCCAGGAACGGGTCGAACCACGCGTCGATCTTGTCCAGCAGCGTGGGCGGCAGGTCCTGATGCACCCCGCCGGGACGGAAGTAGTTCGCGTGGAGCCGCGCGCCGCAGGCGTCGTCGTAGAAGCCCATCAGCTTCTCGCGCTCCTCGAAGCCCCAGAGCGGCGGGGTCAGCGCGCCCACATCCATGGCCTGGGTGGTCACGTTCAGAAGGTGGCTCAGGATGCGCCCGATCTCGCAGAACAGGACCCGGATCAGCTGGCCCCGGCGCGGCACTTCCGTACCGGTCAGCTTTTCGATGGCCAGGCACCAGGCGTGTTCCTGGTTCATGGGCGCGACGTAATCCAGCCGGTCGAGATAGGGCAGGTTCTGGAGATAGGTGCGACTCTCCATCAGCTTCTCGGTACCGCGGTGAAGCAGACCGATATGCGGATCGCAGCGTTCCACGATCTCTCCGTCCAGCTCCAGGACCAGCCGCAGAACTCCATGCGCCGCAGGGTGTTGCGGGCCGAAGTTGATGTTGAAGTTACGGATCTTCTGCTCGTCCGTCTGGGCGTCGTCGAACTGCGTGCCATCCATCATCGTCTTGGACCTCGGTTCCATGTGCCCGCGGGGGCGGTCTTTATCTGCGTCGGGCGCGCCCCATCATCGCCGATCGGGCCGCGCCGCGCAACGCGGCGACTGGCCACGTCAGGACTCGCGCTCGACGGCGTCGCGGAAGGCGACGATCCACAGCAGGATCAGCGCGCCAACCGGCAGGATCGCCACCAGCGCCCACCACTTGGCGATGCCGAACCGCGGCAGGATGCGCCAGAACGGCACCACCAGCAGCACGGCCATGAACAAAAACCCCGTGATCATTCCGCCGCCGCCCATCGATCCCATCATCCGCTCACTCCGATCCTTGCCTCGGCCCCTCCGGCGCCGGACCTGCGCCCGCCCCGCGGCACCGTGTCGGAAAACCGGCCGCGCGCCATCCGGTCGACATGGGACAGGCGCTCCGTGACCAGCTCCGTCAGCGCCGGGTCGGGCTGCGTGCCCGCGTCGGAACCGGGGGTCACCACGTCACCGAAGCCTGCGTCCGGCGGTGCGACGCCCAGAAGGTCCGTAGGGCGCGCCGCCTTGGTCGCTGCGAAGATCGTCTGATGGACCAAGCACCGGATCCGTTCTTGCGGCACCATGACGCCCAGCGCATCGTGCGTTCCCGCACAATGACTGCGCTGAAACGGACCACCCGCCTCGTTCTCGATCGCGGCCCGGAATGCACCGTCCAGATCGGCCGCGGCCCCGCCGTCCGCGATGTCGCGGCTGCGGTTGTGGCGGACCAGCCCTGGAGCAGATAGCGCCGGTAAGCGCGATGCCGGTGCGCCCCGCCCGAGCGGTACATCTGCCGGTGGCCGCGGGCATCGGTCAGCCGCCGGCGCCGGTCGCTGGGCAGGCGTTGCCAGATCCGGCAAGGCATCGGCGCCGTCTCCATCGCTTCGGCGTCCTCTTCGGCCGCGTCGGTGTAGCAGGGCAGATGTGGCGGATGGATCGTGTCCCGGTCGTGGACGTCCTTGCGCACCCCGACATGGATGCCCGGATGTGGCCGGAACTGCGAGCGGAGCCAGGTCATCCCAGCCTTTGGCGCCCGGATGCAAAGGACCACGCGCCGAACCCCGTCGAACGCGGCGGCGCCGGGAGGGCGCGGCAACGGTCACGTCTTGGGCGCTTTCTCATCGCCCGGAAGGATGTATTCGGCGCCTTCCCAGGGGCTCATGAAATCGAACTGGCGGTATTCCTGCACCAGGTCCACGGGCTCATAGACGACGCGCTTGGCGGTCTCGTCATAGCGCACCTCCGTGTAGCCGGTGGTCGGGAAATCCTTGCGCAGCGGATGACCGCGGAAGCCGTAGTCGGTCAGCAGGCGCCGCAGGTCGGCATGGCCGGAGAACAGGATGCCGAACATGTCGAACACCTCGCGCTCGAACCACCCGGCGCTGGGGTGGACCTGGGTGATCGACGGCGCCATCTCGTCCTCTCGGACCTGGGCCTTCAGGCGGATGCGCTGGTTCTGGTACATCGACAGGAAGTGATAGACCAGATCGAAGCGGGCCTCGCGCGCCGGGTGGTCGATGGCGGTGATGTCCACCAGGGTGGAAAACCCGCACGTCCCGTCGGTGCGCAGGTACTCCACAAGCGTCGGCAGCGACGACAGCGCGACCTCAACCGTCAGCTCGCCGAACGCGATGTCGAAGCCCAGCACGCAATCGTTGCGCGCGGCCTTGATGTGCTCGCCCAGTTCCGTCAGCGCCGAGTCGGCCATGGCATGTCTCCGTCGGTTCGTCGTCTGTGTGCCCCGCGGCGGTCGCGCAAGGCGCCCCTCAGCGGGTGATGGTGCCGGTCCTGCGGATCTTGCGCTGAAGCTGCATGATCCCGTAGAGCAACGCCTCTGCCGTCGGCGGGCAGCCGGGCACGTAGATGTCGACGGGCACAACGCGGTCGCAGCCGCGCACCACCGAATAGCTGTAGTGGTAGTAGCCGCCGCCATTGGCGCAGGACCCCATGGAGATCACGTAGCGCGGCTCCGGCATCTGGTCGTAGACCTTGCGGAGCGCGGGGGCCATCTTGTTGGTCAGCGTGCCGGCCACGATCATCACATCCGCCTGGCGCGGACTGGCGCGGGGGGCGACGCCGAAGCGTTCGGCATCGTAGCGCGGCATGGAGGTGTGCATCATCTCGACCGCGCAGCAGGCCAGCCCGAAAGTCATCCAGTGGAGCGAGCCGGTGCGCGCCCAGTTGATCAGATCGTCGGCGGTGGTGAGCAGGAACCCCTTGTCGGTCAGCTCGGAGTTCAGCGTCTGTGTCGCATTCTCGCGGTCCGGCCCCGCGGCGATGGCGCCGTAGGGGCTTGCTCCGGGTGTCACAGCCATGTCGAAATCCTCTCGATGGATCGCCGGGCGGGTCGGGTCTGTCCCGAGGCCCGTGCACTGCACCTATTATCGCCGGTGCCCATCGTCAACGCGCCACGGCGCCACGGACGCCGTGGGACAAGATGCCCGCGCGCGGATCTCGCGCCTCTGGCCCACGGCCGGACCACGGGCGCCGATCGTCGGCATCGCGATCACGCCATGCAGGCCGGAGCTCTGCGACGCGGAGGGAACCGGCGCGGTATCACTCCCACTCCAGCGCGCCCTTTTTCCACTCATAGGCGAAGCCGACCGTGAGCACGGCCAGAAACACCATCATCGACCAGAAGGCGACGTCGGTCATGCCGTCGAAGGTCACCGCCCAGGGGAACAGGAACGCGATTTCCAGATCGAAGATGATGAACAGGATCGACACCAGATAGAAGCGCACGTCGAACTTCATCCGGGCGTCGTCGAAGGCGTTGAAGCCGCATTCGTAGGCCGACACCTTTTCGGGGTCGGGATGCCGCACCGCCAGGATCGCCGCGGCCAGGATCAGGATCAGCCCCAGACCGATGGCCAGTCCCAGAAGGATCAGGATGGGAAGATAGCCCCTGAGAAGTTCGTCCATCGCATCGCCTTTCGGATTGCCCGGGCGGACGCCGCCGCACGCTTCCCGATGACTTAGAGGGCCGCGCCGGAACGGTCAACGCCGGGCCGCCGTGCAGGTAGTCCTCACGGCCCGCGCAGTCTTTGCGGTAGTCATGGTCCGGGGACGAGTCGCCGGCCCGGGATGCGGCGTCGATGGGAGATAGGGAATGGGCGACGCACGGATACGGCTGGGCATGGTGGGCGGCGGCAAGGACGCGATGATCGGCGCGGTGCACCGCATCGCCGCGCGGATCGACGGGCGGTTCGATCTGGTGGCGGGCGCGCTGTCCTCCACGCCCGGGAAGTCGCGCGAGAGCGGTGCGGCTCTGGGGCTGCCGGCCGAACGGACCTATGACGACTTCCGGCAGATGGCCGTGGCCGAAGCGGCGCGCGCGGACGGGATAGAGGCGGTCGCCATCGTCACCCCGAACCACGTTCACGCCCCCGCGGCAGAGGCGTTCCTGGCCCACGGGATCCACGTGATCTGCGACAAGCCGCTGGCCGCGAGCCAGACCGATGCCGAGGTAATGGCCCGCGCGGTGGCCGACAGCGGCGCGCTCTTCGTTCTGACCCACACCTACACGGGCTATCCGATGATCCGGCACGCGCGGCAGGCCGTGTCCAGGGGAGAACTTGGCGCGCTGCGCATCGTGCAGGTGGAATACGCCCAGTCCTGGCTGACCGACGCGGTCGAGTCGCGGGGGCTGAAACAGGCGCAGTGGCGGATCGACCCGGCCCGTTCCGGCGCGGGCGGCGCGATCGCGGATATCGGCACCCATGCCTATCACCTGGCGCGCTTCGTGACCGGGCTGGGGGGCGCGGAACTGGCCGCCGATCTCACCAGCTTCGGGGCGAGGCGGACCCTGGACGACAACGCGCATGTTCTGCTTCGATTCCAAGGGGGTGCCCGGGGGATGCTGTGGTGCAGCCAGGTCGCTCCGGGCTGCGAGAACGGTCTGCGGCTGCGGGTCTACGGCGACACCGGGGGGCTGTCCTGGGCGCAGGAGGATCCGGACGTGCTCTGGGTCACGCACCATGGCGAGGCGACGCGCCGCATCGTCAGGGGCGGACCCGGTGCGGGCGATGCGGCCGCGGCCGTCAGCCGGGTCCCGGCGGGCCACCCGGAGGGCTACCTTGAGGGGTTCGCCACGCTCTACAGCGAGGCGGCCGGGGCGATCCGGGCGGTGCGAAGCGGGATTCCCGCCGCGGATGCCATGGGCGATCTGCCCGGGATCGCGGCGGGGCTGGAGGGGATGGCGTTCATCCGCGCCTGCGTCGTGTCTGCCGAACGCAACGCGGCCTGGGTGAAGGTCTAGCCCGCGACCCCATAAAGGCCGCCCGATTTTGGGGACCGCGACGCGAACCGGCGCCGGTTCGACTCGGCACGGCCCTTTTTCGTACACGACCCGTCAATTCCCCCGCCTTTTTGTGCGCATCGCGTCAAACTTGCCCTGGCTTTGTCCGTTCGGGGATTCCGTCCCTTGAGCCGCGCTGTCCGATTGCCGGTTTCCGGATCCGCCGGACACTTTGGGCAGTCCATGGGAACCCGGGACGCTGCGGGACACGAGGGGCGACCGTCCGCACGCAGTCGGAATGGCGGGACTGCTGACCGCCAAGGCCGGACAGCGCTCGGGCGGCGGGATGGCGGTGAACGGGGCGGGCTCGGCTTCGATCCCGTCGGTCGAGGAGTTTCCTGCAAACCGGACTTCGAAGCGAGAGGTGCAGTTTTCGATCGCGCGGAAGAATAAGGGCCCCCGGAGGGGCCCCAGTTTCGCGGAGAGGGATCTGTCGTTGACTGCCCGTGACGTGTTCTTCCTGCGTCCCGTTCCGCGTCCAGGGCGAGCGCACCCGCCCCTTGACCGACGAACCGCCCTGCGGTTCGGCGGACCGGACGGAGCGAATGCCGAAGGCATTCGCGGGTCCGGCCCGGTTCAGTTGCGGCCTACTTCTTCTTGTTCGGCCGTTGCGTCAGAGCCGACGCAGCTGCAGTTTCAGCCGCTGCGCAGGACCGTGGGTTGCGAAGTACTCTCGATGCCGCAGAAGCGGCCTTGGCACTCGTAACTTCTGAGTTTTTCGTTCGAGCCATGGTGGGCTCCTTCTATTCACAGGCACTCTGGGGATAACCCATGTATTTCCTGTGCGTTGTTAGCGCGTCTATTGATGTGGCGTCCCGTTCCTGAGACCAGATGTTCGGGTCGACTCGAAAGAGGCGGACCGCCTTGCCCCAAGTTGCGCTATCAGCTTGGGACGAGCTGGGGGCCGATGCGGCTACATCGGTCCCCAACCAACAATTCCTCAACTGCACCCCGACGTCCCGCCGCAGGTGTTGCACTTCATGCAGGTGCCGTTGCGCACCAGCGTGTAGTTGCCGCATTCGCCGCAGGGGTCGCCTTCGTAGCCCTGCATCCGGGCCTTGGCGCGGGCGTCGACGGTGGCCGTGGCCTCCAGCGTGTGGACGGTGACGGCCTCGGCCTGGGTGAGGGTCACGGTTTCGGACAACCCGCCCTGCATCACCACCAGCTCCTTTGGCGCACGGCCGCGCAGATAGCCGGTGGAGGCGACCTGGCGCAGCACGTCGAGCGGTGACGACCCGGTGCTTGCGGGCACGTCGCGGAAGTTGCGCTTGCCCTCTTCCTCGCCGCGGCCGAGGGCGTCGAAGCTCTCTCCCTCCGGCTTGACGTGGGCCAGGTCGGAGCGGTCGAGGTAGGACACGGCCAGCTCGCGGAAGATGTAGTCCAGGATCGAGGTCGCGTTCTTGATCGCCTCGTTGCCCTGGACCATCCCCGCCGGTTCGAACCGGGTGAAGGTGAAGGCGTCCACGAACTCCTCCAGCGGCACGCCGTATTGCAGCCCCACGGATACCGCGATGGCGAAGTTGTTCATCATCGCGCGGAAACCCGCACCTTCCTTGTGCATGTCGATGAAGATCTCGCCCAACGTGCCGTCGCGGTATTCGCCGGTGCGCAGATAGACCTTGTGGCCGCCGACGATGGCCTTCTGGGTGTAGCCGCGGCGCCGCTCGGGCAGTTTCTCGCGGGCCTTGGCGACCTCCTTCAGCACGATCTTCTCGATCACCTTCTCGGCCAGCACCTGGGCCTTTTCCGTGGCCGACCCGGTGGCCAGGATCTCCTCTGCCTCCTCGTCGTCCTCGATCAGCGCGGAGGCCAGCGGCTGGCTCAGTTTCGAGCCGTCGCGGTAGAGCGCGTTGGCCTTGGTGCCCAGCGACCAGGACAGCTCATAGGCCTTCTGGCAATCCTCGACCGTCGCCGTATTGGGCATGTTGATGGTCTTGGAGATGGCGCCGGAGATGAAGCTCTGCGCGGCGGCCATCATGTGGATGTGGCTGTCCACGGAAAGGAACCGCTTGCCGGTCTTGCCGCAGGCGTTGGCGCAGTCGAAGACGCTGTAATGCACCGGATCCAGATGCGGCGCGCCCTCCAGGGTCATGGTGCCGCAGACATGGGCGTTGGCGGCGTCGATCTCGGCGCGGGTGAAGCCCAGGTGGCGCAGCAGGTCGAAGGCCGGATCGTTCAGCCGGGCGGCGGGAATGCCGAGGGTGCCGGTGCAGAAGTCCTCTCCCAATGTCCACTGGTTGAAGACGAAGCGGATGTCGAAGGCCGAGGGCAGCGCGGCCTCGATCTTGTCGATCTGGGCCGTGCCGAAGCCGTGGCCGACAAGGGCGCTGTGGGTGATCCCCGGCGCGTTGCCAAGGCTGCCGTGGCCCACCGCATGGGCGATGATCTCCTGGATCTGGGCAGAGGTGTAGCCCAGCTTTTCCAGTGCCGCCGGGACGGAGCGATTGATGATCTTGAAATATCCGCCCCCCGCCAGCTTCTTGAACTTCACCAGGGCGAAGTCCGGCTCGATCCCGGTGGTGTCGCAATCCATCACCAGACCGATCGTGCCGGTGGGCGCGATGACCGAAACCTGCGCGTTGCGGTAGCCGTGGGTCTCTCCCAGCGACAGCGCCTCGTCCCAGGCGGTGACGGCAAGCTTGACCAGCCGCGCGTCGGGGCAGTTCGCGTAGTCGAGCGGAACCGGCGGCACGGCCAGATCCTCATAGCCCTTCGCCTGTCCCAGCGCGGCGGTGCGGTGGTTGCGGATGACGCGCAGCATGTGGTCGGCGTTCCGGTCGTAGCCCGGGAAGGCGCCCAGCTCTCCGGCCATCTCCGCGGAGGTGGCGTAGGAGACGCCGGTCATCAGCGCGGTCAGCGCACCGCAGAGTGCGCGGCCCTCATCGCTGTCGTAGCCGAAGCCCATGTTCATCAGGAGGCCGCCAATATTGGCGTAGCCGAGGCCGAGCGTGCGGAAGTCGTAGGACCGCTGGGCGATCTCCTTGGAGGGGAACTGGGCCATCATCACGCTGATCTCCAGCGTGACGGTCCACAGCCGCGCGGCGTGCATGTACTCCTCTGCCTGGAACACGCCGTCCTTGAGGAAGGTCAGCAGGTTGAGAGACGCCAGGTTGCACGCCGTGTCGTCCAGGAACATGTATTCAGAGCACGGGTTGCTGGCCCGGATCGCGCCGTCCGCCGGGCAGGTGTGCCAGGCGTTGACGGTATCGTGGAACTGGATGCCGGGATCGGCGCAGGCCCAGGCGGCGTGGCCGACCTGCTCCCAGAGGTCGCGGGCCTTGACGGTCTTGGCGACCTTGCCGTCGGTGCGGCGGATCAGCTCCCAGTCGGCATCCTCGCGCACCGCCTTGAGGAAGGCGTCGGTCACGCGGATGGAGTTGTTTGAGTTCTGACCGGAAACGCTTGAATAGGCTTCGGAATCCCAGTCGGTGTCATAGGTCGGAAACTCGATGGAGGTATAGCCCTGGCGCGCGTAGTCGAGCACGCGCTTGACGTAGGTTTCCGGGATCGCCGCCGTCTTGGCGGATTTCACCGCCGCCTTCAGGGCCGGGTTCACCTTGGGGTCTGTGGCGTCCTTCGCACGGCCGTCCCACTGGGAGATGGCGGCGAAGATGCCGTTGAGTTCACGCTCATGGGCCTTGGAGCCGGCGACGAGGCTCGCCACCTTCTGCTCCTCGATGACCTTCCAGTTGATGAAGGTCTCGATGTCGGGGTGGTCGGCGTCGCAGATCACCATCTTGGCGGCACGGCGCGTGGTGCCGCCGGACTTGATCGCCCCCGCCGCGCGGTCGCCGATCTTGAGGAACCCCATCAGGCCGGAGGACCTGCCGCCGCCCGACAGCGCCTCTCCCTCCGCGCGCAGATGGCTGAAGTTCGATCCGGTGCCGGAGCCGTATTTGAAGAGCCGCGCCTCGCGCACCCAGAGGTCCATTATGCCGCCATCGTTCACCAGATCGTCAGAGACGGACTGGATGAAGCAGGCATGGGGCTGGGGGTGCTCATAGGCGGATTTCGAGGCGGTCAGCTTGCCGGTCTGCCAGTCCACGTAGAAATGCCCCTGGCTGGGGCCGTCGATCCCGTAGGCCCAGTGCAGGCCGGTGTTGAACCACTGCGGGCTGTTGGGCGCGGCCTTCTGGGTGGCCAGCATGAAGCGCATCTCGTCCATATAGGCCTGCGCGTCCTCGGGGGTGGAGAAATAGCCGCCCTTCCAGCCCCAGTAGGTCCAGGCGCCGGCAAGCCGGTCGAACACCTGCCGGGCCGAGCTTTCGCCCACCCGGTCGCAATCGCCGTCGGCCACCGAACGCCACAGGAATTCGGGCACGCCCTTTTCCTTGACGCGCTTGAGTCTGGCGGGAACGCCGGCCTTGCGGAAATATTTCTGGGCGATGACGTCGCTGGCCACCTGGCTCCAGGTCCGCGGCACCTCGACGGCGTCGTTGCGGAACACGGTCGTGCCGTCGGGGTTGCGGATCTCGCTCACCGTGGTGGTGAATTCCAGGTCCGCATAGGCGTCCTGTCCGGCCCTGGTGAATTTGCGCTCGATTTTCATGTGGTGCCCTGCCCTCGCCGTGTTTCTCCGACGACCCCCTTCGCGGGTCGCGATGGAACACACCGCTTGCGGCGGGTGTCGATCACGATACCAGATTTAGTGGGTCTTCGGTTTGTGCACACAACCTGACGTGAGTCAGCCCCGGATTCAACGCATTTTTAACGTTCTCCCCCGGTGTTTTTTCTTGACGGGTTCCGGGCGAATCCCGCCCCATAGCGCGGTCGCCGAAAAGGTGAGGCTTATCCGATTGATGAGCGCCGAATCTGCGCTCTCCACATCCTGTGGAGGCCTGTGAGTATTAACCCTTTGTTAAGACCTGTCGCGGGTGCGCGGACCAGAAATGGCGCTGGACACGGGAAATCATACAACATGTGGTGGGAAGTGGCCGGTGGTCGGGGCGAGAGGATTCGAACCTCCGACCCTCTGCTCCCAAAGCAGATGCGCTACCAGGCTGCGCCACGCCCCGACTGGCCCTTCCTTAGACCGGGGGCGCGCAGGGATAAAGGATCATTCGCAGGGCCAGGCGGCCTGGTCCTGCGGCAGATCGGGGTGGCGCAGCACGCTGCCCTCCTCGATCCCCAGGCGGCCGGACATGCCGCCGTTGATCTCCAGCACCGCCAGAATGTCGTCGCCGCCGGGGATCGGGGTCTCGTCCAGCGGCACGGCGTTCTCATGGATGCGGCGCACGGTGCCGGTCGCGTCGAGAAACAGCATGTCGAGCGGGATCAGCGTGTTGCGCATCCAGAAGCTGACCGGCTGGGGGCGATCGTAGATGAACAGCATCCCCGTCATGGGGGCCAGATCCTCGACGAACATCAGACCCCGGGCGCGCTCTTCGGGGTCGTCCATGACCGACACCGCGAACCGCGCCTGCCCCCAGTCGCCGCGCAATTCCGCGACGTCCGGCGCGCAGGCCGCCCAGAGCGGGGCGGCCAGCCCGAACCAGACCAGCGCGGCAAGTATTATTCCGCGGCTTCCTCGCGCAGGCGCCAGCCGCTTGCCGCGCGGCTGCGAAGCTCTGCCTGATCGTCGATCGCGCTTTCCCATACGGTCACCTGTGTTGCCAGCCGGCCGCGCTCGCCCTGGGCGACCCGGATGGCGACGGCCTCTCCGGGTTGCAGATTGGCCAGGGAGGACCGGCGCAGGATCTCGATATGGATGAACACGTCCTCGTTCAAGCCGAAGACATTGGCAAAGCCGAACCCCTTGGCGCGGTCGAACCACTTGACGCGCGCCGGCTCCAGATCGCCGCCGACGAGCGTGTCGTCGAAGGGCAGGGCTTCGCGCTGCTGGTCGGCCAGCGCGTCCAGGTCCGGCGGCGCGACCGACAGAACCTCCTTGGCCTGGATGCCGCGGGCCGTGTGGACGACCCTGAGCGCGATCCGGCTGCCGTCGGCGATGCTGTTCTGGCCGAAGTTCCGCAGAACGTTGGCATGGAGCAGAATGTCCCGGTCCGCATCGGGAGAGACCACGAATCCGAAGCCCTTGGCCGTGTCGAACCATTTCACGACGCCCGCAACGATGTCGTCCTGGATTTCGGCTGCATCAGACATGGTGTGACCCCTGCGGGACCTCCCGCCTGTCGTTTCATCGGATAGATCCCGGGCGCGCCCAAGCAAAACAGCCACCCCCCGCAGGATCCAGTGTGTTAACGTTGTATGACATATTGCGTCAGGGAGAAAGTCTTTTTACATCCCATGCGCCGCCACCTATCCTTTTGACCCATAATTCACGGTCGTGAAGGCGGTTCTCACCGTCCTGCCAGAACTCGATCTCACGGGGGGCGACGCGGAAGCCGCCCCAGAAGGGCGGCCGCGGCGGGGCGTCGCCGAACCGCGCGCGGACGTCCGCGACGCGCGCCTCCAGCGTGGCGCGGTCGGCAAGGGGGCGCGACTGGGCCGAGGCCCAGGCCCCCAGCCGCGAGCCGATCCCGCGCGAGGCATAGTAGGCGTCGGCCTGGGCGCCGTCCTCGCGGGTGACGTCGCCGCGCACCCGGACCTGGCGGCGCAGGGACTTCCAGTGCAGGCAGAAGGCGGCGCTGCCGGTGGCGGCGATTTCCCGCCCCTTGGCGCTGTCGTAATTGGTGTAGAAAACGAAGGCCGCGTCCTCGATCTCCTTCAGAAGCACGATGCGCACGTTCGGCCGGCCGTCGGCATCCACCGTGGCCAGCGCCATCGCGTTGGGATCGTTGGGCTCCGTGCGCGCGGCCTGGTCCAGCCAGTCGCGGACCAGCGCGATCGGGTCGGATGCGCCGAAGATGCTGGCAGTGTCGGTCACGGGGCGGCCTCCTTTGGGTGTCTTGATGCAGCTAGAACAATGGCCTAAAGYCGGCGCAAGTCAGAACAGCATGGGCGGGGCACGGCGATGGCGGGTTTGATGGCGGGCAAGCGCGGTCTCATCATGGGATTGGCCAACGACAAGTCCATCGCCTGGGGCATCGCCAAGGCGCTGGCGGCGGAGGGCGCGGAGCTGGCGTTCTCCTACCAGGGCGAGGCGCTGAAAAAACGCGTCGGCCCGCTGGCCGGGCAGCTGGGTTCGGATTTCATGGTCGAGTGCAACGTGGCCGAGATGGACAGCCTCGACGCGCTCTTCGCGGAGGTCGGGAGCCGTTGGGGCACCATCGACTTCGTGGTTCACGCCATCGGGTTTTCGGACAAGTCCGAATTGCGCGGCCGGTACGTGGACACCAGCCAGGAAAACTTCCGCATGAGCCTGGACATCTCCTGCTATTCCTTCACCGCCGTCATGCAGCGCGCGGAAAAGCTGATGGAAAAGGGCGGATCGGCCCTGACGCTGACCTACTACGGCTCCGAACGGGTGATGCCGCATTACAACGTCATGGGCGTGGCAAAGGCCGCTCTGGAGGCATCGGTGCGCTACATGGCCGAGGATCTGGGACGCGACGGGATCCGGGTGAACGCGATCAGCGCCGGCACGATCAAGACGCTGGCGGCCTCTGGCATCGGCGATTTCCGCTACATCATGAAGTGGAACGAGTACAACTCTCCGCTGCGGCGCAGCGTGACCCAGGACGAGGTGGGCAAGGCGGCGCTGTTCCTGCTGTCGGACCTGGGCAGCGCCGTGACCGGCGAGGTCATGCATGTCGACGCGGGATACCACGTCATCGGCATGAAGAACCCCGACGCGCCGGACATCACCAAGGACTGAGGCGTGGAGCCTGCGGATCTCCTCGCGTTCAACGCCGCGCTGGCGGCGGCGATGGCGTCCCCCGGCCCGGCGCTGCTCCACGCGCTGAGGGTATCCCTGGCCGAGGGGCGCGCGGCCGGGATCCTCACCGGGGTCGGGCTGGGCGCGATGGCGGCGGCCTGGACCGGGCTGGCGCTTCTGGGGCTGGGGCAGCTTTTCGCGCTGGTGCCGTGGCTCTATGGCGCGCTGCGGATCGTCGGGGCGCTGTATCTGATCTGGATCGCCTGGACCATCTGGCGGGGCGCGGATGCGCCCGTCGGTCCCGGCGCGGGCGTGGCGCCCGGCCGGGCGGTGCTGCGCGGGCTGGCGATCAACCTGGCCAATCCCAAGTCGGCCCTCTTTGCCGCCGCGGTGCTGGTCGTGATCTTTCCCGCCGGGCTGGGTCCGGCGGAGATGGCGCTGATCGTGGCGAACCATCTGGCGGTGGAGATCCTGTTCTACGGTGCCGTCGCGCTGATCCTGTCCCACGGTGCCGCGCGCGCGGCCTATCTGGAGTCGAAACCGCTGCTCGACCGGATCGCCGGCGGGATCCTGGGGCTTCTGGGCCTGCGCCTGCTGCTGGACCGGCCATGAGCGCGGCGGCCTTCATCGGGGTGGCGCTGGCGCATCTGCTGGCCGCGATCAGCCCCGGCCCGTCCTTCGTTCTGTCGATCCGCACCGCCGCGTCCGAGGGGTTCCGCGCCGCCTGCGGGCTGGCACTGGGCTTCGGCATCGGCGCGGCGCTCTGGGCCTTTGCGGCGCTGGCGGGCCTTGCGCTGCTGTTCGAGCTGCTGCCGCCGCTCTTTCTGGGGCTGAAGCTGGCCGGCGGGCTGTTTCTGGTGTGGCTGGGGATCGGCATGTGGCGCCATGCGCCGGACCCCCTGCCCCGCGTCGCCCCCGGCGCCGCGCCGCGCCACACCCTTTCGGCGATCCGCCTCGGCCTGGCGACGCAGCTGGCCAACCCCAAGCCCGCGATCTTCTTCGGCGCGGTCTTTGTCGGCCTTGTCCCCGTCGCGGCCGATGCGGCCGACCGCGCCCTCATCCTGGTCAACATCCTGTGGGTCGAGACGCTGTGGTACGTGCTGGTCGCGCGGGTGTTCTCCCTCGCCCGCGCGCGCGACGCCTATGGGCGCGCCAAGACGTGGACCGACCGGGGCATGGGCGCCATACTGGGTGCCCTGGGCCTGAAGGTGGCGCTGGATTAGGAGACCGCGATGACCGACCGACTGCCGCACGAAAAAGGCTTCCACGTCAGCTGGGATCAGCTTCACCGGGACGCGCGCGCGCTGGCCTGGCGGCTCGACGGGATGGGCCCGGAGGGCGAGGCGGGCGAGCGCGGCGGCGGCTGGCGCGCGGTCGTGGCGATCACCCGCGGCGGCATGGCCCCGGCGATGATCGTCGCCCGCGAGCTCGACATCCGCACCGTCGACACGATCAGCGTCAAAAGCTACGACCACCAGTCGCAATCGGCGGCAAAGGTGCTGAAAAGTCCAGACGCCGACATGATGCGCGACGGCACGGGGATCCTGGTGGTGGACGATCTGGTCGATTCGGGCCGCACGCTGGAACTGGTCCGCCAGCTCTATCCAAAGGCCCATTTCGCCACGGTCTACGCCAAGCCCATGGGACGGGACCAGGTGGACACGTTCGTCACCGAAGTCAGCCAGGACACCTGGATCTTCTTCCCGTGGGACATGGGCCTGCAATACGTCCCGCCCTATCGCGGAACGGATTGAACGGCCGCCGCGGGACGGCTTCCCCGGCGGCGGAGCCGTTCGCCCGGCAATCAGCGGTCGCACCCTCGGCCGGGCCATGACAGACTGCGGAAAGAAAAAGAAAATTGATTCTTTCTGCGGCCTGTGCATTTTTTGGGTGAGGGTCGCGCATCTGGGGGGATGTTGGGGATGACGCTGGGGGAACGGATCCGGTATCCGCGCGGAATGGCATGGGCGCTGGCGACGGGAGTCGCATTCGCCGTCGCCGCGACGGACGCGCCAGCGCAGGAGGGCTGCATCGGGCCCGAATGCGAGGAAACCGAACAGATGTCCCTGCGGTATCAGGCGTTTCGCAACCTTCTCAACGACATCGAGACGGAAAAGACAGACGCGGAAACGCAATTGGAACAGGTCCGGTCGGAGCTGTCGCGCGCCCAGGCGGAGCTGGACGCGGCCAATGAAGAGGTGGCGCAGCTCAACGCCGGTTCGGCGCAGGATGGCGCAGAGACCGACGCGTTGCGCGCTGAACTGACCTCTCTGGAAGCGGACCTCTCGCAGGCCCGCGACCAGCTTGCCCAGGCGCAGGCCGCGAGAGCGGAGCTCGAAAGCGAACGCGACCGCTTGCGGGCGGAACGGGCGGAGGTCGAAGCCGCGCGCGACGAAAGTCAGTCCGAGACCGGGGAGGCGGACGCCGAACTGGGCCGGACGCGGGACGCTCTTGCCGAATTGCGTGTCGAACTCGACAAGGCCCGATCGGCCCGCGATGCCATCCAGGAGGAGGCCAGGTCCGCGGAGTCGGAGCTTTCCGCGCTGCGCGAGACCCTGAGTCAGGCCCAAGCGGAGCAGGAAAGAGCGGCGGCCGACCAAACCGCCCTGTCCGAACAGGCGGCCGCGGAACAGGATCGACTGACGCAGACCCGGAAGGCGGTCGAGGCGGCGCAGACCGAACTTGCCGCGCTCAACGATCAGGCCGAGGAAATGGGGGCCGAGATCGACTCCCTGACCCAGCAGCGGACCGATCAGGCGCAAGCCATACAGGACCAGGCGGCCGCGGAACAGGATCGACTGACGCAGACCCGAAAGGCGGTCGAGGCGGCGCAGACCGAACTTGCCGCGCTCAACGAGCAGGCCGAGGAAATGGGGGCCGAGATCGACTCCCTGACCCAGCAGCGGACCGATCAGGCACAAGCCATACAGGACCTTGAGGCGGAACGGCAGGCGTCGCTGGACGATGCCGCCGCCGCAAGCGATGTGCGCGATGCCGCCCGCGCAGAAGCCGAACAGGCCGCGGCCGCCCGCGACGCGGCACGCGCAGAGGCGGAGCGGGCGGCGGCGGAGCGCGAGACGGCCCGCGCTGCGACCGAGCAGGCAACGGCCGAACGCGACTCGGCGACGCAGGAGCTTACCGCTCTGAGCACGGAGCGCGACCGCGCCGCCGAAGAGGTCGCGGATCTGGAGAACCGGCGGGCCGCGCTTTCCGACGAACTTGCCGCCGCGCAGGGCGGCTTGGAGGAGGTCCGCGCGGCCGCGCTCGAGGCCCGGTCCGACCTGGAGGCGGCGCGCGAGGAACTTGCCGGCGTCCGCGCGGCGCTGGAAGACCTGGCGGAGGATCGGCGCGAAGCCGATGCCGAGCTGGGCCGCACGCTCGAACAGATCGCCCAGGCGCAGGACGCCCAGACCGCCGCGCGTGCGATCGCCGAGCAGGCAGATGCGCAGCGGCAAGCCGCGCTTGAGGACCTCGACGCCGTGCAGGGCGAGCTTGCGTCCGCTCGTGCGGAGCTCGACACGATCGTCGCATCGACCGATGAATCCGCCGCCGCATCGGCCGAGGCGGACGCCAACGTCCGGCGCCGCAGCGTGCCGGTGAGCGCCGCGCAGGTCTCTCGGGCGCTGGCCCTGGCGCCCGGGCTTGACGGCATCGCACCCGATGCGCGCGCGGCGCTCAGCAGCGCCCTGACGGATCAGCTCTGCGCCCATGACGCCCTGTCCCGGGTTTTCGGCGATGTGAACCGTCAGACACTCGTGTCGCTCATTCGCAGCCTTGGCCGCTGCTGAACGCCCCATCAGGAGAGACCCAGACATGCCCATCCATCCGCTGAGCGCGCTGAAACCACTGGCCATGGCCCTTGCCGTGCTTGTCGCACCCGCCGCCGCGACCGCACAGGAATTCGAGAAGAACATCCTGACCGGCGGTCCCACGGGAACCTATATCCAGATCGGCCGCGACATCGCGGGGCTGCTGGAAAACTGCGGCCAGACCCTGAACGTCCGCGAAAGCGCCGGCTCGCTGGAAAACTTCCTGGGGGTGCGCCAGCGCAGGTCCACCCAGTTCGGCATCGTGCAGAGCGACGTGCTGGAGTATCTGCAGACCTATTCCGCGCAGGATCCAGAGATCCAGCGCGCCATCGACGGCGTGCGGATCGCCTTTCCGCTCTACGATGAAGAGGTGCATATCCTGGCCTCTCGCGAGATCGAGACGACCGCCGATCTGAGCGGCGCGCGCGTCGCGGTGGGCGTCGAGGACAGCGGCACGTTCCTGACCGCGACGCTGATGCTGGACCTGCTGGACCTGGAGCCGGCGGAGCGACTGACCATCGGTCCCGACGCATCGCTCGAACGGCTTCGGGCCGGTGAGATCGACGCGTTCTTCTACGTCGCCGGCGCACCGACGGCGATCTTCACGGGTTCCGACATCGACCCGGAGAAGTTCCACCTTCTGCCGATAACCGACGATGTGCTGCGGACCGTCTATACGCCGACCGAAATCGCGGCGGGGACCTATCCGTTCCAGGACGGCGCGGTGGAGGTGGTCGCCGTCAAGGCGGTCCTGATGACCTATGAGTACAATCCGCGGCGCAACGATTACCACGCCCAGAGCTGCATCGCGGTATCCGATGTCGCCAACCTGATCGCGACCCAATTCGACACGTTGAAAGAGACCGGGCATCCGAAGTGGCAAAAGGTCGATCTGGGCGACATTCCACCGGGATGGGACGTCAGCAACTGCGTCAACACCGGCCTGTCGCCCAGCTACGCATCCTCTTGCGTGCCCGCGCCGGTCGTTCCGGAAAATCAGACCAACACCGTCTACCGACAGCGGATCTGCGACGCGATCGGCTGCTGATGCGGCAACGCCGAGGCGATCGGTGGCGCCCGGCAAAGATCCGGACCGCCCGGCCCGCGTAAGGATAAGGTCGGCGGGCCGGTTTCGAACGACATTGTCGGCGACAGGAAAAGCAGGAACGACAGCCGCGCCCTGCCGTGTCTGCGGGATAGGGTGAAACGTCGGCCTATTCTGTTCAGCCGTCACCGCGCTGGTGCCGGGGCAGACCGCAACACAGGACGGGTGCCGGCGCCGCACGGTCCCGGTCGCGCCGAGAAACCGCCGCCGCACGGCCCCCCGCGACCATATCGCGATTTGCCATGGCGTCGATTGTCGGGCAGGCTGACGGCGGAGGCACCGAACGCGGTTGCCGGCAGCAGGGAGGCGACGCGTTGCGGGCAATCCGGCATTCGGGCAGAGCGCGGGGCGGCAGGCCGGCCGTTGGCCCCGCGATGGGTTCGTGACACGCCTCTCGGTCTCGCGGCGGCTCCGCCGGACGCCGTTCTCCGAGGGAGTCGAGGCGGCGGGCGTCACCGCCTACACGGTCTACAACCACATGCTGCTGCCGACGGTCTTCCGCTCTCTCGAGGAGGACTACCGCCACCTCAAGAGTGCGGTGCAGGTCTGGGACGTGGCCTGCGAGCGGCAGGTGGAACTGCGCGGTCCCGATGCTGGACGGCTCATGCAGATCATCACACCGCGCGACCTGCGCGCGATGATGCCCGGGCAATGCTGCTACATTCCCGTGGTGGACGAGACCGGCGGGATGCTGAACGACCCCGTCGCCGTCAAGCTGGCAGAGGACCGCTGGTGGATCTCGCTTGCCGACAGCGACCTGCTCTATTGGATCAAGGCGCTGGCCAACGGCTACCGGCTGGAGGTGCTGGTCGATGAGCCTGACGTCTCTCCGCTTGCCGTGCAGGGGCCCCATGCGGACGACCTCGTGGCGGCGGTCTTCGGCGACCAGGTGCGCGACATCCGGCGGTTCCGGTTCCGGCAGATCGACTTCCGGGGCCGCAGCCTTGCCGTGGCACGGACCGGCTATTCCAAACAAGGCGGGTTCGAGATCTATGTAGAGGGCGGCGATCTGGGAATGCCCCTCTGGAGCGCGCTGATGGAGGCCGGCGCGCCCTGGGACGTCCGCGCTGGCTGCCCCAATACCATAGAGCGGATCGAGGGCGGTCTGCTGTCCTACGGCAACGACATGACCGACGACAACACGCCCCACGAATGCGGCCTCGGCCGGTTCTGCAACACCGTGACCGCCATCGGCTGCATCGGCCGCGACGCGCTTCTGCGCGTGGAAAAGGAAGGTCCGGTCAAGCAGATCCGCGCCATCTCCATCGGTGGCGACAGGGTGCCGCCCTGTGACCGGTTCTGGCCGCTCCGCGCGGGCGACGCGGTGGTGGGGCGGGTGTCCTCTGCCATATGGTCGCCGGATGCGGGCACCACCGTGGCCATCGGCATGGTGCGCATGACCCATTGGGCCGAGGGCACGGAACTGACCGTGGAGACGCACGACGGCCCGCGCCCGGCCTTGGTCAGGGAGGCGTTCTGGGCCTGAGCGCAACCGTAACAAGCCGCCGCGGCATTGCGGAGGACGACCAGCAGGGAGGACATCATGAACCTGAGACCGGATCCCACATTCTACCCTTCGGCCAGGCTTGCCATGGAGGGGCCGGTAGAGACGCTTGCCTTCGCGCTGATGCTCAGTCCGGACGGTTCCCGGCCCGACGGTCTGGCGGTGGTGGACGTGGATCCTGCGTCGGACAGCTACGGGCAGATCGTCCACAGTCTGTTCATGCCCAACACCGGCGACGAGTTTCACCATTTCGGCTGGAACGCCTGCTCTTCCGCCCTGTCGCCTCTTACCGGGCACGCCTTTCTGGAGCGGCGCTATCTCATCATCCCGGGCATCCGGTCGAGCCGGATCTACATCATCGACGTCAAGGACCCGCGCAAGGCGAAGATCCACAAGATCATCGAGCCGGAGGAGCTGTTTGCCAGGACCGGCTATTCGCGCCCCCACACGATCCATTGCGGCCCGGAGGGGATCTATGTCTCGACACTCGGCGGCGGGGGCAAGGACGGAACCGACGGGCCTCCCGGCATCTTCATCATGGATTGCGAGACCTTCGAGATCCTCGGCCGCTACGAGATGGACCGCGGCGCCCAGGACAAGCACTACGATTTCTGGTGGAACCTGCCCCGGGATTACATGGTCAGCTCGGAATGGGGCCTGCCGCCGCAATTCGAGAACGGCGTCGTGCCGGAGGACCTGCTGTCCAACAGATACGGCCATGCGATCCACTTCTGGGACCTGCGCGCGCGGCGCAACATCCAGACCATCGATCTGGGCGCCAATCACCAGATGGCGCTGGAGATCCGGCCGGCCCACGATCCGGCCAAGCAATACGGGTTTTGCGGCGTGGTGGTGGACACCGAAACCCTGCAGGGCGCGATCTTCACCTGGTGGCGCAACGATGACGGCACGTTCGAGGCGAAGAAGACCGTCACCATCGACCCCGTTCCGGCCGACGCGGACGACCTGCCGGACCTGCTGAAGGGCTTCGGCGCCGTGCCGCCGCTGGTGACGGACATCGACCTGAGCCTCGACGACAGGTATCTCTATGTCGCCTGCTGGGGACTGGGAGAGATGCATCAGTACGACGTGTCCGACCCGATGGCGCCCCGGCTCACCGGCAAGGTCGAGATCGGCGGCATCGTGGCCAGAACCCCGCATCCCAACGGCAAGGCCTTCGGCTACGGCCCGCAGATGGTCGAGATCAGCCGCGACGGAAAGCGGGTCTACTGGACCAACTCGCTCTATTCCACCTGGGACGACCAGTTCTATCCCGGTGAGGGCGGCGCGGCCATGGTGATGGCCCGGGTCGGCGACGGCGGCGGCCTGACCCTGGACAGGGATTTCTGGGTCGAGTTCCCGGAAGGCTACCGCAGCCACCAGATCCGCCTGGAGGGCGGCGACTGCTCGACCGACAGTTTCTGCTACCCGTCGGCATGATCGGGACGCGATGATGGACACGGCGGCCCTGTGGGGGGCCGTCATCGGTATCGGGGTGTATCACGGACTGAACCCCGGCATGGGCTGGCCGCTTGCGGTGTCCTCGGCGCTGATGGAACGGCGCCGGAGCGCGCTTTTCCGTGCCCTGGCGGCGCTGGCGGCGGGACATTTCGCGTCGATGGTGCTGGTGCTGGTGCCGTTCTCAGCCTTGGCCGCGCTGGTCCGGTGGGAGCGCGAGATCCGACTGGGCGCGGCGCTGATCGTGATCGGCATGGGGCTGTTCCTGCTCATCGACCGCCGCCACCCGCGGATGCTGTCCCGCGTGCCGCCGTCCCGCCTGGCGCTCTGGTCTTTTCTGGCGGCGCTGGCGCATGGGGCGGGGCTGATGCTGGTGCCTCTCTATCTGGGGATCGGCCGGATCGGTGCGGCGGAGGGCGGGCATGGGGCGGCGGCGTCGCTTTTGGCCGGCAATACCGGCGTGGCCCTGCTGGTCGCGGGCCTCCACACGGCTGCGATGATCCTGGCGGGCGGCGCCATGGCCACCGCGGTCTATCTGTGGCTCGGGCTGCGCGTCCTGTCGAGATCCTGGCTCAACCTCGATCTTGTCTGGGCGCTGTCGCTGATCGCCGTCGGCGCTCTGGGACTGCTGGGCGCGTGGCATGGCTGACGGCCCTTGGAGCGGAGCCCGCCGTCAGTGGAAATCCCGCGATTTCGGGATCACGCGCACGTTTCGCGGATGGGCGCGGATGCCCACCTGGCCGGGGATCGGATGGGTCGGATGGTCGCCCCGCGTGGTGGTCCTGGGCAGGCGGTCCATGGACAGGCGCGACAGCCGATCGCTGCGATCCTCCAGCCGGTCGGCGACCACATGGATCACGCGGCCATCGGTCTGCACCCGTCCGTGCACGACCAGCAGGCGCGCGGCCATGATCGTCGCGCGACTGGCCTTGAACATGTTCGGCCAGATCACGAGGTTCGCGACGCCCGCCTCATCCTCCAGGGTGATGAAGCACACCCCCTTGGCGCTGCCGGGCTTCTGGCGGACCAGCACCAGCCCGGCCAGGGACACCCGCGCACCATGCCGCATCCCGGGCAGGTCAGAGGTCGCGCGGAACCCCTGGGCGGCCAGGCTGGGGCGGAAGAAGGACATGGGATGCGCCTTCAGCGACAGGCGCAGGGTCTGGTAATCGGCCACCACATGCTCTGCGCGGGCCATGGCGGGCAGGATCGTCTCTGGGTCCGCGCCCTCGTCCCTGGCCGCGGCATGATCGAAGATCGGCAGGCGGGGCGCGTCCCTGATCGCCTGCGCCTGCCACAGCGCCTGCCGCCGGTCGAGCCCCATGGACCGCATCGCATCCGCCGCCGCCAGGCGCCGGATCGCGCCCGCATCGAGCCGTGCCCGCGCCTTGAGGTCGGCCAGATCGCCGAAGGGCGCGTCGCGGGCGGCCATGAGACGCGCGCCCGCATCCTGCGCCAGACCGTCGATCTGCCGCAGCCCCAGGCGCAGGGCAAAGCGGGGCGCCCCCTGCCCGTCCAGCCCGTCGGGTTCCAACGTGCAGTTCCAGTCGGAAAATCCGACATCGGCGGCGCGCACCTCAACCCCGTGTTCGCGCGCGTCGCGCACGATCTGCGCGGGGGCGTAAAAGCCCATGGGCTGCGAATTCAGCAGCGCGCAGGCGAAGGCCGCCGGATAATGGCACTTCATCCAGCTTGAGACATAGACCAGCTTGGCGAAACTGGCCGCGTGGCTTTCGGGAAAGCCGTATTCGCCGAAGCCCTTGATCTGGTCGAAACATCTCTGCGCGAAGACCGGATCGTAGCCGCGTTCGGTCATCTGGCCGACCATCTTCTCCTGCAGGGACTCGATGGTCCCGCGCGAGCGGAAGGTCGCCATGGCGCGGCGCAGTTCGTTGCTCTGCGCGGGGGTGAACCGCGCCGCGTCGATGGCGATCTTCATGGCCTGCTCCTGAAAGATCGGAACGCCGAGCGTGCGGTGAAGGATCCTTTTCATCTCATCCTGGGGATGTTCGGGACCGGGTGTGGGGTATTCGACCTCTTCCAGCCCGGTGCGGCGGCGCAGATAGGGATGCACCATGTCGCCCTGGATGGGACCGGGGCGCACGATGGCGACCTCGATCACCAGATCGTAGAAGGTGCGCGGCCGCAGCTTGGGCAGCATCGCCATCTGCGCGCGGCTCTCGACCTGGAACACGCCCAGGCTGTCGCCACGGCACAGCATGTCGTAGGTGGGCCGGTTGCCGGGGTCGTCCGGCAGGCGATCCTCCACCGGGACGGTGGCAAGATCCAGCGCGCGGCCGTGATGGGCCGCGATCAGATCGAAGCACTTGGCGATGCAGGTCAGCATCCCCAGCGCCAGCACGTCCACCTTGAAGATGTTCAGCGCGTCGATGTCGTCCTTGTCCCATTCGATGAAGCTGCGCTCTGGCATGGCGCCGTTGCCGATGGGCACGACCTCGGTCAGGGGGCGCTCTGTCAGGATGAAGCCGCCCACGTGCTGGGAAAGGTGGCGCGGCATCCCGGTCATCTGCCGGGCGAGCGTCAGGACCATGCGTAGGTGGGGGTCCGACAGGTCCAGCCCGGCCTCCCGCGCGCGTTCGTCCCCCATCTGTCCCTCGAAGCTGCCCCAGATCGTGCCGGCAAGCCTGGCAGTCACGTTTTCCGACAGGCCCATCGCCTTGCCGACCTCACGGATGGCGGAGCGCGGGCGGTAATGGATGACGGTCGCGCAGAGCCCGGCCCGGTCACGCCCGTACTTGCGATACATGTACTGGATCACGTCCTCGCGCCGCTCGTGCTCGAAATCCACGTCGATGTCGGGCGGCTCGTCGCGCTCCTCGCTCAGGAACCTCTCGAACAGCAGGTCGTGTTCGTTGGGGTCCACCGAGGTGATCCCCAAACAGAAGCACACCGCCGAATTGGCCGCCGACCCCCGCCCCTGGCACAGGATCGGCGGCTGCGCCTCTTCGCGGGCGAAGCGGACGATGTCGCGGATGGTCAGAAAGTAGCGGGCGATCTTCTTCTTGGCGATCAGGGCGAATTCCCTGGCGATGGTGGCGCGCACGTGGTCGGGCACGCCGTCCGGGTAGCGACCCGCCGCACCCTCCCAGGTCAGCCGCTCCAGCTCTTGCATGGGTGTGCGGCCCCGGGGGACGATCTCATGGGGGTATTCGTATCGCAGGTCCGTCAGGGAAAAGCCGATGGCGTCGGCCACCCGGCGCGTGGCGGCGATGGCGTGCGGCCAGTCGGCGAAGAGGCGGCACATCTCCCCAGGGGATTTCAGATGACGCTCGGCGTTGGACTCCAGCAGGAAGCCCGCCCGCGCCACGGTCGTCTTTTCGCGGATACAGGTCATCACGTCCTGCAAAGGGCGGCGGTCCGGCGCGTGATAGAGCACGTCGTTGGTGGCAAGGATCGACATCCCGTGGCGCCGCGCCATGGCGTCCAGCCGGTTGATCCGCGCGCGGTCGTCGCCGCGATAGCGAAACGCCGCACCCACATGGCGCATCCCCGGCAGAGCACGCAGAAGGCGCGGCAGCCCGGTCTCGAACCTGTCGAGATCCTCTCCCGGCATCGCGATCAGGTGCAGACCCTCGGCATGGTCCGACACCATTCCCAGCGTCAGATGGGTCAGCCCCTTGCCCTGCCATCCGCCGTCCCTGTCGGTCATCTTGCCCCGCGACAGCAGCGTGGAAAGCCGGGCATAGGCGGCACGGTCGGACGGATAGGCCAGGAGTTCCGCGCCGCAGAGCAGCACCAGCCGCGCCCCGATGAGCGGACGGACGCAGGCGGTGGCGGCCTCCGTATGGACGCGCACCACGCCGGCCAGGGTGTTGCGGTCGGCGATGCCGATGGCGTCGTAACCCAGAAGGTTCGCCGTCCCCGTCAGGTCCGACGCATCCGAGGCGCCGTGGAGAAAGGAAAAACAGCTCATCAGCCCCAGCTCGACATAGGCTGCGCGAGGATGGGGGGCGAAGCCGTTCTCCGGCGACAGGGTGCGGCGGGCATGTCCTTCCTGCTGGGGCATCAGCCCGACGCCCCATCCGCATCCGGCCCGCCGGTGGCGCGCCCGCGCCGGGCCATCATGCGAACGCCCCGTGCAGGAACCAGCGCGGCGCGCCGCCGCGCCCGTCCTGGGCCAGCCCCTCGCGATAGATCCAGAACCGCCGGCCGTCCCGGACCTCTACCTTGTAGTAGTCGCGCAGGCGGGTGCCGGGCCTGTCGCGCCACCATTCGGGTGCGATCCGCTCCGGCCCCTCGCGGCGCAGGACGTCGAACTCCACCCGACGCCAGACGAAGCGCGCGGGCGGACCTTCGGGCACGGCATAGATCACCCGCACCTCCTCGGCCGGATCCAGGAGGCGGACCGGACGCTCGCGGGCGGGATCGGGGGGATCCGCCGGAACCGCGCCCAGCGCCGGAACCCGCCGCTCCACCCGTTCCGGCACATGGCTTTGCCGCCAGGCGGACCAGCGCACCCTGTCGGGTCCCAGCCGCGCCGTCAGCCGGTCGAGCAGCGCCGAGACGTCGGCATCCGGGTCGCGCGCGCCGTCCAGACCCGGCTGGCCCGCGTCCAGCGGTTCCACCCTGAGAGCCTCCAGCGTCAGCAGGTCGAAGCCGAAGCCGGGGTCGATCCGGTCCAGCCGGCCGTGCAGCAGGCGCAACAGATGGTCCGGATCGCGGCTGGCGCAGGCGGTGGCGACATCGCTCGACCGGCAGTCCCCGTCGATGCGGTAGACGGTGAGTCGCAGCAGCCGCGCGCCCTCTCCGGCCTCCGACAGGTCGGTGCACAGGCGTGCGGCCAACTCTGCCAGATGCGGTGCGGCATCCATCACCGGCTCTGCCAGCCGCGTCCGGACGATCCGGCGCGCACGGTCCGCGGGGGCGTTCAGCGGATCGGGCAGCCGTCCCGTGGCCCGGTCCAGAAGGACCAGCGGATTGCGATCCGCCGCAAGGCCGGCAAAGCGCCGCATCAGCGCCGTGCGCGGCACCGCCCCCAGCGCGCCGACCGTCCTGAGCCCCAGCCGGTCCAGAAGGCGCACCGTTTCCGCGTCGAGCCGCAGGGCGCCGACCGGCAGCGGGGCGATCGCCTTTTCCACCTCTCCCGCCGCGCAGATCCCGAAAGCCGCCCCGTGCCGTGCCATGGCCTGCGCCGCGCCGCGGGTCGGCGCCATGGCCAGCCGCGCCGTCAGCCCCTGCATGGCAAAGCGGTCCGCCATGTCGCGCAAAAGCGCCGCCTCACCGCCGAAGAGATGCGCCGCCCCGGTGGTGTCCAGGACGATCCCCTCTGCCCCGTCGCGCGCCGTCCAGGGGCACCAGCGCCGCGCCCAGAGGGCCAGACGGTCCAGCATCGCGGCATCGCCGTCGGGGTCGGCAGGCTCGACATGCAGATCGGGATGGATCGCCTGCGCATCGGCCACGCGCGCGCCGATGTGGACGTCGCGCGCCCGTGCCGCGGCGCTTGCCGCATGAACCACCGGCCCGTGGGTGCCGTCGGTCGCCAGGACCACCGGCACGTCATGTCCGGGTACCGTCCGATCTTTCTGCACGATCGCCCTCCAGCGATCCATCGGCAGATCGGGAAACCATGCGGAGACGATCCGCGGGCTCGGACGCGCTTGGGTCATGGTGAACCTTCCATCGCCCCGGCGGGCGGGCACGGGCGCGGAACAGGTCGGCCTCCCATACGGGACCGCCCGGTGCGCCGGGATCGTGGGGATGCGCGTCCGACGGCCGGGCCGAGACGCGCCAGCGCGCGCGCGCGGCACTCAGCTCCGCCGGATCGGCGCTGCGGATCAGCCAGACCGGAACGCCCGATGCCTCTGCGCGCAGGGCAAGGCGCTTGGTCGCGGTAAAGCTGAGAACGGAGGGCGCGCCGTGGATCTCTCCGACGACGGCGGAGAGGCCGCCGCAGGCCGCGCCCTCCTCCATCGCCCAGAGCACGTCGCGCGGGTGGTTCACCTCGACATGCAGGATGGATCCAAAGGGGCGCAGTCGCCGCAGACCGGGCGTGTAGAGAAGTCCGTTCTCGCGCCGCGACATCCGGTCGGCGACCCAGAGCACCGGGCGCCGCGCGCCGGACAGAGAGGCCAGGATCAGCGCGGTGGCAGAGGCATCGGCGGCATGGACCGGCAGCGCCTCTTGCAGGACCTCGCCTCCGGGCAGGCAGGCGGAAGAACCCGACCGTCCAGCGGACCCGCGCCGCCGATCCGACAGGCGGATCACCCGATCATATGGAGAATCACGCGTCATGCGGCCATTATGTTCCCTTTTCGTTCCGAGGAAAATACCGTGCGATGCGACGCGCGGCCCCCGGCGGGCAACCGGTTCACCGTGAACGAATAACTTGTCAGGGACGGCCACGAACGATAGCCTGACTTCCATGGTCCACGCCCAGATACGTCCATCCGGTCAGGCCCTTGACGGCCGGATCCACGCACGCATCCGGATCCGTCGTCATGATACGGATCGCCCCGCAACCGTCGATCCGGGTGACTCAAGAACCCCTGCCGCGACGCGGCGTATGGACCGCCGAACGGTCCGCGCCGGGGCGACCCCGCGCGGTCGCGGCCATCGGCAGCCGCACACGCGCGACCGCCCCTTCTGAAAGGTCCCTCCGATGCGCCTGTCCAGACGATCAGTCCTTTCGCACGGTGCCGCCGGACTTGGCCTATCGCTGCTGGCGCGCGCGGCCTGGGCCAACGCGACGCTCGACCTGGGGGGCGGCGCGCGGATCGACACGCTGTCTGACGGGCATCTGGTCCTTCCCGGCGCGTTCATCTTCGGCCCGATGCCCGCCGACAGGATCGCTCCGATCCTGGCGCGCTACGAGATTTCGCCGGACCGGCTGGAGCCGCCTTGCAACGTCACCCTGCTCCGGTCGCGGGATCGGGTGATCCTGTTCGACATCGGTGCCGGGCCGAACTTCATGGCCAGCGCGGGCCAGTTGCCGCAGGCCCTGGCGGCGCTGGGGCTGTCGCCCGAAGACGTCACCGACGTGGTGTTCACCCATGGCCACCCCGATCATCTGTGGGGCGTTCTGGACGATTTCGACGAGCTGTCCATCCCCGATGCCCAGTACCACATGGGCGCAGTCGAACACGGCTTCTGGAGCGATCCCGCCACGCTCGACGCCCTGGAAGAGGGCGCCAAGCCCTTCGCCGTCGGCGCGCGGTCGCGGCTGGAGCGGATCGCCGGCCGCGTCCGGCTGTTCGACGATGGCGCGACCGTGCTGCCGGGCGTCACGGCGCGCGCGACCCATGGCCATACGCCCGGGCATATGTCCTTTGTGATCGAGGGCACGGAGGGGGCGGCCATGGTCGTGGGCGATGCGATTGCCAACCATCATGTGGCGTTCGAGGCCCCCGCCCTGCCCTCCGGGTCCGACCAGGATCGGCAGACGGCCGCAAAGACGCGGACCGACCTGCTGCAGGAACTCTGGGACAGCGACATGCCGATGATCGGATTCCATCTGCCCGCCGGCGGCATCGGCCGGGTCCGAAAAGCGGGCGAGGCATTCCGCTTCGAGATCCCCCAATGAGCCGGCACCGGACCCCGCTGCGGGCAACGCTTGCGGTCCTTGCGACGCTGGTCGCGGTGCCGGTCGCGGCGAATGAAGAGATCGCCGACCAATATCCCGGAAATCCGCTTTATGCCGCCCCCTACGAGGTCATTCCGAATATCTGGTCCGCGATCGGCGCCACCGCACCGCCGACCTATGAGAACAGCGGGCACAACAACAATCTGAGCTTCATCGTCACCGGCGACGGCGTCATCGTGGTGAACGCCGGCGCGGCGTGGAGCCTTGCAGAGGCCCTGCACGACGAGATCCGCAAGGTCACCGATCAGCCGGTAAAGCTGGTCGTCAACGAAAACGGACAAGGGCACGCGATGCTGGGGAACGGCTACTGGGCCGCGCAGGGCGTGCCGATCCTGGCCCATGAGGATGCGGCCGCAGCCTTCGCAGAGGACGGCTTTCGATCGCTGGACGCCATGAAGGACTACAATCGCGAAAAGGCCGAAAACACCGTCCTGCAAGGTCCGACGGAGACGTTCAGCGACATGCGCTCCATCGAAATGGGCGACATGCGGATCGAGGTGCGGTATCTCGGACCCGCCCACAGTCCGGGCGATATCGTCGTCTGGCTGCCCGAGCAGCGCCTGGTGATCTCAGGCGACATGGCGTTCCACGAACGCCTCCTGCCGATCTTTCCCAACACCAATACCCGCGACTGGCTCGACACCTGGGACACGGGGTTCGAGCCGCTGGGCGCGCTTTACGTCATTCCCGGCCACGGCCATCCGACGAACATGGACCAGGTGCGCCGCTATACCAAGGGGTATCTGGAATACCTGCGCGGCAAGATCGGGGATCACCTGGACCAGGGCGGATCGCTGGCCGATGCCTATTACGTGGACCAGTCGCCCTATGCGAACCTGGACACGTTCGAGGAGCTGGCCACCAAGAATGCCGGTCGCGTCTTCGAAGAGATGGAATTCGAGTGACGTCCCGCGGTCGCGCAGGCCCACCGCGATCCGGGCCCGTCGCCGTGGGGCCGAAGGATCGCGGTGCCGCCCTATGCCGTGACCCGCGCTACTGCCCCACCGCTTCGCGCGCGATTTCGTCGAGCAGGGCCTGGACCTTCTGCATCGGTCCGTCGGGATAGGTGCGGTATCCGACCGTCACCTCACCGTCGCGTTCGGCGACGAAGACTCCGTAGGGACAGAACGCGATATTCATCGGGTCCGCCTCCATCACCTCCCGCGAGAGGCGCGCGGAACAGAAGATGAAGATGTCGGCGGCGGTAAACAGCGTCTCGTTGCCGCCCACGTCTTCCTTGGTGCGGTTGAGCATTTCGCCCACGTGGCTGGTGTAGTCGATGACCAGACCCTTGTTCACGATGGCGCTCTCCACTCCGAAGGTGGCGTCCTCGAAACTGCCTGCGTAGGAATAGCTCTCATAGTCCTGGGCGACCGCCGCCGTCGCCGTCGCCAAGCCGATCACTAGTGCAAATGCTTTCATCATCGCCGTTTCTCCTTTGCGGGACACCCGCCGCCCCGATGCCGGGGCGCCGATGTCAGTCGGTCCTCAGGGGCGCACGATCGTCCAACCGTCCTCATCCAGCTCAATCAGTTCGACGACGCCGGCCGGCACGCGGTCGGCATTGTCCGCGATCGGGATTTCCTGACCTTCCTTTTTGGCCATCGCGTCGATCGTGTTTTGGCAAGCCGCGAAGCTGACGTTGGGCATGGATTGATCGAAGGATTTCAGCCGGTCCAGCACCGGCGAAGTGTCGGATCGCAGCATATGCAGGCCGGCGTTGAATGCGACGATGCGGATTTCGACCTCCTCGGCCTGCTCGGAATACAGACGCGACACGTTCGCGGCCACATTCAAGACGGTGTTCATCTTCTCCGGATCGTTGTCGCTGATCTGCAGGGCCAGGTAATGGATCCCGTCGTCGGGCGACTCGCTGTTCTGGGCGACGGCGGCGGCGGTCAACCCGACGACAAGCGCGACGATTGCAAACAGGTGCTTCATGATGTGGTCCTCCCTTGGGTGTGCCCCGACCCATAAGAGGTGGGGGAGCGGCGTGGTTCACGCCTGCGTCGTCTTGGTTCCCGTCATCTGCGCTCCCTGTTCCTATTGGCCAAAGGACTTCAGATATTCGACCACCGCCTGTCGGTCGGTTTCCTTGCGAAGTCCCGAAAAGGCCATCTTCGTTCCCTTCATGTAGCTTCTGGGATCGGCAAGGAAGGCCGCAAGGGTTTCTTCGTTCCAGACCATGCCTTTTTCGCCGGCCTCCTGGAGCGTTCCGGAATATGCGTACCCCTCCAGTCCGCCGACGGTGCGGCCCACCACGGCGTTCAGTTGCGGTCCGACGCGGTTCTTGGCGCCGTCGCCCACCTGGTGGCAGGCGGAACACTTCCGAAAGACCTTTTCGCCGGCTGCGACCAGTTCCGGGTCCGGTCCGCTGTCCGCGGCTTGCGGTTCGGCGGCGGCCGTGTCCGACGGCTCCTGCGTCCCGTCGCCGGCTGCCTCGGTGCCGATGTCCATCGCCGATTCGACCTGGGTGGACGGCTGTTCGGTCGCGACCTCGGCGGCTGCATCCAGTTCCTCGTCATCGGCGCTGCCTTCGTCCGGCGTGACGTCGAGCACGGCTGCGCGCATCGTGATCTCCACGCTGGCCTTGCAGTCCGTCATGCAGGCGTCGCCCGAAAATTGCGGAAGTTCCGCTTCGGGGCGATCGTCCATGAAGAACCCGCCGGCGTTCGGCATCTCGACCTCGGCGAAGGTCTCGTTGCTCAGGACGAAATCGTCCTCGACAAGGAAATTCAGGTTCAGGATATAGGCCGTTACGGCATATACCTCATCGTCGGTCAGGGATTGCGCGTTTCCGAACGGCATTGCGCGGTGGACGTAGTCGAAGACCGTCGAAAGGAAGGGCCAGTAGGATCCCACGGTCTTGACCGGATCGCGGCTGCCGAGACTGCCCTCGCCGCCGGCCAGGACCGGCCAGCGCCCGACCCCCTCGCCGAAGGTTCCGTGGCAGGCCGAACATTGCTGCGAATAGATCTCTTCGCCAGTGGCGACATCGCCGCTGCCCACGGGAAGTCCCTGCCCGTCCGGCCGGATGTCGATATCCCATGCGGCGATCTCCTCCGGCGTGGCGGGACGCCCCAGACCGAAGCCCGCGTCGGGCGCCGAAAGACCGGCAGGACCGTCGCCGGCGGAGCCGGTTCCGGCCAAGGGCGTCGCCTGATCTGTCGCCGGCGCCAAAGGGTTGGTGGGCGCGACGTCCTGGGCCTGCACGGCGAGCCCGATCCCTGCCGAAAGGCCCGCGGTCAAAGCCTGGATGACGGATTTACGAAATCTCGACATTTTCCGCGACCCCCTTCTCGTTCACGGCCCAGGTCTGGATGCCGTTGTTGTGATAGATGGACTTTTCGCCCCGGATCGCCCGCAGGGCATCCTTGGTCGGCTGGACATAGCCGGTACTGTCGTGGGCACGGCTCTGCAGCAGAAGCGGCCGGCCGTCCCAGTCGAAATCGAAATAGAATCGGTGCATCGACTTGTCGAAGCTGGGTCCCGACATCCGGGCCTGCTGCCAGTTCATCCCACCGTCCAGCGTGACATCGACGCGCGGAATGGTGCCGCGTCCCGACCAGGCGATCCCGGTCAGAACGGTGCGCCCCGGACCGTGGGTCAGCGGGGCCTGTGGGCTGGGATTCGTGATGACCGATTTGGCATCCATGGCCCAGGTGAACCGCCGCGCCTCACCGTCGGGCAGCAGATCCGTGTATTTGCTGGTTTCCTCACGATGCTGCCAGGGTTTGTCGCCGACCTCGATCCGGCGCAGCCATTTGACCCACATGTTGCCTTCCCAGCCGGGGACGACCAGCCGCAGAGGATAGCCCTGTTCGGGTCGCAGCGCCTCGCCGTTCATCTTGAAGGCCACCAGACAGTCGTCCAGCGCCTTTTCCATGGGTACGGATCGGGTCATGGCGGCGGCATCCGCACCTTCCGGCAGGATCCATGTGCCGTTCGTCTTTACGCCCGCCTCCTCAAGAAGCAGCCGGAGGGGCACGCCGGTATATTGCAGGTTGTGGATCATTCCATGGGTGAACTGACAGCCGTTCAGTTGCGACCCGCGCCACTCCATGCCGGTATTGGCCGCGCATTCCAGGAAATACACGCGGTTTTCACGGGGAAACCGCAAGATGTCGTCCATCGTGAAGACCAGCGGCGTATCGACCAGACCGTTGATCATCAGCCGATGCTGTGCCGGGTCTATTTCAGCCACGCCGGAGTGGTGCCGCTCGAAACACAGCCCGTTCGGAGTGATGATCCCGTCCAACTCATGCAGCGGCGTGAAGTTCACGGAGCTGACCGGATCGGCGGTCAGCCAGGGCACATCCTTGCGAACCACGTCCGCCTCATAGCGCGACGGCAGACCATAGGGGCGCGCATCGACGCCGTCCCCGAGGGTCTGCATCCAGGGCTGCAATTCGGTGATCGCAGGATCCGGGCCAGCGCGGGCCGCACCGCCAAAGGCAGCCGCGCCGCCGGCGACCGCGGCGCCGCGCAGAAAGGTGCGCCGCGAAGACGACCGTGGTTTGGGGGTGTCGCTCATGGATCGTCCTCCTGCACGCTTACACATTCATATAGTAGAATACGTTTCCACATACGCCATGCAAGGTCATTTTCAGTTTTCGATCAGTCGCACCGCCGTATTCGGTGCGACCGAGACTGTGCCCAGCCGCGCGATATGTGCCTCGACCACGTCCCAGATGGGCGGGCCTTCGGTGCCTTCGTTGACGCTGGCCCAGCCGGCCACGACATAGGTCCGAGCCGGATCGACGGGCTCGCCCGTGGAAAGTACGGTCATGTCGTGCAGCCGGCTTCCCTGCGGCTGGGTGATGTCGATGCGGTAGCCCATACCGCCGACCCGAACCATGTCACCCCCCTGCTGGTAGTAGGGATCGGGGTTGAACAGATTGTCGCCCACGTCTTCGAGGATGATCTTGAGCGTCTCGCCCGTCATCTCGGTCCGGTAGGCTTCGGGGTAGCTCATCGCCGTCGCGTTGAAGACGTCCTCACGCGTGATGTCCTGCCCCGGCAAGAGCGACGCGCCCCAGCGGAAACCGGGGCTGAGCGCGATTTCCGCGTCCCGCTCTTCGAGCAGCGCTGCGCAGATCAGGTCGTCCCAGGTGCCGTTCAGATTGCCCCTGCGGAACAGCACGCTGTCCGTCTGGCCGATCACCTCCGACAGTTCTGCCTGGTAGGGCGCGCGCAGGCCATCCACCAACGCGGACATCTCCGGGTCCGGCGCGATCACGTCGGAGAACACCGGAATGAGCCGGTGGTCGAGCGCCTTCAACTCACCGTCGCGGATGTCGATGTCGAGGCGGCTGACGAACTTGCCGTGACTGCCGCTGGCAATGAGATAGGTCTTGCCGACCAGAACCGGTTCGGGCAGCGCGTCATGGGTATGGCCGGTCAGTATGATGTCGATGCCAGGCACGTCCTGCGCCAGCTTCCGATCCACATCGAACCCGTTGTGCGACAGCAGCACCACCAGATCCGCGCCCGCGTCCCGGACTTCGGCGACGACTTCCGCCATACGGTCCTGACGGACGCCGAAGCTGAGATCCGGGAACATGTAGCCGGGATTGGCGATCGGCAGATAGGGAAAGGCCTGGCCGATCACGGCGATCCGGGCGCCGCCCCTTTCGAACATCCGGTAGGCGTCGAACGCGGGCTCGTCCCAGGTGGCGTCGAAGATATTGGCCCCGAGGAAGGGATAGCCCAGCTCGTTCTCGACGATCTCGCGGACGCGGTCGATCCCGAGGGTGAATTCCCAATGCGACGTCATCGCATCGGTGCCCAGCGCCTTGAAGGTCTCGACCATGTCGCGGCCCTCTGTCCGGAGCGCCGTCAGACTTCCCTGCCAGGTGTCGCCGCCATCGAGCAGCAGCGCCTCGGGTCGGTCCGCGCGGATCGCCTTGACGACGGTGGCGATCCGGTCCGCCCCGCCCATCTTGCCGTAGGCGCGGGCCAGAGCGACGAAATCATCATGGGTCAGCGCGTAGTCCATCGCCGATCCGGTCTCGATCCCGAAAAGCTTGCGGTAGGCGGCTCCGGTCACATGCGGCGGCTTGCCGACCACGTCCCCCACGCCGACGTTGTATTCGGGCTCACGGAAATAGATCGGCTTCAACTGGGCATGGATGTCGGTGATGTGGATCAGCGTGACGTTGCCGGATGTCGGAAAGTCCAGGAGATCCTGTTGCGACAATCTTTGCTGTGCGGCCAGTCGCGACCAGTTTCCGACACCCCCGGTGCCCCAGAGCGCAGACACAGCAAGACCGGCCTGGAGAAAATGGCGTCGGGCAATCATGTGCAACCTCTGGTCAAGGGGAGAGTGTCCCTCCGCGGCGGGCGGAAGGAAGATGGTTCACGGGCCGGGTGCGGCGGTCAGTTGCGGACGGAGGGACCTTCGACAGACAGCCCATTGCCACGGGACGCGACATAAAGCTCAAGTGCGACGAATTCCGCGCTGCCGGGAGAGAACGTTTCGGCGCGGGTATCGCGGATGCAGCCCTTGAACCGGCTCTGCACGGCGTTCAGCTTGGCGTTCTTCAGGCGGTAGGTCGGGAACCCGTTGATCTGACCCTGGCTCAGGTGATCGGCGCGGATGTTGTTGCCGTAATTGTCCTCATGGCAATTCGCGCAGCTGAGTTCGAGCTGACCGTAGCGCGTATAGTACATCTCCTTGCCCTGTTCCCAGGTGGACTGGGCAGGCCCGTCGATGGCGACATCGACCGGCTTGCCCCGGGCGGCCGATGCCAGCAACGCCGTCATGTTGACCATGTCGTCGCCGGTGTATTTCCATTCCGGCAGGTTCATCCGTTCGGTGACGCATTCGTTGACCTGCATCTCGACGGTCTGGACCGTTTCGCGCTCCGGATCCCATTTCGGATAGGTCGGGCGTACATCGGCCAGGGTTTCGGGACCCTCGTGGCAACTGGCGCAGCTTTCGCCGTCGGCGCCGATCTCCGCGTTGAACGTTTCGCGTCCGGCATCGACGAAGATCATCCCGGGATTGTCGAAATCGTCCATCTGCACGGCCTGGGTCTCGTCGGACCGGAACAGCCAGCCCGACATGATCTCCGAAAGGCCCTCCACGTGGTCCGGAGCGGGGGCGCGAACGGTCATCTCGATCTCTCCGTTCACGACCAGATCGGCATCCTCATCCGCATACGCGGCCCCCGCCGCGAGCGCTGCCAGCAAGACCGCCCCGTACAATGATGCCGTCATGTCCATTCCTCCCCTTCGTCACCGATTACGATACGGTGATATCCTTGCTGTCCTCGTAGACGGACCCGTCGTCGTCATACCAGGTGAAGCTGAACGTCCCCGACTCCGGGACCTTTGCCTCGAACTCGAAATACGGGTTGGTCGAGATCGCCGGCTCCATCTTGACGTCGATCACGTTCTCGCCGTTGAAATCGACGACAAACCGATTGATGATCGAACGCGGAATGGTTTCGCCGTTATCGTCCTTTCGCTGTCCCGATTCCATCTGGTGACTGATCAGGGTCTTGATCGTGACCGTGCCGCCGGCGTCGGCCGTGCTGGGAACCTTGACCCGTGGTCTGACATTCTCTGCCATCGTATTGCCCTCCCGTTCAGCCGCCGCAGCCGCCGATTGTGACTTTCACTTCCTTCGTTGCGCGCGCGAAGCTGCCGTCCGACAGCTTTGCGATCGCGACCAGTTCCTGGGTTTCGGCCAGCCTGATCCGGGTCGACGCGGTCTGCGAACCGGCCAGCGGGCCGAAACGGAACGTGCCGACATCCGGGTTCGGATTGCCGGGCGCCAGCACCAAGATCGCCTCGGCCCCCGGTGCGGACACTTCGATCGGCACGGTGTTGCCGTTCTCCGCGATCTCCGGCGCGGTCAGCGTCAGCCCTTCGGACACTGTTTCCGCACCGCCGGTGAATTCCTTGATCTTGTCCTCTGGCGCCGCACCGGCAGCCAGCGGCAGCATCGCCGTGATCGCGGTGCCGAAACCAAGGACGATCGTTTCCCTACGGGTCAGTTTCATGCTACTATCCTCTTCCGTTGGCGTGGACGCTCACTCGTCCTTGAGCGTCATGAGAAAGGCGACGACATTCTCGACGTCCTGCGCGCCCAGGATCGGCTCCAGCTCACCTTTCGCGGCATCGCCGGTATATCCGTCGCCGGGGCGGACGTAGCCGCTGTTCTTGTAGAACGACGGCATGATCGTGCCCTCGAACGTCATCTTCGCATCGGCGACAAGGCCGCGAAGCTCTGCCTCGCTCCAGCGGCTGCCAGCCCCGTCGAGCGGCGGGCCGACCTCTCCGTGAAAGGGAAACTCGTCCAGCGCGGTGATCCGATGGCAGGCCAGGCAATTGCCCTGGCCCCTTTCCACCACGACGACCTCGCCGCTGGCGGCATCCCCCGCCTTTCCGGTCAGGGACGCGGAAACCGCACCGTATTCGTCGAAGGCGACTTCGGACGGCAGAACAGGTTGCGCGAAGGCCGTTCCCGCCGCGGCGACGCCAAGCAGACCGAGCGAACAGACGATGAATTTCATTCTTCCTCCCCAGGCTTTCGAGAGCCGTTTTTTTCAGCATAGGGCAGATTCGCGCCGCAAGGCAATCGAATATTCGATTAGATGAATTTGAGGCATCGCAGACTGGTCCAGCACGCGCCGCGTTCAAAACGCGACCGGGCGCATGATCCCCTTGCTCCGGACAGGGGCCGGTCGCCCTCGGCAACCCTTTACCTCAGAACACCGATATCGGGGCCGATGGCGAGCATCCAATTCGCGATGTAGTTGATGCTGTTCGTCGCGACCAGCAGTCCGAACAGCACCAGAAACGCCCCCATGGCTTTCTCGACCCGCCCGAGATGCCGTCTGAACCGGGTCATCCACCGCATGAACGGCGCCACGAACAGCGCGGCCAGAACGAACGGTGCGGTCATCCCGATTCCGTATGCCAGAAGCAGCCCCATCCCCTGCCAGACCGTGTCCGACCCGCCCGCCATGAACAGGATCGCGGCCAGCGACGGGCCGACGCAGGGCACCCAGCCGAAAGCGAAGGCCATTCCCACGACGAAGGCGCCAGCCAGCGACAGGTTGGAGGCCTGGCCGGTATCGGCGCGGAATTGCCTGTAGAGGAACGGAATCCGCAGGACGCCCAGGAAGTGAAGCCCCATGGCGATGATGATCGCTGCCGCCACATAGCGCAGGATATCGAACCATTCGCGCAGAAATTGCCCCAGGATCGTGGCGGTCGCACCGAGCCCCACGAACACCACCAGCATGCCGGCGGCGAAGATCAGCGCCGCCAGCACGGCGCGGCGGCGCAGTTCGGGGGGCAGCCCGCCGCCGGCGGTGATGTGGCTCATCCCCGATCCGGCCAGATAGCTGAGGTAGAACGGCACCATCGGAAGGACGCAGGGCGACAGGAAGGACAGCAGCCCCGCGACCACGGCCGCGGCGATCGTGACCTCCAGCATCGGCCGCTCCTCCCCTGTTGCGCGCCTCGCAATATCATATTATGATAAGAGAATGAGTAGAGCTCAATCCCCTGTTTTGCTTCTTGTCGCCCTCCTTTCCACGGCGGGCTTGCAAGCCGCGGCCGAGACGCGGCTGATCATGGTCGAGGAACAGGGGTGCGTCTGGTGCGAACGCTGGAACGCGCAGGTCGCACCGGTTTATCCCAAGTCGCCGGAGGGACAGAGAGCGCCGCTCCAGCGCATGGACATCGGCGACCCGGTTCCGGACGACCTGAGCTTCGACGGCAAGTTCCGGTACACGCCCACCTTCGTCCTTGTTGATGACGGGACCGAAATCGACCGGATCGAAGGCTATCCGGGGCAGGATTTCTTCTGGGGAATGCTGGACCGGATGCTGCGAAAGCTCGACACGGGCGCGGCGGAAACCGACTGATCCTGTCGGCACCGCCCCTGCGCGATTTGCAAACTGCGACAAAGACACGGTATATGGCGCGGAGATTTCGGTCTAGGTCGGCTGTCGAAAGCTGCGCGGAGAAACCCATGGCTATTCCGGTGATCGACGAGAGCACCACGGAGACCGAAAAGACTGCCATGATGGAAAGCGCCGCGGAGGCGTCGACCTTTCTCAAGGCCATCAGCCACGAAAGCCGTCTGATGATCCTGTGCCATCTGGCCAACGGCGAGCGCAGCGTGCGCGATCTCGAAACGCTTCTGTCGGCCCGGCAGGCCGCGGTGTCCCAGCAATTGTCGCGCCTGCGGCTGGAGGGGCTGGTCAAGCCGCGCCGAGAGGGCAAGATGATCTATTACAGCCTGAGCGAGCCGCGCGTTCGTCAGGTGATCGAAGTGGTGTACGATCTCTTCTGCAAGCCGGCAGAGGACGAACCGGGCGCGGAGCACGGACCGCCCGCCGGCTGACGTCGCCGCACGGCATCGAAGGGAAGAGCGATGCTCGATGGACTGAGCGATACCACCCTGGCGGCCGCGATCGGCCTCGGCGGCGGGCTGGCGCTTGGGGCCGCGGCCCGGCTCGGCCGGTTCTGCACGCTCGGTGCCATCGAGGACCGGCTTTACGGCGGAGACGACGCGCGGCTGCGGATGTGGGGCGTGGCCCTCGGGGTCGCGATCCTGGGTACAGCGGGGCTGGTCGGAACGGGACTCCTCGACGCGACGCGCACCGTCTATCTTACGCAGGCGTGGAACCCGGCGGCGAGCATTCTGGGCGGTCTGATCTTCGGATACGGCATGGCCCTGTCGGGCAATTGCGGATACGGGGTACTGGCCCGGCTGGGCGGCGGCGACATCCGGTCCTTCCTCATCGTGATCGTCATGGGGCTTGGCGCCTACATGACCGTCTCCGGTCCAGTCGCCTACCTGCGGGTGTTCCTTTTTCCGGAACAGGCCTCCGGAGTGTCCACGCCGGGCTTCGCGCAACTGGCCTCTCGGATGGTCGGACTCCCCGAGGCGGTGGCCGCAGCGGCGGCCGGAACCGTCCTCTTGGCGCTGTCGGTCGGCAGGTCGTCGGCCGGCCGGTCCCGTGCCGTGCTGGGATGGGGCACGGTGGTGGGACTTGCCATCGTCAGCGGCTGGGCCGGGACGGCCTGGCTGGAACGTCGCAGCTTCGATGCCGTCGGTCCGGCAAGCCACACGTTTTCAGCCCCTGTCGGTGAGACCCTCCTCTACGCGATGATCGCGTCGGGACAGTCGTTGAGTTTCGGGATCGGCTCGGTTCTCGGCGTCGTCGCGGGCGCCTTCGCGGCCTGTCTGGCCAAGGGGCATTTCCGCTGGGAAGCCTGCGACGATCCGCGTGAGCTGCGCCGCCAGATCCTGGGGGCGTTCATCATGGGGGTCGGCGCCGTCACGGCGCTTGGATGCAGTGTCGGCCAGGGGCTTTCGGCCTTTTCGGTGCTTGCCTTCAGCGCCCCCGTGACGCTCGCCGCGATCTTTCTGGGCGCGGCCATCGGGCTGCGGCAACTCATCACCGGGCTGCTGCCCGCCGCCGAATAGCCCGGACGCCTCCCCGATGTCGCACCCGGATCGGTGCAGGTGTGGCGCGGTGGGGCGAAGCGCATCGCCCGCGGCTTCGACCTGTTTTCAGCGTCACCGGACCAGCTGGACAAGCGGGATCAGAACGCCAAGCAGCACGGGTTGATGGATGAGGTAGATCGGCAGGCTGTATCGGCCCATCCAGGCCAGTGAGCGGGCAAGACCCCCGGTGAGGGGCCGCGCACGATGCACCCAGCCCCGGGCGATGGCCAGCCGCGTTCCTGCCATGCCCAGCAGCGTCAGCCCGGCCCATGGAAACACCGGAACCAGGTCGTTGCTGGGGGGGGGCGATGCCGCGAAGCCGGTCCACGCCAGCCAACGGGGATCGAACGCCTCGGACGTCCAGACAAAGCCGAGACCGTAGACCGCCAGCCCAAGGACCGCGATGACGGGTGCGGGCAGGCGCAGCACCACGACGCCGATGACGCTTGCCACCGCGATCGAGTGCAGGATGCCGAAATAGACGAAGGTCTGCGGAAAGGCCACGCGGGTCACGACCGTGATGGCCAGCGCCGCGATGACCAGGATCCCGAGGCGCCGGACGAACGCCTTGCGCCGGAGGCCGCCCGCCGCGGCGAGGACAAGGCTCACCCCGACAAGTGCCATGAACGTGCCCGCCAGCAGGCGGCCGAACAGCAGCCACAGCGGGTGCGATGCGACCCACGGCGGAATGACCGCGAGAAACGAAAGATCCCACACGATATGGAAAAGCACCACGCCGGCGATCGCCAGCCCGCGCACGACATCGACAATGTCGAGACGCGGGATGGCTGCACCCGAAACGGCGGGCGCCGCGCGATCCGCGGCGCGGCCGTGGGGGCGATCGCTCATGTTCGACCACATCGGCTCAGATTCCCCGTGCCCAGGCAACGGCGGCGGCCATCTCTGCGGTATCGAACCCGCGCATCTCGGCGGAACTCAGAGCCCCGGCCAGCTCCATTCCCCATTCCAGCAGGCGACCGGCGCCGACAATGGCGACGCGGCTGAAGTCGTTCGCATGGGCGGTATCGATCCTCAGGTCCTCCAGCACGGCGGCAGAACCCTCGTATCCCTCGAACCCCGTGAGGTCGAGAACCAGCGCGACCTTGCCGGACCTGTCCAGCCGATCGTGCAGCAGCGCGTGCATCCGCCCCAGATCGCTCCGGCTCAGCGTGCCGTCGCAGGCGATGCCGATCACGTCGTCATGCGCGCTCAGCGTTTCCGTGAACATGGTCGTTATCCTTCCCGTCGGATGTGCCGTGGCCGTAAAGGTCGGCATTCCGGTGCGCGCGGTCCTGATGCTCGAACTCCAGGCTGGAATGGCTGATGCCGAAATCCTCCTGCAGCCGATCCTTGATCGCGGCCTTTATCTCCTCCGTCCGGTCCCAGCCGCTGTCGGTCAGCACCACATGACAGTCGAGCGCCGCCTCATGCTCCTGCATCTGCCAGAGGTGCACGTGATGAACGTCCGCGACCCCGTCCATATCGCGCATCGCCTCCACGACGGCCCCGTTGTCGAGATCGGGCGGGCTACCCAGCATCAGCGTGCGGATCGGACCGCCGATCTCGGCGAAGCCGAGGTAGAGGATGTAAAGCGCGATGCCGATGGTGATCGCCGGATCGACCCATCGCATGTCGTAGAGAATGATGAGGGATCCGCCCAAGACCACCGCGAGCGAGGCCGCGGCATCGGACAGGTTGTGCAGGAAGAGCGCCCGGATGTTCACGCTGCCTTTCATGATGGAATAGGTCAGAAGCGCGGTCAAGGTGTCGACGACCAGTGCGATGCCGCCCAGGATCACGACCGTCCAGCCCTGGACCTGCGGCGGGTCGATCATCCGCATCCCGCCCTCGTATACCAGATAGAGGCCGATGATGATGAGCGTCGTGTAGTTGATGAGGGCGGCCACGATCTCGACCCGGCCATAGCCGAAGGTCATCCGCTCGTCCGCCGGCCGGCGGGCGATCTTGCGCGCCGCGAAGGCGATCACCAGCGACGCCATGTCGGAGAAGTTGTGCAGCGCATCGGCGATCAGGGCGAGGCTGCCAGACAGGATCCCGCCGACGACCTGCGCGACGGTCAGGATCCCGTTCGCCCAGATCGCTACGGAAACCCTGCGGTCTCCGGAGTTGGGGTCGATATGCGCGTGGCCGTGATCATGCGGCATGGTGTTTCCTATTCCCTTGAGTGCTGGCCATCACATCACCTCTTCGAGAGAAAGAAGCAGCAGGAAGCCGATGAAGAACATCGCGGCGACCCAGGACCGGTCGGGGGTTTCATGGGCCTCCACCAGCAGTTCCTCGGTCACCAGATACAGCAGCGCGATCAGCCCGAAACTGAGAAAGCCGGTGATGTACTGCGCCGGCAAGCTGGCGATGGGGGTTGCCACCACCGCACCGACGGGCAGCAGGACAACAAGGGCGGCGACGGTCGCCAGGATCCGTCTGCTGGATTTCACCGTCTCCGACAGTTCCATGGTGACGGCCAGCCCCAGGAACAGCACCTCGACGCTGAGCGCGATGGTCAGCAGCAGGCCGGCCTTTGCCCCGGCCGCGAATGCGATGCCGAGTACCAGGCCGTCGATCAGGATGTCCACCCCGACAAGCGTCAACATCCCGGTCGGCCCGGTGATGGCACGTTCGAGCCGGCGGATCGCCAGCATGACGCCGATCCCCGCGAAACCGCCGACGAGGGTCGCGACCGGCAGCCCGCTGTGCACGACATCCGGCATGATCTCCCCCGCCGCCGCCGCAAAGACGACGCCCGCCGCGAAATGCTGAATGGCGCTGACCGTCGTGGAACCGGGCCGCACGTTGACGGCGACGAGAGCCCCGAGCATGGCGACCGCAGCCGGTATCAGCGTATATACCCAGGCCGCGATCACGCATCGTCCCCGTGCACCGCCTTGTGGTGCTCGCCATGGGCATCGCGGAGGATCTTGATCCCGCCCCAGACGAAGATCCCCGCGACGGCGACGCCGACGGCCAGATCCGGCCAGTTGGTGTCCAGCCACCAGACAAGCCCGCCAGCCACCAGAATGCCGCCGTTCGACGCGAAATCGTTCCAGCTGAATGTGTTGGCCGCACGGACATTGACGCCCGGGTCCTCGATCCTGGCCAGAAGCCACACGCAGATGACGTTCACAACGGCCGCGATCAGCGACATCGTGATCATCATGCCGCCCAGAGGCTCCGATCCGGCGTAGTAGCGCCGGATCGCGTCCACCAGAACCAGGGCCGCGAACAGCAGCAGCATTCCCCCGGACACGTTCGCCGCCGTCCGTTGCCACACGGCCGCGCGGGACAGCGCGAAAAGGCTGATGGCATACACGACCGTGTCGGAGGTGTTGTCGAGCCCGTTGGCGATGAGCGCGCTGGAATCACCGATCGCTCCGGTGACGAAGAAGCCGATGGCGATCGCCAGGTTCAGCAGCAGCACGATCCACAACGCGCGTCTCTGTTCGCCGGACTTGGCTTCGATCGCTTCGGACATTGTCCCATCTCCTGTTTTCTGCCGCCCGACCGGCCGCAACAGCGACCGCAGGCGACGTGGGGGTGCGACGGGAGCCGGTTGCTGGGATCACCGCACCGCCGCAGAGGTTTGCCGGTCCGTGCTTTCGTCTCACGGCACGGCGCATGGTCGAACCCGTCCGATCCATCGTGAAGGCCACCGAAAATGGGGAACGTGACCCCGCCGATGCGCCTGAAAAGGGTGAAGTCGCCCGCGCGGTATCGGTTCCCGCGATGGCCTGGAAACCACGCGGACGGAAGCGGCCCCGTCGCCCGGACATGATCGAGGTTCGGCCCGATTGCGTCCCATCGCTGACACCGCTCCGGCGTCGTCGCCGGCCGGCGCGTCGGCCTCGTCCGGGCCTAGGCGCCGATCTCATCGTGGTCGGTTAGGCACTCGGCGTGGTCGCGCAGCACTTCCAGCACCCGGCAATCGGCGGTTTGCCCGCCGCTGCACTCGTGCACCATCCTCGTCAATTCAGAGCGAAGCGCCTCCAGCCGCGCCAACCTCTGCTCGACCTGCCTGAGCTGCCGGCGCGCGATGGCATCCGCCTCGGCGCACGACTTGCCCGGGTGATCGCTCAGGTCCAGCAGTTCGCGGATCGCCTCCAGCGAAAACCCCAGTTGCCGCGCGTGCCGGACGAACGACAGCCGGTCCAGTTCGGCTTCGCGGTAACGGCGCTGTCCGCCGTCCGTCCGGCCGGGTTCCGGCATCAGCCCGATCTGCTCATAGTAGCGGATCGTCTGTACCTTGGTGCCGGTCCTCTTGGCCAAGTTGCCGATCGTCAACATCCGGGACCTCCATCATGTGCCCGTTTCTCTAGGTCCGGAGCCTCGGATTGGCAACGAATCCACCCTATCACATGCGCGTGACGGAAGTCTGGAACCGGGGAGAAAGGGCTTGAACCTCAAGCGGCCGCAGGGTGTACCCCCGTCGTCAACCAGGAACGGCAGACAGGCTCGGTGACATTGAAACTCCTTCGAAGGGCCCTTTGGGTGCTGGCGGGCGGTGCAGCGCTGGCGTTTGTGTGGCTGTTGTTGCGGCCGGACGGTGGCGCCGATCTTGCGCGGTCGGAAACGGAGCCCGCCTTTCGGGCCGAGTTCGAGTTGACGGACCACACCGGGATGGTCCGGACGCAGGACGATTTCGCCGGCCGGTGGATGCTGGTGTTCTTCGGTTTCGCCAACTGCCCGGATGTCTGCCCCACCACCCTGTCCGAAGTCGCCGCCGTTATGGAGGGGCTGGGCAGCGACGCGGAACGGGTCCAGCCGCTTTTCATCTCGATCGATCCTGAACGTGACACGCCCCAGGCGCTGGCCGACTTCGTCCCGCGCTTCGACGCGCGGATCATCGGCCTGACCGGAACGCCGGACCAGATCGCGAAGACCTCCGAGTCGTTCAAGATCTTCTATCAAAAGGCCGAGGAAGCGGCCGCACCGGACGGCTACACGATGAGCCATTCTTCGCAACTGTTCCTGTTCGATCCCGGCGCGGGCTACGTCGCATCGTGGAGCTACGGCACCCCGGCCGAGGACATTCGTGCCGATCTGCAAGAGCGGATCGACCGATGATGCCCAGACTGTCCGCCGACACGGCGCTCGCCGCCGCATGGATCGTGGCGCTTGCAGCCTCTCTTGCCGTGCTGTTCATCGGCGAGGTTCTGGGACAGAGGCCATGCGTGCTTTGCTGGTACCAGCGCGCGTTCATGTTCCCGCTGGCCGTCATTCTGGGACTGGGACTCTGGTGGGGGGACCGGACGATCGGTCGCTACGGGATCGCGCTTGCGCTTGCCGGCGGTGCCTTCGCGCTCTGGCATCTGGGGCTGTTCGCGGGGATCGTCCCCGAACCCATCCAGCCCTGCACGGCAAGCGGCCCTTCCTGCACGGACGACAAGCAGCTCGTTCTGGGCGTGCCGATCCCGCTGCTGTCGCTTCTCGCGTTCGCGCTCATCGCCGCCCTCTCGGCGGCCTCACTCACGGAGACCGACAGATGACCCGTAAACCCCTGATCCTAGGCGCAGTGGCCCTGTCGCTCGCCGTGTTCGCGGCAGCGGCCTGGTTCGTAACCCGCCCTAACCAAGTCGCCGACACGGCGCCCATCGCCCCCGAGATGGCCGAGGCGCTGGTGCGTCCCTATTCGCCGATCCTGGGGCCGCAGGAGGCGCCTGTCACGATCGTCGAGTTCTTCGACCCCGCCTGCGAGGCTTGCCGTGCCTTCTATCCGGTGGTCAAGGACATCATGGCCGAGCATGGCGACGCGGTCCGCGTGGTCATTCGCTATACGCCCTTCCACGGCGAGTCGTCCGAAGAAGCCATTCGCGTCCTCGAAGCCGCCCGGGCGCAGGGCGTCTACGAACCCGTCATGGAGGCCCTTCTTGACGAGCAGTCGCGATGGGCGTCGCGCGGCACACCCGAACCGGGCCTGATCCTCAACATCGCCGGGACGGCCGGTCTGGACGCCGACGCCGCCGAGGCGCAGATGATGGCGCCGGATGTCGTCGGAATCATCAACCAGGACCGCGCGGATGTCGAGACCGTGGGCGTGACCGGTACACCGACATTCTTCGTCAACGGAAAGCCGCTCGAACCGTTCGGCGCAGATCAACTTCGCGCGCTGGTCGCCGCCGAAGTCGCGCAATCCGCGACGTGACCGACCGCGACGCGCTGACGCAAACCGAAAAGGAGCAACGATGAAGTCCACCCCCGCAGCGATGATTCCGGCCTGGGCGCTGGCCTTCGCGCTGGCCGCGCCAGCACTGGCGGACTCCGGCGATATCGTGGTCAGGGATGCCTGGTCGCGCGCCTCCGTTGGCGTGTCCCGCCCCGGCGTCGCCTACATGGCGATCCTCAACCCGAGCGATGAGCCCGTCACACTGACCGGTCTGCGAACCGACCTTGCCGAAAGGTCCGAAATTCACCTGACCGCCACCGATGGGCAGGGCGTCAGTTCGATGACCCCGGCAGGAGACATCGCGATCGCGCCGGGCGAAACGGTCCTGCTGCAGCCGGGCGGCCTGCACGCCATGCTGATGCAACTCCGGCGCCCGATGCAGGACGGTGAGAGCTTTGCGTTGACGCTGACGTTTTCGGACGGCGGCGAGGCGACAGTCGAGGTGCCGATCATGGGCATCGCGGCGCGCGGGCCAGGCGGGTGACGCGGCGGCGCGCGCTCGTCGGGTACGGAGCGGCCGCCCTTGCCGCCCTGGCCCTGGCGCTTTTCGCCGGCTGGTGGCGCGTGGACGGGCCGGGCGCCGGACAGGCGGCCGACAGGCGGCCCCTGCCGCTGACGCAGATGGAGTTCCGGCTGACCGATCACGAAGGCCGGGCCGTCGGCCCCGATACTCTGGTCGGGAAACCGACGATGGTGTTCTTCGGCTTCACCTATTGCCCCGACGTCTGCCCCACCACCCTGTCCGATATTTCCGGCTGGCTGGACGATCTGGGCAAAGACGCCGCCGAACTGTTGAACGTCGTATTCATTACCGTCGATCCGGAACGGGATACGGTCGCGGCCATGGCGGAATATGTCAGCTACTTCCACCCGGCGATCCGCGGCTGGACCGGGTCACAGGAACAGATCGCGCGCGCAGTCGAGGGGTTCCAAGCGACTTACGAGCGGGTTAAGACGGGAGCCAGCGAGTACACCATGAACCACACCGCCAGCGTCTTCCTGTTCGACGCGAAAGGACGCTTTGCCACGACCATCGACTACCACGAACCGCGGGAATTCGCAGTGCCGAAGATCCGGCGCGCAATGGACGCAGAAGGGGCGACATGAGATTGAGATACTGGACGGCAGGACTGGCGATGACCGGCAGTGTCTTGGCGATGGCTTCGGACCTGACGGGCGCGACACGCGAAGACTCCCTGCCGGAAGGCTCGGCAGAGGCCGCGCTGGCGACGCCCGCGCGGGTTGCCTTGCCGGAAAAGCCGAACGCCGTCGCGCCGCAGGCCGTGGCCGGCGCCCCGTCCGCCGCGATCGATAGGGAAACCCCCGCCGCGCCGGCAGCCTCTCGCGTGTCGCCCCCGGTCGCGCCCCTGCCGGTCACCTGGGCGCGCAAGGTTGCCGCCGGCGAGACGCTCGACGCGCTCCTCGTGGAAGCCGGCCTTGCCGCTGCGGACCGCGCGGAGGCGTCGCTGGCGCTCGGCGCGGAATACGACCTGCGGCGGCTGCGTCCGGGTCACGCGGTGACGGTCGAGACGATGCCCGACGGGACCCTGCGCAGCGTTTCGCTCGACGTCGAGGACGGCGTGCGGATCGAGGCCTTCTTCGGCGACCGGCCGTTGGTCCATGTCGTAGCCCCCGACCCCGAAACCGTGATCCTTGCAGGAGAGGCGCGCGTCGCAAGTTCCATTTTCGCCGCGCTCGACGATGCGGAAATTCCGGCGCGGTTCGCCGTCGATCTGGCACAGATGCTGGCCGGGACTATCGACTTCCGGCGCGACCTGGACGGCGACGAAACGCTGCGCCTGCTGTGGAAGGAGGCGCGCGTCGACGGCGAGACGATCGGAGAGCCCGAAATCGCCTTCGCTGCGCTCGACCTCGGGGACGCGCTCTATGAAATCGTCTGGCCCGATGACGGAACGGGCCGCGCCACGATCTATCTCGACGGTGAGGTGGTTCGCGTCTTCGCCCAGCCGGTGGACGGCGCGCGGCTCAGCTCGGTCTTCGGCCGGCGCAAGCACCCCGTTTACGGCAATGTGCGGATGCATACCGGCGTCGATTTCGCGGCCGCGCGCGGGACGCCTGTGCGCGCGACGGCAGCGGGGCGCGTCAGCTTCATCGGCCGTCGCGGCGGTTATGGGCGGGTCGTCGAGATCGCCCACGGCACGGACACGATGACCCGCTACGCGCATCTGAGCGCGGTGCCGGATGGCCTTGCGGAAGGCCAGCGCGTCGCGGCCGGCGACATGATCGGCCGGGTCGGCGCGACGGGTACGGCCACGGGACCGAACCTCCATTACGAAGTGCGCGTGGATGGCCGCCCGACGGATCCGCTGTCCGACGACCGCCTGGCGGACGCCGTCGCGCGCGATGCGCAGGACGGATCTGCCGTCAACCGGCTGACCGAGTCACGGGCCCGGCTGGAGGAAACGCTTGCCAGTGACTTCGCGTCCGATCTGCCCGAAAGGCTCTGACGCTTGGGACGATCGTTCACCGCCCGGGGGGACGGGCCCGCGGACCGCACTATCCATCTGCGGGGATGCCGGTCAGCAACCGCCGGTTCGTCCGGACCGACGGCGCCCCGCGGTTTCCCGGCCATGAACCCGAACGGTTGTCATAAGATCTACGAAATCTTCATCCGCGATACCGGCCCGAGGGGCGTCTTCGCGAACTCTGAAAGGATCCGACCGATGTCGCATGTATTGAACAGTGGCAAAACGACAATGATCTTCACGGGATTGCTCGCGCTCGCAGCCTGTGCCGGCCCTCCCATGGACTCTACGGAGCCGGAGCCTGCCATCGCGGAAGAGGTGCTTATCCAGCTGAGCGCATTGGCGGCACCCTATCAGGATCTTCAATCCGTTCAATTGCGGCCTCAGGACGGGTGCTATTGGTACAGCCATTCCGGCCCGGTGGAAACGACCATGCTGCCGCTGCGCACGGTCGACGGCCGCCCGATCTGCGAACAGCGCCTCTAGCGGGCCGCTGCGCGGGGACATGACTTGCGCTGTTGCGTCCCAACGACCGGGAGTGGCGGCTTGGGGTCTCTTCCTTCGTGCGGGGCGCTGTCTCGCAGACAGCGGTCAGACCGGCGCCCGACGCCGGTCTGGGGGGGTCAGCTGTTCACGGCCATCGTGCCGTCGTTCTCGGCCGGATAAAGGACGGCCGTCACTCCAAGCTCGACCTGTTCGTAGAGCGCGTTGATCTGCGGCATGACCATGCGCACGCACCCGGAACTGGCCCGCGTACCGATCGAGCGCGGGTACGGCGTGCCGTGGATCCGAAGGTAGGTGTCGCGATCACCGACGTAGAGATACAGCGCCCGCGACCCCAGCGCGTTTTGCGGACCGGGCTCCATCCCGCCCTCATACTGCGCGTAGACTTCCGGCTCTCTCTCGATCATGTTCTGGGTCGGCGTCCAATGCGGCCATTCCACCTTGCGCCGGATCGTATAGGTCCCCGGCTCGTAAAGTCCGCCGCGCCCGATGGCCACGCCGTAGCGCATGGCCGTCCCGCCCGTCTCGATGTGATAGAGGTACCGTGCCGTGGCATCCACGTGGATGTCACCCGGCACCAGTCCCGGACGTGCCTCGACCCGCTGCGGCATCAGGCGCGGATGCAGCCCCCAGGGGTTCGTCGTGGCCAGATCGAAATTCGGCGGAGTCACCTCGGCGTCCCAGGCGGCTTTCTGGGCGTCGGTCGGCCAAGTGCTTGCAAGAGCCGGACCGGCGAGCGGCGCGGAGAACATCGCGGCGGTGGTCGTGATGAAGTGACGTCTGGTCAGCATTGCGAGGGTACGCTCCCGGGAATCTTTTACGTTTCACAGCTTCCTTGGAAGCGCGCTCTGACGATAGAGGGGACGCCCGCGAATGTCTTGTCACGTCACGCGAATGTGACATCGCCCGCGGCAAAGAACGGGCATCGCCTTGACCCTGGCGCCGGACATGGAATGAGTAACCGCAAGTCGCAAGGCGCCAACCGTACCGACCCGTTCGACGCAGAGTTTCCCCGGGAGGAACCATGAACGAATTGTCTCCGATTGCGCTCGGATTCATGGGAAGCCTGGCAGCCGGATCGCTGACCGCCGTCGGCGCCCTGCCGGTGCTGTTCGGCCGGGTGCCGTCGCGGGCCACGCGAGACCTGGCGCTCGGATTCGCGGCCGGCGTCATGCTGGCCGCGTCGTTCTTTTCGCTGATCATCCCGGCGCTGGATGCGGCCGAGCCGATGTTCTCCAACGGCGCAATGCCGGCCGCTGTGGTCTGCGTCTCGATCCTGCTGGGGATGGGCGCGATCGCACTGATGAACGAGCGTCTGCCCCACGAACACTTCAAGACGGGACGCGAGGGACCCGAAGCCGCGTCGCTCAGGCGCGTCTGGCTCTTCATCATCGCAATCACCATTCACAACTTCCCGGAGGGGCTTGCCGTGGGGGTGGGCTTCGGCGCGGACGGGCTGTCCGGTGGCCTGCCGCTGGCGATCGGTATCGGCTTGCAGAACGCGCCAGAGGGGCTTGCGGTCGCCGTCTCGCTGCTGGGCGAGGGCTATTCCAAGGGTCGTGCCTGGGGCATCGCCGCGCTGACCGGGCTTGTCGAGCCGCTCGGCGGTGTGCTCGGCGCCGGGATCATCACCCTGTCGCAACCGCTCCTGCCCTGGGGACTTGCCTTCGCGGCGGGTGCGATGCTCTATGTCATCAGCCATGAGATCATCCCGGAAACCCATCGCAGCGGGCATCAGAACCGTGCCACTCTCGGCCTTGCCGTCGGGCTCGTGCTGATGCTGTTCCTCGACGTCTGGCTCGGATAGGCGGCCATGAACGGTTCGAATGCTCCGTTTGCTCTTGCGGCCGGTGTCGCTGTCGCCGCCTTCGGGCTCGATCAGGCGACAAAGGCGCTGGCCATCGCCAACGCCGACCTGCTTTCAGGCGGTCTGGCTGTGTTTCCGGGCTTCAACCTTGTGCTTCACCGCAACAGCGGCGTCAGCTTCGGTATGTTCGGCGATCTGCCGCCCCTTGCCCTGGTGGGGCTGGCTCTGGCGATCGTCGCCTGGGTCGCGGTGCTTGCCTTCCGCAGCGGGCGGCGAAGCGATGCCGCGGGCTACGGGCTCATCATGGGCGGCGCGCTCGGAAACGTCGCCGACAGGCTGCGGCTGGGCGGCGTGACCGACTTTCTGGACTTCTATATCGGCACGACGCATTGGCCGGCCTTCAACCTGGCGGACACGGCGATCTTCTGCGGCGCCGTCATCCTCTTGTTCTGGCCGCGGCGAGGCCAAGCGCCGACCAGGACCGGCTGAGCGGCGCCCACGCGGCCGCGATCCGGGCCAGGTCGGGGTCTGACCCCCTCCCGCCCCGGCACCGACGACATGCGCGCGCCGGCCCGGCTGATCGGACGCCCGCCGCGTCGGCGCCAGTCCCGCTCCGTTCGTGTCCGCGATGCCGCCGACGAAGCCGGTTCGCGCGCGGCCCAAGACGCAGCCGACATCGACGCACGGGGAAAGCCGCGCGCAACCGCCGGGCGCGATGCACCGGGCCCTTGCGCCCTACTGACCGGGCGCCAGCGCCCCTTGCGCCATGCGTCCGGCCACACGCTCGCCATCTCGGGGGGGCTTCGGCTTGCGGTCGGCACCGTTCAGGAGCCTCAGCGCATTGGCGACGACGACCAGCGACACGCCGACATCGGCCGCGATGGCGCCCCACATGGAGGCCATGCCGAAGGCGGTCAGCCCGACGAACAGCGCCTTTGTCGCCAGAGAGATGCCGATGTTCTGGTGGATGACCGTCATGGTCCGGCGCGAATGACCGATGAGCCAGGGAACCCTGGCGATGTCGTCGGTCATCAGCGCGATATCGGCCGTCTCGATGGCGGCGTCCGAGCCGACAGCACCCATGGCGATGCCGTAATGGGCACGCGCCATGGCCGGCGCGTCGTTCACGCCGTCACCGATCATCGCCACCACGTCGTGCGTCGCCACCAGTTCCTCGATCGCGGCGACCTTGTCTTCCGGCAGAAGCTCGGCGCGAACCTCGTCGATCCCGACCTCCGCCGCAACGGCGCGGGCCGTGCGTTCATTGTCGCCGGTCAGCATGACGATGGTCCTGACGCCTTGCGCATGGAGTTGCGCAACGATCGCGCGGGCATCCGGCCGGATCCGGTCGCGCAGCTCAAGCACGCCGCGCAGGCCGTCCCCGTCGCCGACGGCCACCAGCGTGCTGCCGGCGCCTTCGATCCGGTCGCGCAGATCCGAAGGCACGGCGGCGCCGAACCCCTTTTCCGCGGCGAACCGGTCGGAGCCCAGCCAGACGGCGCGCCCCCCAAAACGCCCCTCAAGTCCGCGGCCAGGCACCGTCCGCGTGTCTTCCGCCGCCGCGACGGTCACGCCGGTCCGCTCGGCCCGTGCCAGAATGGCGCGCGCCAGCGGATGCGACGACCGCGCCTCCAGCGATGCGGCCAGCGCCAGCAGGTCGGATTCCGATGCGTCGCCAAACGCATGCACCGCCGCCACCTCCGGCTCGCCCATCGTGATGGTGCCGGTCTTGTCCATCGCCAGCGCCGTCGTCCGGCCCGGCGCCTCGACATAGGCGCCGCCCTTGATCAGCACGCCGGCGCGCGCGGATGAGGCGAGCGCGGCCACGATCGAGACCGGCGTCGAGATCACCAGCGCGCAGGGACAGGCAATGACCAGAAGGACAAGCGCGTTGTAGAACCAGAACGACCAGGCCCCGGTGATCAGAGGCGGCACCAAAGCCAGAAGGACCGCCAGAACCATGACGGCGGGGGTGTAGATACGGGCGAACTTCGCCACCCACTGCTCGACCTCGGCGCGGCGGGAATGGGCGTCGCCGACCATGCGGATGATCTTGGCCAGCACCGTGTCCGACGCCGCCTTGGTGGCGCGCACCGTCAGCGTACCCTCGCCGTTGATCGTCCCGGCGTAGACCTCGTCGCCGGCTTCCTTGGGGATGAGTGCGCTCTCGCCGGTGATCGGGGCCTGATCGACCGCGCCGGCTCCGTCCGTCACCTCGCCGTCCAGCGGGATGCGATCCCCGCCGCGCACCACGAAGCGGTCGCCCACGGCGACCTCTCCGGCGGGCACGGTCGCCTCCGTGCCATCGGGCCGGATCACCCGCGCCGTGGGCGGCGCAAGGTCCAGCAGCGCCGAGACGGCATTGCGCGCGCGCCCCACGCTCCAGCTTTCGAGGTAAAGCGAGAGCGAGAAGAAGAAGGCGACGGTGGCGGCCTCGAAGTACTCGCCAAGCCCGATGGCGCCCGCCACGGCGACCACCATCAGCAGGTTCATGTCGGGCGACAGCCGGCGCGCCGAGGACCAGGCCTTGGGCGCGACCAGCCAGACGCCGAACAGGATCGCCAGCGCGAAGAGGCCGGCCTCGGGGAGCGGCATCGGAGAATCTCCGTGTCCGGAGAATATGTTGAGCGCGCCGCCCATGCCGGACTCGGTCATGTGCCAGACGAACCCCGCCAGCCAGAATCCGCCGCTGAGGGCGGTGAACCACTTCTGCCGGTTGAGATGGGCCGCCTGGTCAGCCGCCGCGTTGTCCGCGTCCCACGGTCTGGCCGTCATCCCCGTGTCCGCGACCAGGTCCACGATCTTTTCGTCGGAAACGGTCGCCGCGCTGTCCAGAACGGTCATGCGCCCGTTGATGACGTCGAAGGCCAAATGCTCGGACCCGCCGACCGCCGGCCCGACGACCTTGTTCAGGATCGACACCTCCTCGGCGCAATCCAGCCCGCTGACCTGGAAACTCCGGCCTTCGACCGGCCCGGAAGGCGCGACAACGCCGCAGGCAGAGGTGCCACCGCAGCAGGCGCTGCCTTCGTGCCGGTGGCCCGACGGGTGGTCGTGATCGTGGCTGTGCGCGTGCTTGTGGGCGGGATCGGATGACATGATCGGACCTCTGACTATCCAGTTCCCGTCGCAGATAGCCCCTACAGCAACTAGAGCTTCAAGAGGGAATTATCGCTGAGCGTCAGTAATGTGTGATCGGCAGCGATTTCGTTTCCTTTAGATCGCGCCGACGGCCTTCGCGGGGGGCGCGAACGGCCGCCCCCGCGCGGAACGTTCCGGAAGCACGGGTCTGACCCGCTATCCGGAACAGGCCGTCGCCTGGGTCCGATGAACAAGCCTTCCGGTCACTCGGGCGCGCAATAGATCAGGTAGAGCGCCTCGATCATCTGATGCACACGCGGATCGGCGATGCGGTAGAAGATCGTCTGACGGTCGCGGCGCGTGGCGACCATCCCCGCATCGCGCAACCGCGCCAGATGCTGGCTGAGCGCCGATTGGCTGAGCTCCAGCTGCGACTGCAGCGCTCCGACCGATTGCTCGCCCTCCAGCAGGTGGCACAGAACCATGAGCCTGCTGGCATTCGACAACAGTCCGAGCTGTTCGGCGACCTCAGCAGCGCGCGCCTGCAAAACCGGCAAGGACGGGCGGTTCGCTGAAATATTAGTGTTGACTAATTTAGACATTCCTTACATATAGCGCGTGATCTCGCAGGTACCAACAGAAATAGACCGAAGGAGACCGGCATGGGACCCACCGTCGCAACCGAATTCACACCGTGGCTGTCGCTGTTCGGCGGCGCCCTGATCGGGCTCAGCGCCGTGATGGTCATGGGCGTGTTCGGAAAGATCGCGGGAATCACCGGGATCACCAAAGGTCTGACGGGACTGGCGCCGCGGGTCGGCGGACCGGGCGACCGGGACTGGCGGCTGGCATTTCTGCTGGGCCTGATCGCGGCGCCGGTTGCGGTCCTGCTGGCGACCGGGTCGTTTCCCCAGCAGACCGTGCCGGACAACCTGCCCGGGATGGTCCTTGCCGGCCTGCTGGTCGGGGCGGGAACCGCCCTGGGCTCTGGCTGCACGTCGGGACACGGGGTCTGCGGTCTGGCACGGCTGTCGCCCCGGTCTCTGGTCGCCGTCGTCACCTTCCTGGCCGCCGCCGTGGTGACGACCACCGTGGTCCGTCATGCGTTCTGAGGGGTCGGTCATGCGTCCTGCATTGGGGTTCATCGCCGGTCTGATCTTCGGCATCGGCCTGATCGTCTCTGGCATGGCGGATCCCGCCAAGGTTCTCAACTTCCTGGACATCTTCGGCGCCTGGGATCCCAGCCTCGCGTTCGTCATGGGCGGCGCCACGCTGACGGCCCTTGCCGGATACCGCCTGGTCTGGCGGCAGGGCTCCCCCGCGGTCGGGGCGCGTTTTGATCTGCCGGACAACACGGCCATCGACGCGCCCCTCATCACCGGCGCGACGATCTTCGGCATCGGCTGGGGGCTCGGCGGCTTCTGCCCCGGTCCCGCCTGGACCGCGCTGGCGTTGGGGTCGCCGGGGACGCTGTTGTTCCTGCCCGCCATGGTGATCGGCATCCTGCTCGGCGGGGCCGCGAAATCATTCCCGATCTTCACGACGAAAGGAGCCTGAAAATGTCTCAGACATCGAAGCTGGAGCAGCCGGTCGTGCGGCATTCCCCCTCGACCGGCCCGCAAAGCCCGGACGTCTGGGGGATCTACGAACCCGATACCGGCTCGATCCAGTATATCTGCGCGGACCCCGCGACGAAGAAGGCCGCTCTGATCGATGTGGTGCTGAACTTCGATCCGGCCAGCTTTGCCATCGACACCCGCAGCATGGATCAGGTGCTCGGCCTGGTGGAAGAGCATGGATTGTCCGTGGAATGGGTGCTGGACACGCATCCCCACGCCGATCACGCCATGGCTTCGGCGCGGCTGAAGGACCGCACCGGCGCGCCCAATGCCATCGGCGAGAAGGTCGCCGAGATCGCCGAGCTCTGGCGCGGCATCTACAACATGCCGGAGGCGTTCGAGACCGCCCGCGACTTTGACCGGCTCTTCGCCGACGGCGACACGTTCGCGCTGGGCGATCTGGACGTCCGCGTGATGCTTTCGACCGGCCACACGCTGGGATCGATCACCTATGTCTGCGGAAACGCGGCCTTCGTGCACGACACGCTCATGCAGCCAGACAGCGGCACCGCGCGCGCCGACTTTCCCGGCGGCAGCGCCGAGGAGCTGTGGAACTCGATCCAGGCCATCCTTGGCCTGCCCGGCGACACACGCCTGTTCATCGGCCACGATTACGGCGCCGACGGGCGGAACGCGCCGGAGTGGGAGGCCACGGTGGACACGCATACCGCCGACAATATCCACGTCGGCGCCGGCACGGACAAGGCCGACTACATCGCCACGCGCCAGGACCGCGATGCGACCCTGGCACTGCCAGACCGGATGCTCGCCGTACTGCAGATCAACCTGCGCGGCGGACAGCTGCCGGAGGCCGAAAGCGACGGCGGCCACTACCTGAAACTGCCCGTCGGCAAATTCTGAAAGGAGACACCCGTGAGCAAATCCCTGAAAGACCTGGTGGCGGACGCCAGGAGCCGTGTCGCGGCCGTCAAGCCCGGCGATGCGCAGTCCGCGCGGCAGGACGGCGACATGATCCTCGACGTGCGCGAACCCGCGGAACTGGACAGCGACGGCGCCATCGACGGCGCGATCCACATCCCCCGCGGGCTTCTGGAGGCGCAGGCCGATCCGGACACCGGCAAGGGGCACGACGCCTTGCTGGCGATGCGCCATTCCGATGGATGCGTGCATGTCCTGTGCGCGTCGGGCGCCCGCGCGGCTCTGGCGGCCGATACGCTGAGGGCGATGGGCTACAACGCCAAGGTCATCGACGGCGGGCTGGGCGGCTGGAAAGAGGCCGGGCTGCCCGTCACATCCTGAAAGACGTGTCCTCCCTGGCCCGACACCTGCCGGTTCTGGATTGGGGCCGCCGTTACGACCGCGACAAGCTGAGCGGCGATCTGGTCGCGGCGGTGATCGTCACGATCATGCTGATCCCGCAGTCGCTGGCCTACGCGCTGCTGGCCGGGTTGCCGCCAGAGGCCGGGATCTACGCTTCGATCCTGCCCATCGTGCTCTACGCGATCTTCGGCACCTCGCGCACGCTGGCGGTCGGACCGGTGGCGGTGGTGTCGCTGATGACGGCGGCGGCGATCGGCAAACTGGGTGACCAGGGCATTGACCAGGTCACCGCCGCCCTCACGCTGGCGTTTCTGTCGGGCAGTTTCCTGCTGATCCTCGGCCTGTTCCGGCTGGGATTTCTGGCGAATTTCCTGTCGCATCCGGTCATCGCCGGGTTCGTCACCGCCAGCGGCATCCTGATCGCCACCAGCCAGTTGAAATACATCCTCGGCGTCAGGGCCTCTGGCGATACGCTGATCGAGATGCTGCACGGTCTATGGTCTGCCCTCGGCGCGATCAACTGGATCACGGTTCTGCTGGGGGTGAGTGCGACGGCATTCCTGTTCTGGGTGCGCAAGGGGCTGAAACCGCTGTTGCTGCGGATCGGGCCGGGCAACACGCTTGCGGACATGGGGTCCAAGGCCGGGCCGGTCTTCGCCGTCCTGGTCACGACGCTGGCGGTCTGGGCCTTCGGCCTTGCGGATCGCGGCGTCGATATCGTCGGGACCGTGCCCCGGTCGCTGCCTCCCCTGACGCTGCCATCGTTTCAGACCGGCGTTCTGGCCGCGATGATCGGGCCCGCCATCCTGATCTCCGTCATCGGATTTGTGGAGTCGATCTCGGTCGCGCAGACTCTCGCCGCCAGGCGCCGCCAGCGCATCGACCCGGATCAGGAGCTGATCGGTCTGGGCGCCGCCAACCTCGGGGCGGCGTTCACGGGGGGCTTTCCGGTCACCGGCGGGTTCTCGCGGTCCGTGGTGAACTTCGACGCCGGCGCCAGAACGCCCGCCGCGGGGGCCTTTACCGCCGTGGGGCTGGCCATCGCCGCGCTGATGCTGACACCGGCGATCTATTTCCTGCCCAAGGCGACGCTGGCGGCCACGATCATCGTCGCGGTCCTTGGCCTTGTCGATCTCTCGATCCTCAAACGCAGCTGGGTCTATTCGAAAGCCGATTTCGCGGCCGTGTCCGCGACGATCCTTCTGACGCTCGGCCTTGGTGTCGAGGTCGGCGTGTCGGCTGGCGTGCTGATCTCGATCCTCATACATCTTTACAGGTCATCGCGCCCGCATATGGCGGTGGTGGGTCAGGTGCCGGGGACAGAGCACTATCGAAACGTCGACCGCCACGACATGGCGCTGCACGACGCCATCCTGTCGGTGCGCGTCGACGAAAGCCTGTATTTCGCCAATGCCCGCAATCTCGAGGACAGGATCTACGACATGACCGCCGACCGGGACGATTTGCGACACGTGATCCTGATGTGTTCGGCGGTGAACGATATCGACATGAGCGCCCTGGAAAGCCTTGAGGCGATCAACACGCGGCTCGCGGCGCGAAATATCGCCTTCCACCTCAGCGAAGTGAAAGGACCGGTGATGGACGGGCTGAAGAAAACCGACTTTCTGACCGATCTCACCGGCCGGGTGTTTCTCACGCAGCACCGCGCCGTGCAGACGCTTTGCAACGCCGCTGCGCACCCGCCCCTGCCGTCCAAAGATGGAGTATCCCTATGAAACGCCGCCGGTTCCTGACCCTTGCCGCCGCGTCCCTTGCCGCACCGGCCGCGCTGACCCGCCGCGCAGTCGCGGCCGAGCCCGGCGCCCCGCTGCCGATCCCCCAGGTCATGGAGGTCGGCCCCGGCGCGGGCAACACGCTGACGGCGATGAAAGGCACGCGCGCATTCATCGACGGTGCCGTGTCCGATACGCTGGGCTACGGGCAGGACTATCTGGGGCCGCTGCTGCGGTTTCGGCGGGGGCGCACGGCGAATATCGACGTGGTCAACCGCACCGACGATCCGATCACCGGCCACTGGCACGGAATGCATGTCCCCGGCTACCTCGACGGCGGCCCGCAACTGGCCTTCGATCCGGGCAGGACCTGGTCGCCCGAACTGCCCGTGGATCACCCGGCCGCGACGCTGTGGTATCACAGTCATGTCCACGGGCGCACCGCCGATCAGGTGTACCGCGGTCTGGCGGGCATGATCATCATCGACGATCCCGACATCACCGATCCGCTGCCCCGCGATTATGGCGCCAACGATTTTCCGCTCATCGTGCAGGACCGCAGCTTCGACCGCTCCGGGCGCATGACATACGATCTGGGGATGATGGACAGGATGCAGGGGTTCCTCGGCAATGAGATCCTGGTGAACGGTGCGATCCGGCCCAGACTGACGGTGCCCGCGGGGCTCGTGCGGCTGCGTCTGCTCAACGCGTCCAACGCGCGGATCTACGACTTCGCCTTCGCCGACGGGCGGCGGTTCCATCAGGTCGCCAGCGACGGCGGCCTTCTGGCCGCGCCCGCCGCCATGGACCGTCTGCGGCTGGCCCCGGCCGAACGGGCCGAGATCGTCGTGGATTTCACCGACCGGTCGGCCGTCCGCCTGGTGTCGCGGAATGCCGGCAGCGGCGGCATGATGGGCGGCGGCGGCATGATGGGCGGGGGCGGCATGATGGGTGGCGGCGGCATGATGGGCGGCGGCGGCATGATGGGCGGCGGCGACGCCGCATCGCTCGACATCATGTCGTTCGATGTGGGCGATGCCGCCCCGACCGGTCCCGCGGTCCTGCCGGACACCCTGCCGGCCGATCGGCCAGACCTCGGCACCCCGGTCCGGACCCGCGACTTCACGCTGAACGTCCATGCAGGCTCCATGATGGGCAGCATGTTCAACGACGCGATCGGTCGGGACAGCCAGATGATGGGCATCAACGGAAACTCCTTCGACATGGGTCGCATCGATGATCAGGCCGTTCCGTTGGGCGAGACGGAGTTGTGGCGCATCGGCGCCGACATGATGACCCATCCGTTCCACGTTCACGGAACGTCGTTTCAGGTCGTCAGGATGCGCGGGCGCGAGGTCGATCCCGACCGGATCGGCCTCAAGGATGTGGTGCTGGTGGAGGGGCCGACAGAGATCCTGGTCCGGTTCGACAAACCCGCCGAAAAAGCGACGCCTTTCATGTACCACTGCCACATTCTCGAACATGAGGACGCGGGCATGATGGGGCAGTTCACGGTTCTATGACCGCCGCATCCTGCCATTCGGCGAAACCAAAATCTTTCCAGTCGGTTGAACTGGTCGAACGTCATAACAAGAAGGAACCGCACGATGAAAATGACCACAGGACTCTACGCCGCCCTTTTCGCCCTTGCCGCGACCGGGGCGCAGGCGGGCCAGCACGGCGACGCATCCGACGGCGCGCCGCAGGGCGACCAGCAGATGGGGGACATGGCGAACCAGGATGGCATGGCGACAGACGGAATGTCCGGAATGGGGCAGTCCGGCATGGGCGGCATGGGCGGTTCGATGATGCCGAACATGATGGTGGCGATGATGGACACCGATGGCGACGGCGCCCTGTCCCTCGAAGAGGTTCAGGCCGTCCACGAACGGATGTTCAAGATGGCGGATGCGGATGGCAACGGCCAGGTCGACCCAGAAGAGATCCGCGGAATGATGATGGGCGGCGGCATGTCCGGCGGCGGGATGATGAACGGCGGAATGTCCGGTGACGGCATGTCCGGTGACGGCATGTCGGGCGGCGGAATGTCCGGCAATGGGACCACCGACGGCGGCACCACCGACCAGAATTCCCAGTAGAACCGCGACCGTCTCGGCGAACCGACGTATCGACCCGGGACACGCCACAGGCCGCAAACCCCCCGCAATCCGCTGCGGGGGCTAACCCAATCCCGCGTTGCTGAATGTCAGCTTCGGCAAGGTGTGTCGGCACCGTCGTCGCGGACCGCAAGGTATCCCCGGACGAAGGCGAAGACGACCGCGATGCCGATCAAGGCGATGGCCACGATCCACGGGTCGGATTGCAGTTTCATGAAGGGAAAGGTGCCCAGCACGCCGACATCCAGCGCGATGGCAATCATCAGGACCCAGCCGCGCGCGCCGATATCCGCAAACAGGGTGCGGCGCACGCCCCAATGGATCAAGATGTCCATGAACAGATCGAAGAACACGCCGAGCGACGCGATCCGTTCCAGGTCGAAGAAAACCGCAAGGATCCCCGCGATCACCACCGTCTAGGCCAGCGTATGGTCGCGCGCGACGCCGGGCATCCCGAAATGGCCATGCGGGATCATCCTCATCTCGGTCAGCATCGCCAGCATCCGCGGCACGGCGAAGACGCTTGCAAGCAAGCCGGACGCGGTGGCGGCGATGGCCAGGGCGACGGTCAGCCAGACGCCCAGAGCGCCGAAGGCCGGCCGGGCCGCCTCGGCCAGGGAGACGTCCTGCGCCTCGACGATCTGCGGCAGGGTCAGGCTGGACCCCACGGCAAAGGCCACCAGCAGATAGACAACAACGCAGATCGCGATCGACCAGATGATCGCCCTGCCCACCTTGCGTTTCGGCTGGGTGGTCTCGGCCCCGCTGTTGGTGATGGTCGTGAACCCCTTAAGGCCAGGATAGACAGCTCGACGGAGGCCACGAACCCGCCGGCGCCGCCGCGCGCCCCGATGCCTCGAACGAGGATCCCGCCGCCCAGAGCGCTGCGGCACCGAACACCACGATCCCGCCCACCTTCACCACGGCCATCACGCTGGAGAACAGCCCGACCGACCGGTTTCCCGCGGCATTCACCAGATAGGCGAACACGATCAGGCCGACCGCAAGTATCGGGACGAAGACGCTGTCGGGATCCAGACCGAAGCCGCGCAGCACCTCGGTGCCGAAGGTCCGTGCGACGAGGCTTTCCTTGATCTGCTTTGCCGTCATTCCAGAGACGGAATCCCGGTGCGACCCGGCGCATGTCGAAAAGCGGGACGCGGTCCCGATGCGGATGCCAGGCCTATGGGACCGCCTGGGTCCGCACCTTGTCCCCGCGCCTGATGGCCAGAAAACCGCGTCTCAAGAGCCCCAGAAGACGTGGCGACGGGCGGAGGCTCTACAAACAGCATCGCGGATACACCGGGCCGAAATAGTCACCTGACAGGCAACGAATGACAGGGATTCGATTGGCGATGGTGCGGGTGAAGGGACTCGAACCCCCACGCCTTGCGGCGCTTGGACCTAAACCAAGTGCGTCTGCCAGTTCCGCCACACCCGCATGATCACAAAGGACAGACCCTGCGATCGCTAGCTCACTAGCAAAGCCGCTCGCTCGGCGCGAGCGAAAAGCCGCGAACTTTACGCATGGATCCGCCCTGCAACCAGTAGATGTAAACCTTTTATTCACTTCCGCGGCTACATGGTGCAGAAAGGAAAAGGGGAGGACAACCATGGCGCGAACGACGAGGACAGACACCCGGGTGCAGACCGGATTCGCGGCCGGAACGCGCGTCATGACCTTCGACGGTCCGATCGCGGTGGATTTCCTTGAGCCGGGTGATCGCGTCATCACCCGGCGCGGCGTCCGGATCCTGCGCGCTATCCATGTCCGCGAGCAACGCGATGCACCTGCCGTCGTTATCCGCGCCTCGGCGCTGGGCCATGGCCGACCGGCGCGGACGATTACCGTCGCTGCGGGACAGCCGATGCTGGTTCGCGACTGGCGGGCACGCACGTTGTTCGGAGAAGATCAGGCGCTGGTCCGCGCCGACCGCCTGGCGGACGGCACCTTTGTGACATGCGTGACCGCCGAGGTTCTGCGCACGTTTGCGCTCGCCTTCGACCAACCGGAAGTCGTCTATGCCGAGGGCACGGAATTCGTGATGGACACGGCGGCAGAACAGGTCGGCTGACCGCCGCGCTCACGGCCCGATCAGCGAGAGGACATCGTCCGGACGCGACAGGATTCCGCCGCTGACGGGAAAGGGCACGCCGGTGGTTCCGGGCGCCGAGGTCGGCCAACCGCGCGCCACCCGGACCGCCAGATAGGCAAAGGCCTGGGCCTCCAGCATGTCTCCGTCCAGCCCGACGGCCTCAACGGGCGCCACGGGACAGCCGACCCGATCCGCGATCGAGGACATCATGGTGGCGTTGTGCCGTCCGCCGCCGGTGACCAGCAGCCGGGCGGGGGCAACCGACCCATGGCGTAGACCCGCGGCCACCGATTGCGCCACGGCGGCGGTCAGCGTCGCGGCGGCATCCGCGTCGCTCAAGCCCGAAACCGCCTCTTCCAGCCAGATGAAGTCGTTCCTGTCCAGGGACTTGGGCGGAGGTTTGCGAAAATAGGCGTGGTCGGCCAACCGCTTCAGGATGGCGGCGTCGGGCGTGCCCTGCGCGGCAAGCGCGCCCCCCTCGTCGTGCACCAGCCCCAGCCGCGCCCGCATCATGTCGTTCAGCGGCGCGTTGGCCGGCCCCGTGTCGAAGGCCTGGCACGCCCCCGGCTCCGACGCACGCTCGATCGCCGGATCCACCAGCGTGAGGTTGCCGACGCCACCGAGGTTCAGCACCGCCACGGGCGCCGTCTCTCCCACATGGCGCATCAGCGCATGGTGGTAGAACGGCGCCAGCGGCGCGCCCTGCCCGCCCCGGTCCACGTCCGCGGATCGGAAGTCCCAGACCACGGCCACGTCCAGCCCGTGGGCCAGCCGCAGCCCGTCGCCGATCTGGCAGGTACCGCGACCGCCCGGATCGTGGGCGGTGGTCTGCCCGTGAAATCCCACCAGATCGACACCCGAAAACCCCGCCAGTACATCCATGTGCGCCGTCTCGACCACCGACGCGGCCTCTTCCAGATCCTCCCACCGTCCCATCGCGGCCCGGAGCACTGCGCGCTCCGGCTCCGTGTAGGGCCGGTAGGCGGTCGCCCCGAATCCGAAGATCTCCGCCCCGTCGGTCAGCACCATCGCCGCGTCCACCCCGTCGAGCGAAGTGCCGGACATGGCCCCCAGGGCCCAGACGGGCCCCTGCTTCAGCGCATCCCGCAACATGACTTTCCTCTCTGCAACCGCCCCGGTATAGCACCCCTACCTGGAAAGTGGACGACACGCGCATGACCTACCAGCCGAAATCCGACTTCCTGCAGGTCATGCACGAACGCGGTTTCGTCGCGGGGTGCACCGACCTCGAAGGGCTCGACGACCGGCTCCGCGCCGGCACCGTGCCGGCCTATATCGGCTACGACGCCACCGCGCGGTCACTCCATGTGGGCCACCTGCTCAACATCATGATGCTGCGCTGGCTGCAGAAAACCGGCCACCGGCCGATCACGCTGATGGGCGGTGGCACGACCAAGGTGGGCGATCCGTCCTTCCGCTCGGACGAGCGGCCGCTGCTGGGTCCCGATCAGATCCAGGCCAATATCGACGGAATGCAGGGCGTCTTCGCCAAGTATCTCGACTACGAAGACGGCAACCGCTCCGCGCTGATGCTGAACAACGCAGAGTGGCTCGACGGTCTCAACTATCTGGAGTTCCTGCGCGACATCGGGCGGCATTTCAGCGTCAACCGGATGCTCTCCTTCGAAAGCGTGAAGTCCCGGATCGACCGGGAACAGTCGCTGTCGTTCCTGGAATTCAACTACATGATCCTGCAGGCCTACGATTTCCTCGAACTCAACCGCCGCTACGGCTGCGTGCTGCAGATGGGCGGGTCGGATCAGTGGGGCAACATCGTGAACGGGATCGACCTGACGCGCCGCGTCGCGGACACGGCGATCTTCGGGCTGACCACGCCGCTGCTGACCACTTCCGACGGGCGCAAGATGGGCAAGAGCCAGGGCGGTGCCGTCTGGCTCAACGCCGACATGCTCTCGCCCTACGGGTTCTGGCAGTTCTGGCGCAACACCACCGACGCCGACGTGGGCCGCTTCGCGTTGCTCTACACGGAGCTTCCCGTGGACGAATGTCACCGCCTCGGCGCGCTGCAGGGGTCCGAGATCAACGAGGCGAAGGCGATCCTTGCCAATGAGGTGACCGCGCTTTGCCACGGCCCCGATGCCGCGGCTGCGGCGCACGCCACAGCGCGCGAGGTGTTCGAGAAGGGCGGCGTGGGGGACGAGCTGCCGACGCTCTCCCTGCCGCGGTCGGAGGCCGCCAACGGCATCTCCGTCGTGCAGCTCATCGTGCGGGCCGGGCTCGCGAAGTCCGGCAAGGAAGCCAAGCGCCTGATCGCGGAAGGCGGCGCGCGCCTGGATGATGCCGCCGTGACCGACCCGGGGCAGATGGTCGACGCGGCCGCGCTGCCCGTGAAGTTGTCCGCGGGCCGCAAGCGCCACGCCCTCGTCACCCTGGAGGATCGTCCATGACCACAGTGCTGGATCGCATAAAGGCCTACAAGCTCGACGAAATCGCGGCGCGCAAGTCCACCCGCCCGCAATCCGAGATCGAGAGCGCGGCCCGTGCCGGCCCGAAGGTGCGCCGCTTCGGCGAGGCCTTGCAGAAAGCCAGCCGCGAAGGCTACGGCCTGATCGCGGAGGTCAAGAAAGCCAGCCCCTCCAAGGGGCTGATCCGCGATCCCTTCGATCCGGCGGCCATCGCCGAAGCCTATGAGACCGGCGGCGCCGCCTGCCTTTCGGTTCTGACCGACGCGCCGTCGTTTCAGGGGCATGAGGACGATCTGCACGCGGCCCGGGCGGCCTGCGCCCTTCCGGTGCTGCGCAAGGATTTCCTGTTCGACCCTTGGCAGGTGGCCGAATCCCGCGCCATCGGCGCCGATTGCATCCTCATCATCATGGCGGCCGTGGACGACTCCGAGGCGCAAGAGCTTCACGACGCGGCCACGCACTGGGGCATGGACGTGCTCATCGAAGTCCATGACGAGCCGGAACTGGACCGCGCGCAGCGGCTGTCCTCTCCGCTCATCGGCCTCAACAACCGCGATCTGCACAGTTTCGACACCTCTCTCGACGTGACGAAAAAGCTGGCGCGCCTCATCGATCCCGACCGCACCATCGTGTCGGAATCCGGTCTGTCGACGCCGGAGGATCTGGCCGATCTCGCCCGATACGGCGCCCGCTGTTTCCTGATCGGCGAGAGCCTGATGCGGCGGGACGACGTGGCCGAGGCGACGCGGGCGATCCTTGACGATCCGTTCACCGCATCGGGGCGGATCTGATGGCGCTCACCCACTTCGACGCCTCCGGCAACGCGCATATGGTCGATGTATCGGGCAAGCCCGTCACGGCGCGGGAGGCGCGCGCCGAAGGCTGGGTGAAGATGTCGCCGGAAACCCTTGTTATCATTACACAGGGCCGGGCCAAAAAGGGCGATGTCGCCGGTGTCGCGCGGCTGGCGGGGATCATGGGCGCCAAGCGCACGTCCGATCTGATCCCGCTCTGCCATCCCCTGCCGATCACCCGGGTCGCGGTCGACGTGACCGCCGACGAGGACCTGCCGGGACTGCGCGTGACGGCCACCGTGAAGACCGCCGGCCAGACGGGCGTGGAGATGGAGGCGCTGACGGCCGTGACCACCGCATGCCTGACCGTCTACGACATGGTCAAGGCGGCACAGAAAGACATGGAGATCGGCGGCATCCGCCTGCTCTACAAGGACGGCGGCGCTTCGGGGCGGTTCGAGGCCGCTCCGTGATATCGGTCGATGAGGCGCTGGAGCATGTCTTCGCGCTGGTCCGCCCGCTGGGCGCCACCTGCGTGCCCCTGCGGGAGGCGGCGGGCCGCATCCTGACCGAACCCGTCGTCGCCCGCCGGTCGCAGCCACCCTTCGCGGCCTCCTCCATGGACGGTTATGCGGTTGCGGGCGACCCGCCGCCAGGTGCCGCATTCAGCGTCATCGGCGAAAGTGCTGCGGGGCACGGATTCCGCGGCGCGGTCGGACGGGGTGAGGCCGTGCGCATCTTCACCGGTGCGCCGGTCCCCGCCGGCGCGACCCGCGTCCTGATCCAGGAGGATGTCGACCGCGACGGTGACCGGATCACGCTGCGGGACGGTGCCGACGACCAGCCCCATATCCGCGCCGCCGGCACGGATTTCGCGCAAGGCGATGCCGTCGCCCCCGCCGGGCGGCTGCGTCCGGTGGACATCGCCCTTCTGGCGGCCATGGGCCATGCGGAACTGCCTGTCCGGCGCCGACCGGAAGTCGCGCTCATCGCGACCGGCGACGAACTGGTCATGCCGGGCGACACGCCGGGCCCGGACCAGATCGTGGCATCGAACAATTTCGGCCTGGCCGCGATGATCGAGGCCGCCGGCGCCCGTGCCCGCGTCCTGCCGATCGCCCGGGATACGGAGGCGTCGCTGTCCCTCGCGCTCGACCTGGCGCGGGGCGCGGATCTGATCGTGACCATCGGCGGCGCGTCGGTGGGGGACCACGATCTGGTCGCCGCGGTGGCCGAGGCACGCGGCATGGAGCGGTCTTTCTACAAGGTTGCCATGCGCCCGGGCAAGCCCCTCATGGCCGGCCGCCTGACTGGAACGCCCCTGATCGGCCTTCCCGGAAATCCCGTGTCTTCCATGGTTTGCGGATTGGTCTTCATCCTTCCGGCGGTGCGCGTGATGCAGGGCCTCCCCCCGGAGCCCGCGCCGCGGACCACCGCCCGCCTGGCCGCGCCGTTGTCCGCAAACGGCCCCCGGGAACACTACATGCGCGCCCGCAGCTCCGCCGACGGGCTGTCGGCGTTCGACAGTCAGGACAGCGCCCGGCTGGGCATTCTGGCGGCCGCAGACGCGTTGATCGTCCGGCCCCCGCACGACCCCGCGAGGAATCCAGGCGACACCGTGACGTGCATCGCGCTGTAATTCCCTGCCTTTGAGACGTATTGACACGGAACGGGAACGCTCTTAGAACATAAGCGAAACGTGCCGGAAGGATGCCGCCCGATGCTGACCCGCAAGCAACTGGAACTGCTGGCTTTCATCAACAAGCGATTGCAGAGGGACGGTGTGCCGCCCTCTTTCGACGAGATGAAGGACGCGCTCGACCTGCGGTCGAAATCCGGGATCCACCGCCTCATCACGGCCCTGGAAGAGCGGGGCTTTATCCGTCGCCTCGCCCACCGGGCCCGGGCCATAGAGATTGTCAAGCTGCCGGAGTCGCTGGAACAGCAGCCCCGGGGCTTCGCGCCCCGCGTGATCGAAGGCGACCGCCCGGACGCCCCGCCGCCGCGCGACGCCCTGTCGGTGGAGCTTTTGTCGGTAGAGATCCCCGTCATGGGCCGCATCGCCGCCGGCGTCCCGATCGAGGCGATCTCGGAGGTGTCGCACAACGTCGCGGTGCCCGGCCACATGCTGTCCGGCCAAGGCAATCACTACGCGCTGGAGGTCAAGGGCGATTCGATGATCGACGCCGGGATCAACGACGGCGACGTGGTGGTGATCCGCGAGATCTCGACCGCCGACAACGGCGACATCGTGGTGGCCCTGGTCGAAGGCCAGGAGGCGACGCTCAAGCGGTTCCGCCGCCAGGGCTCTTCCATCGCGCTGGAGGCCGCGAACCCGGCCTATGAGACGCGCGTGTTCCGCGACGACCAGGTAAAGGTCCAGGGCCGGCTGGTCGGGCTGATCCGCACCTACTGATCGGCGCGGGCGATGCGGCGATCCCGCTGCCGGTCCGCCCCGTTCCACGGCCGCAGTCCCGCGCGCTCGCGCGCGGTCACGATCCGTAGCCCCTCGCCGCCGGCATAGATCGCCACGGACCCGGTCTTTTCCAGCGTGCGCGGATCCAGCATCAGACAGTCGCCCGGTTGCGGGACAGGCTGGCTGGACACCACCACATTGCCGGACGTGCATAGCGCCTGCGCGCGCTCTATCCCGCCCCGGCCGTAGACATGCCACAGGACCGTGCCGCCCAGGTCGGTCCGGGCCTGGCCGGTGGCCTGGTCCCATCCGGGCCGCTCCGCAGCGGCCGGCTGGTCGGTGGGATCACCGTCGTTTTCCAGCCAGACCCGCGCGGCGAACCCGGCCCCCCTGGGTTTGGACAACGCCCGCCCCTCCGGACCCATGATGCCGACCAGAGCGGCCGACGGGGCCACCAACACGGTCGGACGCTCGACCGCCGACCACATGGCAAAGGCCGCCAGCACCGGCGCCGCCCCGATCCAGCGGACGCGGCCATGCCACAGGATCAACCAGAGCGCCCCCAGCGCCAGCAGCGCAAGGGTGAAGGGCGGCGGGCTGGGCACCGGCACCGTGGCGCCGTCCAGCGCCGCCACCCGGGTCGCGACCAGCAGGATCCAGCGGATGCCGGGCTCCATAAGCGCCAGGCCGATCCAGGCCAGCCCCAGCGGCGCCAGCACCGCCGCAAGCAACGCCGCCGGCATGATGGTGAGTCCCATGACGGGGACCGAGACCAGGTTCGCCACCAGACCGTAGGGTGAGAGCTGGTTGAACTGCGCCGCACCCACCGGGGCGGTTGCCGCCCCGGCCACCGCCGACGAGACGAAGAGCGCGAAGGCCCATGTCAGCACCGCGCCCCGCGGCCCGGTTCCCCGATCGCGGATGAATCGGAACGCGACCACCAGCGCCGTGGTCGCGGCAAAGGACATCTGGAAACCCGGCCCCGTCAGTGCGTCGGGCCGCAGGACCAGCACGATCAGCGCTGCGATGGCCACGGCCCGCAGGGTCATGGCCCGCCGCCCGACCAGCACCGCCACCAGCATCACCGCCGCCATGATGAAGGCCCGCTGGGTGGCGACGTTGCCGCCCGACAGCGCCAGATAGGCCGCCCCCGCGGCCAGCGCGCCCATCGCCGCGATGGATTTCGCCGGCCATCCGACGGAGGCCGGAAAGAGCGCCAGGATCACGCGCAGCGCACCGAACACAAGCCCCGTGAGCAGGCCCATATGCAGGCCCGAGATGGCCAGCAGATGCGCCAGATTCGACGCCCTGAGCGCGTCGAGCGTCGCAGTCTCGATGCTGGACCGGTCGCCCGTGGTGATCGCCGCGGCGAAGGCGCCAGCGTCGCCCGGCAGCGCCGCGACGATGGCCGCGGTCATGTGCGCGCGGAGCCGTGCCACCGGCAGGCCGCGACCGGAAGGCTCGAGCAACAGCGCGGGTGTGCGCGCATAGCCCACCGCGCCAAGCCCCTCGAACCAGGCCATGCGCTGGAAGTCGAAGCCGCCCGGCTCGACGGGCCCCTCGGGGCCGGAAAGATGCGCGGTGACGATCACCACGTTCCCGGGCGCCGGGCTCAGCCAGCGCTGATCGCCGTGGAGAGAGATGCGCACCCGGCGTGGCGTCCGGTCGGGCGGCGTGCGCTCAAGAACCACGCGGTCGAGCGTCATGCGCGGCTTGTCGGAGCCGGAGCGATCGACCTCGACCACCCGCCCTTCGACCGCGCCGTAGTAGCGGAAGTCCAGCACCGGCCCGGCGACCAGGGCGCTGCGAACGCCCGCCAGCCCCAGCCCTGCGCCGACGAGCATTACCGCCACCAGAAGCGGCCAGCGCCAGAACCCGGCGGCCATGGCCGCCCCGCCCGCCGCCAGCGCCGTCGCAAGGACCGCCCAGGCCGTCGGGTCCGGCTCAACCGGCAGGGCGAAATAGAGGCCGATGCCCACGGCGAGGCAGACCGGCGACCACAGGAACAGCCCCCCGCGCTGGGTATCGAACCATGCCGCCACGCGCGCCCGCACCACCCTTGTCCTCTCCAGACCGATTGACTACACCCCGGGCAACGATCCTCCGAGTTGGTTATTCTATGGTTAACGCCGCCGCATCCGATGGGCAGACACCGCCTGTCGTCACGCGATTCGCGCCGTCCCCCACCGGGTTTCTCCATATCGGCAGCGCGCGCACCGCGCTTTTCAACTGGCTCTACGCCCGCGGACGCGGCGGGCGGTTCCTGCTGCGGATCGAAGACACGGATTTGGCGCGATCGACGCCGGAGGCGACGGAGGCGATCCTGTCGGGGCTGACCTGGCTGGGACTCGACTGGGACGGCGAGGCGGTCAGCCAGGCCGACCGCGCGCCGCGGCACGCAGAGATCGCCCGGCAGATGGTCGAGAGCGGCACGGCCTACAAGTGCTTCGCCACCCGAGAGGAGATCGAGGCCGCGCGAGAGGCCGCACGGGCCCAGGGCCGCTCGACCCTCTTCCGCTCACCCTGGCGCGACGCGGACCCCGCCAGCCATCCCGACGCCCCCTACGCCATCAGGGTCCGCGCACCGCTGGAGGGCGAGACGGTGATCGAGGACACCGTCCAGGGCCGCGTGTCGATTCGCAACGATCAGCTCGACGACATGATCGTGCTGCGCTCGGACGGGACGCCCACCTACATGCTGGCGGTGGTGGTGGACGATCACGACATGGGCGTGACCCATGTGATCCGGGGCGACGACCACCTGAACAACGCCGCCCGGCAGGGACTCATCTATGCGGCCATGGGATGGGATCAGCCGGCGATGGCCCATATCCCGCTGATCCACGGCGAGGACGGCAAGAAGCTGAGCAAGCGCCACGGCGCCCTGGGGGTCGCGGAATACGTCGCAATGGGCTACCCCGCCGCGGCGATGCGCAACTATCTGGCGCGGCTGGGCTGGAGCCACGGCGACGATGAGGTCTTCTCGACCGGTCAGGCGCTGGAGTGGTTCGACACGGACGGCATCGGCAAGTCCCCCGCGCGGCTGGACTTCAAAAAGCTCGATCACGTCTCCGGCCAGCATATCGCATCCATGGAAACGGACGACCTGCTGGACGCCATCGACGCCTGGCGCGACGCAGCGGACCTGGCGCCCCTGACCCGTGCCGAACGGGACGCGCTGGCCCCTGCCCTGCCGCTGGTGCGCAGCGGTGCGCGGCGGCTGCCGGACCTGCTGGACAGGGCCCATTTCGCCATGGTGTCCCGACCGGTAGAGGTCGACCCGAAGGCCGCCAAGGCGCTCGACCCGGCAGCGATGGACCTTCTGGCCGATTTGACGCCGCAGTTGCGAAATGCTAGCTGGGAACGGGACACGCTCGAGAGCGTGGCAGGCGCCATCGCCGCGTCGCGCGGCATCGGCCTCGGAAAGATCGCAGGGCCCATGCGCGCCGCGCTTGCCGGGCGGACCGCCACACCCAGCGTCTTCGACATGATGATGGTTCTGGGACGGAACGAAACGCTTGCCCGGATCGACGACGCCATGAAGACCGGACCCCTCCGGCCGGGCGCGGCATGAACAGATCACGGACGGTCAGGGACCGCCCGTCCAACGCAGGAAGGGATCTCGCCTTATGGCCGATGACAAGAAGACAGCCAGACTGAGCGTCCACGGGCAGGAATTCGACCTTCCGATCCACTCGCCCACCAACGGGCCGGACGTGATCGACATCCGCAAGCTCTATGCCCAGGCGGGGGTTTTCACCTACGACCCGGGCTATACCTCGACCGCCTCATGCGACAGCACCATCACCTTCATCGACGGCGACAAGGGCGAATTGCTGCACCGCGGCTATCCGATCGACCAGCTGGCCTCCAAATCGCATTTCCTGGAGGTCTGCTACCTGCTTCTCTACGGTGAACTGCCGACCGCCGATCAGCTGGAGGATTTCGAGCACCGCGTCACCAACCACACCATGTTGCACGAGCAGATGGTGTATTTCTTCCGCGGGTTCCGCCGCGACGCGCATCCCATGGCGATCATGGTCGGCGTGGTCGGCGCGATGTCGGCCTTCTACCACGACTCCACCGACATCTCCGATCCCTGGCAGCGCGAGGTCGCCACGATCCGCCTGATCGCCAAGATGCCGACCATCGCCGCCTGGGCCTACAAGTACCATATCGGACAGCCGTTCGTGTATCCGCGCAACGATCTGGACTATGCGTCGAACTTCCTGCGGATGTGCTTTTCCGTTCCGGCGGAGGATTACGTGGTTAACCCGATCCTGAGCCGCGCCATGGACCGGATCTTCACCCTCCACGCCGACCATGAGCAGAACGCGTCCACATCCACGGTGCGGCTGGCGTCATCCTCCGGCGCCAACCCGTTTGCCTGTATCGCCGCCGGCATCGCCTGCCTCTGGGGTCCAGCCCATGGCGGCGCCAACCAGGCGTGCCTCGAAATGCTGCGCGAGATCGGAACGCCGGACCAGATCCCGAAGTATATCGAGCGCGCCAAGGACAAGAACGACTCGTTCCGTCTGATGGGATTCGGGCACCGCGTCTACAAGAACCACGATCCCCGCGCGACGGTGATGAAGCAGTCGGCGGACGAGGTTCTAGACCTTCTGGGGATCGAGGACAATCCGACGCTCCAGACCGCCAAGGAACTGGAGCGGGTGGCACTGGAGGACGACTACTTCAAGGACAAGAAGCTGTTCCCGAACGTCGATTTCTATTCCGGCATCATCCTCGACGCGATGGGTTTCCCGCAGTCCATGTTCACGCCGATCTTCGCCGTGGCGCGTACCGTGGGTTGGATCAGCCAGTGGAAAGAGCAGATCAGCGATCCCCAGCACAAGATCGGCCGTCCGCGGCAGCTCTATCTGGGGGAAACGGCCCGCGACTACGTGGACGTGGAAAAGCGCTGACCGCGCGCGGCGCTCTGGGAAACGGTCCGCCGGGATGGCGGGCCGTTTTGCGTTTCAGGGGTGTGCCCGTTCAGACCGGCTCGATCGCCTTGAGGAACGGATAGTCGATATACCCCGTCTCGTCGCCACCGTAGAACGTGTCCTGGTCCTGCAGATTCAGTTCGGCGCCCGTGCGGAAACGTTCTGGCAGGTCGGGGTTGGCGATGAACGGCCGTCCGAAGGTCGCGGCCTGGGCGTGGCCGCTGGCGATCACCCTGGACGCCGTTTCCGCGTCCAGCGACCCGTTGGCGATGTAGAACCCGTCATAGAGCTTGCGCAGGCGCATCAGCACGTCGCGCTCTTCCGACTTCGTCTCAGTGCCGTAGAAGCTTTCGACCACGTGGAGATAGGCCAGCTTCTCATCAGACAGCATCTTGTAGATCGCGCCGAAATGGCCCTCGGGATCGCTATCGCCCATGTCGTTGGCCTGTCCCAGCGGCGACAGACGGATGCCCACGCGGTCGCGCTCCCAGACGCTTGTCACGGCATCCAGCACCTCGCGCAGGAAACGCATCCGGTTCTCGATCGAGCCGCCATAGGCATCGTCGCGGCGGTTGGTGCTGTCCTGCAGGAACTGGTCGATCAGATAGCCGTTCGCGGCATGGACCTCGACCCCGTCGAACCCCGCGTCCTTGGCGTTCCTCGCGCCGGTGCGGTAGGCCTCGACGACCTCGCCGATTTCCTCGACGGTCATGGCGTGGGGTTCCGAGCAGTCCTCGAACCCGTTGGCGGTGAAGGTCTTTTGGTCCGCGCGGATGGCCGATGGCGCCTGCGGCGTCGCTCCGTCGGGCAACAGGGACACATGGCTGATGCGGCCCACATGCCAAAGCTGGAGATAGATCCGCCCGCCCTCGGCGTGGACGGCATCGGTGATCTCCTTCCACGCCGCGACATGGGACGGATCGTGGATCCCGGGCGTGCCGACGTAGCCCTTCCCATAGGGCGTGACCTGGGTCGCCTCCGTCACGATCATGCCCGCGCTCGCCCGCTGGGCGTAGTAGGTCTGTGCGACCTCCCACGGCGTGCCGTCGGGATGCGCCCGGTTTCGGGTCAGCGGCGCCATCAGCACCCGGTTGGGCAGCTCAACCGCCCCCATCGTCACCGGGGAAAACAAGATGTCGGTATCGGTCATGGATGACTCCTTTGGTCTGTCATGCGATGAACCAATGGTGCAGCTTCGCGTTCCTCACCCATGACCTGCGGCCGCGCACAGCGTCCGTGCATCCCCAAACCGAAAGCGTCCCCATGAAGCTCAACATCACGGCCGAGCTCGACTACGGCATGGAACAGGAGACTGACATCCTGATGCAGATCGAGTGTGCCGCCCTGCCGGACCAGCGGATCCTGTCCGAGACGCTGGATACCGGGCGGACCGGCGCCGCATCGCGCATCGCGGCCGAGGACGGCGTCGGCACCCGCGTCTGGTTGACCTGCCACGGTGGCTTGCGGGTCCGCTACACCACGGAAATAGAGATCGACCGCGCCGCGCCCGACCTACGCACCCTTTCGGCGGAGCCTGTGCATCGACTGCCCCATGAGGCCGTGCGCTACCTCATGGCGTCCCGCTACTGCCAGTCCGACGAGTTCCAGAGCTTCGTCAACGCCGATTTCGGCCATGTGGCGGGCGGTGCGGCGGTTCACGAAATGGCGGAATGGATCCGCACGCGTTTCGCCTATGTCTCCGGTTCCTCCGGTCCGACGACAACCGCCATCGGCACCTTTGTCGAGCGGCGTGGGATCTGCCGCGACTTCGCCCATGTGCTGATCGCCCTGGCCCGGGCCAAGGCGATCCCGGCCCGCATGGTCTCCTGCTACGGGCCCGACGTAACGCCACCGGATTTCCACGCCGTCGTGCAGGTCTGGCTGGACGGCGGCTGGCACCTGGTGGACCCCACGGGGATGAGCCGCCCTGACCGCGTGGCGATCATCGGGGTGGGCCGCGATGCCGCCGATATCGCCTTTCTGACCAGCTACGGTTGGGTCAACCTGCAGCACCAGGCTGTCTACGTCCGCGAAACCTGAGGCCGGATCGAGCGTTTTCCCGGCGACGGGTTGCCTGCCCCGGCCTTTGCGAACCCGGCGGCGCCGGACGGGCGCGACCGTCCGCAGGGCGTCCATCGCCCCGCGCATGACCTATCTAACCTTGTCAGCGGCCCTGATAGTTCGCCATGCGTTTTTCCAGGAACGCCAGCACGCCTTCCCGGAAGTCGCGGGTCCGACCCATGCGCCCCTGGATCTGCGCCTCCAGCGCCAGTTGCTCGGCCAGACCGTTCTGAAAGCTGGCGCGGAGGCTCTCCTTGACGCCGCGATAAGCCTCCGTCGGACCCTTGGCGAGTTGTGCCGCCCGGGCCTTCCAATGCGCGTCGAACTCCGCATCGGGCACGCATTCCCAGATCATCCCCCAGTCGGCGGCCGTCCGGGCCGGGATCGGTTCCGCGAAGAGAGCGGCCCCCATGGCCTTGGCCAGCCCGATCTGGCGCGGCAGCCAATAGGTGCCGCCCGCATCCGGAATAAGCCCGATCCGCGTGAAGGCCTGAAGGAACACGCCCGTATCGGACGCGATGACCACGTCGGCGCCAAGGGCAAGGTTCGCGCCCGCACCCGCCGCAGCACCTCGCACCGCGGCAATGGTGGGCACGGGGCACTCTACCAGGGCCTGAAGCATCGGCTCGTATTCATCGCGCAGCACGCGCTCCAGATCCATGCTGGCCGCGTTGCCGCCATCGGCAAGGTCCTGACCCGAACAGAACGCGTCCCCCGCGCCGGTCAGCACCAGCACCCGTGCGCGGTGCCCCGCGTCCTTCACGGCATGGGTGATCTCTGCGCGCATCTGAGAATTGAGCGCGTTCTTGCGGTCAGGGCGGTTCAGGGTCAGCACCGCCACGTCCTGTGCGATGTCGAAGCGGATGACGTCGTAATCCATGGGGTCTGGCCTTTTGTCAGCTGCGTCCGGTCGGGGTCGGGTGCGACTGTGACAGAGGTGATGCGCCGACGAAAGCCGCGACGCTCCGTCAGGAGCGGCTGGCAGCCCCGAACGCGCGCCCGCCATGAATAGCCGCACGTGGCGCGGCGGGGGCTATGCCGTATCCGGCACCTGTTCTTTCGCACGCCGACAGGGCGCAGTAGACACTCAGCGCACTGGCACGCAATCCCCGGCCGCGCCGCTCCGCCGAACATAGGAAACAATGCGGATCCCGCGGCCCGAGACGGTTGGCCCGCCGATCCGTCGCCGCCCCGGACGATGTGTCATATCGCGGCGGCCAGTGCCAGGGACACCGATGCCGCCAGCACGACCGGCACCGCCCATCCGATCCGCGGCCAGCCAAGATTGGCGCCGATCACCGAGAAATGCATCGCCGTGCCGGTCAGGTACAGTGCCAGCCCGGCAAACAGCGCCGGATGCTCGGTCATGGCCGCCGGATGGCCCAGGATCCGGAATAGCCACCACCAGCCCATCACGAAGGCGCCCCCTGCCCAGGACATGACCATGCCCAGCGCGAGCGGCGTCGCCCGCCGGCGCCAGAGCCAGAAGAACGTCGCCGCGATCATCGCCGCCATCAGGACGAATGCGCCATAGGCGATCTGATAGACCGCCCAGAACCCCCAGATCGCATTTCCCGCCAGAAACGCGGCGAAGAGCGCGCCGCCGCCAAGGATTGCCAGTCTCATCGGATAAACATCTCCCTTACGGCGCGGTCCAGCGCCTCTGCCGCCGCGCGGTTGGCGGCCAGTTCCGTCTGAAGCCTGCGGCCCGTCAGGCGATCCCTCAGCCATCGCAAAATCATTGCATGTACCCCCGGGTGTTCACCCGCGTCCTCAGCAGGGTCGCCATCTCGATCAGCACCGCGGTGTTCTTGCTCAGCGCCTCGCGGGTCGCGGCGTCCTTCTGGGCATCTCGCCAGAGCAGGTAAAAAACCAGGAGAACCCAGGGCCCGTCCTCGGATACCAGCTTCAGAACCAGATCACTGGCCATCTGCGCCCTGCCTCCACGCGTCCAGCGCGGGATTGTCGCCGCCCCCCCTGCCGGGTTCGGCATCGGATGCGGGCACCGCAAAACCGCGCCCGGGTCCGCTTGGAGCAGATGCGTCGCGTGCCGATTTGCGGCGGGCGGCCATGACGGCGCTCTCGGCCAGTTCGCGGCGGAATTCCTGGCCTTTCGATTGGTGTCGCGCGCCGAAATAGAACGACACGATCGCGCCCAGAAGCCACCATAGCGGTTCGGGAACGAGCGCCATGCCTTCCATCCGCGCGCCGAACCAGACCGGATCGACCATGGCGGCGACGAACAGCCCCAGCGTGCCCAGCGCCATCGCCGGCCGCGGCACCCGGTTCATCCCGTCCATGAACCGGTCGAACGCACCACGATCGCGGTTCTGAAACTCCGCCGCAAATTCAGACAGGGCATTCTCGCGCAGGGACGCATCGCGGACCGCCGCGTTCTCGGCGTTCTCTCGGAACGCCCCGACCGTATCGACCACGACATTCGCACCGCTGCCGAACACGGTCCCGACCACGCGGTCGATCAGACCCATTTCGAGACCCTCCGTGCATGCTCCGCCGGGCTCAGGTGGTAACCCTTTGAGATGAACGTCTCGGCGCGGGTGATCCAGCCGCCCTTGCCGCCGTCCCGGCGACGCGCGTACTTGCGCAGAGACGGATTCGTGTCGCCCAGCCCGTAGTAGTAGTTGCGCCGGGCGATCCCGTAGGCGTCCGCCAGATGCCGCGGCGCCGCCGCCCAGGCGGCCTGAGCGGCGGCGGCGGTGATCGGCCCGATCACCCCGTCGACCGACAGTCGCTGACCCATGTCGTTCAGAAGCCGCTGCAGGATCTTGACCGCGTTCCGCCCGGCATTGACATACATGTCGAAGACAGAGGCCTGGATGACCTCCGGAAGCCGGGAAATTCCCGGCGCCTCGAAGTAGTGGCGCAGGATGATCCGGGTCGCCGTCGCGCGGTCGAGCTTGCGCACATCGGCGATGTCGATGTCGCCATCGCCGTCCATGTCGATGCCCAATCGGCGCATGGTCCCGATGGTGATGCCGAAATTCGTGGCCCCGCCCGGATCGTCGGGGTCGTTGACGAACCCGCCTTCCCTGTCGATGATCTCTTCGGCGATCTTGCGGACGTCTGTCATCGGGCCGGTCCTTTCGGGCGCAGGAAAACTGCCCGAAATCTCCGGCCGAGACGTTAATTCATCGACACCTCGGCGTCCGGTGTCACATAGACGCCCTGTTCCTTGAGGATGTCGATAACCTCTTTCGGCATGTAGGATTCGTCGTGCTTGGCCAGGATCTCCGAAGCCATGAACTGTCCGTCGACGAGGCGCCCGGTGCCCACCATGCCCTGCCCTTCCGCGAACAGATCCGGCAGCGCGCCCGCGTAGGCCACCGGCACGCTGGCCGCGCCATCGGTCACGCGAAAGGTGATCGTCTCGCCCTGACCACGGGCAAGGCTCCCCTCCTCGACGAGTCCGCCGATACGGAACACCTCGGACGGCGCCGGGGGCGTGTCGGCGATCTGGCTGGGAGAGCGGAAGAAGTTGATCCCGTCGCGCATCGCGTACCCGATCAGCGCCGTCGATGCGATCAGAGCGACCGCGGCCACGGCGATGACCTGTATGCGCCGCTTCTTCTTCAAACCCTTCATGCTCGACCCCTGGCTGTCACGGGAAAACGGGCGCCAGCATCAGCCCCGCCGTCTCCTGCACGTTTAGCATCAGGTTGGCGTTCTGAACAGCCTGCCCGGATGACCCTTTCGTCAGATTGTCAAGCGCGGCCACCACGATGGCCCGCCCCTCACGCCGGTCCTGCACCACGCCCAGATGGCAGAAGTTCGATCCCCTGACATGCCGCGTGGACGGGGTTTCGCCCAGGGGCAGCACCTGGAGGAACGGCTCATCGGCATATGTGTCCGACAGTGCCGCGTGGATCGCCATCGCGTCGCCGCGCAGATAGACGGTCGCCAGGATGCCGCGGTTCGCCGGCACCAGATGCGGGGTGAACTGAACCCTGACGGGCCGCCCGGCAAGTTTGCTGAACTCCTGGTCGAACTCGCCCAGGTGACGGTGGATCCCACCGACCGCATAGGCCTGATAGCCTTCGGACAGTTCGGCATGGAGCAGGTTCTCCTTCAGCGACCGCCCGGCTCCGGAAACACCGCATTTGAGATCCATGATGATCTCATCCAGATCGATCACACCGGCGGAAATCAGCGGCCGCAGCGCAAACTGCCCGGCCGCCGCGTTGCATCCCGTGCCCGCCACAAGCCGCGCGGCGGCGATCTCGTTGCGATAGAACTCGGTCAGCCCGTAGACAGCGTCCTTTTGCAGATCGGTCGCGGCATGGGGCGCGCCGTACCAGGCTTCGTAGTCCGCCGCGTCGCGCAGACGGAAATCCGCCGACAGGTCGACAACCTTCAGATCACGCGGCAGATCGCGGATCACGGTCTGCGACGTCGCATGGGGCAGCGCACAAAACACCAGATCCACACGCGCAAAGTCGATGTCCTCGATCTTCGCCAGATCCGGCAGGTCCAAATGGCGCAGATGCGGGAATACGGCCCCCATCGCCTGCCCGGCCTTGCGCTCACCCGAAAGGGCCGCGATCCGGAACGACGGATGCGTGGCGATGATGCGGACAAGCTCCGCACCGGTGTAACCTGAGGCGCCAAGGATCGCGATTGTCTGGGTCATGGGGGCCACTCCGGGCAGGGGTCTGGCCGTTCAGGCCCTTTCGAACGTGATCTGGCGGCGCAGGAACCGGGTCGCGTGATCAGAGACCCGTCGCGGATCGCCCGTGGTCAGGAACCGCGCCGCAGTGCCGGAACCGCGCATGGCAGGGCGCCGCTGCAGATAGTCCTCAAGCGATGCCGCCACCAGGCTCGCCTGGGAATACACTTCCACGTCGGGGCCAAGCGCGTCCTGAAACGTCTGTTCCATCATCGGATAGTGCGTACAGCCCAGGATCGCGGCCTGCGGATGCGGCATCTTGCGCTTCAGCGCATCCACGTGCGAGCGCACCAGCGCCTCTGCCAGGATCTGGTCGCCGTCCTCGATCGCGTCCACGACGCCGCCGCAGGCCTGTGCCTCCACATCCACGCCGATGGCGCGAAACGCCAGTTCGCGCTGGAACGCCCGGCTCGATACCGTGGCGGGCGTGGCGAACAGCGCCACGTTGCGCACCCGGACCTCCCGGGGGGGAGAGTTGTCGCCCCATTGCCGCTCTGTCAGCGCCTCGATCAGCGGCACGAAAACGCCGAGCACCCTCTTGTCTTTGGGCAACCAGGTTTCCTGCATCCGGCGCAGAGCGGCGGCAGAGGCCGTGTTGCAGGCCAGGATGACCAGATCGCAACCCTCGGCCCAGAGCCGCTCCACGGATGCGCAGGTCAGCGCAAAGATGTCGTCGGCGTCGCGCACGCCATAGGGCGCATGGGCGGAGTCGCCCAGATACACGAAGGGCACGTCCGGCAGGCGTTTTTCCAGCGCGCTCAGCACGGTCAACCCGCCAAGGCCGCTGTCGAAAATCCCTACGGCCATGGCGCGCTCCGCATTCCGTGTCGACCTCCGAGCCGCGGGCAGGATCGCGCAAGGGCTCTGGCGACAGTCGATAGGTGGCGCACCAAAGAAAGTCCATCGGCGCGGGGCCGCCACCCGCGCGGGCCCGCGGTTTCTTTACGGGGAGCCAACGCCGTGGCCCTATTCGGCGGCCTGCGCATGGGGCAGATCGCCGGACCGGATTTGCATCAGGATTTCCTCTCGTCTTGCAGCGACGCGGGCGGCATTCGCCTGTTTGACGGGACCGAAGCCGCGAATGTCCAACGGCAGGCGCGCCAGGGCCTCGACCGCCGCGGGCATGTCGGACGCGTGCGGAAGCGCCTCTTTCATGTCGTCCTCGTACTGGCGGATCAGCTTGCGCTCCATCCGGCGTTCTGCCGAATACCCGAACGGATCGAACGGCGTTCCGCGAAGGACTTTCCCGCGGGCAAGCAGGGGATAGATCCGTTCGACCCACGGTCCGAACGCGCGTTTCCTCGGACGGCCGTCGACCTCGCCGCCGAGGATCGGCGGCGCAAGGTGGTAGGTCAGCTGATGGGTGCCGCCGAACGCCTCCGCCACCTTTCCCCGGGTCTGGGCCAAAAGCCGACCGACTTCGTATTCGTCCTTGTAGGCCAGGAGTTTGTGATAGCCTTCGGCCACCGCCAGGCGCACGCTCTCGTCCTCGATCCCGTCCAGAAAGCGACGGTATCTCCGGGCCAGTCGCTTGCCTTGATAGGCGATCAGGTGGCGCTCTCGGAATGCGATCTTTTCGGCGGCGGATCTGGGCTTGTCCACCACATCGGGCCGGGCGACCCGGGCCGCCTCTGTCGGGTTCAGCACCGCCCAGCGACCGATCTCGAAGGCGCGCAGGTTGCGCTCTACCGCCGCGCCGTTGAGTTCGATGGCGCGGGCCATCGCCTCGCGCGTCACCGGCAGCAATCCCGCCTGCCACGCCCCGCCGAACACGATCATGTTGGAAAATATCGTGTCTCCCATGGCCGCCCGCGCCAGCTCGGTCGCGTCGAAGAGCGTCAGCCGGTCCTTGACCCGCCGCTCCAGCGCCAGGGTCAGATCCTGCGTGGGAATGCGGAACTCCGTGTCGCGCGTGAAGTCGCCGGTGACGATCTCATGGCTGTTGACCACCGCGCCGGTGCGGCCCCCGGCCATCAGTCCCAAGGTCTTGGCCCCGGCGCTGACAACCAGATCGCCGCCGACGATGGCATCGGCCTCTCCGGACGCCACGCGGATGGCAGAGATGTCGCCGGGCGCGGCTCCGATCCGGCAATGCACGTGGACCGCCCCGCCCTTCTGCGCCAGACCGGCCATCTCCATCATGCCGGCCCCGCGCCCATCCAGATGCGCGGCCATCGCCAGCACAGCGCCGATGGTCACGACCCCCGTGCCGCCGACCCCGGTGATGACCACGTTCCAAGTGCCGTCGATCCGCGGCAACTCCGGATCCGGCAGATCGCCCACCTCCAGCCGTGTCGTCGCCTCCTTGCGGATCTCGGCGCCCTCGACGGTCACGAAGGACGGGCAGAACCCCTTGAGGCAGGAATAGTCCTTGTTGCACTGGCTCTGGTCGATGGCGCGCTTGCGGCCCAGTTCCGTTTCGACCGGGACGATGGCGACGCAGTTCGATTGCACCCCGCAATCGCCGCAGCCCTCGCAGACGTCGGTGTTGATGAAGATCCGCCTGTCGGGGTCCGGAAACTGCCCGCGCTTGCGACGGCGCCGTTTTTCCGCCGCACAGGTCTGCACGTAGATGATGGCCGAGACGCCGGCGACCTTCGTCATCCGTTCCATGACGTCCGGCAGCGCGTCGCGCTCGTGCCAGCCGACGCCCTTGGGAAAGCCGTCGCGGAGCGGTTCCTCCTTGGGGTCGTAGACGACCTCTATGGCCTTCACACCCATGGCGCGCAGCTCATGGGCAATGCGGTCGGGGCCAAGCCCGCCTTCGTTTGCCTGCCCGCCTGTCATCGCCACGGCATCGTTATAGAGGATCTTGTAGGTCATCGTGGCACCCGCCGCGATCGCCGCGCGGATCGCCAGCAGGCCCGAATGGTTGTAGGTCCCGTCGCCGATGTTCTGGAACACGTGTCCGGTGGTGGAAAAGCGTCCCTCTCCGATCCAGTTCGCCCCCTCCGCCCCCATGTGGGTGTAGTTCGACGTCTCGCGGTCCATCCACATCGCCATGATGTGACAGCCGATCCCGGCATAGGCGCGCGATCCCTCCGGCAGCTTCGTCGAGGTATTGTGCGGGCACCCGGCGCAGAAATAGGGCGTGCGCACCGCGATCTCTTCGGCATTGTCGGCGCGGCGGCTGTCGGCGAGCCGCCGCAGACGGCACTTCAGATCCTCGTTCCCGCGGCCCTCCTCGATCAGGATCTCGCCCAGCCGTTCGGCGATCAGCACCGGGTCCAGCGCCATGCGGGTCGGGAACAGCTCCTCGCGGTGGAGCCGCCCGGCCCCGCCCTTGTACCAGCCATAGACCCGCCGCCCCTGCCGGTCGTCGAAGATCGCCTCCTTGATCTGCACCTCGATCAGCTTGCGCTTTTCCTCGACCACCACGATCAGTTCCAGATCGTCCGCCCAGTCGTGAAACCCCGACATGTCCAGCGGAAAGGTCTGGCCGATCTTGTAGGTGGTGATTCCCAGATCCACCGCCCGGTCCGCGTCGATCCCCAGAAGCGACAGGGCATGGACCAGATCGAGCCAGTTCTTGCCCGCCGCCACGAAGCCGATCTTGGCCCCCGGCTTGCCCCACACGCGCCGGTCCATGCCGTTGGCGCGGGAAAACGCCTCGGCCGCGAAGCGCTTGTGGTCGATCATCCGCGCCTCCTGGGCGACCCAGTGATCGCCCAGCCGGATGTTCAGCCCGTCCTCGGGCATCGGGAACTCCGGCGTGACGAAAGACATGCGGTCGGGCCGCCCGTCCACCACGGACGTGACCTCCACCGTGTCCTTCATCAGCTTCAGCCCTGCCCAGACACCGGCAAAGCGCGACATGGCGAACCCGTATAGTCCGTAATCCAGGATCTCCTGCACGCCCGCGGGACTGAGCACCGGCATGTAGGCGTCCACCATGGCCCAGTCGGACTGGTGGCAGACGGTCGAGCTTTCGCCAGTGTGGTCGTCCCCCATGGCCATGATCGCGCCGCCGAACCGCGCCGAACCGGCCATGTTGGCGTGGCGCATCACGTCGCCGGAGCGGTCCACGCCGGGACCCTTGCCGTACCACAGGGAGAAGACGCCGTCATGCGTGCCGTCCCCCCTGAGTCCCGCCTGCTGCGTGCCCCAGATCGCGGTGGCCGACAGATCCTCATTCAGGCCGGGCTGGAAGATCACGTCGTTCTTCGACAGAAGCTCCGATGCCTTGGCCATCTGCAAGTCGACCGCACCCAGCGGAGAGCCGCGATAGCCGGTGACGTAACCGGCGGTGTTCAGCCCGGCGCGGCGGTCCCGCTCCTTCTGCATCAGCATCAGCCGAACCAGCGCCTGCGTGCCGTTCAACAGCACCGGAGACGCCTCCAGATCGTACCGATCGGACAACCGGACATCCTGACGCGACATTTTTCGGCTCCTCGCTGGATTTGTGGTAATCTAGCTCCTCACGGAACCGCCGCAATTCACAAATGCCGCGCATTGACCTTTCACCGGCGCCGATACACCCCAATTTGTCTATCTCGCAGGCATATCTATCGTCGGAGGGCCCATGGACTGGGACAAACTGAGAGTGTTTCACGCGGTCGCGGAGGCAGGTTCGCTGACCGCCGCGGGTGAGAAGCTGCATCTGAGCCAGTCGGCCGTCAGCCGGCAGATCCGCGCGTTGGAGGAGTCGCTGCAGACGGTTCTCTTCCACCGCCACGCCCGCGGACTGATCCTGACCGAGCCGGGAGAGCTTCTGCACGACGCCACCAAGGCCATGAACCGTCGGCTCGACACCGCCGCCGCACGTATTCGCGACAGCCGGGACGAGGTGTTCGGAGAGTTGCGCGTGACAACGACCACCGGCTTCGGCACCCTGTGGCTGATGCCGCGCCTGCGAAAGCTCTACGATCAGTATCCCGACCTCAAGATCGACTTGATGCTCGAAGAGCGCGTGCTGAACCTGCCCATGCGCGAGGCGGACGTGGCGATCCGCATGAAGGAGCCGAGCCAGGCCGATCTGGTGCGCAAGCGGCTCAACACCGTCAAGATGCGGCTCTATGCCCTGCCCGGTTATCTCGACATCCACGGCCGTCCCGCCCGGGTCGAGGATCTGGCGTCGCACTGTCTCATCAGTCAGGCGGTGACCTCGCATCAGGTGTCGTCCGGGCAGACGTTCATCGAATCTCTGCACGCCGTCGGGATTCCCTCGACCCTCACCGTGAACAACTATTTCGGCGTGCTGCAGGGGGTACTGGCCGGTCTGGGCATCGGTGTCCTGCCCGATTACCTGCTGGCCGATTTCCCGAAGATGGAGCGGGTGCTGCCGGACGTGGAATCCGGCAATATCCCCGTGTTCCTCGCTTATCCCGAAGAGCTGCGCCACTCCAAGCGCATCGCCGCCTTCCGCGACTTCGTGCTGAAGGAACTCAGCGACACAGAGCGCAGCAAGTCCGAACTGGAAAAGCGCGCCTATGCGCCCAGCGCATAGCTGCGTTCCACCCGGCTGCCGGCTTTTTTCTTGAAGCGCCCATTTCGTGGGACTATCTGCCCATCAAGACGGCATCGACCCAGTCTGCCGTCTTACCTCCCTGTTGGACTGGCCGGGCCTCGTGCCCGGCCTTTTTTCGTCGCTCTCCAATGCACGCACGGACTTTGCACCAGGGCCCGCGATCGCGTACCCTGACGGCACGCACCGGAGATGACACCATGTCGGAACCCGTTCACCTTTCCTGCGGCTGCGGCAGGACCGCGTGGCAGATCGCGCCCGATGCGCAGGGAAGCCGCGTGGTGTGCTACTGCGCGGATTGTCAGACCTTCGCACGGCATCTGTCGGCCCCCGTCCCGGTCCTGGATGGCGACGGCGGCAGCCACATCTTCCAGACGCTTCCGTCGCAGGTCCGGATCCTGAAGGGGGCGGATAACCTTGCCGTTCTGCGCCTCGGCCCAAAGGGAATATTCCGCTGGTACGCGGCCTGCTGCAACACGCCCGTCGCCAACACCCTGCCGAAATCCACGATCCCCTTCGTCGGCATGATCCTGCGTCCCGGCACGACCGATTTCGGCAAGGTCGTCGCGCGTGCCTTCACCGACGCCGCGCGCCGCCCGATCAAGCAAAAGGGCATGGCCCGCGCCGGGCTGGGGGTCATCTCCCGCGCCATCGCGGGCCGGCTGGCGGGGGCCCATCGCGCCGGGCCGTTCTTTTCCGACAGCGGCGCTCCGGTCGTCGAGCCGCGCACGCTGACCGAGCAAGAGCGCGCCGCGGCCCGTCCGCGCTGACGCCCTCCACTGGCCGGAAGCAATTTCAGGCCTCCAGCTTCACGGTCCACATGCCGTGCGCCACATCATGGCAACTCATATCATCAAGACCACCAGCAACTTCGGCTGCGCGGCGGCCTTCCTGTTCGATGTCGAACAGAGGGCGCCACGCGCATCGTCGATGCGGATCACCCGACAACGGAGGCGATGCAGACCATGTCATCGCGCCGCTACGACGTCGAAGAGATCAAGGACCTGCTGAAGCACGAGGCAAATATATCGCGGGTTCTCAAGGATCTTTACGGTGGCGATGCCGTCTTCGATCGCTCAAGCCAGAGCTATCGTCTTGCCGATATCCGCGGGGGTCAGGGGCAGAGCTGCCAGATCAAGACCAGCGGTCGATATGCGGGCCGTTTCGTCGACTACAACCCGGGTGGAGCGCTTCAACACGGAAGCCTCATCGACGCCGCCACGGAAGTGAAGGGCGCCGACCTCGTCACCGCGATCACCTACCTGGGCGAGTTGCTCGGCGCATCGCCCAGGCTCCAGATGGTCGGGACCACCCGGCAGGCAGCTCGGCGTCCGCCGAGTTCGGACGCGGCGCCCATCAATGCAGACTCGCACGCCAGGGCAACGCCTTCTCGACAAGACACCGGAGGCTCTCGATTACCTCCACTCCCATGGCCTGACAAAGACGACCATTGTCCGGTTCGGGCTCGGTGTTGCTCGGCCGTATCCACCCAAGGCTCTAGCCGAGGAACAGACCACCGGTGCCATCATGTCGCCATGGACCTGTCGCGGTTTGATGCCGCTCCTTTGATAGCATTTACTGCAACAAAGGAGACGAACTATGGGATTGAAACGGACGGACGAATTCCGCCAGGATGCGGTGCGTATTGCGCTGACCAGCGGGCTGACGCGCAAGCAGGTGGCTGATGATCTGGGCGTTGGACATGCCGGGCTTGCCGCGCCGCTCGATCGAGGCGGCCAGCACGGCGCCCCGAGATCGAGGGTGAGCCATCGGGCCGCCACCGGTCCGGGGCCGATGGCGGACGGGATCGCGGCGAGACACTCACGGGCGACGTCGTCGACCCCATCGAGCGCCCGGAAGCGCTGGCCATTGGCGAACGGGTCACGCACGAAATCCGGCGATCCCGTCGACCGGCAGTCGTTTGCGCGGCAAACGACGGGAGGGGCCGCGCCTCGACCGGGATCGGTGCCCGTGTTCCGACGGCCTTGCGCCGGGCTTTCCGTGCGCGCACCGTCGATCCCTCTTCGCGGTAGAGCCGATAGATCCCGGACGGCTCGCCCTCGCGGCGCAATGAGACGAAGAGCCGCCGACAGCCAAACCGGCGGCGCTCATGCGCCACGTCCCGCAGCCGACCGCGCGGCTCCGTGTCCGGAGCACGCCGCGCCACGTCGCGGACCGTCTTGCGATCCGCCCCGGCCATCCGGCACGCCCGCCGTTCCGAGAGCCCGGATGCGCGACCGCCTCGCGCGTGACGGCAGGCGCCACCGCTTTCTTGAAACCAGCTCCTTCATCGCCGCCAAGCCCAGCATCTGCCCGGCCAGCAGCTTCTTCAACGTCGCGTTCTCATCCCCGGGCGCCTTCCGCCGCCTGGCTTCCGACGCCGTCAGGCCACCGGACCTGGCCTTCCAGTTGCAAAAGGCGCCTTCCGACATGCCGTGCTTGCGGCACGGGTCAGCGAACGTCGCGCCAGCTTCGCGGCCGGCCGGTATGCCGACGATCCGTTCGTCCGTGACTCTCGTTCGCTCCATTGTCCGTCCTTGAGCGGGCCGGACTCTCATCAACGGTGGAGAACAAATCCCGTGGCAGGTCAAACGTTCTACAGGTCGCCAAGGTCTGGAAGACGATGATCCAAAACTTCGGGATCTATCATCCAAACCTGCGGAGCAGGCACCCGGCCCGCCGCACCGCAGGCCGACCGGACCACAGGCCCGCGGAACCCGCACCGACGGCCCCGCCCTTCCCCAGCCTTCGCCGATGCACTAAGACCCGCGGCAATCCACCGGGGGACAGAATGACCGAGCCGCAGATCACCGAAGACCTCGTCGCCGCGCACGGGCTGAAACCGGACGAATACGCGCGGATCCTGGAGATCATCGGCCGTAGCCCGACCTTTACCGAGCTCGGGATCTTCTCGGCGATGTGGAACGAGCACTGCTCGTACAAATCCTCGAAGAAATGGCTCCGCACCTTGCCCACGACCGGCCCTCAGGTCATCTGCGGCCCCGGAGAGAACGCCGGCGTGGTGGATATCGGCGACGGGCAGGCAGTGATCTTCAAGATGGAGAGCCACAACCACCCCTCCTATATCGAGCCGTACCAGGGCGCCGCGACCGGCGTGGGCGGTATCCTGCGCGACGTGTTCACCATGGGGGCGCGTCCCATCGCCGCCATGAACGCGCTGAGCTTCGGAGACGTGTCGCACCCCAGGACGCGACAGCTCGTCCATGGCGTGGTGGACGGCATCGGCGGCTACGGCAACGCCTTCGGCGTGCCCACCGTGGGCGGAGAGATCCGGTTCGATCCGTCCTACAACGGCAATTGCCTGGTCAACGCCTTCGCCGCAGGGCTCGCCGACGCGGACCGGATCTTCTATTCGGCCGCCTCCGGCGTCGGCCTGCCGGTGGTCTATCTGGGCGCCAGGACCGGCCGCGACGGGGTCGGCGGCGCCACCATGGCCTCTGCCGAATTCGACGACACCATAGAGGACAAGCGCCCCACCGTGCAGGTCGGCGATCCGTTCACAGAAAAGCGGTTGATGGAGGCCTGCCTTGAGCTCATGGCCACCGGCGCCGTGGTCGCCATCCAGGACATGGGCGCGGCCGGTCTGACCTGCTCGGCGGTGGAGATGGGCGACAAGGGCGGCCTGGGCGTGCGGCTCGATCTGGACGCCGTGCCCCAGCGAGAGCCGGGCATGACGGCCTATGAGATGATGCTGAGCGAATCCCAGGAACGGATGCTCATGGTGCTCGACCCGGCCAAGGAGGCGACCGCCCGCGCGGTGTTCGACAAATGGGATCTCGACTTCGCCATCGTGGGTGAGACCATCCCCGAGGATCGTTTCATCGTCCTCCACGGCGGCACGGAAATGGCCAACCTGCCGCTTTCCACCCTGTCGGGCGCGGCCCCGGAATACGACCGCCCCTGGGTGGAGACCCCGGCCCCCGCCCCGCTGGAGAACGCGCCGAAGATCGACCCGATCGAAGGGCTCAAGGCGCTGATTTCCCACCCCGCCCACGCCTCCCGCCACTGGGTCTATGAGCAATACGACAGCCAGGTGATGGCCGACACGATCCGGGCGCCGGGCCTGGGCGCCGGGGTGATCCGCGTCCACGGCACCGCCAAGGCGCTGGCCTTCACCTCCGACGTGACGCCCCGCTACGTGGTCGCCGACCCGCGCGAGGGCGGCAAACAGGCCGTGGCCGAGGCCTACCGCAACCTCGTTTCCGTGGGTGCCTGGCCGTTGGCCGCGACGGATAACATGAATTTCGGCAACCCGGAGAAGCCGGAAATCATGGGTCAGTTCGTCGGCGCCATAAAGGGGATCGCCGCGGCCTGCGCGGCGCTGGACATGCCGATCGTGTCGGGCAACGTGTCGCTCTACAACGAGACCGACGGCTCGGGCATCCTGCCCACTCCTACCATCGGTGCCGTCGGCCTGATCGAGGACGTCTCCCAGATGATCCCGGGCCTGCCCCGCGACGGCGATCTGGCGCTGGTGGTCGGCAAGACGCATGGCCATCTGGGCCGCTCGGCGCTGCTGGACATCGCCTTCGGCCGCCGCGACGGTCCCCCTCCGCCGGTGGACCTCCGGGCCGAGCGGCGCCACGGTGAGTTCGTGCTGCGCAATCGCGGGCTGGTGAATGCGGCCACGGATCTGTCCGACGGCGGCCTGGCGCTGGCCGCCTTCGAGATGGCCGAGGCCGCCGGGATCGGCGTGACCATCGACAAGAAGAAACGCACCGCATCGCTCTTCGGTGAGGACCAGGCCCGCTATCTGCTTGCCTGTCCGTTCGACGCGGCCGAGGCGTTGATGACCGCCGCCGCCAAGGCCGGCGTGCCGGTTCGCACCGTGGGTCGGTTCGGCGGCGATACCGTGACCCTGGGCCGGGCCTCCGCGCCCCTGGCGGAGCTGAGCGCGATCTACCGCGGCGCCTTCGCGGCCGCGCTGGGCTGAGGCTGCGAAGGCGCCCGGCCGAGCGCGTGCACCTGGTGTGTCGCGACCCCGTGGACAATTCAGCCTGCCGATCCGGGGCGTGCCCGGTGACTTCGTCAACACCCCGACCGCTCGACGCATCATGCGTTCGCTGGCGCAACTGTCCCACGAGCGGGGGCGTCACCTTGGCAACGATCGCCGGGGTTCCGGGCTGCGAAAAGACCATGGCGGTTCGTCGCTTCCGCAAGGGAAACGGGGAAGAGCTTGTCCTTCTCGGCCGCCGCGGGAGAGGGAGAACCCACCGGCGTTGCCGAAGTGGTGTATCGCGCGATCACCGGCGGCAATTCCATCGGCAAGAGCCTGGCCCGCATCCGCACGGAACTCGCCTGCGACACTGAATTGTCGCTCGGCCTGACTCTGATGGTTGACGGGCGCAGGCGCTCGCGCCCGAAGGTGCGGAATGACTGCGCGGCCTTATCGAAGAGGCTGGCGGCAAGCCGGTTCTCGCGGGCGATCTTGCGCTTCTCACACTGCGGACAAAGCTTCCGAAGCTCGCCCGGCGCGTTCCGCGCCCTGTCTGAGCTGCTTCCGGAAAACTGGACCGCTGAAACTGGGAAAATTCTCGTAATGTCGCCGGCAGGCAGAACGAGTAAGATCGACGAAGAAATCGAGGTTCAGCGAACAGCAGATTGCGTTCATTCTGAAGCAGGCTGATGACGGGCTCTTCGCCGGGCGCGACGTGCCGAAAGGCCGCGCCATGAGCATCACCAGGCGGCAGATCGCGCTGCTGCATGTCGCCAGAGGCAAGCTCGACCTGTCGGAAGAGCACGCCCCGCGCGACGCGCGTTCACATGGCGGGTGTGACCGGATCCACGGCTCGACCGGGACGGGTTCGACGCGATCAACCGCCCCGGCGATGCGCATGTCTTCATGACCGGCGAATTCCTCTGCGGCGTCCGCGCGCGGGTGCATGCGGGCTTCGGCCCGTGGCATCTCGGCTTCGCCTCGAAGGCCCCGCGCACGGGTCCGGAACGAGGTCTCCGCCCGCACCGCGATGAGGCGCCCGCGCGGCAAGGGCCGCATCCCGGGCGTCCCGCCGAACACCGTGGTCGTCCCGCCGGAGCTGGAAGACGGCGCGCTGCACATCCTCGATACCGAGATGACCGAGACCGGCGGGAGATGGAGGACCGCGCCCGCGATGCCGGGGCCGGGGTCGGGGTCGGGTGGATCCGGTTCCACCCCCGCAAGGCGACGGCCGAGCCGGTCGTGACGCCGTTCCCGGCGGGCCGACCATGGCCGGCCGGACCGCCATCCGCCAAGCGCAGCGCCTGCCGGACGGCACGGCGCGGACCCGGCCCGTCCACCTCATCCCGGTCGGCGCGTCTCCCGTGCCGCCCTACCAATAGAGCCAAGACGTGACCGATACGCCCGATCCGATGACTAAGGCCCTCGCCGCTCTGGATGAGGCCGCAGCCGCGCTGGCCACCGCTCGCGCCGCTCTTGCATCCGCCCTTGAAGGGGATGTTCAACGCCCCCGAAACACTCCGTTCAAGCCGCCCGCCACAACGCCCGAGGAGCACCGGCGCGAACATCGCTCCGGCAAGCCGTGCCGGGCGGCGCGACCGGACGGACGATCCGGCCGCGGTCATCCGGCGCACCCGCGACCGGGGTGTGGACCCGTCCGTGGACCATGCGCACCCCTCGGTCCACCTCGCGCTTCGCAAGAACGGGCCGGTCCCGGCCGCGGGCTGGATCGGGGAACCGGTCGCCGGGCCGGACGGGCTCCGGGGCCGCGACGGGCGGACGGCGCGGGCGCGCGCGACGATCTCCGCGCGGGAGGACCGCTGCCCGAGCCCCGTCTCCACCCACGCCCCGACGGCAAGATCCCGCGCGTCGAGGGCGCGGGTCTGGTCCGCGCGACGACCCTCGACCGCACCGCCCAGTCCCGCCGAAAGACCGCCATGGACCCCGGGACCCGACCGACCGGCCGCGCCCGGATCGCCGCCGCCCTCGGCCCGGGGATGCAGGCATCGACGCGATCCGCGCCGCCCTGGACGGGATGACAGCCGAGAACCGCGCCGCTCCCGACCCGGCCCGCTCCGTGCCCGCCGCAGCCGTCGCCGAGCGGATGCGCGCCCATCCCGACCGGTCCGCCCGCATGTCCGTCCACGAGGCCGAGGCCCGCGTGGACGCGGCAACCGCCGCGGGCCACATCACGCCCGCGATGCGCGATTGGGGGCGCTCCGCCGCCAGTCGCCCGACAGTTTCGATGACTTCCTCTCATCCTCGGCCGCGCCCGCGCGCATCCCGCCCGGCGCATATCGACGCCGGCACCGCCGCGCTCGTCGCGAAGCTGTCCGAGCCGCAGCATTCGCGCAAACGGATCGCGCCGCGCCTGATAGCAGCCGCGCTCTACCCGTGCCCGACGGCCTCTGGCCGCGCCGACTCAAGTCCTGCGCGCACCGTCTCCTCCGCCCGCTGCGCCAACGCCTTGCGGTCGGACATGCTGGACACGGCTATGGGCGCATGGCGGATCACCTCTACCCGGCCGTGCCCCGGGCGCGCCAGCAGCTTGATCAAGTGGGGTGCGAACTCCATGTCGCCCCACCAGCCGTAGAATTGCGGCTCCGCACCTTTGGGCGGATGATAGACGACCGTGATCGGCTGCACCGACAGCGTGTCGCGCAGGCCATCGGAGACGAACGCGCCGAAGAGCGTGGCCTTGAAGGGCAGCACGCGGAGGGTATCCGTCGAAGTGCCCTCCGGAAAGACCAGCAACCGGTGACCAAGGCCCAGCCGGCGCGCCAGGACCTTCTGCTGCGCCCCCGCCTCCCGCCTGTCGCGGCGGATGAACACCGTCCCCGTCGCCCGCGCCAGAAGGCCGATCCCCGGCCAGCCCGCGACCTCTGCCTTGGAGACGAAATACAGCGGCTCGCAGGCGTTCAGCGCGAAGATGTCGAGCCACGATCCATGATTGGCCACCATCGCGCCCGGCCCCGACATGCGTGGACCGCGCACGGCGCGACCCATGCCCATGATGGCCAGAGCGCCGCGGCACACCGCCACCGTGATCCACGGCGTCACCGGCCGCCGCTCGCCGAAAAGCGGGCGCTCGACCAGCCGCAGCAGCATGTGGAGCCCCAGCATCCCGAAGATCCAGACCGCCAGCGGCACGCCGCGCAGGACCGTCCGCGCCCATCCGGCGGCACCGATCCGGGGTGCCTTGGGCGGGGTCTGCGCACGCCAGGTCGTCACGGCCGCGGTCTGGCGTAGATCGCGCGGCCGCGATCCGTCAGCCTGTCCGTCTCGACCAGAAGGCAGATGTCGGTGGTGTTGAACTGATGGTCCACCCAGGCCCCCTGCCCGACCGTGCCGCCCAGGCGCAGATACGCCTTGATCAGTGCCGGCATCCGGCGCATCGCGGCCGGCCGGTCGATGCGGTCCTCTGCCAGAAGATCCATCGCGATGCCCTGGGGGGGCCGGGCGACGGGACGCAACGCGGCCGGCGCCCGGTGGCGGTGGTGCAGGATCGACAGCGGGCCGGCCAGGCGCGTGACATCCGTGCCGTGGAACGACGCCACGCCGAAGAGGATGTCGATGCCGTCGGCCCGGATGACCTCGGCCAGCGCGTTCCACAGGTGGTACATGGCCAACCCGCCGCGATACTCCGGGTGGAGGCAGGACCGGCCGAGTTCCAGCAGCCGCCGCCCCGAGGTCCGGAGCGCGGACAGGTCGTATTCGTCCTCACTGTAGAAGCGACCGATCCTGGCAGCGCCGGCCTGGTCCAGCAGCCGGTAGGCGCCCACCACCCGGTCGCCCTCTGGCCGCGTCATGTCGCGCAGGACCAGATGCCGGCAGACCGGGTCGAAGGGATCGCGCTCGCGGCGCGCCCGATGGTCCACCAGCGGACCGTCGCCGCCCAGTTCCTCGACGAAGACCCGGTAGCGCAGCCGTTGCGCTGCGGCCACATCGGCGTCGTCCGCCGCCATCGACACGGAAAACGCGGGCTCGGTCATGGTCGAGGGCTGCCGACACTCATGGAAAGGTCTCTAGGACGCGCCCGAGGGGGAGGCAACCGCACCGGATGCCCGGAACGGTTGACAGAATCTTTACCGTTTCCACTGTAGTGCGGAAACGTCCAGAGACGTGGATCAGAACACCGGGATCAGTTCGATGCGCCGACCGTCGATGACCACCTTGCCCGCATCCCGGAACATGACCGTGACGATGCCGCCGATATTGGACTGGACCTGCCCGTCCCCCCAGTCGGGCCGGTCGGGATGGCGCACGATCATACCCGGTTCGAGCAGCGCGTTCATCTCAGACATATCCCTATCCCCTCCGGAGGTCCGCCCATGACACAGACAGAATCCGCGCAACTCAACGCCCTTCTGGGGTCAAGGATCTGTCACGATCTTATCAGCCCGCTCGGCGCAATCGGCAACGGGGTGGAATTGTTGCAGATGTCGGGCATGGGCGACAGTGCGGAAATGTCCCTGATCTCGGATTCGGTGACCGCCGCCAACACGCGGGTGCGAATGTTCCGCATCGCCTTCGGCGCGGCGGAACCCGGCCAGATGCTGTCCCGGTCCGAGCTTTTGACCGTCGCGCGTACGGTGGGGGCGGACCGGCGGATGCGGGTCGAATGGTCGCCCCCGGAGCAATTGCCCCGCCGCGAGGGCAAGCTTGCCATCCTGCTGCTGCTGGTCGCCGAAAGCTGCCTTCCCTTTGGCGGCGACGTGCGCGTGGTCACGGCGCAGAACCGCGTCAATGTCGTCCTGACCGCGCCCCGGATGCGGGAGGACCTGTCGCTGCTCGACCATTTGCGCGACCCCGCCGGCCCCCTGCCCGGCGCGTCAGAGATCCATCTGCCCCTGGCCCGCATGGCCGCATCGGATCTGGACCGCCGCATCACGGTGTCGAAGGGGGCGCAGCGCCTGGAGTTCACCGCCTGAGACGGTGCATCACGTCCTGACGGCGCCGTCGCCCCGGACCTTGTACTTGAACGACGTGAGCTGTTCGGCCCCCACCGGGCCCCGCGCATGGAGCCGTCCCGTGGCGATGCCGATCTCTGCGCCCATCCCGAACTCACCGCCATCCGCGAACTGGGTCGAGGCGTTGAGCATGACGATGGCGCTGTCGACCTCGTTCAGGAACCGCTCCGCCGCGACCGGATCGGCGGTCACGATGCAGTCGGTGTGGTCCGATCCGTAGCGGCGGATATGGGCGATGGCGGCGTCCATATTCTCGACTGTCCGGGCGGCGATGATGCTGTCCAGATATTCCCGTCCCCAGTCGTCTTCGGAGGCCGCTGTGGTGCCACCGATCGCGGCCAGGGTCGCGTCGGCACGGACCTCGACGCCCCTGTCGATCAACGCGCGGATGACGCCCTGACCGATCGTGTCGGCCACGTCCTTGTGAACCAGCAGGCATTCGGCCGCGCCGCAGATGCCGGTGCGCCGTGTCTTGGCGTTGACGACCACCTTCAGCGCCACCTCCGGGTCCGCGGCGGTATCGATATAGACATGCACGATCCCCTCCAGGTGGGCGAAGACCGGAACCCTTGCGTCGCGCTGGATCAGGCCGACGAGCCCCTTGCCGCCACGGGGCACGATCACGTCGATGCTGTCGGTCATGGTCAGCATCTGTGCCACTGCGGCGCGGTCGCGGGTGGGCACGCGCTGGATCGCGTCCTGCGGCAGACCCGCGTGGGACAGCCCCTCGACCAGGCAGGCGTGGATCGCGGCAGAGCTGTGAAAGCTCTCCGACCCGCCGCGGAGGATCACCGCATTTCCCGATTTCAGGCAGAGCGCTCCGGCATCGGCGGTCACGTTCGGACGGCTTTCGTAGATCACGCCGACCACGCCCAGAGGCGTTCGGACGCGCTGGATCGTCAGGCCGTTCGGACGCTCCCATTCGGCGATGACCTGGCCGACTGGATCCTCCTGCACGGCGACCGCCCGGAGCGAGGCGGCGATCGCCTCGACCCGTCCGCGGTCGAGCAGCAGCCGGTCCAGCATGGCCGGCGTCAGACCCTTGTCCCGCCCGGCGTCCATGTCTTGCGAATTGGCCTCCAGGATGTCCGCCATACGCGCGGTCAACCGGTCGGCGGCGTGCTCCAGGGCGGCACGCTTGGCCTGCGGCGCGGCGGTGGAGAGCACCGTCGCGGCCGCACGGGCGCGGCGCCCGATTCCGGCCATGACGGCGTCGATATCGTTGTGATCCTTCATCGCGGACCTCCTCTGCGCCGCTATAGCAGAGCCGCTGCCGCCCGTCACAGGGCCATGTCGTCCCGGTGGACCAGCGCGGCGCGTCCCGGATAGCCCAGCACCGCCTCGATCTCGGCCGAGCGTCGCCCGGCGATGGCGCGGGCCTCCGCCGCCGTATAGCGCGCAAGGCCGAAGCCGAGAACCGCGCCGTCCGCGCCGGCGATAGACACAGGGTCGCCCCGGTCAAAGCGTCCCTCCACCGCCGTCACCCCGGCGGGCAAAAGCGACTTGCCCTGCGCCAGCGCCCGCGCGGCACCTGCGTCGACCATGAGCGTGCCGCTGGGCTTCATCGCCGCGATCCAGGCCTTGCGCGCGGTCCGGGGGTCGGTCTGCGGCAGGATCCACGTGGCCCGCGCCCCGTCCTCCAGCCGCCGCAGCGGGTTCAGCGGCGCGCCGCCGGTGATGGCCAGCGCGCAGCCCGCCGCGGTCGCCGTCCGTGCGGCCATGATCTTGGTCCGCATCCCGCCCTTGGAATGCGGCGATGCGGCACCGCCGGCCATCGCCTCGATCTCGGGCGTGATCGCCTCGACCACCGGCAGATGTTGCGCGGCCGGGTCGATCTGCGGGTTCGCGGTATAGAGCCCGTCCACATCCGACAGCAGCACCAGTTGATCCGCCCCCACCGTCACCGCGATCTGCGCGGCAAGCCGGTCGTTGTCTCCAAAGCGGATCTCATCGGTCGCGACGGTGTCGTTCTCGTTCACGATAGGCACCGCGCCAAGGCCCAGCAGCGTGGCCAGCGTCGCACGCGCATTGAGATAGCGGCGCCGGTTCGCGGTGTCGTCCAGGGTCAGCAGGATCTGCGCGGCGGTCAGCCCGTGGGGCGCCAGCGCCTCCTCATAGGCGCGGGCGAGGCGGATCTGCCCTGCCGCCGCCGCCGCCTGGGCCTGCTCCAGCGGCAGCGCACCGGCGCCAAGTCCCAGCCGGCCCCGTCCCAGCGCGATGGAGCCGGACGACACCAGCACCACATCCGTCCCGCGCGCCTTCATCCGGGCCACGTCGGCGCAGAGGCTCTCCAGCCAGGCCACGTTCAGATCGCCCGTGATCCGGTCGACCAGCAGGGCCGAGCCGACCTTGACCACCAGCCGCCGCGCATGGGCAAGCCTCAGGGCTGCCACGGTGCGTCATCCTTTTCGGCGCGGGACTGGCGGATCCGGTCGTCGGAGATCCGGGCACGGACCGTGCGCAGGACCTCCGTAACCCCTTCGCGGCTGACGCCGGACATCGTCATCACCGGGCCCGCGACCTCTTCCAACGCGGCGCGGACCGCGGCGCGCTCATCGTCGTCGAGCGCGTCGATCTTGTTCAAGGCCGTGACGCGCGGCTTGTCGGCCAAGGCACCGCCGTAGGCGCGCAGCTCGTCGATGATCGTTTGCCAATCGCCGGCCACATCCGGGGACGTGCCATCCACCAGATGCAGCAGCACCGCGCAGCGTTCCACATGGCCCAGGAACCGGTCGCCGATGCCCTTGCCCTCATGGGCGCCGGCAATCAGGCCGGGGATGTCGGCGACCAGGAATTCGGCCCCGTCCACGGCGACGACGCCCAGGTTCGGATGCAGCGTGGTGAACGGATAATCCGCGATCTTGGGCCGCGCGTTCGATGTAGCGGCCAGAAAGGTGGACTTGCCGGCGTTGGGCAGCCCCAGCAGACCGGCATCGGCGATCAGCTTGAGCCGCAGCCAGATCTCGCGCTCGACGCCCGGCTGGCCGGGATTGGCGCGACGCGGCGCCTGGTTGGTGGAGGACTTGAACCGCAGGTTGCCCCAGCCGCCGTTGCCTCCCGTTGCAAGGGTGACACGCTGGCCGATCTCGGTCAGATCGGCGATCACCGTCTCCTCATCCTCGTCCAGGATCTCGGTGCCCACCGGAACGCGCAGCACGATGTCGGCGCCGTCCGCGCCGGTCCGCTGCTTGCCCATGCCGTGCTGGCCGTTTCTGGCGAAGAAGTGCTGCTGGTAGCGGAAGTCGATCAGCGTGTTCAGCCCGTCCACGGCCTCGACCACGACATCGCCGCCGCGGCCGCCGTCGCCGCCGTCCGGTCCGCCGTATTCGATGTATTTCTCGCGCCGGAACGATGCGGCCCCGCTGCCGCCCGAGCCGGAACGGATGGTGACCCTGACAAGATCGAGAAACTTCATGGGCGGCCTTTCAGATTGGCGCGGTCCAGCCGATAGACCACGATCGGCGCCGGCTCAAGCCGCGCGGCAGAGGTGCCGGTGCCGGTGCCGGTGCGCACGAAGCCCAGCTTCTCCATCACCCGCCCCGACGCCGGATTGTCCGCGAAGTGATCGGCCCACAGGGTGGCGATGCCGAACCGGTCCATCGTGTCGGCCAGAAAGGCGTGCGCCGCCTCGGCCACGTAGCCCTGCCCCCAATGCGCGGGGTCCAGGAACCATGCGCAGGTCGCCGGCCCTCCGCCAGGCGCCGCGCCCATGTAGAGCGTGCCGATCAGCCGGCCCCGCCGTCAGATGCCGGCCCGAAAGCCGGGACGTCCGCGATAGCGGCCATGGGCAAGCCAGCGGCGCGCGGCATCTTCGGGCCATGGCGAGACGACGGAGAGTAGTTGCCGCGCCACCTCCGGGTGCCCGCCGATCCGCCGGAGCGCGGGCAGGTCGCCGTCCCGCAACTCGCGCAGCGCCAGACGCGCCGTCCGCAGCCGGTAGCGGCGGCGCGCCACCCAGTCGGCGCGGGTCATCTCCATCAGCCGGACCGGCGCGTCCTGTCCCAGGGCGCGGAACCGGCGCCGTCCCTCTCCGGTCGCGCGAAAGCCCAGCTTGTCCAGAACCCGGGCGGAGCGGGTGTTCGCCAGCATGTGCGACGCCCGGATCGCGCGCCGCGTCGGATCGCAAAAGGCGGCGTCGATGACCGCGTCGCCGGCCTCGACCCCGTAGCCCTTGCCCCAGACGTGCCGCGCGAACCAGTAGCCAAGCTCCTCCCGGATCGAGATCACACCGCAGGCCGGGCTGTCCGGACCCTCGCAGACGGCCCAGGCGATCCGCGGCTCGGCCATGCGCGACGCAAGGAAATTCCGCGCGTCCTCAAGGCCGTAGGGGAACGGCACCACCGCCAGCCATCGCGAGACGTCGTAGTTTCCCGCGCCCGCAACCAGGGCCGGCGCATCGTCGGGCCGCAGCGGGCGCAGCCACAATCTGGCGCTTCGCAGATGGGCGATGTCCCCCGTCATTCCGGCAACCCGGAAGCATCGCCGGGCGACGGCCGCGGCAGCCGGTCCGCCGGTTCGGACCGGCAGGGCCGGACGACCGGGCGTCTGTGCCGCGGCACCCCAGCCCCGGCGGGTACACCCCGCCATATCCCAAGGAGCACGGCCACCGGCGAAATAGCCGCGTTCTGTAAGCAGATCGGGCCGCCCGGGGCCGCGGCGGCCCTCAGGGCAAAAATGACGGCGGCATCCATCGCGGGCCTATCCCGAATGAGAAAAGGGGGACCGGCCCACGCCGATCCCCCTTCGCGTCAGTCTCCGAAACGGCCGTTACTCGGCGGCTTCGGCGGCGGGCATGACCGATACGAACGTGCGGCCCTTGAGGCCCTTGTGGAACGTCACCTTGCCCTCTTCGGTGGCAAAGATGGTGTGGTCGCGCCCCAGGCCCACACCGTCGCCCGGCCACCACTTGGTACCGCGCTGACGGATGATGATGTTGCCGGGGATCACCGCCTCGCCGCCGAACTTCTTGACGCCGAGCCGGCGTCCGGCAGAGTCGCGTCCGTTGCGGCTGGAGCCGCCTGCCTTCTTGTGTGCCATCTGTCGTTACTCCTTTTCGGCGTTGAACGCGGTGGCCTGGGCAACCCAGTCGTCGCGCCCGATACGGCCCTTGAACGAAAGCTGATCGTCCATGTAGGCGATTTCTTCCGGGCCCCATGCCATGATCTGGTCGAAGTGGAACACGCCGTTCTCATGAAGCTTCTTTTCTAGCGCTGGTCCGACGCCGGAAATTCGCTTGAGGTCGTCGGCCTGCCCGTCGCGTGCTTCGCTCAGCAGGTTGCTGGGCTTCACGGTCTCTGCGGTCTCGGCCGCGGCTGTCGTCTTTGCAGCGACCTTTTCCTTGGCGCCGCCGGTGGCGACGCGCTTTTTCATCTCGGCCTGGCCGGTCCGGTTGTCGACGAAGGTGCCCTTGTCGGACCGGACGCCGGTCCAGCCGGCGATACCCGCGCCGACGGCTTCCTTCACGCCCGTATCCGTGGCGCCGGACTCCAGGATGTCGGTAATCCGAAGCAGCGTGAGCTGCTGGCGGTGGCCTTTCGTGCGCTTCGAGCCGTGTTTGCGGCGGCGCTTGACGAAATGGATGACCTTGTCGCCCTTGATCTGCTCGATCACCTCGGCCTGGACACCCGCGCCGTCGACGAGGGGCGTGCCGATGGTCGTGCCGACCATGAGAACGTCGTTGAACTGGATCTTTTCACCGGCATCCGCAGCAAGTTTCTCCACGCGCAGCACGTCGCCGGACTGCACCCGGTACTGCTTGCCACCGGTCTTGAGGACCGCAAACATCGCGTCTTCCTTTGTTTCCCGCGTCCTGTGGCCCCCGATCGGGCGTTCCCGGAGACTGGCTCCGCCTCGGACAGCGCGCCCCGGAGGGGCGTCATTGCAATGGTATCCACGCCGGAACCGCATCCCGGACGGATGGGCGCGATATGAGCGGTCTGCGGGCGGCTGTCAAGCGGCGCGGCCCGCAGCGGCGGGTCAGATATCCTCGCCCTGCATGAAGCCCGCGGCCGCCACGCCCAGATCGCGCGAGATATCGTTGTACAGGCCATCGAACGCCGCGAAGATCGCGCGGTTCAGCGTCCGCCCCGCGGGCGACCGGCTGAACGCAATATACGCGTCGATGGCGGCCGCGTCCAAGGGCTGGTAGGCCAGGCCCAGATACGCCATCAGCCAGTCGCGCGTATCCGACCGGATCTCCGGCTCTTGCGCCCAGACATCGGCGATCATCTGGTCCTCGGTCAGCCCGGGCAGCAGCGCCCCGCCCTCGGCCAGCCCCTCGTAGAACGCATAGTTCGCGTTCATCGTGCCGGTGACGTTCTGCTCCACCAGGTCGTTCGACTCGATGAAGCTCTCGATCCGGTCGAGCCGGGTGGCGGGCAGATCCTGGACCGCGGCCCGGGCCGCCGTCTCGACCGCCTCGTCCTCAAGGGCGCTGCGCGCGTCGATTTCCAGAGAGATGATCTTCTTCCCGCGGTCGGAGGTGAAGAACGCCATGGCGGGGCCGATGTCCGCATCGCCCAAGGCAGCGGCGAAATCGTCGGCCACGCGCTCCTCCATCCGGTCGCCGGTATAGATGCGCGCGACGGCATCCTCCCAGACGGCCCCGCCCTGGCCGGGGAACAGGTCGTCCTCGATGCTTTCGCCGTAGGCCAGCCCCTCGCGGCGCATGATCTCGATCACCTCGCCAAGCCTCAAGGCCTCGAACAGTGCCCGAGGATCGTCGGTCTGCGCGGCCGCCGGCCACGGAACCGCAAAAAACGCCACGGCGGCGGTGATGAGACCTGCGCTCATCGTCATGAGACCTCCATGTTCAGCCGCGCCCACAGCGCGCCGCGTTCGCACCGAAGGTAGTCGTCCCGTCCGGCCGTGCCAAGGTGGCGTCAATTCTCGCCCACCCCTCTTGCGAAAGCGCCTGCCCCGGCGTAGATCGCCCCCCAGACCGCGGAGAGGTGCCGGAGTGGTCGAACGGGGCGGTCTCGAAAACCGTTGAGGGTGCAAGCCCTCCCAGGGTTCGAATCCCTGTCTCTCCGCCACTTCAGTCCGCCTCTGGGCACGCCAATCGCCGCCGATTGCCGCACCTGGCCGCCCGCAAGCGTCCTCAGCAGTTCCGTTTTCGATCCCATGATGCGGATTGCGTCGTCGGCGACCTCGACACGCTGCGCCAGGGCGCGCAGGTGATCCCGCCGATAGCCGCCCTCACGGTCCCGGATACGGTCGCGAGCGATCTGCGAGAATTGCCGGATCATCGCCGGGCTGACGGCGCTGTGACCGGGGCTGTCGAGCAGCGTCTGAGCGCGGTCGGCGTCCGCCCGCGCCTGATCGCGGATGACCTTTAGGCCGGCGATGCGTTCGGTCAGCGCCGGGTCGTCCAGATCGGCAACCCCGGCCTCGATGGCGTCATAGAGACGCTTGAGGCGTAGTTCCGATTCGGAAGCCCGGCGCTGCAATTCGGCGATGTGCTGGCGGCGGCGCTCGGCCTGATCTTCTCGGCGACCGAGGACGCTGCCAAGCAGCTTCTCCAGCCGGTCGGGATCAAGCAGGCGTTCCTCGATATGACCGGCAACCATGGTGTCGAGCTTGTCCATGGGGATCGCGCGCCCCTTGCAGCCGGTTTCGCCCTGCCGTGCCCGGATCGAGCAGGCATAGTAGCGATAGCGGCCGCTCTTGCCGGTGCGGATGGTCATCGCGCCCCCGCAATTGCCGCAATAGCAGATGCCGGTCAGAAGCGTGGGACCGATCACGACGCGCGCGGGCAGTTCGGTCTTGGGGTTGCGGGCCTGCAAGAGCTTCTGCACCGCCTCGAAGGTCTCGCGGTCGATGATCGGCGGTACCGGCACGATGACGATTTCATCGGCTTCCTTGTCCGCCTTGTTCTTCCGGTTCTTGCCCCATTGATGCTCGCCCATATAGGTGCGCCGGGTCAGGATGCGGTGAACCTGGCCGACGCCCCAACGGCCGCCGTCACGGGTGAAGATGCCTTTGCCGTTCAGATGCTTGACGATGGCCTTAACGCCCATCTGACCGGAATCGCCATCACCTTCCAGCGCCAGGCGATAGATCAGGCGGATCGTGTCGGCGTGCAGCGGGTCGACTTCCAGCTTCTTCTTGACCTTCGCGCCGCGCTGCTCGGCTGCGACGACGCGATAGCCGACCGGGGGCAGCGAGCCGTTCCAGAAGCCTTGCCGGGCGTTTTCCTTTAAGGCGCGCAGGACATGCTTGGCGTTCTCCTTGGACTGGTATTCGTCGAACAGCGCCATGATCTGCCGCATCATGACGTGCATGGGGTCGTCGCCCATCTCCTGCGTGATGGAGACGAGGCGAATACCATTCTTCGCCAGCTTCCTGACATAGAACTCAAGCTCGAAATGATCGCGGAAGAAGCGCGAGAAACTGTGAACCACGACAATATCGAAGGGCGCGGGCTTCGACGTTCCCGCCTCAATCATTCGTTGGAACTCGGGGCGGCGGTCGTTGGTGGCCGACGCGCCGGCCTCCACGAAGGTTTCGACAAGCTGATAGCCCCTCGCTTCGCACCATGCTTCGCCCTGCCTGCGCTGGTCGGGGATCGACACGTCATGTTCGGCCTGCCGGCTGGTGGAGACGCGCAGGTAGAGGGCAGCCCGCAGGGCGACATTGGGATTGTGGACGTTCATTTGCGGGTTCCTTTCCTGCGAGGCTCGACCAGAGGCAAGACCAGTTCCACACGGTCATGAACGAGCTTCGGGACCAGTCTCAGACCCCGGCCTTTTTCCATGCGCACAAGCCCGTATCCGACCATGGCCTTGAGGGTTCTGGACAGGTTGGACTTGGCGCGGCCGGTCATCTGCGCCAGCTCTTCCAACGAGGCTGGCTGCTGTTCGTAGATGATGCGCAGCATCTCGCAATTGCTCGCTGACATGAATTTGGCGAAGGATGTCGTGGAGATGAACCAGACCGTCGGCTCGCCGGGCTTCGGTTTTTCCTCGCCACGCGCGATCCGAAGGGTGCGGGCCTTCATTTCCTCGGGATCGGCGATCCCGACTTTCAATGTGGACATGGCAAGACTCGATTATCGTTCAGGGTTTTTCATTATCATAATACGATAACGATTTCAAGTCATCGGGCAGATCGACCGAGCCGAACAACTCGTCGAACACATCGGCGAACCAGCGCTCGAACACCTGAATCTCGGCCTCGGTGATCGGCACGTCCTCGGGCCAGTCGTCGATGACCGGCAGCCGCTCGACATCGAAGAGATGGAGCGGGCGTCCACGCGGCGGACTGACGCGCGGCGTCGGGTCGTCGTCGTAGTCGTAGAGATCGTCGGGGAGCGTTTTGGGGACCGGCTGCCGTGGGCGGCCCCTGCTGCCGTGGCGGTGTTTCGTGGACATGGAATCCTCCGTGGTTCGCGGGATTTTCCGGGGGCTGGAAGCCCGGAATAGGCGAAGCATGGAGGGGGATCGGCGGCCTGTAGCGTGCCGCATTTGCGTCGATGCGTTGACGGCACCCCTGTTACTAGTGTCGGCGCAGAGCCCGTTGCGCCTTACTTGCTGGTTGTCGCGCTGGTCTCCGCCCGCAAACTCTCCAGGAAGAGAGTGAAAGCACGGGTCGGATGGCGCCGGCTCGAATAGAAGGCGTGATAGCCCGGAAACGGCGGACACCAATCGGCAAGGACCTCGACGAGCAGCCCGTCGTTCAGAAAGGGCGCGGCGAGATCTTCGAGCATGTAGGCCAGACCCATCCCCGCGCTGGCAGCCCCTACGAGTGCGTCGCCGTCATTGACGATCAGGGACGGCGACACTTTTACCGTCTCCGCATGTCCGTCTTTCTCAAACGACCACGGCGACAGGGTGCCACCCGCGTTTCTGAAACCGATGCAGCGGTGGGCCGACACGTCACGCGGCGTGTGCGGAGGATCGCAGCTGTCGAGATACCGGGGCGCCCCCACAACGACAGCGCGCAAGTGGGGCCCAACGGGCACGGCGACCATGTCCATTTCCAAGTCTTCGCGCAGCCGTATCCCGACATCGAACCGCTCGGCAACGATGTCGACATGCCGGTTCTCCACGCTCAGCTCGCCGTCGATCTCGGGATGGGCAGCGATCAGTCGCGAGAAGGCCGGCCAGACGAGCGTATCGGCGGCATGTTTGCCGCAGGTCACCCGCAGACGTCCGCCCGGTTCCTCACGCAACTGTTCCAGATCGTCGATTTCCGCATCAATCTCCGCGATGACCGGCGCGAGTGTGGCCAGAAGCCGCTCGCCCGCCGCGGTGGGGGCAATGCTGCGTGTCGAGCGTGACAGCAACCTGATCCCCAGATCGGCCTCAAGGCGCTTTACGGTCTGGCTGACGGCGGACTGGGTCACGCCGAGGCTGCGTGCCGCCGCGGTGAAGCTGCGCTCTTCGGCAACGCGATTGAAGATGACGAGGTCCGAGAACTTACGCGGGTCCATTCAGTAGCTATACTACTTGGTCCGACAAATTTCGAGGTACTAATCTCCCACTGCATAGATGCGCTAATATCGCGTCGGCACGACAAGAGGAGCTGACAATGACAGAAAAGGTATGGTTCATCACCGGCGCTGGCAGGGGACTTGGGCATCTGCTCTCTCGCGATGCGCTGCGCGCTGGCGACAAGGTCGTGGCAACCAGCCGAAGCGTCGACGGGCTTGCAGAAAGCCTCTCCGCTCCGGACGACAGCCTGCTCGTGTTACCGCTCGATGTGACCGATGCCCGGGCGGCTTCGGCAGCACATGACGCAGCCATGGAGGTGTTTGGCCGGATCGACATCCTGGTCAACAACGCCGGCCGCGCCCAGCTTGGATGATGGTTCGAGACGATCCCGGAGGAGGACGTGCGCCGGCAGTTCGAGATCAACCTCTTCGGGGCGATGAACGTGGCGCGCGCGGTGCTGCCGACGATGCGCCGTCAGCGCTCGGGCCTCGTGGTCACGATCTCCTCGGTGAACGGCTTGGTCTCGAACCCCGGTGGATCGGTCTACTCGGCGTCCAAGTTCGCGCTCGAAGGCTGGATGGAGGGCCTCGCCGAAGAAATCGCGCCGCTTGGCGTCCGATCACTCATCGTGGAGCCGGGGATGATGCGCACAAACTTCCTTGATCCGTCCACTGCACGGCAGGGGGATATGGACATTGCCGACTATGCCGAGGCGGTGGCCGGTTTCCGAACCTTCATCGCAGAAGCGAACGGCGCGCAGCAGAACGATCCGGCGGCGCTTTCCGCCCTGATCGTCTCTGAAGCGTCCTCTCCCGACCCAGCGCGACGGCTCCTGTTCGGCGCCGATGCGCACGAATGGGCCAGCGCCAAGTGCCGGCAACTCACAGCCGAGATCGACGCTTCGAGCGCCCGTGCCTGAGTGCGGGCAATGTCGGCTTCGTGCCGCTCAGTTGCCATTTATCCCACTGGACCACTTCCCCCCCCGCCGCGCCTTTGCGAAGCCGCGGTCCGTGGCGATGAACCGCTCCAGCATGGGCACGATCAGCCTGACGGGATCGGCAACGGCTTGCCCCGTCTCGCGCCCCAGCACCTCGGCATAGGCGACCAGATCGCGGTGGAGCGGCGCGGGCAGCTCCAGGGTCACCTTTACGGGCTTGTCGTCGGGCAGCGGGCCGAGTTTCAGCTTGGTCATGGTCAACCTCCTGCCGGCTCGAATATCAAATCGCGGGTGACGATTATCCTGACCGGGAAGCCGGGCCGGATGGTCAGCGTGGGCGCGACCTGCAACTGGCGCTGGACGATCTGCTGGCCTGCCTGATTGACGGTATCTTGCGCCCCGTCGCGGATGGCGCGGATCAGCCGGTCCTCGTCGCTGGTCGCGAGCTCCGTGCCGACTGCGAGCAGCGTGGATAGTCCTGCGGCCTTCATCAGATCCCACCAATGATAATCGACGCCATCCTCAAGGCCGGCATAGCCCGATGCGTCCGCGCCCGGCAGGCGCTCAAGGACGATGGAGCGGCCGCCCGGCAGGATCAGGCGATTCCACACCAAGAGCACCCTGCGCTGGCCGAAGGTCACGCCGTCATCATATTGGCCGATGATGCGGGTGCCCTGCGGAATCAGGAGCAGCGAGCCGGTCGGGCTGTCATAGACGTTCTCCGTCACCTGCGCTGTGATCTGGCCCGGAAGGTCGGAACGGATGCCGGTGATGAGCGCGGCCGGGATCACGGCCCCGGCCTGCAGGATATAGGGCGAGGCCGGCGGCGTGACGCGATCCGGCGCGACGGTCTGGCGGTCCACCGGGCCGCCCAGGAAGGCGGCATGGCGGTTCTGACCGGCCGCTCCCTCCGGTTGCCCGCCGAGACCGGCCAGGCCGGGCATGGCCGTCCCGGCTGGTGTTCCTGTGCGCGGTCCGGTCTGGAAGAACACGCTGCTCAGGCGCGCGGCTTCTTCCTCGGCGCGGCGGCGTTCTTCCTCGGGATCGACCGCGGGCGCTGTGATCGCAGGCGTTGCGACCGGCTGGCCCCGCCTCTCGGCGTCGAGGATCGGACGGCCAAGGTCGCCGGGCAGCGCGGGGCCGAGGACCGGGCCGGTGTAGTCGGAGGGCAAGCCCGTGAGTCCGTCCGCCGTGGGCCGGTTTTCTGTCGAATAGAGTTCTTCGCCGCCCGGTCCGGCCTCGCGGGTCTGGAGCGCGTAGATCAGCGCGCCGCCGATGCCGAGAAGCGCGACCGCGCCAATGCCTGCCAGCATCTTGCGGGACAGGCGGGTGACGCGCGGCGGTTCTGCGCGCAGCCGCATGGGCGCTGTGGTGTCGGTGATCGGGTTGTCTGTCATGACGGCGAGTCTCCGGTGGCTGCGGGCTGAGCGGCGGCCTGTCGTTGCTCGATACGGACGATCCTGACGACCTGCTGGCGGTTGCCGCTGCCAAGGCGCAGTTCGGCCGCGCCAAACAGACGGTCCACGATCAGGACGTTCCGGTAGATGCGGGAATTGACGATCTGCGGCTCGCCGTCCGACCCGAGCACGAAGATCGGCGGCATTTCGCCCTGCACGATCCCGCGCGGGAAGACGACATAGACGCGCCGGCCATCGTCGAAGACGGAAACCGGCCGCCATGGCGGGCTGTCGCCCTGCACCTGCAATCCATAGCGATAGTTCCGCGCCGCCTCGGCAGGGATGACCGGCGCGGACGGGACGGCCCGGCGCTGGCCTGCCGGCGGCGCGGGATAGGCCCAGGCGACGGCGGGCATGTAGAGCGCTTCCCGCGCGCGCAGCTCCATCATGTAGGTTCGCCGGTCGGTGGTCACGACAAGGTTGGTCGAGATGTCGTCGCGGGTCGGTTTCACGAGGATATGGACGCGCCGGTTGGCGCCGCTGCCGCTCTCGGTATCGCCGATGATCCAGCGGGCGGTGTCGCCGGCCGCAATCGGTCCTGCGCCGGTCAGGTTTTCACCCGGCTCCAGCGCGATATTGGTGATTTGACCGGGGGCGGCATAGACCTGATAGAGCGCGCCTTCCGACCACGGGTATATCTGGATGGCGTTGTAGTAGCCTTCGCGGCGCGGCTCGACGCGGGCGGCGGCGTTGGCGTTCTCGACGCGGCCGGTCGGTGTGCCCGCCCTCTCGCCGCCGCGCGCGACGGTCCAGGCGGGCGGAACATGCAGCGGCCGGGGCGTGTCCTCTGCCGAAGCGGCAGGCGGCGTCGGCAGCGGCGGCACGGCGTCGTCATAGGAGAATTGCGGCGTCCGGTTGGTGGCGCAGCCGGCCAGCACGGTCGCGGAAAGCAGCAACGCCGCCAGTGCGGGTTTGCGGAAAACCGGAAAGCCGGCTTTGCAGAAAGACGTGCGGGTCATTGGCTCATCTCCCGCGACCATGAAATCGCATTGACATAGATGCCGAGCGGATTGGCGCGCAGCCTCTCGGCGGTGCGCGGCGGCTGGATCACGATGGTCAGGATCGCGGTCCATCGCTCGGTGCCGGAAAGCTGGCCGTTTTCGTAGTGGCGCTCGGTCCAGGCGACCCGGAACGATCCGGGCGATGCCCGGATGACGCTGGACACATCGACGGCGATCTGTTGGCGGCCGACACGGGTGAACGGATCGTTGGCGCGGGCATAGTCGTTCAGAGCCGCAGCGCCCCGGTCGGTGGTGAACTCGTAGGCGCGAAGCCAGTTCTGGCGGACGATGATCGCATCGGCCGGGATCGCGCGGACCTGCTCGATGAAGCGGCCGAGATGGAAAGCGATCTGCGGATCGGTCGGGCGATAGTCGGCGTTCGCCGGTGCGACGGTCTGGGCTTCGCCGAGCGCATCGACCTGCACCACCCAGGGCACCACGGTCCCGCGCGCCGACTGCCACACCAGCGCCGAGGCGAAGCCCGCCGACAGGATCAGGGAACCGAACGCCATGTAGCGCCAGTTTCGCGCCTGCACGCGGGCCGAGCCGATGCGCTCATCCCAGACCTGCGCGGCCTTCTGATACGGGGTCTCGGGTTCCGGCGTCTTGCCGTAATGGGCTGCGGGTCGTTTGAAGATGCTCATGAGCAGTCACTTTCGGAAAGGTTGACGGAAGAACCGGGGCCATGGCTGTCGCCGGAGCGGACGGCGTGTGCGGCCATGGTCGTGCCGTGGTTCATGGCCTGCGAGCGGCGCATCCGCTGCGCCCAGGCAGGCGGTGCGCCTGTGGCCGAGGCGGACGCGGCCGGGGCGGATGCTTCCGCCGCGCCTCCGGCCGTGCCCATGGTGGACGCGCCGCCACTCGCACCGAAGCCAGCCTTCGCGCCTTCGGAGAAACTGGACTTGACGCTTTCGGACGCGCGGGAGGCAGCGCGTTTCAAGGGTGAGACGGCTGCCGATCCTGCCGCGCGAGCGACGCCGCCAAGGCCAGACGCGACACCGGCCGCGCCGGACTGGCCGAGCGAGCCGAGGCTGTAGGCTGCGGAAGCGGCTCCTGTGGCCGTCGCGCCGCCGCGAACGGCCGCGGCCCCGCCGGACAAAGCGGCAGCGCCGCCTTTTGCGCCGAGCATCGCCGCGCCACCCGCCGCCGCACCGCCCGCCAGCACCATGCCGCCGGCGGCGAGGCCGGTGCCCACGGCCGCGCCCGCGCCGAGCTGGGGGCCGCCCGAGACAAGGCCGGTGGCGATGCCGGGTCCGAAGATGCCGAGGCCGAGCAGCGACAGGGCCGCGAGCACAATCGCCATGGCATCGTCGATCGTGGGGGTGACGCCGCCGAAGCCGGCGGTGAACTGCGAAAACAAGGTTGAGCCGATGCCGATGATGACGGCCAACACCAGAACCTTGATGCCGGAAGAGATTACGTTGCCAAGCACACGCTCGGCCATGAAGGCGGTCTTGCCGAACAGGCCAAAGGGGATCAGCACGAAGCCGGCCAGCGTGGTCAGCTTGAACTCGATCAGCGTGACGAAGAGCTGCACGGCGAGGATGAAGAAGGCGAGGATCACCAGCGCCCAGGCGAACAGCAGGCAGGCGATCTGGATGAAGTTCTCGAAAAACGACCAGTAGCCCATCAGGTCGGAAATGGAATCGAGCAATGGTCGGCCGGCATCGAGGCCGGTCTGTGCCACCCGGCCTGGCCGCATGAGGTCGGCAGCGGAAAAGCCCGTGCCCGACGCCATGAGACCGAGACCGGCGAATGAGTCGAAGACGATGCGGGCGAGGTTGTTCCAGTTGCCGATGACGTAGGCGAAGACACCGACGAACAGGGTCTTCTTGACCAGCCTTGCGATAATGTCGTCATCCGCGCCCCAGGCCCAGAAGAGCGCCGCCAGCGTCACGTCGATGACGATCAGGGTGGTGGCGATAAACGCCACTTCCCCACCGAGCAGGCCGAAGCCGGAATCTATGTAGCTGGTGAAGACCCCAAGAAACGAGTCGATGACGCCGGTTCCGCCCATGGATCACTGTTCCTCGTTCTGTCGCGGAGCGGTCTGGGCGGGCGTCCGGCCAAGAAAGCGGTCGCGGCTCTCGGCCCATGCGGAAAGGCAGACCGGATCGCTCGTCGCCGCTTCCCCAAGCTGCTGGCACCGGCGAAGCGTCGCGCGGAGCGGATCGGCCGGCGGTTGCAGCGCCGGTGCGGTGCTGGCCGGCGCGGGATCGTCCTTGCGGGTCATCTCGATCACCGTGGCCGCGATGGCCATGGCGACGAATACGACGGCCCCGAGCCGGGCCAGCATCTTGCCGTCCATGGGCGGCCCCTCCCGTGGTCAGTTGTTGCCGTTGAACATCTGCGCGTTGCCCGGCTGGTAGCCGCTGCCGGGGGTCAGGAAGCGCTCGCGCTGGACACGGCCCTGTTCGGCGGCCGTCGCACGCTCGGCCTCGATCAGCGCTTCCGACCGGCCGTTGGCGGCGAGCATGGCGATCAGGTCGGAAAGCTGCTGCGACTGGAGGGCGAGGATCTGATTGCCGGCCTGCGTGGCCTGCAATGCGCCGGTCGCACCCTGGCTCCGGCCGACGAGCGCGGCCATCTCGGCGCGGTTGCTGTCGATATTGCCGACGACACCGGCTTGCACCTTCATGGCGTCCTGCAAGCCGCCGACCGTGTTTTGCCAACGGTCGCGCGCATCGGCGACAAGCTGGGCGTCGGTCGCCGACAGCGACACATTGCCGTATTGGCTCTGGAACGCCTGGTCGATGTTCTGCACGTCGAACGCGATGTTCTGCGCGTCGCTGAGAAGCTGCTGCGTGCGGCTGACGTTCTGTTGAATCTGCTGGAGCGAGGAATATGGCAAGCTCGCCAGATTGCGGGCCTGATTGATGAGCATCTGGGCCTCGTTCTGGAGCGAGGTGATCTGGTTGTTAATCTGCTCCAGCGTGCGCGCGGCCGTGAGCACGTTCTGCGCGTAGTTGGTCGGATCATAGACGATCCATTGCGCATGGGCCGGGCTTGCCAGCATGGGCGAAAGCGCGACCGGAATGGCGAGCGCCAGCGCAAGGGCCGAGGCCCCGACAAACTTGGAATAGGTCATGGAAGAATCTCCTGTGGGGTATCGAGTCGGGCCGGCGCGGCGGATTCCGGCCGGTCGGCAAGATTGGTGAGGTTGGGGATCAGCTCGACCGCCCACTCGACGCCGCGCTCGCGCAGCCATGCGGCGAGGAAACCATCGCGGCCGTGCTCCGCAACGATCTGCGCAATGAGGGTCTGGTCGGATTTGGCGGATGCGGCGCAGAGGGCGAGGCCGACTTCGGACAGGCCCAGCTCGAACAGGCGGTTGCCCCTGCGGCTTTGGCAGTAATAATCCCGCTTGGGCGTGGCCCTTGCGAGGATTTCGATCTGCCTGTCATTGAGGCCGAAGCGGCGATAGATGGCCGCGATCTGCGGCTCGATGGCGCGCTCGTTCGGCAGCAGGAGCCGCGTCGGGCAGCTCTCGATGATAGCGGGCGCGATGTTGCTGCCGTCGATGTCGGACAGGCTTTGCGTGGCGAAGATGACGCTGGCGTTCTTCTTGCGCAGCGTCTTCAGCCATTCGCGGAGCTGGCCGGCGAATCCCTCGTCGTCGAGCGCAAGCCAGCCTTCATCGATGATGAGCAGCGTGGGGCGGCCGTCGAGCCGGTCGCCGATGCGATGGAACAGGTAGGACAGAACGGCCGGGGCCGCGCCGGTGCCGACCAGCCCTTCGATCTCGAACGCCTGCACGTCCGCCGATCCCAAATGCTCTGTCTCGGCGTCGAGCAACCGGCCATAGGCACCGCCGACGCAGAACGGCCGGAGCGCCTGTTTCAGATCGTTGGATTGCAACAGCACCGCAAGGCCGGTGATCGTGCGTTCTTCGACCGGCGCGGAGGCGAGCGAAGTCAGCGCCGTCCAAAGATACTCTTTGACCTCGGGCGTGATGGCGATGCCTTCGCGCATGAGGATGGTGGCAATCCAGTCCGCCGCCCATGCGCGTTCATAGGTGTCGTGGATGCGGGCCAGCGGCTGGAGCGAGACGGACGCCTCGGCCCCTTCTGTCAGCCCGCCGCCAAGGTCATGCCAGTCGCCGCCCATGGCGAGCGACGCGGCGCGGATGCTGCCGCCGAAGTCGAAGGCGAAGACTTGGCTGGCCTCGTAGCGGCGGAACTGGAGCGCCATGAGGGCGAGCAGCACGCTCTTGCCCGCGCCCGTGGGGCCGACGACAAGGGTGTGCCCTACGTCGCCGACATGCAAAGACAACCGGAACGGGGTTGAGCCTTCGGTCTTTCCAAAGAGCAAAGGGGGCGCACCGAAATGCTCGTCCCGTTCCGGCCCCGCCCACACCGCCGAAAGCGGGATCATGTGGGCGAGATTCAAAGTGCTGATGGGCGATTGCCTGACATTCGCGTAGGCGTGTCCGGGCAGGCTGCCGAGCCATGCGTCAACCGCGTTGACGCTCTCGGGCATGGCGGTGAAGTCGCGGCCCTGAACGATCTTCTCGACCAGGCGCAGCTTCTCGTCGGCAAGGCGCGGGTCGGCATCCCATACGGTGACGGTCGCTGTGACGTAGGCCATGCCCGCCACGTCCGCCCCAAGCTCCTGCAACGCCATGTCGGCGTCGAGCGCCTTGTTCGCGGCGTCAGTGTCCACAAGGGCGGACGCCTCGTTGGTCATCACCTCTTTCAGAATCGCGGCGACGCTCTTGCGCTTGGCGAACCATTGGCGGCGGATGCGGGTCAGGAGCTTTGTGGCGTCCACTTTGTCCAGCAGGATCGCGCGCGTGCTCCACCTGTAGGGGAACGGCAGCCGGTTCATCTCGTCGAGCAGGCCAGGCGTCGTCGCGGTCGGGAAACCTACGATGGTCAGGACGCGCAGATGCGCGTCGCCAAGGCGCGGCTCCAGCCCGCCCGTCAAGGGCTGATCGGCCAGCAGCGCGTCGAGGTGCATGGGCACCTCGGGCACGCGCACACGGTGGCGATTGGTCGATATGGTCGAATGGAGGTAGGTCAGCGTCTCCCCGTCATCGAGCCAGCGGCACTCCGGCATGAATCCGTCGAGCAGCGCCAGCACGCGATCGGTGCGATCGATGAAGGCGCGCAGGACCTCCCACGGGTTCACGCCGGATTGCTCGCGACCCTCGTAGAGCCAGCTTTCCGCGCGGGCGGCTTCCTCGGCCGGGGGCAGCCAGAGGAAGGTCAGGAAATAGCCGGACACGAAATGCGTGCCGGCTTCTTCGAAACCCGCTTTGCGCTCTGCATCGACCAGCGCCGAGGCGGCGTCGGGAAAGGCGCTGTCGGGATAGGTCGCGGCCTCGCTGCGCTGCGCCTCAACGAAGATGCTCCAGCCGGAGCCGAGACGGCGCACGGCGTTGTTGATGCGACCGGCGACGGCGACTAGCTCGGCGGCGACGGCGGAATCCAGATCGGGACCGCGAAACTTCGCGGTGCGCTGGAACGATCCGTCTTTGTTGAGCACGACACCCTGACCGACCAGCGCCGCCCAGGGCAGATAGTCGGCGAGGCGCGCGGCGGTGCGGCGGTATTCGGCAAGGTTCATCATGGATGGGCTCCCCTCAGACCGCCAGAAAAGCCGGGATGCGCAGATGCCGCCGCCCGACTTCGACGAATTGGGGATCGCGCTTCGCCGCCCATACCGCCGCGAAATGCCCGATGGCCCATATGGCGATGCCGACCAGCCAGAGGCGCAGGCCGAGACCCACGGCCCCGGCAAGCGTCCCGTTCATGATGGCGATGCTTCTCGGAGCGCCGCCGAGCAGGATATGCTCGGTCAACGCCCGGTGGACCGGGATCGAGAATCCCGGCACCGCGTCCAGTTGTTCGAGACCGCCCGCCATCAGACGAGCGCCCCGCCGCCGAACGAGAAGAACGACAGGAAGAAGCTCGATGCGGCGAACGCGATGGACAGGCCGAACACGATCTGGATCAGGCGACGGAAACCGCCGCTGGTGTCGCCGAAGGCCAGCGTCAGGCCGGTCACGATGATGATGATGACGGCGATGATCTTGGCGACCGGCCCCTCGATGGATTCGAGGATGGATTGGAGCGGCGCTTCCCACGGCATCGACGATCCCGAGGCATGGGCGGCCGGAGCCATGAAGAGGCCGACATAGGTGAAGGTCGCGGCCGTGGCGACGTGGCGGCGGATGCGCATGGTATGACGGATCATTCGGGGTCTCCAGTTCTGGTGGGGGTTGCCAAGGGGCTGAGATGCGTGATGCGGTAGTCGCCGTCCGGCCCCAGCCCTTCGACGCGGGCGAGTTCGGCCAGCCGGCGCGCGGAACCGCGCCCGGAAAGGACGGCAACAAGGTCAATGGTTTCCGCGATCAGGGCGCGCGGGACGGTGACGACAGCCTCTTGAATGAGCTGTTCAAGCCGGCGCAGCGCGCCAATGCCGGTGCCTGCGTGGATGGTGCCAATCCCGCCCGGGTGGCCCGTGCCCCATGCTTTGAGCAGATCGAGGGCTTCCGATCCGCGCACCTCGCCGATGGGGATGCGGTCGGGGCGCAGGCGCAGCGAGGAACGGACCAGATCGGAAAGCGTCGCCACGCCGTCTTTCGTCCGCATAGCGACAAGGTTGGGCGCGGCGCATTGCAGCTCGCGAGTGTCCTCGATGATGACGACACGATCCGCGCCCTTGGCGACTTCGGCCAGAAGCGCGTTGGTCAGTGTGGTCTTGCCGGTGCTGGTGCCGCCCGCCACGAGGATGTTGGCGCGGGATGCGACGGCCGCGCGTAGCGTTTCCGCCTGATCGGCGGACATGATGCCGGCGGACACATAGTCGTCGAGCGTGAACACCGCGACGGCGGGCTTGCGGATGGCGAAGGCCGGCGAGGAAACCACCGGGGGAAGCAAGCCTTCAAAGCGTTCGCCGCTCTCGGGAAGCTCGGCCGAAACGCGGGGACTGCGGGCATGAACCTCGACGCCGACATGGTGTGCGACCAGGCGCACGATGCGCTCGCCATCGGCCGGCGGCATCGTTTCGCCCGTATCCGCCAATCCTTCGGACAGCCGGTCGATCCAGATGCGGCCATCCGGGTTCAGCATGACCTCGACCACGGCCGGGTCTTCCAGAAACCGGGCAATGGCCGGGCCGAGCGCCGTGCGCAGCATCCGCGCGCCGCGCTGGATCGCCTCCGGTCTGTGATGTGTGGCAGTCATGTCGGCCCCGCTTTCGACGGGGCGCACGACAGTCGGTCCCCGCATCGGGGTCGATTAAAAGAACCTGATTTTTGGCCGACTCAACAACTATTTACGCGCGTGCGGCCACCGGCGGTGATCGGCGGCAAATAGGACGGTTTGAAAATTCAGGGTCGGTCGCTATCGGGGTCGGACGGCCGCTGCGCGGGACTGTCCCCAAGCGAATCGACATCGCGCGACAGCTCCTTGAGGAACCTGTCTCCGGTGGCGAGGCGCTTGCCGAGGGTCTGAATGAAGCCCTCGAACCGTTCCACGCCTTTCGCGCGGGCGGACGATTGCCCGGTGTCGGAGATCGGCGGCGTGATCGTCAACCAGAACTGGACGAACAGCGAAAGCGTCTCGCCGAGCACGGCGAGATCTTCGTCGAGCCCGTCCATCTGTCGGCCGAGCCTGTCCAGGCGGCGCGTCATGGCCGCCTCCAGCCGATCCGCTGCGTCGCCGGACAGGAAGGAAGCGACGGACGCCTCCACGATGGCGGATTTGGAGACATTGCGGCGCAGCGCCAGCATCTCGACCTGTTGCAGCAATTCGGGATCGAAATAGACGTTCATGCGGGTTCGTGTGGCCATGGGAGGGTTCCTCAAAGCTCGATCCCGTCATCGGGGTTCATCGACGCCTGCCGGGCGACCGCGCGCATGCGCTGACGCAGGGCGCGGGCTTTGGCCGCGTCCAGGTCCGGTTCGTCGTCAAGGATGTCGAACTCCCGCGCCGGAGACGGCGGCGGAACGATTTCCTCATGCTCGGGCAATTCCGGTTCACGGCGGATGCCGGCATTGGCCGGATCGCCTTCCGTTCCGCTAGCCATGGACTGGGCATCGCCCTTCTGCGCGACCAACCGGCTCGACCAATCATCGGATGACGGGTTCGTGGCGGGACCGGCCGCCGGATCGGGTGGGGTCAGGAGGCGTTCAGTGAACCGCGAATCCTCGAAGTAGCGCGCCTTGGTGGCGCGGATCGGCGGCGTGCCCGCGACCATGACGATTTCATCGGTGGGCGGAAGCTGCATGATCTCGCCCGGCGTCATCAATGGCCGAGCCGTCTCCTGCCGGGACACCATGAGATGCCCGAGCCAGGGCGCGAGGCGATGGCCGGCATAGTTGGTGGAATCGCGCAACTCGGTCGCGGTGCCGAGAGCGTCGCTCACCCGCTTGGCCGTCCGTTCGTCATTGGTGGCGAAGCTGACGCGGACATGGCAGTTGTCGAGGATCGAATTGTTCTGGCCGTAGGCGCGCTCGATCTGGTTGAGGCTCTGCGCGATCAGGAAGGATTTGAGGCCGTAGCCGGCCATGAACGCCAGGGCGCTCTCAAAGAAGTCGAGCCGGCCGAGCGCCGGAAACTCGTCCAGCATCAACAGCAGGCGGTGGCGCTTGCCGGAGGTGTTCAAGTCCTCGGTCAGCCGGCGGCCGATCTGGTTGAGGATCAGGCGGATGAGCGGTTTGGTGCGGTTGATGTCGGATGGCGGCACAACGAGGTAGAGGCTGACCGGCTCCTTGCTTTCGACCAGATCGGCAATGCGCCAGTCGCAGCGCGCCGTCACACGCGCCACCACGGGATCGCGGTAGAGGCCGAGAAACGACATGGCGGTGGAGAGCACGCCCGACCGTTCGTTCTCGGATTTGTTCAACAGCTCCCGCGCCGACGATGCGATGACGGGATGAACGCCGCTCGGCCCAAGATGCGGCGTGTCCATCATCGCGCGCAAGGTCGCCTCGACCGGGCGGCGCGGATCGGACAGGAAGCTGGCGACGCCCGCCAACGTCTTGTCCTTCTCGGCATAGAGAACATGCAGGATCGCGCCGACAAGCAGGGAATGGGAGGTCTTTTCCCAATGGTTTCTTTTGTCGAGGCTGCCTTCGGGATCGACCAGAATATCCGCGATATTCTGCACGTCCCTGACTTCCCACTCGCCCTGTCGCACCTCCAGCAACGGATTGTAGGCCGACGACTTCGCGTTGGTCGGATCGAACAGCAGGACGCGGCCGTGCTTTGCGCGAAAGCCGGCTGTCAGCGTCCAGTTCTCCCCCTTTATGTCGTGGACGATGCAGCTTCCCGGCCAGGTCAGGAGCGTGGGCACCACGAGGCCGACGCCCTTGCCGCTGCGCGTCGGGGCGAAGCAAAGGACATGCTCGGGACCGTCGTGGCGCAGATAGTCGCGTTCGTAGCGGCCGAGCAGGACGCCATCGGGGCCGAGCAATCCGGCCGCGCGGATTTCCTTGTCCTCCGCCCATCGCGCTGATCCGTAGGTGGCGACGTTCTTCGCCTCCCGCGCGCGGATGATCGACATAAAGATGGCGGCGGCGATGGCAATGAAGCCGCCGGACGCGGCGATGATCGCACCTTCGACGAAGATCGCGGGCGCATAGGCGTCGAAGGAAAACCACCACCAGAAGAAGGCTGGCGGGTAATAGACCGGCAGACCCGCCAGCTCGAACCACGGTGCTCCAAGCTGCGGCTGGAAGCCGAGGCGAAAGGCGACCCATTGCGTCGCCGCCCAGGTCATCACCAGAACGATGGTGAAGACGATAGCAATCTGACCCCAAAGGATTCGGCCTCCGCGCATACGGGCTCCAGTCGGACAAAGAGACGGAGCCGATCAGAGAATAGGCAAATCCACTACAGGCAACAGGAAAACGGATACGGGAGGGCTGCCGGATACTATCGGCGGCAAATAGGACGGGTCACGTCATTGCGGGCGCTCGCGCGGCTCATTCTGGATGCCACCCGGAGCCGAATCGCAGATGCGTCCCAGCTTGCCCGCGAGGACCAGCATGTTGCGGATGGCCGGGCTTTGGTTGAACGGCGACCAGATGGCCGAGAACGAAACCGGCTCCGGGCCCCACACCGAAGCGCTGAATCGAGGGCGGCGGCAAGCGCCCGGCGAGGCGCAGGATGATATGGTCGTGGACCTGCGGGCCGGTGCTGTCATAGCGCACGAGAAAGGTCTCTCCCGCCAGATCAGGCCATGTGACGGTCGACTGCCCAGCGAGCGGATGCCGTTCCGGCAGCACCGCCACCAGCGGCTCGGTCCAAATGCGCCGGGAATGGAAATCGGGCAACTCGGCCGGGCCGGCGACGAACGCCAGGTCCAGAAGGTCGGAGCGAAGCTGGATCACCGCATCGCGGGCCGTGCTTTCGGTGATCTCGACTGCGATGCCCGGATGGGTCTCCCGATATTGTGCGATGAGTTCCGCGAGGAAGCTGCGCGGGATAAGGGCGTGGATGCCGAGACGCAGGCGACCGCACTCGCCCGAGGCGGCCAAGCCGGCGGTCTTCACCGCATGGTCGAGTTGATCGACGCCCGCTGATACTTGCTCGATAAAGCGATGACCTGCATCGGTTAGCCGGACGCCGCGTGCGTGACGCTCGAACAGAAGGATGCCTAGGTCTTCCTCTAAGGTTTTCACACGGGTGCTGACAGTCGAAACGCTGACACCCAGCGCGTTAGCAGCGTGACGGAAGTTCAGATATTCGGCAACGGCGAGTGTGTGGATGAGCGACACAAGGGGAATGCGTGATCCCAGCCGGGAAGGCATACCCGATCGACTATCTAAAGTCAGCGTCAAACGCCGTCTCCGTCGCATCGCTAACTGCCCCCTGTCATCCGGCGGCAGTCTTGGCCTTGGCCGGGAGAGAAAAGGCCAAGACTGCGAAAGGTATCCAAGTGGTTTGAGGACTTAATCATCTCTGATCTAAGTCAGAAAAACAGGTAGGTCGCGTAGCCTGCGATCATCGCCATGGCGAAGATGACCCCGACGAATGCCACGAGAAGCTTCATCGTGAAGAGGGAGCGCAGCAGGATGAGTTCGGTCAAACTGGCCCCGGCGCTTCCGATGATCAGTGCAAGGACGGTCCCTGCGCCCACTCCTTTCGCCATAAGAGCCCCGGCGAGCGGTATGACCGCCTCTGCGCGGATATACAGCGGCACGCCAATGACGGCGGCAACAGGAATAGCGAACGGATTGTCCGGACCGGCATACTGCTCAAGCAGAGCGGTCGGCATGAATCCGTAGATCAAGCTGCCGAGCGCAATGCCGACGAGCAGAGAGGGTAACACGTCGACGAAGTCGATCCATGCATCCCGCCACACACCGCTGTATTTTCCCGTCTCCTTCGTTCGGACGGAAGACTGGCTGTCACAGCAGCTGCCGGACGCAGGAGTGATCTTGATTGCGGTGTCGCCGCAGGCGCTTTCCGACCGAGAGCCGCAGCTATCGGTTTTCGGACTTCCGCAATCCGGTACGGCCGGTGCAGCACCACACTGGCTTTGCGACGAGCCACATCCGCCGGTCTCTTTCGTTGCTGTGCGACGGATATACCGCTCGAAACCGAACGCATGCATCAGCCATCCGGCACCCAGCGATACTGCAAGGGCGGCAATCACGTAGGTGGATGTGAGAGTCAGTCCGAACGTGGCCGCCAGCAAAACGACAACAACCGGGTTCAGGAGCGGGGAGGAGAAGAGAAACACCATCATCGGACCGAACCCGGCGCGCGCTCGGATCAAACCCTTCAGCATCGGAATGGTCGAACAACTGCAGAAGGGCGTGATTGCCCCAAGACCTGCGGCGAGGAGATAGCCGCGAGTACCGGTGGAGCTGAGCAACGCTTCCACTTTGGCCGGGGGAATATGACGCTGGAGAACGCCAACCAGTGCACTGATCCCGATGAACAGAACCGAGAGTTCGACAGCGAGAAAGACGAACATGCCGAGGGTGTCTTGCAGTTGGGGTGACATTATGAAACCATCCTTCTAGATATGTCGAAATTTCCACTGATCTAGTTGCTTATCGCGCTCGGGTCAACCATATTTCTAGAGGTCTCGAATTAATGGAGGACGGTATGGATCACGAACAAGCCGCAGACAGCCTGACCGAGCTCGGCAACACGCATCGATTGGCGGTCTTCCGCTTCCTGGTGAGGGCTGGGCATGAGGGCGCATCGGTCGGGGAAATCCAGAAAGAACTCGGCATCCCGGCGTCTACCCTGTCACATCATCTCGCACGAATGACGAAGGTGCGACTCATCCGGCAGGAAAAACACAGCCGAACGACCATCTGCATTCCCGAGTTCCAGAACCTCGAACGGCTGATCGACTTCCTTAAGGAAGAGTGTTGCGCCGGTGATGCGGAGGGGAAAGATGCCGCGTTGGCCTGCTGCCGGTTTCGTGGACACCGGGTTAGGTTTGCATAGCGCGGTCCTCGAACGCCATTGGGCTGAGATAGCCCAGCTTGGAATGACGTCGTCTCGGATTGTAGAAGCGCTCAATGTAGTCGAACGCGTCGGCGCGTGCCGCGTCGCGGGTCCGGTAGACCCTGCGGGCCGTGCGCTCGGTCTTCAGCGACGAGAAGAAGCTCTCCATCGCCGAGTTGTCCCAGACATTGCCCGCCCGGCTCATGGAGCAGGTGATGCCGTTGTCGAGCAGCAGGCGTTGGAACTGCTCGCTGGTATATTGCGATCCCTGGTCGGAATGGTGGAGCAGAGCGTCGGCCTTGCCGCGCCGCCAAACCGCCATCATCAGGGCATCCATGACCAGTGAGGCATCCCGGTCCGCCTTCATGGACCAGCCGACGACGCGCCGGGAGAAGAGGTCCAGCACGACCGAGACATAGAGCCAGCCCTCTGCGGTCCAGATGTAGGTGAAGTCGGCCAGCCATTTCTGGTTCGGCCGGTCGGCTTGGAAGTCGCGGTCGAGGATGTTGCCGGCGATGACCGAGCGTTCGCCATCATCCTTCGGATTCCCGCGCCGCTTTGGTCGCGCTCTCATAGCGTTCTGCCGCATGAGGCGCTCGATCCGGTGCAGCCCGCAGGCCAACCCTTCCTCGAGCACGTCGCGCCAGACCCGACGTGCGCCATAGGTGCGGTCGCTGGCCTTGAAGCTCTTGTCGATCTCCAAGACGAGCTTCGCATCGTAGATCGCCCGGGCGCTGATCGGTCGCTTGAGCCAGGCGTGGAAGCCAGACCGAGAGACGCCCAGCACCGCGCACATCCAGCTGACGGGCCAGATATGCCGGTGCTTCGCAACGAACGCGAACGTCATGTCGCTTCCCGCGCGAAGAAGGCCGCGGCCTTTTTTAGGATGTCACGCTCCGCCCCTGAGCTTGGCGACCTCTTTCTTCAGGGCCGCGATCTCGGCCAGCTCGGCGCGCTGCTGGCCATTGCCGGGGAAGGCACTGGCAGACGCCACCGTCGCTTCACGCATCCACCGCCGCAGAACACTCTCCGCCAGGTCCAGATCTCGGCACGCCTGGGCCACCGTCACGCCCCGCTCGGTCACCAGCTTCACCGCCTCGATTTTGAACTCGCGGCTGAACTTCCGTCTCGTCATATCCAATCTCCAGTTCCATGGTCACGATCTTATCTTCGTGTCCACGAAACCGGCAGCAGGCCAGTTCAGCGGTCCAGCTTTCCGGAAGCAGGTCAACTGGGGCCGGACTCTAATCAACGGTGGCGGGAAAATCCCGTGGCAGGTCGGAACATCTCTATTAGAATACAAGTCGGGCCGCGCCCTTTTCGATCGCGGCCCTTTGTTTATTGAAGGTTGGTTGAACCCACGATCTCCCACCAGACGGAAGGCGTCCGTCGCCTGCGCCCCCTTGCTCTTCGGAGCGTGCCGATTCACTGTCGCTCCGAACCATGGACGGAGGCGGAGATGGCGGCAATCCACAGGCGAACGGTCACATTCGGACTTGCTGGCCTGGTGCTGACGGCATGTGGCGCGCCCGCGCGGCTGGCCGGCACACCGGCCGAGGCGTCCCTGCCGACAGCGGCCAACCCCGGCTGGGACGCCTGGGTGGCCTCTTTCCGCCCCCGCGCCCTGGCGCAGGGCGTGTCGGGTCCGGTGTTCGACCGCAGCTTCGCCTCGGCAGGGTTCGTGCCCGGCGTGATCGAACGCGACCGCAACCAGACAGAGTTCAGCCGCACTCTTGAGGATTACCTTCAGATCGCCGCGGGCGAGCGCAAGGTTGCGCTGGGGCGCACCAGCTTCGCCCAGCAACGCGCAACACTCCAGGCCATCGAGAGCCGCTACGGCGTAGACGCCAACATCGTCGCGGCGATCTGGGGGGTCGAGAGCAACTTCGGAGAGCGGCGCGGGACCGTGCCCGTCGTCTCGGCTCTCTCGACCCTGGCCTATGACGGCCGCCGCGCAAGCTTCTTCGAGGCGCAGCTTGTCGCCGCCCTCAAGATCCTGCAGCGCGGCGACACCACGCCAGAGCGCATGACCGGAAGCTGGGCCGGCGCCATGGGCCACACCCAGTTCATCCCCACGTCGTATCAGGCCTATGCGGTCGACTTCACCGGCGACGGACGGCGCGACATCTGGGCGGAGGATCCCACCGACGCGCTCGCCTCGGCCGCCAACTACCTGGCCCGGTCGGGCTGGCGGCGGGGAGAGCCCTGGGGGATGCTGGCCAGCCAGGGGTCCGGCGGGACGATCATCCAGCCGCAGCCGGGCGGCCCGGCCTTCCGCGTGTTTCCCAACTTCAACGTCATCAAACGCTACAACAACTCGACCAATTACGCGATTGGCGTCGGTCATCTGAGCGACCGGCTGGTGGGCGGGCCGGCCATCGACGGGCCCTTCCCGCCAGATCGATACGGGATGTCCAAGGACCAGCGCATCGCGCTCCAATCACGGCTGAACGCCGCCGGCTTCGACGCGGGAGAGCCCGACGGCGTCATCGGATCCGGAACCCGCACGGCGATCTCCGCCTTCCAGCAGGCCCGCAGACTGCCAGTGACCGGAGAGCCGTCGCTGGACCTGCTGCGCCGCCTCGGCGGCTAGCGGGCGAACGGGGCGCCTGTCCCCTGCACGGCGACGCGGATCCCGGCGCATTCGCGCGCGCCGGTCGGAGGGGGGCAATCATGACCGCCGTTTCAACGTGTCGGGATGTTCGCTTTCCAGCGCGGATCGCGATCCGGTGGCTTGGCGTGAAAGAAACCGGAGGGCGCTCCCTGAAGGACTCGAACCCTCAACCTGTCGATTAGAAGTCGACTGCTCTATCCAGTTGAGCTAAGGGAGCAACCCTCCTGGTCGTCTAGACAATCGCCTTCCGGCCGGCAAGCGCATCATCGGGGGATCGAGGGCCAGGCAGATGTCTCCCCCCATGGAGACCGGCTTGGCATGGGACCAGGCCGCACGCCGACGACCGGCGGCTCCAGCCGTGCCCCGATTGAATGCCGCGTTGCAAACGGCTGTCGCGTCGCAGGCCGCGCGATCGGCGCATCCGGTGGCGCGCGCGATCGCACCCAGCGTTGCGAAAATCGCCCCGGCGCATCGGGACGTCGCGGACGTCCCGGTATCGGGTCGAACGTGTATCCTGTGCCGCGGGGCACGGTCCGGGCCGTGCACCGTGAGCCAACGAGATCCCGGCGCGCGCGGTGAAACCCCTGGCAATGCTCGGCCCTGCGTATTCGGGGATGGGCCGGCTCGTCGACCGGCAGCGGTGACATGGCCATCCCTGATCGGATCGCCCCATTGACAGATCAAACCGCATCCATGACAACCCGATAATAGTCGAGTAAAGGAGTCGGACATGATGGACACAGGCACGCGGAAATTTCGGGTCATCGCACCAAGGCGGATGGTCGCCCTTGGCGGCGTGGCCGTAGTGGCGATCGGGACGCCCCTGGCCGCTCAGACAGAACGGGCAGAGGACGTGCCCGCCTACGTCGTCGCACAGGCCGAGGGCGAAGGCGAAGGGTCCGCGCAAGCCCCAGCCAGCACAGGGGAAGGCGAAGCGACAGCCGAGGGTGAAGCACCGCCCGAGCTCGCCGCTGAAGGCGCAGCGGACAATGACGAGGGCGAAGGCGAAACCGCCGGAACCGGAGGCGAAGGCGAAGGCGAGGCCGAAGCGGCAGCCGCGGGCGAAGGAGAAGGGGCACCTGCCACCGGAGGCGAAGGCGAAGGCGAATCCGCCGCGGGCAGCGGGGGCGAGGGTGAGGGCGGAACCGCCGGCCTAGCGCCCGACGTCGCCTTCCTGACCGACCTTGCGTTCATGGAAGGTCATCTGCGCGCGGGACTCGCGCTTTACGAAGCGGGCGACCTGTCGGCGGCCAAGACCCACATGGGGCATCCGATCGAGGAGAAATACGAGGCCGTGGCCGCGCGCCTCGACCGGCTCGGCTACGGCGAACTGCGGGAAGAGATCACAGCGCTTGCCGCCGCGGCAGAGGCGGAGGAGCCCTATGAGAAGATTGCGGAAATGTTCGGCAAGGTGCGCCAGACGCATGAAGAGGTCCGGACGAATTTCGACGCGGCTGATCAGTTGAAATCCTTTGCGGCGCTGACCCGTGTCGCGGCCGACGAATACGCAATAGCGGTCGAAGGCGGAACACTGGCGAATGTAAAGGAATACCATGATGCCTGGGGCTTCATGCGGGTGATCGAGGCCGAGGCAGGCGAGCTTGCGGCAAGCGACGACGCCAAGGCGTCGGATGCGGCGGAGGCGATCGTGGAACAGGTCGAGGCGGCAGGTGCCGCGTTCGGTGATCTGCAGGGACAGGGAGATTACGAAAAGGATCCGTCCATTCTCTACGCGGCAGCGGCGAGGATGGAACTGACCGGGCTCGGATCGGACTGAACCGGGATGATCGTCATCGGGAACGTTCTTGACGCATACGAAACGGCGGCCTTGCGAGAGGCCGCCGAGAAGCTCGACTACGAAGACGGCAAGCGCACCGCCGGTCGCTATGCGCGCGACGTGAAAAGCAATCTGCAGGCGGTCGCCTCACCGGGACTCGACGCCATCTTCGCAAAGGTCCGCGACAAGCTGAACGGCAACGAGGTCTTCCGCGCAGCGGCGCGGCCTAAGAAGTTCGCCCGCCTCCTGCTGTCGCGCTACCGCGGCGGCATGAGCTACGGGACCCACGTGGACGATCCGGTGATGAACGGGAGCCGGACCGACCTGTCGTTCACCCTCACACTCAGCGACTCCGGGGACTACGACGGCGGCGACCTGGTGATGGAGGATGCAGTGGAAGCGCGCGGCGTCCGGCTGGAGGCCGGAGAGCTGGTTCTCTATCCGACTTCCGCATTGCACCGCGTGGAGCCGGTGACACGTGGCGAACGGGTCGCGATCGTCGGATGGGTCACCAGCTGGGTTCGCGATCCGGCGCGGCGGGACATCCTGTTCGACCTGGACGCGGCGGCCAAGGCGATTTTCGACGAACACGGCAAGTCGCCCGCCTTCGACCGGCTGTTCAAGGCCAAGGCGAACCTGTCCCGGATGTGGTACGACGATTAGGATCGCATTCGGGGTGGCTGGCCGCCGACCCGGTTTCACGGGCCGGGCAGGGGACAGGCGCGGCTGCCGGTCGTCGCGGTTCTTCCGCGCGGCACACCGGTAGCGCGACGCACGCGATTCTCGGAGGGCCGGCCAGAGTCAGCTCCGATCGACAGGATGACGGATCGGCCTGAGGCCCGCCTGCGCCGCGGGCCTCTCACGCGGTCGCGTCTCAGACGAAGACGAAGGTGTCCGACATGTCGAGGGCCTGGGTCTCGGACAGATCGAGCGGCCCCCCGACCGGCTGCCGCAGGGCGGCGTCGTCGAGGTTGCGCGCAACCGCATTTGCCGTTTCCAGCGAGGCGACGAGCATCTCTTCTTCGGCATCGGTCCGTCCGAAATTCTGCGTGATCATGACCCCGTCGAACGTGCCTGTGGTGGTGGTGAAATCACCCCTCTCGACCCCGATCCCGATTTCTTCCAGGTCAGGATCGAGAATGTTGCTGCGATGGCGGGGGCTGTTCATGAAGCTTTCGTGGATCTGGGCCACATCGTCCGAAATTCCCGGGCGGCCGCGCTCGCTTTGCCAAGCAATATTCTCGGCCGTCTCCCAGTTGCCATCCAGCGCGTAGCCGGCCTCGCGAATGCGATCGGTCGCCGAGGAGCCGCCCGCGCCGGTATGGCCGAACCTGTCGGTGTCGAGCATCCATTCGCTATGATCTTCCGCCGACTGGCTCAGATCGTCGTTGATCCGAAGAGGATTTAGCCCGCGGGATGTTCGTTCCTCGTTCACCAGATCGAGCATCAAGAGTTCGACTGGGCTGGCGTGTGTCATGTTTGACCTCTGTCCTGAGTTGCGTGTGCCGGATTTGCCCGGCAGGTGCTGCGTCGTGCTGCAAGGCGAAGCTTGAAAGCACCCCGCGCTGCACCTCAATCCACAGATCGGGGAGGCCGGTTTCGCGGCGAAGGACCGCGTATTCGGCGTCTTGTGAACGGCGTCAAAATTCTCATGGCGCACCGGCGGCGAAAACCGGCCGACGATCGAGGCCGGGCCGAACGGAGGCCGCCGCCGCCGGGCGACGCGACGGGCCGGGGACGCGCCGCGCCATCCCCGATCGGGCGACGGATTGCCGGGGCCCGAAGCGGCATTTCTGTTCGGCAACCGCTTCCGGGCGACCGTGATCGGAAAACCGCGCCGACCGGTTCTTCGGCGATCCACGCCAATTGATCTTGCCGATAGGGTTCATCGGCCCCATGCTGCCGCGCAGGACGCGTCTTCGACGATGATCCTTTCGAGACCCCGGGCAACGGGGCCGAGCAGTGATGAGGTAACCGATGAATACAGCACGCCCGTCCGCGGGCCATTTCAACCGGCGTGGACTTCTCCGCGCCTTCGGCGCAAGCTTGGCCGTCCCCGCCCTGGCGAGCTGTGGCGGTTCGGGCTATGAAAGCCTGCCGCCGCCGACCCGTGCCGACACCCGGCTGGACTATCTGTTTCCCCAAGGCGACAGCTACCTGAATATCAGGAACGCGCATACCGATGAGCGGGTGGCCGTTCGCTTCGTCGAAGACGGCCGCGAAAACCGAAGGGCGCTGCGAAAGCTCGACTGGGTGTTCCGCGACTGGCGACAAGGCGAAGCCCCGGATATGGATCGCCGGATCTACTGGAGCTTGGCCACGCTTTCCAACTTCGCGCGGCGCAACGGCCATTCGGGCCAGATCACCCTGCTTTCGGGCTTTCGCACCGCGCAGACAACCTACGATCTGCAAAGCCGCGGCGTGGGTGCCGCCTCACGAAGCTATCATATGCGTCGGCGCGCGGCGGACATCCGTTTCGACGGCATTCCGCCGGAACAGATCGCGGACATGGCTGAATGGCTGCAGGTCGGCGGTGTAGGCCGCTACGGATCGTCGTTCACCCATGTGGATTCCGGACCGATCCGGACGTGGGGCGCCTAGGGCCTTCGCCACAAGAAGCCGCCCCGGTCCGCACGTCGGACGGGGTCGGGCGCCGACCAGGCGCTTGAGCGGGCCAGGGTCTTTGGCCTCGTTGCAGTCCTGCTGCATACCGGTGCCGTCGCGCAGAAGGTGCGGTTCCGTTCATCGGAGGCCTTTTCAAACCGCCCTTCCTGTCCTATACGCCGCCATCCCCGTGTGCCCACCCTTGGAGGCGGCGGGATGTGAACCCACAGGAGACTCGATATGGCCGGCGAAACGCCAGACATCATCGCCATGGAACGGACGGGGACAGGCAAGGGGGCCGCTCGTCAAGCCCGGCGCGAAAACCTCGTGCCCGGGATCGTCTATGGCGGCGGATCCGATCCGCTTCCCATCAATCTGCCCTACAACGAGCTTATCAAGAACCTCAAGGCAGGCCGCTTCCTGTCCACGCTGTTCAACCTGAAGGTCGAGGGCCAGGAGGACGTGCGGGTCATCTGCCGCAACGTCCAGCGCGACGTGGTCAAGGACCTGCCGACGCATGTGGACTTCATGCGCCTGCGCCGCACCAGCCGCGTGTCGCTGTTCATCCCCGTCGAAGTGACCGGAGAGGATGACTGCCCGGGCCTGACCGCCGGCGGCGTGCTGACCATGGTCCGCAACGAGGTCGAACTGCGCTGCACCGCGGGCGAGATCCCGGAAAGCGTCACGATCTCGATCGCCGGGAAGGAAATCGGCGACTCGATCCATATTTCCGAGGTCGATCTGCCCAAGGGCACACGACCGACCATCGACCGGGATTTCGTGATCGCGAACATCCAGGCGCCGTCCGGGCTTGCCAGCCAGAAGGACGAGGACGACGAAGAGGTCGCCGCCGACGAGGTTCCAGCGACCGAGATGGAAGCCGGTCCGGACGCCGAGACCGCAGACAACTGATCGGCCCTTGCGCGCAAGATTGCAACGATGGCGCGGGAACATTCCCGCGCCATTTCCATTCTCCGTCCAGGAACGTATCGAAAATCCGGCGGCGGGGTGCTGAACGAGGTGATGCGCCCGGACCGCCCATCCGTATAGGTGCCCGGTGTCCTGAATGTCAGAAACCCCAGACGACCGGAATGCGGAAAACACCCTGCAGTCCGACAGCCGGGCCGACAGGTTCCGCGAACGCCATGCGGGCCAGACATTCAGCGGCCCTTCTGGCGTGCTCTTCGGTCAGGCCATGGCCCAGACCCGCATGGCGATCTGTCTGGCGGATCCGGCAGAGCCGAACATGCCCATCGTCTTCGTCAATGACGCCTTCGCGGACCTGACCGGCTATGGCCGGGATGAGGTGACAGGCCGGAACTGCCGGTTCCTCCAGGGTCCGGACACCGACCCGCGGACGGTGGCCAAGATCCGCAGCGCACTCGACAGCAAAGACGTGGTAGCGGTTGAGATTCTGAACTATCGCAAGGACGGCAGCCGGTTCTGGAATGCCCTGCATCTGGGCCCGATCTACGACGACACGGGACGGCTGGTGTATTATTTCGGCTCCCAGTGGGATGTGAGCGACGTCCGCGCCGCCCGCGCCGACGAGCAGCACGCACGGATGATGGCGCGAGAGCTGAGCCATCGGATCAAGAACCTCTTCGCGGTGATCGGCGGGGTGGTCACCGTCACCGGTCGCACGCACGGGATCGAACGCGAGGCGATCGAGATCAACGAGAGGATTCGCGCCCTGGCCCGCGCGTTCGAGACCACGCTCGACGACGCCTCGCAGGGGTCGGTCGACCTCCGCCCCGCAGTCGCGGCGGTGCTTGGTCCCTATGACCCTGCACAGGACCGGATCCGCCTGACCGGTGCGCCGGTACGGGTGGATCCGAGCCTTGCGACCACTGTGGGACTCGCGCTCAACGAACTGGCCGCCGACGCGGCGAAGCGCGGCGCACTGGTGTCTGCCGATGGCGGCGTAACGCTGGGATGGACGGTTTCCGCGGCCGGCGGTCTGCTCGTGCATTGGTCCGAAAGCGTGGGCGCGGGAATTGAACCCCCTGGCGACGCCGGCACGGGCTTCGGGATCATCGAGGCGCTGGTCGGTGCCATCGGCGGCAGCGTGTTGCAGGACCGCCGCGCGGAGGGTCCGTGCGTAAAGATCGCGATCCCGGACGCGGTGGCGCGGAAATGACGGCGCACCGGACCACGCCCCTGAGGGTTCTCGTTCTGGAGGACGAGCCGTTGATCCTCATGGAGCTGTGCTTTGCGCTGGAGGACCATGGCGCAGATCCCGTATCGGCCAATACCGTGGCCAAGGCGCTCTCTGCCCTTGAGGACTCGGCCCCCGACGCTGCGATCCTTGACGTCAACCTGGGACGTGGCACGACATGTGAGCCGGTGGCGAAGGCGCTCCGGGCGCGGGGGATTCCGTTTCTGATCCATTCGGGCGATCTGGTGCGCCAGGGAGAGCTGATCTCTCGTATCGACGCAGAAGTGATCCCCAAGCCCGCCGATTCCGCCGATGTGGTGGAGCGCGCATTGATGCTGGCGGATCGCGCCCCCGGGTGACGCGGGTCGCGCGGGCGGCTATGAAAGACCGATCGAGAGGGCGCGGCGATGAGACTGTTCGTGGGTCTGGGAAATCCGGGACCGAAATACGCGGGGCACCGCCACAATATCGGCTTTATGGCCATCGACCGGATCGCCGCCGATCATGGTTTCGGGCCATTCCGGGCCAAGTTTCAGGGCCGGGTCTGCGAGGGGCGGCTGGGAACGGAGCCCGTGGTGCTTCTCCGCCCCGAGACGTTCATGAACGACTCCGGCCGGTCCGTGAACGAGGCGATGCGCTTTTACAAGATGGACTCGACCGATGTCACCGTGTTCCACGACGAGATCGACCTTGCGCCCGGCAAGCTGAAATGGAAGGCGGGGGGCGGCCATGCGGGCCATAACGGCCTGCGGTCGATCCACCAGCATCTCGGGCCGCATTACGATCGGGTGCGTATGGGCGTCGGTCACCCGGGACACAAGGACAAGGTGCCGGGCTATGTCCTTCACGACTTCGCCAAGGCGGATCACGGCTGGCTGGACGACATGCTCCGGGGCGTGTCCGACGGGGCGGAGGCGCTGGCAGCCGGCGACACGGGCCGGTTCTTGAACGCCGTCGCCCTGCGCCTGGCCCCGCCGCGATCGTCCACATCGGCGCCGAAGGCCGCGGCGGGTACGGCAGGCCCCGCGCCGCAGTCCCGATCGCATGCCGCGCCGGACCCGGAGACGCCGCCGGACCGGTCCCCTCTCCAGCAGTTGATCGACAAGTTCCGCTGACCCCTGGCCTACGCACAGGCAATGGTGCACTCTGCCGCCGATCGGAGACGAGATGAAAAAAGACCCGCCCATCAATGTTTTGGGAGACCCGCTGCTGTCCTGCTCGGAGGATCCGGTAACAGGATTCTTCCGCGACGGTCATTGCAATACCTGCACAGAGGATCGCGGCAGCCACACGGTCTGCGCGGTCATGACGGACGAATTCCTGGCGCTTTCGAAATATCTAGGCAACGACCTGTCGACGCCGCGGCCGGAGTTCGGATTTCCCGGCCTCAAGGCGGGCGATCGCTGGTGTCTCTGCGCCGAACGCTTCCTGCAGGCGGCCGAGGAAGGCTGTGCACCCCGCGTTTCTCTGGCCGCGACCCATAGAAACGCGCTGGAGATCGTGTCCCTGGAGATCCTGAAAGATCATGCGCTGGACTAGCCTGATCCTTGCCGTCTGGATCGCGGCACCGGCGGTCGCGGCGCCCGACATCCGCGCAGCGGACCTTGACCGGTTGCAGAGGTTCGATGAGGCGGCGGGTGCCGCGATCCTGGGCGCGCTGGCGGGCGGTGCGACCGGCGATGTGGCCATCCTCACGGACGCGCTTTCCGGCACCGCCCAGCCCCCTGCTCCCGATGGCGATTGGGCCTGCCGAACGATCAAGATGGGCGGGATTACGGATCTGGTCGTCTATACGCCATTTCGCTGCCGCATCGTGCAGCTATCGGCAACGGAATGGCGGTTCGAAAAACTGACCGGATCGCAGCTGACCCGTGGCACCATTGCGTTTCACGAAGGCCGTGCGATCTATCGCGGCGTCGGCTACGTCAAGGGGGGGCCGGCTTATGACTATGCCGACCTGCCCGCAGGCTCGGATCCGATCGAGCCCGGTCAGACGGTTCCGGAGGTTGCCGTGTTCGAACAGACGGGACCGGACCGCGCCAGGTTGCTCTTTCCGTACCCGGTTCTCGAATCCCGGTTCGACATCCTTGTCCTGACCCGCTGACGCGGAAAGGCCCCCGAAGCCGAAGCCCCGGAGGCCGTTTCGTGGCTTGGCGAACGCGATCTTCGCGAATCAGTTCGCGGAGTTGCCTTCCGTATCGCCCGAGTCCTCCGCGGGGGTGGAACCATCGGACATGTCCGTGCCGTCGGTCATACCGTCCGCGGACATGCCGTCGGCGTTCATTCCGTCTTCGGACATGCCGTCCATTGCCATTCCGCCGTCCGACGTGCCGTCTGCCGACATACCGTCATTCATCATGCCGTCTTGGGACATACCGTTGTCGGTCATGTCGCCTTCGCCGGCGCCCATCGCCGAGTTCGACATATCGGTGTTCTCATCGTCGCCCGCCTGGGCCTGTCGCTGGCGGAACTCCTCGGCGCTGAGCTGGCCGTCCTGATCGGAATCGACGCTTTCCATGAAGTAGACGACCTCAGCATCGGGCATCACGGCCCGCATTTCCTCTTCGCTGAGGATCCCGTCGCCGTTCACATCAACTGTCTCGAACTCATAGACGTTCTGCGCGCTTGCGGCTCCGACCGTCAGCACAGTCGCCAGGCCGAGCATCGAGCCCATCGTCGCAATTCGTGTCTTGGTCGTCATGATTTTCTCCTTTTATGGCGGTCGCCGGTCGCGACCCCTTACCCGCATGAATGGGCATTGGCCGCGAACGTTCCACCACGTGCACAACCGTCGGCGCGATCACGCCGCAAACGCAGGATTTTCCGGCGGTAAGATACCGACATCACGCGCTTCTGTGCACGTGTGACCAGGCCGGGGGTGGTCAGGAGAGTTCGACGCCCAGCGCCTTGGCCACCGTATAGATGTCCTTGTCGCCCCGCCCGCACATGTTCATGCAGATGATATGGTCCGACGGCAGGTCCGGCGCGATCTTGGCGACATGGGCCAGCGCGTGCGACGGCTCAAGGGCGGGGATGATGCCTTCGGTTTCGCAGCACAGGGTGAACGCCGACAGCGCCTCGCGGTCGGTGATCGACACATACTCCGCCCGGCCGATGTCGTGCAGCCATGCGTGCTCCGGCCCGATCCCGGGATAATCCAGCCCGGCCGAGATCGAGAAGCCCTCCAGGATCTGCCCGTCGTCGTCCTGCAACAGATAGGTGCGGTTGCCATGGAGCACCCCGGGCCGCCCGCCGGTCAGGGACGCGCAATGCTCCATCTTGTCGTCCACGCCCTTGCCGCCGGCCTCAACGCCGATGATGTGCACCTCCTTGTCGTCGAGGAACGGATAGAACAGCCCCATGGCGTTGGAGCCGCCGCCGATCGCCGCGATGATGGTGTCGGGCAGCCGCCCCTCGGCGGCCTGCATCTGCGCCTTGGCCTCCGTGCCGATGATCGCCTGAAAATCGCGGACCATCGCGGGATAGGGGTGGGGTCCGGCAACTGTGCCGATGCAGTAGAACGTGTCGCGCACGTTCGTCACCCAGTCGCGCAGGGCGTCGTTCATGGCGTCCTTCAACGTGCCGCGACCCGAAGTGACCTGTATAACCTCTGCCCCCAGCAGGCGCATCCTGAACACGTTGGGCTGCTGGCGCTCCACGTCATGGGCGCCCATGTAAACCACGCATTTCAAGCCGAACTTCGCACAGACCGTCGCGGTCGCCACGCCGTGCTGGCCGGCGCCGGTCTCTGCGATGATCCGGGTCTTGCCCATGCGGCGGGCCAGGATGATCTGGCCCAGCACGTTGTTGATCTTATGCGCGCCGGTATGATTGAGTTCGTCGCGCTTGAGGTAGACCTTGGCGCCGCCCAACCGTTCGGTCAGCCGCTCGGCGAAATAGAGCGGCGAGGGACGGCCGACGTAATGCGTCCACAGATGGTGCATCTCTTCCCAGAAACTGTCGTCGGTCTTGGCATGTTCGTATTGTGCCTCAAGCTCCAGGATCAGCGGCATCAGTGTCTCGGACACGAAGCGTCCGCCGAACTTGCCGAACCGGCCGTTCTCATCCGGGCCGCTCATGAATGAGTTGATCAGGTCATCGGGCATGGGGGCCTCATGGTTGGGCGCGCGCCCAGCGATAGCCCCCAGGGCAGGCCGGGGCAAGCCGCCGCGTCAGGCGAGCGCGGCACCGAAGGCCGCCATTCGGCCGGCGTCCTTGATCCCCGGCGCGCTTTCCACGCCGGAGGAGACGTCCACCTGCCGCGCGCCGGTCACCCGCACCGCCCGGGCCACGGTGTCCGGGGTAAGACCGCCAGCAAGCATCCACGGCACGCTCCAGCGACGCCCCGCGATCAGCGTCCAGTCGAAGGCCAGTCCGTTGCCGCCCGGCAGATCGGCGCCGGGGGGGGCCTTCGCGTCGATCAGCAGCTGATCCGCCACGGCGGCGTAGCGGTCGATCGCCTCCAGGTCGGACACGTCAGAGACCGGGACGGCCTTCATCACCGGAAGACCGCTGCGCGACCGCACCTGGGACACGCGCGCCGGGGATTCGTCGCCATGGAGCTGGAGCATGTCGATCGGCACCGCGGCCAGAAGAGCGTCGAGCGTGTCATCGTCGGCATCGACCGTCAGCGCCACCTTCATGATGCCCGGCGGAACGGACCGGGCCATGGCGGCAGCCATGGCGGTGGACAGATGCCGGGGCGACTTGGGAAAGAACACGAATCCCAGGTATGCGGCTCCCGCCAGAATTGCCGCGGGGATATCGGCCGGATCGGTCAGTCCGCAGAACTTGACGCGCGTTCCGCTCACGAAGCCCGTCTGGTCGGAACGGAGCCGTCTTCGAGGAGCGCAAGGATATCGTCGCCCCGGTCGGCGCGCGGCGTGCCGGACGACTTCATGTCGCGCTCCAGCGCGACGCGTTCGCGCCGCTCCGTCCGGGCGGCGACACGGTACTTGTGCTCGCGCGCATACTCCCAGACGAAGCCGACCAGAAGCCCCGCGCCGATGGCCAGAAGGATCACCACGAACATCGGCAGCCGGACGGTCCAGGACAGGCCGAGGAAACCGGCCATCGCTTCCGGCAGGACGCGAAGCATCACCATCTCGGAGTTGGCCAGCGCGACGGCGACCAGCAGCACCGCGATGACCGCCAAGAGGATGAATTTCACGTATCGCATGTCCTAGCCCCCGTTCAGCCTGTCCCTGAGAAGTTTGCCGGCCTTGAAGAACGGGACGTGCTTCTCCTCGACCTGAACCGCTTCGCCGGTGCGCGGGTTCCGCCCGATCCGCGCGTCGCGCTTCTTCACGGAGAACGCGCCGAAACCGCGCAACTCCACCCGGTTTCCGCTGCACATGGCTTCGATGATCTCCTCGAAGATCGTGTTCACGATCCGCTCGACATCGCGCTGCGTCAGATGCGGATTCTCTTCGGAAATTCTCTGGATCAGTTCCGAGCGGATCATGGATAGAGCCCCCTTTGTCGAACCGGCCCTCCGTTCGAGAGACGCCGGGCACCCACCCCTGCGGAACCGCCACAGGCGACGCGCGATCTCCATTAAATCGAACGCGGCGGCAAATGAAACCCCGCGCGCATGTCAAATACCTATTTTGTCATGCGCAACCAGCGCGGACCGCGCCCGGTCCGCAGCGGGTTTTCGCGCAAAAAACCCCGCTCCGGGACCGGAGCGGGGTTGCGGGATTTCCACATCCCGTGGCGCGCTCAGTCGTCGTCGCGGTTCAATGCGGCGCCAAGAATGTCGCCAAGGGACGCGCCCGAGTCGGAAGAACCATACTGCTGCACGGCCTCCTTCTCCTCGGCGATCTCACGCGCCTTGATCGACAGGCCCAGCCGACGGGACTTCTGGTCCACGTTGGTCACCCGCACATCGACCTTGTTGCCGACGCCGAAACGCTCGGGGCGCTGCTCGGAGCGGTCGCGGCTGAGGTCGGAGCGGCGGATGAAGGATTTCATCCCCTCGTATTCCACCTCGATGCCGCCATCCTCGATCGCGGTCACTTCCACCGTGATGATCGATCCGCGCTGCACGCCTCCGACCACATCGGTAAAGCTGTCGTCCATGGCCTTCATGGACAGGCTGATGCGCTCTTTCTCCACATCGACCTCAGTCACCACAGCCTGCACGGTATCGCCCTTCTGGAAACGCTGGATGGCGTCCTCGCCGCGCTCGTCCCAGGAGATGTCGGACAGATGCACCATGCCGTCGATGTCGTGGTCGAGTCCCACGAACAGACCGAACTCGGTGATATTCTTCACATCGCCCTCGACCTTGGTGCCCTCCGGATGGCTCTCGGCGAACAGCTCCCACGGGTTGCGCATGGTCTGCTTGAGGCCCAGCGACACGCGGCGCTTCTGGCTGTCGATCTCCAGCACCATGACCTCGACCTCCTGAGAGGTGGAGACGATCTTGCCCGGATGGACGTTCTTCTTGGTCCAGGACATCTCTGAGACGTGGACCAGGCCCTCGACGCCCGGTTCCAGCTCGACGAACGCACCGTAGTCGGTGATGTTCGTCACGCGGCCCGCATGGACCGATCCCAGCGGGAACTTCGCCTCGACCGAATCCCACGGATCGTCCTGGAGCTGCTTCATACCCAGGGAGATGCGGTGGGTCTCCTTGTTGATCTTGATGACCTGAACCTTGATCGTCTCGCCGATGGTGACGATCTCGGACGGGTGGTTGACCCGGCGCCACGCCATGTCGGTGACGTGGAGCAGGCCGTCGACGCCGCCCAGGTCCACGAACGCACCGTATTCGGTGATGTTCTTCACCACGCCGTCCACGGCCTGGCCCTCTTCGAGGTTCGAAATCACCTCGGCGCGCTGCTCGGCCCGGGATTCTTCCAGGATCGCACGGCGGGAGACGACGATGTTGCCGCGGCGGCGGTCCATCTTGAGGATCTGGAACGGCTGCTTCAGTCCCATGAGCGGGCCGGCGTCGCGCACCGGGCGCACATCGACCTGAGAGCCCGGCAGGAACGCGACGGCGCCGCCCAGATCGACGGTGAACCCGCCCTTGACCCGGCCGAAGATCGCGCCCTCGACGCGGTTCTCGTCGGCGTAGGCCTTTTCCAGGCGGTCCCAGGCGGCTTCGCGGCGGGCCATCTCATGGGAGATCACCGCCTCGCCGCGGGCGTTCTCGACCTGGCGCAGATAGACCTCGACCTCGTCGCCGACGTTGATTTCGGGGGCTTCGCCGGGCTGGGCGAATTCCTTGAGATCGACGCGGCCTTCCATCTTGTAGCCGACGTCGATGATGGCCTGTCCCGCCTCGATGGCGAGGACCTTGCCCTTGACCACCGAACCCTCGTCCGGCGTGTCGATGTCGAAGCTTTCGTTCAGGAGGGCTTCGAATTCCTCCATGGATGCGTTCTGAGCCATAAGGGTCTCTGGTTTCCTTTTACGTCGTCTATTCTGGCCGCGCGGTTGTCTCCGCGGGTCTCCGGTGGATTGGTCGGGGCCGGGGATCGGGATGCGAAAAAGGGCCGGCGGAACCGACCCTGCTCACGCCCGAGGCTGTCCCGCCCCTTCGACGGGGGTGTGCTATGCCAGACCGACCCGTTTGGCAAGGGCAGAGGGCACGCCCGGCCAATACCCGCGCGTGCGCCGTGCCTACGATGTCGTCGATCCGTCGTTGCGTGCGGGGACTATGTGGTGCTGAGCGCCGGCGGCACCCCTGCCCGCAGCCACGGCAGATGCATGGCACCCGAGGTCCGACCCGTCAGGCGCGGGAGGCGACCCGGTCGGCGCCCAAGGCGCCGATCCGGCGACCGGGGTCAAGGCGAGGCGTCAGGGCCGGCCGCGGCCGGATCGCAGCCCGTTGCCGGATCAGCGATTCGCCCAGATCGGCGCGATCGTCGCGATGGCACGGGCGATGGCCTCCTCGGCGGAAAGCGTCGAGGTGTCGATCGTCACCGCGTCCGACGCGGGCCTGAGCGGCGAATCCACGCGGCCCCGATCCCGCGCGTCTCGGCGCTCCACATCGGCCAGCACCTCTTCCAGCGACGTGCCGTCCGCCAGTTCGGCGTGACGGCGCGCGGCGCGGGTGCGGGCAGAGGCGGTGACGAAAAGCTTCACCTCCGCCTCCGGGCAGATCACCGTGCCGATGTCGCGCCCGTCCAGCACCGCGCCGTCGCCCAGCCGCGCGAACCGGCGCTGGAACGCCACCAGCGCCGCGCGGACTTCCGGGATGGCGGCGACGCGGCTCGCGGCTTCGGACACCTCCGCCGTGCGCAGATCCGTGGGCTGTATATCCTCCGGCTCCAGAGTCCGCGCGGCTTCCGCGGCATCCTGCCCGTTGAGCACCCGCGCGCCGGTGGCGCGATAGAGCAATCCGGTATCGAGATGGCGGAACCCGAAATGCCGCGCCACGGCCGCCGAGATCGTGCCCTTTCCCGCCGCCGCCGGTCCGTCGATCGCCACCGTGAACGCCATCAGCGATCAGAGGCGGAGAACTGCGGCAAGCCGTCCGAGATCTCGTAGTAGTCGCCCTTGTCGGCGCAGAAGATGTGCCGGTCCAGAGTCACCCCCGAAGGCGCGTCCAGGGCGCCCGCGAAGATCGACAGGGTTTCGCCGCCGCCGTCCCAGAACAGGTTCGATCCGCAGGCGGGGCAGAACCCGCGTATGGCGGTGTCGGAAGACCGGTACCAGCGCACCTCGCCCTCGATCTCGACCGCGTCGCGGGGGGCGGCCGTGGCGGCGACATAGTGGCCGGAACTGCGGCGGCACTGGCGGCAGTGACAGGCAGCCACGGGTCTGAGCGGCCCGGTCACGCGAAAGCTGACCTCCGAGCAGAGGCACCCTCCGGTCACCGACAGGCCTTCGGTCTCGGTTGCAAACATGGTGTCTCCCGTTTCTGCTGCCGCCCCCGGCACGGTCATCGACCTAGCGACGGCGCGCAGAACGTCCAGCGATCATTCGGGGCGGGTAAAGCGCGCGCCGAGATCGCGCATCAGCGGCTCGAACGCGGGAAAGGACGTGGCGATGGGTCCGGCATCGTCCACGGTCACGCGATCCCGCGCGGCAAGGCCAAGGCAGAGGAACGACATGGCGACCCGGTGGTCGAGCCGTGCCGCCACCGTGGTGCCCCCCGGCACGCCGGCGGGGCCGCGGCCAGTGACGCGCCACCAGTCCGGCCCGTCCTCGACCGTGACGCCCGACGCGCGCAGACCGGTCGCCATGGCGTCGATGCGGTCGCTTTCCTTGACGCGCAGTTCCGCCACGCCGGGCATGCCGGTCACGCCTTCTGCGAAGGCGGCGACGACCGACAGGATCGGGTACTCGTCGATCATCGACGCGGCGCGGCCGGGCGGAACCTCGATCCCCTTCATGTCGGGCGAAAAGCGCGCGCGCAGGTCTGCCACCGGCTCGCCGCCTTCCACACGCGGGGATTCGTAGGTCAGGTCCGCGCCCATCTCGCGCAGCGTCTCGAACAGGCCCGCCCGCGTCGGGTTCAGCCCGATGTTCGGAACCAGCACGTCGGACCCCTCGACGATCAGCGCCGCGCAGACGGGAAATGCCGCCGAAGACGGGTCACGCGGCACGGTGATCTCCTGCGGGACCAGCTCGGGGCGGCCCTGAAGCGTGATCATGCGGCCCTCCCGAGACGCTTCGGTCGTGACGGTCGCGCCGAAGCCCGCGAGCATCCGCTCGGAATGGTCGCGCGTCGCCTCGCGCTCGATCACCACGGTCTCTCCCGGCGCGTTGAGCCCGGCCAGCAGCACGGCGGACTTGACCTGCGCCGAGGGGACCGGCGTTGCGTAGCGCGCCGGGACCGGAGAGGCCGCGCCCACCAGCGTCAGCGGCAGTCGCCCGCCGGAGCGTCCCACGGCCCGCGCCCCGAACAGCGCCAGCGGATCGGTCACCCGCCCCATGGGACGGCCGTTCAGAGAGGCATCGCCGGTGAAGGTGGTGGCGAAGTCGTGGGTCGCCACGGCCCCCATCAACAGCCGGACCCCGGTGCCGGAATTGCCGCAGTCTATGACGGTCTCCGGCTCCGCGAACCCGCCGACGCCGACGCCATGGACGGACCACCGCCCCGCCCCGTGCGAAACCACATCCGCCCCCAGCGCCGTCATCGCCCGGCCCGTGTCGAGCACGTCCCGTCCTTCGAGCAGCCCGGCGATCTTCGTCTCGCCCACGGCCATGGCGCCCAGAATCAGCGCGCGGTGGCTGATGGACTTGTCGCCGGGCACCTGGGCCGTGCCGGTCAGGGGGCCGCCGCGGTGGGCGGTCAAGGGCTGTGGCGCGCCGTGGCCAGACATGGCGGGACCCCTCATGGATGCCAGAAAACCGCCGCCGGAGTCGCATGGCGGCGCAGGCCGCGCAAGCGGCGATGCCCTGCGGCGGATCGGGCGCAATCAGAACGCGGCGAGGATCGGCAGGAGCACGAAGACGAACAGAAGCAGCGGCGCGAAGGTGTTGAGACGCATTGGGGTCACTCGAAGATCGGGGCGAAGGATGCTGAATCCCATAGATGATCTGTTACGCGCCTCGCAGACACGATGGCGTGTGTCACCTGTCGGTCGGCCGGTCTTTGCGCAATTCGGCGGTGCCGTGGCCCGGCGGCCACGTCCGTCAGCGCCGTCGAAAGGTCAGGTAATGCGGCACCCGCCCCTCGCGCAGGGCCTTGCGCTCATAGCGGGTCGGAACCCAGTCGTCCCAGGGCAGACGCCAGTCCTGCGGGCCCTCGGCCAGCCAGTCGAAGCCTGCACGCGGCACTTCCCCAAGCGTCTGCCGCACGTAGTCGGGAATGTCGGTGGCCACCCGCAGGATCGCGCCGGGCCGGAGGCAGCGGGCGAGCGGTTCCAGATGCTCCGGCGTGACGAATCGCCGGCGGTGGTGGCGCGCCTTCGGCCAGGGATCGGGATAGAGCAGGAAGGCGCGGGAGATGGACCCCGCCTCCAGCACGTCGAAGAGATCGCGCGCGTCGCCGGGATGGATGCGGAGATTGCCGCACCCGGCCGCGCGGACCTTGCCCAGCAACATGGCGACGCCGTTGATGTAGGGTTCGGCCCCGATGATCCCTACGTCCGGATTGCGCAGCGCCTGATGGATCAGGTGCTCTCCGCCGCCGAAGCCGATCTCCAGCCACACGTCCCGTTGTCCGAAGAGAGCCGCCAGGTCCAGCGGCCTGCGCTCCGGGTTGACCTCCCAGCCGACCGGGCCGGGCGCCAGGGCGGCCAGATCCTCGGCCAGATAGCGCTCTTGGCTGGGCTTGAGGTTGTGGCCCTTGCGACGGCCGTAGAAGTTGCGCCAGGGCGCGCTTTGGGGCTTTTCGGACATGGTGCGTGGCATATTCGGCTGCCGGCCGGGCCGCAATGCCGGCGGACGCCCGGCTTCGCCCGGCGGCGCAGGCAGGACGGTCCCGGTGGCCCGCCCTGCCCCGATCCCGTTCAGACGGCGCGCTTCAGCGCATCGGCCAGGTCGGTACGCTCCCACGAAAATCCGCCGTCTTCCTCCGGCGCGCGGCCGAAATGCCCGTAGGCGGCCGTGCGCTCGAAGATCGGGCGGTTGAGGCCGAGATGGGTGCGGATCCCGCGCGGCGTCAGGTCCATGACCTCTGCCACGGCGCGCTCGATCTCTTCCTCGTGGACCTCTCCGGTGCCGTAGGTGTCGGCGTAGATCGACAGCGGCTTGGACACCCCGATGGCGTAGGACAGCTGGATGCAGCACCGCTTGGCCATGCCGGCGGCGACCACGTTCTTGGCAAGGTAGCGCGCGGCATAGGCGGCCGACCGGTCCACCTTGGTGGGGTCCTTGCCCGAAAAGGCGCCGCCACCGTGGGGGGCCGCGCCGCCGTAGGTGTCCACGATGATCTTGCGCCCCGTCAGCCCCGCGTCGCCGTCAGGGCCGCCGATCACGAAGACGCCGGTGGGATTCACCCACCATTCCGTCGCGTCGGTGATCCAGCCATCGGGAATGACCTCCCGGATATAGGGCTCGACGATGGCGCGGATGTCGTCGCTGGTCTGGTCCTCGCGCTCATGCTGCGTGGAGAGCACGATGGACGTGACCTCCACCGGGTGCCCGTCCTCGTACCGCAGCGAGATCTGGCTCTTGGCATCGGGGCGCAGGGTCGGTTCCTCGCCCGACTTGCGCACGTCCGCCAGACGCCGGAGCACATGATGGGCGTAGTGGATGGCGGCGGGCATGAGTTCCGGCGTGTCCTCGACGGCGTAACCGAACATGATGCCCTGGTCGCCCGCCCCCTCGTCCCTGTTGCCGTCGCCGTTCACGCCCTGCGCGATATGCGCGGACTGGGCGTGCAGCAGGTTCGACACCTCGCAGGTCTCCCAGTGGAACTTCTCCTGTTCATATCCGATGTCGCGGATGCAGTCGCGGGCGATGGTCTCGACCTGGCCGAGGTACTCGTCCAGCTTGCCCTTGTCCGAAAGGCCGACCTCTCCGCCGATGACGACCCGGTTGGTGGTGGCGAAGGTCTCGCAGGCGACGCGGGCCTCGGGTTCCTCGGACAGGAAGGCGTCGAGCACGGCGTCCGAGATCCGGTCGCAGACCTTGTCCGGATGACCCTCGGACACGGATTCCGAAGTGAAGATATAGTTCTGACGTGGCATGTGGAGTGCTCCGATGAGTCCGCGTGGAGCGCACGTCAGGAAGCCGTTGTGCGCTTTGAAGTGACGCACTATCGGGGCCGACCGCCCGCTTCAAGGCGTTTCGGGCGGAGCCACCGCGCGGCCAGCAGGGACAGCAGCATGGCACCCCAGGCGGGCCAGTCGCCGGTCCGCGCATACAGCGTCGGCGACCGTGCCGGCGGCAACGGCACGTCCAGATAGCCTGCCTCTCCCAGCGGGATCGACGCCAGGACGCGCCCGCCGGCGTCTATGGCAGCGGAGATGCCGGTATTGGCGGCGCGCATCATCGGCAATCCCTGCTCTATCGCGCGCATCCGTGTGATGGCCAGGTGCTGCTGCGGTCCGGCGAAGGTGCCGAACCAGGCGTCGTTGGTGATCTGCATGAGCCAGTCAGGCCGCGGCGAGACGGCGCCGACCTCTTCGGGAAAGATCGCCTCGTAGCAGATCAGCGGCAGAGGGTTGCCGAGGGGGCCAAGGTCGATGGTGCGCAGGCCCGGCCCCGCCGAATAGCCGAAACCCTGCGACGCGGCGAGGCCGCGGATCCCGAACCGCGCGGCGAAATCGCCGAAAGGAACGTATTCGCCGAAGGGCACCAGGTGGTACTTGTCGTAGCTGTCCGCGATCTGTCCGTCCGGGCCAAGCACGAGGGCCGAGTTGAAATAGCGCCAGCCGTCGCCCAGCCGCTGCGCGCCGAAGACCAGCCGCGCGCCGCGGGCGGCCATGGCCATACGGTCGATTGCGGGACCCTGTCCGGTTTCGATCAGGAAGGGGACGGAGGTTTCGGGCCAGATCACCAGATCCGGCACGGCGCCGGCAGCGGTGAATTCCAGAGCGCGCTGAAAAAACTCCTGCGACAGGACCGGATCCCATTTTTCGTCCTGGGGGGCGTTCGGCTGGACCAGCCGGACCGTGGCGGCGTCATCGGCAACGGGCGGCGCTGGGGGGCGGAGCGCGCCCAGGCCGATCGGCACGGTCCAGGCCAGGACAAGGCCGGCCAGCGACACCGGCCTGGGCCCAAGGGCCGCCAGCCCGCCACCGATGCCCGCGACCAGCAGCGTCAGCCCGAACGGACCGACAAAGGCGCCAAGCTGCGCACCGGGTCCCTCCGACCAGACCGTGCCCAGGAGTACCCAGGGAAAGCCGGTGAGGATGAGCGCGCGCAGCGCCTCCGCCCCCGCCAACGCCCCCGCGAAAGCGAGAGCGAAGCGCCAGCCGTTGGCGGCGACCCGCCGCGCCACCCCGAAGGCCAGCATCCAGAAAAGGCCGAACCCCACCGCGGTGAACACGAAGGCGAAGGGCGCCATCCAGCCGTAAACCTCTGGCTCGACCAGGAACGGCGCGACGATCCAGTGCAGCGTGGTGCCGAAGTATCCCGTGCCCGCCGCCAGTCCGATCCACGCGGCGCGCCAGGCGGTGGAAGAGCGCATCGCCAGCCACCCCGCCAATCCCAGCGCGGCCAAGGCCAGAGGCACCAGCGAAAACGGCACCTGCCCCAGGGCGACCCCGATCCCGGCCAGCAGTGCCAGCGCCCGGCGGCGACCTTCCGTCAAGGGCGCGCGTCTTTGCGTTCGGCCGTGCGCATCAATCGCGCGCCGGGAAACGGACCCGCAGCCGTTTCAGGCGCCGGGGGTCCGCGTCCACGATCTCGAACTCCGCACCGGACGGATGGGGGATGACCTCACCCCGCGCGGGCACGCGTCCGGTGAGAACCACGACGACGCCGCCCAGCGTGTCGGCCTCCTCATCGTCCTCGGGGTCGGTGAGCGACGCGCCCACCGCCTCCTCGAACTGGTCCAGAGGCGTGCGCGCCTGCGCCAGCCAGACGCCGGGCTTCTCCTCAGAAAAGAGCTGGTCCTCATCCTCGTCGTGCTCGTCCTCGATCTGGCCGATGACCTGCTCGATCAGATCCTCGATGGTCACCAGGCCGTCCACGCCGCCGTATTCGTCGATCACCAGCGCCATGTGCGTGCGCTCGCTCTGCATCCGCTGCAAGAGAACCCCGATGGGCATCGAGGGCGGCGCGTAGATCAGCGGCCGCATCATCCGCTCCAGATCGAAATCGCGGTCGTTGCCGAACCCGTGGCGCAGGGCGAAGTCCTTGAGATGCACCATCCCCTTGGGGTGGTCGAGCGTGCCGTCATAGACCGGCAGCCGGGTCAGGCCGGACTCGCGGAACGTCCCGACGAGATCCTCCATGGACATGTCGAGCGGAACCGACACGATCTCTACCGACGGGATGGCCACGTCCTCCACCCGCATCCGGCTGAGGTTGAGCAGGCCGGGCGTCTGCCTCTGGCCGGCGGGCCGTTCGGCATCCGGGTCGGCCGGATCCTCGACGCCCGAGAACGTATTGAAGATGCGCCCGAAGAAACCGCGTTCGGGACTGTCGTCCTCTTCGGTTTCCGGGTCGCGGTCGGGGCGGTCGCCCTCTTCCGTCTGAGACATGTCGCCTTTCCATGGTGTCGGGGCCGCGTCGTCTACCGGCTATATGGGTCGGGCAGCCCGAGGTCTGCAAGTATTTCGGTTTCGAGCGTTTCCATCAGCGCCGCGTCGCCGTCGCGGACATGGTCGTAGCCCAGCAGGTGCAGCGTGGCGTGGACCAGCAGATGGGTGGCGTGATCGGCAAGCGGGATGCCCGCGGCGGCGGCCTCTGCCGCGCAGGTCCCGAGCGCGATGGCGATGTCGCCCAGTTCGGGGTCCCGGGGCGCGGCGGGTGCCGCGCCGTCGCGGCAGGCGCCGCGCTCTTCCGACGGCCAGGAGAGGACGTTGGTGGGGCGCGGACGGTCGCGGAAATCGCTGTTGAGCGCGGCGATGCGGGCGTCGTCGCAGGCCAGGACAGAGACATCGCAGGCCGGATCCACGCGCCGGTGACGCAGGGTGGCGCCGACGGCACGGAACGCCAGGGCCGTCACGTCCACGTCCCGCCAGCCTTCGGTCTCGATGAGGATCTCGACGGCCACGCCCGTCTCCCGTTGTCCGGCGGGTCAGCCCGCCGCGTCGCCCTCATAGGCCTGGATGATGCGGGCCACCAGCGGGTGACGCACAACATCTGCGGAGGTGAAATAGTTGAACGCGATCTTGTCGATCCCGCCCAGCAGACGCTCGGCATCGCCGAGACCGGAGGTCTGTCCCCGCGGCAGGTCGATCTGGGTGCGGTCGCCGGTCACCACCATGCGGCTGCCCTGACCCAGACGGGTCAGGAACATCTTCATCTGCATCGCGGTGGCGTTCTGCGCCTCGTCCAGCACGACGAAGGCGTTCGACAGCGTGCGGCCGCGCATGAAGGCCAGGGGCGCGATCTCAATCTTCTTTTCTTCCAATAGCTTGGCCAGCATCTTGCCGGGCAGGAAGTCGTTCAGCGCGTCGTAGAGCGGCTGCATGTAGGGATCGACCTTGTCCTTCATGTCGCCGGGCAGGAAGCCCAGCCTCTCGCCGGCCTCCACGGCGGGGCGGGACAGGATGATGCGGTCGACCTCTCCCTGGGCGAAGAGATTGACCCCGACGGCCACCGCCAGATAGGTCTTGCCGGTGCCCGCGGGGCCGATGCCGAAGCACAGCTCCTTGGAAAAAAGTGAACGAACATAAGCCTTTTGCGCGTCGGTGCGGGGTTCGACCAGCTTCTTGCGGGTGCGGATCTCTACGGCGCCGGCCGAGAACATCTCGATCTGGTCGCCGTCGCGCGCGCCGTCCGGACCCGCGGCGCTGTCCATGCGGATCTCTGCCAGGATCGCGCCCGCATCCACGTCGCGGCCGGATTCCAGACGGACGTAGAGCGCCCCGAGAACCTCTGCCGCCTGGGCGCGGGACTCAGGATTTCCCATGATCGTCAGATGGTTGCCCCTGCGCAGGATCTGCACGTCAAGCTCTTTCTCGACCTGGACCAGGTTCGCGTCGCCGACCCCGCAGAGGTCGATCAGCAGGCGGTTGTCCTGGAATTCGAGGGTGGTTTCGGACGGGGCCGATGCGGTCTGGTCGAGCGGTGGCAGCGGACGGGTGGTCTGGGCCAAGCGATGCTCCGGGGCGAAGGGTTCGCAGTCAGAGTGGGCGCTGCCCGGTCCCGACACAAGGCCCGACACCGCGGTTTCGTACAAAAACCCCGCCCGGCGGGCCGCCCCGCGTCAAAAAACCGGCCCGGCGAGTCGCGGCGGGTCAAAAATCGTCCCGATTGCGCCGCCGCCGGCGAACACGCCTCAGACGAGCGTCCCGGCCAGGGAATTCGGTGCGCTGGCGGTGATCCTGACGCGCCGGAGATCGCCCCGCGCGACGCCGTCGCCGGCCACGAACACGAACACGGAATGGAGGTGATCGGACTTGCCGACCATCTGCCCCGGCTCGCGGCCCGGCTTGTCGAACAGCACGCCGACCTCTTGGCCGACCATCCGGCGCTGGACGGCGTGCTGCTGGTCGCGCAGCAACGCCTGGAGCCGCCGGAGGCGGTCGTCCTTGACGGGCTCTTCCACCTGGGGGCGTTCGGCGGCGGGGGTGCCGGGGCGGGTGGAGTACTTGAACGAATAGCACTGGCCGTATTCGACCGCCCCCACCAGCGCCAGGGTGTCGGCGAAATCGGACTCCGTCTCACCCGGGAAGCCGACGATGAAATCGCCCGAGATGAGGATGTCGGGACGCGCGGCGCGGATGCGCCCGATCAACCTCAGGTAGCTGTCGGCGGTGTGCTTGCGGTTCATGGCCTTCAGCACCCGGTCGCTGCCGGACTGCACCGGCAGATGCAGGTAGGGCATCAGCTCTGCCACCTCGCCATGGGCGGCGATCAGGTCGTCGTCCATGTCGTTGGGATGGCTGGTGGTGTAGCGGATCCGGTCCAGCCCGTCGATGCGCGCAAGCTCACGGATCAGCCGCGCCAGGCTCCATTCCCCGCCCGTCCCGTCGCCGTGATAGGCGTTCACGTTCTGGCCCAGAAGCGTGATCTCGCGCACGCCGCGCTCGACCAGGTCGCGGGCCTCCGACAGGACACGGGCGGCGGGGCGCGAGACCTCCGCGCCGCGGGTATAGGGCACCACGCAGAAGGCGCAGAACTTGTCGCACCCCTCCTGCACGGTCAGGAACGCGCCCGGCCCGCGCCGCGCCCTGGGACGGGCGGCCAGGTGGTCGAACTTGTCCTCATCGGGGAAGTCGGTGTCGAGCGCGCGTTCGCCGCCGCGCACGCGGGCCTCCATCTGCGGCAGGCGGTGGTAGCTTTGCGGGCCGACCACCAGATCGACCAGCGGCTGGCGGCGCAGGATCTCCTGCCCCTCGGCCTGGGCGACGCAGCCCGCGACGCCGATCCGCAGGTCGGGGTTGGCATCCTTGAGCCCGCGCAGCCGGCCGAGTTCGGAATACATCTTTTCCGCCGCCTTCTCGCGGATGTGGCAGGTGTTGAGCAGGATCATGTCCGCCTCTTCCGCGTCGTCGGTGACGACGTAGCCGGACCCGCCCAGCGCCTCTGCCATGCGCTCGCTGTCGTAGACGTTCATCTGGCAGCCGTAGGTCTTGATGAAAAGCTTGCGCTCTGCCGGCATGGGGGCCTCTGGCTCTGGGGACCGGCAGCATGTACCGCGTCGCGCGGCGTCCCGCAACGGGGACGCACGGGGACGCACGGGGGCGCACGGGGCCGGGCGACGCTTGCAATGCGCCGCGGCGCTGGCAAGAAGGAGGGATGCAGACATACGACTCACTCGACGCCTTCCGCGACGCGCCGCGTGTCGCGCTGGACGGGCCGGTGGCGCTGCTGCTGTGCGAGGACGCGACCGAGGTCGCAAGCTCTTTCGGCCACATGGTCGCGCGGGGGTTCCGCACCGTCGTGGTCATGGGCGCCGCCGTTCCGCCCCCCGGCGCGGAGGGGGTCCGCACGGTCCGCATCGGCTGGCGCAACGACCGGCCCGATGCGGTGGCCGCGGCCGTCAACACGCTGATCGACAAGGGGCCGGGCCTGTGGATGCACATGGCGTTCAACGCCGAATACCTGTTCTTTCCGTTCTGCGAGACCCGCCGCGTGGCCGAGATGCTGGCCTTTCACGCAGAGGAACGGCGCGCCGCCATGATGACCTATGTGGTGGACCTCTATGCCGCCGACCTGGGTGCGACGGGCGCGGTCTGCCTGAAGACGGCGCATCTGGACGCGTCCGGCTACTACGCCAATGCGCGCCCCGATCCCGACCGGCCCGACACGGCGCTGGACCGGCAGCTGGATTTCTTCGGCGGGCTGCGCTGGCGCTATGAGGAGCACGTGCCGGCGGCGCGCCGCAGGATCGACCGCATCGGCCTGTTCCGGGCCGTGCCGGGGCTGCGGATGCGGCCCGATTTCACCTTTTCGGAGACGGAGTACAACACTTATGCCTGCCCGTGGCACAACAACCTGACGGCGGCGGTCTGCTCTTTCCGGGCGGCCAAGGCGCTGGCCACCAATGCCGGTTCGCGGGCCGGGATCGACAGCTTCATGTGGGACCGGTCGGTGCCGTTCGACTGGCGCTCCGGGCAGCTGCTGGACCTGGGGCTGATGGAGCCGGGCCAGTGGTTCTGAGGCGGCGGCGGCGTCGCGGGGCGTTGCAATTGCGCGCCGGATCGGCCCTAGTCCGGCGATGACATCCGCCGAACCGGTCCTGTCGGTCCGAGACCTGCACAAGAGCTATGGCACGCTGGAGGTGCTCCGGGGCATCGACCTGACGGCCCCGCGCGGCCATGTGGTGTCCTTGATCGGATCGTCCGGCTCCGGCAAGTCCACGCTTCTGCGGTGCTGCAACCTGCTGGAGGACAGCCAGGGCGGCGAGATCGCGTTCGAGGGCGAGCCGGTGCGCTGGACCGGCAGGGGCGCGACCCGCCGGCCGGCGGATGCGAAACAGGTCACACGGATCCGCACCAACCTGTCGATGGTGTTCCAGTCGTTCAACCTGTGGGCGCACATGACCGTGCTGCAGAACGTCATGGAGGCGCCGGTCCATGTGCTGGGCCGTCCCCGCCCGCAGGTCGAGGCGGCCGCGCGCGCCTATCTGGACAAGGTGGGCATCGGCGACAAGGCGGACCGCTATCCGGCGGAGCTGTCCGGCGGCCAGCAGCAGCGCGCGGCCATCGCGCGGGCGCTGGCGATGGAGCCCCGCGCGCTGCTGTTCGACGAGCCGACGTCGGCGCTGGACCCGGAGCTGGAGCAGGAGGTGGTGCGGGTGATCCAGGCCCTGGCAGAGGAGGGGCGCACCATGATCCTGGTCACCCATGACATGCGCATGGCACGCGACTGCTCGGACCACGTGGTGTTCCTGCACCAGGGTCTGGTCGAGGAGGAGGGTGCGCCGGACCGCCTGTTCGGCCAGCCCGAAAGCGCGCGGCTGAGGGGGTTTCTGTCCTCCACCGCCTGACGGCCCGCCGGGGGGGCGGTTTTTCGGGCGATCGGGGCGTGACGCCGCGCCGCGACGGCGTGTGCGGCTTGCCAAATCCGGCGATTGCCGTAACGCTCTGTCCCGGCGACGCGGCCGCAAAGATCGCGCGACTGTCCTGACAGGGAGACTGACATGAGATTTCCGATCCTCTGCGCCTCGGCGCTGGTTCTCACCGCCGGCGTGGCCATGGCGGCCGAGCACGGCGCGACCATCCGCATGGGCACCGAAGGCGCCTATCCGCCGTACAACTTCCTCAACGACGATGGCGAGGTCGCCGGTTTCGAGCGCGAGGTGGGCGACGAGCTCTGCGCCCGCGCCGAGCTGACCTGCGAATGGGTCACCAACGACTGGGATTCGATCATCCCCAACCTGGTGTCGGGCAATTACGACACGATCATCGCCGGGATGGCGATCAACGACCAGCGCGACGAGGTCATCGACTTCACCCAGCCCTACATCCCGCCCGCCTCCTCCGCCTTCGCCGCCATGGGCGAGGTGGACCTGTCCGGCGCCGTGATCGCGGCGCAGACGGGCACGGTCCAGGCCAGCCACGTCGCCACGATGGATGGCGCCACGCTGGTCGAGTTCGCGACGCCGGAGGAAACCGTCGCCGCGGTCCGCAACGGCGAGGCCGACGCGGTGCTGGCCGACCGGGCGTTCCTGGTGCCGATCGTGGAGAACGACGCCGAGCTGTCCTTTGTCGGGGATGCGGTCAAACTCGACGACGGGATCGGTGTGGGGCTGCGCGAAAGCGATACCGAGCTGAAGGAGACGCTGAACGCGGCGATCCAGTCCATGAAGGACGACGGATCCCTCAACACGCTGATCGAGAAGTGGTTTCCCGACGCCGACACGTTCTGAGCAACCGGCGCGCGCGGCCGGCACGGCCCGGCGCGCGCCTTCCGCCCCTCCGGACCGCCGCGCCGCGCGGCATCCGCCGCGTGAAGGAGCCAGCCCATCCCGGTCTGCACCGACCCCGCGACGCTCGACGGCCTGGCCTGGCTGGGCTGCTACCTGACCACGGGCAAGCACCTGGCGTTCTACGGGTCGTTCGGGACGGTGCTGCTGCTGCTGGCCGTGACCGCGCCCACGGCGCTGTTGTTCGGGTTCGGCGGGGCGATCGCGGCGCGCGCGCGCGTGCTGCCGGTCCGCTGGCTGGGCCGGGCCTATATCGCCATCGTCCGGGGCGTGCCCGACATCGCCTTCTTCCTCTTCTTCGTCATCGCGCTGGACCAGGGCATCGAATGGGTCCGCCACCAGGCGCTGTGCCCGGACTGGACGCTGCCGGTGCGGCAGGGATCCGATTTCGTGGTCTGCGCGGCGGCCAAGATGCCGTCCTCGAACGCGCCGCAATGGGTCCATGAGGTCTATGGCTTCGCCATCGCCGTGGTCACCTTTGCCATCGTCTTCGGCGCCTTCGCGGCCAATGTGCTTCACGGCGCGATGATGGCCGTGCCGCGCGCCCAGATCGAGACCGCGGAAGCCTACGGGATGAGCCGCGCGCAGGCCTTCCGCCGCATCGTCGTGCCGCAGATGTGGGTCTATGCGCTGCCGGGGCTGTCGAACCTGTGGATGGTGCTCATCAAGGCGACGCCGCTGCTGTTCCTGCTGGGGATCGAGGACGTCGTCTACTGGGCGCGAGAGCTCGGCGGCACCAAGACGCCGCAGTTCACCGACTACCCCCATGGCGACTGGCGGATGTGGTATTTCCTGGCGCTGCTGGTGTTCTACCTGGGGCTCACGCGGGTGTCGGAGATCGCGCTGGACCGGCTCATGGCGCGGCTGACCTTTGGCCAGGCGGTGGCGCGGTGAGCTGCTGGGACACGGTGCAGGATTACGCGCTGCGGTCGATCGGGATCGGCGAGCGGCTGCTGCCGCGGGACGACTTCACGCTGTGCAAGCAGGTCGTGCTGATCGGGTCGGGGATGATCTGGAACGTCTATTTCGGCGTGCTGGCCCTGTCGATGGGGTTCTTTTTGGCCGTGGCGCTGGCCATGGGCAAGGCGGCGCGCCGGACGGTGCTGCGCAAGCCGTCGGAATGGTTCATCTTTCTTTTCCGCGGCTCGCCGCTCTTCATCCAGTTCTTCTTTGCCTATTTCGTGTTCCTGTCGCTCAAGGGCCGGTCGGCGATCTTCGATCCGTTCACCGCCGCCTGGGCGGGCGCGCTGGTGGTGCTGTTCTTCAACACCGCCGCCTATTCCGGCGAGATCTTCTACGGCGCGCTCAGGGCCATCCCCAGGGGCGACATGGAGGCGGCGGAGGCCTACGGGCTTACCGGCTGGACCAGGTTCCGGCGGATCACCTTTCCGACCATGCTGCGCCTGGCCTGGCCGGCCTATACGAACGAGGCGATCTTTCTGTTCCACGCCACCACGCTGGTCTTCTTCACCGGGTTTCCGGCCTGGCAGCAGCGCGGCGACGCGCTCTATTACGCCAGCTATTTCGCCGACAGGACGTTCAACCCCTTCGTGCCCTATCCGATCCTGGCGCTGTACTTCATCGGTCTGACGCTCTGCATCGCGGCGCTGTTCGGGAAGGCATCCCGGCGGCTGAACCGGCACCTTCCCGCGGAGCGCCGCCGGAAGATGAGCCTGCGGCCGAATTTCCTGCGGTGAGGCCGATTTTCGGAACGAAAATCAGCGCAGGACCGCGCCGGGGTTCATGATGGCCAGGGGGTCGAGGGCGGACTTGATCGCGCGCATCGCCGTCAGCCCGGCCGGGTCGCCATAGCGCTCCAGTTCGGCCACCTTGAGCCGCCCGATGCCGTGTTCGGCCGAGAATGAGCCGTCGCGGGCGGCCACCTCCTCGTCCACGATGGCGCGCAGGTCGGCCGCCCGGCCCTGCTCGTCGGACGTGCGCCGGCCTTCGGCGGGAAACAGGTTGTAGTGCAGGTTTCCGTCGCCCAGATGCCCGAAGCAATTGATGCGCAGGTCCGTCTCCGCGCGCAGCCTGGCCGAGCAGCGCGCGATGAAATCGGGGATCGTTGAGAGCGGCAGGGAGATGTCGTTGGAGACGATCGCGCCGATGCGCCTGTTGGCCTCCGGGATGGTCTCTCGCACGGCCCAGAGATCGCGCCGCTGGGCCTCGCTCTGGGCGATCACGCCGTCGCTGACCAGGCCGGCGCCGTGGCCTTCGGCGAAGAGATCCTCCAGCCGGGTCTGCGGATCCTCGCCCGGGCCGAGGCCGAGCTCCAGCAGCACCGACCAGTCCGGCGCCGCATCGAAGGGCAGCCGGACCGGCAGGCCCGTCTCCGCCAGGAACCGCATCCCCTGCCCCGACATCAGCTCGAAGGCCGAGACCCCGCCCCCCGCCTGCGCCATGGACAACAGGTCCAGCGCGGCCCCGGGGTCGCGCACCGCCAGCATCGCCGTGCCGGCGCGCGCCGGGACCGGATGCAGCCTGAGGGCCGCGGCGGTGATGACGCCCAGCGTGCCCTCCGCCCCGATCAGCAGGCCGCGCAGGTCGTAGCCGGTGTTGTCCTTCCTGAGCCGCTTCAGCCCGTGCAGGATCTCTCCCGACGGGAGCACCGCCTCCAGCCCCAGGCAGAGCTCGCGCGCGTTGCCGTAGCGCAGCACGTTCACCCCGCCGGCGTTGGTGGCCAGGCACCCGCCGATCCGCGCCGTGCCCTCCGAGGCGAGCGACAGTGGAAACAGCAGGCCGGCGTCGGCGGCGGCGTTCTGAATGTCGGCCAGGATGCAGCCCGCCTCTGCCACCATGACGTTTTCGGCCGGGTGGACGGCGCGGATCGCGGTCATGCGCTCCAGCGACAGCAGGATGGGGGCGGCGTCGGGCATGGTCTGGCCGCCGACCAGCCCGGTGCCGCCGCCCCAGGGCACCACGGCGATGCGCCTCTCGCCGGCGAAGCGGATCACGCGGGCGACCTCTGCGGTGTCGCGGGGGGCGACCACGGCACCGGCGCTGCCCGCCCAGGTGCCGCGCGGTTCGGTCAGATAGGCCGGGCCCGCCTGGCGCAGGGCGCCGTCCGACAGGACGCCGGCCAGATCGTCCAGCCAGGGAGCGGTCATTCCGCGCGCAGGAACGCGGGCCGGAGCGCGATGACCGTGGGCCGGTCCGGCAGGGTCCGCAGGCTGATTTCCAGAGAGCTTTCGTCGCGCATCTCGACGGTGAAGTCCTTGGAGATGCCGTCCAGGAACCGTCCCAGCGTCGGCGTTGCGAACCAGTGCATCGGGATGACGACCGACGATTTCAGCCGCCCCAGCACGCGGATCATCGTCGGCAGGTCGACGGTCATGCCGCCGTCCACCGCCGCCATCACCACGTCGAGCCGGCCGAGCGCGGCGTATTGCGCCTCATCGGGTTCGTGGTGGAGATGGCCCAGATGGCCGATGCACAGGCCCGCCGCCTCGAACACGAAGATGGAGTTGCCGAATTTCTCGACCCCGCCCATGCCCGAGCGGATGTCGGTGGCGACGTTGCGCACGAACATGTCGCCCAGCTCCAGGCGGTGCCGGGCCGGGGTCTCTCCGTCGCCCCAGCCTTCCAGCACGTTGGGGATCCGCGGATCGGGCCGGAGCGTCCAGTGCGAGGAATGGGCGTAGTTCATGGTGGCGATGTCGGGGACGAAATCGACGCTGCCGAGAAAGCCGTTGTAGTCGGTCACGGCGGTGGTGCCGTCGGGCGCCTGGATCAGGAACATCGAATGGTCGAGATAGCTGAGCCGGACGGTGTAATCCTCCAGCGGGGCGCGCCAGTCGGCCTGCTGCAGGTAGGTCAGCCCCGGGGCGGATTCGGCGATGGCGATGCAGTGGCTCTGGCGCTCCTGCGCGGCGGCCGGCAGGGCGAGCGCCCAGAGGGCAAGGGCGGCGACGGGCGTGAGGCGACTGGTCATGGCGGACCCTCCCGCGCCGATCCTAGCGCGAAGCGCGCCGTGCCGCCACATCCGCGTGGGCCCGCGGTGTCGCAGGGTCAGCCGGCACCGGTGCGGCCGCGCCGGTCCGACCTGAGGTTGGAATAGAGCACATGGGTGCGCCAGCGTCCGGCGATCTGCAGGTAGCTCTGGGCGACCCCCTCGTACTTGAAGGCGGAGCGTTCCAGCACCGCGCGGGAGGCGGCGTTCTCCGGCAGGCAGGCGGCCTCGATCCGGCTGAGGTCGAGCCGGTGGAAGGCGTGGTGGACGACGCCCTCGATCGCCTCGCGCATGTAGCCGTGGCGGGCGTGCGCCTCTCCGGTCCAGTAGCCCAGCGTGCCCGATTGCGCCGGTCCGCGGCGGATGTTGTCGAGCGTGATGGCGCCCAGCAGGTCGCCGGTGTCGCGGCGGAACATGAACAGCGGCAGCGCGGTTTCGCCGCGCACCGACCGCTGCGCCCAGTAGACGCGGTTGGTGAAGCTCTTGCGCGACAGGTGATCGGCGGCCCAGGTCGGCTCCCACGGCTGGAGGAACGCGCGGGAGGCCCGGCGCAGGTCGGTCCAGGCGCGGAAGTCGGAATGTTCGGGCGGGCGCAGGGTCATCCGGTCCGTCTCGATCCGGAACCCCCGGCGCAGCAGCCGCATCAGGCCGCGAGCCGGGCGCCGAGCTCTTCGAGACCCGGTGCGCCGTCCACCGGCCCGTAGAGCGCCATGGCGACCCGCCCGCCGGAGGCCAGCGCCGCGCCGTAGCGGCGCACGTCGTCCACCGTCACCGCCTCCATCCTGGCGACGGTCTCTTCCAGGGCCGGGATCCGGCCCCAGATCGACAGCAGCCGCGCCAGCCGCTCGGCCCGGCTGGAGGCGCTTTCCAGACCCATCAGCAGACCGGCCTTGAGCTGGGCGCGGGCGCGCTCGATCTCGGCCGTCGAAAAGGCGTCGGCGGCGCGCCGGACCTCATCCACGGTGACCCGCGCCAGCCCGGCGATCTCTTCGGCGGAGGTGCCGGCATAGACGGTCATCATGCCGCTGTCGTCATAGGCGCCCGCCTGGCTGAAGATCGAATAGCACAGGCCGCGGCGTTCCCTGAGTTCCTGGAACAACCGCGAGGACATGCCGCCGCCCAGCGCCCCGGCGTGGATCTGGGCGGTGTAGAAATCGGCGTCCCGGTAGGACGGCGCCTCGAACCCCAGTGTAAAATGCACCTGTTCGAGCGCCCGGGTCTCGCGCCGCTCGCCGCCGATGAACCGCGCGGGCTCTGCGCGAAGGGTCTCCCGCGGGACCATGGCGCCGAAGGCGGCTTCGGCGAAGCGCACGATGGCGTCGTGATCGACGGCACCGGCGGCGGCCAGGATCAGATCCCCGGGCCCGTAGCGTTCGGCCACGAAGCCGGACAGATCGGCGCGGGAGAAATGTTCGACCCGCTCGGAGGGGCCCAGGATCGACCGGCCGATGGGCTGGCCGGGATAGGCGGCCTCTTGCAGCCAGTCGAACACGATGTCGTCGGGCGTGTCGAGCGTCTGGCCGATCTCCTGCAGGATCACGCCGCGCTCGATCTCTATCTCGCGGGGGTCGAACACGGGGTTCAGCACGATGTCCGAGATCACGTCGAGCGCCAGCGGCACGTCGGCCTTCAGCACGCGGGCGTAATAGGCCGTCATCTCGCGGCTGGTGTAGGCGTTGATATAGCCGCCCACGTCCTCGATCTCTTCGGCGATCTGCAGGGCGCTGCGCCGCGCCGTGCCCTTGAACGCCATGTGTTCGAGGAAATGCGCGATGCCGTTCTGTTCGGCGCGTTCGTGGCGGCCGCCGGCGGTGACCCAGACGCCGACGCTGGCGCTTTCGAGGCCGGGCATGTGCTCTGTCACGACGCGCAGGCCGTTGGGCAGGGTGTGGAGGTGGACGGTCAAGCGATGCGGTCCTCGATCAGGGACTGGAGGGCGGGGATGTCGTTGGCGACGCGCGTCACCCGTTCGGGCCGGTCGAAGAGGTCCGCCATGCGCGGCGGCAGCGCCGGGCGCTGGCCGGTGGCGGCCTCGACCGCGTCGGGAAACTTCGCCGGATGGGCGGTGGCCAGCGTGACCATGGGGCTGGCGCCGATGTGCTCCTCGGCCACCTTCACGCCGACCGCCGTATGGGGGCAGAGCGTCTGGCCGGTGCGGCGGTGCATGTCGCGGATGGTGGCGCGGGTCTCTTCCTCCGACGCGCGGCCGGAGGCGTAGGTGTCGCGCAGGGATCCCAGCGCGCCCTGGCTGACGGCGAACCCGCCGTCGGACTTCAGCTCATCCATGAGCTGGGCCACGGCGCGCCCGTCGCGCCCGTAGGCCATGTAGAGCGCCCGCTCGAAGTTGGAGCTGACCTGGATGTCCATGGAGGGGCTGATGGTGGGTTCGACCCCCTCCTTGCGGTGGTCGCCGGTGAGGATGGTGCGGTGCAGGATGTCGTTGCGGTTGGTGGCGATCACCAGCCGGTCGATGGGCAGGCCCATGCGCCGCGCGATGTCGCCCGCGAAGATGTCACCGAAATTGCCGGTGGGCACCGTGAAGCCGACGGCGCGGTGCGGCGCGCCGAGGCTGACGGCGGCGGAGACGTAATAGACCACCTGCGCCAGCACCCGCGCCCAGTTGATGGAGTTGACCGCCGTCAGCCCCACCCGGTCGCGGAACGCGCCGTCGCCGAACATCTCCTTCACCGCGGCCTGGCAATCGTCGAAATCGCCGTCCATGGCCAGTGCGTGGACGTTGGATTCGGCCGGGGTGGTCATCTGCCGGCGCTGCACGTCCGAGACGCGGCCGTGGGGAAAGAGGATGAAGCACTCGACGTTGTCGAGGCCGCGGAACGCCTCTATCGCCGCCGATCCGGTGTCGCCGGAGGTGGCGCCGACGATGGTGATCCGCTGGCCCCGCCGGCGCATCGCGTCCTGGAAGAGCTGGCCGATCAGCTGCATGGCGAAGTCCTTGAAGGCCAGCGTCGGCCCGTGGAACAGCTCCAGCAGGAAGTGGTTCGGGCCGAGCTGGACCAGCGGCGCGCGGGCGTCGTGGCCGAACCCGGCATAGGCGCGGCCGATCAGGTCCGACAGCCGCGACTCCGCCATGCCGGTGAAGGGCCGGATAACGCGCAGCACGATCTCTTCGTAGGGCCGCCCGGCGAGGTCGGCGATGGCGGCGGCGTCCATCCGCGGGATCTCTGCCGGCACGTAGAGGCCGCCGTCGCGGGCCAGACCCGCCAGCATCGCGTCCTCGAAGCCGAGCGCGGGCGCCGTGCCGCGGGTGGAATGGTACTGCATCGCTGTCCTCAATCGGTCCGGGAGGCCATACGCCAGCCGAGGAACCCTGTCATCCCCGCCCAGAGCGCCGCGAGCGAGAACCAGGTGATCGCATAGCCCAGGTGGTCGTTGGGGATGCCCTGCGGCGACACCGGGAGCGGCGTGACGCCGGGTACCGGGGGGTTGAGGTCGCGGGCGACGATCAGCACCGGCTCCGTGCCCAGCGCGTCGGACATGAGGGCGACGTCGCGGGCGAACCAGATGTTGCGGTCGCGCTCCGGCGCCGGGGTGAAGCCGTCGGTCTCCCGCGGCCAGTCGAGGTTGCCCAGGACCGTCAGGCCGAGCGCGCCGCGAGAGGGCGTCTTGTCGGCGGTGCGGATGAACCCGAGGTCGAGAAGCACGCGCCGCCCGCCGGTCTCGAACGGGGCGACGACGCGGTAGCCCGGGCCGGTCTCGGCGCTGGAGGTCAGGACGTGAAGCTCTGCCCCGGTGGTGCGCCCGGCCGCCCGGACCGGCAGGTAGCGGTCGGTCTGCGGGTCCGGCGCGGCCGGAAGCGGCACAGGGTCCGCGGCGATGCCGGCGCGGATCTCCTCCAGCAGGGCGGTCTTCCAGGTCAGGCGCTGGACCTGCCAGGCGCCCAGCGCCAGCAGCAGGGCAAGGCCGCCCAGCCCGATCACCGCCAGACCGATCCACCGCATGGCAACTCTCCGAATGGGGCGGGCCGGCACGCCGCGCCGCCCCGGGACGCCGATCACCGGGTGCGTGGGGTCAGGACCCCCAGATGTAGATGGAGGCGAAGAGGAACAGCCAGACCACGTCCACGAAGTGCCAGTACCAGGCCGCGGCCTCGAACCCGATGTGCTTTTCGGGGGTGAAATGGCCGGCGCGGACGCGCAGGTAGCACACGAAGAGGAAGATCGTGCCGATGATGACATGGGCGCCGTGGAAGCCCGTGGCCATGAAGAAATTGGCGCCGTAGATGTTGCCCGAGAAGCCGAACGCCGCCTCGGAGTATTCGTAGGCCTGGAACGTGGTGAAGAGCAGGCCCAGCAGCACCGCGATGATGATGCCGTTGGCCAGGTCCTTGCGGTTGTTCTCATGCACCAGCGCGTGGTGCGCCCAGGTCGCCGCCGCGCCCGAGCAGAGCAGGATCAGCGTGTTGATGAGCGGCAGGTGCCAGGGGTCGAAGGTCTCGATCGACGGGGGCGGCCACTGGCCTTCGGAGAAGGTCTGCATCGGGTACATGGCGTGCTTGAAGAACGACCAGAACCAGGCGGCGAAGAACATGACCTCTGACATGATGAACATGATGAAGCCGTAGCGCAGGCCGATGCGGACCACCGGCGTGTGGTCGCCGACGTTCGATTCCTGGATCACGTCGGACCACCAGGCGACCATCGCGTAGAGCACGATGGCAAGGCCGATGAAGAACATGTAGAGGGTGATGCCCTTCATCCACAGGACCGCGCCGAACAGCATGACGAACGCGCCCACTGCCGCCACCAGCGGATGCAGCGACGGGGGCAGGATGTGGTAGTCGTGGTTCTTTTCGTGCGCCATTTCGTCCCTCGAAGGTGGTCTTTTCAGTTGGTCCCGAGCGCCGCCTGCCGGTCGTCTTCGGGCAGGTCGATCTCATAGAACGTGTAGGACAGCGTGATGTGTTTCACAAACTTCGCGTCGCGGTCGTCGACGATGGCGGGATCGACGTAGTAGGTCAACGGCATCTGCACCCGCTCACCGGGCTGGAGCACCTGTTCGGTGAAGCAGAAGCAGTCGATCTTGGTGAAGAACTCGCCCGCGTAGAAGGGTGCGACGTTGTAGCTGGCCTGCCCCGCGACGGGGCGGTCGGTGGGGTTGTAGGCCTCGTAGAAGGCGATGCCGGTCTCGCCGATCTTCAGTTCGACCTCACGCTCCACGGGGCGGAACTCCCACGGCATCCCGGCCTCCGTGGTCGCGTCGAAGCGGATCTTGATGGTGCGGTCCAGCACGGTGTCGGAGCCGGCGGTGGCGGTGTTGGTCGTGCCGCCATACCCCGTGACCTGGCAGAACCAGGTGTAGATCGGCACCGCCGCCCAGGCCATGGCGCCCATGAACACGATCACCCCCAGGGTCGAGAGCAGGGTCTTGGTCTTGCCGTCCATTCTGGTCATTTCTCATCCCTTTCGCCGGGCAGGATTTCCGGCCGCACCACGCTGTCGAAGGCCTGCATCTCACCCAGTTGCCTGACCTTGACCACCGTCAGCCCGAACACCACGCCGATGAGCGCGACCAGGACCAGCCCGACCCCGAAATTGCGGGAACGGCGGCGGCGATGCAGTTCATGCTCGGCCCGGATCATGCGAATACCCCGTATGTGCGCAGCACGGCATCGGCCAGAAGCGCGCCGAAGTGGACGAAGAGATAGAGCAGAGAGAAGCGGAAGAACGCCTTTTCGGCCCTGTAGTTGTCGGCCTCGGCCATGCCCTCGTCCCGGCGCAGGATCTCCCACGCGCCCTTGAGGAACCAGGCGTTCAGCGCCACGGCGGTCACCAGATAGACCGGACCGCCCGCCGCGGTGAAGCCCAGCCAGACGGCGAAGGCGGCCAGCACGGCGGTATAGGCGAAGATGTGGCGGCGCGTGGCCGGACGGCCGTGGGTGACCGTCAGCATCGGCACCCCCGCGTCGTCGTAGTCGGAGCGCATGAACAGCGCCAGCGCCCAGAAATGCGGCGGCGTCCACAGAAAGATGAGCGAGAACATCAGCACCGATTCCAGGCTGACCGACCCGGTGGCCGCGACCCAGCCGATCATCGGCGGAAAGGCCCCGGCGGCCCCGCCGATGACGATGTTCTGCGGCGTCGATCGCTTCAGCCACATGGAATAGACCACCACGTAGAAGAAGATGGTGAAGGCCAGAAGCGCCGCGGCGGCCCAGTTGGTCGCCAGCCCCAGCATCGCCACCGAGAAACCAGACAGCGCCAGGCCGATGGCCAGCGCCTCCTGCCCGGTGACCCGGCCCGACGGAATCGGGCGCTTGCGGGTCCGCTTCATCACCGCGTCGATGTCGGCGTCCCACCACATGTTCAGCGCCCCGGAGGCGCCGCCGCCCACGGCGATGAACAGGATCGCGGACAGGGTGACGAACGGGTGCGGCAGCACCGGCGCGACCAGCATCCCCACAAGGGCGGTGAACACGACCAGCGTCATCACGCGCGGTTTCAGCAGGGCGAAGTAATCGCCGAACTGGGCTTCGTACGCGTCGTCCATGGCGGTCGTGACGTCGGTCATCCTGCGGTCCCCTGCTTCGGGGCGGCTCAGTTGCCGCCGGCCTCGCCCTCGGTCTCACCCTCGTCCGGCACCAGCCGGGCGGCGGGTTGCTCCGCGCCGTCCCCGTCGGCGGGGGCCACTGCGCCAGCGTCCCCGCCTTCGGGCGCCTGCGTGTCGCCACCCGTCCCGGCGGCGTCGCCGGACGATCCGTCCCCGGCGTCCCCGGCGGCGGTCAGTCCGCCCTGGCCTTCGGTGCCGTCGCCCTGCTGCGCGGCGGCGGCGGCGGCGTCGGCCACCTGGCGCGGTGTGCCGCCGTATTCGGCGATGGCCCAGTCGAGCCAGGCCTCATACTCCTGCTGGCTCACCACCTTCACGGTGATCGGCATGAAGGCGTGGGAGATCCCGCAGAGCTCGGAGCACTGGCCGAAATAGACGCCCTCTTCCTTGGCCTCGAACCACAGTTCGGCCAGACGGCCCGGGATGCCGTCCTGCTTCACGCCGAAGGCCGGAACGGTCCAGGAGTGGATCACGTCGGCCCCCGTCACCTGCACCACCACCGTGCTGTTGACCGGCACGACCATGGCGGTGTCGGTGGCCAGCTTGAACTCATCCTCCGAATAGCCGGCCTCCTGAAGCTGCGCGCGCACCTCGTCGGTCAGGCGGTTGTCGCCCCCGGTGGCGGGCGAGCCGATCATGTAGCTGTCGAAGGCCACGTCGTTGTCGGGATACTCGTAGCCCCAGTACCACTGGTAGCCGACCGCCTTCACCGTCACGTCCGCCTCCGGGATCTCCTGCTGCTCGAACAGGACCGGCAGGGAGAAGGCGCCGATGAAGATCAGGATCACGATGGGCACGATGGTCCACGCGATCTCAACCGGTGTGTTGTGGGTGAAGGCCTTTGGCTCCGGGTTGGCGCGGCGGTTGTAGCGCACCAAAACGACGCCAAGCAGCCCGATGACGAAGATCGTGATGGCGGTGATGATGATGAGCACCATCCCGTCGAGCCATTGCAGATCCTCCGCGATCTTGGTGGCGGCGTTCTGGAAGTCGATCCCGCCGGGCTTCGGGGCGCCGAGGATCGGAAGGTCGCCGATCGGATTGCCCTCCTGCGCGGCGGCCGGGGCGGCGACGAGCGGGAACATGGCGGTGAGAAGGTGGCGTGCGCGCATCGGATGGTCCTGTTCGGCTCTGGCCGGACCCGGACATGCGCGGCGATCGACCCCGCGCGGACCCGGTCCGTAGGAAACTCATCGCTTAGAACCATATCGCGGCCATGACGGCAAGTCGCGGCGTTGCGGCTTAGTGCCACCTTGAACGCGCCTTATGGATTCCCGGCCGCCCGCCTCCTACCTGTAGCGCGTGCCGCAATCCCCGGAGATCCCATGCCAGACGCCCCCTTCCGCCCGCTCGAGACCCGCATCGACGAGGCAGCCGCGCTGAAAGCCCTGCGACGGGCCACGGACGGGGCCGAGGATGGCGAGGTCTTTTTCGAGCGGCGCCGGTCCGAAGGGATCGTGTTCGACGACGGCCGGGTGCGCAGCGCCTCTTACGACGCGACCGAGGGGTTCGGCCTGCGCGCCGTCCGCGGAGAAGTGTCGGGCTACGCCCATTCCACCGAACTGTCGGCCGCCGCGCTGATGCGCGCCGCCGACACCGCCCGCCTGGCGGTGGGCGACGGCGGCGGCACGCTGGCGGAGGCGCCGGCGGCCACCAACCGCCACCTCTACACCGACGCGGACCCGATGTCCGACGCGCCCTTCGCCGCCAAGCTCGACACCGTGCGCGAGATCGACGCCTTCGCCCGCGATCTGGACCCCCGCGTGGTGCAGGTCACCGCGTCGCTGGCCGCGTCGATCCAGGAGGTCGAGATCCTGCGCCCCGACGGGCGCATCTTCCGCGACATCCGCCCGATGACCCGGCTCAACGTCAGCGTCATCGTCGAAGAGAGCGGCCGCCGCGAGCAGGGATCGTCGGGCGGCGGCGGGCGCACCCGGCTCCTGCCGCTGATGGCGCGCGACCACTGGCAGGGCGTCACCCGCGAGGCGCTGCGCATCGCGCTGGTGAACCTGCGGGCCGAGGCCGCCCCGGCCGGTGTCATGGACGTGGCGCTGGGCCCGGGCTGGCCCGGCATCCTGCTGCACGAGGCCATCGGCCACGGGCTGGAGGGCGATTTCAACCGCAAGAGGTCCTCGGCCTTCGCCGGGCTGATGGGACAGCGCATCGCGGCCCCCGGCGTCACCGTGCTGGACGACGGCACCCTGCCCGACCGGCGCGGGTCGATCACCTTCGACGACGAGGGCACGCCGTCGGCGCGCAACACGCTGATCGAGGACGGGGTGCTGGTGGGCTACATGCAGGACCGCCAGAACGCGCGGCTGATGGGGGTGGAGGCCACCGGCAACGGCCGGCGCCAGAGCTACGCCCACCCGCCGATGCCGCGGATGACCAACACCTACATGCTGGCGGGACCCGAGGATCCGGCCAGCATCGTCGCGGGGGTCGAGAACGGCATCTACGCGGTGGGCTTCGGCGGCGGGCAGGTGGACATCACCAACGGCAAGTTCGTGTTCTCCTGTACGGAAGCGTACCGGGTGCGGAACGGGGTACTCGGCGCGCCGGTCAAGGGGGCCACGCTGATCGGCGACGGGGCGACCGCGCTGGGCCGGATCCGCGCCATCGGCACCGACATGGCGCTGGACCCGGGCATCGGCAACTGCGGCAAGGCGGGCCAGTGGGTGCCGGTGGGCGTGGGCCAGCCGACGCTGCTGATCGGCGGGCTGACGGTGGGCGGATCGGCGGCATAGGCCGCGGCGGGCCGCCCCGCGCGGGGCGGGCGGTCCGGACCGAGGCCCGCCCGCGGCCGGCCGCGGGGGGGGGGGGGGGGGGGGTGAGTCGCCGCGCGGGGCCGCGCCCATCGCGGGCGCGCGCCGCAGCACGATGCGGAATGGGGCGGTTTATCAAAGGGTAAGCTTAACCGCGCGAAAACCATGGCGCACGTTAACGCAAAATTCACAGTCCCGGTGGCAATGTGATCGTGCAAGAGACGGAGACGGGACGACACGTGAAGCCAGGATCTTCCGATTCCCCCCTCACCCCACACCCCACTTCGGACGATTGGCTGGACCGGCTTCGTCTCTTGCGCTCACGCCGCGTCGGACCGGCGACCTTCCACAGACTTCTGGCAGAATACGGCACCGCGGGCGCCGCCCTGGCGGCCCTGCCGGGCATCGCGCGCGACGCCGGAAGCCGCGACTACCGCGTCTGCTCGCGCGACGACGCCCGCGACGAATTCGCCCGCGCCCGCCGCGCCGGTGCGGCCCCGCTGGCCCACGGCACGCAGGACTACCCGCCCTGGCTGGCAGAGATGCCGGACCCGCCGCCGCTGTTGTGGGTGGTGGGCGATCCGGCCGTGCTGCGCCGCCCGGCCATCGCCATGGTCGGGGCGCGCAACGCGTCGTCGCTGGGGCTGCGCATGGCGCGCGGCATGGCCCGCGGGCTGGCGGGGGCCGGGCGGGTGATCGTGTCGGGCCTGGCGCGCGGGATCGACACCGCCTGCCACGACGCGGCCCTGGCCGGCGGCACCGTCGCCGTCATGGCCGGCGGGGTCGATGTCATCTACCCGACAGAGAACGAGGGGCTGGCCCGGCGGATCGCCGAAACCGGCTGCCTGGTCAGCGACCAGCCCATGGGGATGCGCCCGCAGGCGCGGCATTTTCCGCGCCGCAACCGGCTGATCGCGGGGCTGTGCCCGGCCCTCGTCGTGGTCGAGGCGGCGGCGAAGTCGGGCTCTCTCATCACCGCGCGGGAGGCGCTGGACCTGGGCCGCGACGTCCTGGCCGTACCCGGCCACCCGTTCGACCCGCGCGCCTCCGGCGGCAACATGCTGATCCGCGACGGCGCGATCCTGGTGCGCGGCGCCGCCGACGTGCTGGACGCCGTCCCCGCAGGGCCGGAGGGGGCGGACCGGGCAATCTGTCCCGCACCCTCCGTGGCCCCGTCCGCAGCCCCGTCCGCAACCCCCGGGGGGGCCTTGGGCCTGGCGGAGACGGCGCAGGTCCACCGCATGATCCTGGACCGGCTGTCGCCCGCGCCGACGCCCCAGGACGCGCTGTTTCACGACATGGGGCTGCCGGCATCGGCGATCTCTCCGGCGCTGACCCGGCTGGAGCTCGACGGGCTGGTGGCGCGGGATCCGGGCGGGTTCCTGCGGCTGTCCGGTGCGGGCTGAAACCCGGTTCCGCCGCCGGACCCGATTGACAACACCTGCCCCGCTCCCACATCTAGCCCCGCCTGCGACACGCAGCCCGAAGGGAGTCCCATGCCGGTCGTCGTCGTCGAATCGCCTGCCAAGGCCAAGACAATCAACAAGTATCTGGGACCCGGCTATACGGTCCTTGCCTCTTACGGGCACGTCCGGGACCTGCCGCCCAAGAACGGCTCTGTCGATCCGGAGAACGACTTCCACATGGAATGGGAGGTCGGCAGCGACTCCAAGAAGCACGTCAAGGCCATCGCCGACGCGCTGAAGGCCGACGGCGAGCTGATCCTCGCCACCGACCCCGACCGCGAGGGCGAGGCGATCTCATGGCACCTCCAGGAGACGCTGCGCAACCGCAGGATCCTCAAGGCCGATACGCCGGTCAGCCGGGTGGTGTTCAACGCGATCACCAAATCGGCCGTGACCGAGGCGATGAAGAACCCGCGCCAGGTCGACGCGCCGCTGGTCGAGGCGTATCTCGCCCGCCGCGCGCTGGACTATCTGGTGGGGTTCAACCTGTCGCCGGTGCTGTGGCGCAAGCTGCCGGGCGCGAAATCCGCCGGCCGCGTCCAGTCCGTCTGCCTGCGCCTGATCGTCGAACGCGAGATGGAGATCGAGGCGTTCCGCCCGCGCGAGTACTGGTCGATCCGCGCCCGCCTGCTGACCCCCCGCGGACAGGAGTTCGAGGCCCGGCTGACCACGCTGGCGGGCCGCAAGCTCGACCGGTTCGACCTGGCCGACGCCACCCAGGCCGAAATGGCGCTGAGCGCCGTGGCCACCCGCAAGCTCGGCGTCCAGAGCGTCGAGGCCAAGCCGGGCAGCCGCAACCCGTCGCCGCCGTTCATGACCTCGACCCTGCAGCAGGAGGCCAGCCGCAAGTTCGGCATGGGCGCGCGCCAGACCATGTCCGCCGCCCAGCGACTCTACGAGGCCGGGCACATCACCTACATGCGCACCGACGGCATCGACATGGCCCCCGAGGCCGTCGCGGGCGCGCGGGCCGCGATCAAGGACCGCTACGGCGCCGAATACGTTCCCGGAAGCGCGCGGATCTACAAGAACAAGGCCAAGAACGCGCAGGAGGCGCATGAGTGCATCCGCCCCACGGAGATGGCCGCCGATACCGAGAGCCTGGGCATCAGGGACGCCGACCAGCGCAAGCTCTACGACCTGATCTGGAAGCGCACGCTGGCCAGCCAGATGGAGGCCGCGCGGCTGGAACGCACCACGGTCGAGATCGCCGATGCGGGCGGCAACGTGGGCCTGCGCGCCACGGGACAGGTGATCCTGTTCGACGGGTTCCTCAAGGTCTACGAGGAAGGGCGCGACGAGCCGGCGGCGGATGAGGACGACAACCGCCTGCCGCAGATCGCGCGCGGCGACGCCACGGCGTTCTCCGACGGCGCGCTGAAGGACGACCACGCCCGCGCGGAGACCGCGCAGATCAGCGACAACGGCGCGGTCCTGGCGCTCCAGCACCACACCCAGCCGCCGCCCCGCTACACCGAGGCGACGCTGGTCAAGCGGATGGAGGAACTGGGCATCGGGCGGCCGTCCACCTATGCCTCGATCGTCACGACGATCCAGGACCGCGGCTACGTGCGCAAGGACAAGAACCGGCTGATCCCGGAGGACAAGGGTCGGCTGGTGACGGCGTTCCTGGAGAACTACTTCCGCCGCTACGTGGAATACGACTTCACCGCCGATCTGGAGGACAGCCTCGACCATGTGTCCGCCGGAGACGAGGACTGGAAGAAGCTGCTGGCGCGGTTCTGGCGCGATTTCTCCGCCGCGATCGCGGAGACGTCGGACCTGCGGATCACCGAGGTGCTGGAAAAGATCAACGAGGTGCTGGAGCCGCATCTGTTCCCGCCCACCCCCGACGGGACGGACCCGCGGCTGTGCCCGAACTGCGGCGCGGGGCGGCTCTCCATGCGCACGGCGCGGTCCGGGGGCGCCTTCATCGGCTGCTCCAACTACCCCGAATGCAAGTACACGCGGCCCTTCGGCCCGCCGGACCCGGAGGCAGAGGCCAGCGCGATCCCGCCGGAGGGCAAGCTGCTGGGCGAGGACCAGGGCGACAAGATCTGGATCCACAAGGGCCGGTTCGGACCCTATGTCCAGCGCGGCGAGGTGACCGAGGACGACAAGAAGCCGCCCCGCCAGTCCGTCCCCAAGGAATGGCCGCCCGAGGATCTGACGCTGGAGCAGGCGGTGCGGCTGCTGGCGCTCCCGCGCGAGGTCGGCCCCCACCCGGAGGACGGCGTGCCCGTCTGGGCCAATATCGGGCGGTACGGGCCGTACCTGAAACACGCCGAAAGCACGTCCCACAAGGGCGGCACCAACGCCAATCTGGAAGGGCTGGAGGACGTCTGGACCGTGGGCATGAACCGCGCGGTGCAGCTTCTGGCCGAAAAGGCCGCGTCCCGCGGGGGGCGCGGCGCCGCGGCCAAGCCGCTGCGCGAACTGGGGGAGCACCCCGCGGCCGGGGGGCCGGTGAACGTGATGAAGGGCAAGTACGGGCCTTACGTGAAATGGGAGAAGATCAACGCCACGATTCCGGACACGATCGAGCCCGAGAGCCTGAGCATGGACCAGGCGGTGCAGCTTCTGGACGAGCGTGCGGAAAAGGCCGGCAAGAAGAAGCCCGCCGCCAAGAAGCCCGCCAAGAAAAAGACCGCGCCGAAAAAGAAAGCCGCGCCGAAAAAGACGCCGGCCGCCACGGGCAAGAAGACCGCCTGACGGGGCGGCCGGCGCCGGCCCGTTACGGCGGCGGCTCCGGCCGCAGCGCCGATACCGCTCGCACGCGTTGACTGTCACGCCGACCGCGCCGATACATGCCTCATCTGACGAAAAGAGGCCGGTCCATGCAGAAGATCCACGACACAGCGGAGGCCGCGCTCGACGGGCTCTTGCGCGACGACATGCTCATCGCCGCGGGCGGGTTCGGGCTGTGCGGCATCCCCGAGCTTTTGCTCGACGCGATCCGCAAGAGCGGCGTCAGGGACCTGACCTTCGCCTCCAACAACGCCGGCGTGGACGATTTCGGCATCGGCATCCTGCTGGCCAGCAAGCAGGTCAAGAAGATGATGTCGTCCTATGTGGGCGAGAACGCGGAGTTCATGCGGCAGTTTCTGGACGGCGAGCTGGAGGTCGAGTTCAACCCGCAGGGCACCCTGGCCGAACGGATGCGTGCGGGGGGCGCCGGCATCCCCGGCTTCTATACCAAGACCGGCGTCGGCACGCAGATCGCGGAAGGCAAGGAACACAAGGAGTTCGAGGGGCCCGACGGCAGCACCGAGACCTACATCCTGGAACGCGGCATCTTCGCGGATCTGGCCATCGTCAAGGCGTGGAAGGCCGACGACACCGGCAACCTGGTGTTCCGCAAGACCGCGCGCAACTTCAACGTGCCCGCGGCCATGTGCGGCAAGGTCTGCGTCGCCGAGGTCGAGGAGATCGTGCCCCGCGGCAGCCTCGATCCGGACACCATCCACCTGCCCGGCGTCTACGTGCACCGGCTGGTGCAGGGCGACCACGAGAAGCGCATCGAGCAGCGCACGACCCGCAAGAAGGAGGCGGCGTGATGAGTGCGTCGAACGATCCGGACAAAGCGCTCTTGAGATCCGGTTCGGACCTCGCCACGCAGTGCCTGGCGCGTGCGCAGGATATCGTCGAAAAACAGATGCCGAAAGCTTCAATGGACGCGAAAGCCGCGGCCGCATCCACTCTCGGCGCTTCGATCATGCAATTTGTCATCCACAACCGGGGATCGTGATGCTCAGACGCCCGTCGAACGACAGCTTCAGAAAAGCGGAGACCGCCTGATGCCCTGGACCCGCGAACAGATGGCCGAGCGCGCCGCCGCCGAGCTGGCGGACGGCTGGTATGTCAACCTCGGGATCGGGATTCCGACGCTGGTGGCCAACTATATCGGCGACAAGGACATCACGCTGCAGTCCGAGAACGGGATGCTGGGGATGGGCCCGTTCCCCTATGAGGGAGAGGAGGATCCCGACCTCATCAACGCCGGCAAGCAGACCATCACCGAACTGTCCCGCACCGCCTATTTCGACAGCGCCACCAGCTTCGGGATGATCCGCGGCGGCAAGATCGCCTGCGCGATCCTGGGCGCCATGGAGGTGGCCGAGAACGGCGATCTGGCGAACTGGATGATCCCCGGCAAGCTGGTCAAGGGCATGGGCGGCGCGATGGACCTGGTCGCCGGGGTCAAGCGCGTGGTGGTGGTCATGGACCACCAGAACAAGGCCGGTGAGTCGAAGCTGCTGAAGGAATGCACGCTGCCGCTGACGGGCGCGGGCGTGGTGGACCGGATCATCACCAACCTGGGCGTGCTGGACGTGGTCGAGGGGGGGCTCCGAATCGTCGAGACCGCCCCCGAGGTGTCCGAGGACGCGCTGCGCGCGGCGACAGAGGCGACCATCGTCTGAGGCGCCCGCCTGCGCCCTTCGGGATCGCCGCGGCGGGGCGGCCGCGACCCGTCGCGCACACCGCGCCAACAGGCCGATCTTGCGGGGTTTTTCGGCCCGAAATGGTCTGGCCGCCCGGCGTTCCGCAAGGTCCGGATTGACGATTCCCCGAAAGCGTCGCATCGCTGCCGCGATCTTGCCGGATTCCGGGGCGACAGGAACGCCGCGGGTCGTCCGAACGGTGTCTGACCCAGTCATTCAGGGAAAAGCGGAATGCGTGCCGTCAACGAACCCAAGACGTGTGAGGACGACCGGCCCGGGGCGGTCACGGTCGATTGGGTGGTGATGACCGTTGCCGTTCTGGGCATCGGCATCGCCGTGCTGGCCTCCATCTCCACGGGGAGCCACGGGCGGTCGGCAAACGGGTCAGACTATCTGGTGGATACGGGCCGGACCGGCGCATTCTAGCGTCCGACGTGGGTCAGCCGCCGGCGACCTCCAGCACGATCTTTCCGATATGTTCGGAGGTCTCCATGCGTGCATGGGCCGCTGCCGCGTCGTCAAGGGGATAGGTTCGGTCCATGACCGGGCCGAGACGGCCCGCGGCGATCATCGGCCAGACCTCCGCCTCCAGCGCCCGGGCGATCCGGGCCTTGGCCGCGACGCTCTGGGGCCGCAGGGTCGATCCGGTCAGGGTCAGCCGCTTGACCATCACCTGCGCGAAGTTCAGTTCGGCCGTCGGGCCGCCCAGAAAGGCGATCATGACCAGCCGCCCGTCCGGCCTCAGCAGCTTGACGTTCCGCGCGATGTAGTCGCCGCCGACCATGTCGAGCACCAGATCCGCGCCCCCCGCCTCCGACAGCACGGCTCCGAAATCCTCCTGCCGGTAGTTGATCGCGCGTTCGGCGCCCAGCCGTTCGCAGACCGCGCATTTCTCGGCGCTTCCGGCGGTGGCGAAGACCCGCGCGCCGCGCGCCGCCGCAAGCTGGATCGCCGTCGTCCCGATCCCCGACGAGCCGCCGTGGATCAGGACGGTCTCACCGGCGTCCAGGCGCCCCCTCTCGAAGACGTTGGTCCAGACGGTGAAATAGGTCTCCGGCAGGGCCGCGGCCTCTTTCATGGACAGCCCCTCGGGGACCGGCAGACAGTGCGCCGCGGGGGTGGCGGCGTATTCCGCGTAGCCGCCGCCGGGCAGCAGCGCGCAGACCCGGTCGCCCACGTCCAGATCCGCGCCCTGCCCCACGGCGACGACCTCACCCGAACATTCCAGCCCCGGCAGATCGGACGCATCGGGCGGCGGCGCATAGGCGCCGGCGCGCTGCAGCGCATCGGGCCGGTTCACGCCCGCATAGGCGATGCGGATCACCACCTCTCCGGCCGCGGGCCGGGGCACGTCGCGTTCCGCGCGGCGCAGAACCTCCGGGCCGCCGGGCTCTGAAATCTCGATCACGCGCATTCGGTCGGCCATCGTCACTTTCCCCTGAACCGGACATCCCGCGTAAGGTAGAGGACAAGCCGCCCGGGATGCACCACGAAATGCGCGCTTGGCTAACGGCCGCGCCGCAGGCCGGGAAACCCCGCCAGCCCCTTCGGCGGCCGCATCCGCGACAGCACGAAATTCGGCCCCGCCAGCACCGCCCGGCCCGCCGGATTTGCCGCGAGCGCGGATTTCGCGCGTTCGATCCGCATCACGTCGTCGATCCGCCGGTCGATGAACGCCCGCGTGTCCTCATGGTCGCGGCTGTCGTCGCCCAGCCAGAACAGCACCGCGGCACCATGGACGCCGGCCAGGGTCGCGCGCTTGGAATACCAGTTGCCGTCCGAAGACGTGTCGCCCAGCGCGGTCCAGATCGTGTCGGCCGTCTCCCAGAGCGCCCGCGCCCCGACCGCCGTGTGCATGGGCAGGGCGAACAGCGTCGTGCCGCGGCGGACCGCGTTCTTGTCCGCGTCCTCCAGCCGCATCCAGATCGCCCGCGCCACCCGGTCGCGGTAGCGCATCCCCGACAGATCCGTATCGGCCAGGCGGGCGGCAAGCCGCGCGTCCTCGCGCCGGTGCCAGGCCATCGCCAGGTCCACCCCGCCGCGCGGAAACAGCGCCCGCGCCTCGGCCAGCGGCATCTCTGTCTTGGCCGCGGCCCGTTTCAGCGTCGCGTCGCTCCAGCCGTCGAAGGCCACGTTGGCAAGGGCGGCGTCCAGCAGCCGGTTCATGGCATCGGTCATCGAGAGTCTCCAAACCCTGTCGCTTCGCTGGACAAGCTAGCCATTCCCCTGTAAAAGGCCACCTCCTGCAAGAATTCCGCAACTTCAGCCTAGAAAGGTGGTGAAAACCACATGCAGGTCAGCGTTCGCGACAACAATGTCGATCAGGCGCTTCGTGCCCTGAAAAAGAAACTCCAGCGTGAGGGCGTCTTTCGCGAAATGAAGCTCAAGCAGCATTTCGAGAAACCGTCCGAAAAGAAAGCGCGGGAACGGGCCGAGGCCATCCGCCGGCAGCGCAAGCTCGCCCGGAAGAAGGCCCAGCGCGAGGGTCTCCTCTAGGACCCTTCGACAAGCGAAAGCCAACGGCCCCCGGACCCGCGTTCGGGGGTTTTTCGTTGCCTCCCCCGCCGCGCGGACATACGCCCGTTGCGGACATGGCCGCGCCGGAGGCGCGCAGGGGATCGAATGCGGCGCAGCCGCTCCGCTTGGCAGGACGACGATGGATCACTTTCTCTACCGCGACGGGCGGCTGATGGCCGAGGACGTGGAGCTTGCCGCCATCGCGCGGCAGGTCGGCACACCGGTCTATGTCTATTCCGCCGCCACGTTGACGCGCCATTTCCGCCTCTTCGACGAGGCGCTGGACGGGCTCGACCATCTGGTGTGCTTTGCCATGAAGTCGCTGTCGAACCTGGCCGTGCTGAAGCTGCTGGGCGATCTGGGCGCCGGCATGGACGTGGTGTCGGGCGGCGAATACGCCCGCGCCCGCGCCGCCGGCATCGCGCCCGGACGCATCGTGTTCTCCGGCGTCGGCAAGACCCGCGCGGAGATGGCCGCGGCGCTGACCGGCGGGATCCGGCAATTCAACGTCGAGAGCGTGCCCGAGCTGATGGCGCTGAGCGAGGTCGCCGCCGGGCTGGAGCGGACCGCGCCGATCGCGCTGCGCGTCAATCCGGACGTGGATGCCGGCACCCACGAGAAGATCGCCACCGGGCGCCGGCACGACAAGTTCGGCGTCCCGATCGCGCGGGCCCGCGACATCTATGCGCAGGCCGCGCGCCTTCCCGGGATCGCGGTCGTGGGCATCGACGTCCATATCGGCTCGCAGCTTACCTCTCTCGCGCCGTTCGAGGCGGCGTATCTGAAGGTGGCGGACCTGACCCGGGCGCTGCGCGCCGACGGGCATGACATCCGCCGCCTGGATCTGGGCGGCGGTCTGGGCATCCCCTATGCGCGGGACAATGCCGCCCCCCCCGTGCCGCTGGACTACGGCGCCCTGATCCGCCGCACCGTGGGCGATCTGGGCTGCGAGATCGAGATCGAGCCGGGCCGGCTGATCGCCGGGAACGCCGGCGTCCTGGTCTCTGAGGTGCTGTATCTCAAGGAGGAATCCGGCCTGCGCTGGGTGATCCTGGACGCCGCGATGAACGATCTGGTGCGCCCGGCCATGTACGGCGCGCATCACGACATCGTGCCGCTGACGCAATCCGCTCCGGGCGCGGAGGGCATCGTCGCCGACGTGGTCGGCCCGGTCTGCGAAAGCGGCGACACCTTCGCCCGCGGCCGCCCGCTGCCGCCGCTGGCACAGGGCGACCTGGTCGCGCTGCGCTCCGCCGGCGCCTATGCCGCGGTGATGGCGAGCGAGTACAACTCGCGCCCGCTGGTCCCAGAGGTCCTGGTCCAGGGCGATCAATTCGCCGTCATCCGCGCCCGTCCCACGATTGACGAGATGCTGGCACGCGATACCATCCCGGCGTGGCTCTAACGCGGCATCCTCCGCATCGGGCCGTCAGACCGGACCGACCGCGGAGGTCCATGCCCCCGACGACGCCCCTCCCCGACGCGGCCCGCAGGGGATTGCAGCGGCCGCTTTTCCTGACCCGCGCCGGTCTGGTAGCGGAGCGTGCGACTCGTGCCTTCTGGCCGGTCTGGACCGTCGCCCTTGCGGCGCTTGCCGCGCTGATGCTGGGCCTGCAGGACGTTCTGCCGCTGGAGGCCGCATGGGGTCTGGCGGTGGCGGTGGCCGCGGGGCTGGTCGCCGGCCTCTGGCGGGGCGTCCGGGCCTTCCGCTGGCCGTCGGAGGCCGAAGCGCTGGACCGGCTCGACCGTACCCTGCCCGGCCGGCCCATCGCTGCCCTGACCGATGCGCAGGTGGTCGGTGCCGGCGATCCCGCCTCCCGCGCGATCTGGGAGGCCCATGTCACCCGCATGGCCGCCCGCATCCGCGACGCCCGCGCGGTCGAGCCCGACCTGCGCCTGGCCGCGCGCGACCCCTACGCCCTGCGCTACGTCGCGGTTCTGGCCTTCGCCATGGCGCTGCTGTTCGGCTCTTTCCTGCGCGTCGGCAGCGTGACCGCCATCGCCCCGGGCGGCGGTCAGGCCGTCGCGGGCGGCCCGTCCTGGGAAGGGTGGGTCGAGCCGCCGGCCCATACCGGGCGGCCGTCGCTCTACCTGGCCGACCTCCCGGACGCGCCGGTCGAGGTGCCCGAAGGCAGCACCGTGACGCTCCGGCTCTATGGCGACGTGGGCGACCTGACGGTGGCGGAGACGGTTTCGGGGCGGACCGACGGCACCGGCGCCGCGTCCGACCCGGTGCAGAGCTTTACCGTCGCCCGGTCGGGCGAGATGTCGGTCGACGGGCCCGGCGGGCGCGACTGGGAACTGACGATCCTGCCCGACACGGCCCCCGCCGTGTCGGCGGAGGGCGAGCCTGAGCGCGCCATGGGCGGCGAGTTCCGCCAGCCCTTCTCGGCCCGCGACGACTACGGGGTGGTCGCCGGACAGGCCACCATCGCGCTGGACCTCGGGGCCGTGGACCGGCGCCACGGGCTGGCGGCCGAGCCGGACGCGCGGGAGGCGATCACCGTGGACCTGCCGCTGCCGATCTCCGGCGACCGGGCGGAGTTCACCGGCACCCTGGTCGAGGATTTCTCGCAGCATCCGTGGGCCAACCTGCCGGTCACCATCACCTATGAGGTCTCCGACCAGCCGGGCCAGACCGGCACATCGGCCCCCTACCCCACCAAGCTGGCAGGACAGCGGTTCTTCGATCCGCTGGCCAGGGCGATCGTGGAGCAGCGCCGCGACCTGCTCTGGTCGCGCGCGAATGCGGACCGGGTCGCGGAGCTTCTTCGCGCCGTGTCATGGCGCCCCGAGCAGGTGTTCAGTTCCGAAACGCTCTACCTGCGCCTGCGCGTGGCGATCCGCCGGCTGGAGGCCGGGCAGGGCGTCGCGCCGCTGACCGCCGAGCGTCAGGACGAGATCGCCGCCGAGCTCTGGGCCATCGCCGAGGAAATCGAGTTCGGGGACCTTGACGATGCCCGCGAGCGTCTGGCCCGCGCGCAGCAGCGGCTGTCGGAGGCGATGCAGGACGGCGCCGACCCGGCCGAGATCGCCGAGCTGATGCAGGAGCTGCGCGAGGCGATGGACGACTACATCCGCCAGCTGGCCGAGCAGAGCCGCGAGCAGCAGGACCGCCAGCAGGCCCAGGGCGAGAGTCAGGAGATCACCGGCGACCAGCTGCAGGAGATGATGGACGAGATCCAGCGCCTCATGGAAGAGGGCCGCATGGCCGAGGCGCAGGCGCTCATGGAGCAGCTGAACCGGATGCTGGAGAACATGCAGGTCGCCGAGGGCCAGGGCCAGCAGGGCCAGTCCCCCGGCCAGCAGGCCATGGACGGGCTGCAGGAGACGCTGCGCGACCAGCAGGGCCTGTCCGACGAGGCGTTCCGCGACCTGCAGGAGGGCCAGCAGGGCCAACCCGGGCAGCAGGGACAACCGGGTCAGCAAGGCGACCGGCCCGGTCAGGGTCAGCCGGGCCAGGGTCAGCCCGGCCAGGGTCAGCCGGGCCAGGGGCAGCCCGGCGGCGAGCAGAGCCTGGCCGACCGCCAGCAGGCGCTCCGGGACGAGTTGAACCGCCAGCGCGGCACCCTGCCCGGCGCCGGCACCGAAGAGGGCGACGCGGCCCGCGAGGCGCTGGACCGGGCCGAGGGCGCCATGGAAGGCGCCGAGGACGCGCTGCGCGACGGCGACACCCCCCGCGCGCTCGACCGCCAGGCCGACGCCATGGAGGCCCTGCGCGAAGGGATGCGCAACCTCGGCGAGGCGCTGGCCCAGGAGCAGCGGGAGGGCCAGGGACAATCCCAGGCCCAGGGCGACCCCAACGGCCGCTCGCGCGATCCGCTGGGACGCGAGGCGGGCGAGACCGGCCAGATGGGGTCTGACCAGCAGATGCTGGGCAACGAGGACGTCCGCCGGCGGGCCGACGAACTGCTGGACGAGATCCGCCGCCGCTCCGGCGACCAGGCGCGGCCCGAGCAGGAGCTGGACTACCTCAGGCGGCTGCTCGACCGCTTCTGACACGGGGCTTGCCGGGCTTGCCGGTCACGATACCCAGAGCCCGCCGGCGCGCCGTAGTGCGCGAAGGCCCGACCGGCGCCGCGCCGGTGGGTCATCGGGCAACGCGGCGCCGGCACGGACTGGCAGCGGGCCCGGCACCGAGCCGGGCCGGACATGGGGTCGGGCCGGACATCGGGTCGGGAACCGGGGGGCTCAGTCGAACGTGCCCATCGCCCGGCCCAGCAGCATGAACGCGCGGGCGCTGCGGGTGTCGGCCAAGAGCAGCAGCTCCGCGTCGCTCAGACGCGGTTCCTCTCTGGCAAGGAGGCGGTCGAAGAACCGGATGAAGTGCTGGCAGGTGTCGCGGAACACCGCGTCCGACCGCAGCCGGAGCGCCACGAGGGACACGACGCCATCGTCCTCGACCCCGCCCACGGCGCGGGTGTCGGCATCGCGCGCGCCACGGGCGAAGCGCCGCCACGCGTCGGGCGCGGCGGGACGGGGCGCGAAATCGTCCATGTAGAGCCCGTCCTGGCTCAGCAGGGTCAGGGCGTCCTGCGCGGCGGTCACGATCTGGCGGCCGTGGTGGTCGCGCATCGCCGCGCGCAGGGCGCGGAAGCCCTGCTTGTCGTCGGGATCTTCGGGAAATTGCAGCGCCGCGATCAGATCGGCCGCCGCCAGGGCGGACCGGCCCTCATGGTCGTCGAGATCGAGCTCCGGCCCGGACGGAGCGGACGGAGCAGGCGCGGTGGCCGCGGGCGCGGGCGCGGGCGCCGACGCGGCGGGCGGGGCCGCGGCGGGACGGGGCGGCGCGGGACGGGGCGGCGCGGGACGCTGTGCCGGCGCGGGCGGGGCGCGGGTCTCCGCCGGGGCGGACGACCGCGCCACCGCGGCCAGGATCGCCTTCTGCCCCGCCGCCAGACGCTCGATCCGCAGGGCCAGGTCGTCCGTCCCGGCGTTCGCGGCCGCCGGGGCCGCGTCCTGCAGCCTTGCCACCGCCCGGGTCAGCGCGGCCAGCCTGCGCGACAGGACCGCGGCCATCCAGATCACCGCGATGGGGCCGAACACCATCACCGGCACGACCATGATCCGTACCGGGTCCAGGTCCGCCTCTCCGCCGGTCATGCCGAACAGCCCGACCGCCGCGATCAGCAGCCAGGCCACGGTCGCGCCCCAGGCCACGCCGAACCGCCCAAGGGCGGAAAGCTCCGGTCGATATGCGCCGCGCAGATCCATCGGGCCCTCAGACGTAGGCGACGGAGAGAATCTCGTACGATTTCTCCCCGCCGGGGGTGCGCACCTCGACCGAGTCGCCCTCATCCTTGCCGATCAGCGCACGCGCCAGGGGCGAGCGCAGGTTCAGCTTTCCCTTCTCCAGGTTGGCCTCCGGCTCGCCGACGATCTGATAGGTCTTCTCCTCGTCGGTGGTCTCGTCCAGCAGCCGCACGGTGGCGCCGAACTTGATCGGGCCGGACAGCCTGGCGGGGTCGATCACCTCTGCGCGGGCCAGGATGCCCTCGATCTCCTTCACGCGGCCCTCGATGAAGGACTGCTTTTCCTTGGCGGAATGGTATTCGGCATTCTCGCTCAGGTCGCCATGGGCGCGTGCCTCGGCGATCGCCTGGATGATCTCAGGGCGGTCCCTGGACTTCAGCCGCTTGAGCTCTTCGTTCAGGGCCGTCTGGCCGGCCCGGGTCAGGGGTATCTTGTCCATGGTCTCCTGCCTGCCGCCCGGACGGGGGGCGACCTTGTCATCGTTACGCACATGTCACGCCAACAGATCGCCGCCCGCAACCGAAAGTGCAAGGCGCCGGGCCGGCGGCGCGCGGACCGCCCTGACACGGCGTCGCAATTGACCGCGACGCGCACCAGTCGATATTGCACTGTGACCATAGCCACAAGCCGTCCAACCGAGGAACCGACCATGCCCGACCCAGAGCCCGAGACCCAACGCGAAGCGATGGAGTACGATGTCGTCATCGTCGGCGCGGGACCGGCCGGCCTGTCGGCGGCGATCCGCCTCAAGCAGCTTGACCCCGAACGGCAGGTGGTCGTGCTGGAAAAGGGCTCTGAGGTGGGGGCGCACATCCTGTCGGGCGCGGTGCTGGACCCGGCCGGGCTGACCGCGCTGATCCCCGACTGGAAGGACAAGGGCGCGCCGGTCACCGTTCCGGTCACGCAGGACAAGTTCTTCTATCTGGGCGAATCCGGCAAGATGGGCCTGCCGACCGCGCTGATGCCGCCGCTGATGAACAACCACGGCAACTACATCGTCTCCATGGCCAATGTCTGCCGCTGGATGGCCGAAAAGGCCGAGGCGCTGGGCGTCGAGATCTTCCCCGGCATGTCGTGCTCCGAACTGGTCTATGCACCGGACGGCCATGTGAAGGGCGTCGTCGCGGGCGAATTCGGGCGCAACCCCGACGGCACCCCCGGCGACGGCTATGAGCCGGGCATGGAGCTGCACGGCAAATACGTGTTCCTGTCCGAAGGCGTGCGCGGATCGCTGTCCAAGCAGGCGATCGCGAAATACGGTCTGGACGCGGATGCCGACGTGCAGAAATACGGCCTGGGAATGAAGGAGATCTGGGAGATCGACCCCCAGAACCACTCAGAGGGGCGCGTGGTGCACACGATGGGCTGGCCGCTGGGCGACACGGCCGGCGGCGGGTCGTTCATCTACCACATGAACGACAACCAGGTGTCCATCGGCTTCGTGGTCCACCTGGGCTACGCCAACCCGCATGTGAACCCCTACCTGGCGTTCCAGCAGTTCAAGCATCACCCCTATGTCAGGGACCTGCTGAAGGGCGGCAAGCGGGTGGCCTACGGCGCCCGCGCCATCACCGAGGGCGGCTGGCAGTCGCTGCCCCGGACCGTGTTTCCGGGCGGCGCGCTGCTGGGCTGTGCCGCCGGCATGGTCAACGTCCCCCGCATCAAGGGCAACCACAACGCCATGCTGTCGGGCAAGGCCGCGGCCGAGGCCGCCCATGCCGCCATCGAGGCCGGGCGCGCGTCCGACCTGCTGGAGGAGTACGACCGCGACGTGCGCGAGGGGCCGATCGGCAAGGATCTCAAGCCGGTGCGCAACGTCAAGCCGATCTGGTCGAAATGGGGCCTCAAGGCGTCGCTGGCGCTGGGCGGTCTGGACATGTGGACCAACACCATGGGCTTTTCGCTCTTCGGCACCATGAAGCATGGCAAGACCGATGCCGCCGCCACCGAAGAGGCCGGCAAGCACAAGGCGATCACCTACCCCAAGCCCGACGGCAAGCTCAGCTTCGACCGGCTGACCAACGTATCGTTCTCCAACACCAACCACGCCGAGAACCAGCCGCCGCACCTGCGGCTCAAGGACAAGGACGTGCCGGTAAAGGTGAACCTGCCGAAATACGCCGGCCTGTCGCAGCGCTACTGCCCGGCGGGCGTCTATGAATTCGTCAAGGACGAGGACAGCGGCGAGGACCGGTTCGTGATCAATTTCCAGAACTGCGTCCACTGCAAGACCTGCGACATCAAGGATCCGTCGCAGAACATCGTCTGGACCACGCCGCAGGGCGGCGACGGGCCGAACTACCCCAATATGTGAGCAATCCGACGCATTCTGCCGCCGGGTGTCGCATTGCCCTCGGACGCGGGCGGGACTAGGCTCTCCCGGTCCCGTCACGGAAAGGACGAACCATGTTTCGCGCCCTGCTTCTTGCCGCCGGTCTCAGCCTTGGCCTCACCGCGGCGGCCGCGCAGAACGCGGGCCCCTATCTGGCCGGCCGCGCCGCCCAGATCGACGACGATTTCGCCGCCTCCGCGCGCTATCTTGCCGAAGCCTACAGGCGCGACCCGTCCAACCTGCCGGTGATGGAGGCGCTGATCGGCGCCTATGTCTCGCTCGGGCGGTTCGACCGGGCGGAGGCGGTCGCCTCCGACCTTGTCGCGGCCCACGGCACCAGCCAGGTGGCGGCGCTGGCGCTTGTGGTCCAGGAGGCCGCATCGGGCAACTGGGCCGACCTCATGGACGATCTGGACAACGGCATCAGCGTCGGGCCGCTGTTCGACGGGCTGGCCCGCGGCTGGGCGCTGGTGGCGGAGGACCGCGTCGAAGAGGCGCTGACCGCCTTCGACAGCCTGTCCGACGACGGGACGGGAAACGTGGCGGCCTACGGCATCTACTACCGCGCCCTGGCCGAGGCGTCGCTGGGCCGGTTCGAGGACGCCGCCGCGACGTTCGAGGGGGCCGGTGACCTCAGCCTGACCCGCCGCGGCCTGCGCGCCCGGGTGCAGATCCTGTCGCAGCTGGGCCGAAACGAGGAGGCGCTGGCGCTTCTGGACGCGCAGACGGGCGATGCGCTCGACGCCACCATCGACACCACCCGCGCGGAGCTGGAGGCCGGCGAGACGCTGGCGTTCACCATCGCGCCGACCCCCCGCGCCGGGCTGGCGGAGGTCTCCGTGGACATCGCCAACGCGGTGGTCGGCTCCACCGCCCCCAGCTATGCGCTGCTCTATTCGCGCGCGGCCGAACGGCTGCGCCCGGATCTGGTGGAGGCGACGCTGCTGTCGGCGGTGTTGCTTGAGGACATGGGCCAGATCGACCTGGCGATCGACGCCTATGCCTCGATCCCCGCCGATGCGCCGGCGTATCCGACCGCCGAACTGGCCCGCGCGGAGGCCCTGCGCGCCGCCGGCCGGACAGAGGAGGCGCTGACCGCCATGCGCGCCCTGGCCGAGGCCTACCCGGACCTGCCCCTGGCCCATGTCACCCTGGGCGACGCGTTCCGCGACGCCGACCGCTTCGCGGAAGCGCGCGACGCCTACGACGCCGCCATCGCCCTGTTCGACGAAGAGCGGAGCGGCCAGTGGATCGTCTATTTCGCCCGCGCCATCACCTCCGAACGGCTGGGCGACTGGGACCGGGCAGAGGCCGATTTCAGCCGCGCGCTGGAGCTCAACCCGGACCAGCCGCAGGTGCTGAACTACCTCGGCTATTCCCTGCTGCAGCGAGGCGAACGGCTGCAGGAAGCGCTCGACCTCATCGAGCAGGCTGCGGCCCAGGCGCCCAATTCCGGCTACATCATCGACAGCCTGGGATGGGGGCTCTACCGGCTCGGCCGCTACCGCGAGGCGGTGGAACCCATGGAGCGCGCCGTGGAGCTGATGCCCGTGGATCCGGTGCTGAACGACCATCTGGGCGATGTGCTCTGGGCCGTGGGCCGCAAGCTGGAGGCCCGGTTCCAGTGGCAGCGCGCCCTGTCCTTCGTGGACAACGACCAGAGCGGAGAGGTCGAGCCGGACCGCATCCGCCGCAAGCTGGAGGTCGGGCTGGACAGGGTGCTGGAAGAGGAAGGCGCGCCACCTCTCAAGGTCGCCGATGGCGGCTGAGCCGCGGCGCGTCGTCCAGGACGCGCCGGCAAAGATCAACCTTGCGCTCCACGTCACCGGGCGCCGGGCGGACGGCTATCACCTGATCGATTCGCTGGTGGTCTTCGCGGCCCTTGGCGACCGGATCGCGGCAGAGCCGGCGCGGGACTGGTCGCTGGCGGTCACCGGACCCTTCGCGCACGGGCTGGAGGGGCCAAAGAACCTCTGCCTCCGGGCCGCGCGGCTGACGGGGGGGGCGCCCGCGGCGCTGACGCTGGACAAGCGCCTGCCCGTCGCCTCCGGGATCGGCGGCGGGTCCGCGGATGCCGCCGCCACGCTCCGCGCGCTCCACGCGCTGGACGGCCGCGCCCTTCCGGACCCGCTGCCCCTGGGGGCGGATGTCCCTGTCTGCCTCCACGGCCGCCCGGCCCGGATGCAGGGGATCGGAGAGCGCCTGTCACCCCTTCCGCCCCTTCCCCCGCTGCATCTCTGCCTGGCGAACCCCGGCGTCCCGGTCTCTACGCCCGACACGTTCCGCGCCCTGACGTCGCCCGACAACGCCCCGCTGCCGCCGCTGGCGGATATGCCCGATGCGGCGGCGGTGGGCCGCTGGCTCGCCACCGCCCGCAACGACCTGGAACCGCCCGCACGTGCGCTGCACCCGGCCATCGGCACCGTCCTGGCGGCCCTCGCGGACACGGACGGCTGCCTTGTCGCGCGCATGTCCGGCTCTGGCGCGACCTGTTTCGGCCTCTACGCCACGGCGGCACAGGCCGATACCGCCGCGGCGGCCCTGTCCGGCGGGCATCCCGGCTGGTGGGTCGCATCGGCCCCCGTGCTTGGCTGACCGGGGGGCGCGCGCGCCGCCCTGCCCCAAACCGGCACCGCGGCGTCAGGTCAGCCGCGCCACCACGTAATCCGCCAGATCCCGCAACATGTCGCGCAGCGGCGCGTCGGGTAGCGGTTCCAGCGCCCCCTTCGCGCGGTCCGACCAGCCCAGGGCCGTCCGGCGCGTGCTCGCCAGCGCGCCGCTGCGCTCCAGCAGGCCGGCGGCGCGGGTCAGGTCGCCCTCTTGCTGCTGGCCCTGGCCGATGGTCCGGGTCCAGAACGCGCGATCGTCGCCCTCTGACCCCGCCACGGCGCGGATGATCGGAAGGGTCATCTTGCGCTCGCGGAAATCGTCGCCGACGCCCTTTCCGGTTCCCTCCATCCAGTCGATCGCGTCATCGGCCATCTGAAAGGCGATGCCCAGCGCATCGCCGTAGGTGAACAGCGCCTCGACCTCACGCTCGGCGGCGCCGGCGATCACCCCGCCCACCTGCGTCGCCGCGGAGAACAGCGCCGCAGTCTTGCCGCGCACGATCGTCAGATAGGTCTCTTCCGCGGTGGCGAGGTCGCTCATGGCCGACAGTTGCAGCACCTCTCCCTCTGCGATGGTCGCCGCGGCGTTGGACAGGATGTCGAGCACCCGCAGAGAGCCCGTCTCGACCATCAGCTGGAACGACCGCGCGAACAGGTAGTCGCCCACCAGGACGCTGGACTTGTTGTCCCACAGAAGGTTCGCCGTGGGCCGCCCGCGCCGCCGGTCGGACGCGTCCACCACGTCGTCATGGAGCAGCGTCGCGGTATGGATGAACTCCACCGTCGCGGCCAGGTGCACGTCGTGGGGGCCGGGATAGCCCATCAGCCGGGCGCTCGCCAGGGTCAGCATCGGGCGGATCCGCTTGCCCCCCGCGCCGACCAGATGGGCGGTGACCTCCGGGATGCGCGGCGCGTGCCGCGAGGCCATGCGGTCGCGGATCAGCGCGTCCACCTCTGCCAGCGGCCCGGCCAGCGCCTTGGCCATTCGTTCGTGCGGTTTCACCTGCGCGTCCATCGGACCCCCTTTCCCCCGCCGGACCCGGCGGCTATTCCGGATGCCATGAAGGAACTCCTGCGCTCGAACGACCCGACCGTGATCGCGTTCGCCAAGGCATTGCTGTCCGGCGAGGGGATAGAGGTGTTCGAGCTGGACGTCCATACGAGCGTTCTGGAAGGCTCCATCGGCATCCTGCCGCGGCGGCTGATGGTGGCCCGACGCGACCATTTCCAGGCTGCGGCGGTCCTCAGGGACAACGATGTCGACACCGGGCACTGAGCCCGGCACGACGCGGGACGCGTTCCTGGGCGGGCGGCTGATCCTGGAGCAACCCGCCCGGGGCTACCGCGCCGGGATCGACCCGGTGCTGCTGGCGGCGTCGGTTCCCGCCACGCCGGGTCAGAGCGTGCTGGAGCTGGGCTGCGGGGTCGGCGCGGCGCTCTTCTGCCTGGGCGCGCGCGTCGGCGGCCTGGACCTCACCGGGCTGGAGCTGCAGGGCGGCCCCGCGGAACTGGCGCGCCGCAACGCCCGGACCAACGGCATCGCCGCCGACATCCGGTGCGGCGACCTGGCGCGGATGCCCGCCGCGTTGCGGCAGAGGCGGTTCGATCATGTCATCGCCAACCCGCCCTATTTCGACCGCCGCAGCGGCACGGCGTCGCCCCGGAGCGCGCGGGAGACCGCCATCGGAGAGGCCATTCCGCTCAACGGCTGGATCAACCATGGCGCGAAACGGCTTGTGCCGCGGGGTCTGTTCACCGTGATCCAGAAAGCCGACCGGCTGCCCGATCTTCTGGCGGCCATGGTCCCGCGGCTGGGCTCTCTGAGGGTCCGCCCGGTCCGGCCCCGGCCGGACCGTCCCGCCGGCCTGGTCATCGTGCAGGGGACCAAGGGCGGCCGCGCCCCGGCCGTCCTGTTGCCGGATCTGATTCTCCACGCAGCCTCCGGGACGGACAAAAGCGCCGGATTCTCGCCTGTCGCGCAGGCAATCCTGAGGGACGGTGCGGAAATTCCGTAATATCGTGAAAGTTGTGCGCGCTATCGACGCATCTTTTGCAACGAAACGGTGACAGGCCGCGACACAGTTCCTACATTGGAAGCATCATCAACAACGGAGGTGACGCATGTCGGTCAGTTCGCACGTTCAGGAGTTGCGACGGAAACACCAGGCTTTGTCGGATCGCGTGGAGGCCGCGCAGCGCGGACCATCCACGGACGACCTTGCGATCAAAGAGATGAAGCTGGAAAAACTGCGCCTCAAGGAACAGATCGAACGCCTCGGACACTAGGCGCACCCCGGCGCCCTGCCGCGGCAGGGCGCTCCCAACGACGAAGGCCGGCTCCTAAGAGCCGGCCTTTTCCCTGCGCGATCCGCAACCGTCAGGCGAAGTACTGGCCACCGTTGGCCGAGATCGTGGCGCCGGTGACGAACCCCGCATCGTCCGAGGTCAGGAACGCCACGCAGCGCGCGATCTCCTCAGGCTCGCCCAGACGGCCCACGGGGATCTGCGCGACGATCTGGTCGCGCACCTTTTCGGGCACGGCCATGACCATGTCGGTGGCGATGTAGCCCGGGCAGACCGCGTTCACGGTGATGCCCTTGGACGCCCCCTCCTGCGCCAGCGTCTTGGTGAACCCCAGATCGCCGGCCTTGGACGCCGCGTAGTTGGCCTGGGCGAACTGCCCCTTCTGGCCGTTGATCGAGCTGATGGTGACGATCCGTCCGAAGCCGCGGTCGCGCATGCCGACCCAGACGTTGTGGGTCATGTTGAACACGCCGGTGAGGTTGGTGTTGATGACCGCGTTCCACTGCTCGGGCGTCATCTTGTGGAACGGCGCGTCCTTGGTGATGCCGGCGTTGTTGATCAGGATCTCCACCGGCCCCAGGTCTTCCTCGACCTTTGCGATGCCGGCCTTGCAGGCCTCGTAGTCGGCCACGTCGAACTTGTAGGTCTTGATGCCGGTCTCTTCGGTGAATTTGGCCGCCGCCTCGTCGTTGCCGCCGTAGGTGGCCGCGACCTGGTGGCCCTCTTCCTTCAGCGTTCTTGCGATGGCGGCGCCGATCCCGCGGCTGCCTCCGGTCACGATGGCTACTCGTCCCATGTCGATCTCCTCCTCAGGGTTTGCTCAGATTGTCGATCTTGCTCAGGAACCTTCGGGCGTCGGCCTCTCCCAGCGCCCAGGTCCGCCGCAGCTTGTCGGGGTCGGTAAAGTCGATCTTGTCCGCCGGAACCTCCTTGGACGGCTGGACATAGGTCCGGCCGGGAACGTCGGGGAAGTTGCGGAACCGCTTGGTCAGCACGATCAGCGACGTGCCCTCGTCGGGGGTCGGCATCGGCGCCTGGTCGGCCATCCCGGCGTCGATGGCCGGCAGCCCGTCCCACTCCGGGGGATCGAAGGCCGGCGGGATCGTCGCCGCGGCGCAGATCAGATCCGTCAGGCGGCCGTCCCGCGCGGCCTGGTTCGCGTCCACCAGCTCTTCGGTCAGGCCGGCCTTCTGTGCCCAGGTCAGATGCGGGTTCGAGCGGATCTTGCTGTCGGCCACGTAGACCAGGGTCATCGCGGCGCCGGTCGTCCGCGCCCATGACGTGTCCGGCGGGCGGGCGATCAGGATCTGCAAGGACGGTCCTTCGGCGACCGAGCGCCGCGCCTCCGCGTCGCCGAAGCAGCTTTCGATCACGTCGCGGTAGAGCGACTGGTGCGGGGAGCGGCCGGGTTCGCCGTCGAACGGCTCCGACGTCGGCAGGTTGTAATCGAGCGATTCCGCCGTCTCGACGAAGGCCTCCAGAACCTGCTGCCCGCGGTGGGTGACGAACCCGCAGCCCGAGCACGCCCCGCCGGACACGCCGGTGATGCGCTTGGGCTTCAGAGGAACGGCATCGCGCAGCACGTGGATGAACCCGCCCTGCCACATGCAGCGCGTGCCGCCGCCGGAAAAGACCAGCTGGTCGAAGAGTGTGGCGTCGCCCATGGCGCGCGTCGGGGCCGCGTCCGCCGCGGCCCCGGCCCCGTCAGGGCCGCTCGACGCACATGGCGACACCCATGCCGCCGCCGATGCACAATGTCGCCAGACCCTTCTTGGCGTCGCGCTTCTGCATCTCGAACAGCAGGGTATTGAAGATCCGGCAGCCCGAGGCGCCGATCGGGTGGCCGATGGCGATGGCGCCGCCGTTCACGTTCACGATTTCCGGGTCCCACCCCATGTCCTTGTTCACCGCGCAGGCCTGGGCGGCAAAGGCTTCGTTGGCCTCTACGAGGTCCAGGTCCGACGCCTTCCAGCCGGCCTTTTCCAGCGCCTTGCGGCTTGCACCGATAGGACCCGTGCCCATGATCGACGGGTCGAGCCCGACCGTGGCGTAGCTGACGATCCGCGCCATCGGCTCGATTCCACGCTTTTCGGCCTCTTCCGCGGTCATCAGCAGCACGGCCGCCGCGCCGTCGTTGATGCCGCTGGCGTTGCCGGCGGTGACAGAACCGTCCTTGGTGAAGGCCGGGCGCAGCTTGGCCATCCCCTCGACCGTGGCGCCTTCGCGGATGTGTTCGTCCTTGTCGACGACCACATCGCCCTTGCGGGTGCTGACCGTGTAGGCGACGATCTCATCCTGGAAGCGCCCGGACTCGCGCGCCTTTTCCGCCTTGTTCTGGGACCGGGCGGCGAATTCGTCCTGCTGTTCGCGGCTGATCTGCCACTGCTCCGCCACGTTCTCAGCGGTCTGGCCCATGTGGTAGCCGTTGAACGCGTCCCAGAGACCGTCGCGGATCATCGTGTCGACGAACTTCAGGTCGCCCATCTTGTGACCCTTGCGCAGGTTGGCGACATGGCCGCTCATGGACATGTTTTCCTGGCCGCCGGCGGCGACGATCGTGGCGTCCCCCAGCATGATGTGCTGAGCGCCCAGCGCCACGGCGCGCAGGCCCGACCCGCAGACCTGGTTGATGCCCCAGGCGGCCGATTCGATCGGCAATCCGGCGTTGATATGCGCCTGGCGGGCCGGGTTCTGACCCTGGCCGGCGGTCAGGACCTGACCCAGGATCGTCTCGCTCACATCGGCCTTGTCGATGCCGGCGCGCTCGACGATGGCCTCCAGCACCGCCTTGCCCAGATCATGCGCCGGGACATCCGCAAGCCCGCCGCCGAAGGTTCCCACCGCGGTCCGCGCGGCAGAAGCGATTACGATATTGGTCATTCTGGTCCCTCTCCTCTGGCGGGCGCGGCCGCTTGCCGCATCCGATGATTCGGAAGGAAGATATAGCCTGCGCCCTCGGAATGACCACCGCCGGCAGGCGCGGCGGGGGCCGGTTCAGCCCGTCTTCGCCTCCGGCACGCAGGAGCGCCAGCGGGGCCGCAGGGCGGGCGCGCCGAACCAGTAGCCCTGCAGGCAATCGACCCCGAGATCGGTGAGCGCGGCGGCGTCGCTGCTGGTCTCGACCGATTCGGCCACCACCAGCATGTCGAAATGCTGCGCGATGGACACGACGGCGCGGATCAGCGCGCGGTTGTCGGCGCTTTCGGCGGCGCCGGTGCAGAACTCACCGTCCATCTTGAGGATGTCGAAGCAGAAATCCTTGAGATACCGCATGGAGGTGTAGCCGGACCCGAAATCGTCGAGCGCGAAGGAGATGCCGCGGTCCTGGAGGCGGGCGATGAAGTCGATCACCACCCGCGGCATGGTGATGGCCGAACTTTCGGTGATCTCCAGGATGAGCCGCTCCGCGACAAGGGGGTGGGCGGCCAGCCCGCGTTCCAGCTCTGCCGTCCAGGGCGGATAGTCGATGGACCGGGCCGACATGTTGATCGACAGGCGCAGCGTCGGCGTCGCGGCCAGCGCGGCAAGCCCCGCGCGCAGCGCCAGCACGTCGAGCCTGCGGCCAAGTTCCCGATCTTCGACCTGCGGAAAGAAGTCACGCGCCGGGATCACCCGGCCGGTGCTGTCGAGCACGCGGATCAGCCCCTCGAAAAAGGCCGGGCGGTCGGGACGGCCGGCCAGCATCACCGGCTGATAGGCCAGCATCACCTCTGCCCGGTCGATCGCCCGTTCCACCATGGCGATGGTGTTGCGGTCCCGCTCCATCACCGCGTAACTGAGCGGATCGGGCACCGTTCCCGGCCCGTCGGCCCCGTATCCCATGCCGTCCTTCATCATGTTATCCCCGATTTCACGGTATCGTTCTGTCACGCCGAGGCTAAGAAGGGGTAAAATCACGAATTGTTCTCATTCCGGAGCGCCGCCCATGTCCGAAACCGCTTGTCGCTGCCCCTGGTGCGGGGACGACCCCCTGTATGTCGCGTATCACGACACCGAATGGGGCGTGCCGGAACGCGACCCGCGCGCGCTGTGGGAGAAACTGATCCTCGACGGGTTCCAGGCGGGGCTGTCCTGGATCACGATCCTTAGAAAGCGCGACAATTTCCGCGCCGCGTTCGGTGGGTTCGATCCCTCCGTGATCGCCGGCTGGGGCGAACCGGAGGTCGCGCGGCTTCTGGGCGATTCGGGGATCGTGCGCCACCGCGGCAAGATCGAGGCCGCGATCGGCAATGCCCGCGCCTATCTGGCGATCGGCGATTTCAGCGCCTTCGTCTGGGACCACGTGGACGGTGCGCCGCTGCAGAACGCGCCCGTCGCCATGGCCGATGTCCCGACCCAGACGCCCGCGTCCCGCGCGCTCTCGAAATCCCTGACGGCACGGGGATTCAGGTTCTGCGGGCCGACCATCACCTATGCCTGGATGCAGGCCTGCGGGCTTGTGAACGATCATCTGGCCGCCTGCCCCCGCCGCGCCCCTGTCGCGCGCATGGCGTGACCGGAACGCGACGGGGCGCGCGGACGTTCGGTCGCCAGGAGGCGCACAGATGACCCAGAGCAAGAGCCAGACCAAGACGAAGACGAACCGCGGCGGCGGCGGCGGCGGATCGAAGACCAAGGATTCGCCGGTCGCCAAGGCCGAAGGGCGCGTGGACGCCTATCGCGACCTGGCGGAGCGGATCGCTCGGGGAGAGCAGATCGTGCCGCCCGCGCTTTTGTCGGGCCACGAGCGCCGCCGCCATGTGCGCGCCACCCTGCGCGAGGATCACCAGAACCGCATCGAGGAACGCGCCTCGGGCACCCGCGAGAAGTTCCAGAAGCTGGCCAAGTCGCGCTTCAGCTTCTTTCGCGGCACGGCGCTGTTGTTCTACCGCGACATGGTCGGCACCGACGCGGACATGCCGACGGTGCTGGCCCTGGGCGATGTCCACCCGGAGAATTTCGGCGTCATGCCCAACCGCGACGGGGCGCCGATCTTTTCGGTCAACGATTTCGATGAGGTCATCTATGCGCCGTTCACCTGGGACATGAAGCGCGGCGCCGTTGGCTTCTGGATCGCCGCCAAGGAAGAGGGCGGCATGAAGCGCAAGCACCGCCGCCGCGTCGTGCGCGCCTTCTTCGAGGGCTATGTCGACGCCATCGAAGGGTTTGCGGAGATGAGCGACGAAAAGCGCGACGCCTTCCGCATGGACAACTCCCCCAAGGTGATCCGGCGGCTCTTCGAGGAGGCCTGGGAGGAGCGCGAGAGCTGGCTCTGGAGCGACTACCTCAAGGAGAACGGTCGCGGCTTCCGCGCGGATGACGAGCTTGAGCCGCTGACGTCGCGCACCGAGACGTTCCAGAAGGCGGTCCACGAGCTGATGAAGGCCAAGGGGCTGGACGTGCCCGCCCGCGCCGGCGAACTGAAGGTCAAGGATGTGTGCAAGCGTCACGGCCAGGGCACCGCCTCTCTGGGCCTGCCGCGCTACTACGTCCTGATCGAGGGACCGTCCAAGGATGCGACCGACGATATCATCATCGAGTTCAAGCACGCCCGGCGCTCCGCGCTGGAGGGGCTGGTGCCGCCCAGCGACTTCAACGCCGGCACCAAGGCCGACCGCATCGCCCACGGACAGGCCGTGCAGCTGGCCCAGGGCGATGTGTTCTACGGCGCGGTGGAGATCGAGGGCGAAAGCTTCATGAGCCGCGAGCGCGCGCCGTTCCGCGACGACATCGACCTCGATGAGCTGTCCAAGAAGACCTGGCGCGAATATGCCCGCGTCTGCGGCGCGGCGCTGGCCCAGGCCCACGCCCTGTCCGACGACCTGGGGCAGGTGGATTACGACGTGGAGCCCTCGATCGTGAAGTCCTGCAAGCCGCGAGAGCTCTTCCTGGAAGACCTGGTGCGGTTCACCGTGGAGGCCGCGGACCGGCTCAAGGCCGACCACAAGGCGTTCGTGCAGGATTTCAAAGCCGGCGCCTTCGACCGGATCGACTACGTCTATCGCTGACGGGCAAGGCCCGGTGAGGGTCCGGCCGTTCATCAGGTCAAGGGAAGGCACCTCGTCGAGGCGACCGCAGCGCGCGCATGGGCGGCGCATCCGTCTTCGACGCGGAAGACACGGTCCGCGCGCGCATCGAACCCCGCTGGAAATTCCAGAGCCCGACACGCCTGCTGGATGCCGATCGTCCGGCAAGAAGGGTGATCCCCGGTGTCACGACAAGTCCCGGGGACATGATGGGCTGAAGCACCGGCTGCCCGAGCACCTGCCGGAACGGCAACGTTCGTCGGGCGGGGGCGTCCTTTTTCCTGCGGAGAACGGTGTCTGGATGTTTCGTCCCGGCATCCGGTGGATCGGGTCGGGATGAATCGATCCGGCACTGGTGTCCGGATGTTGCGGATGTATCCGCAGGGCGTGAGACCGTCCGGGGTGGTGCCTTGGCGGGCGGAGTTGTCGGGCGCCGGGACGTCCATGAGCTGCGTGCGCAGCCGATCGTGGATGTCGGAGCGGAGGCGCTCGACCGTGGCCTCCGCGATCGTGCGGTTCATTCGCGCGACCTGGCCGTTCGTCCATGGATTTCGGCGGCCCGTGCTCGGTGCCGTTGGCCTCGGGGATCATGTCGAAGCGAATGGAACTGAATGCCGTTTTCGGTGAGACTGGCGTAGACCGACAGGGCACGGCCTTAAGCGTGCGGTCTTTCTGTCCGCCGTCGCAACGCGTGGGGCGACCGCGAACCTGGCCGTCCGGTCAATGCCGGCGAACAGGTCAGGCTTGCCCCCCGCTGTCTGCACCTCGGCGATACCGATGCCGCTCACGTGGCGCTCAGGATGGGCTTGCATCGGATAAGATGCATGCTTTTTCTGCAATATAGTTGTAGCGGGTGGCGCGGCCCATGGGGTCGATTTACGTCGAAGCCCCGAAAGAGAGGTGCATCATGTCCGGCGATCTCTTCGCCTTCGATCCTCAGAATGTCCCTGAGAGCCGGGGGCGCAGGGTTGCGGTCGAGGGAATGGGTGACCTCCTTCGCGGCCGGACGGGGGCGGGAGCGATCGTGTTCGTACCGCTGAACGAAGGCATGTCCAGAATATCACAGGCGCTTTCGCGGCTGGGTTCCCAGTAATCTGAACCGAAAACCGAAGGAACGACAGGAAGAGCGGATCGAGGGTCTGCTGGAACAGTTTCTCGATCTGCACCGCCTCGACGCAGTCGAGGCCGGGATCGACGTGATGAACGCCGAGATGGGGCGGGAATTCCTGGGAGTCTCCAAGGTGCGCGATGCCGCTGCCGTGCATGACCGTGCCGGGCAGGAAGGGGCCAACGAGTCCCGGACCGCCGCCGCATGGCGCAAGTCCGACCGCATCCCGGGCCTGCCCGTCTCCGGCAAGACGGTCTATCCGGATGTCCGGTTCGACGCGGACGGCCAGCCCGGGCCGCTGATGCAGCACGTGCTGAGGACGTGGCCTTCTGACTTGTCGGCCTGGTAGCGCGCCTTCCGGATGGTGTCGCCAAACGAACATCTCGACGGAGGGTTGCCCCATGAAGCACTCCGGACGGGCGACCGGAACGCCATCGAGGCCGCGGAGAATGCGGGCCGGATGCCGATCGGGTGACCCTGAAACGTCCGGTCGGGGTTCATCCGGCGCAGGTGCACCGGATCCCTTCCGGAACCGGTCCTTATCGCAACCATCGTCGTGACTGCCCCGGCGCCCGGTTCGATCCATGCCCTGGCAGCGCGACCCGCTTCGCGCCGCTCTCGAACGCTGGCGGCGACCGCATTCCGACATCCCATGCCGCAACGACCTTCGATGGTGCCGCCCGTGAGACCGTGGTCCCCGGACCCCCGGGGCCATTCACGCCCGTCCCCCGGCAGGATCCGGACATCCGGGGTGTCAGCCGCATCGCGCCCGAAGCCGGGCACGATCTCGTGCCGCTCTTCCCGCCGGAACCGATCGTACCGCGATGGGATCGGGCCGCATTGTTCCAGCCCCCGGCGAAGGTTCTGGGGCGTGCCGCGCCTTGGCGGAAATGGCTTGGCGCGACACTATGCGGGCGCATGGCCTCGTCTGGAACGCGGTGCGCGACAGCCCGGCCGCGGCGATGATCGTTTTCGGCGATCGACCCTCGGGCACTGACTTCGATCCGATCGACGGGCGGGAGATCGCCGGCGACGCGCTTGTCACCAGGGCGTTCGGGCCGGGTTCAAATCGCCAGATGACCCCGTGATGCCGCATTCTTTGCAGCGCTACCCGCAATCAGGGACACCAAGCCGCCCGCGGAATGGGTCGGATTTCTGTCGGGCGGGGCGGGACACCGCGAAGCGGCCCTGTCGGGGCCGGTTCATCGGCGTCCGTTCGTGCAGGTGACGCTGCATGCGTTCACTTTCACCAAGAAACGTCGATGGGACCGGGGTCTCGACATCGTCGGCTTCGACATATTGGCAGCCCCCCAACCCGACAAGATCGACGCCGAGAGCACCCCGGAGACACGTCCCGCGCCGATCCGGGCTTCCAGACCGTTCTTGCGCAGGGCGGTCGAAGCGCAACATATGCGGCCCGGTCGTACGCCGCGTGATTCATCGCCTCAGGACGCCCGCGATCGTCGCGGACCATGGGCCGCGAACCGACCGGGGTTCGCAGCGCAAGACCTGGATACCGGCCGTTCGCTAGAGCTCGCCGGCCGCGCGGTCAGTCCTCTCGCAGGAGCTTGGCGAAGGGCTGGAACACCTCCGAATTGGCCGCGACGATCGTTGCGGAACCGAACACGTCCTCACCGGCCAGGGGCTCCACGAAGCCGCCCGCCTCGCGTACCAGGATCATGCCAGCGGCCGCGTCCCAGGGGCTCAGCCGACGCTCCCAATAACCGTCCGAACGGCCCGCGGCCACATAGGCCAGATCCAGCGCCGGCACGCCCCAGCGGCGCACGCCGGCAGAGGCCGGGAGCAGCCGCGCCAGGTCCTTGAGCGTCAACGGCAGGTCCGGCCGCGCCCCGGACGGCAGGCCGGTGGCGAAGACGCAGTCGATCAGCCTGGCGCGTCCGGAAACCCGCATCCGCCGGTCGTTCATGAACGCCCCGGCGCCCCGCTCGGCCCAGAAAAGGTCATCCTTGGGCACGTCGAAGATCACGCCCGCCACCACGTCGCCCTTGTGCTCCAGCGCGATGGAGATGCACCAATGCGGCAACCCGTGGGCGAAGTTCTGCCCGCCCTGCAGCGGATCGACGATCCAGCGCCGGGTCGGGTCCTTGCCCTCGACAGGGTCGCTGCCCGCCCCTGTCCAGCCGTAGTTGGGTCGCTCGGAGGTAAGGATGTCGCGGACGGTCCGCAGGGCCTCGGCCTCGGCGCGGGCCACGAAGTCCTCCGCCCCCCGGACCGAGGCCTGAAGGTTCTCGACCTCCTGGAAATCGCGCACCAGCTTGCGCGCGGCGGACCGCGCGGCCTTGATCATGATGGTGAGGTTGGCACTGCCCTGCATGTCGCACTCCCTGGACCCGGACCGGGCCATAGCCCGCGGCGCGGCCAATGCCAACCGCCCGCGCGGCGGCGGCGGTGAAGCGAGGGGCCCGCCCCTCGCGCTCCCCGGGATATTTGGGGAAAGATGAAGGGGGGCGGGGTTCCGGCGGCGGGCGGGGCCGCGAGCCTAGCCGCGCATGAGCTTCAACGGCTCGGTCCGCGCCAGGCGCAGGACATGGGCCATCCACGGGGTGTCTGCCATGTCCGACCGGATTGCGGCGTAGAGCCTGCGGGTGAGGCCGCCGGCGGTGAGCGGGCGGGTCACGTAATCCGACTGAAGGCGCACGTCGCGCACCACCCAGTCCGGCAGCACCGCGACCCCCCGCTGGGAGGCGACCAGGATCAGGATCATCGCCGTCAGTTCCACCTGCCGGACGGCAAGCGGCGCGATGCCTGCGGGGGTGAGGAGCTCGGTAAAGACATCGAGCCGCTCGCGCGGCACCGGGTAGGTGATGAGCGTCTGATCTGCGAAATCCGCGGCCTCCACATGGGACTTCGCGGCCAGGGGGTGGGCAGAGGCCGCGACGAAGACCGGCGCGTAGTCGAAGAGCGGCACGAACCGCACGCCGTCCAGGTTTTCCGGATCGGAGGAGATCACCAGATCGACCTCTTCCTTCTGCAATGCGGGCAGCGCCCCGAAGGCGAGCCCCGGGCGTATGTCCACGTCCACGTCCGGCCAGGCGCGGCGGAACTGCTCCAGCACGGGGAACAGCCACTCGAAACAGGCGTGGCACTCGATGGCGATATGCAGCCGCCCGGACCGCCCCGCCACCAGCCCGGCGAACTCCGCCTCCAGCGCGGCCACCTCCGGCAGGATCCTCTCGGCCGCCCGAAGCAGGCGCATCCCCGCCGCCGACAGTTTCATCGGCTTGGAGCGGCGCACGAACAGCTCGACCCCGGCCTGGTCCTCCAGGTTCTTGACCTGGTGGCTCAGCGCCGACTGGGTGATGTTCAGCCGGTCGGCGGCGCGGGCCAGCCCGCCCTCGTCGTGGATGGCCTTGACGGTGCGCAGATGGCGGAATTCGATATGCATGTCCGGCTCATGATGATCTTCGGGATTATGAGTTTGTCTCACAGAGCCATCCATGGGACAAGCGGCGAAACACCGAACAGAGCACGCCCCATGACCCGCATCAGCTATGAGTTCTTCCCGCCGAAATCGCTGGAGGCGTCGTTCCGCCTCTGGGACACGATCCACACGCTGGCACCCACGGCGCCCGATTTCGTGTCGGTCACCTACGGCGCGGGCGGCACCACCCGCAAACTGACCCATGAGGCGGTCACCACGATCAACCGCGCCACCGGCCTGCGGGTGGCGGCGCATCTGACCTGCGTGGACGCGACCCGGGCGGAGACGCTGGAGATCGCCCGGAGCTACGCGGACGCCGGGATCACCGACATCGTGGCCCTGCGCGGCGACATGCCCGGCGGTGGCGCCTTCGTGCCCCACCCGGAAGGCTTCGCCTCATCGGTGGAGCTGATCGGCGCGCTGGCCGCCACGGGCCGGTTCACGCTCAGGGCCGGCGCCTATCCGGACCGCCACCCGGAGGCGCCCAGCGCCGATGCCGACGTCGCGTTCCTCAAGCGCAAGCTCGACGCCGGCGCCGCGGAGGCGATCACCCAGTTCTTCTTCGAGGCAGAGACCTTCCTGCGGTTCCGCGACCGCTGCGCCGCCGCCGGGATCGACTCTCCCATCGTGCCGGGCATCCTGCCGATCGAGAACTGGACCGGTGTCGCCAAGTTCGCCCGGTCTTGCGGCACCGCCATTCCCGCCTGGCTCGAAGACGCCTTCGCGGCCGCCCGGCGCGACGGCCGGTCGGACCTGCTGGCCACCGCCCTGTGCACAGAGATGTGCTCGGACCTCCTGGACGAAGGCGTGGACGCGCTGCATTTCTACACGCTCAACAAGCCGCATCTGACGCGCGACGTGATCCACGCCCTGGGCCTGGCCCCGGACCCCGCGCTCGAAAAGGTCGCCTGACCGCGGCCCTTGGTCCCGGCTCGCCGTTCCGCTACATGGTGCGGCGAAGAGGAGACCAGCACCATGACCTTCGCCAGAAGCGCCGCCGACCTGCCCGGAGAGGACCGCATCCGAAGCATGTCGGGACGGGAGTTCATGGACGCCATGCTGTCGGGCGATCTGCCCGCACCGCCCATCGCGCAGGGCCTGAACTACCGCCTGGATACGGTCGAGGACGGGCGCGTGACCTTCACCGGCACGCCGCGCTTCGCCCACGCCAACCCCATGGGCGGCATCCACGGCGGCTGGTACGGCACGCTGCTGGACAGCTGCATGGCCTGCGCCGTGATGACGCGCGTCCCGCGCGGCTCGATCTACACGACGCTGGAGTACAAGGTGAACATCTGCCGCGCCCTGCCCGCCGACACGGAGGTGCGCGCCGCGGGAGAGGTCTCCCACAGCGGCCGCACCACCGGCATCGCCTGGGGTGAGATCCGCTGCACCAAGACCGGCACGCTCTACGCCACCGGATCGACCACCTGCCTGATCATCGCCCTCCCGCCGGGCTGACGCGACGGACCTTGGGGGGGGGCCGCCGACCCTGCTCCTGCCTGCGCACAGATCGCCGCGCTCGCGGCCGCCCGGCGCCGGACCCGGCCCGGGCGACCCGCGAGCGCACCGGCCCCCGGCCGTGGCCACAAATCCCGTCCCGTCCGCCCCGCCACGCCACACCCGCCCCTCCCCTTCATCTTTCCAGAAATATCCCGGGGAGCGCGAGGGGCTGGCCCCTCGCCCCGCCCCCGATGCGAACGGCGCCGCTCATGTCTGCCCGGCGCGCCGCACCGCGGGATGGAAAGCGTCCGCGAAGGGCGGCGGTTCGGGACCCGCAAGGGCGCTGTCGTCCACCCGCTCGCTGGGGTCGCGGCCGACGGGGCGCATCATTCGCGCGCGCAGCGCCCACCCCCAGCCGCGGTCCAGCCCGATCGACGGCGCGCGCGGGTCGCAGGGAAAGGCCTCTCGCCAGCCGTCGGGCAGGCGCAGACCGGTCGCCTCGGCGCGCTCCAGCATCCACACCAGGGGGATGTTGGCCAGCGGCCGCGACCGGGTCTCGCCGGCCAGCTGCCCGCCGACGTCGCCATGGGTGCCGCGGAACCAGCGCTGCTCGCACAGGCCCGTCCAGTTCGGATCGGTCCGCCACATGACCGGCGCATAAGCCTCGCGCCGCTCGTGCAGCGCCAGCGCGTGATAGCCGCGCCGCGTGGAGCGGCCCAGGGCGTGGTCGTGGAACCGGTGCGCGACCTCGGTCCAGCGCCAGACCAGCGGTGCGCGCAGGCCCAGCGCCTTGACCGTGTCGAAGACGCCGATCATGTCGATGACCACCGACGGATGGCAGTTGACGGCGCGGAACCGCTCTGCCGCCGGGCTCTCGGAAATGGTGCGGTAGTGGCGATAGGCCTGGGCCACGTTGCGCTCCGTCGCGGCGGCCGCCGTCAGCAGGCCCACGCGGTCGATCACCCCGGCCAGGGAGCGCACCGCATAGGCGCCGCGCGAATAGCCGAACAGGAAGATCCGGTCGCCGGGACGGTAGCGGGACGCGAGCCAGCCATAGGCGCGGCGGATCTGGCGGTTCAGCCCGCGCCCCTCGATCACGTCGCGCAGCTGCCGCCAGTTGGTGAACTGGATCCCGGGCTCGTAATAGACCGCCAGGGACGCAGAGGGCGCGCGGGTGGACAGCAGCTTCCAGATCTGCCCGGCGTTGGTCTCCTGCCCCGGCTCCAGGCTCGACATGGTGCCGTCCAGGATCACCACCAGTGTGACCGGGCCGCGCCGCGCGCCACGGGCACTGCGCCCGCCCAGCCGCGCCCGCCGGAGCCAGTGCCGGAGGCGCCGCGCCAGCCTATTGCGCGGCGAACCTGCCGTCATCGGCCTCCCCAAGCGCTTTCCAGACCCGGGCGGGCGTCAGCGGCGGCGACAGGTCCCGCACGCCGCGGTCCCACAGCGCGTCCTCGACCGCGTTGACCAGCGCGGCCATGGCGCCCACGGTCCCGGCCTCGCCACAGCCCTTCATGCCCAGCGCGTTGGCGGTCGAGGGGACCGGCTCCGTGCCGAAGCCGATGAACGGCAGGTCGGATGCCCGCGGCATGGCGTAATCCATGAAGCTGGCCGACAGCAGCTGGCCGTCGGCATCGTGGGCGATCTGCTCCCAGAGCACCTGGCCCAGACCCTGGGCGATGCCGCCGTGCACCTGACCTTCGGCCAGCAGGGGGTTGATGAGGTTCCCGAAATCGTCGACCACCGTATAGCGCTCCACGCGGATCTCTCCGGTCTCGGGATCGACCTCGACCTCAGCCACATGGGCGCCGTTCGGAAAGGAGCGCGCGGGCAGGCGCGCCTCTCCCGCGACGCGCGCAAGATCCGCGCGCCCCGCCTCCCGGGCGCGGGCGACGGCCTCCAGAACGGTCGGCGCCTCGTTCGTGCCGTCCATGCGGAACCGCTCCCCGTCGAATGCGGCGGGCGCGCCCCCGTCCGACAGGAATGCGCCCAGCGCCGCGATGGCCTCCCGCGCGACCTTCAGCGTCGCATTGCCCTGCACCGTGACAGAGCGCGACCCCCCCGTCCCCCCGCCGGAGGCGATGCGGTCGGAATCGCCCTGCACCACCTCGATGCGGTCGGCGGGGATCCCGGTCTGGTCGGCCAGGAACTGCGCGAAGACGGTCTCGTGCCCCTGGCCGTTCGACTGGGTGCCCACGTAGATCCGCGCGCCCTCCTCCAGGAACTCGATGGTGACGCCCTCGGACGGCGCGCCCAGGATCGACTCGATATAGTAGCTCAGCCCCAGCCCCCTGAGCCGCCCGCGCGCCGCGCTTTCCCGCCGGCGGGCGGCGAAGCCGGCCCGGCCGGACGCCGCCTCGGCCCGGTCCAGCACCCGCCCGAACGCGCCCACGTCATAGGTCTCGTCGGCGACGGTCCGGTAGGGAAACGCCGCCTCCGCAATGAAATTCTTGCGCCGCAGCTCCCACGGATCGACGCCCAGCACCCGCGCCGCGCGGTCCATGATCCGCTCCAGCGCAAAGATCGCCTCGGGCCGGCCGGCGCCGCGATAGGCGTCGGTCTGGGTGGTGTTGGTGTAGATCCCGCGCGACCGCATCCAGGCCGTCCGGATGTCGTAGGTTCCGGTCAGCACGCGGCTGAACAGGTGGCTCTGGATCAGCTGCCCGAAGTTGGAGTTGTAGGCGCCCAGGTTGTTCAGCGTGTCGACCCGGTAGGCGGTGATCCGGTGATCGGCGTCGAACCCCAGCTCGACCTCGCTCACCAGATCGCGCCCGGCGTTGTCGGTCAGCATCCCCTCGCCGCGGTCGGCCATCCAGGCGACGGGCCGTCCCAGTCGCAGCGCGGCCAGAGCGACGCAGAAATACTCCGGGTAGTTCATCGCCTTGGTGCCGAAGCCGCCGCCCACGTCCGGCGTCGTCACCCGGACCCGGCTCTCGTCCAGACCGAGAAGCGACACCAGCTCGCCCTTCAGGCTCCAGACCCCCTGCCCGCCGTAGCAGACATGCAACCGGTCGCCCTCCATCTCGGCCCAGCAGGCCCGCGTTTCCATCGGGTTGGAGGCGATGCGGTTGTCCACGACCCGCAGCGTGACCCGGTGTGCCGCGGCCTCCAGCGCGGCCTGCGTCGCCGCCCGGTCGCCCAGCCCGAAATCGTAGCCGACGTTGTCGGGCGCCTCGGCGTGCAGCGCCGGGCCGCCGGGCGCCAGGTCCATGTGGACGGGGCGTTCGTCGATCTCGACCGTCGCGGCCTCCACCGCGTCCAGCGCCTGTTCGCGGGTTTCGGCCACGATCACCGCCAGCGGCTCACCGACAAAGCGCACCCGCCCCCGCGCCAGGAACGGCCGCTCCGGGGCCGCGCCCTTGCTGCCGTCGCTGTTCGACGTCACCGTAAAGCCCATGCCCAGCGTGGCGCCCGCTGCCTCTGCGTCGGCCGCGGCCATGGCCAGCACCACGCCCGGCATCCCGCGCGCCGCCTCCAGGTCCAGCGACGCGATGTCGCCATGGGCCACGGGCGCGCGCACGAAGGCCGCCGCCAGCGCCCCCGCGGGCGCGATATCGGCGGTATAGCGGCCCCGGCCGGTCAGGAACCGGGCGTCCTCCCTGCGGGTCACGGGCTGGCTCTTGCCAAAGGCATTCATGCGGCGTCTCCTTGTGTCGCGCACAGCCTATCCCCGTCCGCCGCGATTGCCAGAGCCAATCCGGCTTCCCCTCGGCCGGCCGATTGGCTAAGCCGCGGGCGACCCGGATCGAGGACGACAGACCCATGCCGATGGAGAAACATTTCGACGCCGCCGAGGCCGAGCCGCGCATCTTCGCCGACTGGGAGCGCGAGGGCTGCTTTGCCGCCGGCGCCAATGCCGCCCCCGGCGCCGCGACCTTCTCGATCATGATCCCGCCGCCCAACGTGACGGGCAACCTGCACATGGGCCACGCCTTCAACAACACGCTGCAGGACATCCTGACCCGCTGGCACCGGATGCGCGGTTTCGACACGCTCTGGCAGCCGGGCACCGACCACGCCGGGATCGCCACCCAGATGGTGGTCGAGCGCGCGCTGGCCACAGAGGGCCGCCGCCGCACCGATATGAGCCGCGAGGCGTTCACCGCCCTCGTCTGGGACCAGAAGAAGCGGTCGCGCGGCAACATCAAGATGCAGCTCGACCGTCTCGGCGCCTCCTGCGACTGGTCGAGAGAGGCGTTCACCATGGCCGGCGCGCCGGGTGACCCCGAGGGCACGGCGGGCGGGCAGGATTTCCACGCCGCCGTGATCCGCACCTTCGTGGCGTTCTACGAGGATGGCATCATCTACCGCGGCAAGCGGCTGGTGAACTGGGATCCGCATTTCGAGACGGCGATCAGCGATCTGGAGGTCGAGAACATCGACCAGCCCGGACACATGTGGCACTTCAAATACCCGCTCGCCGGCGGTGAGACCTATACCTATGTCGAGCGGGACGAGGACGGGACCACGCTCTTCGAGGAGGAGCGCGACTATATCTCCATCGCCACCACGCGGCCGGAAACGATGCTGGGCGACGGCGCCGTGGCGGTTCATCCATCGGATGAGCGTTACGCGGCAATCGTCGGGAAAATCTGCGAAATCCCCGTCGGGCCGAAAGAGCAGCGCCGCCTGATCCCGATCATCACCGACGACTACCCGGACCCCGCCTTCGGTTCCGGCGCGGTCAAGATCACCGGCGCACATGACTTCAACGACTACGGCGTGGCCACCCGCAACGGCATCCCGCTCTACGCGCTGATGGACACCACCGCGAAGATGCGCAGCGACGGGATGCCCTATGCCGATGCCGCGGCGCTGGCGGGCCGGATCGCGCGGGGCGAAGAGGACGCCCCCGCCGACGCCACGCCGATCAACCTGGTGCCCGACGACTACCGCGGCCTGGACCGGTTCGACGCGCGTGCCCGCGTGGTCGCGGACATCACCGCCGAGGGCCTCGCCGTCATGGTCCCCGCGACCGACCCGCGCCTCGGCGCCAGGGCCGCCAGGCCCGACGCGGCCCCGGAGGAAGGCGGCGAGTCCCGGCTGGATCGCCTGGTCCCGCTGGTGGAGGAAAAGGTCATCACCCAGCCCTTCGGCGACCGATCCAAGGTGGTGATCGAGCCGATGCTGACCGACCAGTGGTTCGTGGACGCCGCGCGGATCGTCGGCCCCGCCATCGACGCGGTGCGCGAGGGTCAGGCCCGTGACGCCGGCTCGTCGGACGGCACGAAGATCCTGCCCGAGCGCGACGCCAAGACCTATTTCCACTGGCTGGAGAACATCGAACCCTGGTGCATCTCCCGCCAACTCTGGTGGGGGCACCGGGTGCCGGTGTGGTACGGGATCGACCTGCACACCTCCAGCTTCCGCGACGACGAGCAGAACGACGCGCTGGACGAGGTCGAACTGCTGGCGCTTCTGACCCGCGATCATCTCGTCCATTCGGGCAACCATCGGCACAGCGCCATCGCCGTCGACGGCGTTGTCGAACGGTTCCGCGACGACATCGCCGGTCTGCCGCACCCGCTGAACACCGCGCGCGTGATCGAGGTCCGGGACCGCGAGGCCGCCGTCCACGCGCTGGCCGCGTCGCTGGCCGAATACAACGTGAGCCAGGACGCCACGAAGCTGGTCTATCCCGTCTACCAGGACCCCGACGTGCTTGACACGTGGTTCTCCTCCGGCCTCTGGCCGCTGGGCACGCTGGGCTGGACCGGAGACCCGGAGACCGACGCGGCAAACGATGCGCTGCAGAAGTATTTCCCCACCTCCGTCCTGATCACCGGCTTCGACATCATCTTCTTCTGGGTCGCGCGGATGATGATGATGCAGTTCCAGATGGTGGGGCAGAAACCTTTCGATACCGTCTACGTCCACGCCCTCGTCCGTGACGAGAAGGGGCGCAAGATGTCCAAGAGCCTCGGCAACGTCATCGACCCGCTGACGCTGATCGACAAGTACGGCGCCGACGCGGTGCGGTTCACGCTGGCGTCCATGGCCGCCATGGGTCGCGACCTGAAACTCAGCGAATCCCGCGTCGCGGGCTACCGCAACTTCGGCACCAAGCTCTGGAACGCCTTCCGTTTCGCCGAGATGAACGGCGCGTTCGCAGGGTCCTACAGAAGTCATACGGATCTCTCACAGGTGTCCGACCTGTCTCGGACGACGAACCGCTGGATCGTCGGAGAGCTCTCCCGCACCGTCGAAACCGTGGATGCCGCGCTGTCGGACTACCGCTTCAACGACGCCGCGAACACGCTCTACGCCTTCGTCTGGGGCCGGGTGTGCGACTGGTATCTGGAACTGGCCAAGCCGCTCTTCGACGACCCCGACGCGGCGCAGGAGACCCGCGCGACCCTGGCCTTTGTGCTCGACCACTGCCTTGTCCTGCTGCACCCGTTCATGCCCTTCGTGACGGAGGAGCTGTGGGGCCAGACCGACCGCCCCGGCCGTCTGGTCCATGCAGACTGGCCGCGGCTCGACGCGGGTCTGGTCGATGCGGCGGCGGATACTGAGATGTCCTGGGTCATCGGCCTGATCGAGCAGATCCGCTCGGTCCGGGGCGAGATGAACGTCCCCGCCGCGCTCAAGGCGCCGCTCTTGATGGTCGAGCTGGACCAAGCCGGGCGCACCGCCTACGCCCGCAACGCCGCGCTGATCGAGCGGCTGGCCCGTACGGAGCCGGTGATGGAGGCCGCGGAGCCGCCGAAGGGCGCGATGATCCTGGCCGTGCCGGGCGGCAGCTTTGCGCTGCCGTTGGCCGACATCATCGACGTGGCGGCGGAAAAGGCCCGCATCGACAAGTCCCTGGCAAAGATCGGCAAGGATATCGGCGGGCTGGAGGGGCGGCTGAACAACCCCAAGTTCCGCGCCTCCGCCCCCGGGGATGTCGTGGCGGAGACAGAGGCGCTGCTGGCCGAAAAGACCGCGGAGCGCGCGCGGCTGCAGGCGGCCCGGGCGCGCTTGGCGGAGTTGTGAGCGACCCGCGCCTCACCCCCCTGGCGGCCTCCCTGCCCGCCTCGGTCCCGTTCGTCGGGCCGGAAACCCACGAACGCCGCATGGGCCGCCGGTTCGACGCCCGGATCGGCGCCAACGAAAGCACCTTCGGCCCCTCTCCCCGCGCGGTGGAGGCGATGGCGGAGGCGGCAAGGGAGGCGTGGAAATACCCCGACGCAGAGAGTTTCGACCTGCGGCAGGCCCTGTCGGAGCACCACGGCGTGCCGTTCGACTCCATCGTCATCGGCGCCGGGATCGACGGGCTTCTGGGCTCTCTCGTGCGGCTGACCGTGGGCCCGGGCGACCGCGTCGTGACCTCCCGCGGCGCCTACCCGACCTTCAACTATCACGTGGCGGGCTACGGCGGAGAGATCGCCACCTGCGACTACCGCGACGACCATGAGGATCCGGACGCGCTGGTGGCCCTGGCACGACAGACCGGCGCTAAACTGATCTACCTGTCGAACCCCGACAACCCCATGGGAACATGGCACGAGGCCGGGCGGGTGGCGCGCATGATCGCGGCCGTCCCGGGTGGCTGCCTGCTGGTGCTGGACGAGGCCTATGCCGAGTGCTCCGATCAGGATACCGCGCCGGCGATGGACCCGTCGGACCGCCGGGTGATCCGGCTCAGGACCTTCTCCAAGGCCTACGGGCTGGCCGGGGCGCGCATGGGCTATGCCATCGGCCACCCCGACCTGATCGCCGCTTTCGAGCGGGTGCGCAATCATTTCGGCCTGAGCCGGGTCAGCCAGGCGGGGGCTCTGGCCGCGCTGAGGGACCGGGACTACCTGTCGCTGATCCGCGGCCGGATCGCCGAGAGCCGCGCCCGGATCGCCGCGATCGGGCAGGATCATGGCTTCGCCGCCGTGCCCTCGGCCGCGAATTTCGTCGCGCTCGACATGGAGCGCGACGGCGCGTTCTCTGCGGCCGTGGTCGCGTCCATGGGCCGGCGCGGTGTCTTCGTGCGCAAGCCCGCCGTCGCGCCGCTCGACCGCTGCCTGCGCGTCTCCTGCGGCGGCGAGGCCGAGATGGCGCTGTTCGCCGCGGCCCTTCCGCAGGCGCTGGACGATGCGCGGGCCGCACACGGCGACGCCTGACCGCGCGTCGGCATCGCGCGCCGACCGCTACTTTCCCGCGCAGATCGCCGCTGCAGCCTGAAGGGCGCCCGGACCATGGGGGATGTCGAGCGCGGTCAGGCCGGACTCGATGACCCCCAGCGCGCCCAGGACCATGTGGGCGTTCAGATGACCCATGTGGCCGATGCGGAAGAACCCGCCCGCGTCCGGACCGCCCGGATCGGCCATCCCGAGTCCGATGCCCAGCGTCACCCCGCCCTCGGCCGCGCACCAGCCGCGCAGACGCTCGGCCCGGTCGCCGCCCAGGCTGAGGGCGGTGACCGCGTGGCTGCGGTGCCCCGGTGGCGCGTTGATCCGCAAGGGACCGTCCGCCCCCCAGGCCTCGACCGCCGCCCAGACCGCGCGGGCCAGGGTCTCGTGCCGGGACCAGACCGCCTCCATCCCCTCGTCCAGCAGCATGTCGAGGGCCGCGCGCAGTCCGAACAGATGATGGGTGGGCGCCGTGCCGCAGAAATGCTGGTAGTAGACCTCTGGCCGGCAGCGCGGCCGCCAGTCCCAGTAGGGGCTGACCGCGGCCAGCTCAGCCCGCGCAGCCTGGGCCTTTTCGCCGATCCACAGGATGCCCAGCCCGGGCGGGGTCATCAGCCCCTTCTGGCTGGCCGTCAGCGCCACGTCCACGCCCAGCGCGTCCATCTCGAACCGGTCGCAGGCCATGCTGGCGATGCAGTCGGCCATGAGCAACGCCGGGTGTCCGGTGTGGTCCAGGGCCGCGCGCAGCGCCGACAGGTCGTTTCGGATGCCCGTGGACGTGTCCACATGGACCCCCAGGACCGCCCGGATCGTGTGGTCGCGGTCTTCTGCCAGCGCGTCGGCCACCCGCTCCGCGTCCAAGGGCGCCGCCTTGCCGTATTCGACGATCCGCGCCTCCGCCCCCATGGCGCGGGCGACCTCGGCCCAGCCATGGGCAAAGCGGCCCGTCGCGGGGACCAGCACCGCGTCCCCCGGCCGCAGGACGTTGGCAAGGGCCGCTTCCCAGGTCCCGTGGCCGTTGGCGATGTAGATCGCGCAATCCGCCGTGGTGCGCGCCACGGTCTTGAGGTCGGCGACGATGCTGCGGGTGATCTCGACCAGTTCGCCCTCGTAGATGTTCGGGGCGGCGCGATGCATGGCGGCCAGCACCCGGTCGGGCATGACCGACGGGCCGGGGATGGCAAGGTAGGGGCGTCCGTGGGCAAGGCTCATGCGCGCGGTTTGGGACAATCTCCGCGGCCCGTCAATCGCTTCCCCTTGGGTTTCAGGCGCGATAGGTGCAGGTCCATGTCCCGCGCCGACCCCCTCTCGCAGACATCGCGGGCCCTGATGGGCCGGCTCTGGCGCGACTACGTGCGCCGGCACTGGCGGTGGCTTCTGGCCGCCGCGGTGCTGATGGTGGCCGAAGGCTCCACCCTGGGCCTGCTGAGCTGGATGCTCCAGCCGATGTTCGACCGCGTGTTCGTGGCCGGGGACGGCTCTGCGATCTGGTGGGTGGGGGGCGCGATCTTCGCGCTCTTCGTGGTCCGGGCCGTCACCGGCGTGCTGAACCGCGTGATCCTGACGCGGGTGGCGCAGTTGACCTCTACCCGGATGCAGACCGACCTGCTGGCCCATGTGATGACGCTGGATGCCGACTACTTCCAGGCCAATCCGCCGGGCGCCCTGATCGAGAAGGTGCAGGGCGACACGCTGGCGGTACAGAACATCTGGCAGGTGCTGATCCAGGGGCTGGGGCGCGATGTGGTGGCGCTGGTGTCGCTCTTCGTCGTGGCGCTCAGCATCGACGTGGGCTGGACCCTCGCCGCCGTCGTCGGCGTCCCCATCCTGATCCTGCCCTCGATCTTGCTGCAGCGCTACGTACGCCGCAAGACCGGGCAGATGCGCGCCACCGCCCATGCCCGCGCCACCCGCCTGGACGAGATCTTTCACGGTATCGCCGCGATCAAGCTGAACGGGATGGAACGCTACCAGCTGGGCCGGTTCCAGGGCCTCGTGGACGCCATCGTGCGGGCCGAGATCAAGAGCGCGGGCGGCCGCGCGATGATTCCCGGCCTGATCGACATCGTCACCGGGCTGGGGTTCTTCGGGGTGCTGCTGCTGGGCGGCAGCGATATCCTGGAGGGGGAAAAATCCGTCGGCCAGTTCATGTCCTTCTTCACCGCCATGGCGCTGGCGTTCCAGCCGCTCCGGCGCATCGGCGGCATCGCCGGCACCGCCCAGGTCGCGGCCGCGTCGCTGCAGAACGTCTATGCCATCTTCGACACCGCCCCGCGCCTTGCCCCACGGACGGGACGGGCCGCTCCGGCCACGACCCCGCCGCGCGTCACGCTGGAGGACCTCCATCTGGACTATGCCGACACGCCGGTGCTGCGCGGCGTGACCTTCACCGCGGAGGCGGGCCGGACCACCGCGCTGGTGGGCGCATCGGGGGCCGGAAAGTCCACGATCTTCAACACCCTCACCCGCCTGGTCGAGCCGGACAGGGGCCGCATCACGCTCGACGGCGTGCCCATCACCGACCTGTCGCTTGCCGACCTGCGGTCCATGTTCTCGGTCGTCACCCAGGACGCGCTGCTCTTCGACGAGACGATCCGCGACAATATTCTGGTGGGCCGCGACGACATCCCGCAGGAGCGCCTGCGCGCTGCCGTCGAGGCCGCCCATGTCAGCGATTTCACCGACGATCTGCCGGGCGGGCTCGACACCCGCGCCGGCCCGCGCGGGTCCGGCCTGTCGGGCGGGCAGCGCCAGCGCGTGGCCATCGCCCGCGCGATCCTGCGCGACACGCCGATCCTGCTGCTGGACGAGGCGACCTCGGCGCTCGACGCCCTGTCCGAGCGGCTGATCCAGGAGGCCCTGTCGCGCCTGTCGCGGGGCCGAACGACGCTGGTGATCGCCCACCGCCTGGCCACCATCCGCGACGCCGACCGGATCGTTGTCATGGACCACGGCCGGGTGGTCGAGCAAGGCACCCACGACAGCCTCCTTGACGCCGGCGGCCGCTATGCCGATCTTTACCGGCTGCAATTCTCATCCCCGGAGGACACATGACCCGCACCATCCTGGCGCTTACCGGCGCGGACCGCGTGGACTTCCTGCAGGACCTCGTGACCAACGACATCACCCGCCCCGAGCGGCTGACCTACGCCGCGCTGCTGACCCCGCAGGGCAAGTATCTGGCCGATTTCTTCGTCGCTCACGACGGCGAGCGGCTGCTGATCGACGTGGACGCGGATCTGGCCGACAGCCTGTCCGCGCGGCTCTCCATGTACCGTTTACGACGCAAGGTGGGGATCGAGGCGACGGAGCTGGGCATCACGCGCGGCACCGGCCCGGCCCCAGAGGGCGCCCGGGCCGATCCGCGCCATCCCGACCTGGGCTGGCGGGCCTACGGGGCGGGCAGCGGCGACGACGGCACCGACTGGGACGCCTTGCGCGTGGCGCTCTGCGTGCCGGAGGCCGGGATCGAACTGGTCCCGAACGACAGCTACATCCTTGAGATGGGGTTCGAACGGCTGAACGGCGTCGATTTCCGCAAGGGCTGCTACGTGGGCCAGGAGGTCACCGCGCGAATGAAGCACAAGACAGAACTCAAGAAGGGCCTTATGACCGTCGCGGTCGATGGAGAGGTTCCCGTCGGCACAGAGATCACCGCGAACGGGCGTATCGTCGGGACGCTCTACACCCAGTCCGGCGGGCGCGCGCTGGCCTGGCTGCGGCTGGATCGGGCCGGACCGGATATGGAGGCTGGCGGAGCGCGGGTCGCCCTTGGCTGACACGCCCCCGCGCGACGCCATCGCGCGGCTTGCGGGCTGTTCGGTGGTGGACTTTCAACCGCTGTCGGGCGGTGACGTGTCATCGGTCGCGGCGGTGCGGCTTGCCGACGGGCGCCGGATCGTGGCCAAGAGCGGCGGCCCGGTCCGGGCCGAGGCCGACATGCTCCGCGCCATCGCCGCGACGGGGTGCCCGGCGGCACGGGTGGTCGCGGTGAACGACAGCTGCCTGCTGATGGAGCGGCTTGCGGAGGGTCGCGCCAGCGATACGGGCTGGGCACAGGCAGGCCACGCGGTCGCCGCGCTCCACGCCGCCACCGGTCCCCGGTACGGGTGGGAGACCGACCATGCCATCGGCCCTGCCTTGCAGCCCGCCGCGCCGATGGACGACTGGCCGGCCTTCTGGGCCGAACGCCGCCTACTGGCCGGCCTTCTGGGCCGAACGCCGCCTGCTGGCCTGGCCCGAGGCCCTGCCCGGCGACGTTGCCAAGCGCCTTGACGCCCTCGCCGCGCGGTTGCCGGACCTGCTGCCGAAGGCCCCCCCGGCAAGCCTGCTGCACGGCGATCTCTGGACCGGAAACCTGATCTTCGACGGCGCCTTTCAGGGACTCATCGACCCGGCCAGCTACTACGGCGATGCCGAGGTCGACCTGGCCGCGCTGACCACCTTCGGCACCCCGCCCGCAAGCTTTTGGCACGGCTATGGCCCGCTCCGCGACGGCTGGCAGGACCGCCGCCCCGTCTACCGCCTGTGGATCGCGCTGCTGCACCTGCGGCTTTTCGGCGGCGGCTATCGCGGGATGGTCGAGACCTGCCTGAACGCGGCGCGCGTCTAGCTCACCAGAGCCAGACCACGAACCCGACGGTCGCCACGCCAAGGCTCAGGGACCAGAGCAGCGGGCTGAAATACCACGGGCTGCCGATCTGTCCAAAAACCTCGCGCGTTTCGTCCGCGGACCAGACCAGCTCGTCCACGCCCTCCTTGTTCGGACGGCGCGTCGCGGCCGAAATGCCCAGGTTCACCGCGATACCCGCAAAAAAGAAGATCGTCCCCATCACCGTGTAATGGACCGGCGGCAGGCCGACGCTTTCCCAGACCCCGGACACCTCCTTGAGGATGAAGATCGGGATTCCCACGACGAGCCCCAGCACGATCGTCCAGAACGCGCCATTGCCGTTCGCCCATTTCACCGTCAGCCCGACCATGTAGGTGGCCACGATGGTCGGTACGATATAGCTGAGCGACGATTGGAAATACCCGAAGAGAGAGCCGAAATTGCCGATGAAGGGCGCGTATACCGCGGCGAAGGCCAGGAACCCGCCGGTCGCGATCTGGCCGATCAGGACCAGTTTCCGGTCGCTGTAGTCGGGCTTGGCGGGCTGGATGAAGTCCTTGACCACGAGCGACGACAGCGCCGTGGCCGCGGAGTCCACCGACGACATGATCGCCGCGATCAGCGCCGCCATGATGATGCCGCGGATCCCAATGGGCATGAGTTCGAAGGCCAGTTTCGGAAACGCGAGGTCGGGCGTCTCCAGGTTGGGGTAGAGCTTCAGCGCGATGATGCCGGGTATGATCATGATGAAGATGTTTGGCAGCTTGAGGAACCCTGCGAACAGCGCTCCGATCTGGCCGTTCCGCAAATCCTTGGCCGCCAGGGTCCGCTGCGCCACGAACTGGTTCATGGTCCAGAGGTAGAAGGACAGCAGCGTCACCCCCCAGAGTCCGTGCCAGGGCGTGAAGTCGTTCGTTGTCGGCAGGATCAGGTGCTGCTTGCCCTCATCCACCCCGACCCAGATCTGGTCCCAGCCGCCGATCTCATTGAGGCCGAGGACGAAAATCAGCAGCCCGCCGAGGATCAGCAGGATCGACTGCACCGTATCCGTCACGACCACCGCCGCCAGCCCGCCCAGCACCGTATAGAGCCCGGCGATCAGCGCCAGCGTTGCCGTTGCGGTCCAGATGTTGAGAAAGGAGAACGTGTTCGCGATCACCAGCCCGCCCGCGTAGAGCGCGCCGGCCACGTCGATCAGCATCACCGCCAGGATGGTGAACAGCGAATACGCTTTGCGGGACCGGACATCGTAGCGCTTTTCCAGGAACTCCGGCGTGGTGGCGATGCGCGCACGCAGGTATGACGGCAGGATGAAGATCGCGAATGCGATCAGCACGATCGCGGCGGTCCATTCGTAGTTGTAGATCGCGATGCCGTTGGCATAGGCCCCGCCCATCAGTCCCACGAAGCTGGAACCTGACATGTTGGACGCGAACAGCGAAAACCCGATCACGAACCAGCCCAGGTTGCGGCCGGCAAGGAAGTAGTCGTCGGCGTCGTCGCCGCGCACCTTCGAATGATAGAGCCCCAGCGCAAGGACGCCCGCGAAATACGCCGCAACGATCAGATAATCGATCCAGTGCAGCTCGAATTGCGCCTCACCCATTACAGACCACCTCCCGGTACCCCGGGGTAATCACGGAACCGAGAGGTCGGTTCCCGCAAATCAGGCGCGTTCGGAATATTCCATCGTTTCGGTGTTGACGATGATGTACTCGTCCTGGCCCACGAAGGGCGGAACCATGACCTTGACGCCGTTGTCCAGGATCGCCGGCTTGAAGGAGTTGGCCGCCGTCTGCCCCTTCACCACAGGCTCTGTCTCGACGACCTTGCATTGGACCTTCTGCGGCAGGGTCGCATTGAGCGCCTCGGCATCGTAGTATTCGATCTGAATGATCATACCGTCCTGCAGGAACGGACGACGGTCGCCCAGGATCTCGGACGGAAGCTCGATCTGCTCATAGGTCTCGCTGTCCATGAACACCAGCATCCCGTCGGTTTCATAGAGAAACTGCTGGTCCTTCTGCTCCAGGCGCACGCGCTCCACCTTGTCGGCGGAGCGGAAGCGTTCGTTCAATTTCGACCCGTTCCTCAGGTTGCGCATTTCGACCTGGGCGAAGGCGCCGCCCTTGCCGGGCTTCACGTGGTCGACCTTGACGGCCGCCCAGAGTCCCCCGTTGTGGTCAAGGACATTTCCGGGGCGGATCTCGTTTCCGTTGATCTTCGGCATGTGGCGAAACCATGGCAGACGGTTGATGAAACGTTGCTTGCGCCTATATCTGTCACTCGGCCGGTACGCAACATGGCCTATCTAGAAGGCGGACCGCCAAAGCCATGCATTACCTGCATGGGTGATATTCTGAATAGACAACCCTCATGGCCCGCAAAGCGTCCATAAGGAGCGTTACGCCCCAAGCCAAGAGCAAGAACAAGGAACGACGAATGGCCGACTTCGTTGATGGAACCGCATTCAACCATGAGCAGGGCAACCGCGCGCGAAAACTCTTCGCTGCCGTGGTCCTCGCCGCTCTGGACGATGCGATCGCCGACGACAAGAAATACGGCAACGGTCCGGAGCAGATCGCGCGCTGGGCGCGGTCGCGCGACGGCCGCGAAGTGCTGAGTTGTGCCGGCATCGACCCCAACGAGCGGGTCGTGAACGGTCTCATGGAGTTTGTCCGCAAGGGTGTGCGGACTTCCGTCGCCCTCAGCCGCGAAGAGAGCGAGCGCCGCAATGCCGCTCTGGCGGAGGCGGAGGCCGCCTGAGGCCTCTGCCAACGGGCCGATCAGAGGATACCGATGGACGCCGCGGACCCGCTTCGCGGCGTCTTTCCGTCTGTCCGGGCCCGGTGCGTGCCGCGGCCGGTCCCAAGGTCAGAACATCACGCTCCAGATGGCAAGCGGCGCCAGTTCGGCCAGGGCGATGACACCGAAAGCCACGCGCCAGACGCGGGCGTAGGGCTGCCGTATCAGCGCGACGGCAAGGCCCAGAGCCCCGGCCATCTCGATCGCGGTCCAGATCCGGCCGAACGTGCCGTCCCAGTAGGACAGCGGCGAATAGAATTTCCAGTCCGTCAGGGGCCAGAACTGCATCCGCGCGTCCTGCCCGTGCAGCAACAGGTCGGTCGCCAGATGCAGCAGGGCCGCTCCTGTCAGGGCGACGGCCCAGCCTGATCCGGCCCGGATGGCCAGCGCGCAACCGATGCCCCACAGCACGATGCTGTTGTCCACGGCGAAGACGCCCTGCCATGCGGCGGAGTAGTAGAGCGTCCCGAACACGCGCTCGGGCGGGATGCCCATGACCCCGATCGCCACCCCCGCCATGAGATAGAGCGACAGGTCCGGCGCAAACCCGCCCAGAACGGCGCCCCAGGTCCGGCGCGGGTCGTCCGGACGCGCGAAGACGGCGGCGCCGAGAAGCAGATGTGCGGGCGTATTCACGCGACTGCCCGGCGCTCCGTCATTCGTCGTCGCGGGTGCTCAGGTGGCGGGCCACTTCGCGGCGGACCAGCTTGCGGATATTTCCGGTGACCTTCTGGCCCGTCGCGCCCGACAGCTCCTTGCGCACCACATCGGCAATGAGATCGCGAAGCATGTCCTCGGTCAGGGACGACGGATCCAGGACGGCGTTCCGCGCGGCCTGGCGTGGCTCCATTTGCGCTTCGCCACCCCTGCGGTGAATAAAGCGCGGCGTCGCCGTGGGCTGGTCGGCATCATTGGCCGCATCGGCGGTCCGGGGGCCGCCGGGCTCGTGCGCGGCTCCGTGCGCCGACACGCCCCCGCTCCTTGGCCTGAGGGTCTCGTCCGGCCCGTCCGCCTGCGCCGCATGAGAAGCCGACACCGCCGCCTTCAGCGCCGCAACCTGCCGTTCGAGCGCCTCCAGCGAGCCTGCATCCGCCCTGTCCCGCGCAGTTTCCGGGTCGCGGACCGCCTGCCGGATCTGGTCGGCCATATCCGCGCCGGTATTCCTGCCCTGCGGTCCGCCGGACGGCGCATCCTCCCGCCCGTCCGGGGGCGATACGCTCTGGGCAGCCACTCCTCTCGCCGCCCCGTCATGGGAGAGGTCGTCACGGAACACGTCGTCGGCCGCCCCTTCGGAGCCGGGCGGCCTGGCCCGAGACGCGGCACCGGCGTCTTCCGGGCTGCCGCCGTCCTGCGCCGCTCCGGTCTTCGCGGGCGCGGCGGCCACTGAGCCGGCAGCGGGACCGTCGCGCGCCCTGTCACCGGGTTCCAGCCGCAGGGGGTCGGCCTGCGTCCGGGCATCTGCATCGACGCGAAGATCCGGCCCCAGCAGAAGCACCGGTCGCGCAGCGACCGGCCGTTCCTGCGCGTCCGGCGGCATTCCGGATGCCGGGGCCGGATCCGAACCACCCGGTATCGTCGGATCTGACATCGGCGGACCCTCCTTGGTCGGCTCGGCCCGACCCGGGCCGCCGGCGGGGCGGAGCGCCCCGGCGCGCCTGTTCTAACGGGCCAGGGATTTCATCAGCTTGTCCAGCTTCTTGCCCTGGGGGCTCACCTTGCGCACCGGCCCGTCGCTGACGGCGTTGTAATAGGCGCTCGGGTCGTAGGTGGTGATCCCCAGCCCCAGTTGCTGCACGGTGAGCATCCCCATGGCGAAGAGGATGGTGTATCCGGCCAGCGTATCGTCGATCCGGGCCGAAATCAGGTTGGCCCGCGCATCCTGAAGATCCTGGTCCGCGTTGAGCACGTCGAGCGTGGTCCGCGCGCCCAGGCTGACCTCTTCCTGAAGGCCACGATAGGCGATCTCCGCGGCGCGCACCTGCAGCTGCCCGGACTGGATGCGCGCCCGCGCGACGTCCCGCTGCGACCACGCCTGAGCCACGTTCTGAAGCACATTGTCGGTGGTCACGTGCAGGTCGGCCCGGGTTTCGTCCCGACGGGCGGCGGCCTGGCGGTAGGCAGAGGTCAGACGCCCGCCCCGGTAGATCGGCCCGCTCATGGTCACGCCGAACGATGCGGCCTCGTTGTAATTGTCGTCCACCGACAGTTGCGCCCCGGCGGATACCGTCGGCCGGACCGCCGCTTCGGCCCTAAGCACGTTCAGTTCCGCGATGGTGATGCCGCGCATGTCGGCAAGGATGTTGGGATGCCTCTGGCGGGCCACGGCCTGCGCCGCCTCCAGGGTCGAAACGCTGACCGGGGCGGCGTCGGTCGCCGTCAGCGTTCCCGGCGGCTGACCGATGAATTCCACATACTGCGCCCGCGCGACTTCCAGATCGCCCCGGGCAGAGGACAGCTGCGACCGCGCGGCGGCAAGCTGCGCCTCGGCCAGGGCGACATCGGTCCGGGTGACCTCACCCACGTCGAAACGCTCCTGAGCGGCGCGCAGCAGTTCGGAGTTCAGATCCACGTTCGACTGTCGCAGGTTCACGAAGGCGATCGCCTCGCGCACGCCCCAAAAGGCGGTGACCGCGTTGAAGAGCACCTGTTGCTCGACCTGGACAAGCGCCTCCCTGGTGGCCAGAACGGTCTCCTTCGCCACGTCGATCCCCAGCCGCGACCGGCCGCCGTCGTAGAGCAGCAGATCCGCGGTGATGGCGATGCTGGCGGTGTCCTCGAATCCGTCGCTGATCCGCCTGACGGGCGTCGCGCCGGCACTGTCGTTCGGGAATGTGTAGGTTCGCTGGGCCTGCGCCACGTAGTCGATCACCGGGCGCAGGGTGGCGATGGCCTGGGCCACGCCCTCATCGGCGGCGCGGAGCACGGCGCGGTTCTTCTCCAGCAGACCGGAATGGCGATAGGCCAGCACCAGGGCATCCGCCAAGGACTCCGCCCGCGCGGCCCCGGCCCCCATCAGCAAAGACATGGCCGTGGCCGTGGCGATGGCATACCCTTTGAACGTCATAGCGTAAACTCCGGCTTGCGGTCGAACCCCGGAAGCACCGGGGCCGAAGCATTGAAAGCGAACCGCCAGCTGACGTAGCCATCGGCCTTCACGCCGATCCGGCACGTCCCGAGGCGGTCCTCGAAGAAGATACAGGCGATCCGGCCGCCTTCGGCCAACTGGTCGGTTATCGCGTCGGGCAGGACGCTGACCGCGCCCTGAATCGCGATGGCGTCGTAGGGGCCGTGCTTCGGCGCGCCCTCGGCCAGCGGTCCGACGTGGATCACGGCATTGTCGATGCCCGCATCGGCCAGCGCCGCCTCTGCCTCCGCGGCCAGGGGCTCTTCGGGTTCCACGGCGACAACGGCCTGGGCCATCCAGGCCAGCACGGCGGCAGAGTAGCCAAACCCAGTGCCCAGATCCAGAACCAGGTCCGTGGGTCCGATCTCCAGCGCGTTCAGCATCTTGGCCAGAGTGCGCGGCTCCAGGATCGTGCGGCCGGGGCCAATGGGCAGGTTCTCGCCCAGATACGCGGCCTCCCGCAGACGATTTGGCACGAAGCGTTCGCGCGGGATCGTCAGCATCGCCTCGATGATCGGGAACAGCGTCACGTCGGAGGGACGCACCTGTGTGTCCACCATCATCCTGCGGCGCATTGCGAAATCGGCCATAATTAGACCCTTGTACTTCCTGTCTCGGACATCGCTTGCCACAAGAGGCGGCCTACGGCAACGCCGGAACGCCCTTCCGGCGACGTCCCGCGCCAACCGTGTCCTTGCCGCCCAACCCGCCTGCCCCGCCGACCCTTGTGCATCTGAAGTGGTCCCAGGAAATCGGACAGGTAGCTAAGGTGTATCCCGAACCTTTGGAGGGATACGAAATGGCGAAACGCCGGAAGTTCACGGATCAGTTCAAGGCAAAGGTCGCGCTCGAGGCGCTGCGAGGCGACAAGACGATCCAGGAGATTGCTGCGCGGCATCAGGTTCATCCGAACCAGGTAAGCGCTTGGAAGCGTCAGGCTGTCGACGGCATGGCCGACGTGTTTGCCCGTGGCAGTAGGCCCGAAGGCCCGAGCGAGGCGGAAGTGAAGGAGCTTCACGCCAAGATCGGGAGGCTGGCGGTCGAGAACGATTTTTTGTCCGCCGGGCTCAAGCGATGAGCCCTGCGAAGAAGAAAGCGATGATCCGCGGCGACCATCCGGAACTGGGCGTCAGTCAGCAATGCCGGTTGGTGAAGCTGAGCAGGTCAGCGTTCTACTACATGCCGGTCGGGATCGATGCGAAGACGCTGGCGCTGATGAAAGCCATCGACCGTGTGTTTACCAAGTACCCGTTCTTCGGATCGCGTCAGATCGCGGCATATCTGCGCCGGGATGGTATCGTAGCGGGGCGCCACCGGGTTCGGCGGCTGATGGCCAAGATGGGGTTGGAGGCGATTTACAAACGGCCCAAGACAAGCCAGCCGCATCCACGGCACCTGGACCTGTCGCGATTTCGTGCCGCCCCAAGTGCTCGTTTAAGCCACTTTTCTTTCGAATGCGACGGGGCTTTTCCAGCCCAGTGCTGAGTGGCGGCGACGCGGATTGTAGAAGCCATTGATGTATTCAAAGATCGCCACTTCAGCTTGCCGCCGCGTTTCCCATGACCTGCGCCAGATCAGCTCGGCCTTGATCGTCTTGAAGAAGGTTTCGACAGCGGCGTTGTCATAGAAATTGCCCTTGCCGCTCATCGACACCTTGAAGCCATGCTGGCGCAAAAGCTTCTGATAGTCGTGTGAACAATATTGCGACCCGCGATCCGTATGATGGATGCAGCCTTTGGGCGGCGCCCGAAAAGCTATGGCCATGTTCAACGCCCGGATCGCCAAGTCGCGTTTCATCCGGTTGCTCACGGCCCAGCCGATCACACGCCGTGAATGCAGATCGAGGATTACGGCCAGATACAACCAGCCTTCGCGGGTCCAGACATAGCTAATGTCACCGGCCCACTTCTGGTTGGGCGCATCAGTGTTGAAGTCTCGATCCAGCAGGTTCGGCGCGATATTGAACTTGTGATCGCTATCGGTCGTCACCTTGTGTTTGCGGGTTCTGACGACAGATATGCCGTTCTGGCGCATCAAACGGCCCACACGGCGATGACCGACGTCCAGGCCGATCTCCTTCAACTCTTCGGTCATTCGCGGCCTGCCGTAGCTACCAAGGCTCAGGCGGGACTGTTCTTTGATGTGTGCAAGCGTGACCATATCAGATCGTTGTCTGCGACTGGCAGGGCGGCTACGGAAGGCCCGCAAGCCACGTGTGCTGACGCCAACGACACTGCATAAACGGTTGGCTGGGAAATGGTTCCTGTGTTCCTCGACAAACCTAAATCTCATTGCTTTAGGCCCGCGAAGAACTGGGTGGCCTTTTTTAGGATTTCCCTCTCCTCCCTGAGAAGCCGGATCTCACGTCGAAGCCGCTCATTCTCTTTGGCGAGGTCCAAATCCTCTTGTGAAACCACGTTCGTGTCTCGATGCGCTGTGATCCATTTGTTCAGCGTCGACATTCCAACGCCCAGATCATCAGCCACCTGCTTGCGCGTCAGCCCGCTGGTCAGCGCAATACGCACCGCATCCTGGCGGAATTCGTCCGTCCGTTTCAATCCCATAGTTCGTCTCCTTTGTTGCAGTAAATGCTATCAAAGGAGCGGCATCAAACCGCGACAGGTCCATTTCTGGTTCGGCCGGTCGGCTTGGAAGTCGCGGTCGAGGATGTTGCCGGCGATGACCGAGCGTTCGCCATCATCCTTCGGATTCCCGCGCCGCTTTGGTCGCGCTCTCATAGCGTTCTGCCGCATGAGGCGCTCGATCCGGTGCAGCCCGCAGGCCAACCCTTCCTCGAGCACGTCGCGCCAGACCCGACGTGCGCCATAGGTGCGGTCGCTGGCCTTGAAGCTCTTGTCGATCTCCAAGACGAGCTTCGCATCGTAGATCGCCCGGGCGCTGATCGGTCGCTTGAGCCAGGCGTGGAAGCCAGACCGAGAGACGCCCAGCACCGCGCACATCCAGCTGACGGGCCAGATATGCCGGTGCTTCGCAACGAACGCGAACGTCATGTCGCTTCCCGCGCGAAGAAGGCCGCGGCCTTTTTTAGGATGTCACGCTCCGCCCTGAGCTTGGCGACCTCTTTCTTCAGGGCCGCGATCTCGGCCAGCTCGGCGCGCTGCTGGCCATTGCCGGGGAAGGCACTGGCAGACGCCACCGTCGCTTCACGCATCCACCGCCGCAGAACACTCTCCGCCAGGTCCAGATCTCGGCACGCCTGGGCCACCGTCACGCCCCGCTCGGTCACCAGCTTCACCGCCTCGATTTTGAACTCGCGGCTGAACTTCCGTCTCGTCATATCCAATCTCCAGTTCCATGGTCACGATCTTATCTTCGTGTCCACGAAACCGGCAGCAGGCCACGATGGTGGGCGGGTCGGCAAGGCAACCCCGGCCGTAAAGCCGTCCGGCCGGACGGTGCCGGGTCAGGCGGCGTCGGCGTTGACACCGCCGCGTGTCGCGATCTCGGTCATGCGGCGGTCGCCGTCGTAGGTCTGATCCAGACATTGCTGGAGAAGCGCCGCGTCACCGTCGAGTCCCAGGCGGTTGGCGAAGGCCACCACACAACCGTAGCCGGCCAGCGCATAGTGGACCATCCGCTGATATTGCGTGACGATCATGGCGTCGCGCACCGCGTCCGAGCCGAAGGACTCGTCCAAAGCATGGGCGTGGGCCTCTTTCACCAAGCCTTCCATGCCCTTGCAGAATTCACCATTGGGATCGACGCCGTGATCTCCGCAGATCTTCTCCAGCTTCTCCATGCCCTCTGCGATACCGGCACTGCCTGCGGCGAGGGCCTTGCCCAACTCGTCGTCAGAGGCCTTCTGCCCGAGGGCGGTGGTCGCCTCGATCGACTGCTTGCAGGCGGAGTAGATGTCCTGGATCTGGTCGATATATACGTCTTTCAAAGAGTTCATGGCCATGGGAGCCTCCTGTTCCGGGGGAAGGGTCGGTTGTCTGGAGAACGCGCGCTGCGGGGCAGGGTTCCGATGGATCGGGCTTGACCGGGATACCTGGGGGGGTTAGCGGAGGGACCGGCCCAGGGGTATAGCTCAGTTGGTAGAGCATCGGTCTCCAAAACCGAGGGTCGTGGGTTCGAGTCCCCCTGCCCCTGCCAGAAAATCCAATACCGTCATCCCTCAGGAAAGATGTGGCCCGACGGGCGCGTCTGCCCGCATTGCGCCTGGCTTCGGTCGACCGGCCTGAACGATCGACTGGCCTGAAAGCATTGCGCATCGCCCAGGACCCTACCTTGGCAACGACTGACGCGGTCAGCTCACGATCAGTGTAAAGATCCCGATGCACGGTACCGAACTCGACCTGCGTGCCCGGCTTGCCGCCATCTATACCGTGCTGAACGCCTTCAACGGAATTTCTTCCGTGGAGCTCGTACGGTTGATCGGCGTCAGTCAGAAGGCCGCCTGGAAAGCTGGACACGCAATCCGCGACATGATGCGGGCAAGAACGATGCGGGCGAGACGACCACGTTCACGAACACCTACACGATCCAGGGCCGCGCCCCCGGCGTTCGTGGAAACGCCCCGCATCCACATGGGGGAGATCGACGTGACGCGCGTCCCGAACGGGGCCGACAGCTTCGCGCTCAACCTGCTGGATTTCGACCACGGGCTGTCGGACGGGTGGCCATACGCCTTCCACGAAACCACGCTCAAGGTGTCGGAGGACAGCGGCGCGACCTTCGTGGACGATGACCGGGGGCGCGGTGTGCTGGATTACATGATCCCGCTCTACCAGACCTACAACTTCCCGACGACCGGACAGTTCAAACTCTCCACGGCCGTCGCGAACGATCACGGCACAGCGGCATCGGAAAGCAACGTGGTCGAGGTCTTCAACGGCTCCGGCGCCGCCAACATCACCTGAAACAAGCGATCAAAAGGAGGCAGCCATGCCCAGCATCGAGCAAACCCAGGCCAGAACGTCCTACGGAAACTTCGACGTGTTCACCTACACCCCGCCAACGGACCTGAACGGCATCCTGATGGTGTTTCATGGCAATGGCCGGGATGCGGAGGGATACTGCGCCTCCGCCATCGATCTGGCCGAGGAGCGCGGTCTCCAGGTCGTCGCGCCGCTGTTCGATGAGGATCGGTTCCCGAGCGCCCGATACCATCGAGGCGGTCTGGAGTACGGCAGCGATCCGTCCGACTGGACCGTGGGTGCGGCAGCCGAGCTTGCGCGCGTCTTCGCGGAACGGCTGGACCGGACGCATATCCCGATCTGGATGTTCGGGCATTCGGCGGGGGGCCAGTTCCTGTCCCGGGTCGCGGCCTTCGCGCCCGATCTGACGGTCGAGCGGTACATCATCGCCAACCCTTCGACCTACGTGATCGCCGATGACAGAGAGGACATGCCCTACGGCTTCGAGGTCCGGGGAGAGGGTGGAACGGAAGAACGGGATCGCATCCGCCAATACCTGCGGATGCCGATCACGATCTACCTCGGCACGGACGATATTGGCAGCAAGGATCTGGCAATGAGCAGCGCGGCACAGCGCCAGGGCGATAATCGTCTCGACCGGGCAGTGCGCACCTATGAGGCGGCGCGCCAATTCGCCCGCCAATACGGTTGTGAGTTTGCCTGGCGGTTGGTGTTCGCACGGGACGTGGGGCATACCGGCGGCGGAATGCTGCGCGCCCCGGAAGCAACGATGGCGCTGGGAGCGTAGAAATCGTCGAGGGCCAATTCGTCAATCGATGCCGAGGCGATTAACGCGCCGTTAAATGGTCGTTCAGCGATCCATTCATTTGATGATCGAAAGTGCGTTTCGGGTCGGGGCGGTATCGATAGATAGAGGCCGCCCCGCGCTCTATCTGGACCAGGACATAACTGGATTGCGGTTGGCGGGTGAGATGTGGCCTATACGGGGGCGGCCGGAAACCTGCCGTTCTGCAGCCTCCCCTGCCCCCGGAAGCGGGGTCTTGAGCACCGCACACCACCCCGCCAACCGCACCGGCGCAAAAAAACGCTTGCTGCAAACTACACTGTCAAACACTGCAAACTACACTGTCACGCTAGAATAGAACTTTGATCTCGGGTCGATTGTGATACGCCGCTTCCGCGCGGCATGGTGCCGCGGAGAGAGGGGAGAGGCCGCGTGATCCAGGAATTCAGGGATTTCATCGCCAAGGGCAGTGTCATGGACCTTGCCGTGGGCATTATCATCGGCGCGGCGTTCACCGCCATCGTCACGTCGCTGGTCGAGGATCTGATCAACCCGCTCATCGGCCTGGTGGCCGGCGGGCTGGACTTTTCGGGCCTGTCCTTCGGGGTCGGCGACGCGCAGTTCATGTACGGCAAGTTCATCACCGCGGTGATCAACTTCCTGATCGTGGCCGTCGTGGTGTTTCTGCTGGTCAAGGTCGTCAACCGCGTGAAAGCGGCCGCCGAGCGTCCCGACGACGTGGCGCCCGAAGTCGACACCGGCCCGTCGGAACTGGACGTCCTGCTGGAGATCCGCGACGCGCTGAAGCGGGGCTGACCGGGCGCCAAGGCGGTGGGTCACGCCGTGGCCTCCGAGCGGAGCCGGTCCATCGCCTGACCCAGCACCGCCACGCTTCGGGGGTCGCTGAGCCGGCCCTCCGCGTCGAAGGCCGCGCCGGAGCCCGCGATCAGCACCTCCGGCCCGGTCGAGAACCGCGGCCGGAACGCCGCCAGCGCCATCATCAGAGAGTATCGCGCCCGCGCGCCGCCCGATTGGCCCGCCGCCGCCGCGAGGATCGCCACGGGCTTGTCCTGCAGCACGAAGGGTTTCGTGCGGCTGATCCAATCCAGCGCGTTCTTCAGCACGCCCGACAGCATCTTGTTGTATTCGGGGGTCGAGACCACCACCGCCTCTGCCGCTTCGATCTGTCGCGTCACGCGGAGGACATCCTCCGGCAGACCGGATGCGCCTTCCAGGTCGCCGTCATAGAGGGGCAGGCGAAGGTCCGCGAAGCGATGGTCCCCGCCGTAGAGCCGCGCTGCCTCACGCAGGAGGGCGGTGTTGCTTGAACCCCGCCGCAACGATCCTGAGATACACATCAGCATGAGCCTTCACCCCTTCCGGTCAGATCGGCCGGATCCTAGCGACAGAGGTATGGGTCGCAATGCGAATGAGCGGAGTTAACCGGGGGTTTACCGCCTTCGGGTCATTCTCTGCAGCCGGATCGGACCTTAGCCTGCCATGATGACACGGGAACGGACACAGAGATTTGCGCGGGCGGAGCACGTCACCGACACCGCCGTTCATGCGGTCGGTGTGATGGCGGCCCTGGCCGCGGTGCCGGTCCTGATCTCCATGAGCGTCACCCACCGGGGCGGCAGCGGCGTCACCGCCGCGGTCGCGGTCTACGGTGTCAGCCTGCTGGCGATGCTGGTCTCGTCGGCCATCTACAACGTCACCGGACCGCACCGTTTCAGCCATATCTTCAAGCGGATGGACCATACGGCAATCTTTCTCAAGATCGCCGGCACGTTCACGCCGCTGGTGGTCATGACCGGGGGCGCGGGGGCGGTGTATCTGTCGGCGATCTGGGCCGTCGCGCTGGGCGGCTCCTCGCTCAAGATCCTGGCGCCGGATTCGCTGCGGTGGCTGGGGCTGACGCTGTATCTGGGACTGGGCTGGCTGGGCGTGATCTTCGGTCAGGACATCTTTGCCGCCATGACGCCGGGGGCGGTGCAGGCGGTGACCCTGGGCGGGCTGATCTACACCGCGGGCGTCGCGTTCTTTCTGTGGGAAAGGCTGCCGTTCCACACTGCCATCTGGCACCTCTTCGTGCTGGTCGCCACCGGGTTCCTCTATGCCGCCATGTACATCCAGATCGCCGCCGTGCCGGAGCGGATGTTCATCGTCGGTTAACGAAGTGCGGGCAGGATGACGGCCATGCGCCGGATCCTTGTGACCCTCGTTCTCATGGCGGGATGCGCCTCGCCCAGCCTCCGGTTCACCGGCATCCCCGCACAGCGCATCGACGCGGGCGGCATGACGTTCTCGGTCCGCCTCCGCGACGACACCGCAGAGGCCATGCGCATCAGCCGCGCCTGGCTGCCCCGCGAGCGGGAAGTGTTCAAGAACGCCACCGTCGCGATCGAACGGGCCTCCGGCTGCACGGTCGATCGCGTCGGCGGCGACCAGGCCATCGTGCGCGCCCGCCTCACCTGCCCGGCCGCCTCTCCATGAAGATCGAACTTCCGCCGGCCCGGTAGCTGCCGAACGGGCCGCAGGGCGCAAAGCCCGCCCTGGCGTAGACCCGGCAGGCGGCGACGCTCGCGGCGCCGGTCTCCAGGCGCAGGACCCGCAGGCCGGACGTTGCCGCCGCGCGCTCGATCTCTGCCAGCAGCGCCGCGCCGACGCCACGGCCCCGCGCCGTATCGACGACGAACATCGCCTTGACCTCTGCGTAGCCGTCCCGGGGCAACAGCCCCGCGATCCCCAGCAGCCGGAGGCCGCCCTTGGCCCCGAAGAGCCGCAGCGCCGCGGGCGGCGCGCCGGGGTCGATGCCGTGATTGTCCTGCGGCGGATAGAGGCGGTCGCTTTCGGTGCGCGCGGCGGCCAGCAGCCGCGCGGCGCGCGCATCGGTCACGGCGATGGGTCGGACCCTGACAGCCATCGGCACGTTCTGGCCCCACATATCCAGGGAGATCAAGCGTGGGCGACGACAAAGACCGCAAGACCGGCTTCGGCATCAGCGAGGCCAAGGGCCGGGAACCCGGCAAGACCAAGTTCGACAAGCCCTCGACGGGCGCGCAGGATACCGCGACGGACGAACGCCGGGACAAGCCTATCCGGGGCCCGGAGGACCATAACGACGAATAGATCTGGAAGATCGCGCGATATCTTGGGGAAAACGCGGCCATACACGGCCGATATGGTACGCAACCGTTGACATAAGGGGTCCGAGCCCGGACGATGGGAAAAAAACGGGCAGGCGACGCAGCGGATGCAGTTCACACGACTCAGGCTCAACGGCTTCAAGTCCTTCGTCGATCCCACGGATCTGGTGATCCATGAGGGGCTGACCGGCGTGGTCGGCCCCAACGGCTGCGGCAAGTCCAACCTCCTGGAGGCGCTGCGCTGGGTCATGGGAGAGAACCGCCCGACAGCCATGCGCGGCGGCGGGATGGAGGACGTGATCTTCGCCGGCACGTCGTCGCGGTCGGCCCGGAACTTCGCGGAGGTGGCGCTGTCGGTGGACAATTCCGACCGGCGCGCCCCCGCCGCCTTCAACGGGGCCGACCAGATCGACATCGTGCGCCGCATCACCCGCGACGCGGGTTCCGCCTACAAGGTGCTGGGCCGCGACGTGCGCGCGCGCGACGTGCAGATGCTGTTCGCGGATGCCTCGACCGGAGCGCAGTCCCCGGCGCTGGTGCGGCAGGGCCAGATCTCGGAACTGATCCACGCCAAACCCAGGAACCGCCGCCGGATCCTGGAGGAAGCGGCCGGGATCTCGGGCCTCTACCAGCGACGGCATGAGGCGGAGCTGAAGCTGAAGGGCGCCGAGGCGAACCTGTCACGTCTCGACGACACCATCGAACAGCTGGCCGCGCAGCTGGGTCAGCTGGCCCGGCAGGCCCGGCAGGCCGCGCGCTACCGCGATCTGGGCGCGCGGCTCCGGACCGCGGAGGGGCTGCTGCTCTATCGGCGCTGGCGCGAGGCCGACGAGGCGCTGGCCCGCGTCGCGGCCGCGCTGACCGCCCGCACCGCCGAGGCCGCGCGCGCCGAGCGGGTCGCCCGCGACGCCGGATCGGCGCGCGAGGCGGCGGAAGGGCGGATGCCCGGCGTACGCGAGGAAGAGGCCATCGCCAGTGCCTTGGTCCAGCGGCTGGAGGTCGAGGCTGCGTCCCTGGCCCAGGAGGCGACGCAGGCCCGGGAGACGGTCGAGCAGCTGTCCGGGCGCTTGCGCCAGCTCGACCGCGACGCGGAGCGCGAGACGCAGTTGAACGCCGATGCGGGCGACAGCATCGCCCGGCTGGAGGCCGAGGCGGCCGATCTGAGCGCCGCCGATGAGGGTCATGAGACCGCCGTCGCCGCCGCCGAGACGGAGGCCCACGACGCCGCCCGCATCCTGGGTGAGCGTGAGGGCGCCCTCTCCGAACTGACCGAGGATGTCGCGCGCCTTGCCGCCCGCCACCAGTCGGCGCAGCGGCTCCTGGACGACTGCCGCGCCGCGCGCGATCGGGCGGACCGGGCCTCTGCCGCCGCCCAGGGCGCCGTGACCGCGGCAGAGGCCGCGCTGGACGACGCCATCGCGCGGGCCGGGTCCGCCGGGGCGGCCCGCACGGAGGCCGGTGCCGCGGCGGAGGCGGCCGAGGCCGCGCTCGACCGGGCAGAGGCGGCGCGCGCCGGGGTGCAGGCCGAGGAGGCAGAGGCCCGCGCCGCGCGCGCCGCCGCCGACGGCGAACTCGGCGCGCTCCGCGCGGAGCACCAGGCGCTGGGCCGGCTTCTGGCGCGGGATTCAGCGGGCGGCGACAGCGTGATGGACCGGATGCGCGTCGCACCCGGCCTGGAGGCGGCGATTGGCGCCGCCCTGGCCGACGACCTGCGCGCCCCGGTCGTGACCGACGGAACCGGCTGGATCGCGCTGGCCGATTACCCGGACGTGCCCGCCCTGCCGGCGGGTGCTTCCCCGCTGGCCGAACACGTCTCTGCCCCCGACGCGTTGTCCCGGCGTCTGTCCCATATCGGGCTGGTGGACCCCGCCGACGGCCCCGCGATGCAACCCGGCCTGCGTCCCGGCCAGCGGCTGGTCAGCCGCGACGGACACCTGTGGCGCTGGGACGGCTACCGGTCGGTGCCCAAGGACGCACCGTCGCAGGCCGCGCTGCGGCTCCAGCAAAAGAACCGCCTGGACGCCCTGGGCCGCGAGGTGGCCGACACCGAAGCGCGGGCGGAGGCGGCGATCCGCCACCACGACACGCTCCGCGCGCGGCTCGACGCGCTGGCGGCGGCGGACCGCGACGCCCGGCAGGCGCGCCGCGACGCGGACGCCCGCGTGGCCGAGCTGTCGCGCGCCCTGTCCCGCGCCGAGGCCGACCGCGACATCGCCGCCGGCAAGCGCGACACCGCCCGCGATGCCGTCGCCCGCCATGCCGCGGAGGCCCAAGGCCAGCGCGCCCGGCTGGCAGAGGCCGAGCAGGGGATGACCGGCCTTGCGGATCTGGACGCGTTGCGGGCGCGGGTGGCGGACATCAAGCTGACCGTGGACGCGGCGCGGATGACCACCATGGCCAAGCGCGCCGCCCATGACGAGCTGACGCGCGACGGTGCCGCACGGGCGCAGCGTCGTGCGGCCATCGCACGGGAGGTTGCGTCCTGGACGACCCGGCTGGACAGTGCCGGGGGTCGGCTGGAAGAGATCCGCGCGCGTCACGCCCGCACGGAAGCGGAACTGGCGCACGGCCGGGAGGCGCCCGGGCGCATCGCCGCCCGGCAGGAGGCGCTGGACGCCGGTCTGACCGAGGGCAAGGCGCGCCGCCGTGCGGCGGAGGCCGCGCGGCAGGCGGCAGAGACCGCGCTGGCCGAGGCGACCCTGACCGAGCGGCAGTCCGAACGCGCCGCCGGCGAGGCGCGAGAGGCCCGCGCCGCCGCACAGGCCCAGGCCGATGCGGCGCGCGATGCCGTCGCCCAGGCCGACCGGCGCATCCGCGAGGATCTGGACGCCGCCCCGGACGCGCTTCTCGACCGGCTCGGCGTGGCCGATCCGGACAAAATCCCGCCCGCCACGGAGATCGAGATCGAGATCGCCCGCCTGCGCCGCCAGCGCGACGCGCTGGGCGCCGTCAACCTGCGCGCCGAGGAGGACGCCGCGGAGGTCGAAACCGAGCACGGCACGCTGGTGCGCGAAAAGGCGGATCTGGACCAGGCCATCGCCGAGCTGCGGCGCGGCATCTCCGGGCTGAACCGCGAGGGGCGCGAGCGCCTGCTCACCGCCTTCGAGGAGGTGAACCGCAATTTCGGGACGCTCTTTACCCATCTCTTCGGCGGCGGAGAGGCGCATCTGGAGCTGATCGAATCCGACGATCCCCTGGACGCCGGGCTGGAGATCCTGTGCCAGCCCCCCGGCAAGAAACTGGCGACCCTGTCGCTGCTGTCGGGCGGCGAGCAGACGCTGACCGCGATGGCGCTGATCTTTGCCGTGTTCCTGGCCAACCCGGCGCCGATCTGCGTGCTGGACGAGGTCGACGCGCCGCTGGACGACGCCAACGTGACTCGGTTCTGCGACCTGCTGGATGAGATGACCCGCCGCACCGAGACGCGGTTCCTGATCATTACCCACCACGCGGTGACCATGGCGCGGATGGACCGGCTCTTCGGGGTGACGATGGGTGAACAGGGGGTCAGCCAGCTGGTCAGCGTCGACCTCAAGCGGGCCGAGCAGATGGTGGCCTGAAACGGGCGATCCGGGGGGCAGGAGTCTGCGCCGGATGCACCGAACCGCCCGGGGACGCGCGTGTCGCGCACCCGGCACCGCCGCGATGCCGGACGATCCCCGGGACAATTCTGCCATTCGTCGAGACCGGACGGGCTCCGCCTGCCGGAGCCGTCACGCGGCTGCAAGGGGTAGCGCTTTCAGTTGGTTTTTCATGACTCCGACAAAAAGACAAACAAGATCAGTGGCCTGCCAGCCCGCGTTTCACTCGGTTTGTCGCGGCAGAGGAAAGAATGGATGTTTCGGCAGGTGGGGTGACGAATTTTCAACGAAATCGAGGAGGCGACGACAAGATCGTCAAGCTAGACCCCAACGATTGACGCTACCCTGTCGCAATTTTCATGCCGGCGGCTCTCGCAGCCGTCTGTTCGGGCAGGACGTAGCCGCCAAGCGTGTTCGTACGCACGTCGCCCGGTCAGGGTCTTCCACGCATCGCCGCCAGGCTCGACGCCGTCCAGTTCATCCGAACTTATCACCTCTTCAAGCAACGTCTGGACGCCCACCAGGTCGGAAAACGCGGATCGAGACGGTTCATCTGATCCTCCGCGTCCGCCAACGGCACGGCATCTTCGATCGCCTCTATACCGACAACCGATCGGCCGTTGCGGGCCACCCGGTCGCTGGCGGCAACGTCCACCGCTTCCGCAATGCAGGCAGGCAGGCAGGCAGGGAAACCAAACGCGTTCAGCCGCTCGACCGCGAGATCGTCTTTCGGCGGGCCGTGGTGGATGCCGGCATCGGACATCCGCGACATGATGCGGTCCAGCGACGGTTCGCGGCCGGCAAGACGCCAAATCCCGTCGAGATGCTCACCGACGACGGCGCGCCCGACAGCGCCAGGGACACCCGCATCCTCGGCCGCCAAATCGGCCCGAAAACCCTGTTGCACGCCGGTGAAGGGCCTGCGGAGCAACGGGATAGCCGAAGCATCCGTGACGACGCCAGAGCGCGATTGCCTCCACATCACGCCGCTGCCCGACGAAGCGACCGTCCCCGGATTGATCGCAGGGTGGTTCAACGACGACAACGAAACCCACCCACCCTCAACCGGGCGTCACGGAGTGGCATACGGTGTCGCCGGAAAGCTGATCGGCAGATCGTGCGGCGTGCGCTCTTTGGCGCAGAGTCGGAAAATCGGGGCTTGATCTCGTCCGATACATCGTCCGGCCATCGGGCCGAACAGGCGCGAGAACCGCCCGAACTGCCAAAATCCCCGCAACGCGACTCCACGTAAGCCATTGACGTCATTGCAGCGCGAAATCGCCCGCCCGTCAGAACCGAGCGCAACCCCAAAAGACTCGCGGAACCGCCGCCCCCCACAGGTCTGCCGGGACCGAACCGGCGGACGGGGACAGGGCAAGGCAGGCAGGGCAGTTGGCGGGGCGCAGGGACGGGTCTGCCGGTGCCGGACCCTGACGGGTCCGCCGGCACGGTCCGGTCAGGCCAGCGCGACGGGCGCGACCGTGCACCGGGGACGCAAAGCCTCGACGGTTTCGGGGTCGCAGGTCTTGGTGCCGGGGGTGGCGACGGCGGCGCAGGCCCCGGCGGTGCCCCAGCGCAGCGCCTCGGGCGCGGTGTCGCCCATGGCCAGCGCATAGGTCAGCGCGGCCAGAAAGGTGTCGCCCGCGCCGATCGTGGACACGACCTCTACCGGCGCCGCGCGGCAGAACCAGATGCCGTCGGCATCGGCCAGAAGGTTCCCCTCGGCCTGGCGGCCGACGACGATCCGGCGGGCGACGCCGCGCGCCACCAGCTCCGCGGCGAAGCGCGCCGTGTCCGCCAGGTCTGGAAGGGCGCGGCCGGCGGCGTCCTCCGCCTCCGCATGGTCGAAGCGCAGGATCTCCGGGCGGGCGGCGATTTCCCCGGCCGGGTGGGTCACCAGATGGTCGAGCGCCGCGCCGGAGGTGTCCACCACCAGCCGCACCCGCTTGTCGCCCAGTGCGCGCGACAGCCGCGCGGGAAAGTCCGGCGCGGCGCCGGTGGGCTGGGAGCCGGAGATCACCACGAAATCCCCCGTCGCGGCCTCTTCGCTGAGCGCGGCGATGGTGGCGTCGTACTCGGCCTGGGTCAGCGCCGGGCCGGGCAGCATGAAGCGGAACTGCTCACCGGTGGCGGCGTCGCGGACCGACAGGCTGGTCCGCGTTTCCCCGGCGATGGGGATGATGCGGGTCGAGATCCGCTCGGCCTGGAGGGCGGCGACAAGGCGCATCCCCGTCGCCCCGCCAAGCGCGACGAAGGCCGTCGTGTCGCCGCCCAACCGGGTCACCATGCGGCTGACGTTGATGCCGCCGCCGCCGGGGTCGAGCCGGGGTGGGCCGCAGCGCAGCTTGCGTCCCGGCACCAGCTTTGCGGTCTCCGTGGACAGGTCAAGCGCCGGGTTCAGCGTCAGGGTAAGGACGGCGGCGGGAGGATCGAGGGACATGGCAGCGGAGTCGGTCGAGCCGGGGCCAGTGTCAAGACCCTAGGTCGGGCGGAGACTGCCGGGTGTCATATCCTAGCGTCGGGAAGGCGTCTGCGGCGCGCTTTTGCCGCGCTGCGGGCGGGTCGCAGCGCCCCGCCCGCAGGCAGTGGCGCGCGGCGCGGCCCTCACAGCGCGTTCAGAAGCTCCCGGGTGGGCCAGGCGTCGGCGGGCAGGCCCAGGCGCGCCTGTTCGGTGCGGACCGCGGCGCGGGTGCCCGCGCCCAGGATGCCGTCGATCTCTCCCACGTCGTGGCCGCGGGCGGACAGCTTCTGCTGGAGGCTCCTCATCTCCGCGTCGCCTAGCGGCGGAGGCGGGTTGCCGGCATCGAAGACCGGCGCGCCCTCCAGCCGGGTGGCGAAATAGGCGGCGGTAAGGACGTAGGTAAAGGACTGGTTCCATTCGAAGAACACGTCGAAGTTCGGGTATCCGAGGAACGCCGGACCGTCCTTGCCCTGGGGCAGCACCAGCGTCGCGGGCAGATCGGGCGCCGCGAAGCCGCCCGACCGCGGCGCGATGCCCAGCGCCGCCCATTCGCGCGGGGTCATCCGGGTGGTCAGCCCCGCGCGCGACCAGTCCATGTCCGCGGGCACGGTGACTTCCTCAAGCCACGGCTCGTTCGCGCGCCAGCCCAGGTCGGAAAGCATATTGCCGCCGGACATCAGCGCGTCGGCGGCCGAGGTCTTGAGCGTCACGCGCCCGTCGCCGTCGCCGTCGATGCCATTGGTCAGGATATCCTCGGGGAGCATCTGGACCATGCCGATCTCTCCGGCCCAGGCGCCCGTCGTGGTCCGCGGGTCGATGTCGCCGCGCGCATAGAGTTCCAGCGCCGCCAGCACCTGCGGCTGGAACAGGCCCGGACGACGGCAGTCGTGGCCCAGCGTCATCAGCGCGTTCACGGTGTTGAAGTCGCCCTGGACCGCGCCGAAATCGGTCTCGAACGCCCAGAAGGCCAGCAGCACGCCGCGGCTGACGCCGAATTCCGCCTCGACCCGGTCGAAGGTGGCGTCGTGACGCTCGGCCAGTGCCCGGCCGGTCTGCAGCCGGTTCTGGCTGATGAGCCGACGGGCGAAGTCGGTGAACGGCAGAGTGAAGACGCCCTGGCGGCGGTCGGCGTCGAGCGTGGCCGGATCCTGCCGCACGCCCGAAAAGAACGCCCGCGCCGTCGCCGGGTCGGCGCCGCGCGCGACGGCGGCCTGCTCCATGGCCTGGACGAAATCGGGGAAAGACCCGCCGCAGGGGACGATCACCTCCCCCTCCTGCGGGGCCGCAAGAGCCGGGGTGGACAGGATCAGGGCAAGGGCGGTGAGGGCGGCGCGCATGGCGATCTCCGAAAGCGGGGGATGTCGCCGCCTCCGATAACAGGACCGCCGCAGCAGGCAAGCCGTCCTCACCGACGGGTGATCAGCCTCGACCGTGCGGTTCGGACCAGTCGAGCACCGGGTTGATCGGGATGATCCGGTGCGGATTCACGTTGTCCTGGCTGTAGTGGTAGTGACGCACGATGTGGTCGAACCGCACCTCATCCGCGATCCCGGGCCATTGGTAGAGGTCGCGCGCGTAGGCCCAAAGGTTCGGGTATTCCCTGAGCCATGCGCGGTTGCACTTGAAATGAGTGTGATAGACCGGATCGAACCGCACGAGGGTGGAGAAGAGGCGCCAGTCGGCCTCCGTCGCGCGGGCGCCCATCAGGTAGCGGCTCCGGTCCAGGCGCGCTTCGAGCCAGTCCAGCGTTTCGAACAGCGCGCGGGCGGCCGCGTCATAGGCGCTCTGGCTGGTGGCGAAGCCGGCCCGGTAGACGCCGTTGTTCACCGTGTCGTAGATGCGCTCGTTCACCGGGGCGATGGCGACGCGCAGATTCTCGGGCCAGTAGTCGTCGGCATTGCCGGTCAGCCCGTCGAAGGCGCCATTGAACATGCGGATGATGTCGGCGGATTCGTTGGACACGATGCAGTCCCGCTGCAGGTCCCACAGCAGCGGGACGGTGACCCGGCCGGTCATCTCCGGTGCCGCCCGCAGGTAGACGTCGCGCAGGTAGGGCAGGCCGAAAACGCGGTCGCCGGTCGCGCCGTCGAAATCGGTGCGGAATTCCCAGCCCTCCGCCAGCATGTCGGGATGCACGACGGAGACGCCGATCAGGTCCTCCAGCCCCTTGAGCCGCCGGAAGAACAGCGCGCGATTCGCCCACGGGCAGGCGTAGGAGACGTAGAGATGATAGCGGCCCGGCTCTGCGGCAAACCCGCCCTCTCCCGTGGGGCCGGGAGCGCCGTCGGACGTTATCCAGTGGCGGAACTGCTGGTCGGGACGTTCGAACGCCCCGTCGGTGGACCCGGTATCGGCCCGTGCGGTCGTCCAGACCCCGTCCGTCAGCTGCCCCATGGTCCGCCTCCCTCTCCGCTGGCCCTGCCCGGCACCTAGGTGTCAGATCCCGCTTGATTGTATGGCCGCTTTTTGAAGAGCCTTGGCTTTTGGCGATGCCAGTCCTTGAGGGCGTCGATAGGCGTTCTGCCCTTCAGGACGGATTGCGGGAGCTGGCCGTTGTAGAGGCGGACATAGCGCAGGATCGTCTGCTCAAGGTCCTCGCCTGATCGGAAGCGATGACTCTGCAGGACGTCCTCGATCCGCCCGTTGAAGCGCTCCACCATGCCGTTGGTTTGCGGCCGCATCGGTGGTGCGAGGCGATGCTCGATCCCGAGGTCGGCACAGAGGCGGTCGAACTCGTGGTTGCCCGTGGCCGCGCGCTTGCGCAGGCCGAACAGCCGGTCGGTGAACTCCTTGCCGTTGTCGGTGAGAACACGTGTGATCTTCATCGGCGCGGCGCGCTCCAGGTCACGCAGGAAGCGGCGCGCGTTGGCGGCCGTCTTCGCTGGGTAGATGCGGACGAAGACCCATCGGGTCGCACGGTCAATCGCCACGAAGAGGTAGCGTCGCCGCTGCTCGTCCGGCATCTGCGGCAGGTATTTCACGTCGACATGCAGATAGCCGGGCTCATAGGCCCTGAAAGGCTTGTGCGCAGGCTTCGGCGCCTTTGGTGTGAGGTCGCGGAGCTTGCTCACCCCATGTCGCCGCAAACAGCGATCCAGCCCGGAGCGCGAGACGTTCGGGTTCAGGAACTCGCGAACGACGGACAGCAGGTCGTCGAGCGGCAACAGCAGAGCCTTCCGCAACGCTACGGCAACCGCCTCCTGGGCAGGGGTCAGCGTCGTCTGCAGCCTGTGCGCGGTGTGGCTGTGGTCGTGAACGCCATCCCGCTTGCGCCACTTCCAGACCGTCTGTTCGGAGATGCTGTAGCGCTCCGCAACCATCCACGCCGGCTCATCGCTCGCCTGCATCGCAGCTCTGATCCTGGGTGTCGTCGTCGCCTGCTTGTGAAGAGAGATCAGCATGATCGTCCCCCATCCCGAACCTCACGCAGAAACGACCTTGCCATGAAGAGCGCAGACCGGCGAGAGTCTATGTGATCGTTCGGGACTGAACACCTAGCAACCCGGACGGCTCCCGCGAAATAGGCAGGCACCGAGGGGGTCATAGGCAAAAGCTATCGCTTATCGGATGGCGATGGGATTGATGATCATCTGCACCGCGCCCCGCAGCCGGGCCTGCCCCAGCACGAACAGGAACTCCGTCGCGCCGTCGGCGGCCAGTTCCCGCGTGTCCATGTTTTCGAGGATGTAGATCCCGTTCTCCGGCTGCAGGATCTGATGGACCCTGAAGGCGACGCCTTCTTCCTCTGCCGGAACGACCTCCATGCCCCAGGTGTCGGCACCCACGGCCATCACGCCCAGCTCGGCCAGATACTCTCCGCCGGACACGCCGACCCCCGGCTCGACCGCGCCGTAGCGCGCCGGATCGGCGGATTCGCCGTCCAGCAGGTTCAGCCAGCCGGAGTGGAACAGGACCACGTCGCCCTCGCGGATCTCGACGCCCTGGGCCTGCGCGGCGGCCTCTATATCCTCACGGGTATAGGCGGTGCCTTCCTCGACCGGGTCCTGACCGTAATAATCGGCCATGTTCAGCAGAACGCCCCGCCCCACGAGTCCCGGCAACTGCTCCAGTCCCAGCTCCTGCAACCCGTCGGCCTTGGCGAAATCGTCCAGCGCGCGGTCGCCATAGTAGACGTGATCGATGCCAGCATGACCCAGGCCGTCGATCTGCGGACCGATTCCCAGCCAGCCCATGAAGATGTCGTCGTTATAGGTGAACTTGTTGCTGCCCAGACCGGAATTGGTGGTCTGGTTGGGCTGCAGCACCGTGACGCTGAGCGAGCGCGGCGGAAAGGCCGGCGTGTCGCTGTCCACGATCAGACCAAGGCTGTAGACCTTTCCCGTCGTCACCAGCCTGGCGGCGTCGAGCACTGACTGGTCCGTCATGCGGTTGGCGGCTCCCAGCTGGTCGTCCGCGCCCCAGTCGGAGACGGTCACCCCCTGCGCCGCCAGCGGCGTCGCAAGGGCGACGGATATGGCGGCGAGCGTGGCGCGCAAGGTGCGATGGGTCTTCATGGTGGCTCCTCCCTCTGAGATCCCCTTTGACCCAAGGTAAGCCGCAGAGCCGATCGCCGCCAGTGGCTGCGTGGACCGGTGGCCATAGGCCCGCGGACGATACGACCAAGGTCGGTCTGTCGGGTCGCGCGCCGCGGCCCCGGCCCGTGCGGCGAGCGGCGTTATCCACCGCGCGTCAGCGACCGCGAGTCCTGCGAGAAGAGCACCGGGTTGTTGTCCACCCGGTGCCGTCCGCCGTTCTGGGCGTCCTTGTGCAGGTCGATCGCGCGGCGCACGGCGGGGCGCTCCTTTATCCGGGCGCGCCAGTCCGCCACGCGGGGGAACCCGTCGAGAGAGGCCCCCAGCGGCTTGGCGATGAAGGCCCAGGGAAAGGCGATCATGTCGGCGATGGAATAGTCCCCCACGATATAGTCCCGGTCCGCCAGACGCCGCTCCAGCACGCCTAGGCTGCGATCGTATTCGCCCAGGTAGCGCCGGAACCCATAGTCCCGGTCGCCCTTTGGGGCGTAGTTGCGGAAATGGCTGAGCTGGCCGCCCATGGGACCCTGGTTGGAGACCTGCCAGAACAGCCACTCATCCAGTTCCTTGCGCAGCCGCTTGTCGTCCGGCGCGCCGAACCGTCCGGTTTTCTCGGCCAGATACCACAGGATCGCCCCGGATTCGAACACCGGCACGGGCGTGCCGCCCCAGCCGGGGCCCGGGTCGCGATCGACGATGGCTGGCATCTTCGCATTCGGGCTGATCTCCATGAAGGCGGGGTCGAACTGGTCGCCTTCGGCAAGGCTCATCAGCTTCAGATCGTAGTCGAGGCCCATCTCCTCCAGAGCGATGGCGACCTTCCAGCCGTTGGGCGTCGGCGCGTAGTAGAAGTCGATCATGGTTCTCCCTCCTGGGGTCCGGTGGCCACGCCCGCGGCGATCATGGCGTCGATCTCCTGGTCGTCATAGCCCGCGCCGGCCAGGACCGCGCGGGTGTCCTGGCCCAGACGCGGCGCGGGGCGCGACGGCTCTGCCGCAACGGCCGAGAACCGCGCCGCGGGGCGGGCCTGCCGGATACGCCCCGCCTGGGGATGATCGCTCTCGACCACGATGCCGGCCGCCGCGACCTGGGGGTGGGCGATCATCTCGGACCGGGTGAGGGCCGGCGCGCAGGGCACGTCCTCTGCCGTCAGCCGCCTCATCCAGTTGGCGGTGGTGTCGGCCGTCAGCGCCTCTTGCGTAAGGTCCAGCCGCGCGGTCTTGTTGGTCTCCCGCAGGGCGACGCTGGCGAAGCGGGGGTCCTTCAGCCAGTCGGGCCGCCCGACCGCGCGCGACAGCCCCGCCCACGTGCTGTCGGTATGGGCGGAAACCGCCATCCACCCATCGGCGGTCCGGTAGATCAGCTCTACATAATCCTGCGCGGGGGCGTCGTGCGGGGCTGCGTCCGGCGCGTCCTCATCGCCGACGAAGGTCAGCCCCGCCATGTCGGAGCTCCACAGGAACGCCACCACGGTGCCCAGCATCGACAGGGTCACATGCGCGCCCTCCCCGGTCCGCTCCCGCGCGAAGAGCGCGGCAGAGATCGCCTGGGCACCCTGGATGGCGGTGACCTTGTCGGGCAGGATGGTGCGCACCAGCCGGGGCCGCCGTCCCTGCCCGCCGCCCTGCACCGCCGCAAGTCCGGACAGCGCCTGGACCAGCGGATCATAGACCGGCCGCGCCGCCCAGTCGCCCTGAACCCCGAAACCGGAGATGGAGACGTAGATCACGTCTCGGCGCAGCGCCCGGACGGCGGCCTCCGCCAGCCCCAGCCGGTCGACCACCCCGGGGCGGAAGTTCTGCACCACGACATCGGCCCCGGCGCAGAGCCGGAGGGCGGCGCCCCGTCCCTCTTCGGTCTTGAGGTCCAGGGTGACCGACCGCTTGCCGCGGTTGTTGTTCAGGAACGACGCCGACATGCCGCCGCGGCGGTCGGCCACGCGCCGGCTGTGGTCGCCGCCGCGGGGATGCTCGACCTTGATGACCTCGGCGCCCTGGTCGGCCAGGATCATGGTCGCCAGCGGACCAGAGATCATGGTGGTGAAATCGACGATCCGCACGCCGTCCAGCGGTCCCGTCATGGTCGCTTGCTCCTGTTGTCCCGCTTTCGAACCTAAGCTCCGGCGGGGAAAAATCGATGGCGCGCTGCCCTTGCCTGCGCGCCCGAATCCGGCTCAGGTCCGGGGCGGAGGCCCCATGGACATTCGCCAACTCACCTATTTCGTCGCGATTTCCGAAGAGGGATCGCTGTCCGCGGCCTCCCAGCGCCTTCGGGTGGCACAGCCGTCGCTGTCCCAGCAGGTGCGGAAGATGGAGCAGGAGCTGGGCGTCACGCTGCTGGAGCGATCGTCCCGCGGGGTGGCGCTGACGGAACCCGGTACGATGCTTCTGGACCACGCCCGCCGGATCCTGGAGGCGGTCGCCGCGGCCAGGGAGTCGGTGCGCCAGGCCGGCGGAAAACCAGTGGGACCGGTCAGCTTCGGACTGCCCTCCTCCGTGTCGATGGTCCTGTCCGTTCCCCTGGCCGAGACCGTGCGCCATGAGCTGCCCGACGTGCGGCTGCGCGCGATAGAGGCGATGAGCGGCTTCATCCAGGACTGGCTCACAGACCAGTCGATCGACATGGGGATGCTCTACGACGTGTCCGCGGTACGCCATCTCAGCCATCGCCCGCTGGTGACGGAGACGCTCAGCTTCTTCTCGGCCCCCGACGCCTGGCCCTTCGACACGACGCCGGGCGATCCGGTGCCGATGCGGGCGCTGGAAACCGTGGATCTGATCCTGCCATCCAAAAGTCACGGTTTGCGCGCTCTCATCGACCGCTTCGCCAGGACGCAGGGCCTGCGTCTGAACGTGGTGGTCGAGATGGACGCGCTGGCGCAGATCAAGACGCTGGTGGCCAGGGGCAGCGGACATACCATCCTGGCCCCCGCCGCCGCAATCGACCGGGTCGAGAGGGGCGAGTTGGTGATGGCCCCGGTCGTGGAGCCGGCGATCAGCCGGACCATCTACCTGGTGCGACACCCCGCGCGGCCCCAGACCCTGGCCGCAAGATCGGTCGAGAAACTGACCGTCCATGTGATCCGCGATCTGGTGCGCCGCGGCATCTGGAGCGCCGAGGAGATCTGACTCGCCGCTGGCGGGCCGGCGTTTTGCCGGCGCGCACTCAGCGGGACCGGTCCGCGCCGGTTCGCCATCCGGAACGACATGGCCGGCGACGTCCCGTATGCTAGGTTCTGCCAAGCCCCTCCCGTGTTCGGAGCCGCCCGCCATGTCCCAACCGCGCTCTGCCCTCTCCGTCCTGCTGGATTTGCTCGGAGACGAGTTGCGGGATGTCATCGACATCGGCTGCGGCGCCGGCGCGCTTGAGGCTCCGCTGACACACGCCGGGAAGCGGTGGCAGGGTATCGACCCGCAGCCGGCCCCGGCGGCCGGCCCCTCCCGCCGCCAGGGCAGGGCCGAGTCTCTGCCCTGGCCGGACGACAGCTTCGACGCGGCGATCTTCGTCAATTCGCTGCACCATGTTCCGCCCGCCGCCATGGCCGATGCGCTGCGTGAGGCCGCCCGCGTGACCCGCCCCCACGGCTGCGTTATCGTTGTCGAACCCAAGGCGCATGGCGATCTGTCCCAAGTGATCGCGGTCGTGGATGACGAGACCGCAATCCGTACCGCCGCCCGCGATGCCGTGCGGACCAGCGACGCGCTGACCCTGATCGACACGTTCGGCTACGACCGCATCGAACGCTTCGCGGCCTTCGACGCCTTTCTCGCATCTCTCACCGCCGCGGACCCGGCCCGCGCCGAGCGCGCCCGCCGTCGCGGTGCCGATCTGCGCGCCCGGTTCGACCGCCTTGGGCACGAAGGTCCCGGCGGTATCGGGCTGGATCAGCCCATGGAAGTTCACGTCCTGGCGCCGGCTTCCGGCCCCACCCCATAGGCCGAACCTATCCCGTACCCATAGACATCCTATTTGCACCTTCCGCGCGGGCACGGGATGCTGGCGGCGCCAACATGGAGGATGCGATGTCGGATCTCAGCGGGCTGACGGTCGTCTCGGTCGAACATGCGGTCGCGGCCCCCTATGCGTCCGTGAAGCTGGCCGATGCCGGCGCGCGGGTCATCAAGGTGGAGCGGCCGGAGGGCGATTTCGCCCGCGGCTACGACAGTCTGGCGAAGGGCAACAGCGCCTATTTCGTCTGGCTGAACCGGGGAAAGGAGTCGATCGCGCTGGATCTCAAGAACGACGGCGACGCGGCGCTTCTGTCCCGGATGATCGAGGGCGCGGACGTCCTGATACAGAATCTCGGCCCCGGTGTGCTGGACCGTTTGGGTTTTCCCGCCGAGGAGCTGCGCCGCACCCATCCGCGACTCATCATCTGCACGATTTCCGGCTACGGCTCGGAGGGGCCGCGCGCCCAGCAGAAGGCCTACGACCTGCTGATCCAGGCCGAATCGGGTCTCTGCGCCATCAACGGAACGCCGGAAGGGCACGCCCGGGTCGGCGTGTCGGTCTGCGACATCGCCGCGGGAATGACCGCCTATCAGGCGATCCTGGAGGCGCTGATCGGGCGCGGCATAACCGGAGAGGGTCGGATCATCGAAGTGTCGCTCTATCATGCCATGGCCGACTGGATGAACGTGCCGTATCTGCAGCACCGCTACGGGGGCAAGACGCCCGGCCGGCAAGGGCTTCGGCATCCCACCATCGCCCCCTACGGCGCCTTCGACTGCGCCGACGGCAAGGTGCTCCTCCTGTCCATTCAGAACGACCGCGAATTCGCCGGGCTTTGCGCGCTCTTCGGTGAGCCGGAGGCGGCGGAGCGGCCCGAGTTTCGGACGAACAACGCGCGCGTGGAAAACCGCGCGGCGACCGATGCCTTCGTCGGTGCGCACCTTGCCAGACGCGGGCGAGAAGAGAATATCGACCTGCTGCAATCGGCGCGTATCGCCATCGGACGGCTGTCGGACCTGCAGGACGTGGTCGAGCATCCGCAGAACCGGTTCATCGAGGTGCCGACAGCCAACGGCCCGGTCGAGTTGCTGGCCCCCGGCGCCATCGTCCGGGACCGCGATGCGACGGCGTGCGGCGGCGTCCCGGAGCTGGACCAGCACGGCGCGGCCTTGCGCGCCGAGTTCGCGTAGGGCGTGTTGACGTTCATCGCGGCCTGACGCGTGTCTCGGCGGTGGAGATGAACGTGCTGGAACTGTCTCCTGTGGTGGAGCAGCGCGTGGCGATGGCCCTGTATTCCTTCACCTTTCCAAAGGAGTTTTCAATCGGATGCCACCGTTTTCAGGGGTCTCGGTCGAATTCGTCCGGGAGATCCCCGCGCCGGTCAGCGCATGGCGCAGTCGATTGGCGTCGCAGGCGCGATCCGCGAGGAAACGGCGACGGGACAGCCCGTCGGATCGGGGCTGCCGCGCCGGCGATCGAGTGGAGGCCGATCATATCGCCGAGCGCGCCGGTCAGAGCCGTGATGGTCATGCCGCCGCGAGAACCTCCGATGGCCCGGCTCTGAGTCCTCCTTTGGCACGCTGAGCGTGGCGGTGGACCTTGACGATACCGCCGTCGATCATGGCATGTTCGACGTCGGCATCCTGGGCCAACATCCTGAACATACAATGGAATGCGCCAGATTTCACCCCCGTGGAACCGTTTGAGGACCGCGTTCCGTTTTCCGGACTCCTCCGGCGGATCGCGCCATGGGCCGCCGATCCGGGCACTCCAGAGCACGGCCTGCGCGAAAACCGGGGAACAGGGCCGATGCAGCCGGGGTCGCAATCCCGGCCAGGACAGTGCGGTCGGCATCGCGTGTCGGTCAACGTCGCGCGGATGAAGGCTGCTGCCCATCCGGCAACCTCGAATGGCTCAGCACCCGAGGTGGAGATCCTCACACGTCAACAGGGCCGGTCGGCGGACGGCAATCGAAAGAGGGGGGAGCCCTGGGGTTTTTGTTGCAGAAAGGCCGTCTGAGGCGTGAGTGTCCCTTTCCCGTTCGGGTTCAGGCCACGCGGACGACCTCGGCGGTGCCGAGCGCGTTGAAGCGATTGATAAGGGCGACACGGATGTGGATTTCGGCGGTCTGGCGGTCTGGGTCTCTCGCGGCGATGCGCTCGCCGAAGGCCTTCAGGCATCGCATCTTGGCCTCCACGCGGCTTCGGGCGTGGTATCCGGTCCACCGCTTCCAAAACGCCCGACCGTAGTGACGCGTGGCGCGCAGGGTTTCGTTGCGTGCCTTGGCAGCCGGACAGTCCTCCTTCCAAGCCCGACCGTTCCTTCGGATGGGTATGATTGCCGTGCCACCGCGTGCGATGACGGCGCCGTGGCAGCGGCGGGTGTCGTAGGCGCCGTCCGCGGTCACGGTGCCGATGTCTTCGTCTTCGGGGATCTGGCCCAACAGGTCCGGCAGGACGGGGCTGTCGCCTTCCCGGCTGTGGGTGAACTCGACGGCCAGGATATCCGAGGTGGCGGTGTCCATCGCCAGATGCACCTTGCGCCATTGGCGGCGACCCTGAATGCCATGCTTCCGGGCCTGCCACTCGCCATCGCCGAGGAACTTGATGCCGGTGCTATCAACCAGCAGGTTCAGTGGCCCGCCAGCACGGCGATAGGGGATCTGAACCTTCAAGGTCTTCTGCCTACGGCACAGGGTCGAGTAGTCCGGAACGGGCCAGTCCAGCCCCGCGAGTCGCAGCAGACTGGCGACCATCCCGGCAGTCTGTCTGAGCGGCAACTTGAACAGAACCTTGATCGATAGGCAGAACTGTATCGCGGCATTCGAAAAGACCGGGGGGCGCCCCGGGCGTCCCTCATGCGGCGCGTGCCAGGTCATCTCCTTGTCCAGCCAGATCAGCAGCGACCCGCGCTTCCTGAGCGCATCGTTGTAGGTGGACCAGTTCGTCGTGCGGTAGCGGGCGGGCTTGGGCTTGCTCATGCTGCTCGTCTAAGCGCATGAATTCCCGATGTGAATCCTTTACGGCTAGAGTTCTGCAACAACGCCCGGACGAGGCGATCGGCAGCGTCACTGCAGACGGTGCCTATGATACCCGCAAATGCCACGACGCCATCGCTGACCGCGGGGCGAATGCCGTCATCCCACCCCGCAAGAACGCCAAGCCGTGGAAGACCGTCACTGCGGGTGCCGTGGCCAGAAACGAGGCCCTGCGAGCTTCGAAATATCTCGGTCGCGCGATCTGGCGAAACTGGAGCGGATACCACCGCCGAAGCCGCGTCGAAACCAAGATGCACTGCGTTAAATTGCTGGGGCAGCGCCTCATGGCGCGGGACTTCGACCGACAAGTCGCGGAAGTCCAGGTCCGCATCGCCGTCATGAACGGCTACACCGCCCTTGGCATCCCTGTCACAGAGGCCGTGGGATGAATCCGTCCGGGGAAAGGGGAATCTCGGGTATTAAAAGCTTTGTGCAACAGAGCCTCACGGATCTGGTCGCCCGTGCCAAGCGGGAGATCATCGCGCTCAGTCCCGAAAACGCACGCCCCGAGGTTCAGGCGACTACGGCGATCACGGTCGCTATCCGCAAGCTCCAGCGCCAGGGCCGCGTGCCCGGGGCAATCCCGGCACCCAGAGGGATGCTGGAATTTTGGGTGGTCCCCCAGAGTCCCGGTCGCCAGGACACCCTTGCGACCGACAAACGCCTGATCCTGTTTTGCGCAACCGCCAAGCGATCGTACTTCGCGGCAACATCGCTGCTGGACATGGGCCTGATGCACATGGCGGAGATGGACGGAGGCTTCGCCGGCTGGGCGCGGCGGGAATGGCCGACCGCGCGGGACTAGTTCAGCTGGGCGTGCAAAGGATAGCTGCCGTTCTCGATGTCGCCGAAGAAGTCGGGAAGATCGGGATGGCCGACCGGCTCACCCGAATCGTCCGGCTCCAGATTCTGCTCGGATACATAGGCGATGTAATAGCTCTGCTCGTTCTCGGCCAAGAGATGATAGTAGGGCTGGTCCTTCGCCGGGCGCGCCTCTTCGGGGATCGACAGATACCACTCTTCGGTGTTCGAAAAGGTGGGATCCACGTCGAACACGACTCCGCGGAACGGATGCTTGCGATGGCGGACGATCTGCCCGAGATGGTATCTTGCGCGCGTCTTAAGCATGGCGGCCCCCTTTCAGCAGCGGTAAAGATGGCGGACCATGCGGGATAAGTCCATGTCCGAGCCGTCAATCGCGGAAACCACGTCGTGAACTTGGCGCTCACCGTGGCGGAGGTGACAGCGCCAGTGTTCCTGCTGGCGGCGATCGGGTTCGTCTGGGTGAAAGCCGGGTTCGAGTACGAGATCGCGTTCGTCACCCGCATGTCCATGACCCTGGGCGTGCCCTGTCTGATCTTCGTGTCCCTGATGCAGACCGAGATCGATCCCGCCGCCCTCACCACCCTGTCGCTGGCCGCCGTCGCGGCCTATGGCGCCGTCACTGCCGCGATACTTGCCATAACATTGATCCTCGGGCTGGAGTTCCGCACCTACCTGGCGCCGCTGATCTTCGGAAATACGGGAAATCTGGGCCTGCCGCTGGCGCTGTTCGCCTTCGGGGATGAGGGGCTGGGCTACGCGGTGGTCGTTTTCGCGGTCATGGCGATCTATTCCTTCACCGCCGGGATCTGGATCGTGTCGGGCGGCGGATCGCTGAAGCGGGTCATCCGGGAGCCCATGGTCACTGCCACGGTGCTGGGCGCCGTGTTCCTCTGGCAGGGCTGGACCACGCCGGTATTTCTCACGAACACACTCAGCCTGATCGGCCAACTCGCGATACCGCTCATGCTCATCACCCTTGGCGTCGCGGTGGCACGTCTGAGCCCGCGCGGCCTGGTGCGCCCGATCGTGCTCTCGACCATAAAGGCCGGTGTGTGCGTGGTGATTGCCGCGGCGATCGGTCGCGCCTTCGATCTGCCACCGGTGGCGTTCGCGGTGCTCGTGATCCAGGTCGCGACACCGGTCGCCGTCACCTCCTATCTCATCGCCGAAAAATACGGCGCCGACAGTGACGCGGTGGCGGGGCTGGTCGTCGTCTCCACCGTGGCCTCCGTCGTCTATCTTCCGCTCATCCTTGGGGTCGTGATGGCCTGACCCGCGCAAGACGGTTTCTTTGCAGGCTCACGCCTGCTATCGTGTCTGCAAAACACAAAAGAAAACACGGCACATGAGCAGTATTCTACGCGCGGTCATCCTTCTGACCTTCGTCGCGTCCTGCGGCGGAACAGAAGCCACGGCCCCCAGAGACCTGGAAAATGCCTGTTCGATCGCTGACGAGCGGCCGCACTACCTGCGGGCAATGCGCAAGACCGAAAGGCGCTATGGCATCCCGATCGCGGTTCAGATGGCGACGATCCACCAGGAATCGAAGTTCATCGGCAATGCCCGGACGCCTCTGCGCTTCGCGCTGGGAGTTATTCCCATGGGCCGTCAGAGTTCGGCCTACGGTTACAGTCAGGCGCTGGACGGAACCTGGGACGAATACAAGGAGCAGACCGGCAAGCGGCGTGCCAAGCGCGACGACATAGAGGACGCAACCGATTTCATGGGCTGGTACATGGACCAGACCACGAAACGGTTGGGCATTTCACGTGGAGACGCGCGCAATCAATACCTTGCCTATCACGAAGGCCGCACCGGCTATCGCAACGGCAGCTATAATTCCAAGCCGTGGCTGATGACCGTGGCGGAGCGGGTGCAGACGCGGGCGGTGCTTTACGACGCCCAGCTTCGCGGCTGCCGCAAGATCTAGGAGCGCGACTGTACCTCCGTCGGGATGGAGAAGTAGCGCGACGGCAGCCCGTTCACCCGACGCAGATCGCCCAGTACCGTGGTCGTGCGCGCACCCTGCCCGTCCACGACGACCCACTGGCGAAGCTGGACGGGGTTGCCGGTAAACACCATCTCAAGCTTGCCGTACTGCGGGCGCTCGGGGTCTTGTGCTGTGACGATGGTCTTGTTGCCGTCCTGCCGATGACCCACGACCATCCCGGCCCGCCCCAGGTCGACGTTCTGGGCCAGGATGATCGACAGCGGCGTCTGGCTCAGCGGATACTGCTCCGGCCGGACCGAATTCGACTTTCCATCGAACACGGCCACCTGCCCACCGCCAGCCATCACCAGCATCTCCGCCGGCGGTTTGTAGTCGAACCGCAACCGGCCCGGGCGGTGGATGTAGAGCGTTCCGGTAGAGATCGTGCCGTCCGCGTTGATCTGGGTGAAGTCCGCCTGCGCGGTGGTCAGGGAATTGAGATACTGCGACAGCTGTGCCAGCGGAATTGGTGCGGCCACGGCGGGCGACGCGATCAGCGCACCGGCAGCGGCGGCGGCAAGAAAGGTTCTGCGGTCGAGCATTGTGGGCTCCGTTGATTGGCTTGGGCTTCGATATAGGCGCTCTGCCCCGGCCCGTCACCGTCATGCCATATCAGGAGCCTGTCATCGACCGGCGTCGCGGATGGAACCCTCTCCGGCGCCGGGAATTGGTCGCACGACGCGGCCAGGTTCTCTGCCGGCCGCGGGTCACACACGAAACGACAGGAGATTGGAATGCCTGAAGCATTCGTCAGCGGCTTGAACGACAACACGCGCACCAAGACGATCGACCTTCTGAACGCCCGGCTTTCGGACGTGATCTCTCTTGCCATGGCGGTCAAGCAGGCCCACTGGAACCTCAAGGGCCGGGGCTTCATCGGCGTCCATGAGCTTCTGGACGAGGTCGCGGACCGGCTGCGCGAGAGTTCCGACATGATCGCCGAGCGCGCCGTGATCCTGGGCGGCATCGCCCGCGGCACCACAGAGGTGGTGGCGGAGGAGACCACGATGACCGCCTACCCCGTGGAGGAGACCGATCTTCAGGCCCATGTCGCGGCGCTGAAGGAACGGTTCCTGGACGTCGGCGCGAAGATCCGGGCGGCGGCAGAGGAGGCCGACGACATCGGGGACTCCGATGTCGAGGATCTCTTCATCGAAGTGTCCCGGCAGATCGACAAGGACGCGTGGTTCATCGGCGCGAACGCAGCGCAGGCCTGATCGCAAAGGTTCTCCCTGGCGAACCTGTCCTTCCTTGGTTCGCCTTCCTGGCCCGGCACACCTCGTGCCGGGCTTTTTTGTGCGGTGTTTCGCGGTCAATGAACCTCGGGGACCAGCACCTCGCGCTTGCCGACGTGGTTGGCAGAGGATACGACATTCTCGTCCTCCATCTGTTCGACCAGCCTGGCCGCCTTGTTGTAGCCGATGCCCAGTTTGCGCTGGATGTAGGAGGTGGAGCACTTGCGGTCGCGCGCGACGATCTGGACCGCCTGATCGTAGAGCGCATCCTCACCGTCGGTGTTGCCGCCCGTCCCCAGTCCCAGCACGGCGTCGATGTCACCGCTCTTGTCGTCGTCCGGTCCCTGGACCACGCCGGATTTGTAGTCCGGCGGGCCGAAGGACTTGAGATAGGTCACGATGTCCTCGACCTCCTCATCGGAACAGAATGGCCCGTGAACCCGGGTGATGCGGCTGCCCCCGGCCATGTAGAGCATGTCGCCCATGCCCAGAAGCTGCTCGGCGCCCTGCTCGCCCAAGATCGTGCGGCTGTCGATCTTCGACGTTACCTGAAAAGAGATCCGCGTCGGGAAGTTCGCCTTGATCGTGCCGGTGATGACATCGACCGACGGGCGCTGCGTCGCCATGATGAGGTGGATGCCCGAGGCCCGCGCCATCTGCGCAAGACGCTGAATGCAGGCCTCGATCTCCTTGCCGGCGACCATCATCAGGTCCGCCATCTCGTCAACGACGACGACGATGAAGGGCAGGATCTCGGGCAGGATCTCCTCGGTCTCGAAGATCGGCTCGCCGGTGTCCTCGTCGAACCCGGTCTGGACCGTGCGCTCGAACAGCTCTCCCTTCGACAGGGCATCGCGCACCCGGCCGTTGTAGCCGTCGATGTTGCGCACGCCCATCTTCGACATCTTGCGGTAGCGGTCCTCCATCTCTCCGACGACCCATTTCAGCGCGACGACCGCCTTTTTCGGATCGGTCACGACCGGGGACAGGAGGTGCGGGATGCCGTCATAGACGCTGAGTTCCAGCATCTTGGGGTCGATCATGATCATGCGGCATTCCTCTGGCGTGAGCTTGTAGAGGAGCGACAGGATCATGGTGTTGATCGCCACCGACTTGCCCGAGCCGGTGGTCCCCGCGATCAGAAGGTGGGGCATCTTGGCCAGGTTGGCGACGACCGGATCGCCGCCGATGTCCTTGCCCAGCGCCAGGGGCAGGCGCTGGGTGCCGTCGCTGAAGTCGCGGCTGGCCAGGATCTCGCGCAGCACGCACATCTCGCGGTTGTCGTTGGGCAGTTCGATGCCGATGACGGAACGGCCCGGCACCGTGGAGACGCGGGCCGACAGGGCGCTCATCGACCGCGCGATATCGTCGGCCAAACCGATCACCCGGCTGGCCTTGAGGCCCGGTGCCGGTTCCAGCTCGTACATGGTGACGACCGGGCCGGGACGGACCGAAACGATCTCACCCTTCACGCCGTAATCGTCCAGCACGGTTTCCAGCATCCGTGCATTCTCTTCCAGCGCCTCGTCGGACAGCACGTGACGCTCCACGGTCTTGGGATCGGTCAGAAGCGTTAGTGGCGGGTGTTCGTATGCCGCCGGATCCCCCGCGTCGAAGGCCGGCGACGGCCGCGCATCCGCCGCGTCCCGGGCAGAGGAGACCAGTGGCCGATTCTGGACATGCTGCACCTTGGGCTTCGGCGCTTCGCGCTTGATCGCCGGCGCAACCTGTGGACCGCTTTGCGGCCCGGCTGGGGAAAGGTCCGCGCCAAACTCCGCGTCGAAATCGTCGGCATCGTACTGGGTGGCGTCGATCTCCTCAGGATAGGTGACCTCTTCACGCATCTCCTCATCCTCGTCGAGCACGCGGTCGGCGGTCGCCCGGGCCAAAATGATCGGTTGGGGTCCACGTGGGTGGCGGCGGCGCTCCCGCGCCTCCGGTTTCGGCCCGCCAGCCGTGAGCTTCGGCTGGTTGCGCGCGCGCTGCCGGATCGCGTCCGAAATCTTGGCCCGGATCCGGTCGTCCCCGGTGTCCTCTCCCACGGGGTCCCGCTCCCCGAAACCCAGGGCACCGCCGATCCGCGACAGGAAACCCGGCTCGATCTCGAAATCGGTGTCGTACCGGTCCTGCGGCCAGGCGCCGTCCGTCGGGCGAAGGGCGGCGGCGGTCTCGATTGGATCGTCTTCTTCCTCGGCCGCGCGGCGGCGTTGGTCGCGCCGGACGCGCGCATCGCCGATCCGGTTCGCCGCCTTGCGCGCACCCGCCGTCATGCCGCGTCCCCCAAAGCCCAACAGCGCGATCAGCGCGGCGTAGGACATCACCGTGCCGCGGATCAGCCAGTTGAGGATCGACTTGACCTCCACAGAGGTAAAGCCCAGCGCGAAGCCACCCGCCAGAACCGTCGCCAGCATCATCGCAGCCGCGGTCAACTTGAGGCCGAAGGCGCCCTCGACCCCCGCAAGCCCCAGAATCGTTCCCAGAGCCGTGTCCCCGAAAAGTCCGCCCAGACCGAAGCTCTGGCCCCATTCTGCATCCGGCGCGTGGGTGGACAGATAGATCGACAGCAGCGCCACGCCGATCGGCACGAAGATCGCGCGCTGCAGCGCCCGGTCAGAGCCGATGTGGAACATATACCGCCCGCCCCAGACCAGGAATGCGGCCGGCAGACCCCAGGACCCCAGCCCCGCGATGATCATCATGGGCGAGGCGATGGAAGCACCCATCCGGCCAAGGGCGTTCTGCGCCGGCTCCGACGTGGCGGCCAGCCAGGACGGATCCTCCGGCCGGTAGGTCAGCAAGGTCACCGCCAAGGCAGCCCCGAGCGCGACCAGCAGCAGTCCCACCAGTTCCTTGCCCCGCTTTTCGAGGATCGCCTGGGTGTCGCTGTCGAACAATGGGTTCCGCCCGCGAGTCTGATACGCCATTCCGGCAGTCCTCTCCGTTACCTGTAGAGACAGTCGCGAAGCTGGATCAGCCCGCGCCGCATTTCGTCTTCTTGGGCCACCAGGGCCACTCTTATGAAGTTCTCGCCCGGCGTCGCGCCATCGACCGTGCGGCTGAGGTAGGATCCCGGGAGCACCCGGACCCCGGTTTCGCGCCAGAGCCGCAGTGTGGCCACCTCGCCGTCATCGACCGGCAGCCAGAGAAAGAAGCCCGCCTCTGGCGCGGCGCAGCCGTCGATCCCGTCGAAGATCGCGTCCACCGTGTCGAACTTGGCCGCGTAGCGGAGGCGGCTTGCCTCGACATGCGCCTCATCCGCCCAGGCACGGGCGCTCACCGCCTGGATCGGACCCGGCAGGGGCGCGCCGGCGTAGTTCCGCAGCTGCTTCATCCGGGCGATGGTCCGCGGTCCGCCGGCGGCGAAGCCCGATCGCAGCCCCGGCAGGTTCGACCGCTTGGACAGGGAATGGAAGATCACCACACGCTCCGGGTCCGCCCCCATCCTGTGCGCGACCTCCAAGGCGCCCGGTGGCGGCGCGTTGCGGTAGATCTCGGAGTAGCATTCGTCCGCGAAGATGCGGAAGTCATGGCGTTCGGCCAGTTCGATCAGATCGCGCCAGTAGTCCTCTGACGCGACCGCACCCTGCGGGTTCGAGGGCGAGCAGAGATAGGCGATCGCCGTCCGGTCGAGCACCGCGGCAGGCAACGCGGCGTAGTCCGGTAGAAACCCGGTCTGGGATGTGGCCGGAACATAGCGCGGCTCTGCCCCCACCGCGAGCGCCGCCACCGCATAGACCTGATAGAACGGATTGGGCGTCAACACGACCGGGCCGCCCTCCGGGCACAGGGCGACGGCCGCATTGAACAGGCCCTCCCTCGTCCCGTTCAGGGCCAGGATCTGCGTATCCGCGTCGAGCGGGATGCCATAGCGGCGCGACACCCATCCGGCGATGGCCTGCCTGAGCGCGTCCGACCCGTCATTCGGCGGGTACCGTCCGAAATCGGCAAGGCTGTCGGCCAGGACCTGACCCACGAAGGGCGGCGGGTCGTGGCGCGGCTCCCCGATGGACATGTGCCGCACGGGGCCACCCGGCTCATGCCGGTCCAGCAGAGCGCGCAAACGCGGGAAAGCGTAGTCGGGCAGAGCCGAAAACCGCCGTGGAAATTGCATACCGAGCCTCAAGCCGGGGTCTGTCGCCCCTTTGGGTCAACTCTAGCCTCTTGCTGTCGTCGCGGTCCAGCGCAGCGCCGTCGCGATCAGGGCGGGGGGCTTGCCTGTGACTTTTACGCCAAGAGAGATTCGGCCGCGCGGCCTAGCCGCAGCAGACGCGCCTCCGACCCCGGAGGACCCAGAAGCGACAGCCCGACCGACGCGACCCCCGTCGGCACCGTCAGCGCGGCCAGACTCATCAGGTTGCCGATCCGGGTGTTGCGCAGGGTCATCAGGTTGCGCTCCACGTAGTAGTCGGGGTCGGTTTCGAGCCGGTGGAGGTTCGGCGGCAGGATCGGGCAGGTCGGAAGCAGCACGGCATCGACACCCGCCGTCGCCGCAAGATATGCCTGCCGCAGAGACTCGAGCCGTCGCCACGCAGCGACGTAGTCGGAGGCGTACACATCCCGGCCGCTGCGGAATCGCGCGCGCACCTGGGCGAACATCGCGTCCGGGTCGGCCTCGATCGTCTTCCCCCAGACGCCATAGGCCTCGGCCGCAAAGAGCGTAGCGGACAGCGGCATCGCGTCGGCCACCCCATCGACCCGCCCCCGGCAAAGTCGGGCGCCGGCGGATTCCAACCGCCTGAGCGCCGTGTCGAACCCCTCCGCGACGGCCGGCTCCAGGTCCTCCAGCGCGCTGGTCTCCAGCACCATGAACCGGCAGCCATATAGCGATGCGCCGCTCAGATCGGGCACGGACCGCCCCGCCAACAGCGCCCAGAGCTGGGCGGCATCCTCCACCGTCCGCGTCAGCGGACCGACCGTGTCGAAGCGCGGGCACAGCGGCACGACGCCACGCAGGGGGACCGACCCATGCGTGGTTTTCAGGCCCACAAGATCGTTCCATGCCGCGGGAACGCGCACGGACCCGCCGGTATCCGATCCCACCGCCGCGGCGGCGAGTCCGAAAGCCACCGACGTTGCGGCGCCAGAGGAGGATCCGCCCGACACGGCCCCGGGATCGTTGATACAGGGCGGGGTTGCGGTCGACGGGTTGAGGCCGAGGCCGGAGAAAGCAAGTTCGCTCATATGGGTCTTGCCCAGGCACACCGATCCCGCCTGGGACGCGCCCTCCAGAACCGCGGCATCGCGGGACGGGGTTCGCCCGGCCAGAAGCCGGCTGCCCGATTCCGTCGCCGTGCCCGCACTGTCGAAAAGGTCTTTCCAGGATAGGGGAACGCCGTCCAGGGGGTGACGGCGGGTTCCCGACCGCGCGCGCTCCCCCGCTGCGGCAGCCTCCGCCCGCGCGCGGTCCGGCGTGGTGCGGGCATAGATCCGCGGGGACAGATCGTGCGCCGCGATCGCGTCCAGAAACGCCTCGCACAATTCCTCCGGCACGATCCTGCCCGCCGCGATGTCACGTCCCAGGACCGCGGCGCCCCGTTTCAGCCAGTCCGTCATGGCTCCCTCACAGCTCTGGCCCGCAGCGTCAGCCGGGCGCATGGACAATGCCTGATCGCAGGCCATAGTCCACCCCATGAACCACGATGTCATTATCGCCGGCGGCGGCCTGGTCGGGTCGAGCCTGGCCGTCGCCCTGTCCCAGGCCGGCCTGTCGGTCGCGCTGGTCGATCCGGTGCCGCAACGGACGCGGAGCGGTGACGGGTTCGACGGCCGCAGCTACGCGCTGTCGGTCGCATCCCGGAACCTGCTCCGCGCGCTCGGACTCTGGGTCGAGCTTGCGGAGTCGGCGCAACCGATCCTGGACATCCGCATCTCGGACGGGCGGGTGACCGACGGCCCGTCGCCGCTGACGCTGGCCTTCGATCACGCGGAGATCGAGGAAGGCCCGATGGGCCACATGGTGGAGGACCGCCACCTGCGGCCGGTTCTCCTGAACGCCCTCGACCGTGTGACGGTGATCGAAGGGAGCGTGACGGACCACCTTGCGGGGCCCGCCGCGGTGGAGGCCACGCTGAATGACGGGCGCCTCCTGTCGGCGGCGGTCCTTATCGGTTCTGACGGGCGCCATTCCGGCGTGGCGGCGCGCGCCGGGATCCGGCGCACCGGCTGGGACTACGGGCAAAACGCGCTGGTCGCGGCGATTGCCCACCAGCGCCCGCACGAAGGCGTGGCACATCAGTTCTTCATGCCAGAGGGTCCACTGGCGATCCTGCCGCTGAAAGGCAATCGCTCTTCCATCGTCTGGACGGAGCGCCGGGACCGCGCCGAAACGCTGACGGCCATGCCGGACGACGACTACCTGGACGTTCTGCGCCCGCGGTTTGGCGACTTTCTGGGCGATATCGCCCTGGCCGGAGCGCGTCATACCTTTCCCCTGGCGCTGTCCATCGCCAACAGCTTCGTCGGCCCGCGGGTCGCTCTGGTGGGCGACGCGGCCCACGCGGTGCATCCCATCGCCGGTCAAGGCCTGAACGCGGGGCTCAAGGACGTTGCCAGCATCGCCGAAGTCCTGGTCCTGGCCCGCAGGCGCGGCGAGGATCCGGGGCGAAGCGATGTACTGGCGCGGCACGAACGCTGGCGGCGGTTCGACGTGACCGCCCTTGCGCTGGCGACGGACGGGGCCAACCGGCTGTTTTCGAACGACAACGGACTTCTGCGTATAGCGCGGGACCTGGGGCTTGCGGCGGTTCAGAGATTGCCGGCCCTGCGCCGCGGGTTCATCCGCGAGGCGGCCGGCCTCAGCGGAGACCGCCCTGCCCTGCTGCGCGGACGCAAGCCCTGACGGTCAGTCCTCCAGCTTGCGGGCCTCGTCGACCAGCATGATCGGAATGCCGTCGCGGATCGGATAAGCCAGATGGGCGGCTTTCGAAATCAGCTCCTGCCGCTCGGCGTCGAAGGTCAGCACGGCATGGGTCTCCGGGCAAACCAGCGCCTCGAGCGTCTTGCGGTCGATCTGCGTCATTGCAGCCGTTCCTCTCCTCCGCCGGCAAGGGCGAATTCCAGCAACGTCACCAGTGTCTCGCGGCGGGTTTCCAGGGTCGGCGCCTCCAGGAGCGCCTGCTTGTCCTCTGGCTCGAACGGGCAGAGCATCGACAGGGCGTTGATGAGAAGCTCATCCTCGGCCTCCGTCAGCGAATCCCAGTCGGTCTTGAGCTCTTCGGCGGCGAAATACCTGTCGATCAGCTTCAGGAACCTGTCGCGGTCGAAGCCGGGGTCCTTCTCAGCGCCGCCCAGGTCGCGCTCGAATCCGGACCAGTCGACATCGCATTTGCGATAGGGGGCGAATCCCTCGACCTCCTCGCGGATCCGGTAGCGGGAGACCCCCGCCAGGGTAATCATGTAGCGGCCATCGTCCGTCTCCGAAAATCCGGTCATCCGCCCGGCGCAGCCGATGCGGTGCAGGCGCGCGGATTCGCTCCGCGGAACATCTCTGGGTTGTATCATTCCGATCAGCCGATGACCCGTCTTCATGCAATCCTCGACCATCGCCAGATAGCGCGGCTCAAAGATATGGAGCGGCAACCTGCCCCGGGGCAGAAGAAGCGCGCCCGGCAGAGGAAAGACGGGGATCGACTGCGGCAGATCCGCTGAATTGAACATACGTCGGCACGTAGGACGGGCGGGCCGTCAGGCAAATATGATGGACGACAGGCGCCTGCGGCCCTTGAGCGCAACCGGATCCTTCGGCGGCAGCGCGTCGAAGATGGTGAACAGCTGCGCACGAGCGGCCCCGTCGTTCCATTCCCGGTCACGCCGGAAGAGATCGAGAAGTTCATCCACGGCCTCTTCGGTCCGACCGTTGGCGTAGAGGGCCTGGGCCAGGTCGAACCGGGACCGGTGGTCCTCCGGATCGGCTTCGACCCTGGCCCTCAGCTCATCCACCGGACCTGCATCGGCCGCCTGTCGCGCAAGCTGAAGTTGTGCATGGGCGGCCTCAAGCTCCGGCGCGCGGGAGATCGACGCATCGACGCCGTTCAGCGCCGCCTCCGCCTGGTCGAGATCGCCCAGCGCGATCAGGGCGCGCACGAACCCTGCATGGGCCGCGACGTTGAGGGGATCTTCGGCCAGGATCGCCTGGAAGGTCTGGGCGGCGTCCTCAGGCGCGCCCTGCTCCAGCATCTCTTCGGCGGCGACGACAGCCTCGGCCAGGCCATCGCCCTCTTCTCCGTTGCCACCCAGAGCGATCAGGCGATCGACGAAGGCCTTGATCTCCGACCCCGGCACGGCGCCCTGGAATCCATCGACAGGCTGGCCCTTGTGAAAGGCATAGACTGTCGGGATCGATTGAATGCGAAGTTGCGCTGCGATCTGCTGGCTGCGGTCGATGTCGACCTTGACCATCTTCACCTTTCCGCCGGCGGCCCTGACCGCATCCTCCAGCATCGGGCCGAGGGTCTTGCACGGCCCGCACCATGGCGCCCAGAAATCCACGATGACGGGAATATCCTGGCTGACATCGACCACGTCGGCCATGAATGTGGCTTCGGTCGTATCCTTGATCAGGTCGTCGCCGCCCTGCGGTTGCGACGCTGCGCCCAGTTCGATCACCATGTCATGCCTCGCGAGTGTCCGTGTTCACGCCGTTAGATGGCCCGTTCCTTCCCGCTTCGCAAGGCGTCAGAGATCGAAGGCGGCGAAGACGGGGGCATGGTCGGAGGGGCCGTCCCAGCCCCTTGCGGCGCGCAGGATGCGGCTGCCATGCGCCGCGCCCGCGACATCGCGTGAGGCCCAGACGTGATCCAGCCGCCGGCCCTTGTCCGCTGCGTCCCAGTCCCGGGCGCGGTAGGACCACCAGGAATAGAGCTGGCCGTCGGGAATGTCCTGTCGGGTGACATCGACCCAGCCGCCCGCGTCCTGCGCCTGGGCCAGATGCTCTACCTCCACGGGCGTGTGGGACACGATCTTGAGAAGCTGACGATGGTTCCAGACGTCGTCCGGCCGCGGGGCGATGTTGAGATCCCCGACGAGGATCGCGCGAGAGGGCGTATCGGCGTGAAAGGCGTCGCGCATGGCGGTGAGGTAGTCGAGCTTCTGCCCGAACTTCGCGTTGACCTCCCGGTCCGGCACGTCGCCACCGGCGGGAACGTAGTAATTGTGGATCGTCACGCCGTTCGCCAGCCGCCCCGCCACATGCCGTGCATGGCCCAGGTCCGCATGATCGAAAGCGCTGACCTCTTCGATCGGCCGCCTGGACAGGATGGCGACGCCGTTATAGCCCTTCTGTCCGCGGGCGATGCGGTGCGGATAGCCCAGCGTCTCGAAAGAGGGCATCTTTTCCACCGGCGACTTGCATTCCTGAAGGCACAGGATGTCGGGCGCCTCTTCTTGCATCAGGCGCTGAACAAGCCCTTCCCTCAGACGAACGGAGTTGATGTTCCAGGTGCAGATGGTGAAGGGCATCGTCTCTCCTTTTGGCCGTTGTGCTCTCCTAGCGCCGGCGCGGCGTCGTGTCACCGGAACGACCGGCGCCTTGCGCAATTGGGTCGATGAACAGAACAGGAGTAACGATATGATCCTTCGCGCCAGTTTTATTGCCGCCGCCATGGCGCTTCCGACGCCCGCCGTCGCGCAGACCGTCGCCGGGACTGTCAGCGGCAGACTAGACGGTGACCCGGCCTCCTGGTCGATCCTAGACGGCGAAGACGTAGAGACCGGCTGGCAGGACGTCGAAGGCGGCGCCAGGGTGACACTCGACGCTTATCCCGAGGCGACGCAGATCGACGGGGCTGACCGCCTGCGGATCGTGTTCACCGCGGCGGGCACGGCAGAGGAGCGTGAGGCGCAGGAGATCGAGGTAACCTTTTCGACCGGCGACACGCAGATGATTGCGACCGGCCAGAACGTCGATCTGTCGCTGAACGGCGTCGAGATAGAGGGCGACAGCCTTGTGGTGTCCGGAAATCTCACGGCGACCCTGTCCGAAGGCGATTCCGAAGACCTGCTGATCGGAGAAGATCGGGGAACGACGATCGACGGCAATTTCCAGGCGACTGTCTTCCGCGCGCCGGAGTAGGGGACGGGGCCCCGCCGCGGCTCCGTTCATACAGACAGTCTGTAGCCGCCCGTTTCCGTGACCAGCAGCCGGACATTCGACGGATCGGGCTCAATCTTCTGGCGCAGCCGGTAGATGTGCGTCTCCAGGGTATGGGTCGTCACACCGGCGTTGTATCCCCAGACCTCATGCAAAAGGAGATCCCGCGGCACGACGCCATCCGGTGCGCGATACAGGAACTTGAGGATGTTGGTCTCTTTCTCGGTCAGGCGGATTTTCTTGTCGGCCTCGTCGACCAGCATCTTCTGCGCCGGGCGAAAGCTGTAGGGTCCCAGTTGAAAGACCGCGTCCTCTGACTGTTCGTGCTGGCGCAACTGCGCGCGGATCCGGGCCAGCAGCACCGGGAACTTGAACGGCTTGGTTACGTAGTCATTGGCGCCGGCGTCCAGCCCAAGGATCGTATCGGCATCGCTGTCATGGCCGGTCAGCATCAGGATCGGACATTTGACCCCCTGCTTGCGCAGAAGCTTGCACAACTCGCGCCCGTCGCTATCGGGAAGGCCCACGTCCAGGATCACCAGGTCGTAATGGTCGCTCTTGGCGCGTTCCATGGCATGGGCGGCTGTCTCGGCCTCGAAGACATCGAAGTCCTCGGTCATGACCAGCTGCTCGCTCAGCGCTTCACGCAGGTCGTCATCGTCATCGACCAGAAGGATCTTCTTCAACGTACTCATTATCGCCTCCGTCACGCCGTCACCGCGCAAATGTGATCGCGACCCGCTTCGCGCAAGCTATGCGACAATCGCTCACGGGTCCGTGTGCACAGGCGCGGGTTTCGTTTCCAATCCCGTCGGGCGACGCCTATGTCCGGGGCATGGAGACGATGTCGCCCAGCGGATCGGAATGGCTGTCGCGCGCGCGCAACGACCTGCGCGTGGGCCTTCCTGTCGTGCTTCGGGACGGCGGGCGGCGGGCGCTGGTGGCCGGCGCGGAGACGGTGGCGCAGGCGCGCCTGACAGAGATCTGCCGGGGTGCCAAGGCGGAACTGGCCCTGACTCACTGGCGCGCCGAGACGCTGAAGATCCGCATCTACGACGGCGACCTGGCCCGGGTCGCGCTGACGCCGGAAACGCTGATCGATCAACTCCGCGCACTGATCGACCCGGTCGCGGACCTTGCCACGCCGCTCAAGGGACCGTTTCGGGCGCTGCGTGGCGGCGACGCCACGTTGGCGCGTGCGGGTCTTGCGCTGGCCAAGTCGGCGCGGATCCTGCCGGCGGTCGTGCTCCGGTCCGTCGAAAGCGCGCCCCGCGACCTGACCGAAATCTCTATCGAGGACATCGCGCCGCCCACTCCCGCGCGACTGAGATCGGTCGCCGCGGCGCATCTGCCAATCCGCGCGGCGGAGGGGACGCGGCTGCATATCTTCCGGCCCGCCGACGGCGCGGAGGAGCACTATGCGGTGCAGATCGGCCGCCCGGACCTGTCGTCTCCGGTGCTGACGCGGCTTCATTCCGCCTGTTTTACGGGCGACGTGCTGGGATCGCTGAAATGCGACTGCGGCCCGCAATTGTCGGCGGCGCTGGACCACATGGGCGGTGCGGGCGGCGGGATCCTTCTGTATCTGAACCAGGAGGGGCGCGGCATCGGCCTGGCCAACAAGATGCGCGCCTATGCACTACAGGATCAGGGGTTCGATACGGTCGAGGCGAATCACCGGCTGGGCTTCGATGACGACGAGCGCGACTTCGGCATCGGCGCGGGCATCCTGTCGGCGCTCGGGGTGGAACGGGTGCGGCTGATGACCAACAATCCGCGCAAGGTCGAGCGGCTGAGCCGGGAGGGCATAGAAGTGGTGGAGCGGGTGCCGATCTGGGTCGGTGAGACGCGCTTCAATACGGACTATCTGCGGGTCAAGTCCGACAAGTCCGGCCATTTGCGGTGAGCGTTTCGGACCTCGTCCTGACCCCGACGGGTCTGCGCGCCTTCGGACGCCGCATCCCCTGCACCGTCGGCCGCGGCGGAGTGACCGATCGCAAGCGAGAGGGCGACGGCGCCACGCCCGCGGGTGTGCACCGGCTGGTGGGACTGCTCTACCGGCCCGACCGGCTGGCCGCACCCACGGGATGGGCGGTGCCGATCCGCCCCCGCGACATCTGGTCGGACGATCCGTCGGATCCCGACTACAACAAGCTGACCCGGGGCCCCTCTGCGCTGTCCCATGAGCGGCTTGCCAGGTCCGATCCACTTTATGATCTGGTGGTCCTCACGGATTGGAACTGGCCCATCGCGGTCCCGGGGCGCGGCTCCGCGATCTTTCTGCATCGCTGGCGACGACCCGGTTTCCCCACCGAAGGCTGCATCGCCATGGCCGCCTCCGACCTGCTCTGGCTCTGCAGGCGGATCAGGCCGCAGAGCCGGCTCATCGTCCGCTAGCCGGTCGGGCGGTCTCCGAACAGCGCAGAGCCGATTCGCACATGTGTCGCGCCCAGGGCGATCGCGGCCTCGAAATCCGCGCTCATGCCCATGGACAGATTGGGCAGACCGTTTCGCTCGGCCAGCTTGGCCAGCAGGGCGAAATGCAGCGCCGGCTCCTCATAGACCGGCGGGATGCACATCAGCCCGTCGACCGGCAGATCGAGCGACCGGCACTCCCGAACAAAGCTGTCGGTCTCGCCCGGTGCGATGCCGGCTTTCTGGTCCTCCGCACCGGTGTTCACCTGGATGAAGAGGCTTGGACACTGCCCGAGGTCCTGCGCCAGCCGCGCGATGGTCCGGGCCAGCTTGGGCCGGTCGAGCACCTGAATGACGTCGAAAAGCTCCATGGCGTCCCGCGCCTTGTTACTCTGGAGCGGACCGATGAGATGCAGCGCCGACCGCCCGAACCGGTCGTGGAACCCGGGCCATTTGGCCTGCGCCTCCTGGACGCGATTCTCTCCGAACACCCGGTGACCGTCTTCTAGGACCTGCGCGACACGCTCGTCCGGCTGCTTCTTGGACACCGCGACGAGGGTCACCGATCCGTCCGCGCGACCGGCGCTCGCCTCGGCGCTGCGGATTCGGTTTGAAATTTCGGTCAGGTCCATGGCGTTTCCTCCTGCCGACTGTTTGGTCAAGGTGCGCGCAAAAGAAAAGGGCGGCTCAGAAGAGCCGCCCCGATCCGTCGTTCGATCCGATGGGATCAGAAGGCCATCGCGATACCGAAGGAGTAGGTATCGTACTCCTGGTCATCGAGGTCGTCGCGGTTGATCTCATTCCGGCCGTAGCCCGCCTGAAGCTCGGCACCGCCGCCCAGGTCGTAGTTGGCGATCACGCCGATACCGCTGTTGTCGCCACCGTCCTCGAAGTCGAACTTGCCGTAGTTCACGGCGACGAGGAAGCTGCCGAACTCGTAGCCCACGGCGACGCCGAAGTGCGAGTCGAGGAGGCCGGCGTCCTCGAAACCGCCGAGGAAGGACTCGTCGAAGGACGAATAGTTCAGGATCGCCTGGATGCCGTTCTCCATGTTCAGCGACAGGCTTGCGCCGATGACGCTGGAGTCCATGTCGTCGATATCGTCGTTTATGCCGTCGCCGTCGGTGTCGACCGCAACGTTCATGCCCAGCTGCTGGTAGCCGATGCCGGCGCCAAAGCTGATGCCAGCGAACTCACCGTTGTACTTCGCGCCGATGCCAAGGATCGTGTCGTTCTCGACCTGCGCGAAATCGTCCGCGGCATCCTCCAGAATTCCGTCGCCGTTGGTGTCGATTTCCAGCGTGTCCGGATCGTCGTCGATCTCAGCCGACACGGCGATCGCGAAGTCACCGAAGGAGTAGTCATAGCGGGCAACCTGATCGTCGAACGTGCCGTCGAGCCCGTTGTTGCCGTAATAGCCGGCGTGCTCGTGGTTATCCCCGAGGGAGCTGCCGATGATCGCCTCGGTCATCGCGAAGTCGAGCGCGCCGTCGGTGTCGCCCATGGTGAGCGTGCCGAGCGAACCGGAGACGAAGATCGTCGCCCCGCCGTCGTCGGAATCGTCGCGGGTCGCGGCCGACTCACCCAGTCCGTCATCGGCGTTGTTGTCGCCGATCGACTCGTCCAGATCGACGGAGGCACCGAAAGTGAGGCCTGCATCTGTTTCGCCGGACATGGAGAAGGTCACGTCGATATCCGTGTGGAACTGCGTGTCGATGCTGGTCCCGTCGGAGGCTTCGCCACCGAAAATACCCATCTCGGCGAAGCCCGAGACGTCGACATCTGCCATGGCGAAGGTCGTCGAAGCGACCAGAGCCGTGGAGGCAAGAAGAAGTTTGTTCATGTTTTCCCTCATGATCTTTTTCCGGCCCCAAGAGGTCCAAGTCGCCTCGTGGGTACAAGCGTGGAGTGCTCTTTTTCCCGCATTTCATCAAGCAAGGCGGCGCCCGCCGTGGGACGGCGGCAAACGGATGGTGCAGCGATGCCACAGTGGATGCGCAGGCACCGCTTAGACCGGGCCACGGGAGGGACTGAACGAAAGAAGGCGTGGAGACGCCGGGTGGACGGAAACAAGCGGCCGATCTTTACCGACGATGCGGGACGTGTCGGCTGCGCGATGATCGGGGGGCCCGATGTTCGGATGGTTGCGCGACCCGCACGATGCGCGGAAGCCTGAAAGCCGGAGGCCTCATGTTTCCTGCCAGTCGGAATTGTCGATCGGGCCGTTCACGAGGACCCGGGAGTCGCTGCCAGCCGCGTTGCTGACCCCGAAGCGCCTGGAGACGGGCCGGTTCGCGCGGTCGCCGGCGTGTAGAAAGCAGACGCGGAATACCGGGGCTTGGGCAAGACGACCGCCCTCATCCGACTGACTTATTGGGGGTTTCCTGCCGACCGGAGTTATTCCCGGCACATTCCTATGCGCGAAACTTAGGACCGACGGCGGACGCGACAGAAAACGGGCGACAGTAAAACCGCCGCCCGTGCCGCAGAACTAACAAGGGCTCGCCCGAGCGACGACCCTGGATCCGCAACCGGCCGGGGTCGAAGGGCGGAAGCAGCTTACATGTTGTCTTCGACGATCGATTCGATCTTGTTGCACTTGTCGCTGCCGTCGTCCGACGAATCGGCCAGAACGATGCCCGAGACCTGCGCCATGGTCAGGTTCATCGCGTCCTCTTCTTCCATGGAAATGTTGCAGCCGGTCAGCGCGTCGTTCACCTTGCCGGAGAGCATGGTCATCTCATCGGGCATGTGGGCAGCAGCGAAAGCCGAACTGGCGACGAAGGACGTTGCGGCGGCGATGGTCAGAATACGCTTCATTTGGATAACCTTTCAAAGCGGGTTTCGTTTGCCCGGAGGGGCGGTTGATTTTGGACGGCAACCAAAACTGGCAACCGTCCGATACGGGTGACTTAGAGCCGTAATGACCGGAAGTCACGACAATTTCCGAAAAGATCGCAATCGCGATCTCTTGGATTCACGCATTTGTCACTCGGCGACACAACCGTTTCCAGCGGATTTGGTTCCTTGCCCGCGGGCGGCGCGTCGGCTAGTCAAAAGGCGCCTGAGGCGACGGGACGGGAACAATGCGCATCGACAGAAAACTGCTGACGGGCTTCGCGGGCCTTGCGCTGATCGCACTGGGGGCCTGCAGCGGCAACGACGAAGCGACCCTGCGCCAGCGCGAGAACGTAGAGGCATTCGCCCAGCGCGAGACGATCTGGGATCTGTTCCGCAACGTCGACGATCCGAACCGTACCGTCGAGGTCAACAAATACATCTGGGCCGCGGCGCAGGAGGTGCTGGACTTCCTGCCGTTGGAAACGGCGGACCCGTTCTCGGGCGTGCTGGCCTATGGCTATGGGACGCCCCCCGGCGGCGGGCCGGCCTATCGCGCAACGGTCTACGTCCAGGACCCCGCATTGGATGCGCGGTCGCTCAACCTGGCGCTGGCCACCCGCGCGGGACCGGTGACCCCCGCCACCAGCCGCGCGGTCGAGGACGCGATCCTGACGCGGGCACGTCAATTGCGTCTGCGGGACGGCCGGCTCTAGGACCCGGCCAGCGCTTCGATCCAACGGAATTGCGCCGGCAGGCACACGCGCCTGAGATCGTAGTCATGCACGATCCGGCGCCGTGCCGCCGTCCCCAGCCGGGCGCGCAGATCGGCGTCCCCGGCCAGTTGCGTGACCCGGTCGATCAATGCGGCACGATCGAAGAAGTCGAACAGCAGCCCGGTCCGATCGTGGTCGATTACCTCCCTTACCGGCGCCGTGTCGGAGGCGGCGATGGCGCATCCGGCACTCATCGCCTCCATCAACGACCAGCTGAGCACGAAGGGATAGGTCAGATAGAGATGCACCGTCGAAACCTGGAGCAGGCGGGTAAATGGTCCGCGCTGCAGCCGCCCGGCAAAGTGGATCCGGTCCCAGTCGCTGTCCGACAGGTCGCGGCCGACTTCCGACAGCAGCTTCTTCTTCCAGGTCCCGCCCTCCTTCGGAGCGGTGCCGTAGCTGACCCCGTCATCGCCCACGATCACGAACCGTGCCCGCGGCAGGCGGCGCAGAAGCTCCGGCAGCGCGCGCATGAAGACGTGAAACCCGCGATAGGGCTCCAAATTGCGATTCACGAAGGTCACGATCTGCTGGCCGTTGTTGAACGTCCCATGTCCCTCCAGGGTCAGGCTGGCATCGGGGTCGGGACGAAGATCGTCGGTGTCGATGCCGTCGAACACGACCGAGATCCTGTTTCGCAGCTCTGCCGGGTGCGCGTCGGCCTGCCAGCGCGTCGGGCTGATCCCGGCGTTCGCGGATTCGAGCTGCAGGCGCATGGCAAGGTTCTTCATCTCGATCCGCGGAAGGCGACCGATCTCCTCGACGGGTTCGAACTCGGGGTCAAAGCCGATGTCCGCCCCACTGGCGCGATAGAAGAATTCACAGAACACCCCGATTCGCGCGCCGGGCCAGACATGCCGCAGGTAGAGCGCCTCTCCCCAGCCGCTGTGGGCCACGATCAGGTCCGGGTTCAGTCCGCGCGCCTTCAGCGCCTCGCAGGCCTGGAAGACCACCGCCCCCCGCTCCGTCGCGGCGCTGAATGTCCGTGCCCAGGGGTGGACGCCGCCGGTGTCCCGTTCCTTGAACGGATAGGGAATCACATCGACCCCCCGCCAGGTCCGGCGTTCCGCCACGCGCGAGGTCAGCGCGAAGACGCGGTGACCGGCCTGCGCCAGGGCGGGCGCAAGATGGGTGAACTGGCCGGGAAAGTTCTGGTGGAGGAAAAGCACGATCATGGCGATTTGATGCCCGACGAATCCGGCCAAGGTAAGGCGGGAGCGGGCTGGACCCTGCGTCTTGCCCTGCCTATCAATGCGCCATTCGCATGGACCCGGGGACCAGGCCGCAATGGATCGCTACGACGCCGCAAAGATCGAGCCGAAATGGCAACAGGCGTGGGACAGCGCGGGCTGCTTCGCCGCGAAGGCCGATCCGTCGAGGCCGAAATACTACGTGCTCGAAATGTTTCCATATCCGTCGGGCAACCTGCATATCGGGCATGTGCGCAACTACGCCATGGGCGATGTCGTCGCGCGCTACAAGCTGGCCACCGGCCATGCCGTCCTGCACCCGATGGGGTGGGACGCCTTCGGTCTGCCGGCCGAGAACGCCGCGATCGAGCGCGGCGTGCATCCCGGCGACTGGACCTATGCCAACATCGACGCGATGAAGTCGCAGTTCGCGCGGCTCGGCCTGACGCTCGACTGGAGCCGGGAGTTCGCCACCTGCGATCCGGAATACTACGGCCAGCAACAGTCGATGTTCCTCGACTTTCTGGAAAAGGGCCTGGTGTACCGCAAGAACGCGGTGGTGAACTGGGATCCGGTGGACATGACCGTGCTGGCCAACGAGCAGGTCGAGGACGGGAAGGGCTGGCGCTCCGGCGCGACGGTCGAGCGGCGAGAGCTGACGCAGTGGTTCTTCCGCATCTCCGACTATGCGGAGGATCTGCTGGCGGCTCTGGACCGGCTCGACGACTGGCCCGAGAAGGTCAAGTCGATGCAGCGCAACTGGATCGGCAAGTCGCGCGGCCTGCAATTCGCCTTCGGACTTGACGGCGGCCCAGACGGGCACGACCGGATCGAAGTCTATACGACCCGCCCCGACACGCTCATGGGGGCAAGCTTTGTCGGGATCTCTCCCGACCACCCGCTGGCCCGCGCGCTGGAGGCCGACAATGCCGATCTTGCCGCCTTCAGCGCCGAATGCCGCAGGATGGGTACCGCGGAGGAAGAGCTGGAAAAGGCCGAGAAGCGCGGCTTCGACAGCGGGCTGAGCGTTCGCCATCCGTTCGACACCGCACGCACGCTGCCGGTCTATGTCGCCAACTTCATCCTGATGGACTACGGCACCGGCGCGATCTTCGGCTGCCCGGCCCATGATGCGCGCGACCTGGAGTTCGCGCGCAAATACGATCTTCCCGTCGTGTCGGTGTTCGAACCCTCCTCCGGCACGCATACCGCGCCGGAGGAGGGTGGCGCAGCCTACGTCCCGCCCAAGACCGAAGCGGTCCGCTACATCCGCGGCTTTGCGGGGACGGAGCACCAGACCGGAGAGGCGGCCATCGACGCCGCCATCGACTTCTGCGAGGGCAACGGCGTCGGCCTCGGCGTTACCAAGTTCCGCCTGCGCGACTGGGGCCTCAGCCGCCAGCGCTACTGGGGCTGCCCGATCCCCGTGGTCCATTGCGACGGCTGCGGCGTGGTGGCGGAGAAGAAGGAGAACCTGCCCATCGAACTGCCCCGCGACGTGGAGTTCGACCGTTCCGGCAACCCGCTGGATCGCCATCCGACCTGGCGCGACGTGCCCTGCCCCTCCTGCGGCCAGCCTGCCCGGCGTGAGACCGATACGATGGACACGTTCGTGGACTCTTCGTGGTACTACGCGCGCTTCACCTCCCCCGGCGCCACCACGCCGACCGATCCCGACGAGAGTGCCTACTGGATGAACGTCGACCAGTATATCGGCGGGGTCGAGCATGCGATCCTGCACCTGCTCTATTCCCGCTTCTTCGCCCGCGCGATGCACATCTGCGGCCATCTCCCCGCCAAGGCGATCGAACCCTTCGATGCGCTGTTCACTCAGGGCATGGTCACCCATGAGATCTATCAGACCCGCGATGCCCAGGGACGCGTCGTTTATCATTTTCCGCATGAAGTGACGGACAAGAAACTCGCCGACGGCACCCCGGTCGGAGTCATCCCGTCCGCCAAGATGTCCAAGTCCAAGCGCAACGTCGTCGACCCGGTGGAGATCATCGACCGCTTCGGCGCCGACACCGCGCGCTGGTTCGTGTTGTCCGACAGCCCGCCGGAACGCGACGTGGAATGGACCGATGCCGGGGCGGAGGCGGCCGCCAAGCACCTGGCGCGGGTCTATCGCATCGCGCTGGCGGCCCGGGACGCCGAACAGGCCGGCACCGGCGACGCGGACCTGCGGTGCGAGACCCACAAGGCCATCCACGACGTGACGGTCGGCATCGAAAGCTTCGGCTTCAACGCGGCCATCGCGCGGCTCTACGCCTTCGCCAACACACTGTCGAAGTCCCGCGCCGGGCGTTCCGCACAAATCGAGGCCGCGCGCACGCTTGCGCAACTCATGTCGCCTATGACCCCGCACCTGTCCGAAGAGATCTGGCAGATGCTGGGCGGTGAGGGGCTGATCGCCCTGGCGCCATGGCCCCGCGCCGATCCGGCCCTGCTGATCGAGGATGAGATCACCATGGCCGTCCAGGTCAACGGCAAGCGCCGCGACGAGATCACGGTCGCGCGCGATCTGCCGAAGGATCAGGTCGAGACCCTGGCGCTCGGCTCCGAGGCAGTGCGCCGGTCGCTCGACGGGAAGGCCCCGAAGAAGGTGATCGTCGTCCCCGGCAGGATCGTCAATGTCGTCGTCTGACGCCCCCCTTGGTGCGCTGTCGCGCCGCGCGCTTCTGGCACTGGCCCTCACCGGGCTTGCCGCCGCCTGTGGCTTCACGCCGGTCTACGGACCCGCGGGCGTCGCCCGGGGGCTTTCGGGTCAGATCGCCATCGACGCGCCCCGCGACGAAGCGGGCTATCTTCTCGTCCGCACTCTGGAGGAACGCCTGGGCCGCGCCCCGTCCGCGGCACCCTATCGACTGTCGGCGAAGATCGCCCTGCAAGAGGAAGGGCTGGGCATCACCCGGGAACGGGAGATCACGAGGATCCGCCTGGTCGGCACGCTCGACTACACCCTGTCGGAAACCGGTACGAACACCGTGCTCCAGACCGGCACCGTCACCAATTTCACCAGTTACTCCGCGCCGGTGTTCGGCGCCGACCGGCGGTCGATCGCGGGCAATCCCGTGACGATTCGCGCGGCGGAACGGGACGCGCTGTCGCGGCTCATGACGATCCTGGCCGACCAGCTGACCTCCAGGCTTCTGGCGTCCGCGGGGGAGTGGCAGGGGTGAAGCTCTCCGCACGCGACGCCGACAGCTGGATCGCCAAGCCCCCAGGCGACCGCCCCGGCACGCTGATCTATGGCGACGACGGGATGCGCGTGGCGCTGAAGCGGCAGAGCCTTGTCGCCAATCTCGCCGGTCCCGCCGCGGACGAGGAGATGCGCCTGACCCGCATCCAGGCCGGGGACCTGCGCAAGGAGAAGACCCTGCTCGACGATGCGCTCAAGGCCCAGGGGTTCTTTCCCGGCACCCGCGTCGCCCTGGTGGAGGACGCGACGGCCAATGTCGCCGACCGCATCGTTGCGGCGCTGTCGGACTGGCGGCCGGGCGACGCCCATGTGGTCGTCACCGCCGGCGCGCTCAAGGCGACCTCTCCCTTGCGCAAGGCGTTCGAGAAACATCCCCGGGCGGGCTGCATCGCCGTCTACGACACGCCCCCCGACCGCGCGGAAGTCGAGCGCTGGGTGTCCGAAGCCGGCCTGACCACCGACCGCGATGCGATGGCCGCGCTGGTCGCGCTGGCGCAGGATCTGGGTCCGGGCGACCTTCGGCAACTGATCGCTAAGTTGTCGCTCTACAAGCTGGACGACGGCGCCGCCCTCTCTGTCGTGGACGTCGGCGCCTGCGCCCCCGCCTCTACAGAGGCGGACCTGAACGACGTGCTGAACGCTACCGCCGACGGAAAGGCGTCCGACATCGGCCCGATACTGACCCGGCTAGAGGCGCAGGGCGCGCAGCCCGTGTCCATCGTGATCGCCGCGAACCGGCATTTCCGCCAGCTTCACGCCGCCGCCTCCGATCCCGGCGGCGCGGGTGCGGGCATCGGCAGGCTGCGCCCGCCGGTCTATGGACCGCGCCGGAATGCGATGCTGCGGCAGGCCCAGCGGCTGGGCCTGCACCGTCTGGAGGACGCTCTGGGCCTGCTGACAGAGACCGACCTGACCTTGCGCTCCGCCGCGCGGGTGCCGCAGATGGCACTGACGGAACGCACGCTGATCCGGCTGGCGATGATGGGGAAACGCTGATGCTGACACTTTTCGGATCGTCCAGCACACGCGCCATGCGGGCGCTCTGGATGCTGGAGGAACTCGGCCTCGGGTTCGATCATGTGCCTTGCCCGCCCCGCGCGCCGGAATTGTCGGGCCGGACCGTCCTGGGCAAGGTCCCGGTGCTGGAAGCCGACGGCGCGGACATCACCGACTCCACCGCGATCCTGACCTATCTGGCCGACCGAGAAGGCCGGTTCACCGCGCCGGCCGGCAGCGTTGCGCGAGCCCGGCAGGATGCGCTGACGTTCCAGATCCTGGATGAGTTCGACGCCCTTCTCTGGACCGCCGCCCGCCACACCTTCATCCTGCCGCAAGAGCACCGCATCCCGGCCATCAAAGAGCCGCTGCGCTGGGAGTTCCAGCGCAACGTCGATCGGCTGATGCAGCGGATGGAGGGCGCGTACCTCATGGGCGACGATCTGACGATACCGGACATCGTCGCGGTCCACTGCGGAAGCTGGGCGAAAGTCGCGAAGTTTCCGGTCGAGAACGCGCAATTCACCGCATATTGTGACCGGGCGCGCGCGCGCGACGGCTACCGTCGCGCGGCGGCCAGGGACTGATCAGTCGCCGGGCACGTCGGCCACGTCGCCCGTTCCCTCCCACAGCGCGGCACCCCATGGTGCCAGCCGCCGTCCGTCCCACCCTGTCCCGAAGACCGGCGCGATGCCCTGGCGGGTGGGGACGGGCAGCGATGCGTCGGTGGCGAAGTTGAACACCGCCAGCCATTCGGTGTCTCCCTTCGCGATCCTCAACGACAGAACGCTGGATGACGCGTCGGGCACGACCCGGTCCGGCGCGGAGATGCCCAGCCGCCGCCGCACCTCCAGCGCACGGCGGTAGAACCGCAGAACGCTGTCGGGATCCTGCTCTTGCCTGTCCGCCGAAAGGGCCTGGTCCCAGCGCATCGGCAACCAGGGCGTCCCGGTCGAAAATCCGAAGGCCGGCGCGTCGGCGGTCCATGGCAGGGGAACCCGCGGCCCCTCCCGCCCCGGAGCATCTGGCCAGTAGAGCAAGTCGACCGGGTCCGTCGTCTCTTTTTCGGTGAGGTCCGGCTGGGGCAGACCCAGTTCCTCACCCTGAAAGACCAGCGCCGCGCCGGGCAGGACCGTCAGCAGAGCAGCATAGAATTTCGCGGCCTCGGTTGTACCGTCCCCCAGTGCGGAAACGTGCCGCGGATGATCGTGGGAAGAGAACCACCACGGCGCGCGCCACTCGCCGTCCAGATCGCGAATGAAATCGGCCAGGGCCACTGGATCGCGCCCGCTGGACAGCGGATCGGTCGTGTAGCAGGCATCCAGGCGGCCATCTTCGGTAAAACTGCGTGCGATCGCGACGGTATTGTTGCCGGTGTTGCTCTCACCCAGAAGGAACACGTCCGGACCGACCCAGCGGCGCATGTTCTCCGTATAGGCCGCGCCGTCGCCGGGCAGCAGGTCGTGGACATGATCCTGATAGGAATAGGGGTTGTGGTTCGGTCCGGTCACCTTGGACGCGACGACGGGACGCGCCGGCGGGTTGTCCGGCATCTCCGGGTCGAAAAGATAGGCCGTCACCACGTCGAACCGGAACCCGTCCACGCCGCGGTCCAGCCAGAATTCCAGCGTTTCGCGGAACATGGTCTGGACGCGCGGATGGCGCAGGTTCAGATTCGGCTGACAGGACAGGAACTGGTGGTGATAGTACTGCTGCCGGCGGTGGTTCCAGGTCCACGCGGGCGGACCGAACTGGCTGAGCCAGTTGTTCGGAGGCGTCCCGTCAGGCTTGGGATCGCGCCAGACGTAGCAGTCGGCCGCCTCCTCGTCCCCGTCGAGCGATGCCTGGAACCAGGGATGATCGATGCTGGTGTGGTTGTGGACCTGATCGATCATCACCAGAAGGTCCCGGTCGTGGGCCGCGGATACCAGGCGGTCGAAATCCTCCAGCGCGCCGTGGCGCGGATCGACGGCGCGATGGTCCGTCACGTCATAGCCGCCATCGTGCAGGGGAGACACGAAAAACGGGCAGAGCCAGATCGCATCCACGCCAAGCGCGGCGATGTGGTCGAGCCTCTTTGTCACGCCGTTCAGATCGCCCACCCCCGATCCGGTGGTGTCGAGAAAGGACCGGGGATAGACGGCATAGATGGCCGGCGCGTCAGGCCACGATCTATCCCCCAACGATCATGCCGCCGTTCGGATGAAGGGTCTGGCCGGTGTAGTAACTGCCATCCGGTCCGGCGAGAAAGAGATAGGCCGTCGCCACTTCCCACGGCTGTCCGCACCGGCCCATTGGCGTGCTGGATCCGAAATCCTCGACCATCTTGGCGGGCATGGTGCCGGGGATGAACGGCGTCCAGATCGGCCCGGGCGCCACCGCATTCACGCGAATGCCCCTCTCTGCCAACCCGCTGGCCATGGAGCGCGAGAATGCGAGGTTCGCGCCCTTGGTGGTCGAGTAGCCGACGAGGGAGTCATTGCCCTTGAACGCGTTCACGCTGGTTGTGTTCACGATCGCCGCCCCCGATCCGAGATGCGGCAGGGCGGCCTGGGTGACGTAGAAATACGCCTTCACGTTGGACGAGATCATGTCGTCGAGCATCTCGTCGGTCAGCTTCTCCTCGATCGGCCAGTCCATGTACTGCTGGGCTGCGTTGTTGATCAGAATGTCAAGCTTGCCGAACCTCTCGACTGTCTGCGCGACGGCAGAGTCGGCGTGGTCGCGCTGCCCAAGGTCGCCCTCGATCAGCAGCGCTTCGGACCCCTCTTCCTCGACGATCTTGCCGGTCGCCTCGGCATCGCCGGACTCGCTTCGGTAGGCGATGGCCACCTTCGCGCCCTCGCGGGCGAACAGCGCCGCGACGGCCCGGCCGATGCCGGAGTCGCCGCCGGTGATCAGCGCAACCTTGCCGTCCAGCTTGCCGACACCCGGAAACTTCGGGGCCCAGTCCGGTGCGGGGTCCATCTCGCTCTCGCGTCCGGGCATGGTGTCCTGGGTCTGCGGCGGGATTTTCGGGTCTGTCATCGGGACACTCCTTTCAGGTGTTGACGGCTTCGACCGCGCCGCCATCCACGCGGTAGGCCGATCCGTTGGTGAAACTCGCGCGCTCCGAGCAGAGCAGGGCGATGACGGCGGCGACCTCCTCGGGCCGGCCGCGGCGCTTCAGCTTGAGATAGGGGCGCTCTTCCTCAAGGAAGGTCTCGACCGCCTTTTCCACGGACACGCCCATCTTGTCGGCGCGCTGCTCCATCATCCCGTCGGTCATGGGCGATTCGATGAAGGCCGGGGCGACGGTGTTCATCAGCACGCCCTTCGGCCCGTACACCTGGCTGGCGCCCTTGACCCAGTTCAGAAGGGCCGCCTTGGACGTGTTGTAGACGGCCTCATCCCAGTAGGGCTGGACCGCGTTTTCGGAGGTGACGCAGACCATCCGGCCCCAGCCTTTCTCGACCATCTGCGGGATCATGACCTTGGCCATCCGCACCGCGGACAGAAAGTTGGTTTCCCAGACGCGGTGGTATTCCGCGTCGTCCATCTCCAGCGGATCGCCCTTTGCGCCCGTCACCCCGGCCGCCTGCACGAGGATGTCGATGCCGCCCGCCTCCCTCATCGCATCCCCCAGCCGGGCGATATCGTCGGTATCGGTCAGGTCGGCGGCGATATGGCCTACATCCGGGCCGATCTCTCCGGCCTGCGCCGCGATCGCATCGGGGTCGAGATCGGACAGATGCACCGTCGCCCCTTCGTCGTGAAGGATACGCGCCGCAGCGGCCCCGATGCCGCCGGAACCGCCCGTGACCAGTACCGTCTTGCCCTTTAGTCCCAGATCCATGTCGGAGCCCTCTGTTGTCCTTCGTTGGTTGTCCAACGGGGCCGGGACCCGGGGCGTTCCGCGCTGCGGCAATCAGGCCGCCTTGATCTCCGTCTCCCGGAGAAGCCCTTCTGAAACAAGACGATGCCCAAGCCCGCCGGCCCCGTCGAACAGATGCGTCCGCCACCCCCGGGCCTCTGCGGCGGCGATGTTCTCCGGACGGTCGTCGGTAAAGAGGATCGCGGCGGGATCCACGCCGATCTCCCGCTCCAGCACAGCGTAGATGCCCGGCTCCGGCTTCAGCATCCCGATCCGTCCGGAGACCACGGCTCCGTCGAATTCAGCCAGAGCGGGATAGAGCGTCAGCGCATGCTCAAACGTTTCACGCCCGAAATTCGTGAGCGCCCAGCACGGTACGCCCTTGCCGCGCAGATGGCGCAGCAGCGCCACGCTATCGTCGATCAAGGGAGCCGCCATCTCGCCCCAGCGGTCGCGCCACAACATGACTTCCCTGGACCAGCGGCGATGGTGGGCGGCAGTTTGCTCGACCGTCTCCGGCCAGGGCGCCCCGCGGTCGATGGCCAGGTTCATCTCGGTCAGCGGCACGTCGCGGAACAGGCGCACCCGTGCCACCTTGCCCATGGTCCGGTCATAGAACCCTTCGGGATCCCAGTTCAGCAACACGTTGCCGATGTCGAACACGACTGCCTGGACCTTCATCCCGACCCTCCCCGGATCTGCCTCAATGCGCGCTCCAGCGCGTCGCGGAACCGGCTGCGATCGGCCTTGGAGAACGGCCGCCCGCCCCCTTGCCGGAATGGATCCGCCCCCCTGAGGTCGGACATCAGGTCCCGGGTCGCAAGGGCTTCGCCGACGTTTCTTTCCGTCAGCGAAGCACCGTCGTGCTTGAGGACGCGCGCGCCGGCCGCCACCACCTTGGCCGCCAGCGGGATGTCCCCCGTTACCACGATGTCACCGGGCCCGGCACGCTCGGCGATCCACATATCCGCCACATCGGGGCCCTCGGAGACATAGATCATCCGGACCAGAGGGTTGGCGGACGGGCGCAGTCCGCCGTTGGATACCATGGCCACGGCCGTGTCGTGCCGGGTCGCGGCGGATTCGATCTCGGCCTTCACCGGGCAGGCGTCGGCATCCACGTAGATCACGCGTAGAGAGCCTCGGCGTGGAAACGCATGTGATCCTCGATGAAGGTCGAGACGAAGAAATAGCTGTGGTCATAGCCGGGCTGAAGGCGGAATGTCGCCTGCTGCCTGCGTTCGGCGATGGCCGCGACAAGCGCGCCGGGCTTGAGCTTGTCCCAGAACTGGTCGGCGGTGCCGGTGTCCACCAGCACCGGACCGTCGAAGCCCTTGGACTTCATGACTTCGGAGGCATCGTGAGCCGCCCATCCGGTACGGTCCTCTCCCAGATAGAGCCCCAGCTGTCGCGTCCCCCAGTCGCTGTCCATGGTGCGTGACATGGGCGAAAAGGCCGAGATCGACTTGAACCGCTCGGCCCCCAGACCCATCCCGATGGTCAATGCGCCATGCCCGCCCATGGAATGGCCGGTGATCGCCTGCCGCTCCGTGTCGATGGCGAATTCCCGTGCGACCAGGTCCGGCAATTCACTTGTCACGTAGTCCCACATCCGGAAATGCCGGGCCCAGGGCGACTCCGTCGCATTGACGTAAAAACTGGCCCCCTGTCCCATGTCGAAACTGTCGTCATCGGCCACGCCGTCGCCCCGCGGAGAGGTGTCCGGAAACACCAGCGCGATGCCGTATTCGGCGGCGAACTGCTGCGCGCCGGCCTTGGTCATGGCGTTCTCATGGGTGCAGGTGAGGCCCGACAGGTACCAAAGCACCGGCACCGGCCCGTTTTTCGCCTCTACCGGCAGGAACAGGCCGAAGGTCATGTCGCAGGCGCAGGCCTCTGAGGCATGGGTATAGACCCCCTGCACCCCGCCGAAGCTTGCGTTTTCCGATTTCGTTTCCATGACCGTTCTCCGATTTCTGTCCATTTCGCCGCAAGACAACGGCCTGCGGCTCACAGCGTCAACGCGAGAATGCCCGTCAGGGAGATGAGAGAGACCAAAGTCGAGACGAGGATCGCCGCCGAAACCCGCTGCGGCGCCGCGTTGTACGTCTGCGCCAGGATGAACACGTTGCCCGCAACGGGAAGCGCAGCCGCCGAAATCATCACCCGGGCGGTGAACGCGTCCACCTCGAACAGCACCAGCACGCAGAACGCCACGGCGGCCGGGTGCAGGACCAGCTTGGCGAAACTCAACCAAGCGGCGACCGACAGCCGCTCGGCGCTCTTTTGCGCCAGCGACAGCCCGATGGCGAAGAGCGCGCCGGGCGTCGCGGCGTTTCCCATCAGGCGCAGGGTGTCGTCCAGCGGAGCGGGCAGGGGCAGGTCCAGACCGGCCCAGACGAACCCCGCCAGGATCGCCAGGATCATCGGGTTGCCGATGACCGCCCGCCCGACCCGGACCACGACGACGGGGGTGATCGCACCCTGCCGGGCGACGGACAGCAACACCACGATGAGCGACGCGAAAACCACCAGATCCACGGTCAGCACCTGCAGGATCGGCCCGGCCGCCGCATCGCCCATCAGCATGGTCAGCATGGGCAGGCCCAGAAAGCCCACGTTGCCGATAACGGCGCATTGGCATTCGACCGCGGTTTCGGACAGGCTGAGGCGGCGGGCCCGCGCTACCAGCATCGTCACCGCATAGACTGTGACAGAGGCCAGAAGGTACGCGCCCAGAACCACCGGATCGAAAAGCTCTGCCAGATCCAGGTCCGCAGCAAAGCGGAAGAGCAGCGCGGACAGGGCGAAGTAGAATACGAATTTCGTCAGCGCCTGCGCGGCCCTGCTGTCGAACATGCCCGTGGCACCCGCAATCATGCCGATGCCGATCAGCGCGAAGAACGGCAGAAGCTGGAAGAGAACCGCGATCATGGTCCTCTCCTGCGAAGTTTCCCCCAGGGGGACAAGCCCGTTCAGCCGGAGCCGATGAGAACACCCGCCGCCAGCACCAGCCCGCCGCCCAGCACCACCTGCATCGCGGCGCGCAGGAACGGCGTGTCCATGAACCGGTTCTGGATCCACGCGATGGCCCAGAGTTCGATGAACACGACGATGCCGGCAACAGTGGTCGCGGTCCAGAAATCGGGGATCAGATAGGGCAGCGCATGGCCCAGCCCGCCCACGGCGGTCATCATCCCGGAGGCGAGCCCCCGCTTGAACGGCGAACCGCGGCCAGAGATCTGCCCGTCATCCGACGCGGCTTCGGTGAAGCCCATGGAAATGCCGGCGCCGACGCTTGCGGCCAGTCCCACAAGGAACGTTTGCCAGGTGTCGCCAGTGGCGAAGGCCGCCGCGAAGATCGGCGCAAGGGTCGAGACCGATCCATCCATCAACCCCGCCAGACCCGGCTGCACCCAGGTCAGAACGAACCTGCGATGCGCCTCGCGTTCTTCGGCATCGCGGGTGGTGTCGTCCACATGTTCGGCGATCAGCGTGTCGGCCAGGGCGGAATGGCCGGCTTCGGCGGCCGCCAGGTCGCCGAGCAGCGCGCGCGTCCGCGAATCCGCGACCCGTGCGGCGGCCTTGGCGTAGAAGGCGCCAGCCTCGGCCTCCATCCGCTCGGCCTCGTCGCGGATGCGCTCCAGCCCCAGGTTCTCGATCAGCCAGACCGGCCGGCGGGCATAGAATCCCGATACGTGTTCGCGCCGGATCAGCGGGATCGTGGGACCGAACCGCGCCTCATGGAGTGCAATGAGTTTGCGGCGGTGACCGTCCTCCTCCGCGGCCATTCCATCGAAGACACGCGCGGACCCCGGATAATCCGCCCGCAGCCGATCCGCATACATCCGGTAGATCTGTGCGTCATCCTCCTCGGCGCTGATCGCCAGGCCAAGAATTTCCTGTTCGGTCAGATCCGCGAATCTGCGACGAGAAAGTGTCCGAAGCATTGAGGCCCTCCAGTTTAGAACGCTTCTAATTCCCCCGACCCCGAGAGACAATCCGCAACAGTGAACCGATCGGTTCGGACGCTACTTGTGGGATGCGCTGCACGGCTTAAATGAACAGAACAGTTCAGTTTTGTTACGCCTCGGAAGTTTCTCGTGAATTTCACCTTCCTCACTTGCGCCGCGCTTGCGGGTTCTCTGTCGGCTCCCGGTCTTCCGCCGGGCCAGCAGATATCCATCGCAGTCGACCGGCCCGCCGTCGCCCGCCAGATCCCGGCATCCTGCAAAGTCCCCTCCTGCCCGGTCGCGCGGGACAGGTGACCCTGGGATCCCCTTGATCCGGCGTTCTGTCCGCCTCACCTCTTGGACGGGGGTTGCCGTTGCCGCACGGCCATATTTGCGGCTATCGTCTGGTGCAGTGTAAAGGGTCGGGCCGCATGAACGTTGACGCGCAGATCAAGAAGGGTCGGAAATACGACCAGGTCATCGAGGGCGCCAGAGAGGTGTTCATGGCCGACGGCTTCGAAGGCGCCAGCGTCGATACGATCGCGAAATGCGCCGGCGTCTCGAAAGCCACGCTTTACAGCTACTTTGCCGACAAGCGCCTGCTGTTCGTAGAGGTCGCCTGCGCCGAATGTCGCCGCCAGGCAGGCGAAGTGATCGAGCAGCTCGATTTCGGCTGCCCGCCGCGCGAGTTCCTGACCCGTGCGGGCGCGGCGCTGATGGAGTTCATGCTGTCGGAGACCGGGCAGCAGGTGTTCCGGATCTCGGTCGCGGAAAGCGAGCGGTTTCCGGAGCTTGGTCGCGCCTTCTGGGAAAACGGCCCGGGGCTGATGGAAAAGCTGATGACCAGCTATTTCGTGGCGGCAACAGCGCGCGGAGAGCTTGCCATAGAGGACAGGACCCTTGCGGCCCACCAGTTCGCGGAACTGTGCAAGGCCGAGGTGTTTCCCCGCCTCTGCCTGCGCATCCAGCCCGAGGTGAGTGAGGCCGACCGCAGGCGAATACTGGATGGGGCGGTCGAAACCTGGCTGGCGCGCTACGGCGTCTGAAGCGTCAGTCCATCCGGCGCAGGTGGAGCTGGTTGCCGACCTTCTTGGTCTCGAACCGCTTCAGATCCGTGACGAGATCCGACAGCTTGCGCTTGCCGTAGGTTCGCGTGTCGAAATCCGGATGCTCGGCAGTGATGTACTGACCGAGCTGGCCCAGTGCGTACCATTCGTCGTCCTGTTCGATCCGGTCCATGGCCTGCAGGATTAGGGGCACTGCCTCGATCGGCGAAATCTTTCCGGCAGGCGCGCGGCCTGAATCCTCGGACTTGGGCTGCACCGGCTCATCGACGATGTTTTCGATCAGGATGAAGCGGTTGCAGACGTTCCGGAGCGCCTCCGGCGCCTTCTTCTCGCCGATGCCGATGACGTCCAGGCCGTTCTCCCGCACCCGGTTGGCCAGCGCCGTGAAGTCGCTGTCGGAAGAGACCAGCACGAAGCCGTCGAAGCGACCGGTGTGCAGGATGTCCATCGCGTCGATCACCAGGCCGATGTCGCTGGCGTTCTTGCCCACGGTGTTGGCCGTTTCCTGATGGGCGACAAGTCCCAGGTCGCGGACGACCTTGGACCAGTTCGACAACCGGCCCGACGACCAGTCACCATAGACCCGGCGCAGCGCCGGCTCACCGAACTTGGTGATTTCCTTGAGGATCGGTGCCGCGTATTTCGCAGGGATGTTGTCTGCGTCGATCAGAACGGCATAGAGCGGTCGCTCGCGTTGTGTCATGGGAGGGCCTTTCCAACGGCATCCCCACCGCGTGGACGGGGACGATTTGGCCACGGCCTGCGCCTTGCGACGCGCGATGTCAAATCCGCAGCCCCTTTCAGTATTCCACCACGGCGCGGATGGATTTGCCCTCGTGCATGAGGTCGAAGCCGTGGTTGATCTCGTCGAGGGTGAGCTTGTGGGTGATCATCGGGTCGATCTCGATCTTGCCGGCCATGTACCAGTCCACGATCCTGGGCACGTCGGTCCGGCCCCGCGCGCCGCCGAAGGCAGAGCCGCGCCAGACCCGGCCGGTGACCAGCTGGAACGGCCGCGTCGAGATTTCCTCGCCCGCGCCGGCGACGCCGATGATGACGCTCTCGCCCCAGCCCTTGTGGCAGCATTCCAGCGCCTGGCGCATCAGCGGCGTCTTGCCGATGCATTCGAACGAATAGTCCGCGCCGCCCTTGGTCAGGTCCACCAGATACGGGACGAGATCGCCCTCGACCTCGTTGGGGTTGACGAAATGGGTCATGCCGAAGCGCTCGCCCATCTCCTTGCGCGCCGGATTGATGTCCACGCCGACGATCATCTCGGCGCCCACCAGCCGCAGCCCCTGGATCACGTTCAGACCGATGCCGCCCAGCCCGAACACCACCGCGCGGGAGCCCGGCTCGACCTTGGCGGTGTTGATCACCGCGCCGATGCCGGTGGTCACCCCGCAGCCGATGTAGCAGATCTTGTCGAACGGCGCGTCCGGGTTCACCTTGGCCAGCGCGATCTCCGGCAGCACCGTGTGGTTGGCGAAGGTCGAGCAGCCCATGTAGTGCAGGATCGGCGTGCCGTCATCCATGCTGAACCGCGAGGTGCCGTCGGGCATCACGCCCTTGCCCTGCGTCTCGCGGATCGCCTGGCAGAGGTTGGTCTTGGGGTTCAGGCAGTACTCGCAGGTCCGGCATTCGGGCGTGTAGAGCGGGATCACGTGGTCGCCGGGCCGGACGCTGGTCACCCCCTCGCCCACCTCCATCACCACGCCCGCGCCCTCATGGCCCAGGATCGCCGGAAACGCCCCCTCCGGGTCCGCGCCAGACCGCGTGAACTCATCCGTGTGGCACAGGCCCGTCGCCTTGATCTCGACCAGAACCTCGCCCGCCTTCGGACCCTCCAGGTTCACTTCCATCACTTCCAGCGGCTTGCCGGCCTCAAGGGCCACCGCGGCGCGAGTCCGCATACGTACACCTCCCTGGCCGCCCGTGGCGGGGCGACGTCATGACCGCGATAATCCGGGCGCATACCGTCGCGCACAATGCAGACCTTGGTTGGTATGGTCGCACCTCATACCGCGGTGGACAGCCGCCCGGCGGGGCGGCATCCTGCGCGCCTGAGGAGGACGCCATGATCCGAATCCTTTCCAATGCGCTTGCCGCAGGGCTCCTGGCCTGGTCCGCCCCCGCCGCGGCCGAGGATTTCTCGGACCCCACCTGGCCCTGCGTGCAGCGCAAGGTCGAGCGGCTGTCGATCGGGCTGATGTGGCCGGAGCCGGTTCCGGACACGGCGCTGGAGGGCGATCTGGCCGACGCGGTCGAGACCCTGGGCGCGACCCTGGCCCTGCGCCGCGTCGGCGAGGACGAGATGCGGTCCGCGATCGACCGCTTCGTGTCCGCGCATGGCGCGTCCGTCGACCTCATGGGCCGGGTCTTTGCCGAGAGTTTCCGGCGGCTGGCGCAACGCCGCACGCGGATCATCGGCGGGATCGCGGACATGTCCCTGGGCCAGGCCGACCTTGCCGCGCGCATCGACGCGGCAAGGTCGGAGTTCGATACCATCTCTGCCCGGGACGATCCGGATTTCGACCGGCTCGACACGCTGGAGGAAAAGATCGACTGGGACGAGCGCATCTACACCGATCGGCAGAAGTCGATCACCTATGTCTGCGAGACTCCGGTCCTGCTGGAAAAGCGACTTTATGCCATCGCGCAGATGCTCCAGGCCGCGGCGTCGGGGTAACGGCGCCCTCTTTCGGCGAAAGATCCTGGTCTGCGCGGGATCCGGGCGGGCAAGGCGCGCGATGCTTCACGCGAACGGGTGCTGACGACCCGCCACCGGAGGGTGGTCCGGGCGCTGGCCGTCGCATCGCGGCTCGGGCGTTCGACGCTGACGACCCTCCACCGGAGGGTCGTCCGGGCGCTGGCCCCTCGCCTTGCGGCTCGGGCGTTCGACGCTGACGACCCGCCACCGGAGGGTCGTCCGGGCGCTGGCCCCTCGCCTTGCGGCTCGGGCGTTCGACGCTGACGACCCGCCACTGGAGGGTCGTCCGGGCGCTGTCCCTCGCCTTGCGGCTCGGGCGTTCGACGCTGACGACCCTCCACCGGAGGGTCGTCCGGGCGCGTCTCACTCCCATTCCAGTTCGGTGAAGGCGACGGTGGCATTGCGGGGGTTGAAGACGTCGAACAGCGCCCACGCGTCGGCCTCCGAGCCGGCGATGGTATCGACCGCGGCGCTGAGCGGAAGGCCGTCGCGGATCGCCCTGCGGGTATCCCGCGCGAGAACGTCGAGATAGCGCGCCTGCGCCGTGGCGCCGTCGGGCCAGTCGAGCCAGGCGGTCCCGTGTCCCGGCACGACGGCGGTCAGGTCGGTGGCGACCAGGTCGGCCGTCACCGCCTGCCAGCCGACCAGCGATCCGTCGAGCGACGGCGCGTGCGTATCGAACACGAGGTCTCCGGCGATGAGCGCCCCGCTCTGCCGGTCGAGCACGGTCACGTCGGTCCCGGTATGCGAGAGCGGCCAGGCGCGGATCTCCAGTTCGCGGTTGCCGAGGTCGATCCGCAGCACGTCCTCTACGGCCATGTCCACCGGCGCGACGCCGGTGCCCAGCGCGACATCGGCCCCGGCCTGGATCGACAGGCGCTCCAGATAGGTCGCGGCCCGATCGGCAAGGGCGCGGTCCAGCGCGGCATGGCCGACCACCTTCGCGCCCGCCGCCGCAAGGACGCGGGCGCCCAGGGCGTGGTCGGGGTGCATATGCGTCACGATCGCGTGAGTGACCGGCAGGTCGGTCACCGCGCGGATGGACCGCAGAACGGCCTCTCCCATCCAGCGGGCCGAGCCGCTGTCGATCACCGCAACCGCGCTGTCGCCCACGACGAAGGCGATGTTGGACATATCGCCGCGGTTTTCCCGGTTCCATTCGGCGATCTGCCCGCGATGGACGAAGAGGCCGGGAGAAACCTCCCTGAACTCAAGCATCTGGCCGGCTTCGCGGCACGCCGGCTCGCCGGCGACCCGGGCGTCCGGCCAGGCGGGCAGATCCACGCCGCCGGTCAGCGCGGCCTCGCATCCGGCCGGGGTCGGGGCCGAAAATCCGGGTACCAGCGCCTCTTCGCAGGGGGCGCCCGCGGCGGCGCAGATCAGTATCACGGCCTCGAACATGCGGGGCTCCTGTCGGACCGCTCCTTAAGGAGGGCTATGGATCTGCCCGGTTTTCGGGCATGATCGCGGGATCTCGTTGCACCCGGAGGAGCAACCCATGCGCCTGTCTTACGTCATCGCCGCCGCCCTGTCTCTGACGACGCCGGGTTTCGCCCAGGAAAATCCGCTCGCCGACGGCGAGACATGGGACATGCTCCGCGGCGATATCGTCGGCGACACCGTCTTGCAGGACGGCAGCGATCTCTTCACGGTCGACGCCCCCTACCGCGCCAACGACGCGGCCACGGTGCCGGTGGTGATCCGCCAGACCGACCCGTCGCTGCAGATCGAGGGCGTGACCGTCGTGATCGACGAGAACCCGGCTCCGCTGGCCGCCACCTTCGCCTTCGGCGACGCCATGGGGCCCATCGACTTCGAGATGCGGGTCCGCGTGAACCAGTATTCCAACGTCCGCGTCATCGCCGACACGGCCGACGGCGCCTATATGGCGGGCCGCTTCGTGAAAGCCTCGGGCGGCTGCTCGGCGCCTGCATCGCGCGATCCGCAATCGGCGCTGAGCACCCTGGGGCAGATGCGCCTGCGCCAGTTCGCGGCCGACACACCGGCGGTGAACACGCCGCGGCGCGAGGCGCAGATCATGATCCGCCACCCGAATTATTCCGGGCTCCAGCGCGACCAGGTCACGCAACTGTTCATCGGGGCGCAGTTCATCGACACGCTGGAGGTTCGGCAGGGCGACGACCTGCTGTTCACCATGGAAGGCGGGATCTCGATCAGCGAGAACCCGGTGTTCCGGTTCAGCTATGACGACAACGGCGCCGCGGCGCTGACCGTCCGGGCGACGGATACCGACGGCAACACCTTCGCACGCACGCTGCCGAAGTCGCTGGACGGCTGACGGACCGGCGCGGCCTAGAAACAGACGATCTCTGCCTCCGCCTGGGCGCGGCGCAGGTCCGCGACCAGGGTATTCGCCTCTGCCGCGCTGTTGAACACGGCCATCCGCTCCCCCCCCGTCAGACGCATGGACAGAACCGTCTCTGCCTCTACGTAGGTCTCATAGGGCAGGATGGCGGCGATCTCGTCTATGGAGCAGGCGCATTTCGCAAGCACGTCGCGGCGCTGGCCGTTGGCGGCCATGCAGCCGAACACGTAGTCGGCGCGCGCCTCCGTGGGATAGTCGTTCAGCCGGTCGGCGACGGTCTGGGCCGCGGCGGGCGCGGCCGCCAGAAGGGCCAGCGTGGCAAGGCGGATCATTCGGCATCCTCCAGCCCGGCGAAGCGGAGGGTCGAGGAATACACCGGACCGGAGGCACCGGGCACCTCCGCCTCCAATGACAGATACCAGCCCGGGATCGCGTCGGACATGGTCACGGTCATCTCCAGGTCGCCGAACCCCTGCATCGCATCGCGGTTGGGATCGTCGGCGAAGGGTTTCAGCGTCACCCGCTGCACGTCGATGGTGGTGCCGTCGAAGTCGGCCGTCGCGGTCCGGACCTCCTGCGGGACGGTCAGGGCGTCCTTGATCCGGTTGCGGATGTAGAAGGGAGAGCCGCCTGCGCTTTCGGCCATGTCGCGGACCGTGGTCTCATAGAAATACATGATCATCGGATTGCCGACGCTGGCCCGAAAGCTGCCCAGCCCCCGGAACTTGCCGTCCTTGCGGAAGGTCATGTCCACCGTCTCCGGGCCGTCCGCGGGCTGGTCGATGTCCAGCACGACGCGGCCGGTGTCGCGGTCCGCGGCCGTGCCGTTCAGCGCATTGGAAACGGTGCGGTCGTAGACCAGCGCGCGGTCCCGGTCGAGCGCGTCGAGGGTGCCGTTGCGGAACAGCAGGTCGTAGGCCGTCGTCGTTTCCGCCGCCGCGGCGGCCAGCGGAAGGGCGATCGCAAGACCGGCGGCGATGATGCGTCTCATGTGGATCCCCATGCGAGTCATCCCGCAGAGTAGAGGGTCGCACGCGGCGGTCACCTGAGACCTTTGTCGGTCCGGGACCCGGCCTCCGCCGTCATCGCCGCGACCCGGCGCCTGAGCAGTGCGGTGTCCACCGGCTTGGCCATCAGCGGCACGCCCAGCGCGGCAAGGTCGGGGCCGAGCCCGTCCGAGCGGTTGCCGGTGAGCAGGATCGCGGGGACGTCGCGCCCCGCCTCTGCGCGGACCTGCCGGATCGCGTCGATCCCTGTCGCCCCGTCGTCCAGATGGTAGTCGGCCAGAACGATATCCGGCGCCGTGCCGATCTGACGCGTGACATCGACCGCCTCGGCCACGGTGCGGGCCTGGAGCACGCCGGCGCCCCAGCCTTCCAGGAGTTCGGTGGTGACATAGAGCAGGGACGGATCGTTCTCGACCAGCAGCACGATCAGGTCGGTGGTCTCGTCCTTCGGCTCCGGTCCGGGCGCGGCAGAGGGCGCCGGCGGCGCGGGCCGGTCGCTGCGGGCCATGGAGATGGCAAAGCAGGACCCCTGGCCGGGGCTGGACCGCAGCGTGAGGTCGTGGCCCAGGTGGCGGCAGGTCCGCTGGACGATGGACAGGCCCAGGCCCATCCCGGGGGGCTGGCCGGACCCGCCGACGCGGGTGAACTCATCGAAGATGCGGGCCTGATCGGCGGCGGAGATCCCCTGCCCCGTGTCCCGGACCTCCAGGCGGACGAAAGGCCCCGCGCGCCGGCATCCGACCAGCACCCGTCCGCCGGCGCCCGTGTAGTTGATCGCGTTCACCACCAGGTTCTGAAGCGAGCGCTGGAGGTAGTCGGCGTCGCTTTCCACGGTGGCGTCGCAGCCGACCACGCGCAGCCCCACGCCGCGCCCGTCGGCCACGGGCCGGTAGGTGCGCGCGATGCGGTCGAGGAGCGGGCCGAGCGCGACGGGCGCGGGCTCCAGCGCGCGCTCCACGCTGTCGAGCCGGGAGATGTCCAGGAGCGCCTCCAGCAGATGCTGGATCGATTCGAAGGACTGCCCCAGGTGGTCGACGGTGGTGGACAGGTCGGTGCCGCGCGCCTTGCGCGCCAGAGAGCCGATCAGCAACCGCGCGGCGCTGATCGGTTGCAGCAGATCGTGGCTGGCGGCGGCCAGAAAGCGGGTCTTGGACGACACCGCCGCCTCCGCCCGGTCGCGGGCATGGCGCAGCTCTTCCTCCACGCGGGTCTGCGCCTCGGACTGGGCGCGGAGCCGGGCATTGGCGCGGGTCAGTTCCGCGGTGCGGGCGGCGACACGCTGCTCCAGCATGCTGGCGTGGCGCGCCTCCAGCGAGATGTCGTCGAGGTCGAGGATGAACCCGCCGTCGGGCAGCGTGTGCGCGTCGAGCCGCAGCACCCGGCCGGAGACGTGCCGCAGCCGTCGCCGCAAGTGCCCGCCGCGCCGCAGTTCCGCCTGCCAGCTGGCGAATTCCAGCTCATCGGCATTGGCGATCAGGCCGCGTTCCATGACGTGGCGCATCACGTCCTCCAGCCTGCGGCCCTTTTGCAGCGCACTCATCGGCAGGTCCAGCAGCGCGCGGAAGCGGGCATTGTTCAGGATCAGCTCACCGTCCCTGGAAAACGTGCACAGGCCCGAATCCACATGCTCGAACGCCGCCTTGACGTAGTGGCTCTGCATGTCGATGAGGTCGGCCCGTTCGGACCGGTTCTGGCGCAGGATCGTGGAGATGTCGGTCTGCGACACCAGCGCGTCGCCGGACCCGCTGCGCCGGGCGCTGATCTGGAAGAAGCGATCGCCGGCGAGTTCCACCACCATGGTGCCGAACCCGTCCGCCCCGGGCGCCCCGTCGCGGGAGACGACCGACGCGCTGGTACGCACCGCGTCGATATAGCGGGTCAGGGCCAGGCCGGGGCGGATATGCTCGGTCAGGTCGGGCAGCAGGCGGCGGAAAAGTTCGTTGCAGATCTCCAGCCGCCGGTCGACGAACAGCGCGAAGCCGTCCTCCATGGCAGAGACGGACTGGGCCAGCATCCGGCGCGCGCGGGCGCGGTCCACGCGCAGCGTCTCCAGTTCCGAGGTGGCGCGCTCCAGGTCGCGGGTGCGTGCCCAGACCTGCCCCTGCAACTCGATGGCCGAGCGGAACGTGCCCTGGCTGCTGGTCTCCTGCTCGGACACGCGGCGGGCGCGACGCATCAGCGCGTCGATGATCCGCGCCTGGCGGGCGATCTGGACGTCCTGAGGCTCGGTCGGGTCGATCATGGCGGCGGGTTGCCCTGGGGCGGATAGAAGGCCAGTCCCACAAAGGTCTGGTTCAGGTGCCGGCCGCAGTATTGCTCGCCCAGGGTGTTCATGCCCAGCACGCGGTGGCGCCGGAAGATGGCCGAAACCTCGGATTCGAGCGCCTTCTGGCCGATCTCGATCCGCCGCAGGATACAGTCGAATCCCAGAACGAAATCCGGCTCTGCCCCGGTGCCGGTGCGCAGGTCCAGACCGGTTTCCAGCGCCGACACGATGCCCTGTCCGCGCCCCAGGGTCAGGATCTCCCCGTCGTCGATGGAGGCCAGGAAGGACAGCGCGTCGCCGTCCTCGACCGCGGCGACGGCGCGCACGAAATGCTGCGCGCCGTGGCGCACCAGGATCGGGTTGTCGGCAAAGACGCGCGGTCCGAGGTCGGCGGGGCGGCAGCCGATCAGGCGGGCGTATTCGGTGGCGGCGGGGGCGCCGTTAAGCTCTCGCACCAGGCGGCGCTCCGGGACGGCATCGGTGGCGACCAGATCCTGCTCGGTCGGCAGGACATGGGTAAAGCCGGTGCCGAACACGCGCAGGTCGGTCTCGACCAGCAGGCACAGCGCCGCCCCGCCATGGAAGGCGCCTTCGTGGAACACCGCGCCGGTCGAGCCGCCGAACACCTCCGTGTCCCCCAGCGCCGAGGAGAGGGTCGAAATCAGCATCTCTTCCTTGCGCGCGGCCCCATCGGCCAGGCAGATCGCCAGGCGCCGGGTGCCCTGGGCGCGGCGGAACGCGCGGTCGCGGGCCTGAACGGCGTCGGTCACCGCCTTGATGGACATGCGGTCGAGGTCGGGGATACGCAGGACGGCGGTCCGGAAATGCGCCCGCGGAAGGGCCAGAAGCGCCAGCGTGCCGGTCTCATACCCCAGCGGCGTGATCTGGCCGGGCGTCACCGCGCCCACCACGGGCACGCCTGGCAGCGCCGCCGGGACCGCGCGGGCCAGCGCGGCCGTGTCGGCGTTCAGAGGGGCCAGCATCAGGACGAGCCCCGCCGCGCCCGGGTCGAGCGCGGCGGCGGCCTCTGCCAGAGCGGCCTCCGGATCGGCGAGGCGCGAGGTCCCGCAGGCGATGAAACGCGGCCGCCGGGGCGCGTCGAGCATGTCCCTCAGCCCGCGGCGATGCGGGGCGGATCCTCATCCTCCCCGGCGGCGCGCGCCAGGACGGCCACCTGGGTGCGGGTCCGCACGCCCAGCCGCCGCAGCAGCGCGGTCACATGCGCCTTGACCGACGCTTCTGCCAGCGACATCTCATAGGCGATCTGCTTGTTCGGCTTGCCGTCGCAGATCAGCTTCATGATGCGGGCCTGCTGTCTGGTCAGCCCGGCGAGCCGCTCGGCCAGATCGCCGGCCTCCGCATCCTGCGGGGCGACGCGCGGCGCACCGGAGGTAAACACCCGTCCGTTCAGCACATGCGCCATGGCCGTGTGCAGCACATCGGCCGAATCCTCCTTGCGCATGAAACCGGCCGCCCCCTTGGCGATCAGACGGGCGATGGTCTCTTCCGTCGCCCAGGCCGACACGACCAGGATCGGCAGGCCGGGTGCCGCGTCGCGGATCCGGTCGAAGGCCGACAGCTTTTCCGAATCGGGCAGGTTCAGGTCCAGCAGGATCAGCTGGTGCGGCGGGTCCCGGCCCAGCAGGTCGAGCGCGTCGGACACGTTTGTGGCGATGACGGTGCGGCAAGGATCGCAGGCCTCTTCCACGGCAAGCGCAAGCGCCTCCGCGAACAGCGGATGATCGTCGACGATGAGAACGTCGCTGACGCCCCGCAACGTCGCCGTTGACGGATCATTCATGTCGAGTTCCTCCCGCGGACAGGTTACGCTGATCCGCCCGGGCTTCAAGCTTCGAGGTGTCGCATCGCGTCAGATGTCCGGCGCCACGGACCGTTCCCGCGCGGCCAGGTCCAGATCGACCGGGTCCGGGCGGGCCGCGAAAAGGTGCCGGTCGAGCCGTGCCAGTCCCGGCGGCGGGGCCAGGCCGTCGGCCTTCGCCCGCGCCGCCAGTGCGCGGCGCAACCCCCGGGCGTCCCGGTCGCGAAGCGCGCGCACGATGCCGCGCTCAAGCGGATCGAGCCGCGGAATGCGGCGCCGCGCGGCGGCCAGCGACAGTCCCGTCGCGGGCCAGAGCGCATAGAGCCCCGCAGCCATGGCCACAAGCGCCGCGAGCGCCGTCGGCAGGCCCGACAGCCGCGCCGGCCCCTGCGCCGCCGCCGGCGCGTCCGGGGCCGGTTCCGCGGCGTCGTAGGCGATCCGCTGGGCAGAGATCACCACATCGTGAAACTGCCCCGTCGCGGTGTCGAAATACCGCAGGTCGATGGGCTCGACGATGGCGGAGACGGCGTTGGTCGGCTGGATCGTCCAGCGCCAGAAGGCGATGGTCACCGGCCCCTCCGGCGACAGTTCGACCAGCCGCGCCTCTGGATGGGGGTAGATCATCGCCGAGGGCGAGGTCAGTTCCGGCATCTCGGGGATCATGTCCGGCGAGGCGCCCACGGCCTCCAGCCGGATCACCCGCAGCACGCCCTCCCCCGGCGCCAGCTGGTCCGGCGGGTTGGACCAGCTATCGGAGATTTTCAGGTCGCGCACGGGAAACCACCAATCCTCTCCCGCCGATGCCGGGTCCACGTCCAGCGTCAGGGGCGCGGAGGCGACGGCATGGGCGAACCAGTCGTCGGATTCGTCGGTCAGGGTCAGCTCATGGACGAACGGCCCGATGGTGACCGGCCCGGAGGCGTTGGGATAGAGCGCGATCCGGCGCTTGAAGTTCTTGACCCGCTTGCCGCGCTCCGTGGTCTCATACCACTGGTCCTCACCCAGCTGGAACCAGTTGAAACCGTCCAGACCGGGCTGCGTCAGGCTTTCCAGGGTGATATGCCGCCGGTAGGTGCCGTGGACGGTCAGCAGCACCAGCGCGCCCTCGATCACCGGGCGATCGGGATATTCCAGCCTAACCGACAGGGTCAGCTCACCGGGTTTCACGTCCCGGGTCTGGGCAGCGGCGAGCGTCGGCGCCAGCAGCAGGAGCGCAAGGAGCAGGACCCTCATTCCGGGTCCTTTGGCGGCGGGGGGGACAGGCCGGCCTTTTGCCGCGCCTTGTGCTCGAAGGCGATGCGCGCCCCCAGATAGGCGCCCGGCACATCGTCCAGCGTGGCCAGCCAGCGCGGTGTCGCGGCCATGAACCGGTCGTCGAACACCCGGCGGACGCCCAGCCGGCCGCGGCTGGCGACTTCGGGCAGGTCGATGGAGGCGCCCGCGTTCCGCGCCTCGTCCCCCGTCGAGGTCGCCCGGCCGCTGCCTTTCCCGACCGAGGCGGCGACGGTCGGGCCGTCCTTCGACGTGTTCGCCCAGGAGACGACGGCATCCGGGGCGAGTTCGAGACCGGCATAGAAGGCGGCGACCAGGTCGAAGGCGGCGGCGGCATCCCGGTCGCCCCCGGCGCGGGCAAGGTCGAGCGCCTCCAGCGCCGCCGCGTAGCGCCCCGTCCGGGCCAGCGCCAGGCCCTCTCCATAGCGGTCCCCCGCCGCCGCGAACGCCTCTGCCGCGGCGGCGTGGCGGCCGGCCCGCATCAGCGCGGCGCCGCGCCAGGCCGGATCGGCGAACAGCGCCGCCGCGGCCCCCGGCGCGCCTGCGGTCATGGCAAGCCGTGCCGCCGGCGCCAGGCCCCCCAGGGCCAGCGACAGCGCCAGGGCCAGTGTGCCCAGTCCGAGCAGGACCGCGACCCTCATGCCGGTCTCCTCGGAAAGGCCAGCAGCAGGGCAACCAGCGCCAGCGCGATGAGCCAGCGGCCAAGGTCGGTCCGGAACAGCAGCGGATAGTCCTGCCGGACCAGCGCGCCGGGCCGCCCCTCCGCCAGCCATCGGACCAGGTCGCGCGGCGCGCCGGCCGCGAAGGCCGCGCCGCCGGCGGCCCTGGCGATGGCCTGGATCTCTGGCGTGAGCTCCGGCGCGACGACGGCGACGCGGGTGCCCGCGGGCAAGCGGGCGAGCCGGTCCAGCACCGGTGCGCCGCCGGTGTCGGTCATCAGGACCACATCCGCCGACAGCACCTGCGCCTCCGCCAGCATGCCGGCCGCAAGGGCAAGGCCGCGCTCCGGGCGGCTGCCGGGATCGGGGACGGTGTCCGCGTCGATCAGCGTCAGCGTCTGGCTCAGCTCCCGCCGCTCCGCCGTGATGTCGGTCGCCACATAGGCGTCTCCGGCGAAGACCACGATCCCCGCCGGGCGCGACCCGAGCGATGCAAGCACCGCCTGCCCCGTCGCCTGGATCCCGGGCCAGGCGGGGCCTCCGGCCAGCGAGGGCGACGCGTCCACCACCAGCATCACCGCGTCGAGATTGCGGAACGCCGCCCGGTCGCGCCGCTCGACCGACGGTCCGGCCAGGCCCAGAACGATGAGTGCGATGGCCACAGGCAGGGCGACCGGACGCGCCCGGCCGGTCCCCGGGTCCACCCGGCCCAGCGCGCGCAGGGCGGCGATCCTGTCCGCGCCCAGCGCCCCGGGCCACCCCCCCAGCGCGCCCTCCCGGTGCCAGAGCCACCAGCCGAAGGCGGCGACCGGCGGCAGGGCCAGCAACCACAGCGGCCGCAGGAAGGTCAGATCGAGGCTCACCGCGCCACCTCCCCCTTGCGGGCGGGTTCGCCGGTATCGGACGCGGCGCCGCGCGGATGCCCGCCACGGCGACATCCGGCGGCGGCAGCGGGGAGAGCGGCGGAGCCGCACCGCAGGGGACACGGACAGGCCAGATGCGGGCACGGCGGCATCGGGCCGACGGGGATGCGACGGGGACAGCGCGCGGGGCGAACGGCCGCCGGCCGGGGAGCGGCAGGCCGGCGGCGCGCGCAACCCGGCCGCAGCGGAGCACGGCCCCGAGGCGGACCCGCATGCCGGGTCCATCGGGCGCACGGACGGGTCATGCCTGCGCCTCCCCCCGCCAGCCGAGCCAGAGGCAGGTCAGCGTGCCAAGGAGCGCCGGCCAGAGCCAGAGCGGGCGGAACACCTCTGCCGCCAGCCCGTCCCCGGCGGTGGGCTCCAGCCGGTCCAGCGCCTCCGCGACAGTCTCCAGATCCCCCAGCGTGCGTACGCGGAACGCCTCGCCGCCGGAAATCTCGGCGACCGAGCGCAGGGTCGCCGCATCCACCACGCCACGCTCGCCCGCCTCCGCGCCGGCGACGTCGCGCGGCCCGAGCGCGATGGTATGGACCCGCACGCCCATGGACGCGGCCAGTTCCGCCACCCCGCGCGGGTTCGTGGCGCCCGCGTTGTTCACCCCGTCCGACAGCAGCACGACGACGCGGGTCCGCGCGTCGGACCGCGCCAACCGCTTGAGCGCCAGGCCCAGCCCGTCGGAGATGTTGGTGGCGCGGCCGGAAATCCCGATCTCGGCGGTTTCGATACGGCGGGCGACCGCCTCCGTGTCGAAGGTGAAGGGGGCGGCGTAATAGGCCTCCGACCCGAAGAGGATCAGCGCAAGGCGGTCCCCGGCCCGGCGGCGGGCGAATTCGGCGCCGACGCGCTTGACCGCGTCGAGCCGGGTCATCGGCGCACCGTCCAGGGCGAAATCGTCCCTGACCATCGAGCCGGACAGATCGAGGGAAATCGCAAGGTCCCGGCCGGAGACCGGCAGCGCGTCCACCGGGACAAGCTGGCGCGGACCGGCCAGCGCCAGGACCAGGCACGCCCAGGCGAGCCACCAGCCCGCCTGGCCCCGGGTCCGCCCCGCGCGCGACGGCGCGGCGCGGTCCAGCAGCGCGGCGGCGGTGCCGGCGGGCAGGATCAGCGCCGCCCCCCGCCCGGCCCGGCGCGGCAAGAGCCGCGCCAGAAGCGGCACCGGCAGGGCCAGCAGCGCCAGCGGCGTGGCAAGGTCGATCATCGGGAGAGAGACCTGCGCAACGTCGCCTCGTCCGGCATCCCGCCGGGCCGGTAGAGGCCGGACGTCAGGGCGGCGTACCGCTCTGGATGGGCGCGCTTGAGACGGTGCAGGAGCAGCAGGCGGCGGTCGTCCGCCCCCGCGGGTTCGGGACGGGGCCGAACGGCGGGACGCCGCGCGAAACGGACGGCCGCGCCGATCAGGGCGGCCGCGAGAAGCCCGATGGCAAGGCCCAGCAGCAGGTCCGCCGCCAGCCCGCCCGCCGCCTCCGCCGGCAGGCGCGGGTCCGGGAGAGCGGAGAGAAGCGCGGCCTCGGTCAGCGCGCGGTCCATGTCAGCGGTCCCCGCCCAGCGCCAGGTCGCGCGCCAGGCCCTCGGTCGTCGTATCGGCGGAGAGGTGGCGGACCGGATGCCCTTCCAGCGTGGGCTCTGCGGCGGGGACGGGCGCCGCGCCTAGGTTGACCCGGCGCCGGAGCGGTCCGGCGCGGATCGGGTAGGCACCGGCGGGCAACCTGTCGCTGCCGTCGCGGATATGGATCAGATCGAGACTGCGCCGCTGCGCGAGGCGGTCGAACAGGGGGCCCAGCCCTTCACCACGCGCCTCGAAGCTGGAGGCCAGGACGACCTCGCTTCCGGTCGGGGCCAGCCGGTCGAGCGGGGCCAGCGCCGTGGCCAGGGGCGGGTCCGTCCGGCGGCCCCGGGCGGCGCCCCGGAGTGCCGCGCGGTGGGCCGCGACAAGCGCGCCGATCACCTCGACCATGCCGCGGCGCCGGCCGCGGAACGGCAGCGCCACCGGCCCCTCGGCGCCCGCGACGAACAGAGCGACCCGCCCGCCCGTCGCCACGGCCTCCCAGCCGATCAGGGTCAGAACCTCTGCCGCGGCCACCGAACACAGCGCCCGGCCCGTCCCCCAGAGCATGGCGGGCCGCATGTCGGCGACCAGCAGCGTCAGCCGGTCGCGCTCCTGCTGGAAGGTGCGCACATGGGGCCGCCCGGTACGCGCCGTGGCGCTGCGGTCCAGGTGGCGCACATCGTCGCCGGGCTGATAGGCGCGGATGTCGGCCAGTTCCAGCCCCTGCCCGCGCCGCCGCGTGGCGAAACCGCCGGGAAGCGACGACAGCCGGCGGTCCCGTCCCCGGTGGCGCAGGGCCAGGAATTCCGCCCCGATGAGCGCATCGGCATCGAGCGCGACGCCGGGCGCCTCCAATACCGCGCTCACAGCGGCTCCACCCGGTCGAGCAGGTCCGCGACGATGGCGCGCGCCGTGCGCCCTTCGCTGACCGCCCGCCATGTCGGGACCATGCGGTGGGCCAGCGCCTCGACGGCCAGGTCCGCGACATCCTGCGGCACCGCGTGGTCGCGCCCGCTGAGCCAGGCCATCGCCCGCGCCCCCGATGCGAGGGCCAGGGAGCCGCGGGGCGAGACCGCGTGCTCGATCTCAACCGCGAACGTGCCGGCGCGCGTCGCCCCCACCAGCCGCACGATATAGTCCTTGAGGGCCGGGGCGATATGGACGCGGGCGATCGCGGACCGGGCCTGGCGCACCACGTCCATGGGCAGGACCGCGAGGGCGGAGACCTCGCCCCGCGCTTCGGCCTCGACCAGATCGAGGATGCGCCGCTCTGTCGCCATGTCGGGAAGGTCGACGACCACGTGAAGCATGAAGCGGTCGAGCTGCGCCTCCGGCAAGGGGAAGGTGCCGTCATGCTCGATCGGGTTCTGGGTCGCGACGACAAGGAACGGGTCCGGCAGGGCATGCGTCTCGGCGCCGCTGGTGACCTGGCTCTCGGCCATCGCCTCCAGCAGGGCGGATTGCACCTTGGGCGGCGCGCGGTTGATCTCATCGACCAGCACAAGGTTGTGAAAGACCGGGCCGGGCACGAAGTCGAACGTGCCGGTTTCCGGGCGCCAGACGGGTGTGCCGGTGAGGTCCGCGGGCAGCAGGTCCGGCGTGCACTGGATGCGGGCGAAGCTGCCGTCCACGGCAGCGGCAAGGTGTTTGACCGCGCGGGTCTTGGCCAGGCCCGGCGCCCCTTCGACCAGCAGGTGCCCGCCGGTCAGAAGGCCGATGAGCAACCTCTCGATCAGCGGACCGCGCCCGATCAGGTCGCGGCCCAGCGTGTCGGACAGATCGGTGAGGGCCCGCAGCGGGTCGGCGGCTTCGGGAAGCGGGGCGGCGGCGTCCATGTCGGCTCCGATCTGTCGGTCGGGCCGAGCCTAGCTGGGCCGTGGAGCGGCCGGAACATCTTCCTTAGTCGGCATCCGCGATGCCCGTGCAGGACGCATCCAGGATGGATGCGTTGCGCGGGTCGCCGAGTTGCTCTGCCACCCGCGCGGTCAGCGCGTCGAACCGGGCGGCGATATGGTCCAGCAGCGCCGGATCGGTACTGGTCTCTACCGGCGCGTCCGCCAGCGCCGCCAGCATCATCAGGTCGAACGGGCACAGTCCCACCGGGTTCGACGCCAGCAGGCCCATCCTGAACCGGTCCGAATCCCACGGCATGTTGCGCAGCAGGGTGGGATTTTCCTCAAGCTTCGATGCCCAGGGCACACTCGGGTCAAAATGCAGGATATCCATGCCGAAGGTGAAGGACTGGTAGAGTTCCTCGATCAGGATCGACCGGAAGAACGTGTCGGCCAGGGGCGACCGGTCGCGGCCCGAGGATTGCTGGACCATGATGTGGGTGACGGCGCCGCGCGGACCGAAGAACGTCTGGCCCTGGGCGGGCGACACCGCCAGGAAGCGCCGCCCGCGCGGCAGTCCCAGCCCGTGCCGGGCGCTCAGCCAGGTCAGATCCGCGGTCAGCGCGTCATTGGGCGGCCGCCCCGAATAGAGCCGCAGCGCCACGGGACGGTCGGTGTCGCAGCCGTCGATGGTCCGCGCCTCCACCACATCGGGTGCGGTGCCGAAGCTGTCGCGGAGAAGCCGCAGAAAGGCGTCGATGACCTGGCGGGACTGGGGTGTGGGGGGCTCTCCCAGCAGGCACAGCGTGGCGGCCACGTTGACGTCCGGATGGATGCGCACCGGGATCGACAGGTCGCGGCCGAGCATCGTCTCGCGCAGCTCGTACACCCACCCCTTGCGGGCCAGGTCCAGGGCCTGGTCCAGACGCAGACCGCCCTGCACCGGCACCGCGTAAAGCAGCACCGCGGCCCAGACGGCGATCCGGCATGTCCAGCTTGGCCTCATCCGCCGTGGGTATCCCGGCCCGGCGGTTCCGCGAACCCATCCGATCGTCGCGGAGCCTGTCCATCTGCGGCGCGATCGGTCAGACTGGCGGCCAGGCGCGGAGCACCGGGTGAGGAACGGGGGAGGGCGATCGGGATGCGACGGTTTCTGGCCATCGGCGAATGCATGGTCGAGATGGCGCCGGAGACGGACGGCCGCTACCGGCTCGGATTTGCCGGCGATACGTTCAATACCGCCTGGTACATGCGCCAGCTTGCGGGCCCTCAGGTGCGGGTCGGCTATCTGTCGGCCATCGGCGACGACGCGATGTCCCGGCGGATGGCGGATTTCATGGCCGACGCCGGGATCGAGGCCGCGCTTGCCGTGCGGCCCGGAGAGACGATCGGTCTCTATGTCATCTCGCTCGACCGCGGAGAGCGCAGCTTTAGCTACTGGCGCAGCGCGTCGGCGGCCCGTCATCTGGCCGACGACCTCACCGACCTGACGCATCTTTCGCCGGGCGACATGGCCTACGTTTCCGGGATCACCCTCGCGATCCTGCCGGACGCGGGGCGGCGACGGCTGATCTCGGCGCTGGGCCGCGCGGCGGCGAACGGCGCGCGCGTGGCCTTCGATCCGAACCTGCGCCCGGCGCTCTGGCGCGACGCCGACCTGATGCGGCGCCGGATCATGGAGGCCGCCGGGACGGCGGACATCGTGCTGCCGTCCTTCGACGACGAGTCGGCGCATTTCGGCGACGGCGACCAGCAGGCGACCGCGGAAAGATACGCCGCCGCCGGCGCCGCGACCGTGCTGGTGTCGAACGGGGCGAAGGATACCCTTGTCCTGTCGGGCGGCACGGTGCGGATGATCGCCACGGACCCCGCAGAGGATGTCGTGGACACGACCGCCGCGGGCGACAGCTTCAACGCCGGCGCGCTCTGCGCCCTTGCGGGCGGCGCGTCGGCCGAGGAGGCCGCGCGCAGGGGGGCGGCGGTGGCGCGGCAGGTCATCGCCGCCCGGGGCGCGCTGGTGCCGCTTCGCTCCGAGGGGTAGGTGGGTCGCCATGCGCGGCGGCCCCCGGCAGTTCGGGCTCATTCGGTGCCCGGACGTCGGGCCGGCTCCGCATCCGCGCTTGCGGACCCCGGCCGCGCGACGGCACGGACCCGGGGGCGCCATGGCCATCGCACCGTGCGGCCCCTAGATTGCGTCACCGGACAGCGCCGCAAAACACAGCCGCAGGAAAGAGAGCCGCAATGAAGCGTTCCAGGATCAACGATATTCTTGCAGAAGCCGACGGGATGATCCGCAGCCACGGCTTCGTCCTGCCGCCGTTCGCCTACTGGACGCCCGATGCGTTCAGGGCCCGCAGCGATCAGGCGCGCCATGTCATCGACGCGCGCTGCGGCTGGGACATCACCGATTTCGGCGCCGGACGGTTCGACGAAATGGGCCTGGTCCTCTTTACCCTGCGCAACGGCACGCTGGACGACCTGCAGCGCGGCGGCGGCATGTGCTACGCGGAGAAACTGCTGATTTCCCGCCGGGACCAGCTTTCCCCGATGCATACCCATGTCATCAAGGCAGAGGACATCATCAACCGCGGCGGCGCCACGCTGGCGGTGGAACTCTACGGATCCGACGATGACGGCGCCCTGGACCGGGACCGCGGCGGCACCGTCCTGTGCGACGGCATCCGGCGCGACTATGGGCCCAGCGAAACGCTGCGGCTGGCGCCGGGGGAAAGCGTGACGCTGCGACCTGGCGACTGGCATGCGTTCTGGGGAGAGGGCGGGGACGTGCTGGTGGGTGAGGTCTCGACCGTGAACGACGATGAGACGGACAACGTCTACCGCGATCCGATCGGCCGGTTCGCGTCGGTGGAAGAGGACGCCGATCCCATGCATCTGCTGGTCAGCGACTACCGCTCCTGGCTGGGCTGACAGCATGGCGTTGCCCGATCCTTTCGACGATCCGCGCGGCGCGCTGACCGCGCTCTTCCGCCGCGCGGTGGAGGTCGCGGACCCGGTGCGGGTCGTGCCGGGGCACCTGCCGGAGCGCCCCGCAGGACGGCTGGTGGTGATCGGCGCGGGCAAGGCCAGCGCGCGGATGGCTGAGGCGGTGGAACAGGCCATGGGCCCGTGCGAGGGCCTTGTCATCACCCGTACCGGCTACGCCCGCCCCTGCAAGGGCATCGAGATCGCCCAAGCGGCGCATCCTGTCCCCGACGCCGCCGGCGCGGCCGCGACGCGGCGCATGCTGGAGCTTGCGGGCGGGCTGGGGCCGGACGATCTGGCCCTGGCGCTCATCTCCGGCGGCGGCTCGGCGCTGCTCTGCGCGCCGGCAACGGGGCTGAGCCTGACGGACAAGGTGGCCGTGACGCAGGCCCTGCTGGCCTCCGGCGCGCCGATCGGAGAGATGAACGTGGTGCGCAAGCACCTCAGCGCGGTGAAGGGCGGCCAGCTTGCCGCGGCCTGCCACCCCGCACGGCTGCTGGCGCTGGTGATCTCGGACGTGCCGGGCGACGACCCGGCAGACATCGCGTCCGGCCCGACGGTGGGCGAGGGCTCCAGCCCGCAGGATGCGCTGGCGATCCTGGACCGGCGCGGCATCGACGTGCCCGGGGCGGTGCGGGACGCGCTGGCCCGCGGCTCCAGCGTGGTGGCCCCGGGCGACCCGCGGCTGGCGCGGACGGAAACCCGGATCGTCGCCGCGCCCGCACAGTCGCTTGCGGCGGCGGCAGGGATGGCGCGCGCGGCAGGCATCGATGTGCGCGTCCTGGGCGATGCGTTGGAGGGAGAGGCCCGGGACCTGGCCCGCGCGCAGGTCGCCGCCGCACGCGGCCTGGTCCCGGAGGCCGCCGCGGCCGGGCGGCCGATCTTGCTGTTGTCGGGCGGAGAATGCACCGTGACCCGCCGGGGCGACGGCGTCGGCGGTCCGAACGCTGAATTCGTGCTGGCCGCCGCCTGCGCGATGGACGGGCTGGAGGGGGTCCATGTCCTGGCCTGCGACACCGACGGCGTGGATGGCGCGGCCGAAGTCGCCGGCGCCCATGCCGGTCCCGGCACCCTGTCCGCGGCACGGCGCCAGGGCATCGACCCCCTGACGGCCCTCCGGACCAACGACGCGCACGGTTTCTTCGGCGCTGTCGGCGGGCAGGTCGTCACCGGCCCGACCCTGACCAACGTCAACGACTTCCGGGCGATCCTGATCCTGCCCCCGCGATGACGACGGACGGAACGTGTCGGCAACGGGTCACCCGGGGTCAGGTCCCGGCGCGCTCTGCCTTCCGCTCTCCGGGGAACATCAGATAGTAGAACACCGGCGCCGCGATGAGGGTCAGGATGCTGGCAAAGCCCAGCCCGCCCATGATCGTCACCGCCATGGAGGCGAAGAACGCGTCCCACAAAAGCGGCACCATCCCCAGGATCGTCGTGATCGCCGCCAGCATCACCGGCCGCAGGCGCGACGTGGACGCCTGGACCACCGCCTGGGTGAACGGCACACCGTCCTTGCGGGTCAGGTCGATCTCTTCCACCAGCACGATGCCGTTCTTCAGGAGCATCCCGGACAGGCTCAGCAGTCCCAGAAGCGCGGTGAAGCTGAACGGCAACCCGGTGCCCAGAAGTCCGATGGCGACCCCGTTCACCGCCATGGGCACCAGCAGCCAGACCACCAGCGGCTGGCGCAGCGTCCCGAACAGCAGGATCGAGATCAGCACCATGACCAGCAGCGACACAGGCAGGCGGGAGTTCAGCGACGCCTGCGCCTCTGTCGAGCTTTCGTATTCGCCGCCCCATTCCAGTGTGTAGCCCTCCGGCAGGTCGATCGCCTCGACGCTCCCGCGGATCTCAGCAAAGACGGCGGCCGCGTTGACGCCGGGCGCGACGCCGGCCTGGACAGTGATCGTGGGCACCCGGTTGCGGCGCTGGATCAGGGTGTCCTGCGCCTCATAGCGAAACCCGTCCACCAGTTGCTCCAGCGGGATCGCGCCCTGAAGCGCGTCCGAATAGACCGGCTGGCCGACCAGATGCGCGCCGCCTTCGTCGGACGCGCCGGGTGTGCGGACCACGATCGGGATCAGGCGCGAACTTTCGCGGTAGGTGCCGGCGCGCGCGCCGTCGGTGGCGTATTGAAGCGTTTCGGCCAGGTCGCTGCGGGTGACGCCGGCGGTCTTGGCGCGGCCCTCGTTGTAGATCGGCTGGATCGCCAACTCGCGTTCTCGCCAGTCGGTGCGCAGGTCCTGCAACCGGTTCGATGCCGCCAGCATCTCCGTTTCCGCCCGGGCCGCCAGACGCCGCAGCACATCGGGGTCGGCCCCCGAGAACCGCACCGCGATCGGCGCGCCCCCGCCGGGTCCGAAAGCCAGCCGTTCCGTCCGGAACTCTCCCTGGGGCAGGGCAGCGCGGCCGAACGCCTCCAGATCGGTCCTGAGCGACGGGATCTCAGCCAGTTCATGCGTCCGGACGATAAGCTGTCCATAGGTGGGCAGCTGCTCCTCCGGCGCATAGGTCAGCATGAAGCGCGACGCGCCTCCGCCCACGAATGTCGTGGTCGAGACGACCTCCGGGCGGTCGGAAAGCCAGTCCTCGACAACCTTCATATCCTCGGCGGTGGCCTGGATGCTGCTGCCCTGCGGCAGCTTGTAGTTGACGTAGAAGAGCGGCGTGTTGGAATCCGGAAAGAACTGCTGCTTGACCTGCCCGAAGCCCCAGTAGCAGACTACCGTCAGGCCTATCAGCCCCGCAACCACCAGCCAGCGCAGCCTGAGGGCCGCGCGCAGGACGGCGGCATAGGCGCGGAACACCGGGCCGTCGTACTCTCCCGCCCCGTCGCCCGATCCGCGCTTGAAGAAGTAATGCGCCAGAAGCGGTGTCGCGGTGATCGCCAGCACCCAGGACAAGAGCAGCGAGATCCCGATCACCGCGAAGAGCGAAAACAGGAACTCACCCGTCGCGTCCGGCGAAAGCCCGATGCCCGCGAAGGCCATGATGCCGATGACCGTGGCGCCCAGAAGGGGAATCTGCGTCTTGCCGGCCGTATCCCGGGCCGCTTCGCGCGCGGTCTTGCCCTGGCCCATGTCGCTCTGCATGCCTTCCGCCACAACGATGGCGTTGTCGACCAGCATCCCCATGGCGATGATCAGCGCGCCCAGGGAAATCCGCTGCATCTCGATTCCCGAAAGCGCCATGAAGAACACCGTCCCCACGACCGTCAGCAGCAACGTGGTGCCCACGACCACCGCCGCCCGCCAGCCCATGAAGAGCGCCAGCACGACGATCACGATGGTGACCGATATGGCCAGGTTGAGAAGAAAGGCGTTCGACGCCTCCTCCACCACCACATGCTGCTGGTAGATCGGGTTCAGCTCCACGCCCACGGGGATGTCCGCCTGCAGCTGGGCCAGCTTCGCGTCCACGCGCTTGCCCACATCCACGATGTTCAGCCCCTCCTTGCCGGAGACGCCCAGCGTGAACGCCTCCTGTCCGTCGTAGCGGATGATCATGGAGGGACTCTCCACCCGTCCGCGCGACACGGTGGCGAAATCGCTCAGGTCCACGATCTCACCCTGCACGCCGATGGTCAGGTTGCGGATCGCGTCGACGGAGGTCGACCCCGATGGCGCGTCGATGCGGATGCGCTGGTCCTGCTGCTCGACCGTTCCGGCCGGCACCACCGCCGTGGCATCGGAAATCGCGCCGGTGACGGTCTGCGGCGACAGTCCCAGGTTGGAGATGATCGCGGGGTCCGGCTCGACGAAGATCGCCTCCTGCGGCAGGCCCGCCAGGGCCACATCGGCCACGCCTTCGACGGTCAGAAGTTCGCGCCGCAGGAAATCGGCGATGTCGTGGGTTTCGGCATCGGTGAAGCCCGGGGCGGAAACCGCGAAGAAGATGCCGTAGACATCGCCGAAGGCATCGTTGACCAGGGGGGTTCCGGCATCGGGCGGCAGGTCGCCGCGCGCGTCCTCGACCCGGGCGCGGAGCCGGTCCCAGACCTGCGGAAGTTCCGAGCCGTCGTAGGTGTCCGCGATCTCCACGTTGATGCGGCTGATCCCCGGTTTGTTGGACGAGGTGACGGTGTCGAGCTCATCCATCTGCTGGATGGCGGATTCCAGCGGCTCGCTGACCTCCCGGGCGACCTCTTCGGCCGTGGCGCCGGGGTATTGGGTGATCACGATAGCGTTCTTGATGGTAAAGGACGGATCCTCCAGCCGGCCGATGGTCAGAAACCCCCAGACCCCGCCCATCAGGCAGCCAATCATCAGCAGCCAGGTCAGCAGAGGGCGGTCGATGGCGCCGCGGGCGATGGACATGGGCCTAGCCCCCCAGACCGGTGAAACGGCGGACCGTCTGCCCGTCGCGAAGCTGTGCGGCGCCCGCGGCCACGATCTCGGTGCCCGGTTCGGGACCGTCGGTCAGGGCGACGCGCGCATCGTCGCGGATCTCTATGGCGACCTGACGGCGCGTGACGGTCCCGGCGTCGCCGGTGCCGTCGGGCTGAAACACCATGACGCCGGGGGTGCGGTCCGGACCGAAGACCAGCGCCGTCTCCGGGATCACGATCGCGTCGTCCTCTCCACGCGGGGCGGTGGCCGTCACCGTGACCGATGCGCCGGGCAGGACCCATGGCGGAACCTCTCCGGTGAAGGCCAGCGTGATCGCGTAGGTCTGGGCGACCTCGGCCGTCTCGGCCTCGAATTCCCGCAAAGCCAGGGGAAAGCTGGCGTCGCTGCCCGGAAAGCTCGCCTCGAAGGTCACGTCCGCACCGCCCGACGCGCTGCGGATCAGCACTTCGGGCACATCGATATCGACCCGGAGTTCGGACATGTCGTGAAGGCGCACGACCGCCTGGCCGGCGGATACGGTGGTGTAGTTCGCCACGATCCGGCGCGCGACGAGGGCATCGAATTCGGTTTCCAGGGTCGCGTCATCCAGCCTCCGACGCGCTTCGGCCACGGCGATGCGGGCCAGCTCCGCCTCGGTGCGGGCGTCCTCGACCTGGACCTCGGACACCGCCGGACCCTCCAGATCCTGGCGCCGCTTGAGGTCGCGCTCGGCCTTCGCAAGTTCGGTCTCGGCGCGCTCTACCTCACGGCGGAAGGGCGTCAGGTCCAGCTGCGCGACCATGGCGCCGGCCTCCAGCGACCGGCCCTCCACGACCGGAAATTCCACGATCTGCCCGCCGACCTGGAACGCCAGGTCGACCGTCTCCCGGGCGCGCACCTGTCCGAAAAACTCCCGCGTCCGGGGGGCCGATTCCGCGTTGAGCGCCACCAGCTTCACCGGACGCGGCGTCTGGCCCTGCCCGGCCGCATCCTGCGCGGCAAGCGGCGCGGAAAGACCGATGAGGATGGCAAGCACCGTCCAGATCCGAACCGCCGCGCGCCCATGCCGTGAAACGGCGCGGCGGGCCCGGCGCCATGGGCTTTCCGCAACCCGGCCCATGCCCTGCCCTGCGGGCTTTGCGCCGCAATGCTTGCCGTGCTCCATCTGCCGGTCCCTTTTCGCGATCCAATTCATGACGTCGCGGTCAGATAGGGCATCGGCCGAAAAAGTGAACCGTTCGGTTCAGATTTTTGCGAAAGGGCGGCGTCTGGCCGCTGTTCCCGGCCAGGTTCCGCCGCTCCGACACGAGCCCCGGGCGACAGATGCCGCCGCGGGTCGCCTACCCCAGAAGCCGCGCCAGTCCGGCGGCGTCCGCCGTCCGGGCGCCCGACCACAGCGCCCGGGCCGCCGGGCGCCCCAGCAGAGCGTCGGACTTCGCTTTCAGCCGCGCCTCGATCCGGTCGGGGTCCGCGGCGGCGGCGATGTCGTGGCGGGCCCCATGTGCCCGTCCGTCCGTTTGGACCGTCACCACGGCCTGCGTGTCGGTCAGGCCCCCGTCCCCGAGGACCTCCACCCGGTCGCGGATGGCGATCAGGTCAGGCCGCCCGCAGATTGCATCGGAAAAGGAGCCGAGCGCTGCCGTATCGACCCCCGCCAGAGCCATTGCGGCGGTCAGGCGGTAGCTGAACTTTGCCTCCAGCCCGGTCGCCGGCGCCGGCCGGTTGCACACCGCGAACCAGCGCGGATGGGTGCGGACCGTCACCGACCGAACCGCGGCCGCGTCGATGTCCCCACGGATTTCGCGCAGGGCCTCCAGCATCGCGTGCAGCCCGTGGCAGCAGGCGTGGAACTTGAAGGAGACGGCGGGAAAGACCCAGTCCGCGCCGATCCCGTCCAGAGCCGCCGCATCGCCCTGCCCCGCATGGGTCGGACCGAAGCCCTGCGCGCCGTCCAGCGCGTCCCTTGCGGATACCGCCCCGTTGGCGGCGAGCAGCGCGCAGGTCACCCCAACCTCTGCCGCGAAGCCCGCGTTGAGGGGCTTGCCGTCGGTTCCGAACTGGCTTTTCAGCCCCGCCGCGCGCGTGGCGGTCAGGGCCAGCGCATGGGCCATCGCCGCCGGGTCGAGCGCCAGCAGACGGCCCGCCGCCGCCGCGGCCCCGAACGCCCCGGAGGTGCCGGTCTGGTGAAACCCCGCCTCGTAATGCGCCCGGCCCAGCCACTGACCCACGCGGCAGGCGGTCTCCAAACCCGCTGCCATCGCATCGTGCAAGGGGGCCGCGTCCGCGCCTGTCGCCTCTCCCACCGCCAGGGCGGCGGGCAGGACCGCGACGCTGGGATGGCCGATATGCCCGAAATGGGTGTCGTCGTAGTCGAGCGCATGGCTTGTCGCGCCGTTGATCAGCGCCGCGGCGCGCATCCCGGCCCGGCCGCCGCCGAAGAGCGTGGCGCCGTCCCCGTCGGACAAGGCACGCGCGGACCGCGACACGGGCTGATCGACCCCCGCGCGCCCCACGGTGATCCAGTCGCAGAGCGACAGACCGACGAAACGCCGCATGGTGTCGTCAGCGGCGATCGGACCGGCGGCAAACTCCGCGAGATCGGACAGAACGCTCATTGGGCGGCCATGCCGTGGCCCGACGCGCCGTCCGGATCCGCCGTGTCCACGCCCGCACGCGCCAGAAGCCCGGCCAGGGCGGCATCCTCGCCGGCATCTTTCGGCGGCGCGAGCGGATCTGCGGGCCGCAGCCGGTGCGCCACGACCAGAAGCGCCAGCGTCGCGCGATCCGCGGCGACATCGGGCGCGATCCGCGACAGGCGCGCCGCCTCCCACCCCATGATCGCGGCGGAGGCCGCGTTGTAGAGCGCCGTCGCCCCGCGCCGCGCCTCATGCTCTGCGCCGTCGGCGACCCGGGCCATCAGACCCGCGGCGCGGTCCACGACGCCGCGAAGCTCTGCGGCCCGATCCGCCGGAACCTCCAGCAGGAGCTCGTGCAGATGGTCGGTCAGCGTCCCCAGACCCGCCTTTCGCGCCACGCGCGCGACGTCGAGCGCCACGATGTTGCCGGTGCCTTCCCAGATCGAGCCCAGATGCGCATCGCGCAGGACGCGCGCATCGGAGAATTCCTCGATATAGCCGCAGCCGCCGCGCACCTCCATGGCGTCTCCGGCCACCTTCCGCGCGTCGCGGCAGGTGCGGAACTTGATCAGCGGCGTGAGGCTGCGCAGCACCAGCGCCCGGTCCGCGTCCCCCGCATCGGCGCGGGCCAGAACCCAGGCCGCGTGGAACGCCATGCTGCGCCCCTGTTCGGCCGTGACCAGCATCTTGATCAGCTGACGGCGCATCAGGGGCTTGTCGATCAGCGATCCGCCGAAGGCGGCGCGGTGCCGCGCGATGTAGAGCGACTCGGACACGCAGCGGCGCATCAGCCCGGCGCTGCGCACGCCGTTGGCCAGACGCGACATGTTGATCATGTCGGTCATCTGCTTGAAGCCCTGCCCTTCCCCGCCCACCAGATGCGCCTCTGCACCCCTGAGCGTGATCTCACCCGAAGCCATGGACCGGCTGCCGAGCTTTTCCTTCAGCCGCACGATGTCGTAGGCATTGCGCGTCCCGTCCGGCAGATGCCGCGGCAGCAGGAACAGCGACAGTCCCGCGGTACCGTCCGCCCCGTCCTCTGTCCGCGCCAGGACCATCGCCAGGTCCGCATCGGGGTTCGAGCAGAACCACTTGTCGCCGTAGAGGCGCCAGGCTGCCGCCTCCCGCCGCGCCACGGTCTCGATCGCGCCGACATCGGAGCCCGCCGCCTGCTCGGTCATGAACATCGCGCCCTGTGCCAGGGTCTCCATGTCCTGGCTGGTCAGCCGGTCGATATAGCGCGCGACCAGCGCGGGATCCGCGAAACGGCGCAGGGTCCGGGTCAGCGCATCGGTCATCGACAGCGGACAGCAAAGGCCGAACTCCGCCTGCACGAAGAGATAGACCAGCGCGTATTTGGCGATGGGGGGCAGCGGTGCGGCGGCGCCCAGAACTCCGCCGCGATGGGACATGGCGGCAAGACCGAATTCTCCGAACGCCACCCGTTCCAGCGCCTCGAAGGCGGGGTGCTTCTCGACTCGCTCATCCGGGGCGCCGGTCCGGTCGCGGCGGTGCAGGACCGGCGGGTTGTGATCGGCGGTCAGGGCCAGCCGCTCCAGCCGGTCCCCCACCAGCATCCCCATCCGGTCGAGCGCCGGGGTCAGAAGCGCCACGCCGTCGTCTGGCGCATAGACCCGCATGAGCGCGGCAAAGGCCGGATCGGAGCGAAAGGCGTTCTGGCCCCGGCTGTCCGGGATGGGGGTTCTCTGCGCCATGGCCGTCACTCCTGTCGCGTCAGCCGCGCCCGTGCGGCATGGTATTCGCGGGCAAGGCGCGCCACCACCTGGGCCGCAGGCTCGACCTCCCGGCTCTGCGCCACCGCCTGACCGGCGCTCCACACGTCCTTCCAGGCCCTGGGGCGGTCGGGATCGTCCTTTTTCGTCATCGGCCGCGGTTCGGCCCGGCGTGCGTCATCCAGATCCACCCCCGCGGCCTTTATGCTCTGCGCCAGGTAGTTGGCGTGGGTTCCCGAGAACATCGGCGTATAAAGGATGCCGTCCGCCTCCGACCCGACGACCATCTGCTTGTGCAGGGGGGGCGCGATGGCCTCTGTCGTGGGGATGAAGACCGTGCCGGAATAGGCGAAGTCGCAGCCCAGCGCCTCGGCCGCCAGGACCGCGCGGCCATTGGCGATGGCGCCCGACAGGACCAGCGGCCCGTCCCAGAAGGCGCGCACCTCTTCGACCAGGGCGAAGGGGCTGAGTTCACCCGCATGTCCACCGGCCCCCGCCGCGACCAGAATCAGACCGTCGACCCCGGATTTCGCCGCCCGGCGGGCGTGGCGGGCCTTGATGACATCGTGGAACACCAGCCCGCCATAGCCATGGACCGCCTCCACCACCCTGTCGGGCGCCGAAAGCGAGGTGATGACCAGCGGCACCTTGTGGCGCACGATGGTGTCGAGATCCGGAGCCAGCCGGTCGTTATAGGCGTTCACGATCAGGTTCACGCCATAGGGCGCGGGCGGGCGGTCCGCGGCGGCGCTGTCGTCGGCCAGCCGCGTCTCGATTTGGGTGAGCCAGTCGTCGAACGCCTTTGCCGGGCGGGCGTTCAGGGACGGAAACGTGCCGATGATGCCCGCGCGGCACTGCGCGACGACAAGATCGACGCCGGAGGCCAGGAACATCGGCGCCCCGATGAGGGGCAGGGCAAGGCCGCGCCTGAGATCCGCGATGTCGGTCATGGTGCCTCCGTGGCGCGCGGCGGGCCTGCGGAACCGCACCCGGCCCGGCCGCGGCGCGGACGTCCGGACGCCGCGACCGGCTGTCCTGCGTTGCCGCCGGAGACATGCGCCACAGGGGACCGCGATCCCGTATTGCCTTGTACCGCCATTCAGAAACTCCGCGGCATATCCAGGATATGCTCGGCCACATAGCTCAGGATCAGGTTGGTGGAGATCGGCGCCACCTGGTAGAGCCGCGTCTCGCGGAACTTGCGCTCCACGTCGTATTCCTCGGCGAAGCCGAAGCCGCCGAAGGTCTGCAGGCAGGCGTTCGCCGCCTCCCAGGACGCATCGGCCGCAAGCAGTTTCGCCATGTTGGCCTGCGCGCCGGCGGGCTCTCCCGCGTCGAATCTCCGGCAGGCCTCGAACCGCATCAGGTTGGCCGCCTCGACATTGACGAAGGCGCGCGCGATCGGAAACTGGATGCCCTGGTTCTGGCCGATGGGCCGCCCGAACACCTGCCTTTCGTTCGCGTAACGGCTGGCCTTCTCGACGAACCAGTAGCCGTCGCCGATGCATTCGGCCGCGATCAGCGCGCGTTCGGCGTTCAACCCGTCGAGGATGTAGCGAAACCCCTGCCCCTCCTCACCGATCAGCGTCTCCGCGGGGATCTCCAGATCGTCGAAGAAAAGCTCGTTCGTCTCGTGGCCGACCATGTTGGCGATGGGCTTGACCTCCATCCCCTTGCCGACGACCTGGGCAAGCTCCAGCAGGAACACCGACAGTCCTTCGGACTTGCGCTTGACCTCCGACAAGGGCGTGGTGCGCGCCAGCAGGATCATCAGGTCGGAATGCTGCACCCGGCTGATCCAGACCTTCTGCCCGTTGATCACGTAGCGGTCGTTGCCCTTCTTCACGGCGGTGGTCTTGAGCTTGGTGGTGTCGGTCCCGGTCGTCGGCTCCGTGACGGCCATGGACTGCAGGCGCAGCTCACCCGACGCCACCTTCGGGAGATAGGATTTCTTCTGCGCCTCCGACCCGTGGCGCAGAAGGGTGCTCATGTTGTACATCTGCCCGTGGCAGTGGCCGGCATTTCCCCCCGCGCGGTTGATCTCTTCCATGACGATCGACGCTTCGGTCAGGCCCAGCCCGGACCCCCCGAATTCCGCCGGGATCATCGCGGCCATCCACCCGGCCTTGGTCAGCGCGTCGATGAACTCTTCGGGGTAGGTCTCATCAGCGCCGTGTCTGCGATGGTACGCGGCCGGGAAGTCGGCGCAGAGCGCGCGCAACGCATCGCGCAGGTCGTCGTGGTCGGCGGGTGCGGATGTCTTCAAACTGCTCTCCCATCGCCCGCGTGGGGCGGTCTTCGGTTGGTCAGGTCAGGATGCGGGCGCCGGTGGCGGCCTGCACGGCGGCAAGATCGTTGCCGGGCGCCAGCTCCACCAGGCGAAAGCCATCGGCGGTGACGTCCAGCACGGCAAGGTCGGTATAGACACGGTTCACCACGCCCAGCCCCGTCAGGGGATAGGTGCAACGCTCCAGGATCTTGGGAGAGCCGTCGCGGTTCACATGCCGCATCATCACGTAGATCGTCGGCACGCCCACCACCAGGTCCATCGCGCCGCCCACGGCGGGCGGAAAGCTCTCATCGTCGGTGGCCCAGTTCGCCAGATCGCCGTTTTCCGCCACCTGGTAGGCGCCGAGCACCGCGATGTCGATATGCCCGCCGCGCATCATCGCGAAGCTGTCGGGATGGTCGAAGAACGCCGCCCCCGGCGCGGTGGTGATGAACCGTTTCGACGCGTCGATCATCTCCGGGTCGTGCCGGCCTTCGGGCGGCGGCGGGCCGACACCGATGATGCCGTTCTCGGAGTGATAGATCACCTCTCGGCCGTCGGGGACGTGGCCGCTGACATGGGTGGGCATGCCGATACCCAGATTCACGTAGGAGCCGTCGGGAATGTCGCGCGCCACCCTTGCCGCAAGGTCGGCATTGCTCAAGGGGGTCATGGCCGTACCTCATGCTGTACCAGCGCCTGCACGAAGATGCCGGGGGTCACCACCGTCTCGGGGTCGAGCGGCGTGCCGCTCAGCGCGCGGACCTCGGCGATGGCGTGCTTTCCGGCCATGGCCATCGCGGGATTGAAGTTTCGCGCCGTGCCGTGGAACGACAGGTTGCCCCAGGGATCGCCCCGTTCGGCGCGCAGCAGGGCGAAATCCGCGTGAAGCGGCGTCTCGAACACCTGGCCGCGGCCGTCGATCTTTCGCGTCTCCTTGCCCTCGGCCAGCAGGGTGCCGTAGCCCGTGGGGGTGAAGAACCCGCCAAGGCCGGCGCCGGCGGCGCGGATGCGCTCGGCCAGGGTACCCTGGGGCACGACCTCCAGCGCGACCTCACCGGCCTCGTAGCGCCGCTCGAACCAGATAGACCCGGGGGAGCGTGGATAGGAGCAGATCACTTTCGCCACGCGGTTCGCCTTGAGCAGCCTGGCGATGCCGATCTCCTTTTCGCCGGCGTTGTTGGAAATCACCGTCAGATCCGTCGCGCCCTGGTCGAGCAGGGCGTCGATCAGCCCGAACGGAATGCCGGACGACCCGAAACCGCCGATCATCACCACGGCGCCGTCGTGGATCGGCGCCACCGCGGCGGCCAGATCGGGAAGCCTCTTGTCCATCATTCGACCTCAGACATTGCTGGCGACAGTGCGGCGCAGGAGCATGTTGGCGGCGATCACCCCCGCCAGCACCGCCCCGCCCAGAAGGCTGGTCAGAAGCTCCGGCACGACGACCAGGATCCCGCCGATGGCGAAGGCGACGCGGCTTGGCCAGCCGATCCGGCCGATGCCGTAGATCCAGCTTTCGAAGGCCGAGGTCACCGCCCAGATCGCCACCAGCGTCAGCGCGATCCGCTCCACGATCCCGATCCAGGTGCCGTCCATGATCAGCGCCGGATCGTAGACGAAGATGAACGGCAGCACGAACAGCGGCATCCCCAGCCGCATGGCCCGGAACCCGGTCTCCATGGGTTTCGACCCGGCCACGTTCGCCGCGGTGATCGCGGCCAGCGCGACGGGCGGGGTGATATAGCTGAGCATCCCCCAGTAGAGAATGAAGAGATGGCTGGCGATCGGGTTCAGACCCGCCTGGATCAGCGCGGGCGCCAGCAGGATCGACAGGAAGATATAGCACGCGGTGACCGTCATCCCCATGCCCAGAACGAAGCTGGTCACCGCGCCGGCGATCAGCATCAGCGCGGTATTGCCGCCCGCATAGAGCAGCAACTCACGCGAGAACGCGCCCGCCACGCCAGTGTAGCTGAGCCCGCCGACCACCAGCCCGATCCCGGCCAGCACCGCCACCAGCGTCGCGATGTTCACCCCGATATCCAGGACCAGCGTCTTGAGCCTGGTCCAGGTCAGTCGCGTGCGCCGGTCGAAGGAGGTGGCGACCAGCATCACCACGGAGGCGTAGTAGGGTGAGCGGGCCTCCAGACGCAGGCCCATCAGCACGTAGATCAGCACCATTAGGCTGAGCAGGTAGGGCCAGCCCCGTTTCAGCACCGGCCAGATGTCGGGCGTCTCCGCCCGCGGCAGCCCGTGCAGGCCGCGCCGCGCGGCGTACATGTCCACCTGGAAGAGCAGCGCGGCGTAGAACAGCAGCGCCGGGATCACCGCGGCGATGACGATGGTGGAATACTGCACACCCAGGAAGGACGCCATGACGAACGCCACCGTGCCCATGACCGGCGGCATCAGCGTGGCCCCGGTGGAGGCGCAGGCCTCGATCGCCGCGGCGTAGCTGGGCGGATAGCCGACCTTGCGCATGGTCGGAATGGAGAACGGCCCCGATGTCAGGATGTTGGAGATCACCGATCCCGAGAGCGAGCCGAGGATCCCCGATCCCATCACCGCCACCTTCGCCGGTCCGCCGCGGCTGGTGCCCAGCAACGCCGAGGCGAGCTCCATGAAGAAGTCCGATCCCTTGGTGACGACCAGCACGGAGCCGAAGATCACGAAGCCGATCACCAGCTCGGCCACCACCTGCATGGGGATGCCGATGATGCTTTCGACCCCCAGCACATGGGCGCGCACCGTCTCGACCAGTGAAAACTGCGTGCCCCAGAGGAACCCCGGCATGGAGCCGGCGTAGAGCGGATAGGTCCCGAAAAGCATCGCCGTGGCGAGCAGCACCGCCCCGCCCGCCCGGCGCACGCCTTCGAGCGTCAGCAGAATCAGGATGGCGGCCATGAGGTCCGCGGTCGGCGGTGCGTCGTATTCCCAACCCTTCTGGATGATCTCCAGCCCGTGCCAGCCCAGCCAGCCCGCACTTGCCAGCGACAGGGCGGCCAAAATCAGGTTCACCCACAAGAGCCCGCCGTCGAGGGCGCGGCTGATCGGCAGCGCCAGGAAGGACACGGCCAGAAAGATACCGATGAGATAGTAGAGATACGCGTTCCCCAGCGGCTGGAACCCGCCGATGTCGAGCAGGAACTGCTGGTTCACCGCCAGCACCACGCCCACGGTGCCAAGCCCCATGATGAGCCAGCGCAGCAGGCCGCTGCGCGCGACCTTCTCTCCGGCCGGTGCCGGGCTGCCCACCTCCACGTCGGTGCTGGTCTCGGCCGTCATGCACGCGCCCCCGGGTGTCCGAACCGGCCCGGACCCGGCGCTCGCGGGATCCGGGCGGCGATCGTCGCGATCACTTCAGCGACGCGATGACCTCCTGGCGGCGGGCCATCCACCCCTCGGCAAAGGCCGCCTCTTCCATGTCGCCGTTCTCGGCGCTGAAGGTGTCCCATGCCTCGGTCAGCGCGTTGAGCCGCTCTATCCGGGTCCGGTTCCAGGACTCGTCCTCGTCGGTCCAGACGCCGATCTCCCTGAGGTAGCGCACCGCGCCCTCATGGAACGGGATGTCGATGGCGGGCTTGCCGGACTTTTCCAGCGTCCAGCGGTCCATCGCCGCGGTGCCGTCCTTGTACATGTCGTAGGTCTCATCCAGAGCCTTGATGAAGGCGTAGACCTCATCGGCGGACTTGTCCTCGGTCGTGGTGATGACCGGATAGCGATACGCCGCCATCTTTGCCGTCTCGCCCTCCGCGAGGCCCGCGGCCACGTCCTCATCGGACGGGGACATGATCGGCAGCACCTTCAGCAGCTTGTCCCAGCCCTCCTGGTTGGCGGGCTCAAGCGGCGCGTACTGGATGCCGCGCGGGCTTTCGGCCAGTTCGTAGAGCTGGCTGGTCGTCGGCGTGGTGCAGGTCGCGTCCGACTCGTTGCGCGTCATCGACGACATGGCGGAGGCGTAGGTGGGGAAGGTGATGACCTCCACATCGTCCAGCGTCAGCCCGCCGAAGGCCAGGATCGCCTCACACTTCACGTTCACGGACGGATTGCCCGCGACGAAGGCGATGCGCTTGCCGCGCGCGTCCTCCACCGTGGCGATGCCTGCGTCCCCCGCAGCGATCAGCGTGATCCCTGCCGGACGGCCGGCCACGGCGCGCAACTGGTGGGGACCCCATTCCGGCGTGGCGAAGTCATAGGCCCCTTCGGCCAGAAAGAACGCCTCCGTCGCCAGAAAGGCGTAGTCCGCGCGCCCCTGCAACAGCGGCTGCAGGCGTCCGATCCCGGATCCGGACGGCTGGATCCGCACGCGGGTGCCGTATTCCTTGCCGAACGCATCGGCGATGGCGGAGGCTTCGGCATATCCCGCCGAGCCGACGTCGTAGGATGTCCAGACCATCGTGTCGGGCAGTTCCTGCGCCGCGGCGGGCAGCGTCAGACTCATCAGTGCGCCAATGGCCGCACCGAGCTTGGGGTGATGTGTCATTGCGTTCCTCCCTGTCCGCTTCTTATCCGGAGCGCCGCCCATGCGGGTGCCGATCCGACGATCCCTCCCGACCCGGACCACGTATGGGCGATGCCCGTCATCGCCGAGGGTGAGCGAGCCGCATCCATGTTTCAAGTGCATTGTTGACATATCAGCGATACAATTGCGGCATGATACCCGGGAGGGGCCCCCGCATGGATCTTCGGCAGCTGCGCAACTTCATCCACATCGTGGACCTTTCGAGCATCACCGCCGCATCGGAACGGCTGGGCGTCGCGCAGCCGGCGCTCAGCCGGCAGGTGAAGGCGCTGGAGGCCGATCTGGGCGTGGAGCTGCTGCGCCGTCACGGGCGCGGCGTGACCCCGACAAAGGAGGGCATCCGCCTGGCCCGCCGCGCGCAGTCCATCCTGGACGACGTGGACGACCTGGCAGAGGATCTGTCCGGCACCCGTCGCGCGCCATCCGGGACGATCACCCTGGGCCTTCCGCCGACCGTGGCCGATATCCTTGCGACGCATCTGGTCGAACGGACGATGGAGGACTATCCGGACGTGGACCTGCGCATCGTGTCGGGCTTTTCGGGCCATGTGCAGGACTGGCTCCTGCGCGGCAAGATCGACCTTGGGGTGGCGTATGAGGGACAGGTGCTGCCGTCGATCCGCGCCCAGCCGGTGATCCTGGAACGCCTGTTCCTGATCCGTCCCGCCGATGGCGATCCCGCGCCGGTCAGTTGCCGCGAGGCCCTGTCCCAGCCGCTGATCCTGCCCAACGCAGAGCACGGGCTGCGCGGACGGGTAGAGACCTTCGCCCGCGCCGAGGCCGTGTCGCTGAACGTGGTGCTGGAGATCGACGTGCTGCCGTCGATGCTGGCTTTCGTGCAGCGGGGAATGGGCGCGACGATCCTGCCGATGGTGAGCGTGTCGCGCCAGGTGCGGGACGGGCGGCTCATTGCCTGCCGCATAGAGCGCCAGAGCATGGACCGCACGCTGATCCTGATGTCGCCGCTGAACCGCCCCGGCTCCCGGCTGGCGGACATGTTCTCGGCCTTTGTCATCGGCGAGGTTCACCGACTTACCCGGTCGGAAGCCTGGCCTGGTACGGCGTTGTGACCATCAGATCGTGCCGGTGGTCATCAGCGTCACCAAAAGCACGCACCACACCCCGAACACCGCCGCGCAGTAGGACCCGTTCCAGACCGGGCCGACCGTCCAGACCGGCCGCCCCACGATGGTCGCGCAGAAGACGATGGTGGTGATGAATGGCGACAGGCCGATCACCACGGACCAGCCGCCGATGATCGCCAGGGCGATCGCCGTCAGCGACAGCCCCGGAACCGCCAGTTCCGCCGCGACGGCACCGACGACGGAGGCGGTGACGATCGGATTGACCCCCAGAAGGGCCCCAACGATGATCGACGCCGAAATCCCCAGCGCCGACGGCACGGCCCCCAGGCCGAAGCCGGCGGCGGTTGTCTGCAACGCGCCCATCGGCAGCAACGCCAGCAGAACCACCGGCAGGAACCCCGCGGCGGCGAAGATCCCGACCTCTCCGGCCGTGCGGGGCTGACGCAGCCAGGCCTCTCGCGCAGCTGTACGCAAACCCGCCGTGGCGCCGCCCGCCAGGCGATGCGTGGACCATACCGTCCAGCCCAGCGCGTAAAGGGGAACGAGCACGATCAGCGCCTGCTGAAAGCTCAGCCGGCTGACCTCATGAAGCCCGACGACCAGCCCGCCCAGAAACGCGACATGGCCCAAAAGCAGCGCCGCCCCCACCCAGGACCCCGGTGGCGGATGCGGCTGAGGCAGCGCCATCTGGCGGTAGCGGCGGCCCGCCAGCCGGTCGAGGCTCCAGCCGATGGCGACGAACACGAAGCTCATCGCGAAACCCAGCGGCCCGAAATCCGTGTAGGAGACCCCGGGAAGCGTGATCAGCACCACATTCGTCGCGAAGCCAAGCGGCGACCACAGGGAGATCAGCCCGAAGCCCCGCATCACCGCCAGCGTCATCCGGCGCAGGCGGACCTCATGCAGCTCCGGCGGCAGGTCGTCGGCACCGCGGTCCTTCATCGCGCGTGTCGACAGGTCCAAAAGCAGCGCCAGCCCGCCGAAATTGATCAGCACACCGAAAAGATGCCCCCCGAAGGTCAGCGCCAGATAGCGCCGAGACGCCGGCTGCCCGGTCAGGAACCGTCCCGCCTGCGCCACCTCCGGCGCGACACCGGCGGCGATGCGCAACATGTGCAACACCGCGATGAGTGCGGCCAGAAAGACCATGCGCCCGGCGGCGTCCATATAGACCGCAGCAGGCACGCCGCGCAGCAGCGCCACAATCAGCACAACCAGCGACAGGGCGACCGGCACCCAGGTTCCGACCGTGAAATATCGCAGGTTCAGCGCCAGAAAGAGGCAGAGCAGCCCCGTCGCGCCCCACAGGACGGCGGCGGGCGCGCCGAAGATCAGCGCGACGGCCGCCGCCATGACGCCGATCATCGCCGCGCGGCTTACCGTGGCGCGCAGATCAGGCAAGAGGGGCGGCGCGATCAGCGCCCCCGAAAGCGCGGCGGGCGCTTTTCGAAAAACGCCGCGCGTCCCTCCGCCGCGTCGTCGCTGTTCAGAAGGAACGGCTGGATCTGACGCTCGTACTCGAGCGCGGCATCCACACCTTGTGCGAACCAGTCGAGTACGAACCGACGCGGCAGGGGGGCGGCGCGGGCCTGATCGTCGGCCGCGGCCAAGGCGGTCTTCTCCGCGTCGCCCGGATCGGCCAGCCCATCCACCAGACCCATGGCAGCCGCGTCCTCCGCGCCGATCTGCGCGTTCGACAGGATCAGGTGGCGCGCCCTGGCGGCCCCGATCCGCGCCGGCAGGGTCGCCAGAAGCCCCATGTCGGGCACCAGGCCGATCCTGGTGAAGCCGGCCGTGAACCGCGCGTCGCGCGATGCCACGACGGTGGGGCAGGCGATCGCCACGGCGAAGCCGCCGCCCGCCGCCCAGCCCTCCACCGCCGCGACCAACGGCTTGGAAAACCGGACCATGCGCGCCACCATTTCACGGACCCGCGCGAAGCGCTCCCGGTGGTCCGCGATGCTTCGCGTGCCCCGGTCGCGGATGTCGCCGCCGACAGAGAAGTGGCCGCCCGCGCGGCGGAGGACCACCCCGCGCACCGCATCGTCCCCTTCCGCCGCCGACAGGGCGTCGACGATCCCCAGCCTGACCGAATGGCCGAGCGGGTTGCGCCGCTCCGGCTCGTCCAGGGTAATCACCATCAGAGCGCCGTCGCGCAACCGGGTCGTCACACCCATCCCGTGCCCCGGTGCCGGAACAGGCCGTTACCGATGGCGATCGTGTCGCGCTCCACCACGCGGGTACGGAAGGAACCATCGGTCCAAATCTCGGTCCGCAGGGTTTCTCCGGGGTAGACGACGGCGGTGAAACGCCCCTCCATCGCGCCAAAGCGCGACGCGTCATAGTCGCAGAGCACCGCCAGAAGCGCGTGGGCCGCGCAGCCGAAGGTGCACAGACCGTGCAGGATCGGCCGCTCGAACCCCGCCCCGAGCGCGGCGCGGGGATCCAGGTGCAGCGGGTTGGGATCGCCGTTCCAGCGGTAGAGCAGCGCCTGCTCGGGGCGGGTCGGCGTGTCGAAGACATGGGCGGGCGCCGTGTCGGGCAACCGGTGAGCCTCTCTCACCGGACCCGCGGGACCGCCGAAGCCGCCGTCCCCGCGCAGGACCGTCGTGGCGCGGCAGGTCGCGAGGGGCGCGCCGGTCGCGGCATCCCGGATGGCCTTTTCGGAGTAGAGCAGCGCCCCGCGCCCCGCCCCCTTGTCCACAATGCCCGTGACGCGGGTCTTGGCCGCCACCTCTCCCTCGGGGGGCAGGTCGGCATGGAGGACCGTCGCCTGCTCACCATGGAGCACGCGCGCGGCATCCACCCCGGTGGCGGGATCGTCCAGCCAGAACCCCGGATGGCCCAGCACGTTCGCCATGGCCGGCATCGCCCGGCGGTCGTCGGTCAGGCCCCCCGCATAGGCCAGTTCCCGCAGGTCGAGCGGATCCTGGCCCATGCCGACGGACAGGCCGAACAGGGCCACGTCATGCGCGCCATAGCTCTGCCGCACCTCGGGGATGTCGAAGGTCATCAGGCTGTCGTGGTCGATCGCCATGTCAGCCCTCCTCGATCTCGATCACGGCGTCGAGCGCGAAGGCACCCTGTCCCTGCGGCAAGGCCAGCACGGGGTTGAGGTCGATAGAGACCAGCCGCGGTCCGGCACCGGCCGCGAAGATCGACAGCCGCGACAGCATCGAGGCCAGCGCCTCCACGTCGACGGCAGGGCGGCCCCGCGCGCCGCGCAGCACATCGGCGCCGCGGATCGCGCCGATCATCTGCCGCGCCGTCTCCACGCCGAAGGGGCAGGGGCGCACGGCCACGTCGCGCAGGATCTCAACGAAAATGCCACCCAGGCCGAACACCGCGACAGGCCCGAAGGTCGGGTCGCGGCTGACGCCCATAAGGCATTCGACCCCGCCCGAAAACTGCCGGGCCACCAGCATCCCGCCGATCCGTGCGCCGGGGGCGTGGTGCTCCACCGCAGCCGCAATCCCGGCGTAGGCGGCACGCACCGCGTCCGCGTCGTTCAGGTCCAGCCGCACCGCACCGATGTCGGACTTGTGCACGATGTCTGGCGACAGGATCTTCAGCACCACGGGAAACCCGATCTCCTCCGCAGCCTCTGCCGCTTGGGCCGCGCTGACCGCGCGGCGCTCCGGCGCGGAACGGATGCCAGAACGGGCCAGAAGCGCCTTCGCCGCCGCCTCGTCCGGCGCGTCGGCGGGCAGCAGCACCGGCACCACATCGGGCGGCGCGGGCGGCGCGGGCGCCACGGCCCGGCGCAGCACCGCATCGAGGGCGCGCACCGCGCGGCACGGATCGCGGAACACCACGATCCCCTCGGCGTCGTAGCGCGACATCACCTCAGGCGCGCCCAGCGCGCAGAAGGCGATGATCCGGTCCGGAAACTCCGCCCGAAGCGGCCGCATCGCCGCGACGACCGTATCGACCATGGCGGGACTGCCGGCGACATAGGTAAAGAAGCACAGCACCGCCCCGTAGCCGCCGTCGGCAAGGGCGGCGCGGGTAAAGGTCTCAAGCAGCGACGGATCGTTCAGGGCCTGCGCGGTGCAATCCAGGGGATTGCCGGGCGAGGCATAGGGCAATACCTCCTTCAGGCGTTTCTGCGCGGCACCGGGCATGGGGGGCATCGGCAGGCCGATGCGCTCCGCCTCGTCGCAGATCACGATGCCCGCACCGCCCGACACGGTGATGACGCCGAGCGAGTGCTGCCGCGGCGCGATCCCGCGAGAGGCCACATAGGCGATGTCCAGCAGCGCCTCCGGGTCGCGCACGACCATGACGCCGTGCGCGGCAAGGACGGCGTCCGACACCGCCGCGTCCCCGGTCAGGGACGCGGTATGGGACGCCGCCGCCCGCGCCCCCACGACCGACCTGCCGGATTTCAGCGCGATCACCGGCTTGCCCGCCGCCCGCGCCGCGTCGAGCGCGCCAAGCAACGCGGGCGCGTCGTTGATCGCCTCCATATAGGCGCAGATCACGTCGGTTCCGTCGCTTGCCGCCATCCAGGAGATCGCGTCGGCCACGGTGATGTCGCTTTCGTTGCCGGTGGTCATCAGCACCGACAGGCCAAGGCCCCGGTCCCGCGCCAGCGCGGCCAGATGCGCGCCGAACGCGCCGGACTGGCTGGCGATGCCGATGCCGCCTGGCGTCGGATATCCGGTGTCGAGAGAGGAGGAGAACGTGCCGAAATAGCCGATCCCGACATTGAACACGCCCAGCGTGTTCGGCCCCAGGATGCGGATCCCGTGCGACCCGGCCAGCGCGACAAGCTCAGCCTGCGCATCGGCGCCGTCCTTTCCGGTCTCCGCGAACCCGGCGGAGAAAAGCGTGGCGACCCTGCATCCCTTGCGCCCCAGCGCCGCGATGGCGTCAGGCACCAGCTTCGCCGGGATCGCGATGAGCGCGGCGTCCGGCGCCTCCGGCAGATCGTCGATGGTGGCGCAGCATGCCAGCCCCTGCACCGTGCCGCGGTGCGGGTTCACCGGCAGGATGCGCCCGGCGTAGCCCGCGGCCAGCATCGCCGCGATGGGCCGGCCGCCGATCCGCGTGACATCCTCGCTGGCGCCGATCACCGCGACCGAGCGTGGGGCCAGCAGCGCGTCCATGTCGGCCTGCCGTGTCACAGCGTCGCCCCGCTCCCCAGGATCGCGGTGCACTGACTGGACAGGGTGCCGCCGTTGCCGTGGCAGAGCGCCAGGTCACACCGCTTTAGCTGACGTTCCCCCGCCGCGCCGCGGATCTGCGTCACCGCCTCGGCGATAAGAAAGAGACCGTACATCCCCGGATGCACGCAGCTCAGCCCGCCGCCGTTGGTGTTGACGTTGAGCGCGCCGCCGGGGGCAATCCGCCCGCCTTCCACGAAGCGTCCGCCCTCTCCCTTGGGACAAAAGCCCAGATCCTCTAAAAACAGGATCGTGTTGATGGTGAAGGCGTCGTAGAGCATCACCAGGTCGAGATCCTCCCGGTTCACCCGGGCCATCGCATGGGCGCGCGGCCCGCTTTCGGCGGCCGCCGTCGTGGTCAGGTCCGGCATCTGGGCGATGGAGCGGTGGGAGTTCGCGGCACCGGCGCCAAGGAAATAGACCGGCGCACTGGCGTGGTCCTTCGCGCGGTCGGCCCGGGTCAGGACCACCGCCGCCGCGCCGTCGGTGACAAGACAACAATCGGCCTTGGTCAGCGGATCCGAGATCATCCGCGCCGACATCACCTCATCCAGGGTCAGCGGGCCGCGCGCAAAGGCGTCGGGGTTGAGGTTCGCCCATGCCCGCGCGGCCAGCGCGACCTCGGCCAACTGGGCGCGCGTCGTGCCGAACTCCGCCATGTGCCGGCTGGCGGCAAGCCCGTATGCGGTGATCGGGTGGCGTGGCGCATACGGCGTCTCATGCCACTGCGGCTCGCTCATCGACACCAGCCGTCCGCCCGCCGTCCGCTGGTTCGACCCGTAGCAGACCAGCGCCGCGTCACAGAGACCGGCGTCCAGCGCCATCGTCGCCTGGAGCAGGTGCATCTCGAAGCTCGACCCGCCGACATTCGTGCCGTCGAAGAACCGCGGCTGCAGGCCCAGATACTCGACCACGCTCATGGTCGGAAAGGCGTGGCTGGAGGTGGCGGCGAAGACGCCGTCGATATCGGCCATCCTCAGCCCCGCGTCGGACACGGCCTCTACCGCCGCCAGGCCCAGAAGCTCCATCGCCGACCAGCCCGGCGCCTCACCGACGCCCGCCATGCCCAGGCCGACGATGGCGGATTTCCCGCGCAGATCGCTCATCCCGCGCCCTTTTCCGCCAGATCGAACACCACCCGGTGCCCCTCTGCCCATGGCTCGATCCGGGCGATCACCCGCGACCCGATCGGAGCGGTCTCGACATCCGGCAGGGTGGACATCATCCGAACGCCCTCATCCAGGTCGATCAAAGCCACGTTCTTCGATCCCGCACGAGAGCGGTTGACGGTGATGGCATAGACCGTGCCCGTGCCCCGGGACGCGACCCATTCCAGATCCATGGCGCCCGACGGTGCGGGGATCCGGGGAAAGAACACGTACTCCCCGGTCCGCTCAGAGCGCTGGATCATGAAGCGCCCTTGCGCCAGATACGCCTCATAGATGGCCTGCGGCCCTTTTCCGTAACTCATCGCGTCCCCCGTCATCCGTCCCAGTCCAGGACCATGTGCGTCTGCGTCGTCACGGCGGCGACCTTGCCATCGCCGCGCGTGGCGGTGATCTGGAACACCATCGTCCGTCGGCCCACGTGCAGCGGCACGCAGACCGCGCGTACCGTGTCGCCGACCTTCACGCCGCGCAGAAAGTTCGTCTTGCTCTCCACGGTGGTGTTGGTCCGGGGCGCCGGGATCATCACGAAGGCCGCGGTCCCGGCGGCGTTGTCGGCCAGGGTCATCAGCGCGCCGCCATGGAGCATCCCGTTGCGGTTGGCCAGATGCTCGGCCACCTCCATGGTGCAGACCACCTCATGCTCGGTTGCCGACACTGTCTCGATGCCCGCGACTGTGGCGAAGGCGGACTGGCCGGGCATGTCGTCCCTGCTGCGCACCTGCCCCGCCATCAGTGCGACCGACCCGCAAGGGTGCGGCGGGCGATGACGATCTGCTGGATCTGGCTGGTACCCTCGTAGATCCGCAGAAGCCGGACGTCGCGGTAGAGCCGTTCGATGTCGTAGTCGCACATGTAGCCCGCGCCGCCGTGGATCTGTAGCGCCCGGTCGGCGATGCGGCCCACGGCCTCGGTACAGAAGTACTTCGTGCAACTGGCGCCCAGTACCGCCGCTCCGTCCCGGTCGTACTCCGCCGCCGTGGCCCGGACGAGGGCACGCATGGCGTGGAGTTCCGCCTGGCTGTCGGCGATCAGGCCCTGCACCAGCTGGTGCTGGCCGATCGGCTTGCCGAACTGGCTGCGTTCCAGCGCATAGTCGGTGGCGATGTCGAGCATCCGCTGTCCCTGCCCCACCGCCATGGCACCGATGTGGATGCGCCCGCGGTCGAGCACCTTCATCGCGGTGCGGAAGCCGCGGTTGAGCATGGCGGGACCGCCCAGGATCGCGGTTTCGGGCAGGCGCACACCGTCGAAGATCACGTCCGACGTTTTGGTGCCTCTCTGGCCCATCTTCCGGTCGGGGGTGGCCACGGTGATCCCTGGCGTGTCGGCGGGAACCACAAAGGCCGACACGCCATCGGCGCCCGCCTCATCGGGATCGGTCCGCGCGAAGACGGTGAACACACCGGCGCGGACCGCGTTGGTGATGTAGCGCTTGGTGCCGTCGATGACGTAGTCCGACCCGTCGCGCCGGGCCCTGGTCCGGATCCCGCCCGCGTCCGATCCGGTATCCGGCTCTGTCAGCGCGAAGGAGGCGACCGTCTCGCCGCTGGCGATGCCGGGCAGCCACCGCGCCTTCTGCTTGGCCGTGCCATCCATGACGAAGCCCTGCGAACCGATGCCCACATTGGTGCCGATAAGAGACCGGAAGCTGAGCGAGGCGTAGCAAAGCGCCTCGATCAAACGCGACTCCTGGGCGGCATTGACGCCGATTCCGCCGAACTCCTGCGGGGTGGAAAGCCCGAAGAGCCCCATGGCGCGCATCTCCGCCACGATCTCCTCGGGGACGGCATTCGCTTGCTCGACCGTGCGCTCTGCCGGGATGAGCCGGTTGCGGGCAAACCGGTCCACCGTGTCGACCAGACTTTCGAACACATCGTCGTCCACACCGTCCAGCATCGTCCTTCCCCCTCCATGGCCGGCGGGACCGCTTGTCTTGCCCGCTATATTCTCTATAAGGAACGCTATTCTCTGCAGGAGATAACATGGCGGACGATCCGCGTCAAAAACTTGTTCCGGCCGTCCAGGGCGCCACGTTGATCCTGCGCCACCTGTCCGCAAACGGTACACCACTGGGCGCCACGCAGATCGCCCGGGACTGTGGGCTGAACGTGTCGTCCGCGTTCAACATCCTGCGCACGCTCAGCCACGAGGGGCTGGTGAGCTTCGATCCGCAGGCCAAGACCTATCGCCTGGGGCTGGGCCTTCTCGACCTGGCGGCTCCGCTCCTGACCGCCAGCCCGACGGACATGATCCATCCGCTGATCGCCGCGATCGCAGAAAACCACCAGGTGATGATCGCGCTCTGGCACATGACCGACACGGGCCGCATCGTCCTGACCGACCGCGTCACGGCGCGGCGGGTGGTGCAGGCCGTCATCGCGCGCGACAGCCGGCTGCCGGTTTTCGCCGGCGCCGTCGGCCGCTGCTACGCCGCCGCCATGGATCTGGACAAGGAGTCGACGCACGCCGGCTACGGCTCGGTTCGCTGGCAGTCGGAGCCGGGCTTCGCGGCCTACTGGGCCGATGTCCAGCGCGCCAGGACGACACGGTACGCCGCGGACCATGGGCACCTCTTCCGCGGCCTGGAGATCGTCGCGGCCGTGGCCCGGGACCGAAACGGAACTCCGCGGATCGGAATGAGCAGCATCACCATAGCCGGACAGCATGGCGAGGCGGAACTGACCAGCGTGGGCGAGGCCCTGGCCGGTGCCGCCCGACGCATCGAGCGCGGGATCTTCGGCCGGCGCGCGTGAGAAAGGACAGCCCATGGCGAACACGACCCATCTGACCGGCAGGACCGTGCTTGTCACCGGGGCGGGCGGCGGGATCGGCAGGGCCATCGCGCTGCAGGCAGCACGGGCGGGCGCCAGCGTCGTGGTCAACGATCTGGGCGCGACACTCGACGGCCAAAAAAGCGCCTCGGACGCCGCCGCGGCGGTGGTCGGGGAGATCGAGGCGGCGGGCGGCACGGCGGTCGCCGACAGCGGCGACGTGGCCCTGGAAGACGACGCCCGGGCGATGGTCCGCCTGGCGACGGAGACCTACGGACGGCTCGACGCGGTGGTCAACAACGCCGGCATTCTGCGCGACGCGTTCTTTCACAAGATGACGCTTGAGACCTTCGACGCGGTGATCCGGGTGCATCTCTATGGCACGTTCAACGTATCCCGCGCCGCCGCCGTCGTCATGCGCGCGCAGCAAAGCGGCAGCCTGATCAACATGACTTCCACCTCCGGGTTGATCGGCAATCTGGCGCAGGCGAACTATTCCGCAGCGAAACTGGGGATCGCGGCGCTGTCGAAATCCATGGCGCTGGACCTTGCGCGGTGGAACATCCGGTCGAACTGTATCGCGCCATTCGCCTGGAGCCGCATGACCTCGAACATCAAGGTGGACAGCCCCGAACAGCAAGAACGCGTCGGCCGACTGCGCGAGATGGTGCCTGAAAAGATCGCCCCGCTGGCGTTGCATCTGGCCTCAGACGCGGGGGCGGACGTAACCGGGCAGATCTTCGCGGTCCGCAACAACGAGATCTTCCTGATGTCGCAGCCGCGCCCCGTCCGGTCCGTCCAGCGAGGGGACGGCTGGGACCTAGATACCGTCCGCGACACGGCCATGCCCGCCCTGGCCGGCAGTTTCGTGCCGCTGGACGTATCCGCCGACGTGTTCAACTGGGACCCGGTCTGATCCGGCACGACCATTGCAGGGTCCAGGGGCAGTCCAGAGCGTCCTTCGGTGTCTCTATCACGCACGCATCCGGCCGCGCGTCGGGTCCGGTCGCGCGGCCTTCATCTCCTTAGACACGCCCCGGGGCGGATCCCGATTTTCGGTCGCGTCGCGCTCACGATGATACCGCGCAGAGGGGCGCCGGCAAACGCGGGGCGCTCCGGTCGGGCGCGCAACGCCGATGCCGCCGGCAATGCGCAAGACGCCAGGTGAATGTAAAAAGACATTGAAAATCCGCCGGTTACCCGAAATTTTTTCGGAACTCACACGTCCGAGAGGCGCTAGTGACCCATACACATCCAATTCAACCCGGAGACTCTCACCATGCGTCGCACCAGTACCATCGGAAATCTTCTGCTGGGAACGGCTCTCAGCCTTCCCCTCGCCACGACGGCCGTAGGCCAGTCCCTTGTCGACATCAACGAGGATGAGCTCGCCAGCAAGAGTGAGGCCTGTCAGACGCTGGCCCAGGATTACAAGGGCATGGACGACCCGACGATCATCCCGGAAGAGGACGTCGTGACCGCGATCAACGACGATGCCACCGAGGAGTGCACCCGGCTTCAGGACGAGATCGCCGCTGCTTCCGGCCAGAGCGGGACCACGGACCAAAGCACAACCGAGACGGAGACGACAAGCGAACAGGTCGACCTTTCGGAAGAGGCGACAATAGAAGGGCAGGCCGAGGTTACGGTTCCGGAACCGAATGTCGATGTGAGCGTCCCCGCACCTGACGTGACAGTGACCCAGCAACAGCCGAATGTCACCGTTTCCCAGCAGCCCACCGATCTTCAGGTCGATCAGGAGAAGCCGAAGATCACGGTCGAGATCCCCGATATCCGGGTCACCGTGCAAATCCCGGCGCCGCAGTTCTACCTCCTCAAGCAAGATCCGAACGTTCAGGTCAGCACTCAGGACCCGCAGGTGCAGGTCGAGCAAGGCGATCCCTCCGTGGACGTCACCCAGGCCGATCCGCAGGTGAACCTTGAGCTTGGCCAGGATGCAACGGCGTCCGGCACGCAGGATACGGGTACCCAGGATAGCGGAGACGGCTCTGCCCAATCTGTCGATGGCAATGTGCAGGCCTCCTCGGGTGGCGACGCCAACGTGGACATAACGACCGCAGACGGCCAGCCGCAGGTTTCCATGGAAGGCGGCGGCGATCCGACCGTGTCCTACCAAAGCCCGGAACCGGAGGTGACGGTGATGATGGCCGAAAAGCCGACCATCAATATCGAACAGACCGGAGAGGCGACCATCACGCTTGAGACCCAGGAAGAGCGCGACGCGCGTCTGGCGCAAAACGAAAGCGGCGGGCAAAGCGCCGATCAGTCGCAGCAATCCAGCGATCAGAGCGCGCAGAGCTCTTCCGGAGGATCTACCGACACAGCGGAGCCGTCCCCGGCGGCGAGCGGCGGCGGCAGTTCCATGACCGTCGGCGACCTTCTGGGCATGGACGTCGTGACGTCCAACGGTGAGAATCTCGGTGCGCCCGAGGCCTTCGTCGAGATCAACGGAGAGCCCAACATGGTCCTGAGCAGCGGCGGTTTCCTGGGTCTCGGGGCAAAGCAGGTCCCCGTTCCGATCTCGCGTGTTTCGGTGAACGGAGAACAGCTGGTGGTCGACTCGCTCACGGAGAGCGAGATCGAGGCCGCCGACGATTTCGAGTACGACAGCAACCTCGAACTTGCCGACGATCAGCAAATCTCCATCGGGGGCTGACCCTACCCGGACCGGGCCCCTCGCACCGCGGCGGGGCCCGGTTTTTCCAATGCGCCGCGCCATCGACGGCGCGGGCGGACCGGTCAGCGCCGCGCCTGCCAGGTGAAGATCGACGTGATCACGTAGTTCCAGACCGATCCCACAACGATTCCGGCCAGCGCGGAGACCGCCATCGCGTTGTTGTTTTCGAACACATAGGTCGCCACACCGATATTGGCGACAACCCCTATTCCGCATGCCAGGTAGAATGTTGCAAGGCCACGGAACAATGCGGCGCCCTCAAGACGTCGGTCCCGATAGGTCAGGATGTTATTGAGAAAGAAGTTGTAGGCGATGGCCACCAGGGTCGCCCCGGTCTGAGCGGCCGCGAAACCCGCCGACAGCCCACCGTAGAGGACGCTGAGGACCGCGAAGTGGACGAAGATACCCGACCCGCCGACCGCGGCGAAGGAGACGAACCGCGCGGGGATGTAGCGGCCGATGATCTTGTCCACCAGCATCATGCCGAATTCCCAGGCGATCGCGGGGTCGAGCTTGCTCTCGCCGGCGACGCGCGCGCGAAACTCATATGGAATTTCGACGATCCTTGGGCGGGAAGGAAGGGATACGACGATGTCCAGCAGGATCTTGAACCCGATTTCCGACAGATGCGGCGCCGCGCGGTGGACGATGTCCCGGCGCAACATGAAGAAGCCGCTCATCGGGTCGCTCAACCGAACGCCCAGGATGCGCCGCGCCAGGGCGTTGGAGTAGCCGCTGATGGCGACGCGCCGGCGGTCCCAGTTGCCCACGCCGCCCTGCGCGACATAGCGGCTGCCGACGACGATGTCGGCCTCATCCATGCGGATCGCATCCAGCATACGGGGCAACAGAGTCTCATCGTGCTGAAGGTCGCCGTCGATCACCGCGGCGACGGGGGCTGAAGTGGCCAGCATCCCCTCAACGCAGGCTGAGGCGAGGCCGCGGCGGCCGATGCGCTGCAGGCATCGCACCCGCCGGTCCCGGCGCCCGATCTTGCGGACGGCATCTGCGGTTCCGTCCGGCGAATCGTCATCCACGAAGATGACTTCCCAGGCGATCCCTTCCAGCGCCGTGTCCAGCCGCCGGACCATTTCCCCGACGTTCTCGACCTCCTTGAACACCGGCACGACGATGCCCAGCGCAAGCGGCGCCTCCGGCACCGATTCGGCTGCGGGCCCGATGCGGAAATGCGGCTCTGTCCTTGTCATTCCATCCCTCGCTTCCCAGCGTGCCGCTTTCGCAGACACCTGAAGGTCTCGATCAATCGATGCGGCGGTAGACGCGAACCTGCCCGTCACGCCCTCCGACAGGAACGTTCTCTCCGAACGCACTCACGGTCTGCCTGAAAATATCGTCCTGGAAGGTCGCCGCGAGCGTGTAGTCGCTGCGGAGCCGCTCAGCGAGGAGACGAGATGAAATCGTAAAACGGCCCTCCTCGGGGTCGGACCCCGCCACGACGAAGGCGGGGCGGCGGTCGAGAATCGCGGTCATCTCTTCCTCGCGCGAGATCCCGACCGCGCGGGCCAGCGACTCGTCCAGGTGGTGGAGCGACCACGGAAACCGGGTGGGGGCCACCACACCCGTAGAGAGATAGAGCATGCTGGGATAGTCGTAGACGTAGATCGTGCCGCCCGGGGGAAGGTCCCGGCGGATGTAGCGCGAAATCGCGTCGAGCGTGTCGGCGGGCGCGCCGCGTGCCATGTTCACATAGCCCGCGACGCCCTGTTTCAGCAGGATGCGTTCTTTCTCAAGAGCGATGACCCCGAAAAACACAAGCCATGTACAGAAGAACAGCTTTGCGTCGGTGCGGTCCGGAAGCAGGGCCAGAGCGGCGATCAGGATGGTCAGGGCGCTCGGCAGAAGAAGCAGGATGTATTTGTCATGGGTGCGGCCGTTCAGCACGATCGCGAAGGTGCATATCGCGATGTAGATCATCATGCGGCCGACCAGGACGGCCGTCTCCGTATCGCCCTGCCACGGCCGCCGCGACAGCATCGCCCTGACGCCGACTGCGAGCGCGGCAAGCACAGCGGCACTGAGCACCGCATAGTCCCGCGATACCTTGGGCAGATCAGCCAGGACCCGTCCCAGCGACCTGTCGATGCCGTATTCGCTGAGGTAACCGAACTGCGCCGCGAAATAGCCGCCCACATCGCCCCAGATCTGGATCGGCAGAAGCAGTGCCAGAAAGCTCGTCAGGAAGCCTGCGAAGATGATCGCACCGTGCAGCAGATAGTTGCGCAATGCGCGCGCCAGCCGATCCGCACGCAGCCGGATGATGAGGTAGTCAAGGCAGAACGCCAGAATGAGAAACGCGGTCAGGTAATTGACCTGAAAGGCTGCACCCCAGAGCGCGCCGATGCCCAGAAGCACTCCGACGGGCGTACCCCGATCCGGAATCCGCGTCATCAGCAACCAGACCGCCACGAGGAGCAGGATCATTACAAGTTCCGGATGAGTCGCAAGGCCCCTGCTGAGGTTCGACAGGGAGGCGAAGGCGATGGTCGCGGTAAAGACCACGGTCCTGTCGCGTGAAATCGCCTCACGGCAGAAGAGGCCGAACAGGGTGGCGGCGATGACACCGACCGCGATCGAGAGCGTGCGGATCGCGTGCGGCGTCTCTCCGAAAAGCAGCTGCGGAAGCGCGTAGAGATAATAGATCAACACCGGCTTGTGGTCGAACGCGCCGTCGAGGGGCATGATTCCGCGTGCCGCATCCCGGCCGACAAGCGCATAGATGTTTTCGTCCAGGTGGATGGCGCTGAGCGGCAGGATCAACGCCCGGGGCAGACCCGTAAAGATGATCGCCAAAAGCAGGATCGCCCATATCCCAGGGGATCTGGCGGACCGGATGGGAACCGGATCCCTGCGCTCGGACATAGGCGAAAACCCTGTGTGGGGAGAGATATGGCGTGGATGCCAACGGTCCAACCTGACCGGGCGATGACCCTTGCTGTCAACTCCGCCTTTGTCGTCTGCACATACGGATTTCTGTCAGATACCTTACCGTGTGAGGTAGGTCGCAACCCCTCCGGCTTAGGCTTTTGGTGCGTGCGCTGCCACGCAAAGTGCGACGCATCAGTCCGGTCCCTCCGGCGGCGTCGTACTGCACGGGCCGGTCCACGTCCCGGCGAACTGGACCGGCGGGGGCGGCGCGCAAACCCTTCCCGCCGCCCGATCTCGGGGATTTGCTGGTCTGACCGAAAGCGACGACAGGCAGGGCGATCCGTTGACGCCAGGACCGTCCAAGTCCACGACCACCGATCAAGCCTATAGCGACATCCAAGCCGATGTTGTAAACGCCCGCGGCTTCAGCCGCACCCCCAGCTGCGATGCTCTCAGCCGATTGAATACCGAAGGTTTCATCGCGCGGTAGAGCCGCTACGACACGCGCGGCACCGAAGCCGCCGCCTCCCGGTCCAGCGTAACATCCGGCGCCGCGACGAAAGGATGACCGGTGCCGCGCCGCGACACGGGGCCGGCAGGCGGGCGGCGGATGACGATGAGCGGGGGGCCGACGCCCGGACCCCGGCCGCGAGTGCAGGCAAAGCATCGCCTTTGGAGGGCGGCGCGGTACGATGAGCCGACAACGGGGCGGCCCTGATCGATTTCACGCCCCCCGCGAACAGACCGCCATGGGTCTTGCGCAGATCGTCCTTCTGCGCCTTTCCCACGGTGCTGCGCGGTCGCGCGTCGCTGACGATGAACCCCTCTGGGGGCCTGTACCGAGGGAGCGACCGGGCCAGCCCGTCTGGCGGCCCGACGAGATCGCGCCCTGTGTCCGGCTCGGCACGATGACCGTGCTCTGCCCCCTGAAAACTGGACCGTTTGAAGCTGGAGTTTTCGGCTACGCTTCCCTGGCTGGGAGAGGAGCTGAAGACGATGAAGGCATCACGATTTTCGGACGCGCAGAAGGCGTTCGTGCTGAAGCAGGGCGAGGAGGGAACGCCGGTTGCAGAGATCTGCCGCAGTTGAAGCGTTAAGCGTTCGATCCGGTGGATCGATCGTAGCGCACAACGGGATCAGTCAGGCGACGTATTTCAGTTGGCGGAAGAAGTATGCCGGTTTGCTGCCCGATGAGATGCGGCGGCTGAAGGCGCTGGAGGACGAGAACGGGCGGCTGAAGAAGATCGTGGCCGACCTGACCCTCGATCAGAAGATGTTGCGGAACGTCATCCGGCGAAAGATCTGAGACCTGATCGCATGCGCGAACTCGTTCGCGGGATGTGCAGCGACTGGGCGGTGTTGATCCGGACGGCTTGTGGGGCTCTTCGGTTCGACCGCTCCTCGTTCCACGACAAGTCCCGCCGTGCCGATCAGGCTCCCGTCGAGAGGCGGATCAGGGAGATTTGCGAGACACGCGTCCGGTATGGCTATCGGCGCGACCACGTGCTGCTGCGCCGGGAAGGGTGGGAGATCAACATGAAGAAGACGCGTAGAATCTACAGAGAGTTGGGCCTCCAGTTGCGAAACAAGCACCCGAATCGACGGGTGAAGGCGAAGCTGCGCGAGGACCGCCAGGAGGCGGTCGGGCCGAACGATGTCTGGCCCATGGACTTCGTGCACGATCAGCTCGTGACGGGGAAAAAGTTACGCATCCTGACGATCGTCGACACGCATTCGCGGTTCTGCCCCGCAACGCACCCGCGGGTCGCCTATCGGGGGGGAGGATGTGGTCCAAACGCTCGAACGCATCTGTCAGAAAGGCGGCTATCCGAAGACAATCCGGGTCGACAACGGCAGCGAGTTCATCTCCCGCGACCTCGATCCTTGGGCCTACGCCAACGACGTCACGCTGGGCTTCTCCCGGCCCGGCAAACCCACGGACAACGGCTTCATCGAGGCGTTCAACAGCAAGCTCCGGGCGGAATGCCTGAACGCGCACTGGTTCCTGACGCTTGCCGATACCCGCGAAAAGTTGGGGACTTGGCGCAGAGACGACAACGAGGTCCGGCCTCACAGCGCGATCGGATACAACGTCCCGATCGCAGTGCAATATCCCGATGGCGCAGCCAGCCCGGCACCGTGAAAGAGCCGGGAAAATCCAGCTGCCGGCGATCCAATGTTGGGTCGCGGTGCATCAACCCGCGGACTCTCCGAAAGATCGGAGGAGAGGCGGGGCTCAGGTCACCATCTTTAAGCCGGACTCGATCCACCGGCGCCGGGGAAGGTCATGTCGGCCGATCTGCCGGCGCGGGAGACGTCTCCGAACCTCCTGTCGCACCGCATCGCGGACCAGCCGGTGAGTCTGTTCGGAACACCATCGCGCCTCAAGCATCCCCTTCGGGGTACGCTGGAGTCCGGGCCGGTCGCCCTGGCGGCGGGCAGTTTGATACGGACGGATTTGACCGTCTCTTCGCCCGTCGCGGCATCGATCCCAAGGTCGCGGCTCCGGTGGAAGATTTGGCAATGGTGCGGCCGCTCGCGCGGGACGACTTTGCCCCAGCTCTCGCGCCGGTCATGGTTCTGGCCGGCGTGTTCATGAGCGGCCCACTGGTCTCGACATTGGCGAGACTTTCTGCGCGCTGACCGCGATCCGGACGTCCTTGCATTCCTTGCCGGACCGGCTGATTTCGCGCCATGTCTCACGAACGTGACCTGATGGTCGGGTTTGATGGACGGCGGCGCGGACCGACTGCGAGAGCGGCGCCACGGGCACACGGAAAGACGGTACCGTGGCCCTTGAGATCAGCCGCACTGCTTGCCGTGACGGCGCGCGGCGATGTCTGTGTACAAGGCCTGTACCCTGCGCCGGCGGTCGGCTTCGCCCGCCGAGGTCATTGTTCGGAGATCCCCGCCTCGTTCCACTTGGATTCCGGCAGGGCCTCGCGGGCTTCATCCCTGAGGACCGCGCGCAGGCGTTCGGACAGGGCGCGACGCTCCCTGCGGCCGCGGATCTGGCGGGTGTACGTCTCTTTCGGGACATAGATCCGCTGACCATCACGATGGCCGATCCAGAACGACTGCTGACCCGCGACGAGATAGCTGTCATGAGTGCTCTCGGCGGCGACGGTAACCGTCAGGCCGGTCACCTCCTCGGCCGGGAACGCGTCCGGTATATGTGACAGGGCCAGATCTATGATTTCCCGAAAACTGCCAGCGTCACGGTATTCTGCGGTGTTCAGCGGGCCCTTGCGGGTCCGCGCCAGGGCGGAATCGCCGGTCGCCGGTGAGGCATCGCCGGTGCCGTCGGATCCGGCGCGGTCGCTGATAACCGCAGAACCGGTGCGGTCGTCGGCCTCCAGGTCGGCGATCACGGCCGTGACGTAAATCGGCTCGGCGCCCATATTGCCGATCAACAGATGCGCCTGGTCGCGATTCCCGGAAATCCTGTTGACGAAGATGTTGGGCCGCTTGCGGCGGCGCAGGCTGGTGACGAAAACCTGCAGATAGGCCAGCCAGACCACGGCCGAAACCACCTGCACCGCCAGTGTCAGCAGGGATATGTTGCCCGAGATCGATTCCAGCATGTTCGCGATCCCCTAGCCTTCGATACCCGTGGGAACGCCGCGGACGTGCTTCGGGTTCGCGGTGTCTCCGTGGACTGGTCGGCGGCGCGCCGCGGATCATATCAGACCCAGGTGAAGCCATGACGTCCAGGAAGGGGAGGACCGTTCGTGAAGACCCGTATCGCCCTGCTGCGAGAGATGGGCGCACAGCGTCCGTACACGGAATCGAAACCCCTCGAGATTGTCGAGGCCGATCTGGACGGCCCCGGCCCCGGAGAGCTGCGGGTCAAGATCGCCGCTGCCGGGCTGTGCCATTCGGACCTGTCGGTCATCAACGGCGATCGGCCGCGCGGTACGCCGCTGGCGCTGGGTCATGAGGCGGCGGGCGTCGTCGACGCGGTGGGCGACGGCGTGACCCGGTTCGAGATCGGCGATCACGTGGTGCTGGTCTTCGTGCCCTCCTGCGGGCACTGCCTGCCCTGCGCCGAGGGCCGCCCCGCCCTGTGCGTTCCCGCCGCAGAGGCTGCCGGCAACGGCGCACTTCTGTCGGGCGCCAAACGTATCGCGGTCGGCGGCCAGACTGTCGACCATCACCTGGGCGTTTCGGCTTTTTCCGACTATGCGGTCGTTGCCCAGAACAGTGCGATCAAGATTGCCAGGGACGTCCCGCTGGAGCAAGCCGCACTTCTCGGCTGCGCGGTGCTGACCGGGGCCGGAGCCGTGGTCAACGCGGCGGATGTGAAGATCGGCCAGAGTTGTGCCATCGTCGGACTGGGCGGGGTCGGGCTGGCGGGGCTGATGGCGGCGCTCGCCGCCGGAGCCGACCCGGTGATCGCGGTCGACCTGTCCGAAGAGAAACGCGACTTCGCCAGGGATCTCGGCGCGCATCACACGATCGACCCATCCGGGGACGGCGCCGCCCAGCAGGTCCGAGACTGGACGGGCGGCGGCGTGGATGTTGCGGTGGAGCTTGCCGGCGCTTCCGCCGCCCTGCGGTTCGCCTATGACATTTGCAAGCGCGGCGGAACTGCCGTGACCGCCGGTCTGCCCCATCCCGATGACGAACTCCGCATCCCGGCCCCCTCCCTGACCGTGAGCGAGAAGACCCTGCGCGGGTCCTACGTGGGTTCCTGCGTGCCCCTGCGCGATGTGCCGCGTTTCGCCCGCCAGATGTCGAGCGGTGCCATGCCCATCGACCGCCTGATGACGCATCGCATCACGCTCGATGACATCAACGAGGGCTTCGAACGCCTGGCCGCGGGAAACGCTGTCCGGCAGGTCGTCGTATTCGATTGATCGGGGCGCGGGGCCGTGTGCTGGCCGACCGTACCGTGTCGTTCACCTTAGGGGTCTGCCAGGCGTCGCGCTACGCGCCCTGTCGACCCGCGATCCGTCGCCTCCTCCAAGATCCACCGATGCCCGCGATGTGGCCGCCCGCGCCCTGCATTGCTTGCGCCCCCCTTTCGAGCCGAAACCCCTCGATCAGCGGCTTGTTCCTGACGCCATGGATCGCGCGGATCGGCGACCCACGGCGCGGACTGCCGCCTCCCACCGAAGACGGATCGTCCGTCGATCTTGCTTGAGCGGGCGGGGTCCGGGGGCACGCGAACGCGCCCCGGACCGGTGGCGGGCGTTACTCCTGCCAGGACTTCACGAGTTCGTCGTAGGACACCGTCTGCGGCTCTTCTTCCTCGTTTTCCAGCGCGGGTTTCGGCGCGCCTTCACGATCAAGCCACATCTGCGGATCCTCTTCCTCGTTCAGGACGGGACCGAGGTCGCCCTGGATGCCCGCGCGCTCGATCCGGCTCATCACGTCCTCCATGTCCGAGCAGAGCTTGTCGAGCGCCTCCTGCGCCGTCTTGGCACCGGACATCGCGTCGCCGATGTTCTGCCACCACAGCTGGGCCAGCTTGGGATAGTCGGGGACGTTGGTGCCCGTGGGTGACCACTGGGTGCGCGCCGGCGAGCGGTAGAACTCGACCAGTCCGCCGAGGCGCGGGGCGCGCTCGGTGAAGTAGTCCGAGTTGATCGTGCTGTCGCGGATGAAGGTCAGGCCAACGCCGGACTTCTTCACGTCCACCGTCTTGGAGGTAACGAATTGCGCGTAGAGCCAGGCCGCCTTGGCGCGATCCTCGGGCGTGGAGTTGAGGATCGTCCAGGAGCCAACGTCCTGATAGCCGACCTTCATGCCCTCTTCCCAGTAGATGCCGTGGGGCGACGGAGCCAGGCGCCACTTGGGTGTGCCGTCCTCGTTCATGACCTCATCCGAATCCACCAGGGGCGCGACGAATGTCGTGTACATGAACATCTGCTGCGCGATCTTGCCTTGGGCGGGCACCGGACCTGCCTCCGAGAAGGTCATGCCGGCCGCAGCGGGGGGCGAGTAGTCCTGCAGCCACTGGATCGCCTTTTCCACCGCATAGACGGCGGCGGGAGAATTCGTTGCGCCGCCCCGGTCCATGCAGGCGCCGACGGGCTGCGAGTTCTCGTTCACGCGGATGCCCCATTCGTCCACGGGAAGGCCGTTCGGCTCACCCTTGTCGCCCATCCCGGCCATGGACATCCATGCGTCGGTGTAGCGCCAGCCGAGGCTGGGATCCTTCTTGCCGTAGTCCATGTTGCCGTAGATATCGCCGTCGACACCCATATGGCTCAGATCGCGTCCGGTAAAGAATTCGGCGATATCCTCATAGGCGGACCAATTCACCGGAACGCCCAGCTCATAGCCGTATTCGTTCTGGAAATCGGTCTTGTTCTTCTCGTCGTTGAACCAGTCGTAGCGGAACCAGTAGAGGTTGGCGAACTGCTGGTCGGGCAACTGGTAGAGGTTGCCGTCCGGTCCGGTTGTGAATTCCAATCCGATGAAATCCTCGAGGTCCAGCGTGGGCGAGGTCACGTCCGCGCCGGGGCCGGCCATCCATTCGGTCAGGTTGCGGGCCTGGCCATAGCGCCAGTGGGTTCCGATCAGGTCGCTGTCGTTGACATAGGCGTCATAGACGTTCTGCCCGGACTGCATCTGGGTCTGCAGCTTCTCGACCACGTCGCCCTCACCGATCAGGTCGTGGGTGACGTTGATCCCGGTGATCCGCGAGAAGGCCGGGGCCAGGACCTGGCTTTCGTATTCGTGGGTGGTGATGGTTTCGGACACGACGTTGATGTTCATGCCCTGGAACGCGTCTGCGGCGTCCACGAACCACTGCATCTCTGCCTCCTGCTCCTCACGGGTGAGGGTCGAGACATCGCCGATCTCGGAGTCGAGGAACTCGGTGGCTTCCTCCATTCCCGCGAAGGCGGGGGCGGCAAGGCTCATCGCCACGGTCAGCGCCGTGGTCGATCTGAGTAGAACGTTCATTGGGTCTCCTCCCTGGTTTTTGGTTCGAACGTCGGTGGATATGTTCGGCGTCACACGGTTCGGAAGATCACGACGGCGACGGCGAGACATGCGATAAGGGCGAACGGCATGGGCGCGATGGACAGACCCAGCCAGGCCAGACTGATGAAGGCAGAGGCCAGCAGCGAGATGAACAACCGGTCCCCCCGCGTGGTCTCGATCCCCAGGATCCCCTTGCGCGGCGTCTCCGGATAGCGGATCGCCAGCACGGTGAACACGATCAGCAGCAAGGCGATGATGCCGAAGAAGGCCGCCGTGGGCCAGGTCCATGCCATCCATGCCATCACTGTAGGCTCTCCCAAGCGTCGATTTGCTGGTCGCGACAGTAGGCCACCATCGCGAAATCGGACCCCCAGTCGGCAGAACACTTCTGCATTATGAGATCCTTCACATCGACCGGCACATCAGCAGATACCGAGGCAAGAGATTCTAGAGCGTCACTCTGTTGTTCGATGCAGTATTCAACCATTGCATAGTCACGTCCCCATTCGTTGTCGCAACGTGCCAGGATAGTTGCGGAGTTGTCATCGCTCTCGGCTCGCTCACGGAAGGCGTCTACGGCCTGGCCAGCTTCTCGCTGTTCTTTACGGCAGTAAGCTACCATCTCGAAATCTGTGCCCCAATCTTCATCACACTTCGCAATGATCGCTGAATCGTCAAAAGCGAATGCAGTGCCTGACAGGCTGACGAAAGCCAGTATAAGGAAATACACCATCACACCCGCCCCAAAGCAAAGCCCTTGGCGATGTAGTTGCGCACGAAGAACACCACCAGCGCGCCCGGAATGATGGTCAGCACGCCCGCCGCCGCGAGCACGCCCCAGTCGATGCCGCCGGCGCCGCCAGTGCGGGTCATGGTGGCGGCGATGGGCTTGGCGTCGACGGATGTCAGGGTCCGCGACAGCAAAAGCTCGACCCAGGAAAACATGAAGCAGAAGAACGCCGCCACGCCAATCCCGGAGGAGATCAGCGGCATGAAGATCTTCACGAAGAACCTGCCGAAGGAATAGCCGTCGATATAGGCGGTCTCGTCGATCTCCTTGGGGACGCCGCGCATGAAGCCTTCCAGGATCCAGACCGCCAGCGGCACGTTGAAGAGAGCGTGCGCCAGAGCCACGGCGATATGTGTGTCGAACAGCCCCACGGATGAGTAGAGCTGGAAGAACGGCAGCGCGAACACCGCCGGCGGCGCCATACGGTTGGTCAGCAGCCAGAAAAACAGGTGCTTGTCGCCCATGAAGTTGTAGCGGGAGAACGCATAGGCCGCCGGCAGCGCCACGGTCAGTGAGATTGCCGTGTTCATCAGCACGTAGATCAGCGAGTTGACATAGCCCATGTACCAGGACGGATCGGTCAGGATCGTCACGTAGTTCTGCAACGTCGCGTTCCGGGGCCAGAGCGAGAAGGCGCCTAGGATCTCGTTGTTGGTCTTGAGGCTCATGTTGAGCAGCCAGTAGATCGGCAGCATCAGGAAAAGCAGGTAGAGCACCATCACCACGGCCGAGCCGGAGGGGCCGAACCGGCGCCCGACCCTGGAGGCGTTGCGCTCGGCGGTCAGGTCCTCCGGCAGGGACGACGCGCCGGGCGCCTGGGCGGTTGCGTCGGTCATTTCGCGTCCCTTTTGTCGAGGCTCGTCATCACCGTGTAGAACACGAAGCTGATCACCATGATCACCAGGAAATACATCAGCGAGAACGCCGCCGCCGGGCCAAGGTCGAACTGTCCCAGCGCCATCTTCACCAGGTCGATGGACAGGAAGGTTGTGGCATTGCCCGGTCCGCCTCCGGTGACCACGAAGGGTTCGGTGTAGATCATGAAGCTGTCCATGAACCGCAGCAGGATCGCGATCATCAGGACGCCCAGCATCTTCGGAAGCTCGATATAGCGGAACACGGCCCAGCGCGACGCCTGGTCGATCTTCGCGGCCTGATAATAGGCGTCGGGAATGGATTGCAGCCCCGCATAGGCCAGCAGAGCCACCAGGGACGTCCAGTGCCACACGTCCATGACGATGACCGTGGCCCAGGCCGCATAGAACCCCTGGGTGTAGTTGTAGTCGATCCCGATGGCGTCCAGCGCGTAGCCCAGCAGGCCGATGTCCACCCGCCCGAAGATCTGCCAGATCGTGCCGACCACGTTCCAGGGGATCAGCAGCGGCAGCGACATGAGCACCAGGCAGACAGAGGCCCAGACGCCCTTTTTGGGCATGTTGAGCGCGACGAACACGCCCAGCGGAACTTCTATCGCCAGGATGATCGAGGAGAACGCCAGCTGACGGCCGAGCGCGTTCCACATCCGCTCCGAACGCAGCATCTGGTCGAACCATTCCAGCCCCGCCCAGAAGAACACGTTGTTTCCGAACGTGTCCTGGACCGAGTAGTTGACCACCGTCATCAGCGGGATCACCGCCGAGAACGACACCAGCACCAGCACCGGCAGGACCAGGAACCACGCCTTCTGGTTGTCGGTCTTCATCACGCGGCGTCCTTCTCTTTGGCGGAGGGCACGCGCCAGCCGTCCTCGTACACGTTGACCCCGCCCTCGATGAACTGCACGTGCGTGCCCCCGTCGGGAACCGTATCGCCCTCTCCGGCGATGGCGCTGACCTCTTGTCCGCCAAGCTCCAGGCGGATGATCTTGTGCCGGCCGACATCTTCCACCCGCGTGACCCGGGCGGGCAGGCCCTTCGGCGCCAGACGGATGTATTCGGGCCGCACGCCGATCTTCGTGTCGCCGCCGTTGGTCGCGTAGGTGGTCCCAAGATCGAACTGCGTGCCGGCGATCTGCGCCTTGGTGCCGTCGATGCTGGCGTCGAACAGATTCATGCCCGGCGAGCCGATGAAGTAGCCCACAAACGTATGCGCGGGACGCTCGAACAGCTCCTGCGGCGTGCCGATCTGGACCACGCGGCCATCGTACATCACCACCACCCGGTCAGCGAAGGTCAGAGCCTCTGTCTGGTCGTGGGTGACGTAGATCATGGTATGCCCGAAGTCCTGATGCAGCTTCTTCAGCTGGGTGCGCAGCTCCCATTTCATGTGCGGGTCGATCACCGTCAGGGGTTCGTCGAACAGCAGCGCATTCACGTCCTCGCGCACCATGCCGCGACCCAGGCTGATCTTCTGCTTGGCATCGGCGGTGAGGCCGCGGGCCTTGTGGTTCAGCGTCGCCTCCATCCCGATCATCCGGCCGACACGCTGCACCCGCTCGGCGATCTCGGCGGCGGCGATACCGCGGTTCTTCAGCGGAAAGGCAAGGTTCTCGCGCACGGTCATCGTGTCGTAGACCACCGGAAACTGGAACACCTGGGCGATGTTGCGCTCTGCCGTCGCCTGATCGGTCACGTCGCGCCCATCGAACAGCACCCGGCCGTGGCTGGGCCGCAGCAGGCCGGAGATGATGTTGAGCAGCGTGGACTTGCCGCAGCCCGATGAGCCAAGCAGGGCATAGGCTTCGCCGTCGCGCCAGTCGTGGGTCATTTCCTTGAGCGCGAAATCATCCTCTGCCGACGGATTGGGCAGGTACGAATGGGCCAGGTTCTTCAGGGTGATCTTGGCCATCAGGCAGCCTCTGCGTAGGGGGCCGCCTGGACCAGTGCGCCGTCGGCATCGAAAAGATAGACATGGGCCGGGTCGAGATGGACCGTCAGGACCTGTCCGGGTTCGAGCGTCTCGACCCCGTGCACCAGGCCGACCCAGCGTTCGCCATGGTGGTCGAGATGGACGAAGGTTTCCGACCCGGTGATCTCGGTCACCGTGAGTTCCGTGTCGAAAGACAGCGTGTCGGCGCCCGGGGTGAGGGACAGGTGGTTGGGCCGGAAGCCCGCCAGATACGTCCCGTCCGCGACGCCGCACGCGATCGTGCCGGAGGGCAGCGTCTGATCCGTGCCGAAGCTGATCCGGTCGCCGGATTTCTCTACCTTGAGAAAGTTCATCGGCGGATCGGAGAACACGCGCGCCGTCGTCGCATCGGCGGGCCGGCGGTAGACCGTGGGCGTCGGGCCGAACTGGGTCACACGGCCCTGCCACAGGGTTGCGCAATGCCCGCCGAGAAGCAGCGCCTCCTCCGGCTCTGTGGTCGCATAGACGAAGATCGAGCCGGAGCGTTCGAAGATGTTCGGAATCTCGGCGCGCAACTCCTCGCGCAGCTTGTAGTCCAGGTTCGCCAGCGGTTCGTCCAGCAGGACCAGTCCCGCGTTCTTGACCAGGGCGCGGGCCAGGGCGCAGCGCTGCTGCTGCCCGCCGGACAGCTCCAGCGGCCTGCGGTCGAGCATGGGCGACAGCTGCATGAGGTCCGCGGTTCCGCGCACGCGTGTGTCGATCTCATCCTTCTTCAGACCCATGAGGCGAAGCGGTGAGGCGATGTTGTCGTAGACCGACATCGACGGGTAGTTGATGAACTGCTGGTAGACCATGGCGACCTTGCGGTCCTGCACGCGCTGGCCGGTCACGTCGTCGCCCTTCCACAGGATCCGTCCCGTGGTCGGCTGATCTAGTCCCGCCATAAGCCGCATCAAGGAGGTCTTGCCGGAACTGGTCGGCCCCAGAAGCACATTCATGGTGCCAGGTTCCAGCGTCAGATCCGTTGGATGGATGTGGGTTTCGGCCCCCACCACCCTGGAGATGTTTTCGAGCGTCAGGCTCATTGTCGGATTCTCTCCCCCCACAACCCTCCGCGATCGCCGCCACGGTTAGGACGGGGCCATGAAGGCACTTTCAAGACGCACTTGTCCAGTGCCCGCGGCGACTCGGACGCGACGTAGGGCAGCGGCGGCGTCGGAGCCCATCACGCACGGACCGGCGTCGGCGCATCGGCACCTTTTTTGGGCGACCGCCCAGATCGGCACGTCATCGGGCGACCCTTCGGTGCGGCGATCCGTGCGCGACGTGTCCGGCGTCGCAAGACGGTCATCGGGATCCGGACATTTCGGGTGCCGGCAGGCATGGTCCGTCCTTCGCACCGGTACCACGGGCCGATGGCCCTGGGGCTGGAAACGACGTTCCAGACAACCCCTGTCCGTCGCAGCGACTCATGCCCCGTCGCGGGTCGCGCCACGCGTCGCAAGGGCCGCGGCGACGGCGCGCACGGTGCGGTACTGCGCCTCATGCGCAATGCGGAAGTCCTCTCCGCGGATGGTCTCGTCCGGGGCTTCGGTGATGAGCGTGACGGGGTAATCCGGATCGGCCGTCGGCGTCGCGGTGAACGGGATGGCACCCCGGTGGACCTCAAAGCTGCGCTGAGGGACATACTGTCCGTAGAGGTCGAGCATCCGGCGGTTCTGCGCGACAAGCTGCGGAAACCCGGCCAGCGCGTCGAGCGCGGCCTCCAGAACGAGGCGCGCCAGATCGGCCCGGTCCGGGGCATGTCTCAGTATCAGGAAGAAGCCCTTTGGGATCGTCCATTGCGCGAACCCGTCGGGCACGTAGCCGGTCAAGGGACGGGTCCACTCGTGGCTGGGATAGCCATGAAGGTTCACATGGACATCAGCGGCGAGATGACTGCGCGCCAGCGTGCGGATCGCGCTTTCGTATGTCCCCATGCCATGGCTGAGATCCGCGCCGCTGGCGGTATAGCGCGCGGCGTGGTGCATGTGGGTGGGGTTCGCGGCACAGAGTTCCCGGAACACGGCGTAGCCATCGGGATTTTCGAGTGCGTTCAGGGTGAAGCTGACAGTGCCTTCGGCCGCCAGGTCATGTGCGGCGCGAAGGGCGCCGACCATGGGCGAGCTTTCGTTGGCATGCTGGCCGGCCGAGATCGCAAGGCGGGCCGCGCCGGTGCCGGCGACGAATGTGCCCGGGACCGCCCTGCCCTGACGGGACACCGCCGCGTATCTTGTGCCGCCGAGCAGCGAAAGATGCCCCGCGATCGCTTCCGGCGCCAGCCAGTCCGTCGCATCCGCAAGCGCGGGGCGCGTCGGCGGCGTCGCCTCACGGGCCGCCGTGCCGGACGAAAGGCGCATGGTCAGGCGCGGCGTCGAAGAGACCGCGATCCGCGGCACGATCTGGCCACAGGCGACACTGCGATCCTCCGGCCCTAGGCCGAGACGCGCACGAAAGATTTCGAGACTGGCGAAATACAACTCCTCGTGCAGCGCCTCGGCAAGCGAGATGCATTCGTGGCCAACCGGCAGGCGCATGTCGGCGGCGGGGATGGTCGCGTCGATCTCCAGCCTCTCGAAGAACGGGCCGTGCGGCGCGTCCGGTGAGAGAGGGTCGAGCGGCAGCGCCGACAGGGCCTTGCAGGCGCGCGCGAAGATCAGTTCGTACTCGGTCGGCAGCGGCCCGCCGTCTCCGGTCCCCGGCTCCCACCACCCGCAGGCGGAAAGGGCGGACCGCCCGTCCGCCATCGTGGTCCATCGCACCGGAACCGCGACCTTGTGGCGCGCGCGATCCGTCTCGACTGTATATTCCGGCAGGCCGCCCACGTTGTGTTCGCGGGGCGCGAAACGGATCTCGCAACCCTCAAACAGCGCGTGAAGCGGATAACATTCAAGACGGAAGCGATCGCTGGGGCAGCCGTCGACCACGGGGTAGTGAACCGTGGCCCGCGTCGCACCGTCCAGCAGCCCGTCCTCGATCACGTCATGCAGCAGCGTCTTGTAGGCCGAGCGCAGGCGCGGCCCCCCGTTCCGCTCCGCCGCGCCTGAATCGTCACGTCGAGCGCCGTGGTGGGTTCGTCCGCGATCAGCAGGTCCGGGCGGCAGGACACGGCCATGGCGATCATCACGCGCTGGCGCATGCCGCCCGAGAGCTGGTGGGGATAACGGCCGAGCTGCTGGCGCGCGTTGGGCATCCGCACCAGATCCAGAAGCCGCGCGGCCTCGTCCCGCGCCTTGGCGCGCGACAGGCCGCGATGCAGCCGCAGCGCCTCGCCGATCTGGCTGCCCACGGTGAAGACCGGATCGAGCGAGCTCATCGGCTCTTGGAAGATCATCGAGATCCTGTTGCCGCGGATGCGCCGGAGCACGGCCTCCTTCGCGGTGGTGATCTCTGTGGCGCCATCCGTGCCGTGCAGGGTGATCCGCCCCGATGCGACACGCCCGCCGGTATAGCGCAGCAGCCCCATCGCCGCCAGCGAGGTGACCGATTTGCCGGAGCCGCTTTCGCCTACGATTGCAAGGGTCTTGCCGCGCGGCACGCGAAAGCTGAGGTCGCGCACGGCAGGTGTTTCGCCGAAGTCGATGGACAGTCCCTCGACCGTCAGGATGTGGCCCTTGCCGGTCACGGCGCGGTCAGGGCGGCGCGGTGGCCTTGCGACATGTCGTGCAGTTCGACTCGCGCCGGACCGGAGCCGACCGCGAAGATCGGGCTGTCCTCCTCTATCCCGGCAGCGTCAGGCAGGGGCGGGCGCTGCCGCGTGGGGTCGGGTACGGGCACCGCGGCGAGCAGCCGTCTCGTGTACGGGTGGCGCGGGTCGCGCAACACGGCGTCGCGGGGCCCCTCTTCCACGACCTCGCCCAGTCGCATCACCACGACCCGGTCGGCCACCTGATCGATCACGGCCATGTCGTGACTGATGAAGAGATAGGAAAGCCCGTCCTCTTCCTGCAACTCCTGCAGCAGGTCGAGCACCTGCGCCTGCACGCTCACGTCGAGCGCCGAAACGCTCTCGTCCGCGACGATGACCTTGGGCGACAGCGACAACGCGCGCGCGACGCAGACCCGCTGCCGCTGGCCGCCGGAAAATTCGTGCGGATAGCGCGACAGCATGTCGGGCGACAGTCCGACGCGGCGGAACAGCCATTCCGCGCGATCGGCAAGTTCCGATCCGCTGGCCAGCCCATGCACGCGCAGCGGCTCTACAACCTGCTCGCCCACGCTCATCCGCGCGTCGAGAGAGGCGCCGGGATCCTGGAACACCATCTGGATGTCGCGCAGCAGCGGCCGCATGGCCGCGCGCGATCGACCGCGCGTCTGCACGCCGCCGATGCGGATCGAGCCCTCCCATGGCACGAGGCCGAGGAGCGCCTTGCCGATGGTCGATTTCCCGCAGCCCGATTCGCCCACCAGCGCCAGCGTCTCACGTTCGCGGATGTAAAAAGAGATGCCCTCCACCGCGTGGACCCGCGCCACCGTGCGGTTGAAAAGACCGCCGGAGATGTCGAAGCGGACGCTCAGGTCGTCCACCTCTATGACCTTTCTCGCCCCGGACGGCGCCGGACGGTCCGGCGCGGCGCCGAGTTGCGGGACCGCCGCCAGAAGGGCGCGGGCGTAGTCGGAACGAGGTGCCGCGAAGAGTTCGCGGACCGGCGCGGATTCCTCCACCTTGCCGTCGCGCAGCACGATCACGCGGTCGGCCATCTCTGCCACCACGCCCATGTCGTGGGTGATCATAAGCAAGGCAGTGCCGTGCTCTGCCTGGAGCGTGCGGATCAGATCCAGGATCTCGGCCTGCACCGTCACGTCGAGCGCCGTCGTCGGCTCGTCCGCGATCAGGATTTCGGGATCGCAGGCCAGCGCCATGGCGATCATCACCCGCTGGCGCATCCCGCCCGACAACTCGTGCGGATATTGCGACAGGCGCCGTTCGGGTTCGGTCAGGCGCACATCCTGCAACAGTCGCAGCGCCCGTTTCGAGGCCGCGCCGCGGGCGCAGACGCCATGTTCGAGCAGAACCTCGCAGATCTGCCGCTCGACCGTCATCAGCGGATTGAGCGAGGTCATCGGCTCCTGAAAGATCATCGCGATTCGGTTGGAGCGGACCTTGCGGTAGCCGCGCTCGCCCAGCCCGGTCAGCTCGGTGTCTCCCATCCGGATCGAGCCTTGCGCGATCCGCGCCATGGGTTGCGGCAACAGGCCCATGATCGCCAGCGCCGTCATCGACTTGCCCGACCCGCTCTCTCCGGCGAGCGCAAGCGTCTCGCCCCGCACCAGGTCGAAGGACAGGGCATCGAGCACCGTCGTCGCGCCGGTTTCGGTCGCGACCTGAATCGTCAGGTCGCGGACGGTGAGGACCAGGCGTCCATCGCCCGGCCCGATGTCTTCGGCTCCGCTCATTCCAGCACGGCGCGCGGAAAATAGAACGAGACCACCCAGTTGGGCATATCCACGATCTCCGAAATGCGCAGGTCGCCGGCGACCGAACACAGCAGATAGGCGTCCTCGGCGGCGATCCCGTGGGTCGCGCCCAGCAGGTCGATCATGCCAGACACCGCGTCGCGCGCCCCGCTCATCAGGTCCGGGCCGATCCCGGTCGTCACCTCGTAGCCCTTGGCGTCGACATGACGCGTGACCGGCCCCGGCGTGGTGAAGCGCGGAAAGGCAAGTCTTTCCTGCTTGATCAGGTCGAGCGTCACCTCGACATCCATCGGGCTTTCGATGGCGGTGCCGCAAACTTCGCCGTCGCCCTGCGCGGCATGCGTGTCGCCGATGGAAAAGAGCGCGCCCGCGACCTCGACCGGCAGGTAGAGCGTGGTGCCGGCCGCCAGATCGCGGATATCCAGGTTGCCGCCCATGCGCCGGGGCGGCACGACCGAATGCAGCCCCGGTTCCGCGGGCGCCAGGCCGATCGTGCCCGCGAAGGGCTTGAGCGGAACCTGCGCGATATCCGAGAACAGCGCAGGCGCGAGCGTGTCGGGATCGTAGCTCCACGTCCTCAGATGCGGTGCCTCGAACTGATCCGCGAGCAACCCGAACCCCGGGATGTTCGCCGTCCAGCCAAAACCAGAGGGGTGGAACGCCTCGATCTGCACCTTGAGGATATCGCCCGGTTCGGCGCCATCCACGTGGACGGGGCCGGTGACCGGGTTGATCTTGCCGAAATCGAGCTTCGCGACATCGGCCGACGTGCTGTCGGCGGTGAACTGACCGCCCGAGCTGTCGAGACACTGGAAGTGCAGCCGGGACCCCGGCGCGACGGTCTGGGCGGGCGGGATCGACCGGTCCCACCCGTGATGGTGATGGCCGTGGATCGTATAGTCGCAATTCCTGCACATGCGATTATTCCGCCTCGGTCGAATAGATGTAGTCGTAGTTCACCGGGATATGCACCGGATCGACGAACAGGCTGTCGTCGCCGGCAACGGCGTCCGAATGCAGGGTGAAGCGCTGCTCGTTGAAAACGGGCACCCATGGCGCGTCGGCCATGATGTCGACGTAGATCTGGCGCCACGCGTCCTCGCGGGCGGCGGCGTCGCCGACCATGGCATCGGCGTCCGCCGCGCGGGCGTCGATCTCCTCATTGCAGTACCACGACCAGTTCCAGCCGCCCGGCACCGCGCCTGCGCAGCCCAGGATCGGACCGTAGAAATTGGACGGATCGGGGAAATCCGCGATCCACGCCATGCCGCCCGACCAGATCATCGGCGCCTGATCCGACTCGCCTCCCGCGGCGATCACGTTGGCCTGCGCAAGGCTGCGGATCCCGGCGGTGATGCCGATTTCGCTCAGATCCTGCTGGATGGCCTGGGCGATGCGCGGATTGGGATCCACGTTCATCACGAAGAGTTCGGTCTCGAACCCGTCGGGAAAGCCCGCATCGGCAAGCATCTGCCGCGCGGCCTCGGGGTCGTATTCGTAGCCTTCGTAATCCTCCGCGTATCCGGGCATCGACGGCGGCAACGGCTGGTTCGCCGGCACCGCGCGGTTGTTGATCATCTGAACGATGCGGTCCTTGTTGATCGCCATGTTCACGGCCTTGCGCACATCGACGTTGTCGAACGGCGCCATCTGCGTGTTCATGGTGATGTAGCCGGTCTGCAACTGACCGCCTTCGACGATCTGATCCTCATACTCCGCGTCGTTGACGACTTGCAGGAACTGCGCCGGCGGGATGCCGTCGCCCGGCACGTCGGCGTCACCGTTCTGAATGCGCAGCAGCGCGACGGTCGGCTCCAACCCGATGTTGAACGACACGCGGTCGAGCTTCGGCACGCCGTCGCGGTGGTACTCCCCGAACCGTTCGAAGACGAGTTGCTGGCCGGGCGTCCATTCGGCCAGGCGGAAGGCACCGGACCCCACGGGCCTGCGGCCGAAATCCTCGCCCGCCTCCTCCACGGCCTCGCGCGGCACGATGGAGGCGAAGTTCAGCGCCATGACATGGCCGAACGTTGCGTCGGGACGGGATAGGGTGATCTCGACGGTCTTGTCGTCCACGACCCGCACGCCCGACAGGCCCTCTCCCTCACCCGCGTTCCAGGTATCGAACCCTTCGATCATGCCGAAAAAGCCCGCCCCCGGGCTGCGCGTCTCGGGGTCGGTGACCCGCTCTAGCGAGTATTTCACGTCATCGGCCACGATTTCGCGGCCGTTGTGGAACTTGATCCCGTCTTTCAGCGTGAACGTGTAGGTCTGCCCGTCCTCGCTGATGTCGTAGGTTTCGGCCAGCTCGTTCCTGAGAGTGGTGGTCCCCGGCTCATATCCCATCAGCCCGTCGAACAGGGACTTGATCATCGACCAGTTCTGCCAGTCATAGCCGATCGCCGGATCGAGCGTGGCGACGTCGTCCTGGTAGGTCACGATCATCTCGCCGCCCTGTGGCGCGTTTTCGTCCACCTGGGCTTGCGCGCCGGCCGCGATCATGCTCAGGCCCAGGGCCGAGGATAGAAGCATCGATTTCATTGACTTTCTCCTTGTTGGACTCGCGGTTCTCATTTCGTCTTGATGCGGGGGTCGATGAGGGGCGCGACCAGGTCGGCCAACAGGTTTCCCAGCACGATGGCGGTGGCAGAGACCATGGTGACGCCCATGATCACCGGGATGTCGACGCGCTGGATCGCCTGCCATGCAAGTTGGCCGATACCGGGCCAGCCGAACACGCTTTCCACCACGACGATGCCGGACATGAACAGTCCGATGTCGATCCCGATCATCGCGATGATCGGCAGGATCGCGTTCGGCATCACGTGCCGCGTGACGATGCGCAGCTTCGACAGGCCCTTGGCGCGCGCGGTGCGGACAAGGTCCTGGTTCAGCACCTCGATCATCGAAGACCGCATCATACGGCTGTACCACCCCGCCCCGAGCAGCCCGAGCGTGACCGAGGGCAGCACGAGATGCGCGAACGTGCCGTAGCCCCCGATCGGGAACCAGCCGAGTTGCACCGCGAAAACGTAGAGAAGCAGGATACCGATGACGAACTGCGGCGCCGAGATCGCGACAAAGGAGAAGATCATCAGCGAATGGTCCACGGGCCGGTTGCGGCGCAGGGCGGCGACCACGCCGATGGTCAGTCCGATGATCAACTCGGTGACGATGGCCGACACCATGAGCAGAAGGCTTGCGGGCAGGCGCGCGGCGATCAGGGACGAGACCTCCGCCCGCTGCAGATAGGAGCGGCCCATATCGCCCTGCGCCAGCCCGGTCAGGTAGCGCCAGTATTGCACCACGAGGGGATCGTTCAGGCCAAGCTGGTCGCGGATGTTCTCGACCGTCGCGGCGGTGGCCGACCGCCCCGCGATCTGCCGGGCGGGATCGGCGGGGACCAGATACAGCAGCACGAAGGTGACGAAGGTAATTCCCAGAAGGATCAGCGCGCTCTCGAAAAGGCGGCGCAGCAGATAGGCCCACATCAGTGCCGCCCCCTCAGCGTCGGGTCGAGAATGTCGCGCAGCGCGTCGCCGACCAGGTTGAACGCCAGCGCCAGCAGAACGATCAGCAGCCCGGGAAAGAACACCAGCCAAGGCGCGGAGGAGAAATATGTCTGGTTCTCGAAGATGATGTTGCCCCAGGACGGCATGGGCGGCTGCACGCCCACCCCGAGATAACTGAGCGTCGCCTCCAGCAGGACGGTGGTCGAGATGCCGAGCGTGCCGAACACGATGATCGTCGACAGCAGGTGCGGCAGCAGGTGCCGGAACAGGATGCGGATGGGGCCGGAACCGATGGCGCGTTGGACCTGGATGAATTCGCGCTCGGCAAGGCTGCGCGTCTCGGTGTAGATCACGCGGCTCATCTGCACCCAGTTCACCATGGCGATCACCAGCGCGACGATCAGCAGCGACGGCTGGAAGATCGCGGCCAGGACGATGGCCAGCAGCAGCGCCGGAAAGGCCATCATCAGATCGGTGAACCGCATCAGGATCGCCGCCGTCCAGCCGCCGAAATACCCTGCCGTGATGCCGACCCCCGCGCCCAGGACGACGGCGATGCCGTTGGCCAGAACCCCGATGATGAGAGAGGTGCGCGTCCCGAGGATCAACCGCGAGGCGAGATCGCGGCCGAGCAGGTCGGTGCCCAGCGGGTATTCGCCGCCCGGCGGAAGCGGCGCGCCCATGAGGTCGAGCCCGTCGAAGCTTTGCGCGAAGGGATCGGCCGGCATGATGATCGGCGCGAAAACGGCGGCAAGCACCATCGCGGCGATGACGATCAGGCCGAAAGCCGCGCGCGGGCGCTGCAGAAGCTGGCGCAGGACATCGCCCGCCCCCTTGCGGCGCGGCCGCGCGGCGGGATCGGCCGCGGCGCTCATCGGCCCTCTTCCCGGCGCCCGGTCCGCGCCGACAAGAGCGCGCGCGCCGCATCTTCCAGGGTCGTCTGCCCGATCATCGCCATGGTGCGCAACTGTTTCAGGGCCAGCGCCTCGTCTCTGCCGTCCGCCATCAGCGCGATCACTGCGCGGATCACGTCGAGCCGTCCGGCCCGTTGACGCGCGATCTCGGCACGCTCCCGCGCCATGGCGGACCGGCGCGCGAAGGTCGCGTGGGCTATGACCAGCGCCGAAAACAGATTGCCCAGCGCAGAGAGCGGCAGGAATGCATCCACGTTCTGGCCCAGCGCCCAGCCCAGCCGGCCGGGACTTTCGGATCCGACAAGGCCGATCGACGGCACCGGCGCGTCTCCGGGCGTCCATGGCAAAGCCGCGTCATGGCCGCTATCGATATCGAAGATCACCACGTGAGCCGCCTCGACATCCGTCGCGTCCAGTTCGCGAAGACGACCTGTCGCGTGAACACCTAGACGTTCGCACCGCTCGACAACGCGCCGGATCGCATCCTCGGACCGGTGCAGGACCAGGGCGCACCGGCCGGCGAAGTTGTGCTCGGGGATGCCGGTCACGTCACGATCCTCAGGGCCGGAGGCCGGTCGATGTGCGGGACCGTCTGGTGAGACAGGTACGGGTCCGCGGCAACGGGCGCGGCCGCCCGGTCGATGACATGAAACCGGCCCTCCCCCGCCAGGGCGAGACGCGGGGCGAGCGCCGCGTGCCGCATCACCGGGTCGATGCGGATATCGCCCAGCGCAGTGGCCACCGGCGCGTCGCAGGTCGCCCGGAACACGGCATGGGGAGTGTCGGTGCCGGCGCGCGCAACCGCCGCGGCGAAGAGTTCGACCGCGGCATGGGCCGTGGCAAGGAACGCAGAGACCCGACCGTTGGGCGCATGGGTCCGGGCGACGGCACGCAACTCCGGGCTTGCATCCTCGGCGAAGAAACCGCCCGCCGACAGCAACCCGTCGGCATAGGGTCCGAGTTCGTCGAGGTCGGCCTCCGTCTGGTTGAAGCTGACAAGATGCCCTGGACGGCCGCGCCGGTCTGGGTCGCGCGCCCCGAGCCCGCGCACGAAACTGACGCTGGACGGTCCGATCAGGCTGTTGACGACGCAATCGGGACATGCGGCCCGAATCTCGTCGATGACGTGACCGTGCTCGGTCGACCCCAGGGGCACGAAACGCTCGCCGGCCACCTCTATTCCGTGCGCCTGGAGCCGCTCGCGTGCCAACCGCAGGGTCTCCCAGCCCCAGACATAGTTGGAACCGACGAGATAGGCGCGCGACATCCCCTGCGCCGCGATCCAGTCGATCGCCGGCACGACGTGATGGTTGGGCGCCGCACCAAGGTACACGACGTGATCGTTGCACTCGAACCCCTCATAGGGGCACGGGTACCACAGCAGCCCGCCCTTCCGTTCGAGCACCGGGATCATGTCCTTCCGGCTCCAGGATGTGATGGCACCGATGATGTTGCGCACGCCCGCGTCGAGCAGTTCCGCCGTCTGCGCCTCGTAGAGAGCGGGGTCTCCGCCCGGATCGCGGATAACCGGCTCGATCCCGATACCACCCGCGCGGCGTGTCTGCTCGATGGCTCCGAGCGCGCCCGCAAGAGCGCTGCGCCCAAGCGCGGCGTAGCTGCCAGTGGTCGAGAAGATGAGACCGAGTCTGTATGCCACGCGCCCCCCGAAAACTAAAAAGGCCCCGATCCGCCGGAGGTCCGGTGGATTGCGAGGCCCGATTGCCGTGGTCGATCCCTGCGACCGTTTGGAAACATGCTGCGCCACCCGGCGGAACTTGTCCAGCGACCGCGTGCATGAACTGCCGGGCTGCGTAATTTGCCGGATTTCGAGGCTCTCGACACCCGCTGGTGGTCGTTTTCGCACCGAGGTACTGACAGAGCACCGGCGCCGAACTGTTCCTTCGTCGCCGGGTGGCGCAGCCGCGGTCTAGAAGCTGGGCAATCCCGCGCGCATGTCGGTGGCGGAGCCCGGACCTTTCGAAGGATCGCCGTGGCTCATTCGGAACTGCCGCCAAGCGCGTTGCGGACGACCGCCCGGCGGGGGTCGTCCTGCGGGACATCGGCCAACAGGGCCTCTGCGCTCTCATAGGCCGAACGCGATTTTTCGGTGTCGCCCAGAACCGCATAGGCCCTTCCCAACCGCAGCCAGCCGTCGAGGTCGTCGGGGTTCTCCTCCAGCCGCGTCGCGAGGCCGTCGACCATCGACCGGATGAACGCGCCACGATCCTCTTCGCTCATCTCCGATGCGGCGGCCATGTCGGCCGCGTCGGGGCCGCGCAGCATCGGCGCATAGTCGGCCAGGGAAATCGCGTCGGCGCCGATCTGGTCGCCCAGCAGGTTGGCGCGGGCGACGAAGCTTTCCATCCAGGGCTGGAACCCGTCGGACGCGTCGAGCCGTGCCAGAAGAAGGTCGCGGGCGTCCGCGCGCGCGCCGGCCTGCTCCATGGCGACCGACTTGTAGAACGTCGCGGCGGGATTGCTCGGGTCGAGCTCCTGCGCCCGGTCGAGCGCCCCTTCCGCGTCCGGCGTGACGATCCCGTTTTCCGCCTGGATAAGAGCCTCGGCGTAGAGGGAGAACGTCGCCGATGTGGCATCCTCACGGTCGAGCAAGCGGCCGTAGACCTCGGCCGCCGCAGCAGGCCGGTTCATTCGCGAATAGACTGCCGCAAGAAGCTGCCAGCCCTCGGTGGGACCGCCTTCGGGATCGCTCTCCAGCTGGTCCTGCAAGCGGCCCGCCAGCTCCGCGATCTCGGCCGATTCCGCGCGCTCGTCCGCCCGGTCGGCAAACGCCACACTAGGCACGTCGGGCGAGCCGCTGAGCAGATAGAGAACGACGGCCAGGGCAGGGACCAGTCCGGCGGCGACAAGCAGGACCCCCCGGCCGGACCCGGCCTCCATGGTCGCCTTTTCGGATTGGCGCGACAGCGCAAGCATCCTCCGCTTGACCTCTATCGTGGCCGCGTCCGCCTCGGCCTTCGAGATCAGGCCGCGCGCGCGGTCGCGGTCGACCTCGGCAAGCTGGTCACGCAGGATCGCCATGGTGCTGTCGCTGCGTCCAAGCGAGCGGACCGACGCGCCACGCCGGAGCGGAAGCGCGATGAACAGCCCCGAGGCCAGAGCCAGCGCACCGAAGAGAACCCACATCATGTCGACTTACCCGAATGCCCCATGAGGACGTCGATCTCGGCCAGTTCCTGTTCGGTGAGCGGTTCGGTCCTGCGCCCGCGCCGGCGGCGCAGTGCGGCCGCGATGCCCACTGCACCCCCCAGGAAGATCAGCGCCGGAGCCAGCCACAGCGCGTAGGTGATCGGCTTCCACGGCGGGCGGAACAGCACGAAATCGCCGTAGCGTGCAACGACGTATTCCAGCACCTCCTTGTCGCTGTCGCCCGCGACAAGCCGTTCGCGCACCAGAAGGCGCAGATCGCGCGCGACCCCGGCGTTCGAGCTGTCGATGTTCTCATTCTGGCAGACCACACAGCGCAGTTCTGTGGAGAGGTCGCGCGCGCGCGCCTCAAGGGCGGGATCGGCCAGCATTTCATCGGGTTCCACTGCGGGTGCCGCGCCTGCGATCAGGGCCAGCGCAACAGAGAGGGAAGCCAACAGCCGCTTCATGACGCAACGTCTCCGCTTCCGGCCGCCGCAAGGGCCGCCTTGATTTTGGCAAGGTCGTCGGCGGTGGAAATCGCGCCGACCTGGCGATAGATGACGGTTCCGGTGGCGTCGACCACAAAGGTTTCCGGCACGCCGGAGATGCCCCATTCGATGCCGGCACGTCCCGACAGGTCCGAACCGATCCGGGTGTAGGGGTTCCCCAACCTGGCGAGCCAAGCGGCAGCATCCGCGGGCTTGTCCTTGTAGTTCAGACCCATCAGCGTCACGCCATCGTCTTCGACAAGGCGCGTCAGCACCGCGTGCTCGGCGCGGCAGGGCACACACCACGATGCAAAGACATTGACCAGCGCGGGTTTGCCCAACCCTGCAAGGTCCGCCTTCGACAACCCCGGTACGCCGACGCCGTCGATCGGCTCCAGATCGAACTCCGGCACCGGTTGCGATATCAGCACGGACGGGATCGCCCCCGGGTCCCGGTCGGGATCCAGCCCCCAGAGAAAGAGTGCTCCGATCAGGACGGCGACCAGGGCCGGGAGCGCGATCAGCAATCTCGCCATCGGGCTACTCCGCTGGCGTCGCGACTGCCGACGGCACGCGCGACCGTCGCGGCGCGCCGACCCGCAGCCGCCGGTCCGACAGGGAAAGCAGGCCGCCGCCGACCAGCATGAACGTGCCCAGCCAGATGAACCCCACCAGCGGCTCATAGAGGATGCGCATGGTCCACATGCCGGCAGCCTGCGCCTCTTCGTCCGCGGGTGCGGTGATCGAGACGTAGAGATCGCCCGCTATGGTCGACCTGATCGCCGCTTCGGTCGTCTGCGACTGTGCGACCGGATAACTCCGCCGCTCGGGCCGCATCACCGCGACCGGTTCGCCGTCCCGGGTGACGGTGAATGTCCCCATGTCAGAGAAGTAGTTGGGTCCGCGCAACCGCTCGACCTTTTCGAGCCGCAGGTCGAAGCCGGCGATGGAGACTTCGGTCCCCGGCGCCCCGAAGCGGATCACCTCATCCTTCCAGGCGCTCGATCCGGTGAAGCCAAGGATGCAGACGGCAAGCCCGGCGTGCGCCAGCGTCATCCCGTGCGACGCGCGCGGCAGACCGCGTGCGCGCCGCCAGCTCTCGGCCAGCGGCGCGCTGCCCAGCTTCACCCGCAGGGCCCATTCGCGCAGGGTGGCGAAGAAGAGCCACACCGCGACCGCAATGGCGATGACGGCCAGAACCGGCCCGCCCGTATCGATATACCATGCGACAAGAGCCGCGATGGCGGTCAGCGCCGCCACCCATTTCAGCCGCGACAGCACGCCCGGCAGGTCGGCCCGCTTCCATGACAGCAGCGGTCCGACCGCCATGACGACGATCAGCGGCAGCATGATCGGGATGAAGCTTGCGTTGAAGAACGGCGGTCCGACCGAAATCTTGTCGTCGGCGACGGCTTCCACGAAGAGCGGGTAGAGCGTGCCGAACAACACCACGGCGGTGGCGGTCGCCAGAAGCAGATTGTTGACCAGAAGTCCGCCCTCGCGGCTGATCGGTGCGAAGATGCCGCCCGCCTCCAGCTTGGGGGCGCGCACCGCGTAGAGCGTCAGCGATCCGACGATCGTGATGCCGAGCAGGCCAAGGATGTAAAGCCCGCGCTCGGGGTCCACGGCGAAGGCATGAACGCTGGTCAGAAGGCCCGAACGCACGACGAACGTCCCCAGAAGCGACAGGGAGAATGTCAGGATCGCAAGCAGGATCGTCCAGCTTTTGAACGCGTCGCGCTTTTCCGTGACGATCGCCGAGTGAAGCAGCGCGGTGCCCAGAAGCCAGGGCATGAAGCTGACGTTCTCGACCGGATCCCAGAACCACCAGCCGCCCCAGCCAAGCTCGTAATATGCCCACCAGGACCCGAGCGCGATGCCCGCCGTCAGGCTGGTCCAGGCCGCCAGGGTCCAGGGCCGGACCCAGCGCGCCCAGGCGGGATCTATGCGCCCCTCGATCAAGGCGGCGACGGCAAAGCTGAACACGATCGAGAATCCGACATACCCGATGTAGAGCAGCGGCGGATGCATCGCGAGACCCACGTCCTGCAACAGCGGATTCAGGTCCTGACCGTCCACGGGGGGCGGAAACACACGCTCGAACGGGTTGGATGTGAACAGCATGAAGCTCAGGAAACCGACGCTGATCCAGGCCTGCACGCTCAGCGTCCGCGCCTTCAACCCGTCCGGCACATTCCGCCCCATGATCGCCACACCGGCTCCGAACAGGGCGAGGATCAGAACCCACAAAAGCAGCGACCCCTCATGGCTGCCCCACGTGCCGGAGACCTTGAACAGCATCGGCTTCAGCGAGTTCGAATTCTCGACCACGTTGCGCACCGTGAAATCGCTCACCACGAAGGACCGCATCAGCGCCGCAAAGGCCAGTCCGATCAGGCCGAGCTGCAAGACGGCTGTGGTTGTCGCGCTCTGCATCCACAGGACATTGCGTTTCGCAGCGCCGACGATGGGCAGGACCGACTGGACGAGCGCCGCGACAAGGGCAAGAAGCAGTGCGAATTGGCCAAGTTCGGGAATCATGTGTCTTCCTTCTTTCTGCCCGGGTCGATCTTATGTTTTCACCTGACCGGTTCCGTTGCTGGAAGGTCAACCGTCCCGCGTGAACGGGAACCGTTTTCTGCGGTGACAAATCCGTGATATCCCACGCGCTTGACCCTCCCGCAGCGGAAACTCCACCTAAACCCGGATATACCCTATCCGGCTGGGAATGACATGCGTCCGATCGCACATCTTGCGACTTCCGCCACCGGTATGGCCCTGGGCCTGGCCGGCGGCATCGTCGTGCCTGTCGGGGCGACATTTCCGTCTGTCGTCCTGCCGACGATTTTCGCCTCGAGGACGGCATCGACCGCCTGGAAAACCTCCATGCGCCGATCCCTGCGTCAAATGGAACGGAGCGCGGCAACAACATGGGAAAAGCGGAGCATGATGCATAGGACGAAACCGATCGCTTACCCGGTCGGCAGTGTAACGTCAGCGCAGGCCGACGGACGGTGGACACCGGTGCCCGCGCACGATTGGCGACAGAGCCGGCCGGCATCCGCACCCTCATGACATATCGAGGTTTTGGAGCCGGGCCAGCCGGCGGCAGAGGGCCGGAACCGTCCGCGACCGGACCGAACCCGGAATACCCGAAGGCGGGCCGGACAGCAGGACCGAACATCTGCGATACCGCCACGGGCGCCGCGAGATCTGCGGCGCGCACTATCCGTGTGGAAACCGATAAAACGGGTCAGCATGTGCCGCGACGTGACCGTGCGATCCCCGGCGCGGGCATCGGCAACCAGCCGGGTCGCTGGCAAGGCGGCCTCCATCGTCGGGCCGGCGGCGGGACCGCGCGATGAGTCCGGCGGGCAAGCGATATCTGCGGTTCGGTATCGTTGCGCTGCTGGCGCTGGTCGGGCTGGCGCTTTTCCTTCTTTGGGATACGCCGGCCTTCGCATCGCTGCGCGGGGCGTTCGACCGGCAGGCGGTCGAGGCGCTGGTGGCGCGCGCCGGCATATACGGCCCCATCGTGATCGTGGCCGCGATGATCGTCGCCGTGGTCGCGTCCCCCATTCCCAGCGCACCCATCGCCATGGCGGCCGGCGCGGCCTACGGACATATCGAGGGTACGCTGCTCACCGTTGCAGGCGCGGAAATCGGCGCGCTCATCGCGTTCGGGCTTGCCCGCATCCTGGGGCGCGATGTCGTGCGCCGCTGGCTCGGGGACAGCATCGAAAAAGGGCTTGTCGGGTCCCAGAACGCGTTGACCCTGGCGGTCTTCCTGAGCCGGCTCATGCCATTCGTCTCCTTCGATATCGTCAGCTACGCGGCCGGACTCAGCGCGATCCACTTCTGGCGCTTTGCGCTGGCCACGCTTGCCGGGATCGTCCCGGCAAGTTTCGTGCTCAGCCATCTCGGGACAGCGGCGATGAGTGATGGCAACGGCATCGCGACCTGGGCCATCGCGGGGCTGGGGCTGGTCACCGGTGCGCCCCTGGTCTGGACCATGTTCGGCCGGAAACGGGGGCGCTGAGGGTTCAGCCCCCTGCCGGCGACACGGCCCTGCGCGCATTGGCGATCCCGGCGCACGCACGGGCACCGGAACAGTCGGCGCCGCAGATGTCGCCATTCACGAGATTGGCACTTGAGCTTACTGCGCTGGAAAGCCCACTTGCCGGGTGATCTCTTTTCATCCGGAACATTCACATGCTCGCACCCCGTATCTCTCGCCGTTCGCTGTTGCAGTGCGGGGCGGCCGCCCTTGCCATGAGCGCCGTGCCGCGCGCCGCCGGCGCCGCGCCCAAAAGGGACCTGACGGTAGAGACCCGCACGCTTGACGTGGCAGGGCGTGCGGCGCGCGTCTATGGCATTACCGGCCCGGATGGCAGGCCCGGCCTGACCCTGGATCGGTCGCAGGGGTTCGACGTGCGGCTGACCAACAAGGCCGACGTGCCGACGATCGTCCACTGGCACGGTCTGACGCCACCCTTCGCCCAGGATGGCAACACCCTGTCTCAGCCGCCCATCGCGCCCGGCGGCAGCATGGATTTCGCCTTCGACCTGCCGCGCGCGGGCACCCATTGGATGCATTCGCACGTCGGGCTTCAGGAGGCGCAGCTCATGGCCGCGCCGCTGATCGTCCGCGACGGCCCGCCGCAGATGCAGGAGGTCGTGATGGTCCTACACGACTTCAGCTTCGCCCATCCCGAAGAGATTTTCGAGCGGCTCGCGGCCGGCGAGGCCACGCATGTCGGATCGGGGGTGGCGGCGTCGAAGAAGGGCATGATGCGGATGCCGATGCCCGGGATGGACGGCGGCATGATGGCGCAGGGCGACGGGGACGCGGATGGCGACATGCCGATGGAGATGGACCTGAACGACATCACCTTCGACGCCTATCTTGCGAACGACCGTACGCTCGACGATCCAGAGGTCGTGCCCGTCGAACGCGGCGCCCCGGTACGGCTTCGCATCGTCAACGCCGCCGCCGCCACGAACTTCTGGATCGACCTGGGCGCGGTCACCGGGCGTCTCATCGCCGTCGACGGCATGGATGTCGCGCCCATCGTCGGGCGCGGCTTCGAAATCGCGATCGCGCAGAGGCTCGATATCGTGCTGGACGTGCCCAACGCCGCCACCGCGCTGCCCATCATCGCCCAGCGTGAGGGCGACGTCGGCCGCACCGGTATCGTACTCGCGACCCCGGGGGGGGAGATCCCTCGGCTGGCGCAGGTGGGCGACACCGACGCCTCACCGGTTCTGTCCCACCTCGAACGCCGTCTTGTCGCGCGAAACCCTCTGGAGCCGCGCGACGCCGGCCGCGCGGTCACGGTGTACCTGACCGGAGCGATGTCGCCCTATGCCTGGACGATCGACGGACGGGCGTTCGAGAACCGCGCCCCCACCGACATCGCCATGGGAGAGCGGGTCGAACTGACGATGGTCAACCGCACCATGATGTCCCACCCCATGCATCTGCACGGACACCATTTCCAGGTGGTCGGGCTTGGCCGGGCGCGCTTTGCGGGGGCGATGCGCGACACGGTGCTCGTGCCGGCGATGGACAGCGTCACGATCGCCTTCGACGCATCAAACCCAGGTGAGTGGCCTTTGCACTGCCATAACCTGTATCACATGTATGCCGGCATGATGACGACTGTCCGCTACGTCTGACGAAACATTCACAGGAACAAGCCATATGAAATATCCGCTGATTCTCGCCGCTTTCGGGATCGTGACCGCCGGCACCGCCGGAGCGGAGACGGCGATGACCGTCTTCAAGGATCCCAACTGCGGCTGCTGCGCGGCATGGGCGGACGAAATGTCCAAGGCCGGTTTCGAGGTGACGATCCGCAACCTCGACTACGATGCCCTGATCGCACGCAAGGCGGAGGCCGGCATTCCGGAAGAGGCCTATGCCTGCCACACCGCGATGATCGGAGATTTCGCGATCGAGGGCCACGTGCCGGCGGCGGAGATCGAGGCGGTCATGGCCGAGCGCCCCGAAGCCGACGGTATCGCCGTCCCCGGAATGCCCATGGGCTCGCCCGGCATGGGAGAGTTGACGGGCGACATGTCCTTCGACGTCATGCTCATCGAAAACGGGGAGATCGGACCCGTCGTGGCCTCCTATCCGCCGCGTTGAAGCGGCGACAGGGCTGCGGGGACGGGAAGCCGGACCCGGCAAGGTTCCCTGAAGGCGCGGGGCCCACGTCCATGATCCCCGCGGAGCACCGGGCCGGATCCGTCGGGGCATGATCGGCCGGGACTGCGCTTGCCGTCCAGGACCCTGAAGATAGGGTTTCCGGTCGCAGTTTGCGTGCCCGCGCTCGGTGAGGGCCGGGATGTTTGTGCGACGATATGCCAGCATCCAGTCTGGCGCGATTGCAGTTCGATGACCTGATCCCACCGCTTCCAGCGACAAACGGCCATGCGTTGCGCATGCAGCCGTTGGCCCCGGCCGGTCCGATAGCCGGTCGCGGGTCGCGGTAGGGATGCAAAGGCGACACCGGGTGCCGTCCGCATCCACAGCCTTGCGCGGAAGCGCCGTCACGACAGGTCGCATTGCCAGAGCTTTACCCGCAGCCCCCCATGGGCGATCGGGGCGGAGGCGGTCAGGTCCAGTCCGGTCGCCCTCGCCAGCCCGTCGTCTGACGTGACAAGTCCCACCCGCCATCCCCGGAACCTCTGCGCCAGCGTCACGCCCAGTGCGCCGTAGAGACCGAAGAGCTGGCGGCGGTTGCCGATCCGCGCACCGTAAGGCGGGTTCACGACCACCAGACCGGGCGGCCCTTCGGGGGGCTGGGCGTCGGAGACCGGCGCGGCGGTGAATGTCGTGACCCCGTCCACGCCCGCGCGAACCGCGTTGGCCGCAGCACCCCTGACCGCACCCGTGTCGCGGTCCGCTCCATGAAACCGCAGCGCCGTGTCCCGTGATGCCGGCAAGACGGGGGCCGGCGACTCCAGCGCCAGATCATCCAGTGCAAATCGACGGTCGCGTCCCGGCATGAGTCCAAGCGCGATCTCGGCGGCCTCCAGCACGAACGTGCCGGAGCCGCACATCGGATCGACGACCGGCTCATCCCCCGCATAGCCGCACGCGCGCAGGACCAGGGCGGCCATGGTCTCTCGCAGCGGCGCCTTTCCGACCCATTCCTTGTGACCGCGCCTGTGCAGCGCCTCACCCGAGGTATCGACCGAAACGGTCACCAGGTCGTCGTCGATCCGGACCTTCAGCGTGACCGGCGCATCGGATGTCGCCGGTGCGCCCACGGTGTCGGCGATGGCGCGCTCGATGCGGGACTGTGCGGCGCCGGCATGGTAGATCCGGGACTTCCGCGTGGTGACCTCGACCCGCACGGGCACGTCCGGGCGCAGGATGGCGGCCCAGTCCACCTTGTGCGCCCGCTTGTCCAGTTGCGCCAGATGCATGGCCCGGAACGATGCTATCCGGACGAGCACCCGCGTGGCACCGCGCAGCATCAGGTTCGCGCGCCGGATCTCTGCCCCATCGCCGCGGATCTCCACGCCGCCCGGGACGGGCGTGGCAGGGGCAAATCCCAGTGCCAACGCCTCCTCTGCCAGCAGCGGCTCCAGACCGGGCGGCGCGATCAGGAAAATGTCATGGGTGCGGCGCATCCCCTCTCATACGGGCTCCGCCGCGCGACGGCGAGGGGGCGGCTGTTGCAACCATCGCCCGCATGGCTAGGTAAGCGCGATGACCGATGCACTGACCCCCACCGGACCGATGCTGTTCCTGCGATCCGCCTCCCCTCAGGGCGTCCGGGTGGCCGCGACCTGCCTGCGGCCCCAGGGCGCGCCCGCCCCCGTGATCCGGACCGACCGCGACCATGAGGCCCGGGCCCTGGTGACCCGCGCGGGCGCGACGCTCTGGCGGGCCGACCTGGACCTGCCGGCCGGTGGCGCGCGCTATAGCTGCGATGGGACGGCCTACGACGTCGCGACCGACCTGGGCGGCGATCTGACGGTGGCCTTCGTCTCCTGCAACGGACAGGAGCATGGCGACCTGGACCGCCCGCCTCAGGATCGCAACCTGATGTGGTCGCATCTTGCGCGCCGGCTGGACGCAGAGACGGTGCAGCTGCTGATCCACGGCGGCGACCAGATCTACGCAGACGAGGTGACGCGCGTCCATCCGCTCTCCCGCGACTGGCCGAACGACGTTCCGGATCGCCTGGACGCGGACCAGGCGCGCGATCTGCGCGCCGCTTTGGACGACGCGTTCTTCCGCCGCTACGCGACCCAATGGCCGCAACCGGGCTACGAGAACGTTGTCGCCCGCGTGCCGTCGGTGTGCATGTGGGACGATCACGACATCTGTGACGGATGGGGCTCTCTGCGCCGCCGGGCACAGGCCAGCGACGTGGCGCGGGTGCTGTTCGACGCGGCCCGAGAGGCGTTTTTGCTGTTCCAGTTCGGTTGCCACCCGGACGAGCGGCCCGGGATTTCGCTCGGCTCCGGCCGGGCGCTGTCCTGGCGGGTGGACCTGCCGGGGCTGAGCGTTGTCGCACCGGACCTGCGCTCGACCCGCACGAAGCGCAACGTGATGGACGGGGATACCTGGTCCGGTTTCCTCAAAGGGCTGGAGCGGACGGAGGAGCGCGTCCTGCTGGTCTCTTCCGTCCCGGCGCTGGGGCCGCGGCTGTCGCTGGTGGAACGGCTCATGAAGCTGACCCGCCGGATGGAGGACTATGAAGACGACCTGCGCGACCAGTGGCAGAGCTACGCACACCGCACCGAATGGCAGAGGTTCCTGCGCGCCCTGATGGCGGTCCACGACCGCGACGGCCACGCCGTCACCGTCCTGTCGGGTGAGATCCACCTGGCCACCCGGGGCACCATGGACACGGCCACGGGCCCGCTGCACCAACTGGTTGCCTCCGGCATCTCGCACCCCGCGCCGCCGAAGGCCATGGCGATCGGGCTGAGCCTGCTGTCGCGGCTGGGTGAATCGCCGATCAAGGGTCACCGGATCCGCCTGCGCCCCTTGCCGGGACAGCCCCGCCCCTACGCGGCGGAACGCAACTATCTGATGCTGCGCCGCCGCGACGGGGACTGGACCGCCGCGTGGCAACTGGAAGAAAGCGGCGAAACCGCGCCCTTGGCGATCTGACGGCCGGTAAACCGACCTGACAGGCACATGTCTTCGAGAGGCGGCGGGCACACGCCGCGCCGCTACCCCTTCGCGATCAGAGCGTTACGTCGAGGCAGATATACTTGACCTCAAGATACTCGTCGATCCCGTGGTGGGATCCCTCGCGGCCCAGGCCGGACTGCTTGACCCCGCCGAACGGCGCCACGGGGGTCGAGATCAGCCCCGTGTTCACGCCGACGATGCCGTATTCCAGCGACTCCGACACCCGCGTGACGCGGGACAGGTCATTGGAGAAGAAATAGGACGCCAGCCCGAAGATCGTGTCGTTGGCAAGGGCGATCGCCTCCTCCTCGGTGTCGAACTTGAACAGCGGGGCGAGCGGTCCGAACGTCTCTTCGGTGGCAAAGGCCATGTCCTGGGTCGCGCCGGTGACGATGGTGGGTTGGAAGAACGTGCCGCCCTTCTCGTGACGCGACCCGCCATAGATCACGTCCGCGCCTTTGGACTTGGCGTCTGCGATGTGCTCTTCGACCTTTTTCACGGCGCTCGGTTCGATTAACGGGCCGAAATCGACATCGCCCTCCAGCGCGTCGCCGACGGTCATCTTCGACACCCGGTCCTTCAACTTCTGGGCGAAGGCGTCATAGACCCCAGCCTGAACGTAGATCCGATTCGCGCAGACGCAGGTCTGACCGGCATTGCGGAACTTGCAGGCGATGGCGCCGTCCACGGCCTTGTCCAGATCGGCGTCGTCGAACACCAGGAACGGCGCGTTGCCGCCCAGCTCCATCGACGTCTTGAGGACCCGGTCGGCCGATTGCCGGAGGAGTATGCGCCCGACCTCGGTCGAGCCGGTGAAGGTCAGCTTGCCGACGATGTCGTTCTCGCAGAATTCCTTGCCGATGCCGCTGGAGTCGCTCGACGGCAGGACCGAGAAGATGCCCTCCGGCAGACCTGCACGGGTGGCCAGAACGCCGAGCGCCAGAGCCGACAGCGGCGTCAGCGTCGGTGGGCGCACGACGAAGGCGCAGCCGGCGGCCAGCGCCGGACCCGCTTTTCGGGTGATCATAGCGTTCGGGAAGTTCCACGGCGTAATCGCCGCAGCCACGCCGATGGGCTGCTTGATGACGTGGATACGCTTGTCGGGCGCGTGCCCGGGGATGATCTCACCATAGACGCGGCGCGCCTCTTCGGCGAACCACTTGATGAAGCCGGCGCCGTACATGACCTCACCCTTCGCCTCGGCCAGGGGCTTGCCTTGCTCGGCGGTCAGGATCGTCGCCAGGTCGTCGGCATGGTCCACCATCAGGTCGTGCCACGCCATCAGCACCTTGCCGCGGTCCTCTGCGGTGCGCCTGGCCCAGTCCTTCTGGGCGGCGGCGGCTGCGTCGAGCGCCCGCGCCACGTCCTTGCGGCCCAGATCCGCGACGCTCGCCAGAACGTCGCCGCGTGCGGGGTTCTTGACCTCGAAGGTCTTGCCATCTCCGGCCCCGACCCAATCGCCGGCCAGATATGCCTGATCGCGCAGCAACTCCGGGTCCGAAAGCCGCGAGGCCAGATCGGTCGTGTCAGCCATGTCCTGTCCTTTCGTCAAGCTGTGCCTGCCGAACGCGCGGCACGGCCTTTGCGGTCCCTATCCTATCGTCGGAATCGCCGAAAGCCCCGCACCCGCCGATTGCCTTTTCGCGCCGGAGGCGGCTTAATCGGTGCGACAATTGCAGGACACGCGCATGGATACGGTCACCGCCACCGACGCCGAGTACGACAACAGCGCGGCGGTGCCCGAGATCGACCGGATCTCCGCGGTCTGGCAGAAGAAGGCGGCGGCCTTCCGCGACGCGCGCGGCGACCGCGCCCGGCTTGCCATACCCTACGGCGCCACGCCGCGCGAAAAGGCGGACCTGTTCCTTCCCGATCGCGCGCCGGAGGGGCTGTTGATCTTCGTTCATGGCGGTTACTGGCGCTCGCGCCACCGCCACGACTGGTCCCATTTCGCCGCGGGCGCCCTGGCACGGGGATGGGCCGTCGCCATGCCCTCCTACACGCTGGCGCCGGACGCACGGATCTCACGCATCACACTACAGATCGCCTTGGCCGTCGTGCGGCTGGCCGAAGAGGTCCCCGACGTCCCGATCCGGCTTGTCGGCCACTCCGCGGGCGGCCATCTGGTCGCCCGTATGCGCGCCGCTGACGTGATGCTGCCCGACGCCGTGGCAGGACGGATCGCGCGCATCGTGCCGATCTCACCTGTGTCGGACCTGCGCCCGCTCCTCGCCCTTGCGATCAACGAAGATCTGCGGCTGACCCCGGAAGAGGCCGCGGCGGAAAGCCCCGCGCTGCTGCCGTCCGCCCGCGCCTTTCCCGCGGCCGTTTGGGTCGGCGGTGCGGAGCTGCCGGCGTTTCTCGACCAGGCACGATGGTTGTCGGACGCGTGGTCGGCCCCTCTGGTCATCGACGCGGACAGGCATCATTTCGACGTCATCGATGGGCTTCTCGAACCCGATTCCGCATTGATGGCCGCGCTTTTCGAATAATCCGCGACCGCAGGCACCGCGACCCGTCCATGAGCCGTGCAGCTTGCCGATCCCGGGTGGGCCCCTTCGTGCGCGGTCACCCGCATGTCGCGAACTGTCGCAGGAACCTTACGGCCGACCATGCTTTTGAGAGGCAGAAGGAATCCAGGAGACTTGCCATGCAGATCACACTCTCCGTCAACGGAGAGAGCCACGCTCTCGACATAGACCCAAGGACGACACTGCTCGACGCGCTCCGGGATCACCTCGATCTGACCGGTTCCAAGAAGGGCTGCGACCACGGCCAGTGCGGCGCCTGCACGGTGCACGTGAACGGCCGCCGGATCAATTCCTGCCTGGCGCTGGCGGTCATGCACGAAGGCGATGAGGTCACCACCATCGAAGGTCTGGGCGAACCCGGAAACCTGTCGCCGCTTCAGGCCGCCTTTGTGCGGCACGATGGTTTTCAGTGTGGCTACTGCACCCCCGGCCAGATCATGTCGGCCAAGTCGATGCTTGAGGAGTTCGGGAATGGCTGGCCGTCCAACGTGACCGACGACCTCACCGCCGCGCCCGATTTTTCCGACGCCGAAATCAAGGAGCGCATGTCCGGCAATCTGTGCCGCTGTTCGGCCTATCCCGGCATCTGCCGCGCCATCCGCGACGCCGCCCCGGATGAGGGCATGCACAAGACGGAGGCCGCCGAATGAGACCGTTCGAGTATGTTCGCGCCGAAACCCGCGACGACGCCCACCGCGCTGACGGGCGCATCATCGCCGGCGGCACCAACCTGCTGGACCTGATGAAACTGCAGGTCGAGACGCCCGAGCGTCTGCTCGACGTCACACGCCTCGACATGCATGAGATAGACGAGGCCGAGAATTCGGTCCGTATCGGTGCGCTCGTCACCAATTCGGACCTTGCCGCGCATCCCCTCATCCGCAAGCGTTATCCGGTGCTGAGCCGCGCGCTTCTGGCCGGCGCGTCGGGGCAGTTACGCAACAAGGCGACGACCGGCGGCAACCTGATGCAGCGCACAAGGTGCCCGTATTTCTACGACACCACGCAGCCCTGCAACAAGCGCGCGCCCGGCACCGGCTGCCAGGCCATCGGCGGGGTGAACCGCATCCTGGCCATCCTCGGGACGTCCGACCACTGCATCGCCACGCACCCGTCCGACATGGCGGTGGGGATGCGCACGCTCGACGCGCGGGTAGAGATCGAAACCGCCGACGGCGACACGAAGCTCCTGCCCCTGGACGAGTTCTACCGTCTGCCCGGCGACACGCCGGAACGGGAAACCGCGCTGGAGCCCGGTGATCTGATCGTGGCGGTCCACCTGCCCGACCCGCCCGCCGGCGCGCAGGCCTACCGCAAGGTGCGGGACCGGTCCTCCTACGCCTTTGCCCTGGTGTCCATGGGTGCCGTCGTTTCGGTGGAGAACGGCAAGATCGCGTCCGCCGCCATGGCGTTCGGCGGGCTTGGGCCGCGCCCCTGGCGCGACCACGATGCCGAATCCGTCCTGGAGGGCGAAACGCCGTCCCGCGCGCTTTTCGACAAGGCCGCCGACGTGCTTCTGGCCGATGCCAAGGGCCAGGGCGAGAACGATTTCAAGATCCCGCTGACCCGCCGCGTCGTCGCCGCGGTGCTGAGCGACCTGACGGGAGTATCCCAATGACCGAACATCTGAAGATGGATGAGGTGCAGCCGCGCCTTCTCGACGAAACCACCCAGGGCGCGATCCATCGCCCCATGCCGCGCCCCGAGGGACCGCTCAAGGTCTCTGGCCGGGCGACCTACGCCGCCGAATGGAAGATGGACAATGCCGCCAACGGGGTGCTGGTCCGCGCCGCCATCCCGAAAGGGCACTACAAAGTTGACGCATCCTCGGTCGAGGCGATGCCGGGATTTCTGGGCGTCTATACCGACCGGATGCCGCGCAACGCCGCGCAGGGCACGATGAATACCAACCCCGCGCAGATCGGCGATGAGATACAGTACCTTGGCCAGCCGATCGCCGTGGCCGTGGCCGAGACGTTCGAACAGGCCCGCGACATCGCCGCCGCCCTCAAGATCGACTACGACCGCGACGATGACGTGGCCGCGGGCCCCGACACCGCGCAGCAGGTGAACGAAAAGGACGACCCGTTCGATCAGGGCGACCTCGACCGGGCGATGGCGGACGCGGCCCATTCCGTGGACGCGACCTACACCACCAAGGGCCACAATTCCGCCGCGATGGAACCCCATGCCGCCCTTGCGGTCTGGGACGGTGACAAGCTGACCGTGCGCGCATCGCTGCAGATGCTCGGCTACAACCGCAACGAACTGGCCGATTCGCTGGGGATCGACGCGGAAAACCTGCGCTTGCTGTCGCCCTATATCGGCGGTGGATTCGGATCCAAGCTGGGAATCTCGCCAGAGGCCATCGCGGCGTCCGTCGCGGCCAAGGAGCTTGGCCGCCCGGTGCGCGTCGTCATGACCCGCAACAATGTGTTCGAAACGGTCGTGCGCCGGACGGAAACCCGTCAGCGCCTGCGCCTGGCGCTGGACGCGGACGGTAAGCTGACGGGCATCGGACAGGAGAACTGGCAGTCGAACCTGCCCGAAGAACCCTTTGCCGAACCCGTCGATCTGGCGACGCATTTCCTCTATGCCGGCGCCAATCGCCGCTATGGGCAGCATATCGCCATCGTGAACCGGTCCGCCGCGGGCTCCGTCCGCGCACCGGGTGAGGCCGTGGGGATGCTGGCACTGGAAAACGCCATGGACGAACTGGCGGAAGCCGCCGGCATCGACCCGATCGATCTGCGCGTGGCGAACATCCCCGAAACCCACCCTGAAAACGGCAAGCCGTTCTCGTCCCGCTCGCTGGCGGAATGCCTGCGCCAGGGCGCGGAAGCCTTCGGCTGGTCCGCGCGACAGGCCCCCGGGGCGCGGCGTGAGGGAGAGTGGCTCATCGGCATGGGCGTCGCCTCTGCGGCGCGGACCAACATCTTGCAGGAAAGCAAGGCGCGGGTCACCTTGAACCCGGACGGCACGGCCTTGGTCGAAACCGACATGACGGACATCGGCACGGGCACCTACGCCATCCTGGGTCAGATCGCGGCAGAGATGCTGGGCCTGCCGCCGGAAAAAGTGACGGTCGAACTCGGCGACACCGACCTGCCCAAGGCATCGGGCTCCGGCGGCTCCTGGGGCGCGGCCTCCGCCGGATCGGCGGTATTCCTGGGCGCGAAGGGCATCCGCAGACGGCTGGCAGAGCGGCTGGGCTGCACGCCGGAGGACCTGCGCCTTCAGGACGGCGTCGCCACCGGGGGCAACAACAGGCGCCCCCTGGCCGAGCTGATGGATGCGCCCCTGTCCGAAATCGGCCATCTGGAAACGGGTGCGAAGTCGAATGACGTCCATCAGGCCGGCTACGGCGCCCATTTCGCGGAAGTCGCGGTCAATACCGTGACCGGAGAGGTTCGCGTGCGGCGGATGCTTGCCGCAATGGCCGCGGGCCGGATCCTGAACGAGCAGACCGCCCGGAGCCAGGTCTGGGGCGGTCAGATCTGGGGGATCGGGACGGCGCTGACCGAAGGGCTCGACCACGATCCCCGCACCGGTCATATCGTCAACAACGACCTGGCAGAGTACCACGTGCCGGTGAACCTGGATGTGCCGGACCTGGACGTGATCTTCGTGGAAGAGCGGGACGACGACGCAAACCCGATCCAGGCAAAGGGAATCGGAGAGTTGGGACTTTCCGGTGCCGGTGCCGCGATCACCAACGCGATCTACAACGCCTGCGGCGTGCGCGTCCGCGACTACCCCGCGACACCTGACCGGATCTTCTCGCATCTCTGAAAGCGAGCGGTCCACCCGGGGGGCGTCGCCAGGCGCCCCTTCCGTCACATTCCGCAACCGAATTGAGTGCCCTTGGGACAAGGCCCGTCTCGCGGGAGGTTTGCGTCGACGCACCGGGCCGGCAGCGTTGAACGGGGCCGTGCCATTCGCGGGCAGATCGGAGACGATGACGGCCTGGCGAAACCCTCAACTTACCCTATCATCGGACCCGGTGTCGCATCAGCCGGAACGCCGGTGCTCCAGAGCCTGAACCGGAAGGACACGCCGAATGACCCATGACATCGCCGTGCTGGGCATCTTTGCCGCAGATACGGCCTATCGGGCCAGCCGGATGCCCGAAATGGGAGAAACGATCCTGGGCGAAGGCTTTGCACTGAACCCCGGCGGCAAGGGATCGAACCAGGCGGTCGCGGCGGCCCAGGCAGGCGGGCACGTGGCGTTTCTGACCCGGATCGGCACGGATACGTTCGGCGATCTGGCCGTGGATACCTGGACCCGGGCGGGCGTTCGTTTCGCCGGGTCGCGTGTGGCCGAGCATCCCACCGGGGCGGCGTTCATCTATGTGGACGCGGCCAGCGGAGACAACGCGATCATCGTGGCGCCGGGCGCCGCGGGCACCATCGGCGCGGCGGAGGTGGACGGCTGGGCCGACACGATCCGGGCCGCAAAGATTTTCCTGGTGCAGCTCGAACAACCGCTGGAGGCCGCCGGACGCGCGCTGGAGATCGCGCGCGCATCCGGGGTGCGCACCATCCTGAACCCGGCCCCCGCCGCGGAAGTGTCCGACGCCATGCTTGCACTCTGCGACATCGTCACCCCGAACGAGAGCGAAGCAGCGCTGCTGTCCGGCCGCGCCGTGACCTCCGTCAATGACGCCGAAGCCGCGGCGCGGGTTCTGCTCGCGCGCGGTGCGGGCGCCGTTGCGGTGACGCTGGGCGCAGCCGGGGCGCTCTACGTGGACGGCGCCACCGTGACGCGGATTGACGGGCTGTCCGCCGGCCCGGTGGTAGAGACGACGGGCGCGGGCGACGCCTTCAACGGCGGGCTGGCCGTGGCCCTGTCGGAAGGCAGTGAGATCGGCGCCGCGCTGCGCTTTGCCAATGCGACGGCGGCGCTTTCGGTGACCCGGGCCGGCGCCGCCCCGTCGATGCCGGATCGGGCCGCGATCGACGCCCTGCTGGCGCGCTAGCCGGGTGGGCACCGCATCGGTCACATGGGCCCGTCTCCCGCCTTGTCTGCGGGGCCGGTATTGAAGGTGGCCCATGTCCGCTCGCCCGGCGGCGGCGGGGTCGGGTCGATATCGCCGCGATGCATGTTGACCTTTGAGATGAAATTGGCCGAAATCGGCGCTGTGACGAACAGGAACGCCATGATCAGCAGTTCATGCAGCGATCCGCCGCGATAGGCGAATCCGTCGATCATCGACGCCAGAAGGAAAGACCCCACGCCCAGGGTTCCCGCCTTGGTCGGCGCATGGACGCGCTTCATCGGCGTGTCGAGCTTCAGCAGGCCGATGGAGCCGACGAGGGTGAAGAACGCCCCCGACAGCAGCGCCAGAGCGATGGCGATGTCGGCGATTTCCATGGTCATTCGATGATATCCCCCCGCAGTACGAACCGCGCGTAGGCGACGGTGGACACGAAACCGAGCATGGCGAAGATCAGCGCCGCCTCGAAATAGATCTGCGTGCCGCCGGCCAGTCCCAGAAGAATCAAGAGTGCTATGGCGTTCACCGCCATCGTGTCCAACGCCAGGATCCGGTCGCCGACGCAGGGGCCCTTGATAAGCCGGACCATGGCAAGGACCTGCGCCAGGCTGACGCAGAAGAACGAGACGATGAAGGCGAGTGTCATCATTCGAAGATCTCCTTGAGCCGTCTTTCGTAGCGGTTCTTGATGCCTTTCGACTCCTCGTCGGGGTCGGCGGTGTCAAGCGTGTGGACCAGCAGGCAGCGACCCTCCGCGGAGAGATCCGCGGAAACGGTGCCCGGGGTCAGGGTGATGGTCCCGGCCAGGATCGCGATGGCCTCCGGTGTCTTGAGGTCCAGCGGGATGACCACCCAATGCGTCCGCATCGCCCGGTTGCTGCGGAACAGGACGATGAAGGCCACCGTGACATTGGCCACCAGGATGTCCCACATCACGATAACCAGATAGACCGCCAGCCTGCCCAGACGCGGCACACGCGGGCGATCCGGCCAGTAGGCGGCGGTGAGCACCGGGATCACCAGACCCAGGATCACCGCCAGGACCAGCGTGCCCAGGCTGAAGCTGTTGACCAGAAGCAGCCAGACCACTGTCAGCAGGAGCGACAGGATCGGATGCGGCAGAAGACGCAGGAAAACAGTCCTCATCGGTCGCCGCCCTCCGCGCCTTCGGTGCCGACCAGCCCGTCCGGTGCGGCGCCGTCGTCGTCGCCCCCTGGGTCCTTGCCGTAGTCCTTTTCCTTGTCGGGGATCGGCTTGCCCTCTGCGGTCATCACGGACGAGATATAGGGTTGCGGCGTCATCAACTGCGCCGTGGTGGCCCTCAGGTAGCCGGTCATCGGTCCCGCGAATACCGTGAGCGCCACCAGAACCGCGATACAGCCGGCCGCGGCGATCACCGGAAGGGCCGGCGTGAGAGAGACCGGGCCACCGTCGACCCCGGCCTCAGGGGGGGCGTCGCCCGTGTCGCCGGCATCGGTCGCCGTGGCCTCCCGGGATTTCCAGAAGACGGTCGATCCGGCCCGCGCGAAGCCCAACACAGCCACCAGGGACGACGCTAGCACGACGGACCAGATCCAGCCCACCAGGGGCGACCCGAACCCCGCGTCCAGGATCAGCAGCTTGCCAAGGAAGCCGGACAGCGGCGGCAGGCCCGCCATGGCGATGGCCGCCGCGAAGAACAGGCCCGCGATCAGCGCGCCGCCGGCAATCGGCGGCGCGCGCTCTACCCGGACGCCGTGGCCGCCGCGCCTGTCGCGCACGATGTCCACGATCAGGAACAGCGCCGCCGTGGCAAAGGTGGAATGTCCGATGTAGTAGAGCGCCGCCTCGATCCCCGCCGGCGTCATCAATGCGATGGCCGTCATCACCATCCCCATGGAGCCGATGACCGAGAACGCCGCCAGCCGGTCCAGACGGCGCGCGGCCAGCACGCCGATCATGCCGACGGCGACCGACACCAGTGCCAGCGGCAGCAGCCAGATGCCGTGCAGGCCTTCGGTCAGCGGCAGGTCCGGCGGAAAGATCAGCGTATAGATCCGGATGATCGCATAGGCGCCCACCTTGGTCATGATCGCGAACAGTGCCGCGACGGGGCCTGGCGCCTCTGCGTAGGAGGCCGGCAGCCAGAAGTGCAGCGGCACCAGGGCGGCCTTGACGGCAAAGACCAGCAGCAGCAGCACCGACGCCACGCGGATCGCCGACGACGCACCGGGGTCGATCGCCGCCACGCGGCCGGCCAGATCCGCCATGTTGAGGGTTCCGGTCTCTGCGTAGAGCGTGCCCAGCGCGAACAGGAACAGCGTCGAGCCGAGCAGGTTGTAGATTACGTATTGCGTGCCGGCGCGCAGTCGAATCGCGCCGCCAGAATGGATCATCAGCCCGTAGGACGCGATGAGCAGGACCTCGAAGAAAACAAAAAGGTTGAACACGTCACCGGTCAGGAACGCGCCCATGATCCCCATGATCTGGAACTGGAACAGCGCATGAAAATGCCGCCCGCGCCGATCCCAGCCGCTGCCGATGGCGTGAAGCAGGACCAGAAAAGCCAGAAGCGCGGTGAGAACCACCATGTAGGTTGAAAGCCGGTCGGCCACCAGCACGATCCCGAAGGGCGGCGTCCAGTCGCCCAGCAGATAGACCGTCACCGTGCCGTCGGACGCACCAAAGGCAAGCCCCGCGGAGATGCCCAGCAGCGCCACGGTGCCGCCGACCGACAGCACCCGTTGCAGGGCGACGTGATAGCGCGCGGCAAGCACGATCAGCGCGGCAAGCATCGCCGGCAGCACGATGGGCATGACGATCCAGTGGCTCATGCCCGGTCCTCTCGCCCGGCGTCGGGCTCATCCCGCAGCCTCTCATCCGCATTCACGCGGTCGTCGCCGACGCCCAGATAGGCGCCCAGGGCGATCATCACCGCCACGGCCGTCATACCGAAGGAGATCACGATGGCGGTCAGCACCAGGGCCTGGGGCAGCGGATCGGTGTAGGTGTCCGCCCCGGTCAGGATCGGCGGGCGGTTCACCACCAGCCGCCCGGAGGCGAACAGGAACACGTTCACCGCATAAGTCAGAAGTGAAGTCCCGACGATGACCGGAAAGGTGCGGAACCGCATCACCAGGTAGAGCCCGGCGGCGGTCAGGATGCCGATGGCGGAGGCGACGATCAGCTCCATGCTCATGTCGTCTCCTTGCGCGACGGATCGATGTCCATGGCGTGTTCGCTGTCCTTCTGGTCCCGCCTGCGGGCCATCCGCGCGAAGCTTTCCAGCGACAGCATCACCGCGCCCACCACGGCCAGGAACACGCCCAGATCGAAGCCCATGGCGCTGGCCCACTCGAACTCTTCCAGCGGCGGGATGGTGATGTAGCCGTAGGAACTGGTCAGGAACGGATAGCCCGCGAACCATGCGCCGATGCCGGTGATGCCCGCAACCAGAACCCCCGCGCCGATGATGCCGTGGAACGGATAGCGCTGGCGGTCGGCGGCCCAGTAGTAGCCAGAGGCCATGTACTGCATGACCAGTCCGATGGCCACGATCAGGCCGGCGATGAAACCGCCGCCGGGCATGTTGTGGCCGCGCAGGAAGATGTAAACGCCGACCATCAGCACCAGCGGCATGATGACCCGCGTCAGCACCACCATCATCAGCGGGTGCATGTCGCCGGCCAGATCCTTTTCGGGACGGCGGTTCAGGAGCTTGGCGCGCACGGGTCCGGACAGCAGCGCCTCGGTCAGGGCGTAGATCACCACCGCCGCGATGCCGAGCACGATGATCTCTCCGAACGTGTCGAAGCCGCGGAAGTCCACCAGGATGACGTTGACGACATTTGTGCCGCCGCCGCCCTTGTAGCTGTTCTCCAGCTGGTAGGCAGAGATCGACGGCTCCACGAAATCCCTCAGCAGCAGATGATAGCTGAGCCCTGCGGCCATCAGCCCGCCGACGACCGCCACCGTCCCGTCGCGGAGCCGCCGCAAGCCGGAGCTTTCGCGCGGCGTCTCGTCCGGCAGGAAGTTGAGCGCCAGGAGCAGCAGGATGATCGTTACCACCTCGACCGAAATCTGGGTCATCGCCAGGTCCGGCGCAGAGAAGAGCGCGAAGCCGATCGACACCATCAGCCCGACGATCCCCATCAGGATCAGCGCGAACAGCCGGTTGCGGTGGAACACGACGATCGCCGCCGTGGCGGTCACCAGCATCAGCCAGCCGGCTACCGCGACCTCGTTCATCGGCAGCGGTTCGCGGGTGGGCGGGCCGACCTCTCCGGTCAGCCAGGCGTGGCCGGACAGGGCCGCCACGGCAACGGCGAAGATCATGGCGTAACGGGTGAACGCCCCGTCGTGGAGCGGTTGGGTCAGCCCGCGCGACAGCGCCACGGCACCGGCCACGATCCCGTCGAAGATCGACTTGGCGTGGGGGACATGGGCCGCCGTCCAGAGCCATGCCGCCGGCCGGAAGAGCAGCAGCACGACCAGCCCCCCCGCCAGCGAGATCGCCGACATCATCAGCGCCTCGGTGATGCCGGGCCACAGCTTGAGATACAGGCCCTCGGGGATGTCCGCCGTGGTCCCCAGGACGGACTGCGCGACGAAGAACACCGCAGGTTGGGCCAGCCAGGGCAGGATGCCGATGACCAGCACCAGCACGCAGAGCAATGCGGGCGGGCCCCACATGCCGATCCCCGGATCGTGCGGCTTGGCGGGGTAGTCGTCGCGCTTGGCCCCCAGGAACGCGTGTCCGATCAGCCGGAACGAATAGGCCGCCGAGAACAGGGCGCCCACGGTCGCCAGCGCCGGAACCAGCCACTCTGGCCCGAAGAACGTGACGTGGGTGGCCTCTTCGAGCATCATCTCCTTCGACGGGAACCCGTTGAAGAGCGGAACCCCCGCCAAAGACAGGCCAGAGATCAGGGCGATGGCGAAGGTCACGGGCATCAGACGCCAGAGCCCCCCAAGCCGCCTGATATCCCGGGTTCCGGCCTCGTGATCCACGATCCCGGCGGTCATGAAGAGCGCGCATTTGAAGATCGCGTGGTTGAGGATGTGGAACACCGCAGCCACGGCGGCATAGGCCGACCCGGTGCCCAGCAGGAAGGTGATCAGCCCCAGCTGACTGACGGTAGAGAAGGCCAGCAGCGCCTTGAGGTCGTCCTTGAACAGCGCCACGACCGCGCCGATCACCATGGTTACAAGGCCGGTTCCGGCGACAAGGTAGAACCACACCTCGGTGCCCGACAGGACCGGCCAGAGGCGGGCCATCAGGAAAATCCCCGCCTTCACCATGGTCGCTGAATGCAGGTAGGCCGACACCGGCGTGGGCGCGGCCATCGCATGGGGCAACCAGAAGTGGAACGGAAACTGCGCCGACTTTGTGAAGCATCCCAGCAGGATCAAAAGCAGCGCGGGCAGGTACAGCGGGCTTGCCTGGATCGCCTCCCGGTTCTCCAGGATCACGGACAGGTCATAGCTGCCCGCGATCCGGCCCAGGATCAGCATCCCCCCGATCATCGCCAGGCCGCCCATGCCGGTCACGGTCAGCGCCATCCGCGCGCCCTGCCGCCCGTCTGGCAGGTGCTTCCAGTAACCGATCAAGAGGAAGGACGACAGCGACGTGAGTTCCCAGAACACCAGCAGGACCAGGATGTTGTCGCTCAGCACGATGCCCAGCATCGCCCCCTGGAACAGCAGCAGGTAGGTGAAGAACTCGCCCATGTTGTCGTCGCGCGACAGGTAGTAGCGCGCGTAGATGATGACGAGACAGCCGATCCCCAGGATCAGCGCGGCAAAGAACAGCCCCAGCCCGTCCAGCATCAGGGTGAAGTTCAGCCCCAGCTCCGGCATCCATTCGACCTGCGCCACCGGCATGTCGCCGGCCAGCACCTCCGGCACCCGCGAGACGAGACCCACCAGCGCCACCGCCGACACCGTCAGCGTCGTCAGAGCACAGGTCCGCCGGCCGGCATTGGCCATGACGGCGGGAAGGAGCGCGCCGAGGAAGGGAGCGAGAACGATCAGGATAAGCGACATGGGTCTCCTTCCGGGCGGATCACCGCCCTTTCTTGAGGCAAATGCTCCGGGTCTCAAGGAAATTCGGCCCCGGCCGCGATGGACGCACGGCCTCCGCCGCGTTACGAGGCTTGGAGTCACCGGAGGCTGCATGACCAATCATCTCTATCAGGGCGATCTTCCGGACGGGCTCGACCTGGGGCCGGTGGTCGCCATCGACTGCGAGACCATGGGGCTGAACCCCCACCGCGACAGGCTCTGCGTGGTGCAGATGTCCGGCGGCGACGGCGACGCGCATATGATCCAGGTCGCCCCCGGCCAGGGCGCCGCGCCGAACCTCGCCCGGCTTCTCGCCGATCCGGCGGTCCTGAAGCTCTTTCATTTCGGCCGTTTCGACATCGCCGCCCTGCACCACGCCTTCGGCGCATTGGCGCGGCCTGTCTACTGCACGAAGATCGCGTCCAAGCTGGTCCGCACCTACACCGACCGCCACGGGCTGAAGCAGCTGCTGGGCGAATTGCTCGATGTGGACATCTCCAAGTTCCAGCAGCAATCCGACTGGGGGGCAGAGACGCTGACCCCCGCCCAGCTCTCTTACGCTGCGTCGGACGTGCTGTATCTTCATCGCCTGCGGGACGAACTGGACCGTCGGCTGACGCGTGAGGGACGCATGGATCTGGCCCGAAGCTGCTTCGACTTCCTGCCGACGCGGGCGCTTCTGGACCTTGAGGGCTGGCCGGACGTTGACATTTTCGCGCACTGACCTGTGCGGAGCGATCCGGGACGTGTAGATCGGATGTCATGCGACGCGGCACATCCTCCAGCCCGACGGGCCATTTCGACAATCCGCATTCGCGTTGGGTTGCCTGGCTCAAGGTCGCGCTGCCCTTGGCGGCGCTCGCGATCCTGTCGACCCTGTTTCTTGTCGCCGACCGGCGCGGCAGCGGCGACGCCATTCCCTACAGCGACGTGCAGCTTGACCGGATCGTGAACGAAGGGCGGATCGCCAACCCCTCCTATGCCGGCGTCGCCCCCGGCGGCGCCGCCGTCACCCTGTCGGCGGACGAGGCCTGGCCCGAGGATGCCAGCCGCGAGACGATGCTTGCGTCCAACGTCATCGGCGCCTGGGAGACGTCCGACGGCGCCCGCGTCGCGCTAAGCTCGGACGCCGCGCGGCTGACCGGCGGCGGCGGCCGCGCGCTTCTGGAGGGCGACGTGTCGATCCGCGACGCGCAGGGCTACCGACTCCGCAGCGAGGCGCTGGAGATCGACCTGGAGACCGCCGATGTCGTCTCGCCGGGTCCGGTCAGCGGAACCTCGCCCGCCGGAGAGATCGCCGCCGGGTCCATGCGCGTGGTGCAAAAGGAGGGGGAGCCCCGCTTGACCTTCTCAGACGGCGTTAAGCTGATATACGATCCCGCGACACCCGACGGAGAGTGACATGATCGCCCGCGCCCTGACCCTCTGCCTGCTCCTGACGGCCGCGCCCGTCACGGCGCAACAGGCCGCGATCGAGTTCGGCGGGCTGACCCAGGATACCTCCCTGCCCGTGGAGGTCGCCGCCGACAACCTCGATGTCAGCCAGACCGACGGAACCGCGGTGTTCACCGGCAACGTCCTGGTCACCCAGGGTGAGATGAAGCTTTCCGCCGACCGCATCCAGGTCGTCTACGCGACCGGCGGCCAGGGCCGGATCCGGACGCTGAACGCGAATGGCGGCGTCACCCTGGTCAACGGATCCGAGGCCGCCGAAGCGTCAGAGGCCGTCTACGACATCGACGCCGGTAACGTGGTGATGACCGGCGACGTGCTGCTGACGCAGGGCCAGACGGCTCTGTCAGGCAACCGGCTGGTAATCGACCTGACCAGCGGCACCGGCCGGATGGAGGGGCGCGTGCGCACCATCTTCGAGACCAGCGGCCGGTAGATGGACGCAGCCCCCGCCACGGTCGCGGCAGCGGCCGCAACCGGCCTCAACGTCGAGCACCTTGCCAAGAGCTACCGCAAGCGTCCGGTGATCCGCGACGTCTCTCTCCAGCTTCGGCGCGGAGAGGTCGTCGCGCTGCTGGGGCCCAACGGATCGGGCAAGACCACCTGCTTTTACGCCATCGCGGGCCTTGTCACGCCCGACGGCGGCGCGGTGCGGATCGATGGGCGAGAGGTCACGTCGCTGCCCATGTACCGCCGCGCGCGCATGGGCATCGGATACCTGCCGCAGGAAATGTCGATCTTTCGCGGTCTGTCGGTCGAAGACAACATCATGGCGATCCTGGAGCTTGCCGTGCCGGACCGGCAGCGCCGGCGAGAGCGCCTTGAGACGCTGCTGGACGAGTTTTCGATCGCGCATCTGCGCGCCACCCCCGCGCTGGCTCTGTCGGGCGGGGAGCGGCGTCGCGCCGAGATCGCGCGCTGCCTGGCTGCCGAACCCAAGTACCTGCTGCTGGACGAACCGTTCGCCGGAGTCGATCCGATCGCCGTGGGTGACATCCGCCATCTTGTCGCCGGGCTGACCGACCGCGGAATAGGCGTGCTGGTGACCGACCACAACGTGCGGGAAACCCTGTCGATCGTCGATCGCGCCTATATCCTGCACGATGGCCGGGTCTTGATGAGCGGCACCAGCGCCCAGGTGGTGGCCGATCCGGACGTGCAGCGGGTCTATCTGGGCGAAAGCTTCCGGCTGGGGTGAAACGCCGACAATGCTGCGCTTCGCCTTGACAGGGCAGCAGTTTTGAGCGCGAAATGTATCGGATGAGACCCGGCCAAGATGACACCGGACCGCACGGCAAAGATCAGTCCTTTCAGGGGCTTGGATCTCTTCATCGCCCCGGTGCCGGACCTGCAGCCCTACAGCGCGGATCTGCGCGGCGACCGACCGGTTGCCCCGCACACGCTGTCCCGCCCATTCCAGAAGGGAGACCACAATGCGCTATCAGATCAGCGGCAAGCAGATCGATGTCGGCGAAGCCTTGCAGGGCCACGTCCGGTCAGAGATCGAGACGGCACTGGGCAAGTATCCCGGCCGTCCGACCGACGCTCTGGTTGTGTTTTCCAAGGACGGGTCGGCCTTTTGCTGCGAAACCGTCGTGCATCTGTCCACCGGGCTGACCGTTCAGGCCAGCGCCCGGGAACACGACATCTACGCCGCCGCGGACGCGGCCGTGGCAAAGATGGAAAAGCAGTTGCGTCGCTACAAGCGCCGCCTCAAGGACCACCACAAGGAGCGGGTGGACCCCGTTGAACTTTCCGGCGCCGCCTCGTATATCCTCGCCGGAAACGAAGCAGCCGATACGGAAGAGCCCGACACGCTACAGCCCGTCATCGTCGCCGAGATGGAAACCCGGATCCCGTCCCTGTCGGTCGGTGAGGCGGTCATGCAGATGGAACTGGCGGGCGCCCCCGTCCTGGTGTTCCGCAACGAGAAACAGTCAAGCGGGGTCAACGTGGTCTACCGCCGGGATGACGGCAACATAGGCTGGATCGACCCCAACACGGCACGATGAGCGGCCCGTCCGCAAAGCAATTCAGGTACATTCATGATTCTGTCCGACCTTCTTGCGCAAGAGGCCATTCGGATCGTTCCGTCCATCTCCAGCAAGAAGCGCCTATTCCAGGTCCTTGCCGAAGTGGCCGAGCAGGCCTATGCGCTTGACCGGGAGGTCGTGCGCGAGGCGCTCATGGAGCGTGAGAACCTGGGTCCCACCGCCGTCGGCCAGGGCGTGGCACTGCCCCATGCGCGGATGGCCGGGCTCGACAAGGTGCGCGGTGCCTTCCTGAAGCTGGATCGCCCGCTGGACTTCGGCGCCGCGGACCGCCAGCCCGTGGACCTGATCTTCGGCCTTTTCGCGCCGGAGAACGCCGGCGTCGATCACCTGAAGGCGCTGGCCTCCGTCTCTCGCACCCTGCGCGACCCCGATCTTTGCGCCACCCTGCGCGCCAACCATGAGGCCGACACGATCCACGCGGTCCTCAGCCAGCCGAGCGCCATCCATGCGGCCTGAGCGGTACGGTCATCGGCGCCAGGATGCGAAACCCAGCATGATGTAGTCGCGCCGGTAGATGCCACGCACCGTCTCCTCGACCTCACTATCGTAAATCGCGGACAGCGGCAGGGGCGGCGGGGGGGTCTCTTCCGCCCAAGGGGGGGCGTCCCGCCCGATCCGCGCGGCCAGTTCCGGCAGGTGACCTGGGGCCTCGTCCTCGCGCAGGATCAGGTCCGGCAGCATGAACTGCGCCATGCCTTGCAGCAGCGACGACTGGCTGGCCCAGGACGGGTCCACGCGGATGGCGGTCTGGCCGCCCAGATTGCCGGCGACGAAGCGCGCGAAGGCCATGAACGCCGCGCGATGGGCCGCCGCGTCGTACCCCTTGCCCGGTGCCGTCTCGGGGATTGGCACGCCGTAGTGGCTGCGCAGCGTGTCGCGGATCTCCACGAAACATTCCGGTCCCGGCATCAGCACGTGGCGGCAGAACGTGTCGTGCAGCCGCGCCACCGGATGGCGCAGCATGGTGAAGGCGCGGGTCTCAGGGCGCTGCCGCTTCCACCGGCGGATGTCCTTCTGAGAGGTCGGCCGGCCCAGTTCCGCAACCTCCGCACCGTCCAGCCGTGCCAGCCAGCGCTCCACGGACGCGAACGGCGCGCCGGCCACCGGCATGAAGAGCAGCGGCGCGGTCCGGGCGGTCACGAAGCCGGAGACCTGCGGACCGCGCCGCGGCTCGAAATTCGGGGTCCTGCCCAATCCGAAATGATCCACATCGCTCAGGCTCCGGACCATCTCGTCGAAATTCTCGACCTTGTCTCGCAGGTCGGACGGATTCTGCACCCGCGTCCTTTGCGCAATCCTGTCCAGCCGGCCCCGCGCACCCAACCACGCGGCCAGCCCGTTCAGCACGTCAAGCTCGCCCACGTCCTCATAGGCGATGTAGAACGCCGTCTGCCCGCTGGTCTGGAGCGCGCGCAGGACCTCCATCTGGAATGCCCCCAGCGCGGCCAGATGGGCACGAAACTCAGGCGGATCAAAGGCGATCCGTGCGGTTTTCGCGCTCGTCATGTCATTCAGGCGCCACTGGTTGGTGGTTCGCGCGATCTTCAGACTGACATAGCTGTCGAGCGGATTGCGGGTCAGCACGATCTTGGCGCAACGCGGGTCCGGCAGCAGCCGGTCGAGCACCCGGCGGTCGTGGTCATGAAAGAACCGGAACCCCGCCATCCCGTCGGTCTGCCGGGTCATCGCCTGCAAAAGCCGCCCCGGGTCCCGGTCGCGCTGCGCGACGGTCACGCCGGCCAGTTCGGTCTTGCCGGCATGGCCGGTGAAATGCGGGTTGAACGCCTCTCCCCAACAGCGCAGGCCGTCGATCTGGTTCAGGCATTCCTCGAGAAAGTTGGATCCGGTCCGCATTTCGGCCAGCAGCACGAACCGATCGAAGCGGTCGGTCAGAGGCGGCCCGCTACCTTGCGACATAGGGCCTGCGGACCATGGGAACGTCGCGACTGGCCGGCTCCTCGGTCGGGAAATCGCCCATCAGATAGGGGTGCATCCCCACGTTGCGCAGGTTCTGCAGGAACTGGCCGAAGCCGGACAGATCGACCATGCGCGGCGCTTCCGTCAGCTGGACGGCCCTCCGGGTCGACAGGTCATCGACGATGGTCTGCAACGCCTCCTCCGGCGCTTCGACGAAATCGGCCATGGTCGTGATCCGCACCCGCGCCTTCACCCAGCGCGAGCGGAGATGCTGCAAATGCGCGTCTTCGCGCTTTTGCAGCAGCGTCGCCCGTTGCCGGATTTCGGCAAACGGCATGTCGGAGCGGAACAGCCGGACCGCCCAGGCCCCGCTGACCACCATCACGTCGGCATTCGGATCGTACGGAAAGATCCGGTCCAGATCCGGCGTGTCGCGGGGGCCGTAAAGAAACGCCTGCCGCTCGCCGCGGGTGGTCCAGATCAGATTGGTCAGGAAGGCGCTGGGATTGTAGTCGCGCAAGGTGGGATTGTCCGAAAGCGCCCCGGAATACATCGTGTGCCCGTCGGCGAATTCCGCCCGTTCGGGCGCGAAGAGATGGCCATGGGTGCGCAGTCCGGTGGCGCGCCGCACCCAGTCGGGGAAATCGTCAAAGAGGTCACCGTAGCCCTCGAACACGCAGTAGCGCGCAGAGGTCGTCGCCTTGATCCGGTCCGGCCGCGGGAAGCGGCCCGCCATGTAGAGCCCCTCGCGGCCCTCCGTCCGGCGCAGGATCGCCTTGGAGAAGATGCGGTCGATCTTGCCGGGTTGCGGGGTAGCGCTGCCGGCGCCGTCCGCCGGTCCGGACAGGAACGCGGCGTAGAGGCGGTCCGCCCGGGGCCAGATCTTGCGCGCCACGAAGCAGTCTGACCGGCGCAGGAGCTGCAGGTGGTCGTCATAGAACACATGCGGCTTGCCCTGGAAATCGAACTTGGCCACCGTCAGCGACCGGCTTTCGACGCGTTCCGAAACCAGCCGGACCAGCGTCTGGAAATAGCTCTCGTCCGGGATCCACACCAACCGGAAGTAGCGGTCGAATTCGGCCCGCCGCGGGTGGGTCAGGATCGCGTCCAGCGTTTCCCGCGTCAGACACCACCACTGCGAGCCCATGTGCGGCGTCAGGCCCCTGGGGATCCGCCGCCGGACCCGCATCCGCCGCTGCAACCGAACGAAGCCGTCGAAGAGCCATCGCCGGTGCTTCCAGGAAAACGGGAACCGCAGGGTGAACCGCTCGTGGTCCAGACCGCCCTGGGTCCATGGCACGTCCTCGATCCGGGCGCTCTCGATGAAATCGACGCCGGGATGGGTGTCGAGGTATCGGTGCAGGTCATCCGGCGGGCGGAGCGGCAGGCAGCTGCCCGACGCCAGATAGACATGGCTGACGTTCCCGAACCGCTCCAGCATCGTCTCGGCGGCCATCTGGGTCGCGCGGATCAGCGACCAGCGTCCCCACTGGCATTTCACGCGGCGGGAAAACAGGATGTTGGGCCGGTCCGACAGCCGCGCCCGGAGCGCATCGTGCTCCCGCGCGCCAACCGCGGCATCGAGGTGAATGACGATCGGACAGCCGGCCTCGGACCAGTGGCGCGCGACCTGGGCGACGCGGTCCGGCGCCTCGTGACACAGCATGATAAATCCGACCGTCACGCCCAGTTCCCCTTCGACATGAGGCCCAGGATCTCAAGCTGCCGCCAGTTGATGTATTTCTCCGACCACATGCACCACATGTCCGCGTCGGCCTCCGCCCGGTCGGCGTAGGCGCGGTACTCCTGGGCTGCGGCGTAGTGCTCGCCCCGGGCGGCCTCTTCCCGCGCGCGGGCGGCGAACGTGTCCAGGAACTTGGCGTGGAGCAGGACGCCGCAGATCTTTTCGCCGCCGCCGTCCTCGAACACCTGGTTGAGGCTCCGCGGCAGAACCAGGTGCGTGGATGACACGAACACGGTGCCCCGCCGCCATTTCACCAAAGGCACCTTGTTCAGCGCCGGGGCCTGGGCCGGAGCGTCGCGGAAATACATCCGCGACCGCGGCCCGCCCTGGATCCAGAGCGAGCAATAGAGCCAATTGCGCGCGATGGTGTAGTTGCCCGCATCGAACCAGCACGCGATGGCCATGGGATCCCTACCCGCCTCATAGGGCGTCCGGGTGATGGGTCCCTTGGGATACATGTCCAGCATCATCGCGCCGAACGATTTGACCTGCGAGCCGTCCAGCCAGTCGGTCAGGGCCTGGATCGGGCGGGTGTCGCAGAACGGATAGACGAAGAACTCGTCCACATCGACGCAGAGCACCCAGCGCCCGCAGCACCATCGCCGGGCCAGCCAGTTGATCCAGTCGGCCCCGTAGCGGGACCGCCGGTAGCTGGCCGCCGTGGTCCAGACCGAGCAATCCGCCTGCTCTGCCAGAAAGGCCCCGCCGCCGTCCGAGCTGTCGTTGTCCACGAACAGGAAGTGCTCGACCCCCATGGCGCGGTAGTAGTCCAGGAAATACGGCAGCCGCACCAGCTCGTTGCGCAGGACGCAGATCAGCACCGTGCGCGCCTTGCGGATGCGGTCCTTTCGAACCGCAACCGGCGAAAGATCCCGGCGCTTGCGGATCGCGCGGTAGTAGCACCGCCGCCGCCGCATCCCCAGCCGGATCCTCGAACTGAGTTTCAACCGCATCGTCCTTCGTCAGCGCCGCATCGTCCCGATCCGTGCACGGGTTATGGCCGAGTTCCCTTAACCACAGGTTGAACGCATTTCGGGTGCCGCTGTCCAGTCACACCCATCCGCCGCGCGACATGAGGCCCAGCGCCTCAAGCTGGCGCCAGGATGTCAGCCGGGTCGAGCGCTCCGACCACAGGACGGGCCCGTCCAGGATCTTTCTGTAATAATCGCGGTAGAGCGGCGAATGGCGGAAATGCTCGCCGCGGTTGAGTTCTTCGGCCGATTTCTCGATCACCTCGTCCAGGAATTTTGTGTGCAGCAGGATCCCGGTCAGGGCCTCCCCATCGCCGTAGATCGCGTTGAGGCGGCGCGGCAGCGCGGCATGGGTCGAGTTCACATAGACATAGCGCCGGTCCCAGCGGATCAGCGGCACCTTCTGCAGCGTCGGAGCGCGGCGGGGATCGTCGGCGAAAAAGACGCGGGCGCGCGGACCGCCCTGAATCCACAGGTTGCCCATCGGCTCCTGGCGCTGGATCGTGTAATTGCCGGCATCGAAATGGGTCAGGGCGCTGTGCGACGCCGCAGCGGTACCAAGCGGACCCTCCGGGTAAAGGTCCAGCATCAGCGCGCCCATCATCCGTGTCCCGCTGTCGTCCAGCCATCCGGTCAGCGCGTCCAGGGGGCGGGTCTGCCAGTGCGGATAGATCAGCAGCTCATCGGCATCGAGGGTCAGGCACCAGTGTCCGTGACCGTGGCGCATCATCAGCCATGTCAGCCAGTCCAGTCCGAACCGCGACAGCCGATAGGACGCGTCCGTGCGCCAGAGGGACACGTCGGGTCTGGCGGCCAGAAGCGGCCCGGTGCCGTCAGTGCTGCCGTTGTCGACCGCCAGGAACTGGTTCACGCCCAGGGCGCGGTGATGATCCAGAAAATGCGGCAGGCGCGCCGCCTCGTTCCGAACGGTCAGGAAGCACAGGATGTCGCCGGGGCGGATCGCGTCCGTGCGGTCCCGTACCGCGGACAACTGGCGCCGGCGGACGACGGCCCGCGCCAGCAAGCGGCGGCGCTTCCATCGCAGCCGGTAGGCCGCCCAGGGATCGGGCGGCAGGCGCGGCGCGGCCCCCGGAGGCGGCAGGGGCCGGCGCGGCGGCAAGCTCAGCCGAGCTCTTGGGGTCCGAGCGTCTTGATGTAGGCGGCCAGATCGTCGCGCAGGTCCGGCCGGCGCAGGCCATAGGCCACCGTCGCCTGCAGGAACCCGGGCTTGGAGCCGCAATCGAACCGCTGGCCGTCGAACTTGTAGCCCCAGACGCCCTTTTCGCTGCCGATCTGCTGGGCAATGGCGTCGGTCAGCTGAATCTCGCCGCCCTTGCCGGTGTCCTGGCTGTCGAGGATCTTCAGCACCTCGGGTGTGAGGATGTACCGCCCGATCACTGCCAGGTTGGATGGCGCCTCATGAGAGTCGGGCTTCTCGACCATGGCCTTGACGCGGACCGCGGCACCGTCGCCCGGCTCGACGTCGAGGATCCCGTATTTCGAGGTCTCCGAGGCATCGACCTCCATCGCCGCGACCATGCAGCCGCCGGTCTGCTCATGGGCATCGACCATCTGCTTGAGGCAGGCGGTGTCTCCCGCGATCACGTCATCGGGCAGGATCACGGCGAAGGGCTCATCGCCGATCAGCCGCCGCGCGCACCAGACCGCGTGGCCCAGCCCCAGGGCCTGCTGCTGGCGGATGGTCGAGATCGCGCCGGAGGGCATGTCCGTGTGGGCGAGTTGTTTCAGAAGCTCGGTCTTGCCCTTCTCCTCAAGGGAGGCCTCCAGCTCCGGCGCGCGGTCGAAGTAATCCACCAGAGAGCCTTTGCCCCGCGCCGTGATCAGGATGAAATCGGTGATCCCGGCCTCGCGCGCCTCGTCCATGGCGTATTGGATCAGGGGACGATCGACGAGGGTCATCATCTCCTTTGGCATGGATTTCGTGGCGGGCAGGAACCGGGTGCCGAGACCGGCAATGGGAAGGACGGCCTTGGTGACTTTCTGAGCCATGAGGAATGTATCTCTCCGGTGGAATGACGTTTGGGTTATGTCTTAGTGCGATCCGCCGTGTTTCAACGCCACCCCCGGTGCGTGAGCGATGAAGAACGGGTTGGCGAACCCGTCCTTGCCATAGGTCAACGGTTCGCGATCGTCAAAGCGCACGACCTGCCCGCCCGCGCCGGACAGCACCGCGTGGCCCGCCGCCGTGTCCCATTCCATCGTCCGGCCCAGCCTGGGATAAAGATCCGCCTCGCCTGTGGCGACAAGGCAGAACTTCAGCGACGAGCCGGCGCTCTTCATGTCCGCGACGCGGTACTGGCCGATATAGTCGTCCGTCGCCTTGTCGCGATGCGATTTCGACGCCACGACCAGAAGCGCGTCATTGTCCGGCGCGCGCACCGACAAGGCCTTGGTTTCACCCGGTGTTTCCTTGGCGAAATCGCCGGCCTCCTCGACCGAGCGCCCTTCGGCATCGGTATAGAAAAGCCGCCCCTTGGCGGGTGCGTAAACGACGCCGCGGACCGGCACGCCGGCCTCTACATAGGCGATGTTCACGGTGAAATCGCCGCGGCGCTGCACGAACTCCTTGGTGCCGTCCAGGGGATCGACGATCAGGAACGTGTCCACATCCTGCCCGTGGCTGGCCGCCTGCTCCTCCGTCACCAGGGGGATATCGGGAAAGACCGCCTGCAGACCGGCAGAAATCAGCCCGTCCGCGGCTTCGTCCGCCTCCGTCACGGGGCTGTCGTCGGCCTTTTCGCGCACGCCCATGTCGGCCCGCCCGTAGATCTCCATGATCGCATCCCCCGCCTCGAGCGCGAGGCGCCGCATGACGGTGACGAGTTTGGGGTGGTCCAAGTCGCATCTCCCTGCCGATTTATCCACGGCGCCCTGTCGGACACGCGCCGCAGCCGTTATCATCGCGCGTCAAGAAAACCAAAAGGTTTTGATGCCAATGGTTAGCGCAGGGCCAGGGGATCCGCGATGTTCCAGAACCGCGTCAACAAGACCAAGCTCGGCGGCGCGACCAGCGTTCTCGAACTGATCTACCACAACACCGTTCGCGCGGTGCGCTCGACCCATGCGAACGCGGTGCTGGCGATCGTGCTCAACATTGCGCAGATGGCCATCATGGTGATGTCCTTTTACCTTCTCTTCGTGGTGCTGGGGATGCGCGGGGCGGCGATCAGGGGCGACTTCATGCTCTATTTGATGAGCGGGATATTCCTCTACATCGTCCACATCCGCACCGTGACGGCGATCTTCAAGTCCGAAGGGCCGACATCGGGGATGATGCAGCACGCGCCGATGACCACGGCGGTCACCATCATGTCCGCCGCGTTCAGCACGCTCTACATCCAGATCCTGTCGGTCCTCACGGTCCTTTACATCTATCACGTGGGCTGGGGGCCGATACAGATCCATCAGTGGGCCGGAGCCTTCGGGATGGTGCTGCTGTCGTGGTTCTTCGGCGTCGCGGTGGGGCTGGTCTTTCTGTCGCTGAAGCCCTGGATCCCGGACCTGATCTCGAAGATCCAGCTGATCTATACCCGCGCGTCGATGATCACCTCTGGCAAGATGTTCGTGGCCAACGCCATGCCCGGCTACATGGTGGGCTGGTTCGACTGGAACCCGCTGTTTCACGTCATCGACCAGACCCGCGGTTTCCTCTTCATCAACTACTTCCCGCACAATTCCAACGTCACCTATCCCGTCGTCGCCAGCCTTGTCGTGCTGATGATCGGCCTGATGGGAGAGCACTTCACGCGCCGCAGCTCGTCGCTGAGCTGGGGCGCCGGGCGCTAGGTCCGGGACCGGCGGGCGGTCCCGCTCAGGTCGCCACGCGGAGGGTGACGTTCACCCGCCCCCCGTCCGGCAGCAGCGACGAAGACCCGAAACGGATCCGGTCCACCCCGTGATGGACCAGCCGTGCCGCACCGCCGATCACCGCCAGGTCGCCGGATCTCAGCCACAGGCTTTCCGTCGGCGCGCCGGACGCCACGTTGCCGACGCGAAACAGCGCCTCGTCGCCCAGCGAAAGCGACAGGACCGGATGGGACAGGTCGGCCTCGTCCCGGTCCTGGTGCAATCCCATCCGCGCGCCCTCCCCGTAGAAGTTCACCAGGCAGGTGTCCGGCGCCCGGTCCGCGCCCGCGTGCGCATCCCACAGCGCCAGCAGGCTCTGCGGGATGTCGGGCCAGGCGCCGCCGCCCGGATGCCGCGCCGCGTATCGATAGCCGCGCCGGTCGCTGATCCATCCGACCCGCCCCGCAGAGGTCATCCGCACGCTCATCTTGCGCCCGCGCCGGGTTTCGGGCCGAAACAGCGGCGCCCCGGCCAGGACCGCACGCAGGTCGGACAGCACCCGGACCTGCGCCTCAGGGTCCAGCGCGCCCCGAAAGACCGCCACCCCGCGAAGATCGACCCTGTCCATTCCCGCTGTCCTTTCCGCAATATCCGGCGAAATCGGCGTCCGTACCGGGATTGCAGCGCCAAAACGCCCTCCCTATATACGAGCGGACGCCGGCCGACGGCGAAAAACATCGGCATATCGGGATCGGCGGGCGGGTGCCGCACTTGCGGGTCTGCCAGCGTAGACATCGCCTAACAAGAGGACCATTGAGAGCATGGCTAAAGTCATCGGTATCGACCTCGGGACCACCAACAGCTGCGTCGCCATCATGGACGGCAGCCAGCCCCGGGTCATCGAAAACTCCGAAGGGGCGCGCACGACGCCCTCCATCGTCGCGTTCACGGACGATGAGCGCCTTGTCGGCCAGTCCGCCAAGCGGCAGGCCGTCACCAACTCCGAGAACACCGTCTTCGCGGTCAAGCGCCTGATCGGGCGCCGATTCGCCGACGAAGGTCTGGAGAAGGACAAGAAGAACCTGCCCTACACCATCGTCGATGGCGGTCAGGGCGACGCATGGGTGCAGGCGCGCGGCGAGAAGTACTCGCCCAGCCAGATTTCCGCGTTCATTCTTCAGAAGATGAAGGAAACCGCCGAGAGCTATCTCGGCGAAGAGGTGACGCAGGCCGTCATCACGGTTCCCGCCTATTTCAACGACCAGCAGCGTCAGGCCACCAAGGACGCCGGCAAGATCGCCGGCCTTGAAGTCCTGCGCATCATCAACGAGCCGACGGCAGCGGCCCTTGCCTACGGACTCGACAAGAAAGAGACCAAGACCATTGCCGTCTATGACCTTGGCGGCGGCACGTTCGACATCACCATCCTGGAGATCGACGACGGCCTCTTCGAGGTGAAGTCCACCAACGGGGACACGTTCCTGGGCGGTGAGGACTTCGACATGGCGATCGTCGACTACCTGGCGGCCGAGTTCAAGAAAGAGCACGGCGCCGACCTGCGCGCGGACAAGATGGCGCTCCAGCGCCTCAAGGAAGCCGCCGAGAAGGCCAAGATCGAGCTGTCGTCCTCCAGCCAGACAGAGATCAACCAGCCGTTCATCACCATGGGCGTCAACGGCCAGCCGCTGCACATGGTCATGAAGCTGACCCGCGCCAAGCTGGAAAGCCTGGTCGGCGATCTCATCAAGCGCTCGATCAAGCCGTGCCAGGCCGCGCTGAAGGATGCCGGCGTCTCGGCCTCCGCCATCGACGAGGTGGTTCTGGTCGGCGGCATGACGCGGATGCCCCGCGTGGTCGAGGAAGTGACCAAGTTCTTCGGCAAGGAGCCCCACAAGGGCGTCAATCCCGATGAGGTCGTGGCCATGGGCGCCGCGATCCAGGCCGGCGTGCTGCAGGGCGACGTCAAGGACGTTGTGCTGCTCGACGTAACGCCCCTGTCCCTGGGGATCGAGACCCTGGGCGGCGTGTTCACCCGCCTGATCGACCGCAACACCACGATCCCGACCAAGAAGAGCCAGATCTTCTCCACCGCCGAGGACAACCAGAACGCGGTGACGATCCGGGTCTTCCAGGGTGAGCGCGAGATGGCCGCCGACAACAAGATGCTGGGTCAGTTCAACCTTGAGGACATCCCCCCCGCCCCGCGCGGCATGCCCCAGATCGAGGTGACGTTCGACATCGACGCCAACGGCATCGTGTCCGTGTCCGCCAAGGACAAGGGCACCGGCAAGGAGCAGAACATCACCATCCAGGCCTCCGGCGGCTTGTCCGACGAGGATATCGACAAGATGGTGAAGGACGCGGAAGCCAACGCCGACGCCGACAAGAAGCGGCGCGAACTGGTCGAGGCCCGCAACCAGGCCGAAAGCCTCATCCATTCGACCGAGAAGTCGCTGGAAGAGCACAAGGACAAGGTCGATCCGACCACGGTCGAGGCCATCGAACTGGCGATCTCGAACCTGCAGGAGCAGCTTGAGACCGACAACCCGGACAAGATCAAGTCCGGCATCCAGAACGTGACCGAAGCCTCCATGAAGCTGGGTGAGGCGATCTACAAGTCCAGCCAGGAGAGCGCCGATCAGGGCGGCGACGGCGCGGGACCCGACGGTGAGGACGAATCCATCGTCGATGCCGATTTCGAGGATATCGACGACGACAAGCGCGCCTCCTGAGGCCCGCCCGCTTCCGAAATAAGGGGGCCGGTCCCAATGGGCCGGCCTTCTTCCGTCAAGGAACCGAACCACCATGGCAAAACGTGATTTCTACGACGTGCTCGGGCTGTCGAAAGCCGCGTCTGCCGACGAGATTAAGAAAGCCTATCGCAGCAAGGCCAAGGAACTGCACCCCGACCGCAACACCGGCAATGCCAACGCGGAGTCGCAGTTCAAGGAGGTGAACGAGGCCTACGAGGTCTTGAAGGACGCCGAGAAGAAAGCTGCCTACGATCGCTTCGGCCACGCCGCCTTCGATGGCGGCATGGGCGGCGGCGGCGGACGGCCCGGCGGCGGCTACGGCGGCACCGGCGGGGGCGATTTCGCCAACACCTTCTCGGACGTGTTCGACGATCTCTTCGGCGACTTCATGGGCCAGCGGCGCGGCGGCGCCCAGCGGGCAACCCGCGGCTCCGACCTGCGCTTCAACCTGCGCGTCTCCCTCGAAGAGGCCTATCGCGGCCTGCAAAAGACCATCACCGTGCCCACCGCCGTGACCTGCGGCACCTGCGACGGCACGGGCGCGGAGGGCGGCGCAGAACCCGCAACCTGCCCCACCTGCTCAGGCATGGGCAAGGTCCGCGCGCAGCAGGGTTTCTTCACCGTCGAGCGGACCTGCCCCACCTGTTCTGGCGCCGGGCAGATCGTGAAGAACCCCTGCCATTCCTGCGGGGGCGCCGGCCGCGTGCAGAAGGACCGGGCGCTGTCGGTGAATATCCCCAAGGGGGTCGAGACCGGCACCCGCATCCGCCTGGGCGGAGAGGGTGAGGCCGGCCTGCGCGGCGGGCCGTCGGGCGATCTCTATATCTTCATCGAGGTCGCCGAGCACCCGATCTTCCAGCGCGAAGCCGAAAATCTCTTCTGTCGCGTGCCGGTCTCGATGATCGACGCGGCGCTGGGCGGCGACATAGAGGTGCCGACCATCGACGGCGGGCGCAGCCGGGTGAAGATCCCGCCGGGCAGCCAGTCCGGCAAGCAGATGCGCCTGCGCGGCAAGGGGATGCCCGTACTCCGCTCCAACGCGGCGGGCGATATGTACATAGAGCTGGCCGCCGAGACTCCGGTGAACCTGACCTCGCGCCAGAAGGAGTTGCTGCGGGAGTTCGACTCCCTGTCGGAAGAGAACAATCCGGAAAGTTCGGGCTTCTTCCGCAAGGTGAAATCCTTCTGGGACGGCATGAAGGGGTGATCGGCGGTCCCCCAGGTGCATAGCCCCCTGGGATCGCTCCGGCGAAGAGATCAAGCCGCAGAGCGCAGGCCTGCGGCCGATCTCCGCCCGGCGGTGCAATTAACCCCATCTTAACCCGGTTCCCCGCACCGTCGCGCCCATGCGCCACTTCGCGGAACAGCCGGCCCTTTTCGATGAGACGCCCGCACCGCCCGGAGCGCCATCCTACCTTGCGGACCACCGCGCGCGCCTGCGCCAGCGCTTCGTTGAGGGCGGCGCCGACGCCATGCCGGACTATGAGCTGCTGGAACTGCTGCTCTTCCGCATCGTGCCCCGGCGCGACGTGAAGCCCCTGGCGCGCGCGCTGATCGACCGCTTCGGCGATCTCGGCGCGGTGCTTGCCGCAGGCCCGGGCGAGCTGTCGGCCACGCCCGGGATCGGGCCATCCATCGCGCAGGAGATCGCCATCACCAACGCGGTCACGCGCCGGACCCTGCGCAGCCGGGCCCTGCACCGGCCCGTCGTGTCGTCGTGGCAGGCGCTGATCGACTACTGCCAGGCAACGCTTGCCCACGCCCCGACCGAGCGGTTCCGAATCCTCTTTCTCGACACCAAGAACACCCTGATCGCGGATGAGGAACAGTCCCGCGGCACGGTGGACCATGTGCCCGTCTACCCCCGGGAGGTCGTCAAGCGGGCGCTGGAACTGAACGCCAAGTCGCTGATCCTGGTGCACAATCATCCCTCCGGCGATCCCACCCCGTCCGATGCGGACATTGCCCTGACCCGCGCCATCGAATCCGCCGCGCGGGTCCTCGACCTGGCGCTCCACGACCATGTCATCATCGGGCGCGGCCGCACGCTCAGCTTCCGCTCCGAAGGCTACCTGTAGCCCCGCGGACGAACCTCTGCCCTAGTCCAGCCAGACCTCCACCCGGCGGTTGACCCGCTGGCCCCAGAGCGTCTCGTCGCAGGCCATGGGCAGCGCCTCGCCGTAGCCGGCGGCGTCCAGCCGGACATCGGGCGCGGGCACCGCTTCGGCCACGGCATCGCGCACCGCCCGCGCCCGCCGCACCGACAGGGAGCGGTTGCCGGACGCCGGCCCGTCCCCGTCGGAAAAGCCCGCGAAAAGCAGCCGCCGCCCGTCGAAGAGCCCGCGCTCCAGCGCCTCGGCCAGTAGGGACACGTTGGCCGCGGATTGGGCGTCGAGCCGGGTCGAGCCGTTCTCGAACCGGAAGGACAGCGACAGGCGGGTGAGCCCGATCAGGTCCGATACCATCGCCCTGAGCCTGTCCAGGGGCACCTCCGGCCCGGCGGCAAGGATCGCGCGGCCCAGCCGGTCGCCCTGACCGGCGAAGGGGATCGCCTCGGGGAACTGGTCGATGAGGCCGGCGCGGCGGATCACCGGCTGCGCGGCGGGCGATGTCGCGTAATCCACGAAGTCGCGCCCGATCCCCGTGAGGCGGCGGGCGGGCGCATAGAGAAAGACCGGCAGGGTCAGCGGGTAATCCTCTGCCTTGATCGTCGCGACCCGGGCCGCGGCGACCGCCCCGCAGGGTCCGGTCAGGGCCAGCGCCTGCGCGTCCCCCAGGGCGGAAAACAGCGTCACCCCCAGCGCGCCGGGCGTGTCGGCCACCGCCGCGGCGACGGCCGCGGGATCGTCGTGTTCGACCGCCATGCCCCCCGTGGCCGGATAGAACCACGGCAACCGCGCGGCCAGCGCCTCTCCGGCGCCGGTATCGCGCGCCGGAAGGTGCAGCGCGCCCGCCCCTTCGGCCGCCGCGCGCAGGTCCGGCAGGGTGATGGTGGTCCGGTCGCTGCCCAGCCGCACCACCGGCACCAGCGCGTCGAGCGCCAGGATCGCGATGCGGCCCGGCTGGGTCAGGTCGCCGCGTCCGGCCAGCCGGGCCATGTCGCGCTCCGGCACGGTGACGGGGCGCAGGCTCACGGCCAGGTCGGCGGCATCGGCGATGAGATCGGCCATCCCCTCGGCCGAGCTGGTCGGAGAGAGCGCGATCTCGCCCACCGCGTCGCCGTCCCGGGCGAAGGCGTAGATATCGCGCCCCTCGTCGACCGAGATCGACAGATCGTAGCGTCTGCGGCGTGCGTAGGTTTCCAGCAAGGGAGGCAGGATCGCCGCGACCACGCCCCCCTCGCCCGAGATGCGGATCCGCGGCACGACGGCGCCGCAATCCCCCTCGCAGATGAGGGCGGCGCCGTCCAGCGTCACCTCTCCGTAGGGCCCCAGAAGGCGGTAATACCGCCCGTCGAAGCCCAGCCGCTCACCCGTCGCCACGGTCGTGCCGTCCTTCAGCAGACGGACCTCACCGGCCCAGAGGGGCGCGCCGGTCGCCATCGCCAGGGCCAGCAGCACCGCCCGCATCATGGCCCCGGCGGCGCCGGACGGCTCACACCAGCTGGCCGTGGCAATGCTTGAATTTCTTGCCGGAGCCGCAGGGGCAGACATCGTTGCGCCCCGGATTGCCCCAGGTCTCGGGGTCCGCCTCCACGAAACCGGGGGCCGCCGCCTCGGCCTCCGCTTCGCCCTGTTTCGGGGATGGCTCCGCCCGGGCCTGGATCTGGGCGCGCTGCGCCTTGATCTGGGCGACCATCTGCTTTTGCTCCTCGTCGGTGAGGGGCCGGATCTGGGCCAGCTTCTGCGTCACCTCCGCGCGGAGCGAATCAAGCATGGATTCGAACATCTGGAACGCTTCGTTCTTGTACTCGTTCAGCGGGTCGCGCTGGGCATAGCCGCGGAATCCAACGACCGAGCGCAGGTGCTCCAGCATCAGCAGATGCTCGCGCCATTTGCCGTCGATGGTCTGCAGCAGCATCTGCTTTTCGATCTGGCGCATGTTCTCGGGGCCGAACTGCGCGGCCTTCGCGGCCATGTATTCGTCCGACTTGGCATAGAGGCGCTCGCGGATCACCTGATCGTCCACGCCGTCCTCTTCCACCCAGTCCTTGATCGGCAGATCCAGGTTCAGCCCCTCCAGAACCGCGACGTAGAGTCCCTCGCCGTCCCACTGGTCGGCATAGCTCTTGGCGGGGATATGCGCGTCCACCAGATCGTCGATCACCTGATGGCGCATGTCCTGGGCGATCTCCGCCAGGTCGTCGGCCTCCATGATCTCGCGCCGCTGGCCGAAGATCACCTTGCGCTGGTCGTTCTGCACATCGTCGAACTTCAGCAATTGCTTGCGGATGTCGAAGTTGCGCCCCTCGACCTTGGCCTGCGCGCGCTCCAGGCTCTTGTTCACCCAAGGATGGATGATCGCCTCGCCCTCCTGCATCCCCAGCTTCTGAAGCACGTTTTCCAGCCGCTCGGACCCGAAGATGCGCATCAGGTCGTCCTCGAGGCTCAGAAAGAACGCCGAGCGTCCCGGATCGCCCTGCCGGCCGGAGCGTCCGCGCAGCTGGTTGTCGATACGCCGGCTCTCGTGCCGCTCGGTGGCCAGCACGAACAGCCCCCCCGCCGTCTTGACCGTCTCCTTGTCGGCGGCGGTCTCTTCGGCGATCCGCTGGCGCACCTCCTCGGGGTCTGCGTCGGGGTCGTCGTCCAGCGCCTGCATCACCTTCATGTCGACATTGCCGCCCAGCTGGATGTCGGTGCCGCGGCCGGCCATGTTGGTGGCGATGGTCACCGCGCCGGGCTTGCCGGCATCGGCGACGATCTGGGCCTCCTGTTCGTGCTGGCGGGCGTTCAGCACGTTGTGCGGCACGTCCTCCTTTTTCAGAAGCTCCGACAGGAACTCGGACTTCTCGATGGACGTGGTGCCGACCAGGATGGGCTGGCCCTTTTCGTTGGCCTTGCGGATCTCGGCCACGATCGCGTCGTATTTCTCACGCGTGGTGCGGTAGACGGCGTCGTGCTCGTCCACGCGGGCGATGGGCCGGTTGGTCGGCACCTCCACCACGCCAAGCCCGTAGATCTCGTTGAATTCCTCCTCCTCGGTCAGCGCGGTGCCGGTCATGCCGCTGAGCTTGTCGTAGAGGCGGAAGTAGTTCTGGAACGTCACGCTCGCCAGGGTCACGTTCTCGGGCTGGATGTCGGCGCCCTCCTTGGCCTCTATGGCCTGGTGCAGACCGTCCGACAGGCGCCGCCCGGCCATCATCCGGCCGGTGAACTCGTCGATCAGGACCACCTGCCCGTCGCGCACGATGTAGTCCTTGTCCTTCTGGAACAGCTTGTGGGCACGCAACCCCTGGTTCACGTGGTGCACGATGGTGGTCGATTCGGGATCGTAGAGCGACTGGCCCTCCGGCAAAACGCCGGCGGCCAGCAACGTCTGTTCGAGAAACTCGTTGCCCTCGTCCGTGTAGGTCACGTTGCGGGTCTTCTCATCCAGCGTGTAGTGCTCGTCCGACAGGCCGGGGATGATCTCGTCGATGGTGCGGTAAAGCTCGGAGCGGTCCTGGCTGGGGCCGGAAATGATCAGCGGCGTCCGCGCCTCGTCCACCAGGATCGAGTCGACCTCGTCCACGATGGCGTAGTTGTGCCCGCGCTGCATCATCTCCTTGAGGTCGGATTTCATGTTGTCGCGCAGGTAGTCGAAGCCCAGCTCGTTGTTGGTCGCATAGGTCACGTCGCAGGCATAGGCGGCGCGTTTCTCGGCCTCCGGCTGCTGGGGATAGACGACGCCGGTGGTCATGCCCAGCGCGGCGAACACCTTGCCCATCCAGTCCGCGTCCCGCCGCGCCAGATAGTCGTTCACCGTGACGACATGCACGCCCTTGCCGGTCAAGCCGTTGAGATAGGCGGGAAACGTGGCCACCAGCGTCTTGCCCTCGCCGGTCTTCATCTCAGAGATGTTGCCCTGATGCAGGAAGATCCCGCCCATCAGCTGCACGTCGAAGGCACGCAGTCCCAGCGTCCGGCGCGCCGCCTCGCGGCAGGTGGCGAAGGCCTCGGGCAGGATGGCGTCCAACGTCTCGCCCTCCGCGAGCCGGGCGCGCAGAACCTCCGTGCGGCCCCGGATCTCATCGTCCGACAGCGCTTCGGTTTCCGGCTCCAGCGCGTTGATCCGTTCGATCATCGCCCGGGTGGATTTGATCTTGCGATCGTTCGGCGACCCGAAGATCTTCCGTGCGGCGGTACCCAGACCCAGCATAGTCACTCCTGACAACTTCGTGTGAGGGGGATCGCTTGCCCGGTCGGTCGGCGCCGAATAGGAAGGCGGCAAGATACGGCCCCTTCAGAGGCTTTTGGCGATGTAAGGGGCAGCCCGAGAACTGTCAACGCTGGCCCCGGGCCGGTGCAGGAAAGGAACTTCACGATGACGAAACTCCGCACGCTGACGGCCGCGGCTGCCCTGGTCCTGGCCCTGCCGGCCGCGGCCCAGGACGCCTCGACCGTCGTCGCTACGGTCGACGGCACCGACATTACCCTGGGTCACATGATCGCCATGCGCGAACGCCTGCCGGAACAGTATCAGAGCCTGGACGACCAGACCCTGTTCGACGGCATCCTGGAGCAGCTCGAACAGCAGACCGCCCTGAGCACGAAGGCCGACGGTCTGTCGCCAGAGGGTGAGCTGGTCATGGAGAATGAGCGCCGCGCCCTCCTGGCCGCCGAGGTGGTCGAAGCCCGTGCCGCCGAGGCGGTGACCGAAGAGGACGTGCAGGCCGCCTACGAAGAGGCCTACGGCAATGCCGAGCCGGCGACGGAATACAACGCCTCGCATATCCTGGTCGAAACGGAGGAAGAGGCCCGGTCGCTGATTGCAGAGTTGGAGGACGGCGCGGATTTCGCCGAACTCGCCAAGGCGAACTCGACCGGCCCGTCGGGTCCGTCGGGAGGCGACCTGGGCTGGTTCCTGCCCGACGCGATGGTCGCCGAATTCGCCGACGCGGTGCAGGAGATGGAACCCGGCGCCATTTCCGAACCGGTCCAGACCCAGTTCGGCTGGCACGTCATCAAGCTCAACGACACGCGCGAGACGACCCCGCCGCCGCTCGACGAAGTGCGCGGCGAGATCGAGGGGCAGCTCCAGCTCGACGCCATCGAGACCATCGTGAGCGACGCCATGGACGGGGCCGAGATCACCCGGCCCGAGACCCAGATCGACCCGGCGCTGCTGCGCGACACCTCGCTGCTCGACTGACATGGCGGCCCGCTCGCCGCTGGCGCCCGCCCGGTTCCCCGATCTTCCGGCGGTGCCGGGCGTGCGCTTCGCCACGGCCGCCGCCGGCGTGCGCTATGCCGGCCGCACCGATGTCATGCTTGCGCTGATGGAGCCCGGCACCACCGTCGCGGGTGTGTTCACCCGTTCGGCCACGCGCTCCGGCGCGGTGCGGGATTGTGAGGCCAAGATCGCTGCGGACATGGACGGCCCGGCGGCCTTTCTGGTCAATTCGGGCAATTCCAACGCCTTTACCGGCAGGGCGGGCGACGCGTCCGTGGCGCGGATCTGCGACGGGGTCTCTCGGGCCACAGGCACGCCCCGGCCGCGGGTGTTCACCTCGTCCACCGGCGTCATCGGTGAGCGCTTGCCCGACGACCGGATCACCGCGGCGCTCGACGCGCTGGCCGCGGACCTGTCCCCCGGCGGCATCGACGCCGCCGCCCGCGCCATCATGACCACCGACACGTTTCCCAAGGGCGCCGGACGGACCGTGACGATCGACGGCCGGCAGGTGAACATCGCCGGCATCGCCAAGGGCTCCGGCATGATCGCGCCGGACATGGCGACGATGCTGGTCTATATCTTCACCGACGCGGCCATCGCCCGCCCGCTTTTGCAGCCGATGCTGGCGGAGCTGACCGACCGGACCTTCAACTGCATCACCGTGGATGGCGACACGTCGACCTCGGACACCCTTCTGCTGGCCGCCACCGGACGCTCCTCCGCCGTCACGGCGCGCGGCGGCGCGTTCGAGGACGCGCTCCATGCCGTCATGCTGGACCTGGCCCATCAGGTCGTGCGCGACGGCGAAGGGGCCACGAAGTTCGTCGAGATCCGCGTGACCGGCGCCGAAACCGACCGCGACGCCCGCAAGGTCGCCGCCTCCGTGGCCAATTCTCCCCTGGTCAAGACCGCCATCGCCGGAGAGGACCCGAACTGGGGCCGCGTCGTCATGGCCGTCGGCAAGTCCGGCGCCCGGGCCGAGCGCGACAGCCTGGCGATCCGCTTCGGCGATATAGAGGTGGCGCGCGACGGCTGGGTGTCGCCCGACTACACCGAAGCCGCGGGCGCCGCCTACATGAAGGCGCAGGAGCTGGTCATCGGCGTGGATCTGGGCCTGGGCACCGGAGCGGCCACCATGTGGACCTGCGACCTGACCCACGCCTATATCCAGATCAACGCCGATTACCGGTCCTGATGGGGTCCGCAGACACCGACGGGCGCCGCAGGTCGGGTCCGGACCGTGCAGGCGGACTGGCCCGGTGCCGCCCTCTGTTGCGGCGGGGCACACGCCGGACGGTGCGCGCCGGCCGGGGCCGTAGGTCGGCCACCGCTGAAGTATCGCCCCGGCACATCGCGAACGCCGCGCCGCCGGCTGCCGCGTGTCGCCTCTTTCCCTGCGCACCGGACCGATCGCGGCTGTCCCCGACCGCGCCGTATTTCGGCCCCGGCCCCGGCTCCCCGGTCCCGTCGGGGTCGCCCGTCATGGCCGGCGGTTCCGACCGGACCGCACGATGCGCAGGCCGTGCGGAAGATGGGACCGTCCGCCCCAGGACCGGCGCAAGGCGGACCGGGCCGCGTGCGGACCGGGCGCAGACCCCAGCCGCGACCCGCCACGCCGGCGCCCCGGGGCCGCGCCGGTGACGCTGGTCCTTGTCTCCGCCGTGGCGCTGATCGATCCGGACGGGCGGGTGCTGCTTGCCCAGCGGCCGGACGGCAAGTCCATGGCCGGTCTGTGGGAATTCCCCGGCGGAAAGGTAGAGCCGGGCGAACGTCCCGAAACGGCCCTGATCCGCGAACTGGACGAAGAGCTGGGCATCGGCACCTGGGAGAGTTGCCTGGCGCCCCTGACCTTCGCCAGCCATGCCTATGAGGGGTTCCACCTGCTGATGCTGCTCTTCGCCTGCCGAAAATGGACCGGTCAGCCCCGCCCGAAGGAGGGCCAGACCCTGAAATGGGTCCGTCCGCGCGACATGCGCGCCTATCCGATGCCGCCGGCGGATCTGCCGCTGATCGCGGTCCTGCGCGACTGGCTCTGACCCCGTTTCAGGCCGACAGATCTTCCGCGAAGAGCATGACGAGATCTTCTCGCGTACAGCGTGCCGCGCGTTCCGGCACCTGATGCCGGGTCTCGGGGCGCGGCGACGATCTGAAGAGCCTGGCGATGATCTGGGTCATGGTCGTCTCTCATCCCTGGCGGTGGTAGGGCTGCCCATTCCGATGGGCCTCTGCACGATCGCACCGGAAGGTTTCCGTTCGGTGAAGAAGTCCCGCCTGCCTGCGAAAAACCCGCCTGGCGCGCGACGCGCGGCGGGTGTCATCGGCCGTCATCCGCCGGTACCGGGACAGACCCGTGTTTCCGCGAAGACTCCCGCCGGGTTTCGTGAACGCTCCCCGCGACCGGACCCTTTGGGCAGCGCCGGAAACCCGGCGCGCGGCAGGTGTTTCGACAGAGACGCGCCGGCCTGCGTCGCGCGCATGGCGGACCCGCGACGCCTCCGGGCCGTGCGGGGCGCAGCGGCGACCGCCTCGCGGCCCGGCATAGGCGACAGGACGACCCCCACCCGCGGGCAGAGGTCACCCGGCCCGCACCCCCGGACCGAACGGCCGGTGGGGCGAACCCGGTCCTCGGTCCACGGGGATCAGAGCGTGCGCTCGACTTCCTCGCGGGTAAAGATCTCGATCACGTCGCCCTTGCGGATGTCTTCGTAGTTCTCGAAGGCCATGCCGCACTCCTGGCCCGAAATGACCTCGTTCACCTCGTCCTTGAACCGCTTCAGCGTCTTCAGCGTGCCCTCGTGGACCACGACGTTGTCGCGCAGCAGGCGCACGCCGGCAGAGCGCCGCGCGACCCCTTCGGTCACCAGACAGCCGGCGACGTTGCCGACCTTGGACACCTTGAAGACCTCGCGGATCTCGGCATAGCCGATGAAGGTCTCGCGCACCTCGGCCGACAGCAGGCCGGAGGCCGCCGCCGTCACATCGTCCACGAGGTTGTAGATCACGCTGTAATAGCGGATCTCGACGCCCTTCTGGTTCGCCGTGTTCCGCGCGCTTGCATTGGCGCGGACGTTGAAGCCGATGATCGGCGCGTTCGACGCCTCGGCCAGCCCCACGTCGGTCTCGGTGATCGCACCGACGCCGTAATGGAGCACGCGGACCCGCACCTCGTCATTGCCGATCTTCTCCATCGCCTGGACGATCGCCTCGGCAGAGCCCTGGACGTCGGCCTTCACCAGGATCGGCAGTTCGGCCACGTCCTCGTCGGCCTTGGCCTTGGCCATCATCTGTTCGAGCGTGGTGGCGGCACCGGCGGCGGCGCGCTTGTCCTTGGCCGCCTTCTGGCGATACTCGGCGATCTCGCGGGCCTGGGCCTCGGTCTCGACGACGTTCAGCACGTCGCCCGCCTCGGGTGTGCCGTTCAGGCCCAGAACCTCCACGGGAACGGACGGTCCGGCCTCCTTGACCCGCTCGCCCCTGTCGTTCTCCAGGGCGCGGACCTTGCCCCACTGCTCGCCGACGACGAAGATGTCGCCCTGGCGCAGGGTGCCGTTCTGGACCAGGACCGTGGCCACCGGACCGCGGCCGACGTCGAGCTTGGCCTCGATCACCGCGCCGCTGGCGGAACGGTTCGGGTTGGCCTTCAGCTCCAGGATCTCCGACTGAAGCGCGATGGATTCCAGCAGGCTGTCCAGCCCCTTTCCGGTCTTCGCCGACACTTCCACGTCCTGCACGTCGCCGGACAGTTTCTCGACGATGACCTCATGCTGCAGCAGGTCGGTCCGCACCTTGTCGGCATTGGCCTCGTGCTTGTCGATCTTGTTGATCGCCACGATCATCGGCACCTTCGCCGCCTTGGCGTGGTTGATGGCCTCGATCGTCTGGGGCATCACGGCATCGTCCGCCGCGACCACCAGAACCACGATGTCGGTCACCTGCGCGCCGCGGGCCCGCATGGAGGTGAAGGCCGCGTGGCCCGGCGTGTCCAGGAAGGTCAGCGGCATCCCGCTTTCGGACGTCACCTGATAGGCGCCGATATGCTGGGTGATGCCGCCCGCCTCTCCGGCCGTGACCCGCGCATTGCGGATCGCGTCCAGGATCGAGGTCTTGCCGTGGTCCACATGGCCCATGATCGTGATGATCGGTGCCCGGTCCGTCAGCTTTTCCGGCGTGTCCTCGGTCTGTTCGATCACCTGCTCCACGTCCGCGTCGGACACCCTGACGACCCTGTGGCCGAATTCCTCGATGATCAGTTCCGCCGTGTCCGCGTCGATGGTCTGGGTCTGCGTCACCATCATGCCGCTCTGCATGAGCGACTTGACCACGTTGGACACTTTCTCGCCCATGCGGTTGGCCAGTTCGGACACGACGATCGCCTCCGGCAACTGCACGTCGCGGGTGACCTTCTCGCGGTCCTGGCTCTGGCCCATCGCCTTCTTGCGCGCCCGCTCCTGCTGGCGCTTCATGGACGCCATGGACCGCTGGCGGCCGCCCTCGCCCCCGGTCAGGGCCTGGTTCACGGTCAGCTTGCCCGAGCGGCGCTTGTCGTCGGCGCCCTTGGGCTTGGCGGTGCGCGCGTCCTGGTCGCGGGTGTCGCGGTCGGACCGGTTCGGCGCGGGCTTGGCGGATTTCTGCGCCTTGGCCTCCACGTCGGCGGGGGTCGGCTGCGGGGCGGCGGGCTTGGCCCTGGCGGCCTGCTCGTCGCGCAGACGCTTGGCGTCCTCCTCGGCCTTGGCCTTCAGCGCCTCTTCGCGCTCGCGCTCCTCGGCCTCCTTCTGTTCGATCTCGGCGCGGCGGCGCTCGCGCTCCTCGGCGCGGGACTTCTCGTCGGCCTCGCGCGCGCGGGCCTCGTCGGCCTCGCGCGCCTTGGCGGCGGTCAGCGCCTTCATCCGGCGTTCCAGCTCGGCGTCGGTGATGCCTGCGGGCCGCTTCCGCGGATCGCCGCCCACGGGTTTGGAACCGCCGCCGTCGGAGGTCTTGGGCGCGGCGGGCTTCGGCGTCACCACGCGCTTGCGCTTGGTCTCGACCACGACGTTCTTCGTCCTCCCATGGCTGAAGCTCTGCTTCACCGAGCCGGAACGGGGTCCGCGGACGCCGAGTGTCTTCTTGCCGTCAGTATCACTCATCAGGTCTTATTCACCTTTCCGGCGTCGCCGCCAACTTCCTGAATGCGAACGCCTGAAAGCCGCACGGCATCGTCCCTGAAATCCTCAGCGAGTCTGCCTGCGGCAAGCGCCGCATGTATCACACGTTCCCGACCGAAGGACAAACCCAATTCATCCGCGGTCAGAATGTCGAAAAAGCTGCCCCGCCCGCCGGGTCTGTGCAGCTTCGACTTGCCTCTCTCCGATCCGTCCGAGGCCTGGAGCAGGATCCGGCAGCGGTCCTTGTCCAGCCAGTCCTTGACCTTCTCGTAGCCCGACACGGCCGCCCCGGCCTTGCGGGCCATCCCCAGCCGGTCGGTGCAGCGTTTCGCCAGCGCCGCCTCGACCGCGTCCACCAGACCGTCCGGCACCGTCACCTGCCGCTTCGCCCCGCGGGAAAACAGCCGCTTCGCGACCGCGGTCTCCAGCGCCTGCCGCTCGGCAGAGACATACATCCCCCGGCCCGGAAGCCGTCCCGCCACGTCCGGAAAGACCACGTCCCCCGGCCCGGCCACGAAGCGGACCAGCCCGCGCCTGGGGCTGACCTCGCCGGTGACAAGGCACTTGCGCTCCGGCGCGTCGGGCGCTGGTCCGGGGGTGCCGCGGCTCACGATCAGGCTTGTGCCTCCTCGGTCTCGACCGTCTCCCCGGCCTCTTCGCCGGATTCCAGATCCGCAGGATCGACCCAGCCCAGCTGGATGCGGGCGGTCATCACCATGGCCTGCGCCTCTTCCAGATCGACGCCGAACGCTTCCAGCAGGCCGTCGTCCTTGACCCGCTCGCCCTTGTCGGTGGTCCAGCCGCCGGCCAGTTCCCAGTCCGCGCAGGTGGCGAAATCCTCAAGCGTCTTGATGCCGTCGGCGGCCAGCGCCTCGATCATCTGGGGGGTGAGCCCCTCGAATTCAACCAGGCTGTCCTCTACGCCCAGCTCGCGGGCGCGGTCCAGCGCGGCCTTGTTCTTGGCCTCGATGAAGTCGCGGGCCCGGGCCTGGAGTTCCTGCGCGGTGTCGTCGTCCACCCCGTCGATCACGGTCAGCTCGTCCAGCTCCACATAGGCCACCTCGTCCAGGTTGGTGAATCCCTCGGCCACCAGCAGCTGGGCGAAGAACTCGTCCAGGTCCAGCGTGTCCATGAACAGCTTGGTGCGTTCCTCGAACTCGGCCTGGCGGCGGGCGGATTCCTCTTCCTCGGTCATGATGTCGATGTCCAGCCCGGTGAGCTGGCTGGCCAGGCGCACGTTCTGGCCGCGCCGGCCGATGGCCAGGCTCAGCTGCTCTTCCGGAACCACCACCTCGATGCGCTCGGCATCCTCGTCCAGCACCACCTTGGTCACCTCGGCGGGTTGCAGCGCGTTCACCAGGAAGGTCGGCAGATCCTCGTTCCAGGGGATGATGTCGATCTTCTCGCCCTGCAGCTCGTTGACCACGGCCTGCACGCGGGAGCCGCGCATGCCGACGCAGGCACCCACCGGGTCGATGGACGAATCATAGGAGATAACCCCGATCTTGGCGCGGCTGCCGGGATCGCGGGCCACGGCCTTGATCTCGATGATGCCCTCGTAGATCTCGGGGACCTCCATCTTGAACAGCTCGGCCATGAACTCGGGCGCGGTCCGGCTGAGGAAGATCTGCGGGCCGCGCGGCTCGCGCCGCACGTCCTTGATGTAGACGCGGATCCGGTCGTTGGGGCGGTAGCTCTCGCGGCCGATCTTCTCGTTGCGGCGCAGCACGCCCTCGCCGGGGTTCAGGTCGACGATGACATTGCCGTATTCCTCGCGCTTGACCATGACGTTGATGATCTGGCCGACGCGGTCCTTGAATTCCTCGAACTGCTTGTCGCGCTCGGCCTCGCGGACCTTCTGCAGAATCACCTGCTTGGCCGATTGCGCGGCGATGCGCCCCATCTCCACCGGCGGGACCTCCTCCACCAGCGTGTCGCCGACCGCCGGGTTGTCCAGGTACTGCTTCGCGGTCTCGACGGTCATCTCCGCCTGGTAATTCTCCAGCTCCTCGTCCTCGACCACCGTGCGCACGCGGGTAAAGGTCGCCCGCCCGGTCCTGCGGTCGATCGACACGCGGATATCCATCTCGGCGCCGTAGCGCGACTTCGCCGCCCGGGCGAGCGACTCCTCCATCGCCTCCACGACAAGGCCGGGGTCGATCATCTTCTCGCGCGCGACCGCTTCGGCGGTCTGCAACAGCTCAAGCTGGTTGGCAGAGGTGATGGCCATGCAGGTTCAGTCCTTCTGTTCGGGAAGACGCGCGTCGTCTTCGCTGTCGATAATCGTTTCCACGTCGTCGAACTGGCTGGCGTCGATCTCGCCGCGGTCCTTGCGCGCGCGCAGGACGTCCCGGATCAGGTCGTCGGTCAGCACCAGCTTGGCATCCGACAGCCAGTCGAACTGCAGGCCCACGGTGCCCTCCTCGATCTCGATCAGCACCTCGGAGCCCTCGACGCCGGCCAGCACGCCCTTGAAGCGGCGGCGCCCGTCGATCGTCTCGTCCGTCTCGACCTTGGCGACATAGCCGGCCCAGGTCTCGAAATCCTTCAGCCGGGTCAACGGCCGGTCGATCCCGGGAGACGAGACCTCAAGGTTGTAGGCATCCTCCACCGGATCCTCCACATCGAGATGGGCCGACACGGCGGTGGAGATCACCGCGCAGTCGTCCACCTCTATCCCGCCGTCGGGCCGGTCGGCCATGATCTGCACCGTGGGCGTCTTGCCGCCCTGATAGCGGACGCGCACCAGCTCGAATCCCAGATCCTCGATCACGGGGGCCACCACCTCTGCGAGGCGGCGGTCGATGCTGGCCTTGGCGATGAGATCCGACATGACTCCGACGAAACTCCTACAAAGTTCTTACAGGTTTCATACGACCGTTTCGCACAAAAAAACGGGCCAGCGGCCCGTGCGGTCGGTTCGGTGGGCTCCGGGTGTGGACCCCGGCGCGCCGCTGTTGGGGATCATCTAGGCGATTTCGCCGGGCTGTGCAAGCGTCCGCTCAGCCCTTCGCCAGCCGGTCCATCTCGCGCACCAGCGCGGCGCTGATCCCCGGCTCGCTCAGCGCGTGGCCCGCGCGCGGCACCAGGTCCAGCCGGGATGCGGGCCAGGCCCGGTGCAGCGCGTCGGCGGACACCGGCGGGCAGATCATGTCGTAGCGCCCCTGCACGATCGTGCCCGGCACATCGGCGATCCGGTCGATATCATCCAGGATCTGCCCGTCCCGGTCGAGAAAGCCGCGATGCGTGAAGTAGTGGTTCTCCAGCCGGGCGAAGGCGCGCGCGTAATCCGCCGGACTCTCCCCCGCCGGCCCGTCGTTGTCGATGGACGCAAGCGTGTTCTCCCAGCCCGCCCAGGCACGCGCGAACCGTGTCTCCGTCATCATATCGCCCGAAAACAGCCGTTTGTGATAGGCGGCGATCAGGTCGCCGCGCTCTGCCTCCGGGATCATCTGGACGAAGCGCCGCCAGACATCGGGCCAGAACCGCCCCGCCCCGCCGGCATAGAACCAGTCGAGTTCCGCCTCGGTCATCAGGAACACGCCGCGCAGGATCAGGTGGCGCACGCGCGCCGGATGGGCCTCGGCGTAGATCAGCGCCAGCGTCGCGCCCCAGGAGCCGCCGAAGACCATCCAGGCCTCGATGTCCAGCGTCCGGCGGATCAATTCTATATCCGCGACCAGGTGCCATGTGGTGTTGTCCGCCACGCTGGCATGGGGGCGGGACCGGCCGCACCCGCGCTGGTCGAACAGCACGACGCGGTAGATGTCCGGATCGAAGTATCGCCGCATCGACGGCGAGCATCCGCCCCCCGGACCGCCATGGAGCACCACCACCGGCACGCCGGAGGGGTTGCCGCATTGCTCCAGATACACGCTGTGCCCGTCGCCGACGGCCAGCATCCGCTGGTCGAACGGGTCGATCCGGGGATAGAGATACGCCCCCGCGCTGTTTTGACCTGCCACCTTGTCCATGACGGCTCTATATAGCTGGGGAACCATGCCCTTGCGAGGGTTCGGGCGGGAAAAAGAACGGGGCATCTGATGGGCACGGTCGACGCCGCGGAAGTCGGGAAATTCTCAGCGATCGCGGAAACGTGGTGGGATCCGGACGGCCCGTTCCGACCGCTCCATGCGCTGAACCCCTGCCGGCTCGACTATGTCACCCGGCAGATCGCGGCGCAGTCCGGCAGGGATCTGTCCGTACCCCGCCCGTTCGACGGGCTGCGGATCCTCGACATCGGCTGCGGCGGCGGCCTGATCTCTGAGCCGATGGCGCGGCTGGGCGCCGAGGTCGTGGGCGCCGACGCGTCCGAGGAGAACATCGCCGTCGCGCGCGTCCATGCCGCCGAACGGGGCCTTGCCATCGACTACAGGGCCACGACGGCAGAGGCGCTGGCAGAAAGCGGCGCGCGCTTCGACGCCGTCCTGGCGCTGGAAATCGTCGAGCATGTCTCCGATCCCGCCGGTTTCCTGCGGGCTTGCGGAACGCTCGTTGAGCCGGGCGGTCTGGCCCTTCTGTCCACCCTCAACCGCACGGCCAAAAGCTTTGCCCTGGCGATCGTCGGCGCGGAATGGGTGCTGGGCTGGCTGCCTCGCGGCACCCACGACTGGAACCGCTTACTGACGCCAGGGGAGCTTTCCGGCCTCTGCACCGCCGCCGGCCTGGCCCCCGTGGACCGCACCGGAATGACCTACGCGCCCCTTGCCGACCGCTGGTCGCTGTCGGAGAACGACCTGTCGGTGAACTACCTGCTGACCGCCGAACGGATGAACGAGGACGCGGCCCAGACCGGCTAGGGTCCGAGGATCCGCCGGTCGTGCTCCAGGCCCGGCAGTTTCCGCCGGGCATCGGCGACGTCATCGAGGTTCAGGTCGACCACCGCCACGCCCGGCATCGTCCCCATGTCCAGCAGCACCGTGCCCCAGGGCGACACGACCATGGAATGGCCATGGGTCCTGCGCGCGCGGCCCTCGGCCGTGGGGTGTTCGCCGGTCTGGGCGGGGGCGATCACGAATGCGCCGGTCTCGATCGCGCGGGCGCGCAACAGCGGCTCCCAGTGGGCGGCGCCCGTCACCGGCGAGAAGGCCGAAGGCACCGTCAGGATCTCCGCGCCCGCCTGTGCCAGCCGCCGGTAGAGCGCAGGAAACCGCAGATCGTAGCAGATCGTGAGGCCCAGCACCCCTAGGGGCGTCTCCACCGTCACAGCCCGGTCGCCCGGCCTGTAGCCGTCGGATTCGCGATAGGTCTCAGTCTCCGATATGGCGACGTCGAACATGTGGATCTTGTCGTAGCGCGCGATCACGTCGCCCGCCGGGTCGATCAGAAGGGAGCGGTTGGCGAACCGTCCGTCCGGATCGTCGGTTCGGAGCGCCAGCGATCCGATGAGGACATGCACCCCGCTGCGCGCCGCAACCGCCCTCAGGGCGGTCAGTGTCGGGTCCGTACTCTCCGGCGTCAGCACCCTCTGCTGGCGCGCCCGGCTGGCCGACACGCAGTTCGTGACCTCTGGCGTCAGCACAAGGTCCGCGCCCTGCGCGACGGCCGCCTCCACCGCCGTCAGCAAGGGGCCGAGGTTGCCCTCGGGATCGTCGGAGCCGGTCATCTGGACCAGCCCCGCCCTCATGACAGCATCGGATCGAGCTTTCCGGCCTGCTCCAGGGCGGCCAGGTCGTCGAACCCGCCCACATGGGTGCCGTCGATGAAGATCTGCGGCACCGTCCGCCGCCCGCCGGCCCGCTCGGTCATGGCCCGGCGCAATTCGGGCGTGCGGGAGACATCCGTCTCGGCAAAACTCACGCCCTTTCCGGTCAGCATCCTCTTGGCGGCATGGCAGTATCCGCACAGCGGCGTGGTGTAGATCTCGACCTGGGCCATGGGGCCTCCCTCACAAGCGTCTTTCGTCGCTCATCTAGGCATCCCGGGTGGCCCGCGCCAGAGCCAGGACGCGCACATCCGCGGCCCCTGCGGCCAGCGCCGCAGCGGCCGCGGCGGTCAGGGTCGCGCCGGTGGTGATTACATCATCGACCAGCACGACGTTGCGTCCCGCCAGAACCCCTCCTGCCGTCGGATGGGGCCGGAACGCGTCTTCCAGCGCCGCGAAACGGGTGTCGCGATCGTCCTTGTCCCGCAGAACCGGGCGGCGGACCCGCACCAGGGCGGTCAGCGCCGTTTCGTGGCCGGTCTCACGCGAGATGCCGCGCGCCAGCAGGGCCGCCTGGTTGTAGCGCCGCCGCAGCAACCGGCCCCGGCCCAGCGGCACCGGAACCAGCAAAGGCGCATCCGGCCAGATATCGCGCCCCGCCCGCGCCATCCACCGGGCCGCGGGACCTACCAGGTCCAGCCGGTCCGAATGTTTCAGTCGCAGCACGATGCGGCGCGCGCCGTCGCGGTAGATCATCGCCACGCGTCCGCGTGACCAGGGGCGTACCGTGGTGATGCAATCGTCGCAGGCCAAGCCGGGCTCCGCCTCTCCGGGCAGCGGCGTGCCGCAACTCTCGCACGTACAGCCCGTCACGAACGGCGTTTCGGCCCAGCAGAGGCCGCAGAGTCCCCCGTGATGGGAAATCTCCACGTCGCAGAGCGCGCAGGTGGGCGGATAGACCGCATCGAGCGCCGATTGCCACAGCCCCATTCCGTCCCTACCTCCCAAGCATGTCCCAGGCCCCGCCGACCCTGACAGACCGCATCGCCCTTGCCCGCAATCGCGCCCGGACGCGGAACGACGCGCTGTTCCTGCACGACGCGGCGGCGGACAGGTTCGACGAAACCATATCGGCGGTTAACAGGACGTTCACATGTCCGGCCGTGGTGACCGGCCATCCGGCGTTCTGGGCCGCGCGGCATCCCGGCGCACAGATCGTCGCGGATGACGCTGCACTGGCGCTGGAACCCGGTGCGCATGACCTGATCCTGCACGCCATGGCGTTGCACTGGGCCGACGATCCGGTCGGCCAGCTTGTCCAGGCACGCCGCGCGCTGAAGCCCGACGGCCTGTTTCTGGCCGCGTGCTTCGGCGGCCGCACCCTGTCCGAACTCCGCCAGGCCCTTGCAGAGGCGGAGACGGCGACCCGCGGCGGCATCTCTCCGCGCATCGCGCCGATGATGGAGGTCCGCGATGGCGGCGCCCTGTTGCAGCGTGCCGGGTTCGCCCTGCCGGTCGCCGATACCGATCGCTTCACCGTGACCTACGCGGATGTTTCCGCATTGATGCGCGACCTGCGCCACATGGGAGAGGGCAACGCCCTTGCCAGCCGCGACGCCAGGCCGATCCCTCGGTCGATGCTCGACGCTGCCCGAAACGCCTACTCCGCACCCGACCCCGGCGACCCGGCCCGCATCGCCACCACGTTCGAACTGATGCACCTGTCCGGCTGGGCGCCGGCGGAGAGCCAGCCGAAACCGCTCCGTCCCGGCTCCGCCGCAGCCCGGCTCGCCGATGCGCTTGGCGGCGCAGAGCATCCGCTGCGCGACGATTCGCACGAGCGGGGCGATTGACCGTCCCGGGCAAAGCTGTATCTCGCTGCCAGACCGCGACGATGGAGACGATGAGAATGCTGGACGCCAAGTCGGCCCAGGCCGCCGCGCTCTTCACGGCCAAGGACGCCACACGGCCCGATCACGCCGACGAGGACCACCCCCCCGTTCCGCGGGCCAGGATCGGCGTGCTGGTGGCGAACCTCGGAACACCGGACGGGTACGACTACTGGTCGATGCGCCGCTATTTGAACGAATTCCTCTCGGACAAGCGGGTGATCGACTATTCGCCGCTGATCTGGCAGCCGCTTCTGCAGGGTGTCATCCTGACCAAACGGCCGTTCTCGTCGGGGGCGGCCTACAAGTCGATCTGGAACGAGGACGCGGGCGAAAGCCCGCTGATGACCATCACCAGGTCGCAGACCGAAAAGCTGCGCGCAGCTCTCGGCAAGCGCTATGGCGATGACGTGATGGTCCGGTTCTGCATGCGCTACGGCAATCCCTCTACCCTCAAGACGGTACGGGAGATGGTGGCGGAGGGTTGCCAGAAGATCCTGTTTTTCCCGCTCTACCCGCAATATGCCGGCGCCACTGTCGCGACCGCAAACGACCAGTTCTTTCGCGCGCTGATGAAGGAAAAGTGGCAGCCCGCCGCCCGCACCGCCGCACCCTATTTCGACCGGCCGTCCTATATCGACGCGCTGGCGCAATCCGTCGAACGGACCTACGGCGCGCTCGGCACGCCGCCGCGGATGCTGGTCTGCTCGTATCACGGGGTGCCGCAGCGCTATCTGCTGGAAGGCGATCCATATCATTGCCAGTGCCAGAAAACGACGCGCCTGCTGCGCGAACGCCTGGGCTGGGACGACAACCGCATCACCACCACGTTCCAGAGCCGATTCGGTCCCGAGGAATGGCTGCAACCCTATACGGTGGAAGAGGTCGCCCGACTGGCCGAGCGCGGGGTCGACGACATCGCGGTGATCGCGCCGGCCTTCTCTGCCGACTGCATCGAGACGCTGGAAGAGATCAACGAAGAAATCCGTGAGAGTTTCGAAGAGGCGGGCGGCAAGCGATTCACCTATATCCCCTGCCTGAACGACGACGATGCGCATATCGCGGCGCTTGAAGAGGTCATCGTGGAAAACCTCGGCGGCTGGATCTGACCGCCGTTTCAGTGCGCCCCCACGCAGGAACCACGAAAAAAGGCGGCCGGAGAGCCCGGCCGCCTTTCCTTGTCGTTGTGACTGATGCGATCAGTCGGTCGCTGCGACAGCGGCCACCACGGCCAGCAGCAGCAACGGGATGACGAACCCGCCGGACGCGGCCGAGGATTCTTCCACGACAACGGCCGGTTCCATCATCGGCGGCTCGGCGACCATGCCGCCCGCGAACGCGCCGGTTCCGGCGACCGAAAGGGCAGCGGCAAGAGCAATCTTCTTCATATCTCGTTTCTCCAGTTAAGCCCGGTGCCAAAGTATTCGTGAGGCGGCAGCAGGCACCCAAAGGCTGTACCTCGGTCGCCGTTATAAATGGCAATGACCACGTCAGGAAAATCCCTTACGTGCCATTAGGTTCCGTCACCGCGAGAGGCTGTCAAATAAGCAACAGTTGTGTGCCGTTGCCGACCCGCGCCCAGAGCTCCCCGAAATTCTGTCCCGGACGCCATCGCGCCCGTTCGGCGGGCGGGACTATCCAGTTGACCGAAGCGACCGGAGTTGAGATTTTCGCCGGCCGGATCGAAGTGCGCAAGGTCGTCACCGATGCATGCGCAACTCTGAACTCGGTTGGCGCCAGGAACACGAGGGCCGGACGCGGTCGACCCTCCCGACCGAGGTGCGGTATCGCGCAATCCGCCCCGCTGGTAGGCTGACGCGCACGATTCCGGACATGGTCAGGGTCAGGGTCAGGGTCAGGGTCAGGGAAAGATCGAGATCGGCGTACCGTCGGTCACCATCGCATAGATTTCCTCTATCTCGCGATCTTTTACGGCGATGCATCCCCATGTCCAGTCGCGTGCCGCATCCTTCTTGTAGGTCGGGCCGCGTCCGTGAATGAAAATATCGCCGCCGGGATCCTTGCCCATCGCCGCCGCGCGGGCCACGTCCACCGGGTTGGGATATGAAATCCCGACGGACAGATGGTACTGGCTGTTGGGATTTCGCTTGTCGATGAGGTAGTTGCCCTCCGGAGTACGGCCGTCGCCTTCGAATTGCTTGTGGCCCTGGGGGGCGAAGCCAAGACCGACATCGTATTGTTCAAGCACGGTCTGCCCGTTGAGGAGCAGCAGCTTCCGCTCTCCCTTGTACAGCAGAACCTGAGTGACGTCAGGGCCATCGTAGGTACGGAACTTGTCGCCGCCGCAGCCGGCAACGCCGAACAAGACGAGCCCAAGAAGGAATATACGTAGAACGCTCATATATCTGCTCTCTGCCTCTGGATTTTTTTTCGACCCTACAGCCGATCGTCTCTGCGCGGAAGACCGCCGTTCGTCATCACGAAAACAGCAGATCAAGGCGCGACCTTCTCGCCACGGGAGAAAGCGGCGGCAAGCTCGACATGGGGCGACCATCGGAACTGATCGACCACCCGCACCCAGTCGAGCGCGAAGCCCGCATCGACAAGCCGCTCCGCGTCGCGCGCGAAGGTGACGGGATTGCAGGAAATGGCCGCGACGGTGCCGATGCCGGAGGCCGCGATTTCCGCGGTCTGCGCCGCGGCGCCCGCACGGGGCGGATCGATGATCGCGGCGTCGAAACCGGAGAGTTCCGCAGCCGCCAGGGGATCGCGGAAAAGGTCGCGCGTCGTGGCGGTCAGCGGACGGTGGCCGCGCCCGCCCCGCCAGGCTGCGACCAGCGCTTCCGTCATGGCGGCGTCGCCCTCGACCGCGTGAACCTCTGCCCGCCGGGAGACCGGCAGCGCGAAGGTCCCGCATCCCGCGAACAGGTCCACGACCCGCCCGGCCGGACCCAATGCCCGCGAGACACAGGCCAGAAGCGCGGATTGCCCCTGCTCGGTCGCCTGCAGGAACGCCCCCGGCGTCGGTACGGCGCGGACGCCGCCGAAGCGCTGGGCGGGCGGGCGATCCTGGGCGACCGTCTCGCCGTCCAGGGACAGGCGGGCGAGCCCCGCGTCCGCGGCGATCCGTGCCAGCCGCGCCAGGGTGTCCCGCCCAAGCTCTGCGCCGCCACGGATCGCCACATCCAGCCCGTCGCGCCCATGCGTGACGACCAGCGCAACATCACCCTTGCGCGAGGCGGCGGCGTCGGTCAGCCGCTCCAGCACCGGCATCGCGGCCAGGATCTGGGGCACCAGAACCCGGCAGCCGCCGATCCGCGAGATCGTGTCGCTCCGCCGCCCGTGAAAGCCGACGATCACACCGGATTTCGTCCGCCGCCCGGAGAAGGTGGCGCGCCGCCGGCTCTGGGGCGGCGATGTCGCGATGCCGCGGATCGGCGCAGGAAGGCCGCGGGCCTCCAGCGCCTGCCGCACGATACCGACCTTCCAGCGGCCGACGAACGGATCGGAGGCGTGCATGAGCGCACAGCCGCCGCAGGTCGCGTAGTTGGGGCAGGGCGGTTCGGTCCGGTCGGCGGAACGGGACAGGATCCGGGGCGCCTCGATCCGGTCGCCATCCAGATCGCCCTCGACCTCCTCGCCGGGCAGCGCGCCGGGCACATAGACGGGACCCTCCGCGATCCCGTCGCCCCGATGGCCGAGACGGTCGATCCGGACCCGCATCTACTCTGCCGCCTCGTTCACACCCATGAAGCCGCCGGACTGCCGCTTCCAGTAGCGCGCATAGATGCCGCCCCGGTCCAGCAGGTCCTCATGGGTGCCCTCTTCCGCGATCCGGCCCTCTTCCAGCACCACGATCCGGTCCATTCGCGCGATGGTGCTGAGCCGGTGCGCGATGGCCAGCACCGTCTTGCCCTCCATCACCCGGTCGAGCGCGTCCTGGATCGACGCCTCGACCTCACTGTCGAGCGCCGAGGTTGCCTCGTCCAGCACCAGGATGGGAGCGTCCTTCAGGATCGCCCGGGCCAGGGCGATGCGCTGGCGCTGGCCGCCCGACAGCTTCACGCCGCGCTCTCCCAGATGCGCGTCGTAGCCCGTGCGGCCGCGGAAATCCTTGAGCCCCAGGATGAAGTCATGCGCCTCTGCCTTGCGGGCGGCGGCGAACATCTCCTGCTCTGGCGCATCGGGGCGGCCGTAGAGGATATTCTCCCGCGCCGAGCGGTTGAACATGGCGGTTTCCTGCGTGACCATCCCGATCCGGCGGCGCAGGCTCTCCTGTGTCACGTCGCGCAGGTCGCGCCCGGCGACGGTGATGCGCCCGCTCTCGGCGTCGTAGAGCCGCAGGAGCAGCGCGACCATGGTGGATTTGCCTGCCCCGGAGGCACCGACCAGCCCCAGCTTTTCCCCTTCCCGAAGGGTCAGGGTGATGTTGCTGAGGCCGCCGGTCTGACGTCCGTAGGTAAAGCTCACGTTCTCGAACCGGACATCGGCGCCACGCGGCAGATCGGGCGCCGCGTCGGCATCGGCCAGCTGGTGGGGCGGGGTGAGGGTGTTCATCCCGTCCTCGACCTCACCCACATTGGCGTACATCCCCATCAGCGTGAACGACACCCAGCCGGTCATCTGTGCGATGCGGATGGAAATCGCGCCCGCCGCGGCGATATCGCCCGGGCTGGCGGTTCCGACGGACCACAGCCACAGCGTGCCCCCGATCAGCAGCACCGGAAGCACCCCCGCCAGCGTCATCAGCGCGAAACGGAACCCGGCGGAGAGGATGCCGAAATCCACCACCCGTTCGCGGAAGGTGCCGATGGCCTCAAGCGCGGCACGGTCCTCATGGTCGGAATGGGCGAAAAGCTTGACCGTCTTGATGTTGGTGATCGTGTCCACGACCTGTCCCGACACCATCGCCCGGCTGGCGGCCCGCGCCTTGGACCTGGCGCGCACGCGGGGCATGAACCAGCGGATGGTGGCCAGATAGGCGACGGTCCAGACCGCCAGCCCCAGCGCCATCCAGCCATTGATCGTGGTCAGAAGCAGCGCCGAACCGATCAGGGACGCAAGCGCGAAGCTGACCACGTTGATGAACTCGCTGGCCACGTCGGTGATCGCGCGAGAGGTCTGCATCTGCTTTTGCGCGATGCGTCCGGCGAAGTCGTCGTCGAAGAAGGTGACGGCCTGGCCCAGCGTCCAGCGATGCAAGCGCATGAGCACCATCGGGTTTACGTTCGGCGCGACCATGATCGAGTTCGACGCGGAACTGAGCCCGAACAGGACCGGCCGCAAGATCAGGAAGAATGCCGCAGTGCCGACCAGCAACCCGGTATTGTCGGTGAAATAGCTGCTGACCGGACTGTTCACGGCCGAATCGACGACCTTGCCCAGCAACAGCGCCGTGACCACCTCTGCCGTGCCTGCCGCGGCGGACAGCAGCCCCGCGACGATCATCCATTTCCAGGCCCCCGACAGCGCCCAGGCGAAGAACGCGCCCAGGGTCCGGGGCGGAGGGCCGTCCGCGGGGCGGAAGGCGTCGATCAGGCCGGCGAGGGCGCGCATCATTCGGCGGCCTCCAGATCCAGGAATCCGCCCGATTGCCGCGACCAGAGCCGCGCGTAGAGCCCGCCCCGCTCCAGCAGATCGGCATGGGTTCCGTCCTCGACGATGCGCCCGTCGTCCAGGACCACGATCCGGTCCATCCGCGCGATGGTGGACAGGCGGTGGGCGATGGCGATCACCGTCTTGCCCTCCATCACCCCGTAGAGCGTGCCCTGGATCGCCTCCTCGACCTCGCTGTCGAGCGCCGATGTCGCCTCGTCCAGCACCAGGATCGGCGCGTCCTTCAGGATCACCCGCGCCAGCGCGATCCGCTGCCGCTGACCGCCCGACAGCTTGACGCCGCGTTCGCCCACATGGGCGTCGTAGCCCCGGCGCCCGTGGCTGTCGCTCAGCCCCGCGATGAAACCGTCGGCCTCGGCACGCCGCGCGGCGTCGATCATGCGCGCCTCATCCGCCTGCGGATCGCCGTAGAGGATATTGTCGCGCACGGAACGGTGCAGCAGCGTCGCCTCCTGGCCCACCATGCCGATCCGCGCCCGCAGGCTGGGCTGGGTCACCTTTGCGATATCCTGACCGTCGATGCGTATGGTGCCGGATTCAGGGTCGTAGAACCGCAGGAGCAACTTGACCAGGGTGGATTTCCCGGCACCCGAGCGGCCGACCAGACCGACTTTCTCTCCCGGGGCCACGTCAAGGGATACGTCCTGCAATCCGCCGGACCCGCGTCCGTAGTGGTGCGACACACGCTCGAACCCGATGCGGCCCTCACGGAACTCAAGCGGGCGCGCGGCGGGACGGTCGGTCAGGGCGATGGGCTGGGCGATGGTTTCCATCCCCTCCGCCACCACGCCGAGGTTGCGGAAGAAAGAGCTGATGGCCCACATCACCCAGCCGGTCATCCCGTTCAGTCGCATTGCCAGCGCCGTCGCCGTGGCGACCACGCCGACGCTGGCCGAGCCTGCATACCATAGTGCGATTGCCCAGCCGACGATCCCGACCATCAACAGACTGCCAAGCAGCGCCAGTGTCACGTCCATGACCGTATAAAGACGCATCTCCCGCTGAAACGTCGTCCGCGCCGTCTCGATGGCCTCACGCCCGAATTCCAGCTCCCGGTCGTGATGGGCGAAAAGCTTGACCGCATGGATGTTGGTATAGCTGTCCACCACACGGCCCGTAACCAGACTGCGCGCATCCGACGCTGCCTTTGACGCCGGCGCCACGCGGAGCACGACCCAGCGGATCAGGAAGGCGTAGAGCACGGCCCAGATCACCAGCGGCAACAGCAACCGCAGGTCCGCGCCGGACAGAAGGACCGCCGCGCCGATCACGAAGGCGACGGCATAGGTCAGCGCGTCGAACACCTGGAACACGGCCTCTCCGGCGGCCGGGGGCGCCTGCATGATCCGGTTGGCGATGCGTCCGGCGAAGTCGTTCTCGAACCAGCCGACGGACTGGCGCAGCACATGGGAATGGGCCCGCCACCGAAAGAGCGTGCCGTAGTTCGGCATGATCGCGTTGTTCAAAAGCAGCACGTTCAGCGCTTGAAAGAGCGGCCGCAGGACCAGCACCGCAAGGGCCACCAGGATCAGCTCGGTCCCGTGGGCCGCCCAGACCTCTGCCGGATCGCCCACAAGGAGGTCCACCACCCGGCCCAGATAGGCGATCAGCCCGACCTCGACCAAGGCCACCAGCACGGAACTGGCACCGGCCAGCGCGAAGATCCGCGTGAAGGGCCGCGAGTAGTCGCGCATGAACGGCCACAGCCGGCGCGGCGGCGCGTCGGTCACCTCATGCGGGGCATAAGGGTCCACGAGGGATTCGAAATAGCGGAACATGCGGGCCTTTCGGGCTGTCCCCGAATGATAGGGAATTCCGGCGCGAAGGGAAACCGACCCGGGCGCTCAGGACAGCAGGTCATCCCGCGACAGGGTGAAGCCGGAGTCGATCCATCGCCGCTCCAGCTCGGCGAGGCGGGCGCCGATCTCGCGGCCCGCATGGCGGCCGGTCAGGTCCGCGCCGCTGACCGGCAGGACCGCCTCCGCCCCCCGGTCGAGCCGCGCATCGAGGTCCGCAGGCAGGGGCGCGCCGAAGGCGGCGGCGCGGAGCAGTTCCACGTCCCGCGCCGTCTCCCGGCCCAGACGCCAGGCCAGTTCAGAGGCGCCGGCGCCGCCCGCGATGGCGTGGCGCAGGGTGTCCAGGGCGCGCCTGTCCTTGCGCGACAGGCGCAGACCGCCCGGGTCGCCGCCCAGCGACGCCAGGCGCCGCAGCGGGTCAGGGGCCACGCCCAGAACGCCCTCCAGATGAACGAGGGGGGCGAGATGCACCGCATCCGCGCCCGGCAGGACACGCGACAGGATGCCGCTCTGGCCCATGGCGGCGACCGACGGCGCCGGGTCTGGGGCGGCCAGCAGCTTGACCACCTCTCGCCCCACACGCTCGGCAGAGAGGCGCGCCAGCCCGTCGGCGGATGCCGCGCAGGCGGCCAGCGCCTCTGCGTCCAGCCCGCCAGAGGGGTCGCCGTACCAGGCATGGAACCGGAAATAGCGCAGGATCCGCAGATAGTCCTCTTCGATCCGTTGCCGCGCGTCGCCCACGAAACGGACGCGCCGCGCCATCAGGTCCGGCCAGCCGCCCAGCGGATCGACGAGGGTTCCGTCCGCCTTTGCATAGAGGGCGTTCATGGTGAAATCGCGTCTGGCCGCATCCTCCGCGACGTCAGCGCAGAACGCGACAACGGCGCGGCGCCCGTCCGTTTCGACATCCTTGCGGAAGGTCGTGACCTCCAGCGGCCGTGGCCCCAGAACCGTCACCGTTCCGTGGTCGAGCCCCGTGGGCAGGACGCGAAAGCCCTCTGCCTCGGCCAGATCGGTTACCCGGGCGGGCAGGGCGTCGGTGGCGATGTCGATGTCGTCCACGGCAATTCCCAATGCGGCATTGCGTACGCAGCCGCCGACGAAAAGCGCCCGGTGACCGGCCGCGTCCAGCAGCGCCATCAGCCGCCGCGCGCCGGGATCGTTCAGCCACAGCCCGTCCAGCCTCATGACAGGCGCTCCGCCAGGCGGATCAGGATGCGCGCGGTCGCGCCCCAGATATAGTAAGGGCCCCAGGGGACCGTATGGTAGTGCCGGGCGGTCCCGCGCCAGTCGCGCGACTGGGTGGTGTAATTGCCAAGATCGGCCAGAACGTCGAGCGGCACGTGGAAAATCTCGGCCACCTCGCCGGGTTCGGGCACCAGGTCCGGCGTGCCGCGTACCAGCCCCAGGACCGGCGTCATGCGGTAGTTTGTGACGGTGTCATGGACCGGCAGCTGTCCCAGAACCTCGACCGAATCGGGGGGCAGGGCGATCTCCTCCCAGGCCTCGCGCAGGGCCGCGGCGGTAGGATCGGCGTCGCTGTCCTCGATCCGGCCGCCGGGAAAGGCAACCTGGCCGGGGTGCTGGCTGAGGCTTGAGGATCGCTTAGTCAGGATCACCCGCCCGTCCTCGCGCACCGGCACCAGAACGCCCGCTCCGCGCAGGGTCATCTGGCGGGGCGGGCGGATCGCGGCGTTGAGATCGAAATCCGACGACGGACCGGTGTCCTTCGACAGCGCCGCCATCAACCGTGCGCGGAGATCACCGTTTCCCATCCGGCGCCTGTTCGGCCTCGAACCCGAGGGTCGCGGGATCGAACTCGTAATGCGCGCCGCAGAACTGGCAGTCGGCGGTCACGGTGCCGTCCTCCGTGGTCATGTGTCCGATGTCGCGCTGCGAGTAGATCGACAGGCTCTGGCGCACCTTGTCGGCAGAGCAGGTGCACCCGAACCGGATCGGCTGGGCGTCGAAGACCCGCGGGCCTTCCTCATGGAAGAGCCGCACCAGAAGTTCGGTGGGCTGGACATGGGGCCCGACCAGCTCGGTCTCCTCGACGGTGTCGAGCAGGGTGTTGGCGCGGTTCCAGTCCTCAGCCTCATCACCCTCCAGCACATCTTCTGCCGATAAAAGCCCCCCGTCGCCGCTGCCGCCCGCGTCGGGACGAAGAGGGGACGCCTTTGGCATGTGCTGCAGCATCACCCCGCCGGCACGCCAATGCGCCTGTTTGCCCGGAGCGGCGGCCTGACCGAAGCTGACGGCGAACCGGGTCGGCAACTGCTCGGACTGGGCGAAGTAGGTCTCGGCGCAGGTGGACAGCGATCCGCCGGCGATGGGGGTGATCCCGGAATAGGGTTTCGTGCCGTCGCCCTGATCCAGCAGGATCGCGAAATACCCCTTGCCGATCTGGCTGAACGGCTGCGCGGCCGGGTCCAGCCGATCCGCGTCATAGCTGGCATAGGCACGGATCCGGGCCGGGCGGCCATCGGCCCCGGGGGCGAAGTAATCCGTCGCGATCAGCCGCACCGCATCATCGCCCCGCACCTGCAGGGACAGCTTCCAGCGCAGCTTGATCGTCTGTCCGATCAGGGCGGTCAGGGTCACCGCCTCTGCCACCAGCGCCTCGACCGGGAGGGGGTAGTCGTGCTGGGCCAGCACCTGCTCCAGCACACCGTCCAGACGCGCAACCCGTCCGCGGATGTCAGACCGGTCGAGCTGGAACGGCAGGACGGTATCGTCCCAGGCGATGGTCTGTCCTAGGGTCATGGGCATCCTCGGGGGGCGGGGTTCGGCATACCGGGTCCATATAGGCGCGGCAACGCCGCGTTGAACCCCAGGGCCCGGCGGCAGGAGCGCAACGCCTTGGGGAATCCGGCGCTGTCTATGGCGAAACGGCAGAAAACGCGATATCCAGCCCCGGGGAACAAATACCGGGGCGGCAATGGCGAGTCTCTACATTCCGTCCTGCAACGCGACGTTCCTTCATCTGCCCAAGACGGCGGGCTATTCGATCTCGACCGCACTTGCGGACAGTTTCGCGGATGCCGAACCATACCCGACCCGCGGCATGGACCGACTTGAAGGCACGGCGGCCCATGTCGCCCGGCGCCTCGGGCGCGACATCTTCGCCAGAAGCTGGAGCTTCTGTTTCCTGCGCAATCCTTGGGACTGGACGGTGTCCGGCTGGCGGTTCGTCACCAGCAACAAGAACGCCTATGGCGATGCGGCGCCAAGCTTCGAGCGTTTCGTCAGGGGCGGCTGGAAGGACGGCGCCCGGCACAACCCCCATCCGCGCAAGTTCACCACGCCCGAGCTCTACGTGGCCTTCCATACACAGGTCACTCAGGATGAGCACCTGATCGCGCCGGGCGGCACCGACCCCGTGCCGATGGCATTCTACGCCAGGTTCGAGCATCTGTCGCAGGACTGGTCCAGGATCTGCGACCGCCTGGGTCGGGACATCGTCCTGCCGCATATGAACCGCACGGACCGGGGCCACTATACCGACTACTACACCGACGAACTGCGCGCGATCGTGGCACGCCGGAACGCCCGGCTGATCGACCGGTTCGGCTATCGTTTCGGGGACTGACACGATGGCCGGCACGACAACCGCACCGACGGTGCGCCTGATCTCCTGTCTCGGGGTGGCGCTGGATATGGAGCTGCTGCCGCATTTCCTGCGACATTACGCAGGGCTGGGCATCGCGCCGGGCCACATTCACGTGATCCTGAACGCGGTCGAGGCCGACGACCCGCGCCTTTGCGATGCGGAGCGGCAGCTGACAGCGTTCGGCGCGGCCATCCCGGTGCGGTGGATCGGCGCCTATACCAGCGACGCGATGTGGGCGCAGCGCCGGGCGCTGCAAAAGCGGGTGGCGCGGGACGGCGACTGGATCGTGAACGCCGACATGGACGAGCACCACAGCTATCCCGCGCCGATCGCAGAGGTCATTGCCCATTGCCGGGATGTCGATGCGACCTGCGTTCAGGGGCTACAGATCGACCGGCTTGCGCCGGGCGGTTTGCTGGCGCCGGTGGCCGACAGCCCCGCGCTGGCAGACCAGTTCCCGATCGAATGCGAGGCGTCGTTCCGAATCTTCGGACAGGGCGAACACTACGGCATCTCTTCCACGACCAAGCTGATGCTGCATCGTGCGGACGTCTTTCCGCGCCGCGGCGGCCACAATCCAGAGGGGCTTACGGCGGATTCCTCGGCCGCCGCTGCGGCGGACGGCCCCCGGTTCCTTGCCGGGCGCCCGCTCCACCGCATTGCAGAGATCGCGACCCCTTCGATCCGCTTCGCCTTTCCGTTCCAGAGCGCACACTACAAATGGTGCGCGACGCGGTTGCCGACGGTCGAGCGGCGGCTGGCCATGTCCGGCGTCAGCCCTGCGGGCCGCGAATATGGCGGCAAGCTGCGCGACTACCTGTCCCGCCACGGCCGCGTCCGCCTGGAAGACGTGGCGTTGCGCGGGTCCGCGGACCGTCCGGACGGCGACTGGCGCGCCACGATGCGGGTTCTGCGGCAAGGCGCGCGCAGGCCGGCCGCCCGCGCCACGGGGCCGCAGGTCTTCGTGGCGATCCGCGCGGCCGGCGAACGGACCGAGGCGCTGGCCCATGCGCTTGCAGCGGCAGAGGTCGGTCCGGACCGGGTGACCCTGCTGCATGAGGTGCCTTTCGCCACCGCCATCCGCGCAGGGTTCGAGCGCGGCGTGGCGTCCGGGGCGGCGTGGACGCTCTGCCTCGATGCCGACGTGCTGCTCAGGCCCGGCGCGGTCGCGGACCTTCTGGCACAGGCCCGGCATCTCGATCCGGTGATGTTCGGCGTCAGCGGCGTGGTCGCCGACCCGCTCATGGGACGACAGCGGGTCGCCGGCCAGCATCTCTACCGGACCGATCTGCTGCGAACCGCGCTGTCCACGGCCAGTTTCGATCCCTCCCAGCGCCGCCCCGAATCCCATGTCAAGCGCCAGATGCTGGCGGCAGGACACGCGTGGCACCGCTCTGACGTGATGATGGGGCTGCATGACGCAGAGCAATTCTATGCCGACATCTTCCGAAAGGTCGTGGTCCACACCCGCAAACACGAGAAGGCCATGCCGATCGCACGCCGGATCTGGGCGCGGACCGCGGCGACCGAGCCGGACGCACGGGTGGCCTTCTGGTCCATGGAGGCGCCGGAGCGGATCGGCCCGGTCCCGCCGCCGAAAGGAGCCGGCGCGCGCGCCGTCAGCATCGACCGGCGCCAGTTTCCCGATCGGATCGACGGGTTCCTCGGACTCGTCGGCCTGACGGAGAAGCCGCCCCTTTCCGCCGACGCCATGCGGCCCGCCGACGTTTCCGCCCGCCTCGCCGCCTTCGTGGAGGCAGAGGAATGGCGCGGCGACCCGGACGGCGACACCATGGCGACGGCCTGTGCCGCCGGCGCCTCGAAGACCGCGCCGCCGCGCCTCATCTCCTGCATCGGGGTGGATGGGCCGTGCGGGGGGGATCTGCCCCTTCTGCCGCATTTCCTGGCCCACTACGCGGCGCTGGGCATACCCCCGTCGCGGATGCATCTGATCCTGAACGCACGGACGGAGGGGCATGAGGGGCTGGCGGCGGCGCGCGCGCTCCTCGACCGGGCGGGGACCGCGGCACCGCAACTCTGGATCGGTCCCTATACGAGCGCGGGGATGTGGGACCGGCGCCGCGCGCTTCAAGACAGCGTGGCGGAGGCCGACGACTGGATCGTGAACGCCGACGCGGACGAGTTCCACGATTATCCCGCGACGCTGCGAGAGGTCATCGCGTTCTGCGATGCGCGGGGCGTGCGCTGTGTCCAGGGGCCGTTCGTGGACCGGATCGCGGCTGACGGGTCGCTGCCCGCGATCCACCCCGACCGCGGGCTGTGGGAACAGGTCCCCGTCGCCGCAGAGGTCGGCCTTGCCCTGGGCAAGCGCGCCGGGGAAGAGGACGCCGCCGGTACGGTCAAGACAATGCTCCACCGGGGCGACGTGCGGCCCGGTCTCGGTGGTCACAATCCGCAGGAAGGTCCGCCTGAGGCCTTGATCTACGGCCTGCCGCTGATGCACTTTGCGCGCGTGAAGTCACCGGCCTGGCGACGGACGCTTCCGTTCCGGGTGATGCACGTCAAGTGGACGGCGGGCCTTGTCCGACGACTTGAGGATCGGCGCGGGACCGAAGGCGCCAGTCCGGCGGGGTCGCGCTATGGCGGGCGGATCCTGGATTACCTGCAGCGCAACGGCGGGCGGATCAGACCAAAGGACGTGCACGCGCACCCTCCGGAGGCCGCCCGCATGGCCTGGCAGAACCGCGTGGCCGAAATTGCCGGGCTAGGGACGGCGCTGGCACGGGTCCGTCCCCGTGCCGCCTTTCTGCGCCAGGCGCGTAACGCGGCCGCCGCCGCGCTGGACCCGGACTGGACACTCCGCCAACTCACTTTCGGCAGCGGCGGTGGCCTCTTTCATGCCCACAGCTACTACGACATTCCGGTCCTGAGCGACGATGCCCGCCGCATCGCCGCCTACCGGATGCGCATGCAGGGCCGCTGGATGACGCCGAAAGATGCCGTGGACATCGGCATTGTGGATGCCGAAGCCGGAGGCTTCGCCCGCATCGGCGCGAGCCGCGCCTGGAGCTGGCAGCAAGGGCCGATGGCGCAATGGCTTCCCGGTGGCCAGGCGCTGATCTGGAACGACAGGGTCCGCGCGGACGACGCGGCGGATGGCGACGCCTTCGTCGCGCGCCTCCACGACATCCGCACGGGCACCACACGGACGCTGCCGCGCACGGTCTACGCGATCTCCCCCGGCGGGGATGCGGCGCTGTCGCTGAACATGGCCCGCCTCGACCGCGCGCGCCCCGGCTACGGCTATCCCGGCGGGCGCGGCGCGGCGCTGGAGAGCGGCGCCCCGGCAGAGGATGGCGTCTGGCGCATGGGGCTTGCCGCCGACGAACCTGCGCCGAAGCTGGTCCTGCCGCTGTCCCGCGCCGTGGCGTTTCTGGCCGAACGATTGCCGCAGGAAGAGCGACAGGAGCACCTGTCCGGCGCCCTGGTCCACTGGTTCAACCACGTGAAGCTTTCCCCGAACGGGCGCCGCTTCACCGTCAAGCTTCGCTGGCGCGCCGCGGACTTGCAAAGCCCCTGGACCGGCAGGATGGGCGTCAGCCTGACCTGCGGGATGGATGGGACCGGGCTGTCCCTCTTGGCGCGGGGCGCAAGCCACGTCATGTGGCTGGACGACCGGTCGCTCTACTTCTGGCACCAATCCGAAGGCCGTTTTGTCATGGCCCGGGACGGCATCCCCCGTTCGGCGGACATCACCGCGCCCTACCCAGAGCTGATTACCCGCAACGTCCATTTCCGCCACATCCCCGATGCGCCGGACTGGGCGATCTACGACACGCCTTATGCGGAGGAGATCGACGTCATGCGCCTTCATCGCGGCACCGGCGCGGCGACGCGGCTGGCGCGGTTCACCGGCCACAGACCGCACCACGGGCCGTTCCGCTGCGACCTGCACCCGGTGCCGTCCCGGGACGGGCAGCGCATCGTGGTGACGTCGCTTCAGGACGGCGGGCGGCAGATCTACCTGCTGGAACGGAAGGCCGCGCCATGACCCGGCCGCGGCTCATAATGACGCTGCTGGTCCGCGATGCCGCCGATATCGTGGCCGAGAACGTGGCCTGGCATCTTGCCCAAGGCGTGGATCACGTCATCGCCACCGACAACGGGTCTGTCGACGGGACGGTGGAGGCGTTGGAACCTTTCGCTCGGGACGGTGCGCTGACCCTGCTGCATGAGCCGTCGAGGGCGTATCTGCAGGACATCTGGACCACGCGCATGGCGCTGATGGCCCGTGACCGGATGAGCGCAGACTGGGTGATCTGCAACGATGCGGACGAGTTCTGGTGCGCGCCGTCGGGGCGTCTGCACGATGTGCTGCCGGATCCGTCCGAACGGCCCTGCCTGTTGGTCTGCCGGCGGCACAACATGATCGGACCGCGCGATGCGCTGCTCAGCGTCCATTGGGCCGATGCGCTGATCTACCGGGCGGTGTCGCCCCCCGTATTGCCCCCGTCCCCGGAAACAGAGGCCGACGTGCAAGCGATCAGGTTTCAGACCACTTATTTCCAGCACCAGGTCCCGGCCAAGGTCATATTTCCGACACGCGGGCTGAACCGGGTCAAACGCGGCGCGCACGGCGGAATCTACGACGGACACGCGCCGGAAGAGCGCGATTGCGCCGTGGAAATCGTGCACTTCCCGGTCCGATCGCTTGAGGATTTCGACCGCACGGTGCGGCGAATCGGATCGTCGGTGCGCGGACGTCCGGAACTGCCGCAGCTTACCTCTTGGAAGTACCGCCGCTGGCTGGCCATGGCCGAAAAGCACGGCTCGATCTGGCCGGCCTATCGGGAGGCCTTGCCAGACCGACGGCAGGTCGCCGCCGATCTGGCCGCGGGGTGTCTCATAGAGGACAGGTCCATGTCTCGCGCGTTGCGCAGCCTGCCCGCGTCGCGCCTGCCCGAACCGACCACCGCACCGCCGGCGGTCGCGGCGCGGGACGACGGCGGCCGGCTCATCCTCGTCAGCGGACCGGACGGCGCTGCCTGCGCTTCCGTCGGGGGGCTGCTGGTCCGGCTTGGCGCGACGCCGCCGCTGAACAGTGACGGTGAAGCGCAGTTGCCGGCGGTCCATACCGCGATCCTGGCCGAAATCGGCGCCAACGGACCCGCGCCGGTCGATCCGGCCCGGTTCGCCGCGCCCGTCGCCAGAGCCTACAGGGCAACCCTGTTCGAGACTTTGATGGCCGATTTCGCCGACCTGAACCAGGCGGTGGTGGCGGACGCGCGCCTTTGTCGTCTGCTTCCCCTGTGGCGGGAGCTTTGCAAAGAGCGGCATATGGGGCTGAGCGTCGTGCTCTGCGTCGGCGCGTTGCCGGAGCAGGAGGCCGACGCACTACCATGGGCGCGCCGGATCCTCGACGCCGAACGGAACAGCCGTGGGCTGCCGCGGTTCGCGGTGTTGGACCACGATCTAGCGGCCGACTGGCGCGCCGCGCTCGGACCCGCGGAGGCATGGATCGCGCCCGATCGGACCGGCCCGTTACTACCGGGCGAAGAGGCGCCGCCCGCGGACCTGTCGCGGCAGCCCCTGGTCGATGCCCGTCCCGCGCTGGTATGCGGGATCCTCGACGCGATGCAGGCGCTTGCGGCCGGCGGGGACACTCCGCTTCTGACCGCGGCGTTCGACCGGCTGGGTGCAGATCTGGACCGCGCCTGCGGGGTGCTGCCCCCCGACGACCAAGCCGTCCGCAGGCAGGTTCTGGAGCGCTGCCGGGCCCTTGTCCGGCCCCGCGGCATCGCCCGCCGTCTGCGTCTGCGGCGGCTCGTGGCAGAGGTCCGGGCCGCACCCGAATTCGATCCCGACTGGTACCTGGCCGCCTATCCCGATGTCGCCGAGAGCGGCGCGGACCCCGCGCGGCACTTCGTTCGACACGGCGCGGCCGAGGGGCGCAATCCCGGACCCCGGTTCGATACGCTGGCCTATTACCAGGCGCATCCCGATGTACTGGCGGCCGGACAGATCGCGCTGCTGCACTATTGCCGAAGCGGCCGGGCGGAAGGCCGGGCAATCCTGCCCGCCCTGCCGGCCCCCGCCTGATCCGGGGCTACATCCGCGCGGACAGGCTGGCCATGATCCAGAGCGTTCCGAAGGCCATGATGGACAAGAGAAGAATGGTGAAGAGCAGAAGCTGAAGATCCTCACGCTTCTGGCGGCTGAGGTCGATGTGCAGAAAGACGCGCAGATGCACCACGATCTGCGTCAGCGCCAGGATCACCAGCGTCGGAAAGATCCAAGCCCGCGGCAGCAGCCCCGTCATCACCGACGCGAAGGATGCCACAGTGAGGAGGACGGACAGGATCAGGCCGATGAAGTAGAACCGCCGCTCGGCCCGTTCTTCCTCGTTTCTGGAATCCAGCATGAGGCGGGTCTTGAGATCGTCGAGCTTCATGCCACCCCCGCCAGAAACACCATGGAGAAGATCCCGATCCATACGATGTCCAGGAAATGCCAGTAGAGCCCCATACGGGTGACGCGGCTCTTGATCTGATCGGTCAGGCCGTATCTGAGGATCTGTCCCGTCATCGCCGCCATCCAGACCAAACCTCCGGCGACGTGAAGCCCGTGAAGGCCGACCAGCGCCCAGAGCGCGCTGAGATAACCGGACCTCTGCGGCACGGCGCCCATGTGATACCAGTCGCGAAAGTCGATGGCCTCTACGATCAGGAAGCTGAGGGCGGATGTCGCCGCGACCGCAAGCCAGCCCAGCGTGCGCCAGCGCTGGTTGTGATATTTCATCGACAGGCTGGCCCAGCTGAACCCGAAGGACGACCCCAAAAGCAGCGCCGTCTGCAAAGCGATGCTCTTCAGGTCGGTCACGTCTTCCGGCCCCGGACCGCCCGCCGTCGCGCCGGCCATCGTGCCGAAGATCGCAAACACCAGCCCGAAGGTGACCAGGTCGCTCATGACGAAGACCCAGAAGCCGAAGACCTTGACCTCGGCCTCATGCTCTCCGTCGGAATAGCCCAGGTTCATCCCCGGATGGACATTGGTCTCCTGGCTCATGACGCGATCGCCATGTCGGTGGCCGCATGGCCCCGGTTGCGCGGATCGTCCTCATGATCGCGGTTCACCGGCGTACAAAGATGCAGTGCCTCGATCCAGGCTTCGTTCACTCTTTGCACCTCGATCGCGGGGATGACGATATGAGGGTATTCGAAGAACGATCGGACGAAGAAATAAGCCACCAATCCGAACGCCGCGGCGGCCGCCAGCCACCAGATCCACCAGGTCAGCGCGAAGCCGAGCGCGGTGGTCGATACCATCACCACCATCCCCGCAGAGGTCGGTGCCGGAAGTTCGATATCGCGGTACTCCGCCGGCTGGACATAGGGCTTGCCCTCGGCCTTTTCCTTGGCGAAGGCGTCCAGGCTGCTGACTTGCGGGATGACCGGGAAGTTCCAGGGCGGCGGCGGCGACGGGGTCGCCCATTCCAGCGTCCGGCCGTCCCAGGGGTCGCCCAACGGCACGGCAAGGCTGTCGCGGTTCCGGATCGAGATCCAGAGCGTGACGAAAAGTCCGCAGAAGGCCGCCAGCAGGATAAAGGCGCCGGTCAGGGAAACGTACATATAGGGCAGGAACGCCGGATCGTCGAAGGCGGCCGACCGGCGCGGATACCCAAGCAGCCCCACGGCATAGAGCGGCAGGAAGGTCATCGCGAACCCCACGATCCACAGGATCGCCGTGATGGTCCCCGCCCGCTCGTGCAAGCGGAAGCCGTAGGCCTTGGGAAACCAGATGTGGATCCCGGCGAAGATGCCGAAGATCAGCCCCGGCAGCAGGACATTGTGGAAATGCGCGACGATGAACTGCGTGTTGTGGACCTGCCAGTTGATCGCCGGATTCGCCAGGATGATGCCGGAAAATCCCCCGATGGTGAACAGGATGAAGAACCCGGTCATATAGACCATGGGTGTGGTCATGCGGATCCGCCCGCGCCAGAGCGTCGCCATCCAGACATAGACCTTCACGCCCGTCGGAACGGCGATGATCGCCGTGGCGATACCGAAGGCCGCGTTGATCGAGGGCGACTGGCCCATGGTGAAGAAATGGTGCAGCCAGACGCCGAAGCTGATCACCGCGATCGACATCGTCGCCATCACCAAGGACCTGTAGCCGTAAAGCCGTTTTGCCGCGAACGTGGCCGTAAGCTCGGAAAAGATGCCGTAGGCGGGCAGGATCAGGATGTAGACCTCAGGGTGGCCGAACATCCAGAACAGGTTGGCGTAGTTCATCATGTTGCCGCCGAGGTCGTTGGTGAAGAAATGGAACCCCAGCAAACGGTCCAGCGCCTGCATCAATCCCGCGACGGTCAGCGGCGGCAGGGCGAAGATCAGCAGGATCGAGGTGCACAGCGCGGTCCAGCAGAACACCGGCATCTTGAGGTAATCCATACCGGGCGCCCGCATCTTGTAGATCGTCACCGCGAAATTCAGCCCCGAGAACATGGAGCCGAAGCCCGACAGCACGATCGACCAGACCCAGTAATCGGGTCCCGGACCCGGATCGAAATCCGCGCCGGTGAAGGGCGGGTAGGCGGTCCAGCCGCCGGTCTCGAACCCGCCGAGGGCAAGGCTGATCATGACCAGGGCAGCACCCGTACCGGTGAGCCCCAGGCTGATCTGGTTCAGGACCGGAAAGGCCATATCCCGCGCGCCGATCTGCAGCGGGATGAGATAGTTCATGAAACCGGTGATGAACGGCATGGCCACGAAGAAGATCATCACCGTGCCGTGGGTCGAGAAAAGCTCTGCCCAGTGTTCTTCCGACAGAAACGCGCCGCCCTGGTAGGCCGTCGCCTGATAGCTGCGCATGACCACGCCCTCGGCGATGCCGCGGGCCATCATGATGAACCCCAGGGTGATGTACATGATGCCGATCTTCTTGTGATCGACGGTGGTCAGCCAGTCGCGCCAGAGCCAGCCCCAGCGGCCCGCGACGGTCAGCCAGACCAGGACCGCCGCGGCGCCGAGAACCATTATCCACGCCGCGCCGGAAGAAACGGCGGTGTCGACGGAGGGCGACCTGAACACATCCAGAAGAACCAGGTCCGCCCAACTGAGGCGGCCGAAGATGTCAGTCATTTCCATCGGACATGCCCTTGTCGGTCGCAGGGAGGCGCGCGGCCTCCGGGTCGTAGGAATGGCTGCCCGGTTGCTGTTCGGGGGGAACCGGCGCGCCGGTGCGATAGCGGCCGACGATGCGCCCGAAAAGCATCGGGTCCGGCAGCGCAAAGGCCAGCGGCCCGCTGCCGGTCCGCCCGAGATCGCGCCGCGCAGCGGCAACGTCACCGCTTTTTGCCAGTTGGGCGTAGGTTTCGTCATCGAGCGGCGGCGCGGCTCTGGCGGTGTCGATCCAGGCGCTAAACTCCGCGTCCGTCACCGCGCGGGCCGGCGCGCGCTGCGAGGCGAAGCCGGTGCCGTTGTACTGCGTGTTCTCGGCGACGGTCGTGCCCTCCCGCTCCGCAAGCACGTTGAGACGAGTCACCATTCCCGGCATGGCGTAGATCTGGCCGGCGAGTCCCTGCGCCATGAAGCTCTGCATCACCGTGTCCGTCGTCAGGCGCATGGACACCGGCCGGCCCACCGGAATGACCATCTCACCGACGCTTGCCACGCCTTCGTCCGGGTAGATGAAGAGCCATTTCCAGTCGAGCCCGACCACATCCACGACGACCGGCGGGCCATCGATCTCGAAATTCATCCCCTCCGCCATTTCGGCATCGATGGTGCGATACGGGTCGATCCTGAAGACCGCCTGGGTGAGCCAGATCCCGAAGGCGACAACGATTGCCGCCGGTACCCCCCACATGACCAGTTCCAGCTTGGTATCGAAATGCCAGGCGGGCGCGTATTCCGACTTGTCGTTCGACCGTCGATATCGCCACAGGATCCAGGGCACGCCCACGAATACGGGCAGAATGGCGACCATCACGATGACGGTCGCCCAGAAAAGCTCGGTCCGCTGCATGTCGGCGATGGGGCCGAGAGGTCGCATGAAGTCCGCCGAATGGGTGGCGGCGCTGGCCGGCGTGTAAATGGCTGCGGCCAAGACCGTGAACGCGAACAGCGCGAACCAGGTGTGTTCCGACTGCCTCATCCGACCACGCAGAAAACCGTCACTGATGACGCCATGAGTTGTCTGCAGAGGCGGAAAGGTCAAGGGCGCGGGAATTCGATTTGACCGGCCCCTTGGTCCCGAGACCAGTGCGGTGTGGGCAAGACCTGCGCCATGACAATTTGCCGCGCGCCCGGTTCTGCGGATCGGCACCCGCCCGCAAACGGTTGCGACGGCCAGCCGCCAAGCTCAGCGTGCCAAGCCCTACGGGGCTGCGGCCGGTTTTTGCGCGGCCCGACAATTCTGCCCGGGGGCCGCAGCAAGGCTCGGCCGATACAGACGGCCGCCGAAGGGTCCCGTCGGTTCCTCCGGGCGACCCCCGCGCCGGTCCCGCCACGGGATCCGGAGCGGAAGGCCCTTTAGCTCATGCGTTCGATCAGGACCGCAGACATGTCGTCGCGCAGGTCGCTTTCGGCAAGGATGTCGGTCAGGTCCTTCTCCAGCGCGGTGAGGAACGCACCGCCGCCGAGCGCCCGGTTGCCTTTGACCAACCGGGTCAGACCATCCTCATCCAGAAGATTGCCATCCGCGCCGGCGCATTCCGTCAACCCGTCGGAATAGATCAGCAGCCGCTCTCCCGGACGTATCATCACGTGGTCCGCCGGGAATTCCATGTCGGGAAGAAGGCCGATCGGCGGCCCCCCGTGCCCGACGAAAGCTGTTCCGCCATCCGCAGCGATGAGCATCGGGTGTGGGTGGCCGGCCTGCGCGAACTGGAAGGCGCCAGTTTCCAGATCGAGCTCCCCCAGGATGATGGTGAAATAGTGGCCGGTCTGCAGATCGCTCAGGAACCGTTCGTTCAGTCGCGCGCAAATCTCCGGCAGCGTATCCATCTCGACACCGTCGGCACCGTCGCGCAAAGCGATATTGGCCTCTGACGTGGTGCCCGCGAACCAAGAGGAAAGCCGTGCCGTGACGAGAGCCGCGGCGACGCCATGCCCCGAGACGTCAAGCGAGAAGATCCCGACACGCCTATCCGAAATGGTGAAATAGCCGACGAGGTCACCGCCCACATGGCCCGACGGCTGGAGCATGAACGACACTTTCCAATCGCGGATCACCAGAGGGTCGCGTGGCGTCAGCGACATCTGCAGCTTGCGCGCCTCGGCCAGGTCGCGGTCGAGCCGAGCGTTGATCTCCCGGATGGAACTGAGCGTCGAGGTCACCAGCCGGTTCTTCTCCCGCAGCTCCTTGCCCATGCGCAAAAGGCGTTCACCCGCGGCGATGCGGCCGCGCATCTCATCGGCGGACAGCGGCTTGGACAGGAAGTCGTCCGCGCCCGCGCTGAGGGCTTCGGCAAGCTCGCCCTTGTCGGACTTGGAGGTCAGGATGATGAAATAAACATAGTGTTCGCCGCATGTCTCCCGCAGACGCGCGCAGAGATCGAGGCCGCTCATCCCCGTCATGAGCCAGTCGCTGATGACGATATCCGGCATCTCCTCACGGCAGAGGTCCAGCGCCTCTTCGGCAGAGGCGGTATCCCGGACCCGGTAGCCGAGCGGCGTCAGCGCAGAAATCAGGATCCGCCGTTGCAGTCGTGAATCGTCGATCACCAGGATCGACATCGTGGCTGTCGCGACCGGAAGCGGGGGCATGAAATGTTCTGTCACGACAAGGCCCAATGAGACATCATGGGGGTGTCACTACCGTGGCAAATTTAAGACCGGGTAAATACCGCCCACACTATTTGTTAGGACCGCCGGGCTACACTTCGGGCCAAGGAGGACAAGCCCGATGATCGAGTGGAGCGTGACGGACGAGATGCAGGCGAATTTCGGCACCGAATGGTTCCGCGACATCGCCGCCCTCTTTGTCGAAGAGACGGCCGATGTCATCGCCAACCTGGATACCGCAGACCCAGAGGCGCTTGGCCAGCAGCTTCACTTCATCCGGGGCAGCGCAGAAAGCATGGGGCTGGTGCGGCTGGCCTCTCTGTGCCGCGCGGCAGAACACGCGGCACGCCGGCGGCGGCCCGTCTCTGTCGGACCGATCATCGACGCCTATCACGCCTCCTGCGCGCAGATTTCCGAGCGGCTGGAGGGCCTCAGATGAGGAATTCGGACAGGATCTGGTCAGAGGTAATGTCGCGGTAGGTGAAATCCGCGGCCGCAAGGCGGGTGAAGAGCGTGTCGAAATTCTCGGCGCGGGAGGTCTCGATCCCGATCAGCACGGACCCGAAGTTCCGGGCGGATTTCTTGAGATACTCGAACCGGGCGATGTCGTCGTCGGGCCCCAGCATCTCCAGGAAGTCGCGCAGGGCGCCCGGGCGTTGGGGCAATCGGAGGATGAAGTACTTCTTCAGCCCCGCATAGCGCTGGGCGCGCTCCTTTACCTCCGGCAGGCGCTCGAAGTCGAAGTTCCCCCCGGAGGTGACGCAAACCACCCGCTTGCCGCGGATTCGCTCGGCAAGCTGCGGCAGGACATCCAGCGAAAGCGCGCCCGCGGGTTCGAGAACGATGCCCTCGACGTTCAGCATCTCCAGGATGGTGACGCAAATCCGATCCTCAGGCGCCAGAAGGACCTGATCGGGGGGGATTCGGCGCAGAATATCGAAGGTTTTCCGGCCGATCTGCGCCACAGCCGCGCCATCGACGAAGGAGTCGACCCGCGGCAGGGTTTCGGGTGCGCCGACCGCAAGGGCCGCGGTCAGGCTTGCCCCGCCGGCCGGCTCCACCAGCCAAAGCGGAACCCCCGGCGCCATCTCGTCGAAGTACCGTTTTACCCCGGACGCCAGGCCGCCGCCTCCGACCGGCAGAATCACAAGGTCCGGCGGCGTGCCCAACTCCTGCAACATCTCCACGGCAACAGAGGATTGCCCCTCAATCACATGCGGATCGTCGAACGGCGCCAGAAAATGCGCGCCCCGCTCGGCGCAGAATGCCTGGGCGACGCGCAGCGTCTCATCGAAATAGTCGCCCACAAGCCGGATCTCTACCGAATTGCCGCCGAAGGCGCGGGTCTTGTCGACCTTCTGGCGGGGAGTCGTGACCGGCATGAAGATCACGCCCGTGACGCCGAAATGCGCACAGTTGAACGCGACGCCCTGGGCATGGTTGCCGGCGCTGGCGGCCACGAACATGGACTGGCCGGGATCGGCCTCGAGCGCCTTGCGCATGGCGTTGAAGGCGCCGCGGATCTTGTATGACCGGACGGGCGAAAGGTCTTCTCTCTTCAACCAGATCTCGGCGCCGTACTTCTGGCTGAGATAGGCGTTTTTCTGTAGCGGCGTCGCCGGAAACAAGCTGCGCAGCCGCGCGGTGACGGCCAGGGCGGTATCTGCGAAGTCGCTCATGGCCCTGCCATGGCGCGTCGTGAAGCCGGTGACAAGGGGCGCGGCCTTGTGGGGCCATGGGATTCCCGCTACCTCCGCGGCGATCAGACAGGAGATGCCGATGTCCGCACCGAAGAAAGTCGTGCTCGCCTATTCCGGAGGCCTCGACACCTCGATCATCCTGAAATGGCTGCAGACGGAATACGGATGCGAGGTCGTGACCTTCACCGCCGATCTGGGGCAGGGCGAAGAGCTTGAGCCGGCTCGGAAAAAGGCCGAGCAGATGGGTGCGACCTCAATCCATATCGAGGATCTGCGCGAGGAGTTTGTGAGGGACTTCGTGTTCCCGATGTTCCGGGCCAATGCGCTCTATGAGGGGCTGTATCTGCTGGGCACCTCCATCGCGCGGCCTCTGATCTCCAAGCGTCTGGTCGAAATCGCGGCGGAAGAAGGCGCGGACGCGGTGGCCCATGGCGCGACTGGCAAGGGCAACGACCAGGTGCGGTTCGAACTGGCCGCCTATGCGCTGAACCCCGACATCAAGGTGATCGCGCCGTGGCGGGAGTGGGCTCTGTCCAGCCGCACCAAGCTTCTCGATTTCGCGGAGAAAAACCAGATTCCGATCGCCAGGGACAAGCGCGGCGAGGCGCCGTTCTCGGTCGATGCGAACCTGTTGCATACCTCTTCCGAAGGGAAGGTTCTGGAGGACCCGGCAGAGGATGCGCCGGACTATGTCTACCAGCGGACGGCGAACCCCGAAGATGCGCCGGACACGCCCGAGTTCGTCGAGATCGGGTTCGAGACCGGCGACGCGGTCAGCGTTGACGGTCAGGCGCTGTCTCCGGCCAACCTTTTGACGAAGCTGAACGAATTGGGCGGCCGGCATGGTGTGGGCCGGCTCGACCTGGTGGAAGGGCGCTTTGTCGGCATGAAGTCTCGGGGGATCTACGAAACCCCTGGCGGTACGATCCTGCTAGAGGCGCACCGGGGTATCGAGCAGATCACGCTGGACCGCGGACAGGCGCATCTGAAGGACGAGCTGATGCCGCGCTATGCGGAACTCATCTACAACGGGTTCTGGTTCAGCCCCGAGCGCGAGATGCTGCAGGCGGCGATAGATCATTCGCAACGGCATGTGACCGGGACGGTGCGGCTGAAACTCTACAAGGGATCGGTGCGGACGGTCGGGCGCTGGTCCGATCATTCGCTTTATTCGGAGGCACATGTGACCTTCGAGGATGACGCCGGAGCCTATGACCAGAAGGACGCGGCGGGGTTCATCCAGTTGCAGGCGCTGCGGCTGAAACTGCTGGCCGCGCGGAAACGGCGGCTGGAGGGCTGACCGCCCAGACCGCCCGCCAACCGCGCCGCAAAGACGGTCGGAGCCGCGTATGTGTTCTGTAAGAGTTCTGTAGGAGTCCCACCGCCGCCGCGGAGGGGCGGACAGATCCGGCTCGGCCCGGTCAGAGGGTGATCCAGCCGGGCCTGCGGAGGTAGTTGCGGGTGCTCTGCTCGGTCACCTCCCGGAGCCGGTCGTTCAGGGGCGGCAGATCCGACATGCCCGGCCCCTCGGCCACGTGCCGCGGCCGCGCGCCGCGCGGCATCTCCGCCACTGCCAGGATCGCGTCGGCGATCTGCTGCGGAGGCGGTGTCGGGGTGTTCGCCAGGATGTTGCCCACGGCGTCGAGGTGATCGGCATAGGGTGCCTGCCGCTCCGGCGGGATCCGGTCGCGGTAGCGCGCGACGTCGCGGGCCGCGTTCTCCTTGAACCGGGTATCGTATCCGCCGGGCTGGACGATGGTGGTTTCGATCCCGAACGGGTGCATTTCGTAGGCGAGGGCCGTGAACGCCGCCTCCAGCGCATGTTTCGACGCGCAATAGGCGCCATAAAGCGGCAGTGTGTAGCGGCCGAGCGCGCTGGTGACCTGGATCAGCAGTCCGCGTTCCCGCTCTCGCATGGCGGGCAGCACGGCATGGGCCATGCGCAGGCCGCCATAGAAGTTGGTCTCCATCACCTCCCGGGTGGCCTCCATGGACAGGGCCGCGGGCAGGGGGATGCCGACGCCGGCGTTGGAGACGAGGATCTCCACCGGACCGACCTGCGCGGCGGCGCGGGCGTGGCCCTCCGCGACGGAGGCGTCGTCGGACACGTCGATGTCGATGACCGTCAGCTCCAGCCCTTCGGCGCGGGCCATGTGCCCCAGGGCGCGGGCGGCCTCTGCGTTTTCCCCGCCGACGTTGCGCATGGTCGCGACGGTTCGGTATCCGGCGCGGGCGAAGCTCTCTGCCGTGAGCCGGCCGAACCCGGAACTGGTGCCGGTGACCAGGACCACGGGACCGGTGCCCTGCGCATGAAGCCGGCCCTTGGGCAGGGCGCCGGCCAGAACGGCGGCGGTGGCGGACCTCAGGACGGTGCGGCGGTCGGGCATGGCGCTCTCCGGTTCTTCCGTGAATGAGCCTAGCGCACGGCGGTGGCGGGGGGAGTCACTCCGGCGTGAGGCGATGCGCGTGGAGGGACTCGTAGAGCGGCAGCGCGCCGTCGAGAAGCCGCGCGGCGGCGCCGTCGAGCACGGGCAGCGGCCCTTCGGGATCGGCGAACGCGGTCGAGCCATGGACGGCGCCGTACCAATGCGCGGCCCAGATCCCGTCAGAGGGATGTCCCCCCGCGGGCCAGGACAGCATGTCCGGGGTCCAGTCGATCCCCAGGGCGGCGCAGGCGGCGCGGAGCATGGCCGCGGGGTCGGCGCGAATATCCGCGCTGTCCAGAACCGGGCCGCCGAACCGTTCGAAGAGGGCGCGCTGCCGGGGAAGTCCGATGTCGTCCAGGGTCGGCTCTTCCCGCTTGGCGGCGTAGCTTGCGATCACACGGGCCGGGTGGCGGATCAGATGCAGGTGGGCGGCCGTTTCGGCCCAATCCAGCGGCATGGCGGGCGTCATGTGATGGGCCATGAGCTTGAGATACGTGTGGGGACGATTTTTCGCTGAAAAATCGGCGATCACCCGGGCCGGGTCGGTCTGATGCGCGGTCAGGATCGCCGCGCGCATCGGGTGGTCGGCTCCGCTCTCGGCCAGATAGGGCGCATAGAAGGGCTCATCCCGGATGGCGCAGTCGCCGCGGGCGGCAAAGGCGTACATCATCGCCGTGGAGAGATTGCGCGGCCCGGACCAGCCGGCGATCAGCATGCGGTATCGCGGCGGACGAGATCGGCGTAGAGGTCCCGGATGCGCAGGGTGACCGGACCGGCCGCGGTCCCGATCACCCGGCCGTCGATCTGACCCACGGGCGTCTGCGCACCGAACGTGCCGGTGAGGAACGCCTCATCCGCGCCGTAGGCGTCCACCAGGGAGAAGTTGCGTTCGAACACCGGTATGCCGTCGGCGCGGCACAGGTCGATGACCTTGCGACGGGTGATCCCGTTCATGCAGTAGTCGCCGGTGGAGGTCCAGACTTCGCCCTTACGGACGACGAAGAGGTTGCAGGCATTGGTGGTGTTCACGAAACCGTGGATGTCGAGCATCAGCGCCTCATCCGCGCCGGCCTTTTCCGCGGCGATGCAGGCGAGGATACAGTTCAGCTTGGAATGGGAATTGAGCTTGGGATCCTGGGTCATGGGCAGGCCGCGCAGGTGGGGCACGGTGGCCAGGCGGATCGGCTTGGGGATCGACGGGACGGAATGCTCCGCGATGATGACCACGGTCGGGCCGGAGACCGACAGCGACGGGTGCTGGAACGGCCGCAGCTTGAGCCCGCGGGTGACCATCAGCCGGGCATGGGCATCGTCCGCCATGCCGTTCGCGGCGCGGGTCCGGTCGAGCGCATCCGCCAGGGCGGTCCGGTCCATGCCGATCTCCAGGTCGATGGCGCGGGCACCCTCGAACAGCCGGTCGAGATGGTCGTCCAGAAAGGCCCAGCGCCCTTGGTGGAGGCGCAGCCCTTCCCATACACCGTCGCCCAGGAGGAAACCGGAATCGTAGACCGAGACCGTGGCGCGGTCGCGCGGCGTCAGCGTGCCGTTCACCCAGATCAGAATGTCGGCGTTGCGCGGATCTTCGAGAGAGGCATGGGTGACCATGACCGATTGGTGCCGCCACGGGGCGCGTAACGCAAGAGGGACGGCGCGCTGGTCGCCGTCCCCGAGGAACCGGCAGCGCGGCGGGCCGCACCGTTCCAGCACATCCAGATCGGAGGCCCGCGGCGAGGGGTTACACGCCGCGGGCCGTTTTCCTGCCGCCGAAGACTCCCCGGGGCAGGACCGTCACACACCCGCTTACTGGGCGGTGATCGTCGCCATCACGAGGTCGCCCTCTGGCTTGACGGGGCCGTCTTCGGTGGCGCCCAGGGTGTATTCGAACACGCCCTTGGCCGTGCCGCCCGCCTCCGAATGGACCATGAGCATCAACATGTCGCCCGGTGCCACGTCTTCCTGGAGGATCGCCGCGACATCCGCGGTCTCGCCCATGCGGAGCGGCGCGTAGCCGACCACCGGGCCGGGCTTCATCTCGGCGTCGGTGCGGTGGACGACCAGCCAGCCGTTTTCGGCGGCGGTGACGGTCTCGGCGGAGACGATGCCGTTCGACACGTCCTGGTCGGACGCGGCGACGGCGGGCGACATGGCGTGGGCCGCGGCGAAGGCGCCGGTGGCAAGCGCGGAGAATGCGGTGGAGAGCAGGATCGTCTTCATGGGTTGGTCCCTTCCTGAATGACTTGTGCCGTTAACCACGGAGCGCGGCGGCCGATGGTTTCACGAAGGCAAAAGATTTTTCAGCCGTTCACCCGCGGGTGAGGTCACGCGCCGGTGACTTGCGGCAGGGCGCCGGGGCGGAAAGGGTAAGGCCCGAAGGAGGACGTTCCGATGACATACATGAAAGCCGCCCTTGCCGCCCTGGCGCTGGCCGCCGCGACCGGCGCCGCGCAAGCCGCACAGCAGACCGCCTACCTCTCCGGCGGGTGCTTCTGGTGCGTCGAGGCCGATTTCGAGAAGGTCGCCGGTGTCGGAGACGTGATCTCCGGCTTTACCGGGGGCACGACGAAAGCGCCCACCTACCCGGCCCACGGCGACCATATCGAGGCGGTGAAGGTGCCGTTCGACGATACCGAGGTGAGCTACCGGCAGATCTACGACCTGTTCTTTCGCTCGATCGACCCGACGGACGCAGGCGGCCAGTTCTGCGACCGGGGCCGGGCCTACACCACCGCGATCTACGTGGAGACCCCCGCCCAGCGCCAGGCGGCGGAGGCCGCCAAACTGGCTGCGAAACGGGAGCTCGGCAAACGGATCGTCACCCCGATCCGCGACGCCGGCACCTTCTACCCGGTCGACGACTACCACCAGGATTATTACAAGTCGCAAGAGCGCGTGGCCGTCACCCGGTTCGGCGTGGGCGTGCCCAAGGCCGAGGCCTACAAGAAATACCGTGCCGGCTGCGCCCGGGACCAGCGGGTCCGCCAGCTGTGGGGCGACGACGCGCCGTTCGTGCCGAAGACCGGCAGCTGACGGGACCGGGCGCGCCTGACCTGCCGCTGAACATTCGTCCAGCCGCCACTGGAGCCCGGTTGGTGTTTACGCCGATCGGCGCGGTTTGAGCAATCGCCCGGCGCGCGGAGGTTTCATCGCGCGCGGCGGGGCGGGCGATTGCGGTGGTCGGGGTCTGCGCGTCGTCGGCCGGGGTCTGGCAAACCAACGCCGGGTGCGGGCGCTCCGTGTCATGGTCTGCGGCCCGGGCGGCGATCACGGCGCGTGCGTGAGCCAGGGTCCGGAACATGGTCTCGTCGAGCGGTCCATCCCGCATCCGCCCGTTGAAGCTTTCGACGACGCCGTTCCGCATCGGCCTTCCCGGCGCGGTGCAATGCCATTCGATCCGGCGCTCGGACCACCAGCGCAGGATGGCGTCGGAGGTCGGTTCCGGGCCGTTGTCGCTGACAATCATGCCGGGCTTGCCGCGCCGCTCGATCGGGGCGGCCAGCACGGCGCCCCGAGATCGAGGGTGAGCCATCGGTCCGCCACCGGTCCGGGGCCGATGGCGGACGGGATCGCGGCGAGACACTCACGGGCGACGTCGTCGACCGCATCAAGCACCCGGAAGCGCTGGCCATTGGCGAACGGGTCATGCACGAAATCCGGCGATCCCGTCGACCGGCAGTCGTTTGCGCGGCAAACGACGGGAGGGGCCGCGCCTCGACCGGGATCGGTGCCCGTGTTCCGACGGCCTTGCGCCGGGCTTTCCGTGCGCGCACCGTCGATCCCTCTTCGCGGTAGAGCCGATAGATCCCGGACGGCTCGCCCTCGCGGCGCAATGAGACGAAGAGCCGCCGACAGCCAAACCGGCGGCGCTCATGCGCCACGTTTCGCAGCCGACCGCGCGGCTCCGTGTCCGGAGCACGCCGCGCCACGTCGCGGACCGTCTTGCGATCCGCCCCGGCCATACGTCACGCCCGCCGTTCCGGGAGCCCGGGCCGGGACCCCGGATGCGCGACCGCCTCGCGCGTCACGGCAGGCGCCACCGCTTTTTTGAAACCAGCTCCTTCATCGCCGACACAGTCATGCCACCGACCTGGCCTTCCAGTTGCAAAAGGCGCCTTCCGACATGCCGTGCTCGCGGCACGGGTCAGCGCAGGTCGCGCCAGCTTCGCGGCCGGCCGGTATGCCGACGATCCGTTCGTCCGTGACTCTCGTTCGCTTCATTGTCCGTCCTTGAGCGGGGCCGGACTCTCGTCAACGGGGGAGTACAAATCCCGTGGCAGGTCACGCCCTGGCCGTCCTGGTGTCGAGACACACGTCGGCGGCCGGCGGGATGCGACCGCCGACGCCGGGATTGAGCCGCCGGCGTCGACGCGATCTTTGGACCAAAGATCGTCAGGCCATGTCGCAGGCGGCGATGGCCGCCATTTTCAGGATGTCCGACGGTCCCATGCCGGTGGAGGCGATCTGGACCGGCCTGTCGAGCCCGGTCAGGATCGGGCCCAGGACCGTCGCTCCCGCCATTTCCTGCATCATCTTGACCGAGATGGAGGCCGAATGCCGCGCCGGCACCACCAGCACGTTCGCGGGGCCGGTCAGACGGCAGAAGGGATAGGCGCGCATCGCCTGCGGGTTCAGCGCCACGTCCACGGTCATCTCTCCGTCGTATTCGAAATCGACGTTCCGGGCGTCGAGCACCTGCGGAGCCAGGTGCATCTTCTCGGCCCGTTCGGACACCGGATAGCCGAAGGTCGAGAAGCTCACGAACGCGACGCGCGGCGTCAGCCCCAGCGCGCGGGCGACGTCCGCACCGCGGCAGGCGATGTTGGCCAGATCGTTCTGGTCCGGCCATTCATGGACCAGCGTATCGGCGATGAGCACGATCCGGTTGCCGCTGAGCACCGCGGTGATGCCCACGGCCCCGTCCTGGGGACGCGCGTCGAACACATGGTTGATCAGGTCGAGCGCATGGGCCGACTTGCGCGTCGCTCCCGTCACCATGGCATCGCCGTGGCCATGGGCAAGCATCAGCGCCGCGAAAACGTGGCGATCGCGCGCGGCGAGCCGGTGGATGTCGGCGCCGTCGTAGCCCTCTCGCTGGAGCCGGGCGTAGAGAAATTCCTTGTAGGTGTCCAGGTTCTCGGTGGTGGCGGCGTTGACGATCGACAGGTGCCGCATGGCGGACTCCAGACCCTCGGCGGCCAGTTTCTGGCGAATGTCCGGCTCCCGGCCCACGACGATCGACTCGCCCAGCCCGTCGCGGTGGTAGGCGATGGCGGCGCGCAGCACGCGCAGGTCGTCGCCTTCGGCGAAGATCATCCGGGCCTGCCGGGCGCGGGCCCGTGCGAAAATGCCGTTAAGGATCGAGGAGGTCGGATCCATCCGCGCCAGAAGCTGCTTTTCGTACCCGTCCATATCCACGATGGGGCGGCGCCCGGCACCGGTGTCCATGCCGGCGCGGGCGACAGCGGGCGGAATGCGCCAGATCAGCCGCGGATCGAACGGGGTGGGTATGATGTAGTCGCGTCCGAACTTGAGCTGCCGGCCGTAGGCTACGGCGACCTCGTCGGGCACGTCCTCGCGCGCGAGGGCTGCCAGGGCCTCTGCGCAGGCGATCTTCATCTCGTCGTTGATCGCCCGGGCCTGGATGTCGAGCGCGCCGCGGAAGAGATAGGGAAACCCCAGGACGTTGTTGACCTGGTTGGGGTAGTCGGACCGCCCGGTGGCAACGATCACGTCCTCACGCACGGCATGGACGTCCTCCGGCGTGATCTCCGGGTCCGGGTTGGCCATGGCGAAGATCACCGCGTCGCGGGCCATGGACCGCACCATGTCCTGGGTCACGGCGCCCCTTACGCTGACGCCCAGGAACACGTCGGCGCCGTCCATCGCCTCGGCCAGCGTGCGGGCGTCGGTGCGCGCGGCATGGGCCGATTTCCACTGGTTCATGCCGTCGGTGCGGCCCTGCCAGATCACCCCCTTGGTGTCGCACATGATGCAGTTGTCCGGTGTGGCCCCCATCGCCTTGAGCAATTCCAGACAGGCGATGCCGGCCGCGCCGGCGCCGTTCAGCACGATCCGCACGTCGGCGATGTCCTTGCCCGAGATGTGCAGCGCGTTGATCAGACCGGCGGCGCAGATCACGGCGGTGCCGTGCTGGTCGTCGTGGAACACCGGGATGTCCATCTCTTCCTTCAGGCGCTGCTCGATGATGAAACACTCGGGCGCCTTGATGTCCTCCAGGTTGATGCCGCCGAAGGTCGGCTCCATCAGGCGGACCGCGGCGCAGAAGGCGTCCGGATCCTCGGTGTCGAGCTCGATGTCGATGGAGTTCACGTCGGCGAAGCGCTTGAAGAGCACCGACTTGCCCTCCATCACCGGCTTGGAGGCCAGGGCCCCCAGATTGCCCAGCCCCAGCACCGCCGTCCCGTTGGAGATCACCGCCACCAGGTTGCCCTTGTTGGTGTAGTCGTAGGCCTGTCCCGGCTCTTCGGCGATCCGCTGGCAGGGCACCGCGACGCCGGGCGAATAGGCCAGGCTCAGGTCCTTCTGGGTGGACATGGGCACGCTGGCGGCGATGTCGAACTTGCCCGGCCGAGGGTGCATGTGGAAGGCGAGCGCCTCCTCTTCGGTGAATTTCTTGACCAAGCGACCCTCCCTGACCGGCCAGAGGCCCTAGGTGGCATGAGGGGGTCGGAAAGCTCCAGACCAAAAGCTGCGCCTCGGGCGCGAATGTCGAAACGGATACGGAAGGAGAGCCCATGTTTTCGGATGATCTGAAGAGCGTGCCGCCGCGGGCGAGCGACGACACGGTGAATGTCTTCGTCGAGACGCCGAAGGGATCGCGCCACAAATACGATATCGACGACAAGGGGCTGGTGAAGATCGCCCTGGAATTGCCGGAGGGGGTGACCTTTCCGTTCTCCTTCGGTTTCGTGCCCAACACCCTGGCCCCGGACGGGGACGCGCTGGACATCGTGCTGATCACCGCCGGGGAGGTGCCCGCGCGGTCGCTGATCGAGGCGCGGCTGATCGGCGTGCTGAAGATGTCCAACGACGAGAGCGGCGAGATGGTGCGCAACGACCGGGTGGTGGCGGTGGCGACCATGAGCCGGGTGTTCGGCCAGGTGCACGAGCTGGAAGAGCTGCGCGAGGGCTTTGCCTGGGACATCGAGGAATTCTTCGACACCTACAACCGGATGATCGAGCGGCCCTTCGACATCGTGGGCCGCGGCGACGCCGAGGAGGCGCGCAGGATGATGGCCGAGGCGGTGGAGGCCGCCGAGGCGGGTTAGGATCGGTGGCACGGCTCCGCGATCCGCGCTAGTCATGGCGCGGCTCTGGGGGAGGGACGGATGGCCGACGCACCGACGCCGATGATGGCGCAGTACCTGGAGATCAAGGCGGGGCATCCGGACGCGCTGCTGTTCTACCGGATGGGTGATTTCTATGAGCTGTTCTTCGACGATGCCGTGGCCGCGGCGGCGGCGCTCGACATCGCGCTGACCAAGCGCGGCAAGCATCTGGGCCAGGACATCGCCATGTGCGGCGTGCCCGTCCACGCCGCCGAGGGCTACCTTCTGACGCTGATCCGCAAGGGGTTCCGCGTGGCGGTGTGCGAGCAGATGGAGGACCCGGCCCAGGCCAGGAAGCGCGGGTCCAAATCCGTGGTCCGGCGCGAGGTGGTGCGTCTGGTCACCCCGGGCACCTTGACCGAGGACAGCCTGCTGGACGCGCGGCGCAACAACTTCCTGGCCGCCTGGTCGGATCTGAGGGCAGAGGGCGCGCTGGCCTGGGCCGACATCTCCACCGGCGAGATCCGCGTGACGCCCTGCCCGCGGGTGCGGCTCGGGCCGGAACTGGCTCGGCTGGCCCCGCGCGAGGTGCTGGTGAGCGAGGCCGAGGAGACGGCGCTGCGCCCGCTGGTCGAAGAGCTGGGCGGCGCGGTCACCGCCCTGTCGCGCGGGTCCTTCGACACGGTATCGGGGGAAAAGCGGCTCTGCGCCACGTGGCGCGTGGGCGCGCTGGATGCGTTCGGCAGCTTCGGGCGGGCGGAGGTGTCGGCCATGGCGGCGCTGGTCGATTACCTGGAGATGACCCAGAAGGCGCGGATGCCGCTGTTGCAGCCGCCCCGGCGCGAGGAGGCGGGCCGGGTCATGCAGATCGACGCGGCCACGCGGCGCAACCTGGAGCTGACCCATGCGCTGTCCGGCGGGCGGCAGGGCTCGCTCCTGGCCGCGGTGGACCGGACCGTGACGGCGGCGGGCGGGCGGCTTCTGGAACGGCGGCTGACGTCCCCCTCACGCGATCTGGGCACGATCCGGGCGCGGCAGGACGCGGTGGCGGCGCTGGTCGCCGACCGGGGGCTGGCCGCGGCGCTGGCGGAGGCGTTGCGTCAGGTCCCGGATATGGAGCGGGCGCTGTCCCGGCTGGCGCTCGACCGGGGCGGTCCGCGGGATCTGGCGGCGATCCGGGACGGGCTGGCGCGGGCCGGGGGGCTGCATGACCGCCTGGGCGATGCCGATCTGCCGGAGGCGCTGGGTGGCGTCGCCGCGCGGCTGGGCGGGCACGGGGCGCTGGTGGACCGGCTGGACGCCGCTCTGGTGGCCGAACCGCCGCTTCTGGCGCGGGACGGCGGGTTCGTGGCCCCCGGCCACGACGCCGATCTGGACGACGCGCGAACGCTGCGCGACGAGGGGCGCGGCGTGATCGCGGCGATGCAGGCCGAGTTCGCGCAAGCCACCGGCATCGGGTCTCTGAAGGTCAAACACAACAACGTGCTGGGCTATTTCATCGAAGTCACGGCCACCCACGCCGACAGGATGCTGTCGGCGCCCCTGTCGGAGCGGTTCATCCACCGCCAGACCACCGCCAGCGCGGTGCGCTTCACCACAGTGGAACTGAGCGAGCTGGAGACCCGCATCCTGAACGCCGGCGGCCGCGCGCTGGAGATCGAGAAACGGATCTTCGCCGGCCTGGTGGCCGAAACGGTCGCGGCCGCGGCCTCCGTGGGCGAGGCGGCGCGGGCGCTGGCGGAACTGGACCTGCATCTTGCCTTTGCCACCCTGGCGCGAGACGGCGACTGGGTGCGCCCGATGGTCGACGACAGCCGCGTGTTCCACGTGGCCGGCGGGCGGCACCCGGTGGTGGAGCGCGCGCTGCGTGCGCAGGGGGCGGGGCCGTTCGTGGCCAACGACTGCGATCTGTCGGACGGGACCGGACCGGCCTGCTGGCTGCTGACCGGGCCGAACATGGCCGGCAAATCCACGTTCCTGCGGCAGAACGCGGTAATCGCGCTTCTGGCCCAGACGGGCGCCTTCGTGCCGGCGGAGCGGGCGCATATCGGCGTGGTCAGCCAGCTGTTTTCGCGGGTGGGGGCGGCGGACGACCTGGCACGCGGACGCTCTACCTTCATGGTCGAAATGGTCGAGACGGCGGCGATCCTGAACCAGGCTGACGCGGATGCCCTGGTGATCCTGGACGAGATCGGGCGCGGCACGGCCACCTACGACGGGCTGTCGATCGCCTGGGCAACACTGGAACATCTGCATGACGTAAACCGGTGCCGCGCACTCTTCGCCACTCATTATCATGAGCTGACGCGGCTGGCAGAGCGGCTGGACGGCGCCCAGAACGCCACCGTGGCGGTGAAGGAATGGGAGGGAGAGGTTATCTTTCTCCACGAGGTGCGCAAGGGCGCCGCCGACCGCTCCTACGGGGTTCAGGTGGCCCGGCTGGCGGGGCTGCCGGCAGCGGTGGTCGAACGGGCGCGAGTGGTGCTGGCCGCGCTGGAGCAAGGCGAGGTGGCGGGCCGCAAGGAAACGCTGATCGACGACCTGCCGCTGTTTTCGGCCCGTGCTGCACCCGCTCCGGTCGTGTCTGGCGTGGAGGAGCGGCTAAGAGATGTGCGGCCGGACGATCTGAGTCCGCGGGAGGCGCTGGATTTGGTCTATGAACTCAAGCGGCTGGGAGAGACCGGGTAACGGGGTTTCGCGAAGATCCGGAAAGAAACGGTCGCGGAACCGTGCGACGGGGCCGGCCGTCCGGACGCGACGGCGCGTCAGGGTAAGCGGCGCCCCGCGCCCGTCCGGCGGCGGCGGCGTGAAGCGCGCGCGGTTCCGTCGTCAGTGCCGTGGCGGGCCTTCGTCCAGAAGGGCGGCCATGCGCGACAGGGCCTCTTCGATCCGCTCCATGGACGCGGCATAGGACAGGCGAAGGTGGCCTTCGCCCATGGCGCCGAAGGCGGTTCCGGAGATGGTGGCGACGCCGGCCCGGTCCAGCAGCAGGTCCTGCGCCGCGTGGGACGTGAGGTGCGTGCCGGAGATGTTCGGAAAGGCGTAGAACGCCCCCGCCGGGTCGCTGCAGGTCACGCCGGGAAGGGCGTTCAGGGCCGGGACGATGGCGCGGCGGCGGGCGTCGAACCGGGCCATCATGGCCTCCACCGCGTCCTGAGGGCCGGTCAGCGCGGCGATCCCGGCATGCTGTGCGGCGGCGTTCACGCAGGAGTGGTCGTTGATGCAGAGCCGCGTGACCGGTTCGACCAGTTGCCGGGGCCAGACGGCGTAGCCCAGCCGCCAGCCGGTCATGGCGTAGGTCTTGGACCAACCGTCGAGCAGGATCAGCCGGTCGCGGATCTGCGGGTAGGACAGGAGAGAGACGTGCTCTCGCGCGTCGTAGAGCATCCGCGAGTAGATCTCGTCGGACAGAACCGCCACATGGGGGTGACGTTCGAGACCGGCCACCAGCGCGTCGATCTGCGTCTTCGGCGTCACGCCGCCGGTGGGGTTGGCGGGCGAGTTCAGGATGACGAGCCGGGTGCGGGGCGTGATCCGCGACAGGATCGCGTCGGCGTCGAGGGCGAAGCCGGTGGCCTCCGTCAGGGGGACAGGGACGGCCGTGGCGCCGGTGTAGTCGATGACCGACCGGTAGATCGGAAAACCCGGATCTGGATAGAGGATCTCTGCCCCCGGTTCGCCAAAGCACAGGACGGCGAAGAACATGCTGGGCTTGCCGCCGGGCTGGACGATGACGTGGCCGGGATCGACGTCGGCGCCGTTGCGACGATGGAGATCGGCGGCGACGGCCTCGCGCAGGGCCGGGAGGCCGGCGGCGGGGGTGTAGCCGTGGGCGCCGTCGCGCAGGGCGCGGACGGCGGCTTCCACGATATGTTCCGGCGTGGCGAAATCCGGTTGGCCGATCCCGAGGTTGACGATGTCGCGGCCTTCGGCGGACAGGAGACTGGCGCGGGCCAGAACCTCGAACGCGGATTCGGTCCCCAGGCGGGACAGCGCGGCGGCCGTGTGCACGCCGCCCGCCCGGTCAGGTTTTGGGGGTGGAGCTGACGCCCACCTGTGCGGCGCGCAACAGCCGGTCGTGGATCATGAACCCGACGGTCATCACCTGGATGATCTGGCCCTTTTCCGAATCGGGCACCGGGGCCTCGAACATCGCCTCGTGGATCTTGGGGTCGAACGTCTCGCCGATCTGCGGCTCGACGATCTCCACCCCGTGCTTCTTGAACACGTTCTGAAGCTCGCGCAGGGTCAGCTCCACGCCCTCGACCAGCGAAGCGTTGGCCTCACGGGACTCTTCGGGGATGGCGGCAACGGCACGCTGAAGGTTGTCATAGACCGGCAGCATGTCGCGCGCCATCTTCGAGCCGCCGTAGTTCTCGGCCTCGCGCCGCTCTCTGTCGGCGCGCTTGCGGGAGTTTTCGGCGTCGGCCAGGGTACGGATCAGTCGGTCCTTCATCTGGGCGTTCTCGGCGCGCAGCGCCTCGACCTCGGCGGCGATGCCGTCGGTCTCTTCCACCACCGGCGGCTCTTCATCGGCCAGCGCGTCCAGATCCATGGGCTCTTCGACGGGGCGGGGCGCGGCCTTGCGGCGCACCTTGTCGGCCTCGGACGGGCCGTCGGTGCCGTCCGTCTCTCCCTTCAGCATCTCGTCGATGGCCGCCTGGATATCGCGTTCGTTCTCGTCGGACATGCACACCCCTTGTCAGCTTCGGCCCGACAGCAGTTTGCCAACCAACTGGGCCGTATAATCCACGATCGGGACGATCCGTCCGTAGTTGAGCCGCGTTGGCCCGATCACACCGACCGCTCCGATGATCTTTCGATCAGCGTTCATATATGGAGAGACCACCAGAGAGGAACCCGAAAGCGAAAAGAGTTTGTTCTCGGAGCCGATGAAAATGCGCACGCCCTGCCCCTCCTCGGTCAGTTCCAGGAACTCCGCGATGTCGCGCTTGCGCTCCAGGTCGTCGAAGAGCGAGCGGACGCGTTCCAGATCCGCCGCCTCGGTCTCTCCCAGCAGGTTGGCGCGGCCGCGCACGATCAGCCGCTCATAGGGCTCACCCTCATTGTCCCAGACGGCCAGGCCGGTATCGACCATGGCGGTCGCCAATGCGTCGAGCTCCCGCCGGTGGCTCTCGATCTCGCGGCCGATGCGGTCGCGCAGCTCCGACAGCGTCTTGCCCTCCGCCATGGCGTTGAGGAAATTCGCGGCCTCCCGCATCGAGGACGGGGTCTGGCCGGGCGGCGGGGCGAAGACGCGGTTTTCCACGTGGCCGTCCGCGAACACCAGCACCACCAGCGCGCGATCCTGCCCCAGGGAGACAAAGTCGATATGGCGGATCGGTGCCTCATGCTTGGGGGTCAGCACCAGGCTGGCGCCGGAGGTCACCCCCGACAGCGCAGATCCCACACGGTCGAGCAGCGTCCCCACGTCGCGTTCGTTCGAGCCGAGCGTTTCGTCGATCCGGGCGCGGTCCTCATCGCCCAGATTGCCGATCTCAAGCAGCCCGTCCACGAACATCCTGAGGCCCTGCTGCGTGGGCACCCGCCCGGCGGAGACGTGCGGGCTGTCCAGAAGGCCCAGAAACTCCAGATCCTGCATGACGTTGCGGATCGTCGCGGCGGAGACCTTCTCCGACATGGTGCGGGTCAACGTGCGAGAGCCGACGGGATCGCCGGATTCAAGGTACCCCTCGACGACGCGGCGAAACACCTCTCGCGTCCGGTCGTTCATGTCGGCCATCAGGGACGTTCGGTCAGGATCCGTGCTCATTCCGGCTCGGTCAACGGGGTTGCGCCTCCGCTCGCCGGAGACATATCAGGACGCGAACCTTGCAGGAGAAGCCCGATGCGTCCGTCCGGTAGACAGTTAAGCGACATGCGCCCGATTTCAATCGAAACGGACGTGACGCGCCATGCCGAAGGGTCGTGCATGATCCGTTGCGGCGACACGCACGTGCTGTGCACCGCATCGCTGGAAGAGCGCGTGCCGCCCTGGATGCGCAATTCCGGACAGGGTTGGGTAACAGCGGAATACGGGATGCTGCCGCGCGCCACCCATACCCGCGGCCGGCGCGAGGCGAAGAACGGCCAGTCGGGCCGCACGCAGGAGATCCAGCGGTTGATCGGGCGGTCGCTCCGCGCCGCCGTGGACCGCAACGCGTTGGGAGAGCGGCAGATCACCGTCGATTGCGACGTGATCCAGGCCGATGGCGGAACGCGCTGCGCGTCCATCACCGGCGGCTGGGTGGCGTTGCGGCTGGCGGTGAACAGGCTGTTGAAGGCCGGGGACCTGTCCATGGATCCGATAACCGACCACGTGGCGGCGGTCAGTTGCGGCCTTTACGCCGGGCAGATGGTGCTCGATCTGGACTACCCGGAGGACAGCGAAGCCGGCGTGGACGGGAATTTTGTCCTGACCGGCGCCAAACGGCTGATCGAGGTGCAGATGTCCGGCGAGAGCGCGACTTTTTCGCGCGAGCAGATGTCAGGCCTTCTGGATCTGGCCGAGCTGGGCGTGGACACGCTTGTGACGGCGCAGAAAGAGGCCGTGGCGTGAGACGGTTCGACGGCGACCGCCTGCTGGTCGCCACCCACAACCGCGGCAAGCTGGAAGAGATCGCGGATCTGCTGGCGCCCTACGGGCTGGCGATCACATCCAACGCGGACCACGGACTGCCGGAGCCGGAGGAGACCGGGACGACGTTCGTCCAGAACGCCCGCATCAAGGCACATGCCGCTTGCAGGGCGACGGGCCTGCCCGCGTTGTCCGACGACAGCGGGCTTGAGATAGACGCGCTGGGGGGCCGACCGGGTGTGTGGACAGCCGACTGGGCCGAAACGGGCCGGGGGCGCGACTTCGGCATGGCCATGGAGCGGGCGCATCGCGAACTCATAGCCAGCGGCGCGGCGCAACCTTGGCAGGCGCGATTCTGCTGCACGCTGGTGCTGGCCTGGCCCGACGGCCATGACGAGGTCTATCCCGGCACCATGGAGGGGCGGATCGTCTGGCCCATGCGCGGGAGACAGGGCCACGGCTATGACCCGGTGTTCCAGCCGGACGGGTACGACCAGACCTTCGGCGAGATGGACCGCTGGGAAAAGAACAGGATCTCTCACCGGGCCGACGCCTTCGCGCGGCTGATCGCGGGGTCCTTTGCGTAGGATCGCACTCTATGTCCACTGGCCGTTCTGTCAGGCCAAGTGCCCCTATTGCGACTTCAATTCGCATGTGGTGAGGCAGGTCGATCAGGCGGCATGGAGGGATGCCTACGCATCTGAAATAAAAAGATATTCTTCGAACATCCCAGAGGTTGAGGTCGGGTCGATCTTCTTTGGCGGAGGCACGCCCAGCCTGATGGAGGCCGAGACGGTGGCATCGGTCATCGACGGGGCGCAACGGGCCTGGCGCTTCGCCAACGACGTGGAGATCACGCTGGAGGCGAACCCGACCTCCGTCGAGGCAGGCCGGTTTCGCGGCTATCGCGCGGCCGGGGTGAACCGCGTATCGATGGGAATACAGGCGCTGGACGATGGCGACCTGGCGCGGCTCGGACGGCTCCACAGTGTGTCGGAAGCGCGCGCGGCGTTCGACGTGGCGCAGGAGACGTTCGGGCGGGTAAGCTTCGATCTGATCTATGCCCGGCAGGACCAGAGCCCCGCGGCATGGGAGGCGGAACTGACCCGCGCGCTCGGCATGGCGGCGGATCACCTGTCGCTCTATCAACTGACGATCGAGGACGGGACGGCCTTTGGCGACCGCCTGGCCAGGGGCGGGCTGGCGGGTCTGCCGGACGAGGATCGCGCCGCCGATCTCTGGGACATCACCCAGAACCTGACAGAGGCGGCGGGCCTGCCGGCCTATGAGGTCTCGAACCATGCGCGGCCGGGGGCGGAGTCGCGGCACAACCTGACCTACTGGACCGGAGGCGATTACATCGGCATCGGCCCGGGCGCCCATGGCCGGGTGACGCAGGACGGCACGCGCCATGCGACCGAAGCGCTGTCCGCGCCGCTCGCCTGGCTATTTGCGGTGCAGCGCAGAACGGGCGTCGAGACGACTGCCCCCCTGACGCCGCGCGATGCCGCGGAAGAGCGGCTGATGATGGGGCTCAGGGTCCATGCGGGCGTGGACCTGCGCCAGATCGACTACCGGCCCCGCAATCTGGATGTCCTGCAAGAGGATGGGCTGATCGAGCTGGATGGTCCGGTTCTGCGGCTGAGCCGGAAAGGCCGGCCCCTGCTCAATGCCATCCTGCGCGAACTCATGGTCTAGTCGCCGCCCCGCGACAGGGCCTGACAGAGCGTGTCGAGCTCATCGAGCGACGCGTAGTCGATCGTGATCCGCCCGCGCCCGCCGGAACCCGTATGCTCGACGGATACTTTCATGCCCAGCGCGGCGCTCAGATCCTGCTCCAGCGCGCGGGTGTCGGCGTCTTTATCCGGCGCGATGCGCGGCGACGAACGGGCGGTGGTGGCGGTCTTGGGCCTGCGGGCCAGCGCCTCTGTCGCGCGTACGGACAAGCCCTTGGCGATCACCTGCCGCGCCAATTCGGCCGGGCTGTCCGTCGAGACCAGCGCACGGGCGTGCCCGGCAGTAAGCTTGCCCTCTCCCAACCAGGTCAGAACCTCCTTGGGCAGCGTCAGCAAGCGCAGGGCGTTGGCGATGTGCGGACGGCTCTTGCCCAGCGCCTCTGCCACCTTTTCCTGAGTGTGCCCGAACCGATCCATCAACTGGCGATAGCTTGCCGCCTCGTCCACGGGGTTGAGATCGGCGCGCTGGATGTTTTCGATAATCGCGACTTCCAGAACCTCTATGTCGTCGAACTCACGGACGATGGCCGGAATCTCGTGCAGCTTTGCGACCTGTGCCGCGCGCCAGCGCCGTTCGCCGGCGACGATCTGATAGCGGCTGGGATCTGCGGGATGGCGGCGCAGGATCAGCGGCTGAATGATGCCGCGCTGAGCGATGGATGTCGCCAGCTCCTCCAGGCGGTCCGGATCGAAACTGCGGCGGGGCTGGTCCGGATTGGGTTCGATCAGATCGATAGGGATCGCGGTTTCGGCGCGCCGTGGCGTGTCCGGCGCGCGGTCGGCCTCTGGCTGGTCGATATCCGCCATGAGCGCCGAAAGGCCCCGGCCCAACCCGCGGCGCTGTTCCTTCTTGTCAGCCATGGCGATCTCCTCAGAGGTGGTTCCGGGCGACGAATTCCTTCGCCAGTGCGGCGTAGGCGATACTGCCCTTCGATGCCGGGTCGTACTCCAGGACCGACTGGGCGTAGGACGGCGCTTCGCTCACGCGGACATTTCGGGGGATGACCGTGTCGAAGACAAGCTCGCCCAGAGTTTCCTTTGCGTCGGCCAGCACGCCCTGTGCCAGCCTGTTGCGGCCGTCGAACATGGTCAGCACGATCCCTTCGATGCCGAGGTCGGGGTTGGCGGTCTGCCGCACTTCACGAACCGTCAACATGAGCTGGCTGAGACCCTCCAGGGCGAAGAACTCGCTCTGCAATGGCACCAGGACAGAATGGGCCGCGACCATGGCGTTGACCGTGAGGAGCGACAAGGAAGGCGGACAGTCGATGAAAATGTAGTCGAGACCGACGGGTCCGGTCCGCGCGGGCGACAGCGCGTCCTTTAGAAGCGTGGTCCGTGCCTTCTTGGCGTAAATCTCGATGTCAGCCGAGCTCAGGTCCGACGTGGCAGGCACAATAGACAGGTTCGGAGTGTTGCTGGACTGCAACGCCGAAGAAAGATCCATGCCGTCGAGAAGAAGGTCGTATGTTGTCGTTTCCCGTCGGCTTGCATCAATCCCCAGTCCTGTCGACGCGTTCCCCTGCGGATCCAGGTCCACGATTGCAACGCGGTATCCCGCCCCGGCCAAGGCAGCGCCGAGGTTGATGGCAGTGGTCGTCTTTCCGACACCGCCCTTCTGGTTGACGATGGCGACAATCTTAGGCTGCGGCGGATGGGCCTCAGGCACGCTCGATATTTCCCAGTACCAGGATGACTGCTTCCTTTTCGGTTTTTGACGGTCGAACGTCAATCTCGAATGACCAGTCGCAACGGATGGCATCGAGTTCCCGCCGAAACGACGCACCTTTGGGAAAAATGAAACGCGCGTCTGGCGAACCATGTCTTACAGCCAAAGGAATAAGCTGGGACAATGGGGCAAGCGCACGTGCCGACACGATATCGGCCCCTGTCGGCTCTGCATTCTCGATCCGCGCGTTCCTGATCGTAACGGACAGGCCGAGTTCCCGGCTCGCATGACGAAGAAACACGCACTTCCGCTGATCCGATTCGATCAGGGTCACGCGAATTTCAGGGTGCACGATTGCGACGACAAGACCAGGAAATCCGCCGCCGCTACCCAAGTCGCACCAATCCCGGACGTTGTTTGCCGCCTCCGCAACCTGCAAGCTGTCAATTATATGGCGCGTCTCTAGATCTCCGACGCTAGATTTGGAGATCAGGTTGATTTTCGGGGTCCACGCACGAACAAGATCTGCGAGTTTACTCAGACGCTCGGATGTTTCACGTGAAACACCGCTCATCTGCCGACAGGGACGCGCCGCTGGGCGGATCTCAGCGAAAGCAGAACGGCATTGAGCGCGGCAGGGGTCACTCCTTCGATCCGCGCGGCTGCAGCAAGTGACCGCGGACGGTGCGTGTCCAGCTTCTGACGTGCCTCAGATGAAAGACCTCCGACTTTCGTGTAATCGAATGTCTCCGGAATCACGGTCGCTTCATCTATTCGGAGACGCTCTGCCTCTCTTTTCTGCCGGTCTACGTAATTCGCATAGACAGCCTCCCGTGATATTTGCTCAAGAGCATCGCGATCAAGTGTATCGAAATTCGGAACAAGTTTCGAAAGGTCGCCCAGCGTGGCGGACGGAATACTAAGAAGTACGGCGGCAGAGCGTTTTTCCCCGTCAGCAGACACGTCAATTCCCGCAGATCTGGCCTCTTTCGATGAAATCATGTGTTGTTCAAGGTAAGATCGTGCACATTGGATCGCTGCCATCTTGCTGCGGAACGCATCGCTTCGATCCGGCGAAATAAGTCCGAGATCCGATCCGAAGGGCGTCAGTCGCTGATCCGCATTGTCCGCTCGGAGGGATAAACGAAATTCCGCTCTCGACGTGAACATGCGATACGGTTCCGTCACGCCCTTGGTAATCAGATCGTCAAGCATCACGCCGATGTAAGACGTCGTCCTGGAAAACGACACCGGCTCCGCGCCCGAGGCGAAACGAACGGCACCGATTCCGGCCACCAGTCCCTGAGCCGCCGCCTCTTCGTATCCGGTTGTGCCGTTGATCTGCCCGGCAAGCCAGAGACCCGGCAACTGACGAACCTGAAGCGTATGATCAAGTGCGCGGGGATCGACGTAATCATATTCGATCGCATAACCCGGCTGCAGGATCTCCGCGTTTTCCAACCCAACCATGGTTCCAATATAGGCGTTTTGCACCTCGATCGGCAAAGACGTCGATATTCCGTTGGGGTAAACTGTGTCGTCTTCCAGCCCCTCTGGTTCCAGAAAAACCTGATGTGCGTCCTTGTCGGCAAAGCGCCCTATCTTGTCCTCGATAGACGGGCAGTATCGCGGCCCCTTACCGGAGATATTGCCTGAGTACATGGCGGAACGGTGTAAATTCCGCCGAATGACATCGTGGGTTCGTTCGTTCGTATGGGTGATCGCGCAACTGACCTGCCGAACGGTAGGAGATTTACTGAGAAAAGACAGCATGACCGGGTCGTCGTCTCCTGGCTGGAGCTCCAGTCGGTCCCAATCTATCGTTCTGCCATTCAGTCGCGGAGGCGTACCGGTTTTCAATCGGCCCATGGGCAGTTTTGCCGCATAGAGCCTATCGGCAAGGGCACTTGCGGCGCGTTCGCCGACCCGTCCTCCCGGGCGCGACATCTCGCCAACGTGTATCATCCCGTTCAGGAATGTGCCCGTGGTAAGAACCACCGCGTCTGCGTGGTGACAAGCACCAGTGTCGGTCTCCACACCGACGATCCGGCCATTGCGGATCAATAGATCACTGACCTGCGCTTCGACGACGACGATATCGGCCGCGGTCATGGCCGACTGAATAGCCTCACGATACAAATGCCGGTCCATTTGCGCCCGGGGACCTTGGACTGCGGGGCCCTTGCTTCGGTTCAGCAGCCGGAACTGAATACCTGCCCGATCCGCGGCGACGCCCATGACCCCGCCCAAGGCATCAACTTCTCGGACCAAATGCCCTTTACCCAGCCCTCCAATGGCCGGATTGCAGGACATGACACCCACGGAGTCCGCGGACATGGTGATAAGCTGGACCTCTGCGCCCATTCGACGTGCGGCAGCGGCGGCCTCAACACCCGCATGCCCGCCACCGACGACGATAATCTTCCACTGTTTCACGTGAAACATCCTATTTACCAATGCAGAACCGCGAGAAAATCTCGTCCAGCAGGTCGTCGACATCAATACCGCCGACCAACTCCGCCAGTGACGCCGACGCGTTCCGCAGCGCATCTGCGGCCACCTCATTTGCACCACCAAACTTAAGCATCCGGCGCGAATCTTCTAGATAGCGACGGGCATCCTCCATTGCAGTTCGGTGCCGCGCCCGAATCAATAGACGGTTCTGAGGAACACGGGCGGAAAGGAGTACCGCGATGCGATCGAGAAGCGGGGAAATGCCGCTTCCCGTCTTACCCGACACGCCATCGCTGGCGCCAACGTCATCTCGGGCACGCAGAATTATATCGATGTCGTCTGGAACGACCGTCTCTTCGAAATCCAGCCAGATCCGCAAGTCGGCAGCTTGGGCACGCGATCGCGCCAAGTTGATGCCTGCTGCCTCGAGCGGGTCGGCTGTCTCTCGCAGACCTGCAGTATCTAGAAGAGTGACTGGCAATCCCTGCAGATCGATCCGGACTTCGATGACATCGCGGGTGGTTCCGGCGATTTCCGAGGTCAGTGCGACCGGCCGCCGTGCGATTGCATTCAAGAGCGTCGACTTCCCGGCGTTCGGCGGCCCCATGATCGCGACCTCGAAACCATCGCGGATACGTTCGGCCGCCGAATAGCCAGCCAATTCCTGATCCAGATCGGATACAACTGCCGCAACCCGGTTCAGTACATCAGGGGTTACGTCGACAGGAATATCTTCATCGGAAAAATCCAAGGTGGCTTCGACGAGCGCGGCAGCTTCGACAAGGAGCTTGCGCCAAACTTCGATTTTTTTCGACAGAACCCCGGATAGAACCTCCTGGGCCTGTCTGCGCTGAAGTTCGGTCTCTGCGTCGATGAGATCCGCCAAACCCTCGACTTGCGCTAGGTCCAACTTCTGATTGTCCAATGCACGCCGCGTAAACTCGCCGGCGCGGGCTGGGCGAAACCCGGAAAATGTCTGGAGTTCTTTCAGGACAGCGTGGACCACGGCTACGGATCCATGCAGCTGTAATTCGACCACATCTTCTCCGGTAAAGCTGGCACCGGATTCGAATGTCAGAACAAGTCCACTGTCGAGCGTTTCTCCGGCCACAGAGCGGATCCTGCGTACAGCTGCCAGTCTTGGCTGGGGCAGAGTCCCACATAGCACGGCACAGCCCTTGAAAGCGTCCGGACCCGAGATCCTGACGATCGAGACGCCCGCCTTCCCGGGCGCAGTGGCCTGGGCAAAGATCGTATCCATGACGGGCGCGAGGTCAGGTATTCATGGAATCGAAGAACTCGGCATTCGTCTTTGTCTGCTTGAGCTTACCCAGCAGAAATTCCACCGCATCCGTCGTGCCCATCGGGTTGAGGATCCGCCGCAGAACGTACGTCTTTTGCAGATCGACTTTGTCGACCAGCAGATCTTCCTTCCGGGTGCCGGATTTCAGAATATCCATGGCCGGATACACGCGCTTGTCGGCTACCTTGCGATCGAGCACAATTTCCGAGTTTCCGGTGCCCTTGAACTCTTCAAAGATGACCTCATCCATGCGGCTGCCAGTGTCGATCAGCGCGGTGGCGATGATGGTCAGGGATCCGCCTTCCTCGATATTCCGGGCGGCGCCGAAGAAGCGTTTGGGCCGTTGCAGGGCGTTTGCATCGACGCCGCCGGTGAGAACCTTGCCGGACGACGGTACGGTTGTGTTAAAGGCTCTACCAAGTCTTGTGATTGAATCAAGGAGAATAACTACATCTCGTTTGTGTTCGACAAGGCGCTTCGCCTTTTCAATCACCATGTCGGAGACGGCTACGTGACGGGTCGCCGGCTCATCGAAGGTTGAGGATACGACCTCACCCTTCACCGATCGTTGCATGTCGGTCACCTCTTCGGGGCGTTCGTCGATCAGCAGGACGATCAGGTAGCATTCGGGGTGATTGCGCTCGATGGAGTGCGCGATATTTTGCAACAGGACCGTCTTACCGGTTCGTGGTGGAGCCACGATCAGGGAACGCTGCCCCTTGCCGATCGGCGCCACCAGATCGATGACCCGGGCCGAGCGGTCCTTGACCGTCGGATCCTCGATCTCCATTGTCATGCGTTCATCTGGGTAGAGCGGCGTCAGGTTGTCGAAGGCGACCTTGTGCTTGGCCTTGACCGGATCCTCGAAATTGATGCTTTCGACCTCGATCAGGGCGAAGTAGCGCTCATTCTCGTCGGGGCCGCGAATCACGCCGGATACCGTGTCGCCGGTCCTCAGCGAATGGCGGCGGATCATCTCGGGGCTCATATATATGTCGTCGGGGCCGGGCAGGTAGTTCGCCTCTGGCGAGCGCAGGAACCCGAAACCGTCCTGAAGAACCTCCAGAACGCCGTCGCCGCCGATGATCCAATCCTCGTCCGCGCGCTCCTTGAGGATCGAGAACATCATCTCGCCCTTGCGCATGGTCGAAGCGTTCTCGATCTCGAGCTCCTCTGCAAGGCTGAGAAGATCCTTGGGGCTCTGCGCCTTCAGGTCGGCCAGGTTCACGCGGTCGTCGCTCATGGTAAATCCTCGGTCCGGTCTGGCCGGTGGTCGCTGCGGTGGGTCGGAATGAAACACCTGCCGGACGGCGGGTCGCGGAGAGGTAAGCCGCAGGCCCAGGTTTGTCAATCAGAACGGGCGGGCAACCACGGAAACGACGATGACAATCAGCAGGAGGGTCGGAACCTCGTTCATCAGGCGATAATACCGGCCGGTCCGGTCGACGTCGCCCGCGGCCAGCACTTCGCGTTGACCGCTGCACCAGAAGTGAAACCAGGTCATCCCCAGCACAGCCGCAGCCTTGACCCAGGGCCACGCCGCAGACCAGTCAACCGCGCCCGTACCGATCAACAGCAGGCCGAAAATCCAGGTGGAGAGCATGGCCGGAGTCATGATCGCCTTCAGCAGGCGGCGCTCCATGATCTGGAACAATTCCGCACGCTCGGGCCGGTCCCGCGCCGTTTCCACGTGATAGACGAAGAGCCGCGGCAGGTAGAACAGTCCTGCCATCCAGGCCGTGAAGGACAGGATGTGCAGCGTTTTGAGCCACGGATACGCGGAGGCTAGGAAGTCGGTCATACCGACCCTTTATCTATAAAATTAAATAAAGAGAAAGATTGATGTTTGTTTGTAGGCTCTGTGGAAGGTGGGGAGAATCGCGTTTCTCGCGGTGTTCTCCATAGGATCATACGTGTGGATGAGTTGACCTGAAGGACATATGAGGAACACCTGGAAAATACTTTTATAGTAGTATGTTAGGTACGAAGTAACTGTCGTATTCCCATGTGGAGAACTCTATGGATGGTCTGGGATTGACAGGCATCGATCCGCAGGACGGGATTGCGGCTCGGTCTCCGTGGACGGAATGCGGTTGGATCCGGGGCAAGAAGCGGGTTATTCGGCGAGAACGACGATGACATGATCTGTCCCCGTCGCCGTACCGCGGTTGTCCACAGGGTTGCCAGCATGCTTGTCCTCGCCTCCGGTTCAGAGATACGCGCTTCGCTGCTGCGGGCCTCGGGGCTGGACTTCGCCACAGACCTGCCACGGATAGATGAAGAAAGCATGAAGCTGTCCCTTGCCGCAGAAGATACCAAGCCACGCGACATCGCGGAGGCGCTGGCTGAGACCAAGGCGCGGAAGGTTGCCGGCCGCCGGCCGGGAGACCTGGTGCTCGGCTGCGATCAGGTGCTCGATCTCGGCGGACGGATCTTGTCAAAGCCCGACACGCCCGAAACCGCCCGCGCGCAGCTTGCTGCGCTGTCGGGCAAGAGGCATCTGCTTCACTCCGCCGTCGTTGCCCATGAAGGCCCCGCCCCCGTGTGGCGGCACGTCGGGACTGCCCGGCTTGCCATGCGTCCGCTGAGCGCGCGGTATATTGACGCCTATGTGGCGCGGAACTGGGACAGCGTCCGGCACGCGGTGGGCAGCTACAAGCTGGAGGAAGAAGGCATGCGCCTTTTTTCCGCCATAGACGGAGATTACTTCACCGTACTGGGGCTTCCGATGCTGCCACTCTTGTCGTGGCTCATCGACCGCGGCTATCTGGAGTCATGACCGACCCGATCCCCCTGGCAGCCGTGCTGGGACAGCCTGTCGCCCATTCCAGATCCCCCGTGCTTCATGGCCACTGGCTGCGCCGCTACGGGCTCCGGGGCCACTATGTCCCTCTGGAGGTGTCGCGGCAGAACCTCCGCCGTGTGCTTGAGACCATGCCGCGCATGGGTTTCGTGGGTTGCAACGTGACGATCCCCCATAAGGAGGCAATCGTGGATCTGGCCGGCAGCGTAACAGACCGGGCGGCGCTGATCGGGGCGGCGAACACGGTGGTGTTTCGTGAGGACGGGACGATTCTGGCCGATAACACCGATGGCGTCGGGTTCATCGAGAACTTGCGGCAGGGTGCTCCGGGCTGGTCTGCGCCCGCGGGTCCGGCGGCGGTGTTCGGAGCTGGCGGTGCGGCGCGCGCGGTGGTCGTGTCGCTGCTCAACGCCGGCGCGCCGGAAATCCGGTTGACGAACCGCACCCGGTCCCGCGCGGACTCTCTGCGGCAGGAGTTCGGTGCGCGTATCTCGGTTTACGACTGGCGGCAGGCGGGCAACATGCTCGACGACGCTCTGACGGTGGTGAACACGACATCCCTGGGGATGGAGGGCGAGCCCGCGTTCCGCGTTCCGCTGGACGGGCTGGAACCGGACGCGCTGGTGACCGATCTGGTCTATACTCCCCTTGAGACAGAGCTTTTGCGGACGGCCCGGGCACGCGGTTGTCGGGTGGTGGACGGGCTGGGGATGCTTTTGCACCAGGCGGTCCCGGGGTTCGAGCGCTGGTTCGGCAGGCGCCCGGACGTCGACGACGCGCTGCGCGACGCGGTGCTGCGGTCTTGAGCGGGCCGCTCAGGATCGGGCTGACCGGTTCGATCGGGATGGGCAAGTCCACGACCGCGGCGATGTTCCGCGATCTGGGGGTGCCTGTCTGGGACGCGGACGCGGCGGTGCATCGGCTATACGGGCCCGAAGGCGCCGCGGTCGCACCCCTCCGCGCGGTGCGCCCGCTGGCTGTTGGACCGGATGGCGTGGACCGCGCGGCGCTGTCGGACTGGATCGCGGAGGATCCGGACGCCCTGTCCCGGATCGAGCGGATCGTACATCCGCTGGTGGCGCGGGACCGTGCCGCTTTCGTCTCTGACACCCAGGCGGCGATGGTGGTGCTCGACATCCCGCTGCTCTTCGAGACCGGCGGCGAAAATGCGGTGGACCTGACCGTGGTGGTCTCTGCTCCGCCTGAGGTGCAGCGGACGCGCGTCCTGGCCCGAAACGGCATGACCGATGCCCGGTTCGATGCTATTTTGGCGCGCCAGATGCCAGACGCGGAAAAGCGCGCCCGTGCCGACGTGGTTGTGCCGACCGTGTCGATGGCCGAAACTCGCGCGCATGTCGAACGGTTGATCGAGGATCTGAGGAACCGCCATGCGTGAGATTGTCCTGGACACCGAAACCACCGGATTCGAGCCCGAGAGCGGCGATCGGATCGTCGAGATCGGTGCGATCGAACTGATCGGCCATATGCCTACGGGCCGGGTGTTCCACGAGTATATCAACCCGGAACGGTCCATGCCCCAGGATGCATTCGAGGTTCACGGCCTTGGCGACGCGTTTTTGAGCGACAAGCCAGTGTTCCGCGACGTGGCAAAGGCCTTCCTGGAGTTCGTGGGCGACGCGCGGCTGGTGATCCACAATGCCGCGTTCGACATGAAATTCCTGAATGCAGAGCTTGGATGGGCGGGGCTGCGCCTTTTACCTCAGGATCAGGCGCTCGACACCCTGGCGATCGCCCGCAAGCGGTTCCCGGGGTCGCCAGCATCTCTGGACGCGCTCTGTCGGCGGTTCGGGATCGACACGTCCAGCCGGACGCTGCATGGCGCCCTCCTCGACAGCGAGATCCTGGCTGACGTCTACCTGGAGTTGATCGGTGGACGGCAGCCGGATTTCGGTCTGTCCACGGCTCCCGAGAGGGAGACCGCCAGCAGCACCGCCTGGCGGCCGCATCCGCGCCCGGCACCCCTGCCCCCGCGCATCACCGACGCAGAGGCCGCCGCCCACGCCGCCTTCGTCGAGCGTCTGGGCGATGCGGCGGTTTGGAAAGCGCTCTAGGCCGTGCCGGTGGGCTGCTGCTGCTGGGCCTTGGCGCGCTGGGCGATGCCCTGGCGGTAAAGTGCCACGAAATCGATCGGCTCCAGGTTCAGCGGCGGAAACCCACCGTCATGCGTCACATCCGACACGATCCGGCGGATATAGGGGAACATCAGCCGCGGCGCCTCGATCAGCAGGAACGGGTGAAGCTGCTCCTTGGCGACGTTCGACACCTGGAAGACGCCGCCGTATTCAAGCTCCATCAGGAACAGCGTGTCCTCCGACTCCTTGTTCTTGGAGCGGATCGTGAACTTGCCGATCACGTCGTATTGGTCGTCCTGATCGCGCTTCTTGGCGTCCAGGCTGACCTGTACCGACACATCCGGCTGCACCTGTCCCTTGATGCCTTTCTGCGCCAAGAGGTTTTCAAACGACATGTCGCGGATGTACTGCGCCAGCGGGCGGATCTGCGGAACGGCGGGGGGGGCGCCGTTCTGTGCTTCGGGGGGCTTCGTGTCGGTCTCTTCGGCCATTGGTGGGTCTCCCGGTTCTATTGGCGTCCGGACCTACCATCGGACCCACCGCTGGTCCAGCCGGACGGGCGCCGGTCGGGATCGGGGCTCCTGATCTCGACCTCTGCATAGTCGGCGTCGATCACGTCTCCTTGAGCGTGGCGGGTGTGCTGCTCCCGGGGGCGGGCGGGGCCGGCCGTGTCCCGGGTCGAAAACGCCTGGACCCGGACGCGCTTTTTCATCTCCTTGATAAGCAGTTTGCGGACCCCGGGCACCAGCAGCGCGAAGCCGCAGGCGTCCGTGAAAAACCCGGGCGTCAGCAACAACGCGCCGGCGAAGAGGATCATCGCACCGTTGGCCAGCGGCTCCGCGGGGTCGCGCAGCTCATTGAAGGAGCGTCTGACCTGGCTCAGCGCCAGCGCCCCCTGAGAGCGGACCAGGGACGTTCCCAGGATCGCCGTGACCACGACGATCAGCAGGGTCGGCCACAGGCCGATGGCCCCGCCGACCTGGATGAACAGGGCGATTTCGATCAACGGAACCGCGATGAAGGCGGCAAGTAGCCACATGGCGCATCTCCTGGTCTTCGGGCGGGAATGGTGGACTTGAACCCGACCCGATCCTAGATAGGAACGGATTGCGATGATTTCACCCGCCCGAACACCAGAGGCCCCATGAACTCTGCCGTCATTCAGTTGCTGGTCCTTGCCGGGATCGCCGTATTTCTCATCTTGCGGTTGAAAAACGTCCTCGGAACCCGTGAGGGGTTCGAAAAGCCGCAGGTCCAGGCGTCTTCGGCCCAGACCCGCGCGCGCCCGGAGCTTGAAGTGATAGAGGGCGGTCCGGACCGCGACATCACCGACCACGTGGAGGACGGCTCGGACAGCGCCAAGGCTCTGGCCGCGATGAAGATGGCGGAGCCAGGCTTTTCGGTGAGCGAATTCCTTACCGGTGCGCGGCAGGCCTATGAGATGATATTTTCCGCCTTCGAAAGCGGCGACATATCCGATGTGCGGGGATTCCTGGGCCCCGATGTGGCAGAGGCGTTCGATGCGGTGATCGCGGAACGCAAGGAAAAGGGCCTGGTAATCGACAGCGAGATCGTTGGGGTCCGCGACGTGGAGTTGCGCCGCGCCACCTTCGACAGGGACACCCGGGAGGGGCAGGTCACCGTGCGTTTTCTGGCTGAATTGACCACCGTGGTCCGGGACGCCGAAGGCACCGTGGTTGAGGGCGATCCGAACGAAATCAAACGCCAGCACGACACCTGGACGTTCGGACGGCCCATGGGCACGGACGATCCGAACTGGCAGTTGGTCGCCACGGGCGAGTGATGCGTGCCGTCGTCGCGGTACTGTCATTCGCACTGGGGCTCTCCGCCATGACTGGCGCGCAGGCGGGGCCGGTGACCTACCGCGTGCTGGAATTCTCGGAACTGGAGGGCTGGGAGGCCGATGACCAGGCGGCGGCCCTGGCGGTCTTCCGCGAGACCTGCCGCGACATGCAGGATCCGGACTGGACGGTGCTGTGCAAGACCGCCGCGGACTGGGACGATGCCCGCACCTTTTTCGAGCTGCACTTCAGCCCCGTCCTGATCGAGGACGGCACGCCGATGCTCTTCACCGGCTACTATGAGCCGGAGCTGCGCGGTTCCCGGTATCGCGGCGGCCCTTATCAGTACCCGATCTACCGCCTGCCGGATGAGGCTGCCGACCGCCCTTTCCTGAGCCGCGCCGAGATCGAGGAATCCGGCGCCCTCACCGGACGGGGACTGGAGATCGCATGGATCGACGATCCCGTGGATGTCTATTTTCTTCAGGTTCAGGGGTCGGGTCGGGTGCGCCTGGACGACGGGACCGCGCTTCGGGTCGGTTACGGCGGCAAGAACGGCCACGAATACCGGTCCGTCGGCAAGGAACTGATCCGCTTGGGAGAGTTGGACGAGCACTCCGTCAGCGCCGACCGGATCCGCGACTGGGTGCGCGAAAAGGGCGAGGAGGGGCGCAAACTTCTGCAGCGCAACCCGTCCTATGTGTTCTTTCGTGAGGTCAACCAGGTGCCCGCGGACCGCGGACCGCTGGGGGCCATGAACCGTTCGATCACCGCGCTCCGGTCCATCGCCGTGGACCCGTCCCGCGTCACGCTTGGTGCTCCCGTCTGGATCGAGACCGACGGCGCCGAAAACATGCGCCGCCTGATGATCGCCCAGGACACTGGCGCGGCGGTCAAGGGGGCGCAGAGGGCGGACATCTTCTTTGGCACCGGGCAGGCTGCCGGTACGCGGGCCGGCGCGGTCAAGGAAGGGGGCCGGATGGTCGTGCTGATGCCGATCCAGAGAGCCTATGCGCTGGCCGAGCCGCTCTGATGGCCCGGCGCCGGGAGTTGCGCCCGGAAGAACGCGCGCTCTGGAAGCAGGTGGCCGACCGGACCTCGCCCCTCCACCCGCAGCGGCGCACCGCCCTGCCGGACGCGCTGGCGCCCAAGCCGCGCCCCTCCGACACCCCCCCGCGCGCCGACCTCTCCGGCTTTCGTCTGGGTGGCAGGGCACAGGCCGCACCGTCGCAGATCCGGACCGAGCCGTCGCTGTCCGACCGGTTGGCGGGCCAGCCGCTGCGCATGGATGCCAAGGCCTTCGGGCGGATGACGCGCGGCAAGCTGGTCATGGACGGGCGGATCGACCTCCATGGCCTGACGCTGGAAGAGGCGCATCCCCGATTGACCGGATTTCTCTTTGCGGCCCATGCGGACGGCAAGCGGTTGGTGCTGGTGATCACCGGCAAGGGCCGCGACCGGGACGACGGGACCCCCGTTCCCGTCCGGCGGGGCATCTTGCGCCATCAGGTGCCGCATTGGCTGTCCACGCCGCCCCTGTCCGCGCTCGTCCTGCAGGTGGCCCAGGCCCATCACCGCCACGGCGGCGCGGGCGCATTCTACGTGTACCTACGCCGGAAGTGACCTGCGCGCCCGCCCGATCCCGACCCCGACCAGCCCTGCGGCAAGCACGAAATAGACGGCGATCCCCAGCATCTGCTGCGGAAACGCCAGTCCGCGGTCGATCAGCACGCCGGTCACCGCAGGCCCGATGGCCGTCCCGAGCACCATGAGCGCGGCGGCCAGCGCCTTGATCCCGCCCAGATGGCGCGCACCGTAGAATTCCGCCCAGAACGCCGGCGGCACTGTATTCGCCATGCCCTGCGTCAGCCCCATCAGCGCGATGAAGATCCCCGCCGCCCAAAGCGTCGGGACCGCCGAAAACCCCGCGAAACCGGCCGCCATGGGCAGGATGACCAGCGGCATCAGGCGCGCGGTTCCGATGCGGTCCACCACCCAGCCGGCGGCGAACATGGACACGAAGGACGCCGCCGTGAACACCGGAAACAGCGACACGAGCCCCACGTGGCTCCAACCCTTTGCCTCCGCCAGATGGACCTGGTGAAAGAAGAATGCCGTCGAAAAGGCGGGCGGTGCGATCAGCATCGGCACCAGGAACCAGAACAGCGGATGGCGCAGCATCCGCCCACGGGTCCAGTGCCCGCCGCCCATGCCCAGGGCCTGGTCGTCTTCGGCAATGCTGCGGGGCGTGCGCTCCAACGTCAAAAGCGGTCGCAGCATCGGCAGGATCAGCAGGACGATGGCGCCCGCCAACAGCCAGAGCATCCGCCAGTCGAATGCGCCCATGAGGGCCACGAAGATCAGCGGCAGGAACGCTTCTCCCAGACCCACGCCGACCCGGCTGATGGACAGCGCCTTGCCCCGCGACGCGACGAACCAGCGCGCCATGGCCACGGTCGCCACCAGGGTCGCCATGCCCTGCCCGGCAAAGCGGAGCGCGAAGATGGCGAAGACCAGTGTCGTGCGCGACCAAGCCACCGCCATGAGCACACAAGCCAGCGCCAGAAGGAGCAGAACCGCAGGGCCCAGGACCCGCACCCGGAACGTGTCGGTCGCCAGACCCGCCCAGATCATCACCGCGGCCGATGCCGTGGTCCCGGCGGAATAGAGTACGCCCCAATCGCCATGGGACAGATCGAACGCCTGCCGGATCTGGCCCGCGAACACGGCGATAAAGAACGTCTGCCCGAAGGAAGAGGATAGGGTAAGCAGAACGCCGACCGTCAGGAACGGTGCGTTTCGACGAAGGAAGGTGAGGATCGACATATGCCCTCCTCGCGCCAAGCGCGGGGAAAGGGAAGCACTTGTCTTGCGACGCAAACGTAGAAATCCCGCGATGAGCCTGGCCGCACAGGACACGCCCAATTCCCGGACGCTGGGTCAGGTGACGCGACAGCGCGAATTGCCGCTTGTATAACTCGCGAAAAGTGACAGTTCCGAATGCCGTTTTCACGAACGTGGGGGAATGTCAGCAAACCGTGTCGGCGCTCTCCTGACCCAGCGACGATCGACCGGAATAGCGCGACGGGATCAGTGCCCCGCCGGGCCGCCATCCATCGGGAAAGCTATCAAGGTTCTTCGTGGCCGGACCGCGCCAGAGCTTGCGGAACCAGTCCTTCCGCTTGAGGTAGAGGTTATCGACGCTGTTGAGGTGATGGGCCTTGGGCGTCCGACGCCCGCGCCGCCCCTTGATGAGGATTTCGTAGGTGATCCCGCGCGCCCTCGCGGGCCGCATACTGGGGCGCGCCGTCGAAGAGCACGATCGCATCCGGCGCGACCTGCGGCACCATTGAACTGCTCCCCATCTCTTGGACAGGATCTGGCGGGATCTAAGCTTCTCTTCGGGTCTTCTGGTCAGGTTGCATGATCGTGTTGCCAGCGTGGGAGATCACGTCTGGCGGCTGTCCGCCATGGGCGGCGTGTGGCCGCCGGTGGTTGTAGAAGGCGATCCATCTGCCAACCCCTGCCTTGGCCTGCGGGCCGGTCTCCCGGGCGTGCAGATAGACGCATTCGTATGTGAGGCTGCACCACGCGACCATTGTCCTCGAACCGTCGCCTATCGGGCTCAAACCGATGGCGCCCCGATGGACAACCGGACAAGGTCTCGTCGTTCGATGAAGATGGGCTTTGTTGCGCAAAGACCGTAAATCCCGGACTTCCCCTTTCCCCGGACGCACTTATCCCGCAGGCTCTGTGATGGGTATGCCGAGCGCGGTGTAGCCGTTCAGCACGGCGGCGCGGACCTGAAGTTCGGCGACCTGGCGATCGAAGTCGCGCGCCAGGAGGCTCTGCCCCAGTAGCTTCACGCAATGCATCTTCGTCTCGGCGCGGCTCCGGCGGTGGTATCCGCTCCATTTTCGCCAGATGGCGCGGCCGAGGTATCTCGATGCGCGCAGAGCCTCGTTCCGGGCAATGGCGGCTGGGGTTGATGGCTTCCACGGCTTGGCATTCTTGCGCGGCGGTATGACGGCATGGGCGCCGCGGTCGGCGACGGCGTCATGGCACTTGCGCGTATCGTAGGCTCCGTCAGCGGTGATCGATCCGATCTCCACGCCGGCGGGGATCTGGTTGAGCAACTCGGGCAGCATGGGCGCGTCCCCGACGTTGCTTCCGGTGATCTCGATGGCTCGGATCTCCAGCGTSYGTTCRTCGACGCCGATGTGGATCTTGCGCCATAGACGGCGTTTCGCGCCGCCATGCTTGCGGGCGTTCCACTCGCCTTCACCCTCTGCCTTGATGCCGGTGCTGTCGATCAACAGGTTCAGCGGCCCATCTGAGCCGCGGTAGGGAATAGTCACGGACAAGGTCTTCTGGCGCCGGCTCAGTGTGCTGAAGTCGGGCACCGCCCAGTCGAGGCCGACCAGGCGCAGGAGGCTTTCAATGAACCCGGTCGTCTGTCGGAGCGCCATGCCAAAAAGGACTTTCATCGTCAGGCATGTCTGGATCGCGGCGTCGCTATATAACGGCTACCGGCCTCGCTTGCCGGTCGGCGGCCGCACCCAGACCATGTCCGGATCGAACCAGATCGTCAGGGAACCACGCTGCTTCAGCGCTTCGTTGTAGGCCGGCCAGTTCTTTGTCTTGTAGCTCGGCGGGATCGGTCTGCTCATGCAGGACAGCTACCACGCTGGATTGACGAGATGAATCCCTCACCCAGTCTTTGCGCAACAAAGCCCTTTCAATGAACCCGGTCGTCTGTCGGAGCGCCATGCCAAAAAGGACTTTCATCGTCAGGCATGTCTGGATCGAACCAGATCGTCAGGGAACCACGCTGCTTCAGCGCTTCGTTGTAGGCCGGCCAGTTCTTTGTCTTGTAGCTCGGCGGGATCGGTCTGCTCATGCAGGACAGCTACCACGCTGGATTCACGAGATGAATCCCTCACCCAGTCTTTGCGCAACAAAGCCATATGCAACTGTAGTACTAGCCGACGGCTGAGGCCACCATGTCCGGATCCTGCATGATGACGCGAACGTAGGCCACGGCGAAATCCGGGGCGGTGGTGCGGGCCTGTTCCCAGTCGCGCAGCGTGCCGATAGGAACGTGAAAGCGCCGGGCGAACTCGGGCTGCGACAGACCCAGCCGAGTGCGGGCGGTGCGGATCAGCCGGGCCCTCTGACCGCGCTCGAGGCCCTCGAACGTCACATCGCCGTCTTCCGAATCGGAAGGGTCAGCGGGGATCGCGATATCGTTTTTCTTCACCTGGATTGCTCCTTCTGACCGAAATGAACCGGGGCAGGTCGCCGCGCCACACAAACACGGCGGCATAAAGCTTGCCGTAGACTAAGCCCACGGCCTTGAAGCGCTCCTCGCCGTCTTCGGGGCGGATCGTCGGCACGACCAGATGATCCGGGTCCGCCATGACGGCATCGCCGAAGAGCAGCGGCAGGCCGTGTCGGTCCCGGTTGATCGCATCCTTGGCCGGGTCGAACCTGTCGCTCATGCTGGCACCATACGGAATTCCCGTATGTTCTGCAACGGATTTCACCGCGGCGGTGGGTCGCAACCAAAGCGCGAACCGAGGGCCGCTCCGCTCCACGGCAACCGGAACGTCCGGGACGGGTGTTATGTAATCCCATTTAGGGTTAAATCCGAGGCATACACCGTCCCGGCCTGAAACCGTCAGAGGTGACAAAAAGTTTGACGGTCGGCCCGCCCTGCGCTTACTCCTAGAAGTAATCCGGTAGGACGGAACGCAGGACAGGCCTTCAGCCCTTTTGGAAGGGGCCCCTGCTTCGAGGCACGCGAGTTCACCATATGTGGTGAGCCGACATGACCGCCTCCCAAGTTGGATTGTTGTGATCCCACCTTGGCACAGTGATGCCGTCGGGGGGCGGTTACACTATCAAAGCCAATCCCAATCGTCCCGAATACCCGATCAGCGCCGAGCGCGTTGCCGATGGACGCGTATACAAGTTCGCTGGCGAAGATGTCGCCATGTATCTCCGAGCCTCAGCCGACTGATCCGTTCGCCAAACGTTCTCAAAGACGTCCAAATATGCAAGTGAGGGCCTGTTGGGCCAACAAGGTCTCGCCGGGCGAGGAGCACGTCGCCCCCCCACACGGGGCGTGGATCGAAACGGAGGCATCGCGTCGGCGGGTTTGATCGGCGGGACCACGACGCGGATCGCTGGGCTCGCCTCGGCGTACCGGGGGGATCGGCCTTATCCGTTGTCGGACCCGCCCCCGGCGGTGCCGGCCGCCATGTGGCGCACCCGGTCGATGGCCAGGGGCTCGATCGCGCGGATGAGCGCCGTGCGCCCGCGGGCTTCGACGCTCTGGGACAGGTCCCGCCGGCGCTTGAAGATAATCGTGTCGCGGGCCACGTCATGCTCCCAGCCGCGCGCGGTCGCTTCCACGAACCACTGGTAATCCTCCATCGCGAAACCGCCGGCCACGTCGCGCGCGGGAAACCCGAGCTCCTGCCAGGCGGCGCGCGGCGCCATGCAGAGCGCGTCGTAGTAATTCGCGGTGGACATGACATGCGGCGAGAAGAACGGATCGTCCTGCGGGGGGTTGGCATAGACGTTCTGGATCGCGTCGAACTGCCAGTTCAGCTCGGGGTGCACGATGACCCGGCGGCCGGCGGTCCCGGCGACGTCCAGGCAATCGGCCGCGTTCGCCAGCCAGTTCTGTGAAAAGAGATCGTCGGCATCCAGAAAGGCCACGTAGTGGCCTTGGGCCTCTGCCACCAGCGCGTTGCGCGCAAGGCCCTGGTCGCGGCACGCGACCTCTATCCGGCGCCACGGCGCGAAGGCGGGCCGGTTGAAATAGGCGCGCGCGGCCGCGGTCGGCGTATCCATCCCGATGAGCCGTTCGACCCAGTGGCCTGCCGCCTCGGCCGCGGCGATGGCGGCTTCGGCGCTGTGCATGGTCGGACCGGCGACGTGGGTCTCGGCATGGACGGTCATGGCGAGGGTGATCGTGCTCATGCCATATCTCCTCGGCGGGGGGCCGCAATTGCGGCCTCGAACGCTCCGGGCGCCTCCAGGTCGGCGATCGGCACCAGCCGGCCGCGGTCGGCGGCGTCGAGGTGATGCGCGTCGGCCAGCCTGTTACGCACGATGGGGTCCTCACAGATCAGAAGGTCGATCATCGGCAGGATCCGGTAAAGCATCCCCTCGCGTGCGGGTATCAGGTGCCCCAGAGGCGTCGGCTGGTCGCACGGCGCGATCATCGCGATGTTGAAACCGGCGCGCAGGGCCCGCCCGTAGCTTTGCAGCGCCGCCGAGAAGAGCGGGGCGTGATCGGCGATCACCGCCGCCGGGCGCAGACTGCGCAGCAGATCCGCCAGGAGCCGCGTGTTGTCGTCCCGGTGGCGCCGCGCCTGATCGGGAATATGCAGGACGCGCAGCCCCGGTGGCACAAAGGGCAGGGGCGCGGGCGGCAGGGACGCGGTCTGCAGCACCACGACGTCCGCGGCGCCGAAGGCGGCCACGGCGGCGGCGAGCGTCCGCTCCACGACCGGCTCCGGCCCCCCGTCCCCGCCGGTCACGATCACCGCGCGAGCCCGCCGCCAGCCGAGCGCCGCCTGCATCCGGTACAAACACGCGATCCTGTCGGTGATCCGGGTGGTGGAGAAGGGCAGCACGCGCAGCCGCAGCGCGGCCGGCCAGACCCGCAGCACGGCGGGATCGTGGCGGGCGGCAAGGGTCACCATGCGCCCCAGCTCGCCCGTGGCCAGGCGATCGCGCAGATCGGCGTGGCGCGCGGCGAGGCGGTCGACGATTTGCGCGTCCGTCAGCCCCAGCACTTCGTTCATGCCCGCAAGGCTCGCCGGGGCGGCGTCGCGGCCCTCGGCGCGGCCCCGGGTGAGCCAGTGATCGAAAGGCGTGCCGGGATGGTCGGCTACGTCGGGATAGCGCCGCAGATAGGACCGGGTCGAGAACAGGCTGGTCGGATCGCGTCCCTCCCGCGCGCCGGCCTGGATATAGTGGGCGACCGGGTCGATCCGCTTGGCGGCGATGTCCGATTGGTGGGCGAAGTAGAAGGCGGCGTCGAAATGGGGCTTGATGCGGTCGTATTCGGCGCCGACGGTGGGCGGCCGTGGATTGAGCGCCGCAGCGCGTACCAGACGGTCGAGCGCCGCGCCGTAGTGGGGGGGAGCGTCCGGGGCGGTCGCCTCCGCCTCCGCCCAGGCGGCGTCCCGGATCCGCAGAGGGCCGCCGTAGGATGCCGGGCTTTCGGCGTCCGCCGCGTCCACGCGCGTTTGCGCTGCGGGCAGGGGACCGAGCGCCTGGACGGCCGACCTTGCCCTGAGGTAGGTGGCCCGCAGGATCGTATTCAGCCGCCGCGGCATCGCGCTTTTCCGTTCTTGGTGACTGTCTGACGTCCGGCTACGCCATGGTGAGGGGAAAAGACAACGCAACATTGCGCTGTCGCGCGATCCGGCCGACCGACCGCGGATGTCCTTTTCAATGCGGCGGGACCGGTCGGACTCAAGGGATCGTTTACGGGAGAGTGTGAAATCCCGCGCGAAGGCGGGACCGGATGTTCGTTCCGCAGGCGGCGAACGGAGCCTGATTTGACCGACGCGGCATGTTTGTGAACGTCATTTTTCGTGATCGTGGGCCGTGTCACTGTCGCGGTTGCCGAACCCTACGGACATCCGACGATACTCCAGCGGGCTCGACAGCGCGACGCTGCCCCGGGGCAGACCGAGAAGCCGGTCGCATATCGCACCCTCGGCCACCATCCTTGTGTCAAAATCGGCCGCCGCCGCGTCGGTGTCTCCGGCCAAGGCAGACTCTATCGCATTGGCAAGGATGACGCGGCGCCCCTGCGCCAAGCCAACGATCACCTCGGCGGTGAGTCCGGGATCGGCCAGATCGGACGTGCCGTCCTCGACACCTTCCGCGAGCATCCCAGTCAGGATCGGCTGCACCGTGGCAGAGGTCGCCTCGAATATCCGCTGGAACAGGACATCGTTGCCCGGTCGAGCCAGTATTTCGGCGAAGACCCGCAGCGAGTCCGGGTTTTCGGTGTTCCAGCGTAGCGACCCGCCGATGAAGGCATTCAGACGGGCAAGCGCGTTACCAGAGGTTTCCTTCCGCGCGGCCTCAGCGGCAACCAGCGCATGATCCGTCATGCGGGTCACGATCCCGGTCAGCAAGTCATCCTTGGCGGTGAAGTGGTGGTAGAAGCCGCCCTTGGAGATGTCGGCCACTTCCAGGACGTCGGCGATGGTCACGATTTCCCACCCCCGCTCCATGAACAGCGATTGAGCGGCGTCCAGGATCGCCTGGCGCCGGTCGGACGCGGCCATCCGATGGCGGCGGTGTGATCTGTTCCCTTCGGTCATTCTCGATCGCCCCTTGATTACAAACCGACAGTCGGTACGTATTCCCGAACGTCGCGCGTCAAGTCGTGCGGATCGACCGATGGCGCAGGGAGACAGCGAGAGATGGAAGAGACACCCAGGGGTCTGATGCCGAAGGGGGCAGAATCCTACGCTCTCATGAGCGCTTCAGGCTTTCCAAGCACACCAACACTACCCCGCAGTCGCGGGATGGTCAAAAACTATAGCCTGTGCATGGCGCTGGAGACGGCAATCCGAACCGATGGCTATCATGCTCTCATCCGCGGACTGGATACCGCCTGACGCTATTCGATGCGGGCTTGCCTCTCTCTAAGCTCGGATATCTGTCCCAACGTAGGCCGAGGGTTCCCCATCTTTGGCTGCCATCTCCAGCGTTCTGCACACGCAGGCTGACGTGGCCTTCTAGGCGGGCAGTGGCGTCTTGCGGGCGATGTCCCAGATGGACCCTGACAATTCACGGGCGATAGCCGCCAGCACGCGCGGTTGAGGTTTTCCCGCCCGCGACAGATGGCGGAACCGCTTGCACAACCGGGATTGCGCCTTCCAACCGATATCTCGGATCGGTTGCGGCAGGTGGGCCGACCGGCGCAGATAAGGCTGTCCTTCTTTCGGCGGGTGCCGGTAAGACCAGCTCGCTTCGACCAGCATGGTTCTGGCCAGGGCATTGCCGGTTCGGGTCAGGCGCCCCCGCCTTGTCGTGGAGCCGCTGGAATGTTCACTCGGCACCAGACCCAACCAGGCCATCAACTGGCGGGGGTTCTCAAAGCGGGTGATGTCGCCGATCTCGGCCACCACCGTCGCCGCGATCGTGGTGTTCACACCGCGCAAGGCGCGCAGCGCATCAACGACAGGGGCAAAGCGCCAAGTCGCGACCGCCTCTTCGATGGCCTTGTCCAAGATCGCTACGCGGACTTCGATCTGATCGATGGCGCGCTTCAACTCCTCGAAGGCGAGTTGCTGGTGGGAATAGGGGAAGCGGCGCAGTTCGGCGAGCCAGCGCCGATGACGCTTGGTCCAGTAAATGCCATTTCGGTAGGACAGCCCGTGGAGCAAGAGGAAGCTCTGCAAGTGTTGTTTGGCGGCCTTCAGGGCATCCATCGCCTGCTCCCGGGTGCGGATCAGATCGCGCATTGCTTCCTGCTCCTCGTCCGGCGTCCAGATCGGGGTGAGCTCTCCGGCCCGCCACAATCGCGCCAGCATCTCGGCGTCGCGCCGGTCAGTCTTGACGCGGTCTCCGGCTTTGCGCGGGATCATCGCCGGCGAGACTACCGCGCACTCGAACCCGAGCTTGGTCAGGAGCCGGTGCAGACCGTATCCACAGGGACCGGCCTCATAGCAGAAAGCCGGAACCTTGCCGGTTTCGCTCAGCCGCTTCGTGAGCCGTAGCACGGCATCGGCTGAATGGGCGATCGTGCCGTAGAACCTAATTGTTCAGTCCCGGACGATCACATAGACTCTCGCCGGTCTGCGCTCTTCATGGCAAGGTCGTTTCTGCGTGAGGTTCGGGATGGGGGACGATCATGCTGATCTCTCTTCACAAGCAGGCGACGACGACACCCAGGATCAGAGCTGCGATGCAGGCGAGCGATGAGCCGGCGTGGATGGTTGCGGAGCGCTACAGCATCTCCGAACAGACGGTCTGGAAGTGGCGCAAGCGGGATGGCGTTCACGACCACAGCCACACCGCGCACAGGCTGCAGACGACGCTGACCCCTGCCCAGGAGGCGGTTGCCGTAGCGTTGCGGAAGGCTCTGCTGTTGCCGCTCGACGACCTGCTGTCCGTCGTTCGCGAGTTCCTGAACCCGAACGTCTCGCGCTCCGGGCTGGATCGCTGTTTGCGGCGACATGGGGTGAGCAAGCTCCGCGACCTCACACCAAAGGCGCCGAAGCCTGCGCACAAGCCTTTCAGGGCCTATGAGCCCGGCTATCTGCATGTCGACGTGAAATACCTGCCGCAGATGCCGGACGAGCAGCGGCGACGCTACCTCTTCGTGGCGATTGACCGTGCGACCCGATGGGTCTTCGTCCGCATCTACCCAGCGAAGACGGCCGCCAACGCGCGCCGCTTCCTGCGTGACCTGGAGCGCGCCGCGCCGATGAAGATCACACGTGTTCTCACCGACAACGGCAAGGAGTTCACCGACCGGCTGTTCGGCCTGCGCAAGCGCGCGGCCACGGGCAACCACGAGTTCGACCGCCTCTGTGCCGACCTCGGGATCGAGCATCGCCTCGCACCACCGATGCGGCCGCAAACCAACGGCATGGTGGAGCGCTTCAACGGGCGGATCGAGGACGTCCTGCAGAGTCATCGCTTCCGATCAGGCGAGGACCTTGAGCAGACGATCCTGCGCTATGTCCGCCTCTACAACGGCCAGCTCCCGCAATCCGTCCTGAAGGGCAGAACGCCTATCGACGCCCTCAAGGACTGGCATCGCCAAAAGCCAAGGCTCTTCAAAAAGCGGCCATACAATCAAGCGGGATCTGACACCTACCGCTCATGACGACACCCTGTCCGCCGCACGATCGAAAGCTCTCCGCGCATCCTTTGGAATTGGAAGGCCAGCGACGACTGCCCGGGCCTTGTCGACATACCCTTGCCTCTTCTTGGCCGTCCAGTCAGGCGGCGACGCCACGAGCGAGCGGAGGTTGGACGTCTGGTCCGCAGCTTTGATTAGTGCAGCTGCTGGACGCTCAGGTGGGCAGGTCTAGACTTCTACAGAACACCTTGATGCCACCGCAGCGCAATCCGCGATAGCCGCCGTTCGGTCGCCGCGCCGCATCAAGTGATGTGGGCTCTCTCGGGTCATTCGCAGCGTCTTGTTCGAACGCCCGCTATTGCTTCAACGCCGCCTGACCAAACCTCCGATAGTCGGAGGTCTCCGGTGCGGTCAGGCTCATCGCGACATTTCGGGCCTTGCGCTCAGGACAGATGCTCACTCGTCCATCAGTTCGCTGTCATCTTCGGAAGACCGTTCGGAACCGCCGAAATCCAGGCCGTGGCTCGCGCGGATCTTGTCCTCTATCTCATAGGCGAGCGCCGGATGCTCCTTCAGAAAAACCTTGGCGTTTTCCCGGCCCTGCCCGATCCGCTCGTCCCCGTAGGAAAACCAGGAACCCGATTTCTCGACCACACCGGCCTTCACGCCAAGATCCAGAAGTTCCCCGGTCTTGGAGATCCCTTCGCCATACATGATGTCGAATTCGACCTGCTTGAACGGCGGCGCGACCTTGTTCTTGACAACCTTCACGCGGGTCTGGTTGCCAACGACCTCATCGCGGTCCTTGATCGCGCCGATGCGGCGGATGTCGAGCCGGACGGAGGAATAGAACTTCAGCGCGTTGCCGCCGGTCGTCGTCTCGGGGCTGCCGAACATCACGCCGATCTTCATGCGGATCTGGTTGATGAAGATGACGGTACAGCCGGACCGGTGGATCGAGCCGGTCAACTTGCGCATCGCCTGGCTCATCAAGCGGGCGTGAACACCGACGGAACTGTCGCCCATATCGCCCTCGAGCTCGGATTTGGGGGTCAGGGCGGCGACGGAATCCACCACCACCATCGACACCGCACCCGAGCGGACCAGCGTATCGGTGATCTCCAGCGCCTGCTCTCCGGTGTCGGGTTGTGAGATCAGCAGCTCGTCGAGGTTGACGCCCAGCTTGCGGGCGTACTGCGGATCGAGCGCGTGCTCGGCGTCCACAAAAGCGCACACCCCGCCCTTCTTCTGCTCCTCCGCCACGCAATGCAGCGTCAGGGTGGTCTTTCCGGAACTCTCCGGGCCGTAGATCTCGACGATCCGGCCCTTCGGTATCCCGCCGATACCCAGAGCGATGTCGAGCCCCAGAGACCCGGTAGAGGTCGAGGCGATATCCGGAACCGGGTTATCGCCACCGAGCTTCATGATCGAGCCCTTGCCGAATTGCCGCTCGATCTGCGCAAGCGCCGAGTCGAGTGCCTTCAGCTTATCCGCGTTCTTTTTGTCCGCCATGTCCAGAATGCCCGCCACGCCCATGTTGCGCTCCTTGTTTCATGTCCGCCTATCGACGACAACGACTGCTTCGTTCGCCTCTTGTTCTTGATCGCACAATGAGATCAAAGACAGAACGTTGCAAGTCCGAATTCGGTCCCGGCCCGCCCAACGTGGGCCGCAGATGGTAAAGAAAGCCTTACGAAAGGAGCGATTCTATAGTTGCGATCAGCTCCGACAGAGAAAACGGCTTTTGCATGAACACGGAACTCGGGATCTGCGCCTGATGTTCGGAGAAGCTCTCTTCGGCGTAGCCCGACATGAACACGACCTTCACGTCGGGCCGTGATTCGAGCGCTTCGCGCACCCAGGACGGGCCGTCCCTGCCGGGCATGATGACGTCGGAGAGGAACACGTCGATCGAGAGGTCGGGATTGGTCGCAATCTCCAGCGCGGCTTCGGCATTCTCGGCCTCCAGCACGGTGAAGCCGCGCAGCTTCAGCGCCCGTGCGGCGAAGGCGCGCACCGGAGCCTCGTCCTCCGCCAAGAGGATCACACCGGTCGCGGGCGCTTCGGCGCGCGGCGAGACGGCATCCTTTCCGGGGGCCGGCTTCACCTCCGGGTGGTCATGCGCGGGAAAGTATAGCGTAAATATCGTACCCTCGCCGACGACACTGTCGGCAAAAATGTAGCCGCCGGTCTGTTTGACGATGCCATAGGCGGTGGACAGACCCAGCCCGGTGCCCTCGCCCTGGCGCTTGGTCGTATAGAACGGCTCGAAAATCTTCGTGAGCCGGTCGGGCGGGATCCCGGTGCCGGCATCCTCCACCCGCACCACTACGTAGTCGCCCACCGGCACGGTCACCCTGTCGCGGGTCAGGGGCTCATGCAAGGTCGACATGCCGGTCGTGACATGAATACGCCCGCCGGAAGGCATGGCGTCCCGTGCGTTCACCACGAGGTTCATGATGACTTGTTCGAGCTGGCGCTTGTCCGCCCGCACCATTTTCACGCCCGGCTCATGGGTAACGTCGAGAAACACTTTTTCGCCCACCAGCCGGTTCAGAAGGTGCATGAGATCCGACAGCGTGTCGCGCAGATCGACCGTCTCGGGGCGGAGATTCTGCTTGCGCGAGAAGGCCAGCAACTGGCGCACAAGGCTCGCCGCGCGGTTCGCATTCTGGTTGATCTGCTCGAGATCTGCGAAATCCGGATCGTCCACGGTGTGGCGCAGCAGCAGAAGGTCGCAATGACCGCTGATCGCCGTCAGCAGGTTGTTGAAGTCGTGGGCCACGCCCCCGGCAAGCTGGCCGATCGCCTGCATCTTCTGGGACTGAACGAACTGCGCCTCCAGCGTCTTGAGTTCGGTCGCATCCTGAAGAACCGCGATCAATCGGGCGTCGTCCTCCGCATTGATGCGGTCGAGCGTGATCTGTACGAAGATGTCGCCCGCCGCGCGGGAGGCGCGGCCCACCTCGGGACGGTGAACGGCGCGGCCGGCGAAGGCCTCTCCGAGCCATTCTCCGACCGATCGGCCCAGCCCTTCGAGCAGGTTCGCCAGCGGCGGCGTCTCACCGGGTTCGATGCAGAGCAGGTCCCGGGCGGCCCGGTTGGCCACGGCGACGGTGCCGGACCGGTCAAGTTCGATCAGCGGGACCGGCAGGGCGTCGAAGCCGAGCGTCGGTCCAGCCAGCGTGGGCGTGGCGCGGGAGGGCGGCGCGGGGCGCGGTTCCACCTGCCACAGCAATGTGCCTTCACCCGCGTCGCGGACCGTCATACGCCGGCGCTCTTCGTCCCGTCCCACCCACCGCTCGGCGCTGCCCTCCGACAAGGCCTGTTCGCGCAGGTCGGTAAGGACCGCATCCGGATCGGCGGTGGTCTGCGCCAGGATCGTGCGCACGTCCAACGCCCCCTTGCGCGTCCACAGCACGTCGCCCATGGCGTCGGTCAGGGTCACGGGATGGCGCGCTTCGGCAAAGAGCGCGCGAAGCGTCCTGGCCTGCCACCGGCGCGACAGGGCACGGCGCCCGCCCACTGCCACAACCGCGATGGCAATCGTCGCGAAGGTCGTAGCTGCGGCCACAAGCGCAAGGCCGGGCGCGCGCCACGGCAAGACAAGCGCCGCGCCAAGAAGGGCCACCGCCAGTCCGATCAGAAAGAAGGACCGCGGCACGAGGCCCGCGGCCACCGTTTCTGGTGTCAATCGGATGTCGGACACGATGCCTCCTCGTACTGGGGCCGTCATGGACCGCAGACCTTTAAGGGCGCGTTAATTCGCGTCGCCGGAACAGGCGCCTCGGCGCAACTATGAGTTGTCCGCCAGCACGGCGCAATAGAAACCGTCACCGTCGTCGAGGGGCGTCAGACGCATCTCCGACATCACGACGAGCCCGAGCCTATGGGCGGCGGAGCGGGCCTGGACCACGTTTTCGGACTCCAATAGCGAGCAGGTCGCGTAGACCAGCGCCCCCCCGGCACGCAGATGCGCGTGAGCGGCGTCGAGAACGTCAGCCTGGAGCGCGCGCAACTCTTCCAGGCGGGCGGGCGTGAGGCGGATCTTGCCCTCCGGCGAGCGCCGCCACGCGCCGCTCCCCGAACAGGGCGCGTCGACGACAACGACATCGTAAGGCGGTTCCGCCCGCAGGTCTGCCGTGTCGCGCCGCGCGACCTGCAGCCCGGCCCGGTCGGCGCGCGCGGGCAGGTCCGCCATCCGCCGAGGCGCCGCGTCGTGGGCATGGTAAAGCGCGGCGTGGCGGTCGGCCATGGCCAGCGTCTTGCCGCCGCCTCCCGCGCAATAATCCAGGATCCGGGTCGCGCCGGCCAAGGGAATGGCGTCCACGACCGCTTGGCTGGCCGCGTCCTGCAACTCGACCAGGCCGGTCGCATAGGCGCGCGAACCCGCGATCCGCCGCGCACCGTCGGTCACCTCCAGCGCGGTGGGCGACAGCGGGTGCGGGCGTGTGTCGATCCCGTCGGCGCGCAGCGCCAGGATCGCCGCGTCGCGGCTGCTCCGCGAGAGGGAGACACGCAGATGCACCGGGGCGCGGGTCCGCAGCCGTTCCATAACCGGCGCGAAATCGCCGCCAAGACTGGCCTGAAGTTCCGGGGCCAGCCACCGAGGGCAATCGAGCGCTGTCAGCGGATCGAGCGGCAAAGGCGATGCGGTCTCCGCCTCCGTCAGCGGCGGCGGACCGTAGGCGCCGCCGATGAAAAGGTCCTCGGGCCTGCTGTCCATGCCGCGCAAAAGGCCGATCATGCGTGCGCGCCCGTCCTCACCGCCGCCCAGCGCCGCAGAGGACCACCAGCGGCGCACTGCGTCGAAGACGTGGTCGCGCACCGCCGCGCGGTCGCCGGAACCGGCGTAGCGCGCGCCGCGGGCCCAGCGGGTGAGCGCGCGCTCTGCTGCCTCACCGGTCGCGATACGGTCAAGGATCCCTATCGCCGCCTGAACACGGGCCGCCGGAGTCAACGCGGGTCGTCCATGAGGGCCGTCCAGCGAATTGGTGGTTCGCGGCGCCTGTGTCGGTCAAGCATCCCTGAGGCCCTCCTGCGGATCGGCATTTTCGGAACGCCCGGCAGATCGTCGCAATGGCCATCACGCCGTTCGATCACGCTGGAACGTGTCAGTGGCTCTGCTCCGCCGTCACGGCGGCGCGCGTCCTCGCACCGCATCCGGTGCACGGTTTACGCCCCGGGGCGCCCGCTGGGAAGGGCGGCCGTCAAGCGCGAGCGGCCCGGCAGATACCTGCACCAAGGCCCTCGAAACCGCCCGTCCCGATCAAGCGTCGCTGAACGATTTTCAGGAACCTTCCCGCACTGGAAGACTGTTGATGTCGTATGGATCTCTGTTAACATACGATGATCATTGATAATATCGGCCGCTCATCGACGCGGGCGACGAGAGCGAGGCGCCGTTGCTGACCTTTGGCATCATTCTGGGCTGGGCGGTTCTGTCGGTTCTGTTCGCCCTCGCGGTCTTGCCGAAGGCGCATGCGACTGCGCCTCAGGCGATGCCGTTCCTTGGCGGCGGGACACCGGACACCCACGCCTGGCAGCGCTTCCATTTCCGCCCGTACACCATGTCCCTGCTCTTCGTGGCCTTCGAGATGGAGATGATGTTCATGTATCCCTGGGCAGTCGTTTTCGTCGAAGAGGGCATAAAGGCGCTTGCCGAGATGGGCATGTTCCTGACCATCCTTTCGGTCGGAATTCTCTACGGCTGGCGCGAGGGGATCTTCCGGTGGGAATGATGTCGCTGTCCCGGCTGATGTCGCGCGCGCCGGCTCCCGTGTTTCCGGCCATCGGGCCGGGACGGCAAGCCGATGTGGAGCGTCTGCTCAGCCGGTCGGGCCTGCGGGCCGCCGCCACCCCGCGGGATGCGGCGATCCTGCTGGTTGCCGGCGACATTCCCGGCACGGCCGCCGCGCCTCTTGCGCGTGTCCATGACCAGATCCCCCGTCCCCGCGTTACGGTAAGTTGGGGCCACGACGAACCCGACGCGATCGCGGCACGGATCGCGGAGGCCTGGCGCGAGGTCTGTGCGGGCGGCGAAGGTGAGGGCGACCGCCTTCCCGATGAGCCACCCAACAAATGGAAAGGCGTCGGGCCGAACGGACAGGGCGGTAAGGGCATGATGGGCGGCGTGCCCTATGGGCGACCGATGGCGATGACCGGGCCCGATATCCGAGACGGCCTGCAGCTCGACAGGTACACCGCGCGGTTCGGCCCATTCGCGCCGATGCTCCCCCCTGGGCTTGTGCTGGAGGTGACCTTGCAGGGCGACGTGATCTGCGATGTGACGGTGGAGACCCAGCCGTTCGCCCAGCCCGCCGACGCGGACGCGCCGGATCTTTGCGCGGCGCGGATGCTGCGGCTGCTGGGCCTGGCCGGTCCCGCGGACCGTGCGACGGCCGGAAAAAAGCCGCGCGGCGTCTGGATGCGGGGCGCCGTGCCCGGCGGCCTGGGGTCCGTCGACGGTGCGGGCGACGCGCGGGACCGCCTGTCGCGCTGGCTCTCGGGCACGCCGGTTACCGCCTCGGTGCCCGACATTCCGGCGCTTCTGAAGGGGGCCGAGTGGTCCGAAGCGATGCTGATCCTCGCCTCCCTGCCGCCGTCGGCGATCCTGCGCGCCTGCCAGACGCCCGAGGCCGCATGATCGTCCTTCTCGCCCTTGTCGTTCTCGGGACCCTCCTGGTCGGAACGCTGTTTGCCGCGATGCTCGACCGGTCGCACCTGTCGATCGTCGCGTTCTTCGCACGCCAGCGGGTAGAGACCGAAGCGCCGGACCGGCTGAACAGGGATCTGGCGCCGGCATGGTATCTGACGCTCGCCGGTGCCGGTCTGTCGGTGGTGCCCTTCGCGCCCGGTCTCGCATTGATCGACAGCCCGGTCGGCATCGTGATCTGGGGGTCCTGCGAAGCGCTCGTCATCGTCACCGTCTTTCTGCACGGCTGGTCTCCGAACGCGCCGTTCCCGTTGATCGGGGCCTATCGATATGCCGCCATCGGACTGCCGGTCATGCTGCCGTCCATGTTCGTGCTGATCGCCGCGGCCCTGCCGGCCGAGAGTCTGTCGCTCATCGCCATCGTTGAGAGCCAGCGCGAGATCTGGAACGTGATCCGGCAGCCGCTGGGCCTGCCGCTTTTCCTCATCGTCGCGCTGGCGATGACGCTGCGCGGACCGATGGATTACGCGGATGCCGCCGATATCGCCACCGGCACCTCGGCCGAGGCCAGCGGCGCGGGCCGCGCTTTGTGGCAGACGGCGCGGCTGGCGATGCTTGTGTCGGTCTCGGCCATCGCCGCGACGGTGTTCCTGGGCGGACCGTTGGGGCCGCTGCTGCCGGGGCCGGTCTGGCTATGGCTGAAGACCGCCGCGCTGATGGCGCTGATCGTGTTGCTGGGCAATCGGATCGCACGCACGACGCCCAGCCGCATGATGTGGATCCTCTGGGTCGTACTGCTGCCGCTGTCGTTCCTCCACCTGCTGATTTCGGGGCTCGTCGCGCTATGACGGATCTGCTGGTCGCCCTTCTCGCGGTATGTGCCGTCTGGACCGGATGGCGGGTCTTCCGCGTCGATTCTATGGTGCGCGCGACATTCTCGTTGATGCTGTCCTTCGTTGCGGTCGGTGCCATCGGGGTCTTGCTGTCCGCCCCCTATATCGGCGTCGCGACGGTTTTCATGATGGCGGTCGAGATGATGGTCATGGCCATTTTCATGGTCATGTTCATGATGAATCCCGCGGGGTTGAACCCGATGAGCATGGTTCACCAGCACCGGGTGTCCATCGGCGCGGGCGTGCTGGCTTTTTTCGGATTGGCCGCGGCCATCCTGGTGTCGCGCCCACCGTCCAACCCGGTGGCGCCGGACGCGGATGTGGTCACCGAACTCGGCCTTGAGCTGCTCGGCCCGTCGATGCTGATCTTCGAAACCGCCGGGGTGACCTTGCTGGCCACCATGGTCGGCGCCGTGATCCTCTCCTCGCGCCAGGGTCGGTTCGGGTCCGCGGACGAAGGCTCCCGCCCCCCTGGACTGACCGAGGGCGGAGATCCCGCCGGTCAGCGTCCCGACGGCGGCGGCGGCGGACATCACCATCACGGAGGCCACGGATGACCCTGACGATCGTGCTTCTCGGGGCTACCGCGCTTGTCGGCATCGGGCTTTACGGTGCGCTCAGCCAGCAAAGCTTCGTCATGCTGATGATGGGGCTGGAGTTGATGCTGAACGGCGCGTTGCTGGCGATCATCGGCTTCTGGTCCCTGAGCCTCGGCGGCATGCCGGAGGGCCAGCTCATGGCGATCATCGTCATGGCGGTGATGGCCGTGGAACTGGCCATCGGTTTCGCGTTGATCGTCGCGGTCTATCGCAAGCGCCAGGCCGACGTGACCGAAAGCATAGACACCCTCAGGCAATGATCTGGGCGCTCGCATATTTCCCGGTCCTCGCCGGACTTGCCATCTGGGCGATCGGCGGCTCTCGGGCGACGCTCGGCGCGATGGGCGCGGTCGCGGCGGCGGCGACGCTTGCACTGGCGCTTGTCGCCGGAGGCGGGACCGGACGCTTCGTCTGGTCGGAACTCATCGTGCTGCAGGCCGCCCTGCCCCCGCTGGCACAGTCGGTCGCCATCCTGGTGCCCGCGATCCTGCTGCCCATCACCTTGTTCGCCACATCGCAGGAGGACACCCGCGGCCTGCCGCGGCTGGTCGGGCTGATGCTGGTCTTTACCGGCGGCATGGAACTGGTCGTCATCGCGGGTGACCTGGTGACGCTGCTGATCGGATGGGAAATCGTCGGCGCCTGCTCCTGGGCGCTGATCGGTCACAAGTGGCGCGAACAGGCTCCCGGCCCGTCGGCGAATTTCGCGTTCGTGTTGACGCGCGCGGGCGATCTGGGCCTGTTTCTCGCGGTGATGGCGACGATGGGCGCGACGGGCAGCGCCAGCTACGCGGCGCTCGGCACGCTCGACGGCGTGCCGCTGGCCCTGGCGGCGTTCGGTCTGCTTGTGGCAGCGGTGTCGAAGGCGGGCCAGGTGCCCTTCGCGCCCTGGCTGTTCCGCGCCATGGACGGCCCCACATCGGTATCTGCCCTGCTGCATTCGGCGACCATGGTCGCGGCGGGCGCCTATATCCTTGCGCGTCTGCACCCGCAGCTGTCGGCGGCTCCCGGCTTCGGCGCGGCGGCGATTGCCGTGGGCCTCGGCACCGCGGTGCTCGGCGGTATCGTGGCGCTGCGCCAGACGCACGCCAAGAAGCTGCTGGCGGGATCGACCTCGGCGCAGATGGGCCTGATGATCGCCACCGTCGGCGCCGGCTATCCGGGCGTCGCGGTGCTGCACCTGATCGTCCATGCCGCGACAAAGGCGGCGCTGTTCTGTGCCGCTGGCGTCGCGCATCGCGTCTCGGGCAGTTTCGACTTGCGCCGCATGGGGCTTGCCGCCTCCCTGCCCGCGGCCACCGTGCTGACCGCCATCGCGGCGCTGTCTCTGGCCGCCGTTCCGCCGCTGTCGGGCGGCTGGAGCAAGGAGGAAATGGTCAAGGCGCTGGAACATGCCGGGCCTCTTCTGGGGGCGCTAACGATCGTCTCCGGCGGATTGAGCGCCGCCTATGCCACACGGTTCGCCGTCGCGGCCTTCGGGCCCGGCGAAACCCGCGATGCCCGCACCCGTCCGGGCGAGATGGCGGCGCTGGCGCTGCTGTCGGGCGGAGCGCTCGCGCTGTCGGCGCTGTGGCTGCCGGCCGTCAATGAGCCGGTCGCGGCATGGATCGGGGCGGAACTGCCGTCCGGGTCGCGGATCGGCCTGATCGCATCGCTCGTCGCCGTCGCGTTCGGGGTGCTGGCGGGAGTCCATGCCGCGCGGGCAGACAGCACCGACCCTACGCCGGAGTGGCTGGGCCTGTCCGCGCTCTACGAATACGCCGTGATCCGGCCGTTCCATGCGCTGTCGCAAACCGCCGCGGATTTCGACGACACCACGATCGACCAGTCCGTGATCCGACCGTTCCAGGCGTTGTCGCAAACCGCCGCGGATTTCGACGACGCGACCATCGACGGCCTGGCGCCCGGCGCGGCCACCGGTGCCATGACCGGATCGGCCCGTGCCGCACGCGGTGCGATCGGCATCGCGGTGCAGGGCAGCGCAGCGCTCGCCGCGCTCGGCGCAGGACTGGGCGAGCGGCTGAGCGATCTCATTCCCGACGGAACGGGACGGGTCACCGGGATGGCGGGGGCAGACCTGCGCCGCCTGCAGACCGGGCTTGCACATCACTATTACACCATTCTCATGGTCGGCTTCGCGCTGGCCGTGGGATTGCTGATCTTCGGAGGCTGACCCCGTGCTGACACTCGCCGTTCTCATCCCGCTTTTGGCGGCTCTGGTCCTTGCCTTCGCGCCCCTGTCCGAAGCCGCGTCGCGCTGGACGGCCACCGGCGCCGCCGCGCTGTCGCTCATTGCGCTGATGGTCGTGTGGGCAGCCGGGGGTGAGGGCTTTCGCGCCGTGGCCGAGGTGCCGTGGATCCCGGCACTCGGCATTGCATGGCGCGTCGGCGTCGACGGCATGTCGCTGTCGCTGGCCCTGGTGAGCGCCCTGGTCTTCGTCGCCGCGACCGCCTGGCCGATGAAGCTGCACGACGCCCGCGCCTACTACGCCTGGATGGCCTTTCTTGCGGGCGTGTCCATCGGCCTTTTCGTCACCCTCGATCTCATCGTCTTCTACGTGTTCTTCGATCTCAGCCTGGTGGGGATGTATTTCCTCATCGGTCGCTGGGGCCACGGCGACGCGCAGCACGCGGCGCTGAAATTCTTTATCTATACGCTGGCCGGATCGCTGCTGATCCTCATCGGCATCATCGTGCTGGCGCTGAACATGCCGACGCTTACATTCGACATGCGCGCGATGATCGACACCCCCCCGCTGGCCGCCGCGGGGGTCGTTCCGGGGCTGGTGTTCCTGGCGTTCGTCATCGGCTTCGGCATCAAGACGCCGGTCTTTCCCGTGCACACCTGGCTGCCGCCGGCCCATGTCAACGCTCCCGGCCCCGCCTCGGCGATCCTGGCCGGGGTCCTGCTCAAGATGGGCACCTACGGGCTGATCCGCATTCCGCTGCAGATGATGCCGGAGACCTTCGCCCGCTGGGCGCTGCCCCTGGCGATCATCGGCGTCGTGTCGATCGTCTGGGGCAGCATCGTCGCCTTCGCCCAGGAGAACCTGAAGCGGCGGATCGCCTACACCTCCGTCAACCACATGGGCTACACCGTGCTCGGCATCGCCGTCGCCGGGTCGGCCCTGGGGAGCGAGACCGCGCGGCAACTGGCCCTCACCGGCGCGGTGGTGGAGATGATCGCCCACGCGCTGATCACCGGGGCGTTGTTCCTCATCGCGGGATCGGTCTGGCAACGGGCCGAGGACTACCACCTGCCCAACTTCGGCGGGCTGGCAGGCACCGCACCGCGGCTGACCGGAGCGGCCACGCTGGCCGCGTTCGCATCGCTGGGGCTGCCGGGGCTTGCCGGCTTCGTGGCAGAGCTTCAGATCTTCGTCGGCGCATTCGGCGTCTATCCCTGGCTGGCCGTCATCGGCCTTCTTGGCATCCTGATCACCGCCGCGCTGTTCCTGCGAATGCTGCGGCAGATGTTCTTCGGCGATCTTCCGGCGGAGCGGAAGGGCTTTACGGACCTGAACCGGACAGAGACCGTGTTGCTGACCGCCCTGCTGGCGCTGGTGGTGCTGATCGGCATCTGGCCCACCTGGCTGTTGTTGCTGATCGACGCGCCGTCGCTAATCCCCGCCATCGGCGCGGGGGGCTGAGGTGCCGATTGGCGATCTGGCCCCCGAGTTGGCGGTTCTGCTGACGGCGGTGGCGATTCTGTTGCTTGCGATGGTCCTTCCGCGGCGCAGCCACCACTGGTGCGCGATCCTCGCCGCCGGCGGCCTTGGCTTGGCCATGATCATGGGCTGGAGCCAATCCGACGCGCAGCGCCTGACTTTCTCCGGCACGCAAGCGCTGGACGGCGCGACGACATGGGCGCGGATCGTGATACCGGGGATCACGATCCTGTGCGTCGGTCTCGCGCCGCGCTGGTTTGCGACCGACCGGCGACATGGCGAGTATTACGCAATGCTGCTGTTCTCGACGCTCGGCGCGCTGGCGATGGCGGGCGCGGCGGACCTGATGCAACTGGTGCTGGCGGTCCTGCTGTCGTCGGTCACGGGATACGTCCTGGCCGCCTACCACCGCGACTGGGCCATATCGCTTGAGGCGGGGATGAAGTATTTCCTGGTCGGCGCGCTGGCCAATGCGATCCTGGTGATCGGCGTCATCCTGGTGATGGGCATGGCGGGCAGCTCCGATTACGGCGAACTTGCCGGCTCGATCCCGAACGATCCCCTTGCCCTCACCGGGCTGGCCCTCATCCTCATAGCGCTGTTCTTCAAGCTGGGGGCCGTTCCGGGCCATACCTGGGTTCCCGATGTGGCAGAGGGCGCGCCCGTGCCCGCCGCCGCCTTCCTGACCGTGATCCCCAAGCTGGCCGCGGCGGTGGCGCTCTACCGGCTGGTCGCCCTGGCGCCGGGGGTGGAGGCGCTGCCGCTTCTCATCGCGCTCGCCTCCGCCGCGACCATGACGCTCGGCAATCTCTGCGCGCTCTGGCAGGACGACGTGCGCCGCCTGGTCGGCTGGTCGTCGGTCAGCCAGAGCGGCTACGCCCTGATGGCCGTGGCGGCGGCGGGCGCGGTGCCCGAGGCGCTGCCGGCCCTGCTCGGCTTCATGACCGTCTACGGCATCGCCAATCTCGTCGCCTTCTCGGTGGTTGCGGATCTGCGCGGGCGCACGGCCATCTCCGGCTACAACGGCTTGCTGCCCGCGCAACCCGTTGCCGCCGCCGCGCTGGCGCTGGCCTTTCTGTCGTTTGCCGGCATCCCGCCGCTGGCCGGATTTCTCGGCAAGTTCGCGCTCTTCTCCGCGACCCTCGACGCCGGTCTGGCCTGGCTCGCCATCGTCGCCGTCGCCAATACGGTGCTGTCGCTGTTCTACTACCTGCGCGTCATCGGTCCGGCGTTCTTTTCGCAGCCGCACGACGGGATCGGGACCCTCGGCGGCAGCGCGCGCGCGGTCCTGTGGCTGTCGGTCGCCATCCTGATCGCGATGACCTTCCTGTGGTCGCCGATCTGGTCCGCCCTCCCGGCCGATCTGCTGCCCTAGAGCATGATGAGATAAGCTTGAAGCGTATCCAGTATTGGCGAGGTAATTCGCGCACTCCTGTGGGCTGAAGCGGTCGAGCAGTGTCCCGATCCTGCGCCACGTTGCCTCCATTGTGCGCTCGGCTGCGTTGCGGAGCATGTGTTTGAGCTTCGAGAAGACCTGTTCAATCGGGTTCAGGTCGGGGCTGTAGGGCGGCAGAAAAAGTAGATGCGCTTTCGCGTTACGGATCGCCTGCCGCACGGCTTGCCCTTTGTGGCTGCCCAGATTGTCCATAACCACCACATCGCCCGGGCGCAGGGTTGGGACGAGCACGTGCGCGACATAAGCCCGGAACGCTTCGCCGTTGACGGGACCGTCCAAAACAAAGGGCGCGTCGATCCGATCATGACGCAGCGCTGCGATAAAGGTCATGGTGCGCCAGTGACCATGCGGGGCCCGCCCGATCAGGCGTTCACCTCTGGGAGCCCAGCCGCGCAGCGGGGCCATGTTGGTCTTGGCCCAGGTTTCATCAATGAACACGAGACGACGGGGGTCGATCCGGCCCTGGTGCCGCTTCCAGCGCACACGGCGGCGGCTCACGTCGGGGCGGTTCTGCTCCTCGGCGAGTTGGGTCTTTTTTTGAACGAGTAGCCCGTGCGGCGCACGAAGGCCCAGACGGTGCGGTAGTCGACCTTGAGCCCGCGCTCGGCCAGTTCCACCACCAGTCCGCGCAGTGTGAACGGCTCCGTTATCCGCTCCAGAAGCCACGCCTCATGCCCGCCTGCAATCTTGCGTGGCGGGTGGCCGCCTGTCCCTGCCGGAGCGCAACTCCCGGTCGCACGCAAACGCTGCGACCACTTCACAACACTGGACGGAGCCACATCCAGGGCCGCTGCGACCTGACGCACGCTCTCGCCCCCCAACAGCCGCGCCATTGCCCTCTCTCGAAGGTCCATTGAAAGTGCTCTACCCACTACTCGCCCTCCATCTTGTGGTCGGCAACAGTGAATCACCAAAATGCAGGCCTGTGAATCCTCTATCGATTCAGGCTGATTTCATCCCGCTCTAGGGTGCGCTTTCGGTCCAGCTTCGGGACAACGGTTGACGGCAGACGCGGCTTCGCGTCGGCAGATGGGCGGTGCCGCCGCGGGCCGCGACACGCGCGACCGGAGCAAGCCTGTCGTTGCCGCGATCCGCGGCCACGGCGGCGGGCGGCAGCGGGTCGAGCAGGATCGGGGCCGTGGTCTTGCCGAAGGCCCGGCCGGCGCGATGCCCATCCAGCCGTCGTGGATCTTCGTGCTCAATCCGCCACGGGACCGGCCGACGGCGAGATCCTCGCCCGCTTATTTCGGCCCGAGGCGTGCTGGCGGGCGCGGACGATGGACCTGTCGATCAACCGCAGTGACCGCCGCGAGCGCCGGGCCAAGTCCTCGAACACGTTCAGACGGATAGCGCGCCTGGCCCGGCAATCGAAGCGGTTGTCCCATGATGAGGGGACCGTAGCGGTCCGGCAGGTCGCGCCACGGCGCCCCGGTGCGCCGCACGTGGAAGATCCCGTTCACCGCCGGCCGATCGTCGTCCCGCCGCGTGCCCATGGCCTGCTTTGGCAACGCCACGCCTCGTCGGTCGGATCGTATCGCGTCATGACACCCTCCCCGCACGATATGCGGAGTGGATCACGACATTGCCCCGAACGGAAATCCCCAACTGGGTTCGACTCCTAGCCCTGCGCCCCGGCCATGTCGGCCATCTCGGCGACCCGGGTGCCCAGCGCATCCAGTTCCGTGTCGTCGAGCCGCCGCGCGGTAACGGTCCCGAGTGTTCCGCCCCCGCCGCGGTCCAGTTGCCTGGCGTAGCGCGGATCGTAGTGATGGGCCATCAGCTCAGCAGCCAGATCCGCATTCCGACCCTCTCGGGCCAGATCGCGCCAATGCGCCACCCGCTCCCGCCCCTGCAGCCGGATGAGCGATACCAGGATACCGTCGAGCCGCCCGGGATCGGCGCAGAGGTCGTCATAGGTCCGCGCCAGATAGGCGGCGCGCACCTCCAAAGGCGCCTCCACCGTGATCCGCGGTGCCGCCTGCATGGCCTTCCACAATCCCGGGGGCAGGACGCGTTCGCCCACCTTGCTGGACTCGGCCTCCACCAGAACCGGGCGCGCGGGGTCGAGCGCCCGCATCGCCTCCGCCAGGGCGGATTCGAACCCCTTCTGCGCGGGCTGTCGGCCCATCGCGCCGAACAGCGATCCGCGGTGGTTCGCCAGCCCCTCCAGGTCGATCACCTGCGCGCCGGCCCGGGCGGCACGGTGCAGGATCTCTGTCTTCGCGGTGCCGGTGAACCCGTCCAGAAGCACCACACGCGCCGGGAACGCCCGGTCGTAGAGCGCGGTCTTGACCAGCCCGCGATAGGTCCGGTAGCCGCCGTCGAGCACCGCCACCCGCCAGCCGATCTGGCCCAGGATCGCGGCAAAGGCATTGGACCGCTGCCCGCCGCGCCAGCAATAGACCAGCGGCCGCCAGCCGCCGTCGTGATCGGCAAGCGGCCCCTCGACATGGCGCGCGGCGTTGCGGGCGACGAGCGCGGCGCCGATCTTGCGGGCCCGGAACGCGCTCTGCCGGACGTAGATCGTCCCTACGCGGGCGCGCTCGGCGTCGTCCAGGACCGGCAGGCTGACGGCGCCGGGCACATGGTCCTCTGCGAACTCCGCGGGCGAGCGGACGTCGATCACGCTGTCGAACGGCGCGGCGCCGAAGGCGGAGAGGCTGTCGGGGCGAAAGGACATGGGCCGCGTCTAGCGCACCGTATCCGCATTGCCCAGAACATGCGCGGCCATGGCGCGGCCGCTGCGCCAGGCATCCCCGGCAGAAGGGCCAAGCGCCCAGTCGCCGCCCAGAAGGCAGCCGCCGCCGGTGTCGAGGAACGGCCGGCCAAGCGCCCGCACGGTCCGGGCATGGCGCCAGCGATGAGCCGCGGCATGGGTGGCGGGCGCGGCCCCGGGGGCGAGCGCGCGCCACATGGCGTCGGCCACGGTGCCGGCGTCCTCCTCCAGATGCGCGGCGCTCCAGCCGGGGTCGGCATGGGCGACCAGCGCGCCCGGATCGGCGCCCGGCCGGTCGCCCTGGGACAGCACCTGCGCGACCGGCACGGCGGGGGCCGGAGCGGGTCCGGAGCGGACCGCCATCAGCGTCCAGCACGGGGCCATGTGAACGCGGTCCAGCGCCCGATGATGACGAGATCCCGTTCTGATCCGCGCGCGGGGCCGGGTTCCGCGCCAGCATTCTCGGGGCCGTCGGGCGCGCTGACGCCCGTTCCCGCCGCCCGGTCGGCGCCGACAACGGCGGCGCAGATCGGGTTGAGCGGCTCCCTTTGCGCCGCGCGAAAGACCATGCGGGGCGGGAACGGTCCGCACCGCGGTCGCGCGCGGTGCCTGTCATGTCCGGCGGGGCTCCAGCAGCGCCGGGATCAGCCCCCGCAGCGCGTTGCCGACGAAGATCTCCGCCCCCTCCAGATCGGCCGGCCAAAGCTCGGCCTCATGGGCGCGGCCGCTGTCCAGCAGGGTCCTGCGCAACACACCGGGCAGGGCACCGTCCGACACGGGCGGGGTGGCCAGACCCCGTTCGGTGGCGACGAAGACGTTGGTAATCGTGCCCTCCGCCACCCGGCCCCGATCGTTCAGGAACAGCAGCTCGTCAAGCGCGGCGGGCAGCGCCGCCCGGGCCCGGTCGTAGATCCCGCGCTCTGTCGTCTTGACCCGGCGCCAGGGATCGCCGGCAAGGATCCGCGCCCCGGCCCATCCCAGCCGCCACGGTCCCGGCCGGGGATCGAGCGCGGTGGTCTCAACCTCGACGCGGCCGGCGACATCGACCGTCAACCGGGCGCGCCGCACGTCCGCCGTCCGCACCCGCTCGATCCGCGCCCGGACAGCGCCCGGATCCACAGCGATGCCCAGCGCCGCGCAACTGCGCGTCAACCGTGCCAGGTGCAGCGGGATCAGCCCCGCGCCGCGCGGCTCCAGGCGCAGGGTCTCTATGACCTTCAGCCCGTCGGGGAGAGGTCCGCGAAACGCGCTTTCCATAGCGCCTCCTCATACTCTCCGCCGCCGTCGCTGTCATGCACCACCCCGCCGCCCACGTTGAGCCGCACGCGACCGTCCGGCCACATCACCAGCGTTCGGATCGCCACGCCCATGCGCATCGCCCCGTCCGGCGCGATCCACCCCACCGCGCCGCAATAGACCCCGCGCGGCCACGGTTCCAGCGCGCGGATGATCTGCATGGCGCGGATCTTGGGCGCGCCGGTGATCGACCCGCAGGGAAACAGCGCGCGGATCACGTCGCCGAGCGCCAGCCCCGGCGTCAGGACGCCTTCGACATCCGACACCATCTGATGCACGGTTTCATAGCTTTCGATGTGAAAGAGCCGCGGCACGGTCACGCTGCCGACCCGGCTGATCCGGCTGATGTCGTTGCGCAAGAGATCCACGATCATCAGATTCTCTGCGCGGTTCTTTTCGGACGCCAGAAGCGCCGCCCTGAGGGCCGCGTCCGCGTCCGGCGTGGCGCCTCTGGGGGCCGTGCCCTTCATCGGGCGCGTGCGGATCCGCCCCGTCGGGTCGATGTCGAAGAAAAGCTCCGGGCTGCGGCAGAGGATCGCCGGGCCGCCAAGCTCTACCAGCGCGCCGTGCCGCACCGGCTGGCGGGCCCGGAGCGCCGCATAGAGCGCCCGCGGCGTGCCGGTCGCGCGGGCCTCTACCGGAAATGTAAGGTTCGCCTGATAGATGTCGCCCGCAGAGATGTAGCGCTGCACCTGCGCGAAGGCCTCGGCGTAGCGCGCCGCGTCCCAGAGCGGCGCAAGGTCCGTCAGCATCGCCGGACCGGTGTCGGGGGGCGGCGCCGCGCCGGGTGCATCGAACACCCCGAAGGACAAAAGCGGCAGGTCGCGGTCCGGCGGCATGAGCGGCGCCAGCTTGCGCGAGAACGCATAGCCGGTCTCATAGGACAGATACCCGGCCAGCCAGGCGCCGGCGTTCCGCGCGGCCTCCATCCGGGCCAGTGCGGGCATGACCTGATCCGCCTCCCAGGCCTCGATCGTGTCGCGCGGCGCGGCAAAGCGGGTGCCGCCCCCCGGCGGACCCGCGTCGAAGGTCACATGGGCGCTCACCGCGCCGCCAGCGCGTCCGCCAGAACGTCGCGCAGGGCTTCGCGGGGCACGTCGCCGGTCACGAAGGCCGCGCCGATCCCCCGCGCCAGGATCAGACGAAGCTGTCCGTCCCGCACCTTCTTGTCCTGCGCCATGAGGTCCATCAGGCCGTCGGCGTCGGGCAGCGGTCCGGGAATGTCCGCCAGGTCGGTCTTCATCCCCATGCCGGACAGATGCGCGCGCACCCGCGACGGATCCTCCTGCGCGCAAAGTCCCAGTCGCGCCGACAGTTCGAACGCCAGGGCACAGCCGACCGCCACGCCCTCACCGTGGAGCAGCCGGTCGGAATAGCCCGTCGCCGCCTCCAGCGCGTGACAGAAGGTGTGGCCCAGGTTCAGAAGCGCGCGGTCGCCCTGCTCGGTCTCGTCGCGGACGACGATATCGGCCTTCATCCGGACGGACCGGCGCACGGCCTCCGCCCGGAGCGACGGATCGCCCGCGGCGAGGGCGGGGCCGTTCGACTCCAGCCAGGCGAAGAACGTCGCATCGCCCAGAAGCCCGTATTTCGCCACCTCGCCGTAGCCGGCCAGAAAGTCGCGCCGGGCGAGCGTCTCCAGAACGGAGATGTCGGCCAGCACCAGCGACGGCTGGTGAAACGCCCCGATCAGGTTCTTGCCGGCGGCCGCGTTGACCCCGGTCTTGCCGCCCACGGAACTGTCCACCTGCGCCAGGAGCGACGTGGGGACCTGCACAAAGCGCACGCCCCGGCGCAGGATCGCGGCGGCGAAGCCGGCAAGGTCGCCGATGACACCGCCGCCCAGGGCGATCACCACATCGCGCCGCTCGATCCGCTCGGCCAGAAGCCATTCGACCGCCTCGCCCAGACGCGCCCAGGATTTCGTGCCCTCCCCCGGCGGCAGGGACAGGGCGGAATGGGCGATGCCCGCGGCTTCCAGCGACCGGGCGAGCGCCGGCAGATGCAGGGCGGCCACGGTGTCGTCGGTCAGGATCGCCACGCGCGGGCGGCCGAGCAGCGGCGCGATGCGGGCGCCGGCTTCGTCCAGAAGGCCCGGGCCGATCTCCACATCGTAGGCGCGGGCCCCCAGCGGCACATGAACGGTGGAACGGCTCATCGGGACTCCAGCACGTCGGGACGGGTGGCGATCACGCCGATGGTCCGGTCGGCCATCGCCTCGATCGACAGGTCCGGGCCCGCATCGACGGTGAGATCGGCGCGCGCATAGGCCGGCTCGCGGCTCGCGATCAGGGTCTCCAGCGTCACCCGGGGATCGGCGGTGCGCAGGAGCGGGCGCGTGTCCTTGTGGCGGACCCGCGCCCAGAGCAGCTCTGGCGTCGCCCGGATCCAGACCGCCACGCCGCGCGCGGTGATGGCGATGCGGTTGCGCTCGGCCAGGTAGGCGCCGCCGCCGGTGGACAGGATCGCCGGCGCGCCGTCCAGAAGCCGTGACAGGATCTGGCTTTCCTTCTCTCGAAAGAACGGCTCTCCGTAGCGCTCGAAGATCTCCGGAATCGTGGCATTCGCGGCGCGCTCGATCTCATGGTCCGAATCGAGGAACGGCACCCCCAGCGCGCGGGCCACGGCCGCTCCGATGGCGGTCTTGCCGGCGCCCATCATCCCCACCATCACGACTGTTTTCCTCAATCGGCGCGCCATCGTGGCGTTGTCTCGCTGGTCTGACCCGGTTTGGCGCCTGAATGGCGTGATATTCCGTGAAAGACCAGCTATAATGCCCCTTGAGCCGCGCGTCAGATGCGGCCACACGGGCAAGGCATACGGAACAGGCGCATACCATGGTCAGATTGCTGAAATTCCTGCTGTTCGTGCTGGTGATCGGCTTTGTCGGACTGGTCGGCTACGCCTATCTGGGCAACATGGCGCCCCAGCGGACCGAACGCATCGAACCCGTGACCCTGGATGCGCAGTAGCCGCGCGGCCCTGGGGGCCGTCCTGGCGCTTTGCGCGGGGGCCGACGCCAGCGCGCAGGGCGAACCGCTGTCGGCCATCGACTGGCTGTCGGACACCGTCGTGACACCCGTGGCGATGCCGGCATCCGCCGCCGAGGGCGCGGAGGCACCGGTGGCCCGATCCGCGCGCCCGGAGGTCGTCGTCATCCGACCGCTGGACCGGCCCGCGCCGGACCTGGTCGGACTGTCTGCGGCCGCGGCGCGCGGGCTCCGGGGGGACCTCTGGTCGGCCTCCATCGCGGACACCGTCGCGCGACAGGTGGCAGAGCTTCCGACGCCGCGGATGCCGGTGTCCCAGGACCTGCTGCAGGCGATGCTGACCGTAGAGGCCAAGCCGCCCCGCGACAGCGCCGACGGCGTGGGATTCTTCCTGACCCGGCTCGACGCGCTTCTGGCGCTGGGGGCCTTCGACGCGGCGCGCGCGATGATGGAGCGGGCCGGCCACGAGGATCCGCAGATCTTCCGCCGCTGGTTCGACATGACCCTGCTCACCGGGCGCGAAAACGCCGCCTGCGAGCGGATGCGCGCCCTGCCGGAGATCACCCCAACCTATCCCGCGCGGGTCTTCTGCCTGGCGCGGTCGGGCGAATGGCCGGTGGCGGTCGTCACGCTTGAGACCGGGCGCGCCCTTGGCGTCATCACCGCCGCGGAGACGGAGCGCCTGACCCGGTTTCTCGACGATCAGGCCGGCGGCACGGCGCTGCTGCCGCCGGTTCCGCCCACGCCGCTCGATTTCATGATCTACGAAGCCATCGGTGAGCCGATGGGCACCCAGGACCTGCCGCTGGCCTTCGCCCATGCCGATCTGCGCGGAAACACCGGCTGGAAGCCCCGGATAGAGGCAGCCGAGCGCTTGGCGCGCGCCGGTGCGATTTCGCCGGGGCGGCTCTGGCAGATCTACGCAGAGCGTGAGCCTGCCGCGTCAGGCGGGCTGTGGGACCGGGTGGAGGCCGCGCAGAGGTTCGACGCGGCCCTTGCGGATGAGGACCTGGAAGCGGTCTCGCGCATCCTGCCCGCCGTCTGGGACGCGATGCGCGATGTCGCGCTGGGCGGGGTCTTTGCGGCGCGGTACGGTGCGATCCTGGCCCCGATGGCGCTGACGGGCCAGGCGAAATCCGCGGCGCAGGCGGCGGCGATCCTGGCCGGCGCGACGGACAGCCTGGCCGACCCCCTGCCAGACGGGCCGCTGGCGGCCATCGTCGCGGGCGGGGCGCCCGATCCCGACGATCCGGACCCGGTGCTGGCCGCCATCACCGCCGGCCTTACCGCGAAGGAGGTTCCCGATACCGTCGCAGCCATGCTCGGGGACGGCCGCACGGCCGAGGCGCTGATCTTCGCCATCGAGCTTCTGGAACAGGGCGCCGCGGGGAATCTCGATGCCGCCTCCGACGCGCTGGCGATCCTGAGGCGCGCCGGGCAGGCGGACCGGGCCCGCCGCGCGGCGCTCGAACTGCTTCTGCTGGCCCCGGCATGAGCCTGTCGCGCCGGATCTCCACGTTTCTGGACGCGAAATCCGCCGAGACCGGCGCGGCGGCCAATACCCAGCTGGCCTATGCGCGCGACCTTGCGGATTTTTCCGCCTGGCTCGACGCGCGCGGCACCGGTTTCGACGCCATCGACCGCGGCGCGATCGAGGCGTACATCATCTCATGCGAGGCCGCGGGGCTGGCCGTCTCGACCCGCGCGCGCAGGCTCTCGGCGATCAGGGGGCTGTTCCGCTTCGCCTATGAGGAGGGCTGGCGCACCGACAACCCGTCGATCCGCATCAAGGGTCCCGGCCGCGCCCGCCGCCTGCCCAAAACGCTGTCGGTCGAGGCTGTCGACCGGCTGCTGGAGGCCGCGCGCCGCGTCGGGCGCGCCGATGCCGACCGGCTGCGCAACGTCTGTCTGATGGAACTGCTCTACGCCACGGGGATGCGGGTGACGGAACTGGTGTCCCTGCCCGTCGCCGCCACGCGGGGCGACCCGCGGATGCTGCTGATCCGCGGCAAGGGCGGGCGCGAACGCATGGTCCCGCTCACCGGCGGCGCGCGGGCCGCGCTGTCCGCCTGGCTGTCCCTCCGCGACGCGGGCGACGATCCGAAGGCGCCGTCGCGGTTCCTTTTCCCGTCGCGGGGCAAGGCGGGCCACCTCACCCGGCACCGGTTCTTCCAGCTCATCAGAGAGATCGCGCTGGAGGCCGGGCTGGACCCCGCCGGCGTCACGCCCCACACCCTGCGCCACGCCTTCGCCACCCATCTGCTGGCCGGGGGCGCGGATCTCATGGCGATCCAGGCGCTGCTGGGCCACGCGGACGTCGCCACGACCCAGATCTACACCCATGTCCTGGACGCGCGGCTGAAGGAACTGGTGCTCGACCATCACCCGCTATCGACACGCGGCTGATGCGCCTGCCTTGTGCCGCGCGGCCCGCAACCCCATAACTGACCAAACCTCGGACATGCCGGAGCAATGGAACCCACCTCATCCTTCCTCGACGCCGCCTTCTGGACAACGGTCGGCGCGATCGTCCTGCTGCTTGTCTGCTCCGCCTTCTTTTCCGGCTCCGAGACCGCGCTGACCGCCGCCTCTCGCGGGAAGTTGCGCTCGCTCTCCGACAAGGGGTCCAAGGGCGCCGAACGCGCCCTGCGGATCACGGAGGACAACGAGCGGCTGATCGGCTCCGTCCTGCTGGGCAACAACCTGGTCAACATCCTGGCGACCTCTCTTGCCACCGCGCTCTTCACGCGGCTCTTCGGCGAATCCGGCGTGGCCATGGCGACACTGATCATGACGCTGCTGGTGCTGATCTTCGCCGAGGTGCTGCCGAAGACCTACGCCATCACCAACGCCGAGACCGCGGCGGCCGGGGTCTCCGCCCCGATCGCGGTGGTGGTCAAGGTGTTTTCGCCCGTCGTCAGCGCGGTCCGCGCATTGGTGCGGGCGATCCTGCGCCTCTTCGGCGTCCAGACCGACCCCGACAGCCAGATCCTGGCGATCCGGGAAGAGATCGAGGGCGCGCTGAACCTGGGCCACTCCGAAGGTGTCGTCGAAAAGGAGGACCGCGACCGGATCCTGGGCGCGCTGGATCTGGCCGAACGGACGGTCGAGGAGATCATGCTCCACCGCTCGAAGATCGAGATGCTGGACGCGGACGATCCGCCGGCCGAGCTGCTCCGGCAATGCCTTGAAAGCCCGCACACCCGCCTGCCCGTCTACCGCGACAAGCATGAGAACATCATCGGCGTGATCCATGCCAAGGACCTGTTGCGCGCCATGCACGCCCGCCTTGGAACGGAGGGCGGCGCGCTGGCGGCCTTCGACATTTCCGAAGTCGCCATGCCGCCCTATTTCGTGCCCGAGGTGACGACGCTGGACGACCAGATGCGGCAGTTCCTGCGTCGGCACACGCATTTCGCGCTGGTGGTGGACGAATACGGCGCATTGCAGGGACTCATCACGCTTGAGGACATCCTGGAAGAGATCGTGGGCGAGATCACCGACGAGTTCGACCTGGACGCGGAGGCCCCCTATCGCCGCACGGACGGCGGCGATTGGATCGTGGACGGCGGCATGACCATCCGCGACCTGAACCGCGCCGCCGACTGGTCCCTGCCCGACGACGAGGCCAACACCGTCGCGGGTCTGGTGATCCACGAGGCGCAGACGATCCCGACCCAGGGACAGGTGTTCTCGTTCCACGGCTTCCGGTTCGAGGTCATGCAGCGCACCGACAACAGGATCACCCGCCTGCGCATCCGGCCGCTGTGAGCTTCCCTTATCTCGACGCCCCGCGCCCCCGCGCCTTTGCCCATCGCGGCTGCGCGGAGGGCTGCGCAGAGAACAGTTTCGAGGCCGTCGCACGTGCCGTCGACATGGGGTTCGGGTATGTCGAGACCGACGTGCAGGCGACCCGCGACGGCGTGGCCGTGCTCTTTCATGACGACACCACCGACCGGCTTATGGGCGCGCCCGGCCGCATCGCCGACCGGGACTGGGCGGACTTGGCGCGAACGGGTCTGGCCGGCGGCGGAGGGCTGGCGCGGCTCGATACGGTGCTGGACGCCTTTCCGGGCCTGCGGCTCAACATCGACGCCAAGACCGACGACGTTGTGGGTCCCATGGCCCGCGCCATCGCGGATGCGCACGCCACCGACCGGGTCTGCGCCGCCGCCTTCGACATCCGTCGCACACGCGCGCTGCGCGAGCGTCTGGGACCGCGGCTCTGCTGGTCTCCCGCCATGGGCGGGGTGGCGGCGCTGTGGGCCTGGGGGTGGGGCGTTGCCGTACCCGGTGAGACGGCGCCCTGCTACCAGGTGCCGCTGCGCTGGAATGGCATCCCGCTCGTCACCCGGCGCGTCGTCGCCGCCGCCCATGCGCGCGGGGCGGAGATCCATGTCTGGACGGTGGACGATCCGGCGGAGATGACCCGCCTGCTGGACCTCGGCGTGGACGGTCTGATGACCGACCGGCCGCGGGTGCTGATCGACGCGCTGTCCCGGCGCGGCGCCTGGCATCGGCAGCCGCAGGGCTGATGCCTTGGCGCGCCGCCCGTCGCGGCATCCTGTCCCGCGCGGCATGCGCCTCGGACCCCGCGTTGCCGCCGATCAGGTCGGGCGGCTCAGGGCGGTCGGCGCAGGCTACCCGGCCCGGACATTCCGGCGCCCCCGACCTAGATCGCGTATATGTCGCCGAATTTGGCCTCGAGGTAGTCCAGCAACGGCGCTTCGGAGGGCGCCTGTCCGCAGGCGCGGGCGATGAGGTCGCGGGGCGGGTAGAGCCCGCCGTGGACCTGGACCCGTCCGGCCAGCCAATCCGTGGCCGGGGACGGATCACCCGCGGCCAGGGCCGCGTCCAGGTCCGGCAGATCGTCGCGCAGTGCCGTCGCCAGGCAGCCCGCATAGACATTGCCCAGCGTGTAGGTCGGGAAGTAGCCGAACAGCCCCACGGACCAGTGCACGTCCTGAAGGCAGCCCAGAGCGGCGCGGGGCGGGCGATAGCCGAAATCGGCCTCGAACCGCGCGTCCCAGGCCTCTGACAGATCGGCGGCCTCCAGCCGTCCGGCGATCATCTCGCGCTCCAGATCGAAGCGCAAAAGGACATGAAGGTTGTACTGAACCTCATCCGCCTCGGTGCGAATGTAGCCCCGGTGCAGGCGGTTCACGGTTCCGTAGAAGGCCTCCGGATCCATGCCAAGCGCGCCGAAGCTCTGTTCCATCCGCCCGTGCAGCCAGCCGGTGAAGGCGCGGCTCCGGCCCAGCTGGTTCTCATAGATCCGCGATTGGCTTTCGTGAACCCCCATGGAGACGCCGCGCCCGAGGGGGGTGAAAAGATACGCCGCGTCTATGGTCTGCTCGTAGCAGGCATGGCCGACCTCATGGATGGTGGAATAGATGCAGTTGAACGGATCGGCGGGGTCGGTCCGGGTGGTGATCCGCACGTCGGTGCCCGACCCCGAACTGAACGGATGCACCGCCCGGTCGATCCGGCCCCGCGCGGTGTCATAGCCGAAGGTGCGCGCGATCCCGGCACTCAGGCCCATCTGGGTGTCCGGATCGAAGGTGCCCGACAACGCCGACGGCTGGCGCGCGGCCCCCAGCGCGCGGTCGCGCAGCGCGATGAGCCGCGGGCGGAGCGCGCCGAACATGTCTTCCAGCATCGCCGCCGTGGCGCCGGGCTCATAGTCGTCCAGAAGCGCGTCATAGGGATCGCCGCCATCGGCCAGTGCTGCGGCCTCCTCGCGCTTGAGCGCGACGACCCGGGCCAGGACCGGTGCGAAGGCCGGAAAATCGTCCGCCGCCCGCGCCTCGGCCCACTGGCCCTGCGCCATGGAGGTGACGCGCGCCAGTTCCGACGCGAGCCGCGCGGGCACCCGCGCCGTCCGCTCGAAACTGCGGCGGATGTGGCGCAGATTGGCCTCGGCCGCGGGATCGTCGGCCGCGGCGCGCTCCAGCCAGTCGCCGAGGCGCGGGTCGGTCCGGCGGGCGTGGAGCAGCCCCTCCATCACGCCCATCTCCTCGGCCCTCTGGGCGGCGGCCCCGCGCGGCATCACCGTCTCCTGGTCCCAGCCCAGGCGCATGGCGACGTGGGACAGCGCCTCGGTCTCACGCTGGTGGGCCATCAGATCGGCATAGGCGCTCATGCCGGATCCCTCAGGGACTGGCTGCGCGGATAGGCCGTCTGATGGCGGGCGCGCAGGATCAGCACCCAGAGCGCGACGGCGCCAAGCTGGTGCAGGATCGCCAGACCCCAGGGCGCCGAATACATCACGGTCACGATCCCCAGCACGATCTGCAGCACCATCATGGCGATCACGCCGTGCCATGCGCCCCGCGTCGCGCGGAAGGAGGACCGGCGCGCGCGCAACAACACCACGAGCCCGGCGGCGAAGAGCAGGTAGCCCCAGGACCGGTGGATGAACTGCACCAGCCCGTCGTTCTCGAAGAAGTTGCGCCAGAGGGGCTGGATCTGGAACGGATCGGGCGGCAGGAAACCCCCGGCCATCAGCGGCCAGTCGGTATAGTTGCGGCCCGCGTCGATGCCGGCGACCAGCGCGCCCAGCAGGATCTGCACGAACGCCAGCGCCAGGATCACGCTGCCCGCACGCATCAGCGCAGGCTCCCGGCCCCGTCGGGCCTGCATCAGCTGCGCGTCGCTGCGCGACAGGGACAGGGCGAACCAGGCGATCAGGCCCAGGATGACGAAGGCCAGGCCCAGATGCGTGGCCAGCCGGTAGGAGGCCACGTCCACGGCCCTGCCGCTGAGGCCGGAGGACACCATCCACCAGCCGATCGCGCCCTGCAACCCGCCGAGCGCGCCCAGCGCCAGCAGCCGGCCGGTCCAGCCCGGCGGGATCCTGCGTGCGGCCAGGAACCCCACGAACCCCAGCGCCCAGACCAGACCGACGATCCGGCCCAGTTGCCGGTGGCCCCATTCCCACCAGTAGATCGACTTGAACTCCGACAGGGTCATGTCGGCGTTCTGCAACTGAAATTCTGGGATTTCCCGGTATTTGGCGAACTCGGTCTCCCAGGCGGATTGCGACAGGGGCGGCAGGGCGCCGGTCACGGGACGCCATTCGGTGATCGCCAGTCCGGAATCCGTCAGCCGGGTCAGCCCGCCCACCGCGATCATCGCCACCACCAGGACGAAAAGCACCAGAAGCCAGGCGCGCACCGCCCGGCGCGCGCCGCGGGGAAGCGCGTCGATCATGCCGCCCTTCGGGGCCGGGTCCCGGGGGCGCTGGGTGCCCACCTCTTCGAAGATCGCGCGCTTCTGAGCCATGGGGCCTCCGACCTCACCCGTGTCGCGCGGCAAGCTATGCCCGCTGCGCCGGGCGCACAAGTCAACCCGGCCGGCGGCGGACCAGTTGCCGCAGCGCGCCGTGCAGAAGCTGCACGTCGGGACCCGACAGCGGCATCCGCGACCAGAGGTTGCGAAAGCTGCGGCGCATATGCGCGGCCTTCTCCGGCGGAAAGAAGTACCCGGCCTCATCCAGCCGGTCCTCCCAATGGGTGGCGAAGCGGTCGACATCGGCGGCGGTGGCCATATCCGTTGACGGCGCCTGGGCATGCTCGACCGCCCCGCGCCGCCATTCATAGCCCAAGAGCAGCACGCATTGCGCCAGGTTCAGCGACGGGAACAAGGGGTTCACCGGCACCGTGACGACCGCATTGGCGCGGGCCACGTCGTCGTTTTCCAGCCCCGCGCGCTCTGGCCCGAACAGGATGCCGACACGCCGTCCCTGACCGATCATCTCACGCGCCGCCTGCATGGCGGCCTCCGGCTCGAACACGGGCTTCGGCATGTCGCGTCGCCGGGCCGTGGTGGCAAAGACGAAATCGCAGGTATCGGCGGCCTCGGCGAGCGTTCCGGCCACGCGCGCGCCCTCCAGGACCGGCTTCGCGCCAGAGGCCATGGCCGCGGCCCTGGGGTTCGGCCAGCCGTCGCGGGGCGCGACCAGCCGCAGGTCGGTCAGGCCGAAATTCAGCATCGCGCGGGCCGCGGCGCCGATGTTCTCGCCCATCTGCGGGCGGATCAGGATGATGGCGGGTGTGTCGGACATGGGCTGCGTGTTAGCCGCGCTCGCGCGGACCGGCAACCATGGTCAAGCGCGCGGCGCAGGGCTAAGACGCGCACACCTGCCAAGGAGACCGCCATGGCCGAAGACCTGCCGCAACTCTACCTGATCTCGCCGCCGCAGGTCGATCAGGCGTTCGTCGAACGCCTCGGCCCGTTGCTCGACGTCCATCCGGTCGCCTGCCTGCGGCTGGCCCTTGCCACCCGGGACGAGGACCGTCTGCTGCGCGCCTGCGACGGGCTGCGCGCGGTGACAGAGCCGCGCGACGTGGCGCTGGTGATCGCCGACCACTGGAAGCTGGCCCAACGCGCCGGGCTCGACGGCGTGCACCTTGGCGACGGATCGCGGCAGGTGAAGAGGGCGCGCGCGGATCTGGGCGCCGACGCCATCGTCGGGGCCTATTGCGGCGCCTCGCGCCACGACGGGATGACATCCGCGGAGATGGGCGCCGATTACGTGGCCTTCGGCCCCGTGGGCGGCCCGGACCTGGGGGACGAGATGGCACAGGACGACCTGTTTCAGTGGTGGTCAGAGGTGATCGAGATCCCGGTCGTGGCGGAAGGCGGTCTGGACGCGGCGGCTCTGGCGCGCCTTGCCACCACCGCCGATTTCGTCGCTTTGGGGGAGGAGGTCTGGTCCGCGCCGGACCCCTCCGCGCGGCTGGGCACGTTGCTGGCGGCGCTTTCGGGGGGCTGAGCCGCGCGCGGCGCCCAGAATTTACCGTTTGATAAAAAAACGGACCGTGCCATGCTGATCCGGGACTAGGGACCGGATCAACCAAAGGACCAGAGCATGGCCGACAGCTATACCCCCGGCATCGCCGCCCACCGTCTGGAAGCAGAGCAGATCGCGCTGAACTTCGCCGATCTGCACCCGCCGCTGGACGCGCATGAGGCCGCGGTCGCCGCGGACCGGTGCTATTTCTGCTACGACGCGCCCTGTGTGACCGCCTGCCCCACAGCGATCGACATTCCGCTTTTCATCCGCCAGATCTCGACCGGGCAGAGCGATGAGGCCGGGCGCACGATCCTGGGCCAGAACGTGCTGGGCGGCATGTGCGCCCGCGTCTGCCCGACGGAGGATCTGTGCGAAGGGGCCTGCGTGCGCGAGGCCGCAGAGGGCAAGCCGGTCGAGATCGGCCGCCTGCAGCGCCACGCCACCGACACGCTGATGGCGCGCCAGGACCACCCGTTCGGGCGCGCGCCCGAGACCGGCCACCGGGTCGCCGTGGTCGGGGCCGGTCCGGCGGGGCTGGCCTGCGCGCACCGGCTGGCCATGCGGGGCCATGCGGTGACGCTCTATGACGCCAAGGACAAGCCTGGCGGGCTGAACGAATTCGGGATCGCGGCCTACAAGTCCACGGACGGTTTCGCGCAGGCAGAGGTCGATTGGCTCTTGCAGATCGGCGGCATCGCGTTGGAGCCGGGCCGCGCACTGGGGCGGGATCTGACGCTGGACGGGCTGACGGCGGAATTCGACGCGGTGTTCCTGGGCGTGGGTCTTGCCGGGGTCAACGCGCTGGAGGCGGCGGGGACGGACCGCGACGGCGTGCAGGATGCGGTCGGATTCATCGCTGCCCTGCGCCAGGCGGACGATCTGTCCGCCCTGCCGGTGGGCCGCAATGTGGTCGTCATCGGCGGCGGCATGACCGCCATCGACGCCGCCGTGCAGTCCAGGCTGCTGGGCGCGGAGACCGTGACCGTGGCCTATCGCCGGGGCCGCGGCCGGATGGGCGCGTCGCGCTACGAGCAGGATCTGGCGACATCCAGTGGCGTTCGGATCCTGGAGAACGCGCAGCCGCGCGCGATCCTCGGCAACGGCGCCGTACAGCAGATCGAGCTGGAATACACCGCCGACGACGGGACCGGCCTCAAGGGCACCGGAGAGACCCTGCGCCTGCCCGCCGACCAGGTGTTCAAGGCGATCGGCCAGACGCTGACGCTGGCGGCGGGGCTGGAGGCCGACGGCGCCAAGATCCGCGTGGACGCCCGCGGCCGCACCTCTGCCCCGCGTGTCTGGGCCGGCGGCGACTGTACCCCCGGCGACGACCTGACCGTGGTCGCCGTGGCTCAGGGCCGCGACGCGGCAGAGGACATCCATGCCGAACTGACCGGCGCCGCCCGTGCCGTGACCGGCGCCCGTATCGGCGACGCCGCCCGGACCTGAGGGGGACACACCATGGCCGATCCGAGCACGGCCGAACGCGGGGCGCTCGATGCGATATCGACGTTGCAGGACCCGGTGCGATTGCGCGCCACGATTGCGAACGCTCGTGGAAGAAATAGCCCTGTCGTGGAACGCGCCGTATTCTCGCATCTGCGCGCGGTTCGGCCAGAGGCAACTCCCGGAACGGTCGAACACGATGTCCGGCTGGCTGTTCACGCGCCGAAAGAGATGGTGACCGCAGAGCGCGGAAAGACCGCGCGGCTCAGCCGCACGCGAAAGAAGATCGGCCGGGACGGTGAGGCCAGGGCCGCTGCCGACCTGACGCTCCGCCAGACCGCCTTGGGCGGGTTCGTAATGCCGGTGGAACGCGGGCACCCCGAACTGCCGTTCGAAGCCGTCGTGCCGCGCCAGTCCAAGACGTTCGACGCAGGCGTGCACATTGCCGCCCGGGATCGCCCGGTCGCCGGGACCATCGACCCGACCCCCTCAACGCAAGCTGGCACAGGAGATCAGCCATGGCCGATCTGACCACCGACTTCGTGGGCATCACCAGCCCCAACCCGTTCTGGCTGGCCTCGGCCCCGCCCACGGACAAGGAGTACAACGTCCGCCGCGCGTTTCAGGCCGGTTGGGGCGGGGTCGTATGGAAGACGCTGGGGGCGGAGGGCCCTCCGGTCGTCAACGTCAACGGCCCCCGCTACGGCGCGATCCACGGCGCCGACCGGCGGCTTCTGGGTCTCAACAACATCGAGCTGATCACCGACCGCCCGCTGGAGGTGAACCTGGAGGAGATGGCCCGGGTCAAGGCCGACTGGCCGGACCGCGCGCTGATCGCCTCGATCATGGTCCCGTGCGAGGAAGCCGCCTGGAAGGCGATCCTGCCCCGCGTGGCCGAGACCAACGCCGACGGGATCGAGTTGAACTTCGGCTGCCCCCACGGGATGAGCGAGCGTGGCATGGGCTCTGCCGTGGGTCAGGTGCCCGAATACATCGAGATGGTCGTCCGCTGGTGCAAGGCATATTACGACCGCCCGGTGATCGTGAAGCTGACCCCCAACATCGCCGACATCCGCAAACCGGCAGAGGCCGCGCGGAACGGCGGTGCCGATGCCGTCAGCCTGATCAACACGATCAACTCGATCACGTCGGTCAACCTCGACACCATGAGCCCGGAGCCGTCGATCGACGGCAAGGGATCGCATGGCGGTTATTGCGGCCCCGCCGTCAAGCCCATCGCGCTGTCCATGGTGTCCGAGATCGCACGGGCCGAGGCGACGCGGGGCATGCCGATCTCCGGCATCGGCGGCGTCACCACCTGGCGCGACGCGGCCGAGTTCATCGCCTTGGGTTGCGGCAACGTGCAGGTCTGCACCGCGGCCATGACCTACGGATTTCGCATCGTGTCGGAGATGGCGTCGGGGCTGTCGGCCTGGATGGACGACAAGGGCTATGCGCGGGTGTCCGACGTGGTGGGCCGCGCGGTGCCGAACGTCACCGACTGGCAGTACCTGAACCTCAACTACGTGACCAAGGCGCGGATCGACCAGGACGCCTGCATCCAGTGCGGCCGCTGCTACGCCGCGTGCGAGGACACGTCCCACCAGGCCATCGCCATGTCCCCGGCGCGGATGTTCACCGTGAAGGACGACGAATGCGTAGCCTGCAACCTCTGTGTGGAGGTCTGCCCGGTCGAGGACTGCATCACCATGGTGGAACTGCAGCCCGGCGAGACGGATCCCCGCACTGGCAGGACGGTCGAGGACGCTTCCGCCAACTGGACCACCCACCCCAACAACCCCGGCGCCGTCGCGGCGGAGTAAGGGGGTTTGGACGGGGCCGGGCGGACCTGATGGGAGCTTGATCGCGATGCCGCCACAGATGTGCGCTGAGGCGGCAACGCTGGTGCCGGATCGGTCGGGCATGTGCTCTTGAGAGCAGGTATTGAACATCGGCTGGGGGTCCGCAATTTGCCGAATGCCGCGTTCCGCATGATGCCAGCTTCGGCGGGTTGTGCTGCGATTGCAGCACGGTGTTCCGTTTCATACTTCGTTTGCCCTCGATGGCGTTCCGGCCATCCGTGGCGGACCCCTGTGCAGTGCTGAGAGCGTTTTGCGCGAACGTGGCATTGAGAACGGTGCCATACTCAGCCGACGCGATCGAGACGCGCGGTCGTGCCGCAGGACTTTCCGGCTCGGCCAAGCTCTTATCCAGCCGGATTTCGCATGGTTCCGATCCTCGACCCATCACCGGGTCTGCCGCGCGAAGACACCAACTGATTTGTCAGTCGCCGGGGAGCCCAGTATGTCGGGATAAGGCGGCTTGTCGCTATCGCCCGCCCTGTAGCCTGTGGTGGTGTCGCGACGGCCATCGTAGAACATCGTCCCGAAAACGACGTGGCGTTGCGCATCGACATTGCGCAATCGCGCGCTGGCAGCCCCCCGGAAGCGCCTCTTGATGCGTTGCAGCGGGCGCTTGCCGAACTCGGCGCTGGTGCCCCGGTGACGGAATGCGCCTTCGATGCGGGTTGCCGCGACAGCGCGTCGTTCATCACCGCCCTACGTGCGGCGCAGGGCCTGGCGCCGGGCTGGCTCTTTCGCGCCGGGTGCGCTTGTTGCTGCCGCAAACGCCGCAGCACGAGCGTAAACGATAGCTGCAATGGGAATCCCAACGCACGCGCTCAGAACCGGCCAGACGCTTGCATCCGCGTGGGCGTGAGAGGCGGCTGCGGTGTGGGACAGCGCTGGGTTTGCGGACAGCAGGGACAGGACGGCGAGGGTCGTGGTTTTCATGCTTCGATCTCCCGCTTACGGGTTGTCAGAAAGTCCCGCAGATCGAGGGCGGACTTTTCGTCCATCGACACGTAGATCAGCGACATGTTGGTGCGCTCGCGGACCATCTCTCCCGGGAACGGCAGGTAGGACAGCTCTCGGGATCCGAAGCTGGGGGACGCGGTGCCGACCTGCCACTCCGTCGTCAGTTCCACGTCCACAAGCTTCAGTGCCGTCGCGCCGGAGCGGCCGGGACGCTCGAACGGCACGCCCGCCAGCCTGAGGTAGCTGGTCTTGTCCCTGGCCTGGACGAACCCGTCGATGAACTGGGCGGCAAGCACCTGAAGGTCCGCCGCCGCATCCTCTGCATGCATGTGGCTGTGCAGGTGATCCGCGTCGTGGGGGTGGTTGTGGTCGTGCGGATGGTGGTGGTGATGGTCGTGCGGGGCATGGTCATGGGGCATGGGGGTCATCCGATCCTGTGGGGTTCTGGGTTCGACCAGCGCTTGCCGTCGAACTCGCCATGGGGAATCGCCACCGGCTTGTCGATGTGGCGCTTGTGGGCCCCCAGCTTGCCGTGGGACACCAGCGATCCCAGAACGTCCACGATGACCCGCGTGCCCATCAGCGCCGTGATCTCTGACTGGTCGTAGGGCGGGCTGACCTCGACCAGCTCCATCCCGCAGATGCCTTCGGCCGCGACCCTGGAGGCCAGCGCGAGGGCCTCTCGCGGCAGGAAGCCGCCCGGTTCGGGCCAGCCGGTTCCGGGCACGAAGCCGCAGTCGATGCTGTCGATGTCGAAGGACAGGTAGACCATGTCCACCCCGTCCCAGGCCATTTCCAGCGCCATCTCGGCGGTCCTGTCGATGCCCATCGCCTCCATGTCGGACATGGTGATGATGTTGGTCTGGCGCTCGCGGGCGACCTTCACGGCCTCACGCGGGACCTGCCAGCCGCCGATGCCGACCTGAACCAGGTTCCTGGGCGACACGTTCGGCATGTCGGTGGCGTGGAACCACGGCGTGGTGTGCATCCGCTCGTCCAGGTCCTTTTCCTGGATGTCGGCGTGGCGGTCGAAATGCACGATGCCGATTTTCTTCGATGTGCATTCGGCAATGCCGCGCAGGCACGGGAAACCGATGGAGTGGTCGCCGCCGATCATGATGGGCAGGGAACCGGACGAGAACACGTGGCTGACCGCCCGGCTGATCTGGTCGAAGCTCTTTTCGATGTTCGCCGGAATGGTGAACACGTCGCCGGCGTCGCACATGGTCATCTGCTCGCGCAGGTCGACGCCGGTTTCGTAGTTGTAGGGCGTGTAGAGCGCGGAGATCTTGCGCACCCCCTGCGGTCCGAAGCGGGTGCCGGCGCGGTAGGTGGTGCCGCCGTCGAACGGGATGCCCAGAACGGTCGCGTCGTAATGGGCGACCTCCTGCACGTCCTCGGCATAGGGCGCTTTCAGGAAGGTGTTGATGCCGGCGTAATGGGGCAGCTCGCCGCGCGCGAAGGTGGGAATGGACTTGTCGTCGATGCTGTCGGCGCCCGTCAGGCCCATGCGCAGCGCCCAGCGGCGCTCTTCGTCCCAGCGCCCCCCCGGCAGCTCTTCCTCCTTCTGCATGGCCTTCCAGCCGCCCAGCTTGGTCAGGTCGGGATGGTGGCCACGGCGCCCGCGGGCGGCAAGGCGGCCGGCCATGGCGCGGGGATGGCGGGAGCGCGCTTCGGCGCGGTCAAGATCAGAGAACATCGCTGTCTCCCTCATGTGCCCCGATCTGCGGGGCGGTCGGTACGGGCCTTGGCAAACCTGTCTGCGCGGGGCCCGGCGGCGCGCAGGAGGGACGTCTAATGCGCGGCGAGCCGGGGGTAGTTGTCCAGGATATGCTGAAAGGGCACGCCGCCGTCGCGCGCATCGAAATCATATGTGACCGTGGCGCCGAACGCCTCTGGCATGTGGGGATCCCAGCGCGTCTTGTCGAAGACCAGCACGCGGTCGCCAAGCTTGAAGCCCTCGCTCAGATCGTGGGTGACCATGAAGACCGTCATTCTCGTCTCGGCCCGCAGCTCTGTCAGGAAGTCATGCATGGCAATTCGCGTGCCAGGGTCGAGCGCACCGAACGGTTCGTCCAGCAAAAGAATCCGGGGCCGCGCGGTCAGGGCCTGTCCGATGGCAAGGCGTTGCTGCATTCCGCCCGACAGTGTCGCGGGATAATTCTTGGCCACATGCGCCAAGCCGATGCGGTCCAGCGTCTTGTCAGCCCGGTCGCGTGCCGCACGCAGTCTGGCGCCGAAGAACCGGCCCAGCCCGCTTGGGAAGCTCTCGGCAGCGACGATGTTGTCGCGTACGGTCATGTGCGGGAAGACTGAGTATCTCTGGAACACCACGCCGCGCTCCCGCCCCGGCTCGCGCGCAGGTTCGCCGCCGTCGATGCGGATCTCGCCGCGGCTCGGCGTCTCGTCCGCCAGCAGCAGGCGGAGGAAAGTGGACTTGCCGCAGCCAGAGGCCCCCACGATAGAGACGAACTCTCCCTCTGCCACGTCCAGATTGACCCGCTCGATGATCGAGCGATCGCCATAGCGCTGCCAGACATCTGTGACGGTCACGAAGCTCACAGCCCCGCCTCCAGCCACGGGAAGGCGGCGCGCGACGTGGCCTTCAACGCCCAATCTATCAGAAAGGCCAGAAGCGTGATCCAGATGACGTAGGTCAGGATGATGTCCATCGCGAGATACCGGCGGACAAGGAAAATGCGGTAGCCAAGCCCAGAGTCCGCCGCGACCGCCTCGGCCGCGATCAGGAACAGCCACGCGGCCCCCAGCGACAAGCGCACCGACTGAAGCAGGCGCGGCAGGATCTTCGGCAGAACCACACGCAGGGCGATCACCGCCGTCGACGCGCCAAGGGTCTGCGCCTTGACGATTTCCTCATGCGGGATGTCGAGCACGCGCTGGCTGAGGTCGCGGGTTATGAATGGCGTGATGCCCACGACGATCAGAACGACCTTGGACGTTTCTCCCAATCCGAAGACGATAAAGAGGATCGGCAGAAGGGCCAGCGGCGGCACCATCGAAACGACGGCGACGAAATCCGACAGGGTGCGCCGCGCATAGGGCAGCATGCCGATCAGAGTTCCCAGTACCGTTGCCGACGCGGCGGCGATGCCGACCCCAAGGCCAAGGCGGCGCAGGCTGGACAAGGTGTCGGTCCACAGCAGGATGTCACCCGAGCGCCGGTCACCTTCGGTGAAGATCTGCCGCGCGGTCGCGGCAATGGTTTCCGGCGCGGGCAACAGCTTGTCCGCGGGATTCGCGGCCAACCGGACCTCCGATCCGATCCAGTAGGCGATCAGCACGGCCACGAAGGGCACCGCGGCCAGAAGCACGGCGGCGGGCCGGGCGGGACGTCGGTTGATCAAGCGCATGTCAGGCTCCGTTGCATGCGATCAGCCCCGACCGCGCGACGCGGGACGGGTGCTACAGCTCGCCGTCAGCGGCCATCTGCATGAAGCTGGCATCGAAGCGGAACTGGACGTTGCGCTCGTCTCCGGTGATCGTTCCATCGGGATACTCGATCCCGATAAAATCGGCCGATGGTGCGTTGACGCCCAGGATGCCCTTGTCGAAGAGGAACTCGGCAATGCCGACCATCGTATCTGGCAGATCCGCGCTTTCGGCCTGGGCCACGCCGTCGGCGGGGTCGTAGAACATCTCGGTCGCCTCCAGCTGCGACTTGTACCCCTCCAGATCGGTACCGGAGGCTTCGGCCATGGCGCTCAGCACCTCTGCGTCGCCCTGCGCCATCAGTTCCATGACCTCGTACCAGGCGCCGACCAGCGCGCGACCGAAATCGGGGTTGGCCTCCAGCACCTCGGTGTTGACGACCATGAGATCCAGGATCTCTCCGGGGATCTCCGAGCTGTCGAACAGGATCTTCGCATCGGGGTTCGACGACAGGATTTCCGACACCAACGGGTTCCACGTCACGACGGTGTCCACGTCATCGCTGGCGAAGGCCGCGATCATGTCCGCGTCGGAGGTGTTGACCACGCCGCCCAGGTCACGCTCGGACAGTCCGACCGTGTCCAGCGCGCGGGCCAGCAGGTAGTGAGAGACCGACAGTTCCACGAGGTTGACGGACGTGCCCGCCAGATCTTCCAGCGTCGTGTCGCCAGAGGCGATCACCGCGTCGTTGCCGTTGGAAAAGTCGCCGATGATCAGCGCGGTCGTGTCCACGCCGCCCCCCGCCGGGATCGACAGCGTATCCATGTTGGTGGCCGAGACGCCGTCGAAGGCGCCGGCGGTGTATTGATTGACGGATTCCACGTAGTCGTTGATCTGCACGATATCGACCGTGATGCCGTATTTCCCGGCCCATTCATCCATGATACCGGACTGATCCAGATAGCCCCACGGCATCCAGCCGACATAGATCGACCAAGCGACGGAGAAGTCCGTTTTCTCTTGTGCAACGGCAGGTGGTGCGGCTGCGCTCGCAAGTCCGATGGCGGCGGCGGAGGCAAGATACATGGCTCTCGTCATGGGGCATCCCTGTTGGTCAGCGTCCCGCCCGATCGTCTTGTCTGTCAGGTCGGATCCGCTGGCGGAACGGGAGTGTGGTGCGGTCCAGATCTGCGCAGTGCTCCTCCCGGGATTTTGCCCCGCCGTGTGCCTGACCGGAATTTGCCGACCCGGTGATATTTCTTGGACCTGACCCGCAATGCGGCGGAACCCTAAATACCCTGCATTCCGATACAAGCAGACCCGCGGCCTGCCGTATCAAGCTCGCCGTGCGCGCCGGGCCCCACTTTCTGCACATGCCGTATTTTTGGGCCCCCATCCGTCGAGACGCTCAAGACGATAGCGGAAACGTTGCTTAGCTGCTGACAATCAGCAGATCCCAAGCCGCCCCAGAAACCGAAATTCGCGGGTCAGCCGAGGAGACTCCCAGGCCCGAAAATGTTGATTTCCACAGGGTCGCGCCGTCCGGACCGCACGTGACAGGCCGTGTCGCAGGCTCCAACCGGTTATCGATCGCGGCCAAGTCAAGGAAGTCGGCTCCTTATCTGCCGGGGTCTTGACGTTATCCGAAGCCTCGCAGTGCCGCATTGCGATGGCGTACGGGGCTGATTGTCTGGAATGTCATTCAAGGGATTGATACGGTTTGCCTGCGAAACCCGCGCGCTTCGTTCGGCAGCCAATGCCGGTGTCGCGAGCTCCTTCCAACACGCCGGCGTCTTACCGCACCGACAGCATCCGTCGGAACAGGGCGTCCAGGTGGGTTGCGGCGCTGTCGAATGGGTCGGTGTCGCCCAGCACCGCCCGCACCTGCACGTCGAAATCGGCGTAGTGCTGGGTCAGCGCCCAGATCGAGATGATGGTCTGGCGGCCGTCCACCGGCGCGATGCGGCCCTCCGCAGCCCAGGTCTCGATCAGGTCGGACTTTTCGCTCACCAGGCGCTGGAGTTCCCCGGTCAGGTGTCCCATCATCACCGGCGCGCCGCGCAGGATCTCTCCGGCAAAAAGGCGGCTCTCGCGCGGCATCTGCCGCGATAGGTCCAGCTTGCGGCGCATGTAGGCCAACAGCTCCTCGACCGGATCGCCCGCCGGATCCAGAGCGATCAGCGGGTCGAGCCAGGTGGCCAGGAGGCCGGTCAGCAGATCCTCGTAGATCGCCTCCTTGGACGGGTAGTAGTAGAGCAGGTTGGGCTTCGACAGGCCCGCCTCTCCGGCGATGGCGTCCAGGGTCGCGCCGCCGAACCCCTGGCGGGAGAACACCTCCAGCGCGGCCTCGCGGATGGCGGCGCGGTTGCGCGTCTGGATGCGGGTTTCGGTCACGGCAAACGCCCCGGCCCGGCGATGCGCAGCCCAGGGATGCGGCACCCGGCGCATGGATCTGGGGCGGAAACGTCTTCCATACGCGCGAACCTTGACTGACCCCGGCTCTCTGGTAGCGTCAATTTGACCGGTTGGTCAAATTGCATCGCAGCACGGAGACCACCCATGGCCCCATCCGCCGCTCCCGGAGAGAACATGCGCGTCGATGGCGACCGGCTCTGGGACGCGCTGATGGAAATGGCCCGGATCGGTCCCGGCGTCGCGGGCGGCAACAACCGCCAGACGCTGACCGATGCCGATGCCGAGGGCCGCGCGCTCTTCCGGACCTGGTGCGAAGAGGCCGGTTGCACCATGGGAATCGACAGCCTGGGCACGATGTTCGCGCGGCGCGAGGGGTCGGACCCGGACGCCCTGCCGGTCTATGTGGGCAGCCATCTCGACACCCAGCCAACGGGCGGAAAGTACGATGGCGTGCTGGGCGTGCTCGGCGGGCTGGAGATCGTGCGGACGCTGAACGACCTCGGCATCCGCACGAAGCATCCCATCGTCGTCACGAACTGGACCAATGAGGAGGGCACCCGCTTCGCCCCCGCCATGCTGGCCTCCGGCGTCTTCGCGGGTGTCCATGACCAGGCCTGGGCCGAGGACCGGACCGACGCCAGGGGACTGCGGTTCGGCGATGAGCTGGACCGGATTGGCTGGCGCGGCGATGAGGAGGTCGGCGCGCGCAGGATGCACGCCTTTTTCGAGCTGCATATCGAGCAGGGCCCGATCCTGGAGGCCGAGGGCAAGCAGATCGGCGTCGTCACCCATGGCCAGGGACTGTGGTGGCTGCAGATCACGCTGACCGGCAAGGACGCCCATACCGGCTCGACCCCCATGGAGATGCGCGCCAACGCGGGCCTGGGCATGGCGCGGATCCTTGAACTCGTCCACCGGATCGCCATGGAGAACCAGCCGGATGCCGTGGGCGCCGCGGGCCATATCGACGTCTACCCCAACTCGCGCAACGTGATCCCCGGCAAGGTCGTGTTCACGGTCGATTTCAGGTCTCCCGACCGCGACAAGCTGGACGGGATGAAGGCGCGGCTGGAGGCCGAGGCGCCCGAGATCGCCGCGGATCTGGGCCTGGGTTTCGAGATCGAGGAGGCCGGTCATTTCGATCCCGTGACCTTCGATCCAGGCTGTGTGTCCGCCGTGCGCGACGCGGCCGACCGGCTGGGCTACGCGCATCGCGACATCGTGTCCGGCGCCGGCCACGACGCCTGCTGGATCAACCGGGTCGCGCCCACGGCCATGGTGATGTGCCCCTGCGTGGACGGGCTGTCCCATAACGAGGCAGAGGAAATCACCAAGGACTGGGCCACGGCGGGGGCGGACGTGCTGCTCCATGCGGTCACGGAAACCGCCGGGATCGTTACTTGACGGCGCGGTGCGGCCATTGCCCCCGCCCCGCAATGCGCGCACTCTGCGCCGGACCGCATGTGCGGCGGGCAATGCCGAAGGAGATCCCGGATGACGTCGAAATGGGGCGCTGCGACGCTGTTCGCTCTGACGCTGGGGGCATGTACCGGCGGGGCCACGATCGACGATGGCGACACGGGCGTGCGACGCGTTGGCGACACAATCGTTGTCGAGGATGTCGCCGGTCCGACGCTGATCGTGGACGCGAACGGCTGTCAGGCGATCATCCCGCCCGGAGCGACCGCCGGAGAGTTCGTCCGCGACGGGGCCGGCAATCCGGTCTGCACGGGCTCCGGATTCGCCCTGCTACCGCAACGCTGATGGGGGGCCGGCCCCGTTCCGGCCATGTCGGGGATCGACCCGCAGGAGCGACATGACATGACAACGGTCATCAAGAACGGCACGATCGTCACCCACGACCTGACCTATGGCGCCGATATCGCCATCGAGGGCGGCCGGATCGCCCGGATCGGCCCCGACCTGACCGGCGACGAGGTCCTCGACGCCACCGGCTGCTACGTGATGCCGGGCGGGATCGATCCGCATACGCATCTGGAGATGCCCTTCATGGGCACCTACTCCGCCGACGATTTCGACTCCGGCACCCGCGCGGCCCTGGCCGGCGGGACCACCATGGTGGTGGATTTCGCCCTGCCCTCGCCCGGGCAGGGCCTGCTCGACGCGCTGAAGATGTGGGACAACAAGTCGACGCGCGCCCATTGCGACTACTCGTTCCACATGGCCGTGACCTGGTGGGGCGAACAGGTCTTCGACGAGATGGAGACCGTCGTTCGGACGCGCGGCATCAACACCTTCAAGCACTTCATGGCCTACAAGGGCGCGCTGATGGTGCAGGACGACGAGATGTACGCCTCGTTCCAGCGGCTGGCCGAACTGGGCGCCATCGCGCTGGTGCATGCCGAGAACGGCGACGTTGTGGCCGACCTCTCGGCGCGGCTTCTGGCCGAGGGCAACACCGGCCCCGAGGGCCACGCCTATTCCCGTCCGCCCCAGGTCGAGGGCGAGGCCACCAACCGGGCCATCATGATCGCCGACATGGCCGGTGTGCCGCTCTACGTGGTCCACACCTCGTGTGAGGACAGCCACGAGGCGATCCGCCGCGCGCGCCAGCAGGGCAAGCGGGTCTGGGGCGAGCCGCTGATCCAGCACCTGACACTCGACGAGAGCGAGTATTTCAACGCCGACTGGGACCACGCGGCCCGGCGCGTCATGTCGCCGCCGTTCCGCGACAAGCGGCATCAGGACAGTCTCTGGGCCGGGTTGCAGTCGGGATCGCTGTCGGTGGTGGCGACGGACCACTGCGCCTTCACCACCGAACAGAAGCGCAACGGCCTGGGCGATTTCACCAAGATCCCCAACGGCACCGGCGGGCTGGAGGATCGGTTGCCGATGCTCTGGACCCACGGCGTCGCCACGGGACGGCTGACACCCAACGAATTCGTCGCCGTGACATCGACCAACATCGCCAAGATCCTGAACTGCTACCCGAAGAAGGGGGCGATCCTGGTCGGCGCTGATGCCGATCTGGTCGTGTGGGATCCGGAACGGGAAAAGACCATCACCGCCTCGGCGCAGCAATCGGCCATCGACTACAACGTGTTCGAAGGCCAGCACGTCAAGGGCCTGCCGCGCTACACGCTCTCGCGCGGGCGGGTCATGGTGACCGAGGGCGAGATCAGCGGCCAGGAGGGCCACGGCCAGTTCGTGCCCCGCGCGCCGAAGGGATCGGTGAACCGCGCGCTGTCCTCGTGGAAGGCCCTGACCGCGCCGCGCCCGGTGGAGCGGTCGGGCATCCCGGCCAGCGGGGTGTAATGACGCCGTTCCAGGGTCTCTCGGCCTTTCCGGTCACGCCCCTCGACGCGGACGGCGCCGTGGCGCCCGACCGGCTGGCGCGGCTCGTCGCGCGGATCGCGAAGACCGGCGCGGCCTCCATCGGCGTGCTCGGCTCGACCGGCAGCTACGCCTATCTGGTCTCCGACGCGCGCGCCCGGGCGCTGGAGGTGGCGATCGGCGCGGCGGGCGGCACGCCGGTTCTCGCCGGAATCGGCGCGCTCGCCACCCGAGACGTGGTGCGCCATGCGCGGGATGCCGAAGCCGCGGGCGCGGCCGGCCTGATTCTCGCGCCTGTCTCCTATCTGCCGCTGACCGACGACGAGGTGTTCGGCCTTTTCGCCGATGCGAGCGAGGCGACGGACCTTCCGATCTGCGTCTACAACAACCCCATCACGACGGGATTCACCGTCTCGGAGGCGCTTCTGGCCCGCCTCGCGACGATCCCGGGGGTCGTCGCGGTCAAGAACCCGGCGCCTGCGGACGGCGATTTCGGGGCCGGGATCGCGCGGTTGCGCGCCGCGCTGCCGGCGGACTTCTCGCTCGGCCAGTCGGGCGACGCGGCCATCGCGGCGGCCCTGTCGGCGCCGCTGGACGCCTTCTATTCGGTCTTCGCGGGCGCGTTCCCCGAGACCGGCGCCGCGCTCTGGGCGGCGCGCTCGGACCCGGCCGCGCTCGGCGCGCTCAACGCCCGGCTGGCCCCGCTCTGGGCGGTGTTCCGGCGGCATGGCGGCATCCGCGTGGTGCACGAGGCGGTGGAGATGCTCGGCCTCGGCCCCGCGATCCCGCCACGCCCCCTGCGCCCGCTCGACGCCGACGCCCGGCACGACCTGCGCGGCGCGCTTCTGGCGGCGGGCCTCCTGGAAAGCCGCGCGGCATGAGCGATCCGGTGGTGCGGGCCGACGCCCTCGACCTCACCTTCCGGACGGGCGACGGGCCCGTCCAGGCTTTGAAGGACGTGTCCCTCGACATCGGGCGGGGCGAGTTCGTCGGCTTCATCGGCCCGTCGGGCTGCGGCAAGACCACGTTCCTGCGCTGCGTTGCGGGCCTGGAGACCCCGACCGGCGGCACGCTGACGGTCAACGGCATGACCCCGGACGAGGCCCGCCGCGCCCGCGCCTATGGCTACGTGTTCCAGGCGGCCGGGCTCTACCCCTGGCGGACCATCGGCGGCAACGTCCGTCTGCCGCTGGAAATCATGGGGTTCTCCCGCGCCGAACGGGCGCGCCGGGTGCGCGAGACCCTGGCCTTGGTGGAACTCGACGGGTTCGAAAAGAAATACCCCTGGCAGCTTTCGGGGGGCATGCAGCAGCGCGCCTCCATCGCGCGGGCGCTCAGCTTCGACGCGGACCTGCTGCTGATGGACGAGCCCTTCGGCGCGCTGGACGAGATCGTGCGCGATCGGCTGAACGAGGAGCTTCTGGGCCTCTGGGACCGCACCGGCAAGACCATGCTCTTCGTCACCCATTCGATCCCCGAGGCGGTGTATCTCTCGACCCGGATCGTGGTGATGAGCCCGCGTCCGGGGCGCATCACCGACGTGATCGACAGCCCCCTGCCCCGCGACCGCCCGCTCGACATCCGCGACACCCCCGAGTTCATCCGGATCGCCCACCGGGTCCGCGAGGGCCTGCGCGCCGGGATGGACGCGGCGTGACGGATAGGTGTTCGACATCGTCTGGGTCCGCGATCGGCGCGGGGCGGATGGCAGACCCGCAGGACCTTGGCTCGGCGTGGTGGACGCATCGGCAGAGGCAGGGACATCGAACGGTGCAGCGAAGCCTGTCCGGCAGAGCCGGGCGCAAAATCCGAACGCAGCGGAGAGATGCCTTTCCCGGCGCACCCTTCGCGATGGGACGGGCAGCGGGCGCCCTGCGGAAGATCGGCAGGATGACTGCGGGGCGGGCGTGTCGCGAATGATCGACCGGCCTTTCCTCTCGGCGCCGGGCGCCGGGATCGGCCGCTCCGGCCGGGTCGCGCTGTGGGTTCGGGCGCGGGGGCTGTCGGTCCTGCCGGTCCTGACCGTGGTCGCGGCCCTGCTGGCGCTGTGGTATCTGGCCTGCATCCCGATGAACGCCGCGCAATCGGTGACCGATGCGGCCCGCGCCGACATCGCCGTCACGCCCGACAGCGCCCGCGACCGGCGCTCCATGTCCGGCCTGGCGCTGGCCCTCGCCAACCCGGGCGTCGCGGCCCGTTCGGCCTTCACCCAGGCCCGCCCCCGCCTGCCCGCCCCGCACCAGGTGGCGCGAGAGCTCTGGGCCACCACGGCCCTGGTGTCCCCCACCTCGAACCGGAGCCTGATCCACCACGCCTGGGTCACTCTTTCGGCCACGCTGCTGGGCTTCGTCATCGGCACCGGTCTGGGGATCGTGCTGGCCACCGGCATCGTCCATTCCCGGGTCATGGACCTCAGCGTGATGCCCTGGGCCATCGTCAGCCAGACCGTGCCGATCATCGCCATCGCGCCGATGATCATCGTCGTGCTCTATTCCATCGGCATCGAGGGGATCCTGCCCAAGGCGGTGATCTCCGCCTACCTGTCGTTCTTTCCCGCCGTGGTCGGCATGGTGAAGGGGCTGCGCTCGCCCGACCGGATGCAGCTGGACCTGCTTCGGACCTACGCCGCCAGCGGGGCGGCGACGTTCCTGAAACTGCGGCTGCCCGCCTCGCTGCCCTATCTCTTTGCCTCGCTCAAGATCGGCATCGCGGCCAGCCTTGTGGGCGCCATCGTGGGTGAACTGCCCACCGGCGCCGTCGCCGGGCTGGGCGCGCGGCTGCTGGCGGGCAGCTATTACGGGCAGACCGTGCAGATCTGGGCCGCGCTCGTCGCGGCCGCGATCCTGGCGGCACTTGCGGTGGGCGCCATCGGGGTGATCGAACGGATCACCCTGTCGCGCCTGGGCCTGCGGCTGTGACCGCCCTTGCCCGCCCCGCCCCGATCGCGGCCGCCCTTGCCCTGGTGCTGCTGGCGTTGGTCTCTCCCCGCGCCGTTCCGATCCTGGCCCTTTGGCTGGCGGCGTTCGCGCTGAACCTGTGGCTTGCCGGCCGCGACACGCGGAGCGCGCGCATGGCCGTGCCGGCGATCTTCGGGGTCACGGTGCTGATCCTGTGGGAGATCACGGTGTGGCTCTACGCCGTCCCGGGCGTGATCCTGCCCGCCCCTACCGCCATCGCGGCGGCCTTCACGGCCAATCTCCGGACCCTCTGGGGAGACTTCGTGCAGACCTTCGTCAAGGGCGCGTTGTCGGGATATGCCATCGGCTGCCTCTCCGCCTTCGCGGTGGCATTGCTGGCCGACCGGTTCGCGTTCCTCAAGTCCGGGCTGCTGCCGGTGGGCAATTTCATGGCCGCCCTGCCCATCGTCGGCACCGCCCCGATCCTGGTGATGTGGTTCGGCTTCGACTGGCAGTCCAAGGCCGCCGTGGTCGTGGCGATGGTGTTCTTTCCCGTGCTGGTGAACACGGTCGCGGGGCTGACGGACACACAGGCGATGCAGCGCGACCTGATGCGGACCTATGGCGCGGGCTACTGGGCGACGCTGACCAAGCTGCGCCTGCCCGCCGCCATGCCGTTCGTCTTCAACGGGTTGAAGATCTCGACCACCCTGGCGCTGATCGGGGCGATCGTCGCGGAATTCTTCGGCAGTCCGATCCAGGGCGTGGGGTTTCGCATCTCGGTCTCGGTCGGCCAGCTGGCGCTCGACATGGTCTGGTCCGAAATCGTCGTCGCGGCCCTTGCGGGCAGCCTGTTCTACGGCATCATCGCCGCCATCGAGACCCGGGTGACCTTCTGGCACCCGTCCAACCGGGGATGACACCCGGACCCATCCATCAGAGGAGAAACGACATGAAGGTAACGATCATCGCGGGCGTCGCGGCACTGGGACTGGGCGGTGCGGCAAGCGCCCAGGACAGCGTGACGCTGCAGCTGAAATGGGTCACCCAGGCCCAGTTCGCGGGCTACTACGTGGCCGAGGACCAGGGCTTCTACGACGAGGAGAACCTGGACGTCACGATCAAGCCCGGCGGCCCCGACATCGCGCCCGAGCAGGTGATCGCGGGGGGCGGTGCCGATGTGATCGTCACCTGGATGGCGGCCGCGCTGGCCGCGCGCGAACGCGGCGTGCCGCTGGTCAACATCGCGCAGCCGTTCTCATCGGGCGGGCTGCAGCTGACCTGCCTGGCCGAGACCGGAGTCGAATCCCCCGAGGATTTCCCCGGCCGCACCCTTGGCGTCTGGTTCTTCGGCAACGAGTATCCGTTCTACGCATGGATGGCGCAGCTTGGGCTGCCCACCGACGGATCGGACGCGGGCGTGGAGGTGCTGAAGCAGGCGTTCAACGTGGACCCGCTGCTCCAGGGTCAGGCCGACTGCATCTCTACCATGACCTACAACGAATACGGCCAGATTCTGGACGCCGGCTACACAGCCGATGAGCTGGTCAACTTCAACTACCTGGAGGAAGGCGTGGGGATGCTGGAGGACGGGCTCTACGTGCTGGAAAGCGACCTTGAGGATCCCGCCTTCGTGGACAAGATGGAGCGGTTCGTCCGCGCCTCCATGAAGGGCTGGAAATGGGCCGAGGAAAACCCAGAGGACGCCGCGCAGATCGTCGTGGACAACGACACCTCCGGCGCGCAGACGCTCGATCACCAGGTCTATATGATGGGCGAGGTGGCGAAGCTGACCGAAGGCTCCGACGGGACGCTGGACGAGGCCGCCTATCAGCAGACCGTGGAAACCCTGCTGTCGGCCGTTTCCGACGACAACCCGGCCATCACCAGGGAGCCGGAGGGCGCCTGGACCCATGACATCACCGACGCCGCGCTGAAGTAGCGGATCCGGGCGATCCGGGGCACGGGCCCCGGGGTCCCCGCCGGATGCCGGGACTGAACACCTAGTTCACCGTGCATTTACGTTGAGACATACCCGGCATGCCGAAGGTAGTTCCAGCACTCTTGCGGTGTGAAGAGGTCGCAGATGTTGCCGAGGATTTGGAGGAGATGGTCGAAGCTGCGTGCGCCTGCGCCTCGCAGTAGCGCCTTGAGTTTGGAGAAAGCCATCTCGATTGGATTCAGGTCAGGGCTGTATGGCGGCAGATAGAGGAACCAGCATCCGCACGCTTTCAGAGCTTCGGCCGCGCGAACGTTCTTGTGGGTGCTGAGGTTGTCGAGGATGACGACGGTGCCTGGCTCGAGCGCCGGGGCGAGTTGGGTTTCGACGTAGGTTGCGAAAGCGTCCCCGTTCATCGCACCGGCGATGATCCAGAGGGCATGAGGGCTTCCGACGTCAGCCCGGCGATGAAGGTTTGTGTGCGCCATTTGCCGAATGGGGCCGCGGCGGTCAGGCGATTTCCCTTCGGAGCACGGCCACGTAGCCGGGTCATGTTGGTTTTGACGGAAGTTTCATCGACGAAGACCAGCCGTTGCGGCATGGTCCGCATGAAGGGCTGGCGTCGTACTATCCAGTCATGCCGGGCGCGGACGACATCGGGTCTCCGCCGCTCGTCCGCGACCAGCGACTTTTTTTATATGTGAACCCGAGACGACGCAGGGCGCGCGACAACGAGCTTTGGTGCACGTGAACCCCTTCCGCATCCAGCAGTGCCGCCTGAAGTTCGACCATCGTGATATCGGGATCTTGCTCGACCAGCTCCAGCAGGAATGCCTTGTGGGCACCCAGCTTGCCCCATCCAAGGGGCCTGCCGCACCTCGCGGCAGCAAGAGGCTCGCCCCGCCGCACCCGGCCCGAAAGTCGCGCACCGGTCGCGGGCGAGATCATCAACCGGCGCGCGGCTTCGCGACCGCTGAGACCGTTCTCGACATAGCGTTGGAAGCGGCGACGAAGATCAAGCGAAAGCGGTGCGGGCATGGCGAATTTCTCCTGAACAGGATGAATCACAACCAACCACGCATGGGAATCCCCGATTCAAGGTAAGCGCAAGCGGCTTTAAGGGCGGACAGCCGGAATTTATCCGGGGCTTCGCCGCTTGCCGGCAGTCTCGGCCAATCCTGCGCGAGCCTTGCCGATGTCCGGAACCCTTCGCGCGGGGCGCCGCGCGAAGGGTGAGACGGGCGCACCGGCCTTCGACGACCTCACGAATGGCCACGCCGGCGCCACGCCCGGCATCGCCCCGTGCCGCGGGGATAGCTGTCCCCTCTCCCGCGGGGCGCGCCCGGCCTTTCTCTGTGCGTCCGAGGCGTGCCGAAGCGCCGGAGAATGCGCCAGGTGGACGATCCTGTTGGAACCAGCCTCGGCCCCAACCGTATTTCTAGGGCAACAGGCAAAGGTCCTGAATTGCGTCGCAGAGAGAGGGGCACCGGATATGGTATCGGCACAGCGCAACACGTCCCATGAGGGGAAACTGCAGGATCTCGCCCGCAGGCGCATGGCAATCGAAGCGGTCGAACCCTGCATCGACGGCGGCCGTTTTGCGGCCAAGGCCGTCGCCGCGGCGCCCATGCGCGTTTCGGCGGACGTGTTCGGCGACGGGCACGAGGTGATCGGCGCCGCCATCGTCGGCCCGGGCGATGAGATGATCGCGATGCAGCATGTCGACAACGACCGCTGGGAGGGGCGGATCACCTTCGACGCTGCGGGTCCGGCGCGGTTCGCGGTGGCGGCGTGGCGCGACGTCTGGGGCACCTGGGCGCGCGACACGCGCAAGAAACTCCATGCCGGGCAGGATGTGTCTGTGGAACTGCAGGAAGCGCGCCGGATCCTAGAGGATGCGAAAGCCCCCCGGGGGACCGGCAGCGCCGTCAAGGATCTGCGCAAGGCCGCGAAAGCGGGCGATGTCGCAACGCTGCTGTCGCCGGACGCCACCGCGCTGATGGCCCGGATCGGGCCGCGCGCAAACCTGACCCGGACGGAGGCGTTTCCGGTCTGGGTGGACCGGGAACGCGCGGCGTTTTCCGCGTGGTATGAGCTCTTTCCCCGCTCGACCGGCGCTCCCGGCCGCCACGGCACGTTCCGCGACGTGATCGGGCGGCTCGACTACGTGCGGGACCTGGGCTTCGACGTGCTCTATTTCCCGCCCATCCACCCGATCGGAACGACCAACCGGAAGGGCAAGAACAACGCCCTGAAAGCGGGGCCTGACGATATCGGATCACCCTACGCCATCGGATCCGCGGACGGGGGCATGGACGCCGTGCACCCCCAGCTCGGCACGCTTGAGGATTTCGACGCGCTGGTGGACGCGGCCGCCGGAAAGGGCCTGGAGATCGCGCTGGACATCGCGCTGAACGCGTCGCCCGATCATCCCTGGATCTCAGAGCATCCCGACTGGTTCGAGAGGCGTCCCGACGGCACCATCAAATTCGCCGAGAACCCGCCGAAGAAATACGAGGATATCGTCAACTTTCGCTACTACGACGGAGAAGAGCCGAACGCCCCCTTCTGGGAGGCGATCCGCGATCTTTTCCTGTTCTGGATCGATCACGGGGTGACGATCTTCCGGGTGGACAACCCCCACACCAAGCCCTTCCCGTTCTGGGAATGGATCATCGCGGAGGTGCGCCGGACCTGCCCCGGCGCGATCTTCCTGAGCGAGGCATTCACCCGCCCGAAGGTAATGAAGCATCTTGCCAAGATCGGTTTCAACCAGAGCTACACCTATTACACCTGGCGCGACACCAAGGCCGAGTTGACCGAATACCTGACCGAACTGACGACCGGGCCATCCCGCCATTACATGCGGCCCAACTTCTTCACCAACACGCCCGACATCAATCCGATCTTCCTTCAGACATCGGGTCGGCCTGGGTTCCGCACCCGGGCGCTGCTGGCGGGCACGCTGAGCGGCAACTGGGGCATGTATTCCGGGTTCGAGCTGTGCGAGGCCGCGCCCCTCCCCGGACGCGAGGAATATCTCGACTCGGAGAAATACGAACTGCGCCACCGCGACTGGGATGCCGAAGGCAACATCAAGGCCGACATTAGGCTGGTCAACACGCTGCGGTCCCAGAACCCGGCGATGCGGAATTTCCTGAACCTGCGGTTTTTTCCCGCGTTCGACGATCGCGTGCTCCACTATGGCCGGTTCGACCCCGAACACCGGAACTACCTGCTCTTTCACGTGCTGATCGATCCTCATGCAGGGGCAGAGTTCGGGTTCCAGGTCCCGCTGTGGGAATTCGACCTCGCCGACGACGCGTCGATCGAGGTCGAGGACGCGATCCACGGCAACCGCTTCACCTGGCACGGCAAGGATCATATCCTGCGTCTGGATCCGCACGAGCGGCCCTACGCGATCTGGAAACTGCACCCGCCGGGAGGCGCATTGTGAATATCATCGACCAGAACACGATCACCGACACCCCCGTGGGCGAGACGGCGGACTGGTACCGCGACGCGATCATCTATCAGCTGCACATCAAGGCGTTCATGGATTCCAACGGCGACGGCATCGGCGATTTCGCCGGATTGATGAGCCGGCTCGACCATGTGCAGGAACTGGGCGCCACGGCGATCTGGATCCTTCCGTTCTATCCGTCGCCGCTGCGCGACGACGGCTACGACATCGCCGATTTCAAGGAGGTCAATCCGTCCTACGGGACGATGGCGGATTTCGAGGCCTTCGTCGAGGAAGCGCACCGCCGCGGGCTGAAGGTCATCACCGAACTGGTCATCAACCACACCTCCGACCAGCATCCGTGGTTCCAGCGCGCGCGCCGGGCCCCCAAGGGCAGTCCCGAACGCGATTTCTACGTCTGGTCCGACGATGCGTCCAAATGGATGGACAAGACGCGGGTGATCTTCAACGACACTCACGACAGCAACTGGACCTGGGATCCGGTGGCCGGCCAATTCTACTGGCACCGGTTCTTCGACCACCAGCCGGACCTGAACTTCGACAACCCCGAGGTGATGGCCAGCGTTCTGGAGGTCATGCATTTCTGGCTGGACAAGGGCGTGGACGGTCTGCGGCTTGACGCGATCCCCTATCTGGTGGAACGCGACGGCACCAACAACGAGAACCTGCCGGAGACCCACGCGGTCCTGAAGGCGATCCGCGCCGATCTGGACAAGCACTACGACGGCCGGATGCTGCTGGCCGAGGCGAACCAGTGGCCGGAGGACACGCGCCCCTATTTCGGCGACGGCGACGAATGCCACATGGGATTTCACTTCCCGCTGATGCCGCGGATGTACATGGCCGTCGCCCAAGAGGACCGCTATCCGATCACCGACATCCTGCGGCAGACCCCCGCAATCCCCGAAGGCTGTCAGTGGAGCATTTTCCTGCGCAACCACGACGAGTTGACGCTGGAAATGGTCACCGACCGCGAGCGCGACTATCTGTGGGAGTTCTACGCCTCCGACAAGCGCGCGCGGATCAACATGGGCATCCGCCGCCGCCTGGCGCCGCTGCTGCAGAACGACCGGCGCAAGATCGAGCTGCTGAATTCGCTGCTGCTGTCGCTTCCGGGCACGCCGATCGTCTACTACGGCGACGAGATCGGGATGGGCGACAATTACTATCTGGGGGACCGCGACGGCGTGCGCACGCCGATGCAATGGTCGGCCGACCGCAATGCCGGGTTCAGCCGCGCCAACCCCCAGCAGCTCTACCTGCCGACGATCCAGGACCCGGTGCACGGTTTCCAGGCGATCAACGTCGAGGCGCAGAACACCACGCCCGCCTCGCTGCTGAACTGGATGAAGCGGATGATCGCGGTGCGCCAGCGCCATCCGCTGTTCGGCCGGGGCGAGATCGAGTTGCTCTATCCGCGCAATCGCAAGGTCTTCGCCTATCTGCGGCACGACGAGACCGAGACGGTGCTCTGCGTCGCCAACCTGTCGCGCCAGGCCCAGGCGGCAGAGATCGACCTTGCGGCCTATGCCGGCAAGGTGCCGGTCGAACTGACGGGCGCCTCCTCCTTTCCGCCGATCGGCGAGTTGCCCTATCTGGTGATGCTGCCGGCCTACGGGTTCTACTGGTTCCAGCTTGCCGCGGACGAGGCCCCGGCCTGGCACGTCCCGATCCCGGCGATGCTGCCCGATTTCGTGACCCTGACGACGCGCGACGGGCGGCTGTCCACCGCGCTGAACGACGCAAACGCCCAGCGCGTCGAAAGCCGGACGCTGGCCGAATATCTGCCGCTCCAGCGCTGGTTCGCCGCCAAGGGCGCGCGGATCGACTCGATCGCGCTGGACCGTCTGGCCGAGATGTCCGACGGCCGCCACATGCTGGCGGTCGCCAACGTCTCGCTGGGCGACGGCGACACACAGCGCTATTTCCTGCCGCTTTCCGCCGCATGGGGAGAGGACGCGCTGACCATGGGCCCGCGCCTGCCGGCGACCCTGGCCAAGCTGCGCCGCACCAACACGGTCGGCGCCATCCTGGACGGCGCGATGGACGAGGATTTCGCCCGGACCCTGCTTGCGTCGCTGAAGTCGGGGGAGACGCTGGAGACCGATGCCGGGCGGATCGCCTTTCGCGGATCGGATGCGCTTTCACAGATGGACACCCCGATGGAGCCGCGTCTTCTGTCGGCGGAACAATCCAACGCCTCCATCGCGTTCGACGACAAGCTGATCCTCAAACTCTACCGCCGGCTGCGCCCGGGCGTGCAGCCCGACATAGAGATCGCGCGGTTCCTGACCGAGGACACCGATTTTGAGTCCAGCCCGGCCCTTCTCGGGACAATCGAGTGGGAGGCCGCGGACGGCACCATCACGACCCTGGCCGCGGCGACCGCCTTCGTGCGCAACCAGGGCGACGCCTGGACCTATGTGACGGAGGCGCTGGAACGGGACATGGAGCATCAGGACCTCAGCGGCCCGGATGCGCAGGACACCCCCGATGACGAGGCGACGATGGGCGGTCCGCTCGATCTGGGCGACGTCCTGGGCCGCCGTACGGCTGAGTTGCACCTGGCACTGGCCAGCGGTTCGGACGGCACGGCGTTCTCGCAACAGGCGTTCGCGCAGGACGACCTGAAAACCCTTGCCCGGGACGTCGAGGCCGAGCTTGGCGCCACGCTCGACCGTCTGGCCCGTATCCAGGGCGACCTGCCCGAGACGAGCCGCGCGTTGGCCGGCGCCGTGCTGGAGCAACGGAACCGGCTTGTTCACAAGGTCCGGCAGGTCGCTGATCTGCCGCCTTCGGGCGGGCAGTGCCGTATCCACGGCGACTATCATCTCGGTCAGGTGCTGGTCGCGCAGACCGATGTCATGATCATCGACTTCGAAGGAGAGCCGACGCGGACACTGGATGAGCGCACGGCCAAAACGTCGCCCCTGCGGGACGTCGCGGGAATGTTGCGCAGCTTCGACTATGCGCTGTGGTCGACGGTGCGCCGCCGGATCGAAATGGGCGCCAGCCCCGAGCGCACGCTGGCCGGGGTGAACCGCTGGCGCGAGGCGACGCAGGGGACGTTCCTGCGCGCCTATCGCGCGACCATGGACGGCAGCCCCGTGCATCCCGCCGACAAGGCGCTAGAAACCGGCCTGCTGGATCTCTTCCTGGTTCAGAAAGCGGCCTACGAAGTGGGATATGAGATGTCGATGCGACCGGACTGGGTGGACATTCCCCTGCGCGGCTTGCTGGCCCTGGCCGAAGACGCGGTGTAACCATGGACACGATATTTCCAGATACGGCACCGCCGGCATCCGCAATCGAGGCGATCCTGCGCGGGCAACAGGGCGATCCGTTCCGGTGGCTGGGCATGCACCGGCAGGACGGCAAGGGGATCGTGCTGAATGCCTTCCTGCCCGATGCGGCAGAGGTCGAGGTCATCGACCAGAAAGGCAAATCCGCCGGACCGCTCGAACGCATCCACCCGGAAGGCTTCTTTCACCGGGCCTGGCCGCGCCGGAAATCGCCCTTTGGCTACCGCCTGCGCTGCCGCAACGCCGCCGGTCATTCGTGGGAGTTCGCCGATCCCTACGCGTTCGGTCCGGTCATGGGCGAGATGGATGAATATCTGCTGGCCGAAGGCCGGCATGAGGAGCTCTATCGCCGGCTTGGCGCCCATCCGATCGACTACGGCGGCGTTCGCGGCACCGCATTCGCGGTCTGGGCGCCGAACGCGCGGCGCGTGTCGGTCGTGGGGCATTTCAACGCCTGGGACGGGCGCCGCCACGCAATGCGGCGGCGCGGCGCGTCCGGTGTATGGGAGATTTTTCTGCCCGGTATCGGACCCGGCGACCTTTACAAATACGAGATCGTCGGGGCCTACGGGGCCGTCCAACCGCTCAAGGCCGATCCCGTGGGTTTCGCCGCAGAGGTGCCGCCGCAGACCGCGTCGATCGTTGCGGGCCTGCCCCGGCACGAGTGGACGGACGACGGCTGGATGCGCGCGCGGTCTGCCGACCAGCGAGCCGAACCGGTGTCGATCTATGAGGTGCATCTGGGATCGTGGCGGCGCGGCCTAGAGGGCGAGACGCTGAGCTATGCCGATCTGGCACAGCAGCTCATCGACTACGTGACCGACATGCGGTTCACCCATGTCGAATTCCTGCCGGTGACCGAGCATCCGTTCTCCGGATCATGGGGATACCAGCCCGTCGGCATGTTCGCCCCGACCGCGCGTTTCGGCATCCCCGAAGACTTCGCCCGGCTGGTCGATCGCCTGCACGGCGCGGGCATCGGGGTGATCGTCGACTGGGTGCCCGCACATTTCCCGTCGGACGCCCACGGGCTTGGCCAGTTCGACGGCACCGCGCTCTACGAACATGCCGACCCGCGCCAGGGATTCCACAAGGACTGGAACACGCTGATCTACAATTTCGGCCGACGCGAGGTGGCGAATTTCCTGCGGGCGTCGGCGACCTACTGGCTGAAGGAATATCATGTCGACGCGCTGCGCGTGGATGCGGTCGCGTCGATGCTGTATCTCGACTATTCCCGCAACGAGGGCGAATGGATCCCGAACCGGTACGGCGGACGCGAGAACCTCGACGCCATCGAGTTCCTGAAGGGCGCGAATGCGGCCGCGCACCACTACGCGCCCGGCAGCCTGACCATCGCCGAGGAAAGCACCGCCTGGCCCGGTGTCAGCCGGCCGGTCGAGGACGGCGGTCTCGGCTTCGATTTCAAGTGGAACATGGGCTGGATGCACGACACCCTGTCCTACATGGCGCATGAGCCGGTCCACCGGACGTATCACCACGGTGAGATGACCTTCGGGCTGCATTACGCCTTCAGCGAGAATTTCGTGCTGCCGCTCAGCCACGACGAGGTGGTGCATGGCAAGGGGTCGCTGCTGACGAAAATGCCCGGCGACCGCTGGCAGCAATTCGCGAACCTCAGGGCCTATTTCGGCTTCATGTGGGGGCATCCGGGCAAGAAGCTGCTGTTCATGGGCGGTGAGTTCGGACAGGAGCGTGAGTGGAACCACGACCGGTCGCTAGACTGGCATCTGTGCCAGGACCCGATGCACGACGGCCTCCGCAGGCTGGTGCGCGATCTCAACGGTCTCTACCGGACCGAACGCGCATTGCACCGGCAAGACTGCACGCCCGAAGGATTTCGCTGGATCGAGGGCGGCGACACCGAAAACAACGTGTTTTCCTTCCTGCGCCTGTCCGACGACGGCGCGCCGCCGGTCGTTGTGGTCAGCAACATGGCGTCGGTGTTCCGCGAAGGGTACCGCATCGGGGTGCCGCAAGGCGGTCCCTGGCGCGAGGCCCTGACGTCAGATGCGGCGGAATACGGCGGCACCGGCACCCGGAACGGCGATCTGAACGCGTCGGACGACGGGCTGCACGGTCAGCCGGCGTCGCTGTCGCTGACACTGCCGCCGCTGGCAACCCTTTTCCTCACGCCGCGTTGAGGCGACATGCAATCGCCATCGCTTCTCCTCAACCGTCGCGTGCTTGCCGGCTCTGACGTACCGCTGGGTGCGACCTGGGACGGGTCGGGCACCAATTTCGCGCTGTTCTCGGCCCACGCGACAAAGGTGGAACTATGCCTGTTCGACCCCCGCGGCCGGCGTGAGATCGAGCGGATCGAACTGCCCGAATACACCCACCAGATCTTTCACGGCTATCTCACGGATGTGCGGCCCGGCCAGGTCTACGGGTACCGGGTTCACGGCCCCTACGACCCGCAGGCGGGACACCGGTTCAATCCCAACAAGCTGCTGCTCGATCCCTATGCGCGCCAGCACCGCGGTAACCTGCGGTGGCACGACGCGCTTTTTGGCTATCGGATCGGCCACGGGCAGGAGGATCTGTCGTTCGACAGGCGCGACAGCGCGTTCGTCATGCCGAAATGCGTGGTCGTCGATCCGGCCCATACCTGGGGCAGCGACGTGTCGCCGAACGTGCCGTTCGGCCGCACCATCGTCTATGAGGCTCATGTCGGCGGCATGACGATGGGACATCCCGGGATCGAAGAGCCCTTGCGCGGCACCTTCGAGGGTCTGGCCGATCCGCGCGTCATCGATCACCTGGTCGGGCTCGGGGTGACGTCGCTTGAATTGCTGCCGGTTCAGGCCTTCTACGATGAGGGGTACCTGACCGATCAGGGGCTGGTGAACTGGTGGGGCTATTCGACACTGGGGTTTTTCGCCCCAGCGCCCCGCTACCTCACGCCGCAGAACAATCTGCACGAATTCAAGCTGATGGTCCGCCGCCTGCACGAGGCGGGCATCGAGGTGCTGATGGACGTGGTCTACAATCACACCGCCGAAGGCAGCCAGATGGGGCCGACGCTGTCGTTCCGCGGTATCGACAATGCCAGCTACTACACCCTGGCCGAAGATCCGCGCTACTATTTCGACACCACCGGCACCGGCAATTCGCTGGATCTGCGCAACAGCCGTGTCCTGCAGATGGTCATGGACAGCCTGCGCTACTGGGTCGAGGATTGCCATGTGGACGGCTTCCGGTTCGACTTGGCCACGACGCTGGGACGCGACCGGGATCACTACTCGTCCCATGCCGTCTTTCTGGAGGCGGTGCGCCAGGACCCGGTCCTGGCGGGGGTGAAGCTGATCGCAGAGCCGTGGGACACCGGTGCGGGCGGATACCAGCTGGGCAATTTCCCGCCGGGCTGGGCGGAATGGAACGACCGCTACCGCGATACGATGCGCGGTTTCTGGAAGGGCGATCCGGGCAGTCTGCCGGGCGTTGCCGGCGGGCTTCTGGGATCGGCGGACACGTTCGCACATTCCGGCCGCCGCCCCTGGGCCAGCGTCAACTTCGTGACGGCCCATGACGGTTTCACGCTGATGGACCTGGTGTCCTACAACGACAAGCACAACGAGGAAAACGGTGAGGACAATCGCGACGGCCATTCCCATAACCTGTCGTGGAACCACGGCCACGAAGGCCCGACGGACGACGCCGGAATCGTCTCCCTTCGGGACCGGCAGCGGCGGAACTTCATGGCGACGCTGCTGCTCAGCCAGGGAACGCCGATGATCCTGATGGGCGACGAACGCGGCCGCAGCCAGGGCGGCAACAACAATTCCTACTGCCAACCCGGTGAGATGAACTGGTTCGATTGGGAAACCGAGGACCGGCACCTGGAGTTCGAGGCGTTCCTGCGCGGCCTGATCGAGATCCGCCGGTCGCGCGGGCTGTTCCTGGCCGAACGCTACCTGCACGCCGGACCGGACGCGCGCCACAATCGCTTTGCGCGGTGGCTGCGCCCCGACGGCGGCGCGATGCATCCCGAGGACTGGAACGACCCCGACAACCGATCGACGGGCCTGCTGCTGCACGAAAGCGGCACGTTCCTGCTGATGGCGTTGAACGCCGGCGACGCGCAGCTGGACTTCGCCCTTCCGGGCGATGCGGCACGGTGCTGGGCGCCGCTCGTGGATACCGAAAAGGGCAGTGCCGATCCCGGGGCAGAGCCTTTTATCGACGGCGCGGCCGTGCCGCTGGCCGCGCGGTCGCTGCTGCTGCTCGAAGCGCGGGGGCGCGCGTCATGACCGCCCGGCGCTACGCGTGGGGCGCCGAGCCCGTGGGCGACGGCATGTGGTCGTTCCGCCTCTGGGCGCCGACGGTCGCGCAATTGTCGCTGCGGCTCGACGGGAACGACCTGGAGATGACTTCGGTCGCAGATGGATGGTTCGACCTCACGGCCCCGGCGCGGGAAGGGATGCCCTATGAATTCGTGCTGCCCGGCGGACAGGCCGTCCCGGACCCGGCGGCGCGGCGGCAATCCGGCGACGTGCACGCCCCGTCGTTGCTGACCGCGCCGCGCCGTGCGCGTGGATGGTGCGCCCGACCCTGGCGGGATGCGGTGATCTATGAGCTGCATGTCGGCACGTTCACCCGGGACGGGACCTTCCGCGCCGCGGCCGATGACCTGGCCCGGCTGGCCGATCTGGGCGTGACCGCGATCGAGATCATGCCCGTCGCCCAGTTCGGCGGCGATCGGGGCTGGGGCTATGACGGGGTGCTGCCCTACGCGCCGCACCCGGCCTATGGCACGCCCGACGATCTGGCCGCACTGGTCGATGCGGCCCACGACAGCGGGCTGATGGTGCTGCTGGACGTGGTCTACAACCATTTCGGGCCGGACGGGAATTACCTCGGCGCCTATGCGGCAGAATTCTTCGACGAAGGCCGCCAGACGCCCTGGGGTGCGGGCATCGACTACACCAGGGCGCCGGTCCGGCGTCTGTTCATCGACAACGCGCTCTACTGGCTGGGCGAGTTCGGCTTCGACGGGCTGCGGCTGGACGCGATCGACCAGATCGTCGATCCATCAAGACCGGAACTGCTGATCGAGATGGCCCATGAGTTGCGCGGCGCACTGCCCGACTGTCCCGTCCATCTGACGACAGAGGACAACCGCAACGTCACGCATCTGCACGAACGCGATGGCGGCCAGGTGCGGCGGCATACCGCGGAATGGAACGACGACATGCACAATGCCGCCCACGTGCTCGCCACCGGCGAGGAAGAGGGCTACTACGCACCCTTCGCCGACGATCCGCTGCGCTATCTTGCCCGGTCTCTCGCCGAAGGCTTCGCCTTCCAGGGCGAGGGCGGGCGGGGGCAGCCGTCGGCGCATCTGCCGCCCGTCGCCTTCGTTGATTTCCTGCAGAACCACGACCAGACCGGAAACCGCGCGCGGGGCGAGCGTCTGATCTCGCTCACCGATACGCAGACCCTCCACGCGCTCGTCGCGGTGCATCTGCTGTCGCCGCATATTCCGTTGATGTTCATGGGCGAGGAATACGACGAGACCCGGCCGTTCCTGTTCTTTGCCGGGTTCGGCGGAGAGCTGGGCGATGCCGTGCGCGACGGGCGCCGCCGCGAATTCGCCGAATTCGCCGGTTTCGAAGGCGGCGCGGCAGAGGTTCCCGATCCCATCGCGCCCGAAACCTTCCAGGCGTCGAAACTGGATCCGGACCGTCGCCGCAGCGAAGGCGGCCAGGCGGCGTTGGAGCGCACGCGGCACCTTCTTGACCTGCGTCATCGTCGCATCGTTCCGCTTCTGGGCGCTGTCGGTGGCCAGTGCGGCCGTATCGTGGCGGCCGACGACGGGGTGCTTGCCGTGGACTGGCAGCTGGACGGCGGGCTTTTGCAGATGCGCGCCAATTTTTCGTCGAGACGCCGCGACCTGCCGCCCGCACGCGGCGATCTTCTGCACGCCGTCGGCACGCCGGGCGATCCGCGCAGCGCGGCACATTGGCTGGACCAGACACGATGACCCTTCCCACCTCCGTTTACCGACTCCAGTTCCGCAACGGCATGGATTTCGATCGGGCGGCATCGCTCGTCCCCTATCTGGCGCGACTGGGGATCAGCCATCTCTATGCCTCACCGCTGTTTACGGCCCAGCCCGGATCGACCCACGGCTATGACGTGACCGATCCGGGAGAGATCGAGCCCGCGATCGGCGGACGAGACGGGCTGGCCAGGCTGTCTGCGGCCCTCCGGGCAGAGGGGCTTGGCCTGATCCTGGACATCGTTCCCAACCACATGGCCTTTTCCGTGGCCACCCCGTGGCTCAGGGATGTCTTGCGCCACGGGCCGGACAGCCGGTTCGCGCGGCACTTCGATCTGGACCCGGAAGCCGGGCGGATCCGCCTGCCCTGGCTGACCGCGCCTTTCGAACAGGTGCTGGCCGAAGGCGGGTTCTCCGTGGACCGGGACGACGACGGACCGGTGCTGGTCAGCGATGGCCTGCGCGTTCCCCTGGCAGAGACACCGGCCCTGTCGGACGCCCGCAGCGGTGATGCCGATGCGATCCGCAAGCTCCATGCCGCCCAGCCTTGGCGCCTTGTCCATTGGCGCACAGAGGCGGACGCGCTGAGCCACCGGCGGTTCTTCAACGTCACCGGCCTGGTCGGGGTCCGGGTGGACGCGGGGGATGTGTTCGAGGACGTGCATCGGCTGCTGTTCGATTTGGTCGAGGACGGCACCGTGGACGGGATCCGCATCGATCATATCGACGGTCTGGCCGATCCCGCGGGCTATCTCGACCGGTTGCGGGCGCGGGTCGGCGACACGCCGATCTGGGTCGAAAAGATCCTGTCCGGCCCGGAGACGCTTCCGCGCGACTGGCCGATCGAAGGGACGACCGGCTATGTCGCGGCCCGCGCCTTTGCGCGGCTTCTGACCGAAAGCGACGGGCTGGATCGCATCGACGTCGCGTATCGCCGCGCGACCGGCCGGACCGATCCGGTCGAGGACGTGATCTGGCGCGCCCGCCGGCAGGTGCTGACCCAGGACCTGGCCGCCGAGCTCTGGACGCTCCACGGCCTGTTTGCAAAAATCGCCGCGGCCGACCCGGTCGGCATCGAATTCGGACCCGAACGGCTACGCGAGGCCCTGCTTGCCTATATCGGCGCATTCCCGCGCTATCGCAGCTATATGACGCAAGATTCCGTATCGCAGGCCGATGCCGATCTGGTCCGCCGCACCGCAGCGGATGCGGCCACCCATCTGAACGATCCGGGTGCGCTGCCGCTGCTGGCCGATGTGCTGACCCGTGCAGACCCGGCCACCGCCCCCTTGCGCGAACGGATGCAGCAGGTGACGGGTGCCGCCGTAGCCAAGAGCCATGAGGATACGGCATTCTACCGTGAGGTCCGGCTGCTGTCGGCCAATGAGGTCGGCGGCGAACCCGACGAAGATCCGCTGGGCGTGGCGGGCTTTCACCGCGCGATGGAACGGCGGGCGAAGCTGATGCCGCACGGTCTGTCGCTGACCTCTTCGCATGACACGAAGCGCTCCGAGGACGCGCGGATGCGCATCGCCGCCATCACCCGCGAGCCGGAGGCCTATCTGGCCTGGTTCCGGATCTGCAGCGGGTTCGCGCCGGAGCGGCTGAACCCGAACCTCGTCTGGTACGTCGCGCAAACCTTCCTGGCCCTGGACCAGTGGGACGGCGATTTCGCCGACCGCCTGGCCGAACATGTCGTCAAGGCCCTGCGCGAAGCGAAAAGCGAGACCTTCTGGACCGACCCCGATACCGAGCTGGAAAAAGCGGCGACCGACTTCGTCCGGCGACTGGCCAGCCACTTCCCGCGTCACGCGATGGAGGTGCGGGCGATCATCGAGGCGGCGGATCGGTTGAGCCTGATCCAGACGGCGCTGAAGCTGACCGTGCCGGGCATTCCCGACATCTATCAGGGGTGCGAGGTGGCGAATTACGCACTGACCGATCCCGACAACAGGCGTCCTGTCGATTTCGCGGCGCTGGCAACGGCGCTGGACGATGACGGCCAGTTGCCGCGCAGCCTGGACCGCGCGAAATTCGGTCTGATCCGCGCGATCCTGCACCTGCGGCAATCCCACCCGGCCCTGTTCCTGCAAGGGGGCTATCATCCGATCGAGGCATCCGACGGCATCTGCGCCTTCGAGCGCCGGAACGGCGGGAAACGGCTTCAGGTTCAGCTCGAAGTGATCGAAGGCGCATTCGAGAAGGCGGTCCCGGCAGGGGGGCGCGTGGTCTTTCCAACCAAGGGCACCCCGGACGGAGCACCCGTTCGAATCACGCTGGCGATGGCCGGCCAATCCGGTTGACCTGGGCCGCGGTTCCGCGCGCGGCATCGCGGCGTGAGATCGAGAGCGGTCGTCGGACGGCACCGCCCTTTTGCGCCGGGTACGGTATACGGCAAAAGCCTGAGACGGTGCGGCACCGCCGGGGCACAAGGTCCCGGACCCGGACCTCGGATACCCATCGAAGGGCGCGGGCGGCGCTCTGCGGCGGAAGGCCGCCCGGTCTGGCCGCTGTACACCGGGATCCGGCGGCCGGATCGGCGGCGCTCCGCGTCCAGTCGCTTGTGGTCCGCGGGTGCGGGGCCTAAACCTCTGGCCAATGCGGGCGGACCGGCCCGCCGCCTCCGGGAGTTCCCCAGCCATGGCCAAGCGCAATCGATCCGACATGGCCGACGCGGCGCAGAACCTGGCGATCCGAACCGTCCTGGGCGCGATCCTCGCCCTGCCCTACAAATCCCGGGTCCGCCTGATGGGCTGGCTTGCAACCCATCTCATCGCGCCTCTCGCCGGATGGCGGCGGCGGATCCGCGCGAACCTGGCCCACGCCTGCCCGGACCTGCCTGAGGCCGAGGTCGCGCGCATCGTCCGGGAGGTTCCTGACAACGTGGGCCGCACCCTGATCGAGATATACTCGGGCGCCGAGTTCAAGCGGCACGTGTTCGGAACGCCGCTGTCCGGGCCGGGCGTCGAGGCGCTGCGCGCGGCGCGGAGCGAGGGGCGGCCCGTCGCACTCGTCACAGCGCATATGGGAAATTTCGACGCCCTGCGCGCGACCCTCATCGCAGAGGGGCACGAGCTGGGCGGGCTTTACCGAGAAATGAACAATCGCCGGTTCAACGCCCATTACGTGAAGGCGCTCAGCGCCATCGGAACGCCGATCTTTCCGACCGACCGCCAGGGGGTCTCACGCTTCGTGCGTTACCTGGCCGACGGCGGCATCATCGGGATCCTCACGGACGTCTACAATTCCACGGGCGCCGACGTGACCTTCTTCGGGCAGAGCGCGCCCACCTCGACCGCGGCCTGCGCCTGGGCGGTGAAATACGGCGCCACGGTCATCCCCTGCTACGGGCTGCGGCGCGCGGACGGGCTGAGCTTTGATCTGGTCATGGAGGAACCGGTGGCCCATCGCGATCCGGTTGAGATGACGCAGGAGGTCAACGACCGGCTAGAGCGCATGGTCCGCGCCAACATGGGGCAGTGGTTCTGGATCCATCGACGCTGGAAGCCCGAGCGCGAACGGCGCGGCTGACCGTCAATCGACCCGGGCCGCGCCCAGGATCGGACCGAACCCGGCCGCCTGCACCAGAACCGCGACGGGTCCGTCCATCCGCGCCTCGCCCTGCCAGTCCGCGGTCCCGTCCCATTCCCCCAAGACTTGCCAGTCCGTCACGATATGGGTGTAGTCGATCACCGCGCCCGCATTCTCGCCGCTGCGGATGGCGACCCGCTGGCGCGGGGCGAAGGGCACGACCTGCACCAGCATCTTGCCGGCCGTGGCGCCCTCCGCCATGCTGGCGCGGATCATGATCCTCTCGCCCTGTCGGCTGGCCTCGACCTCGACCGCGTCGGGCCTGGCGTCCAGTTCGCGGATCGCCGCGGCCAGCTGCTTGGGACGGCTGCCGACGATCCGGTAGCGCCCCCCGACGATGATCTGCGGCGTATAGATCATCCGCTCTCCGGCCGCCTTGGCATAGCCTTTCTGGCGGCGCATGAACCTTGGATCGGCGAAGGTGTCGGCCCAGCCGATATAGTCCCAGTAACCCACATGCAGAGCCAGCGGCAGCACGTCGTCCCGCCCCGACAGATCCGCCAGAAGCGCGTCTGCCTTCGGACAGGAAGAGCAGCCCTGGGAGGTATAGAGTTCCACCACCACCGGCTGTTCTCCGGCCCGGGCCGGAATCGCGATCCCGAGCGAGAGGCCGATGGCAACACAGGTCAGCGCGACGCGCATGGAGGTCCTCCGGTGGGGGATTGCACTGTCTGGGAGGTCTATGCCGCAGACCGGAGGCTTGCCAATCAAGGTTTTGCGATACCTTGGAATATCGGCATTCCAGCCGCAGCGACGCCATGTATACTGTTGCATACCGTGTGGAAACGATCTAGCACCGCACTACGTTTTCACCAGAACGCGCGCGCCACGGTCGGTGGCGCCCATTGACGCCCAGAGGAGACCGCCATGCCGATCGAAGTCGGACAGGATACCAGCAAGACCCGCCGTACGATGGATGTCGATGGCACCACCTATGCCTATTATTCGCTGGCCGCCGCAAAAGATGCCGGGCTGGGCGATTTCTCCAGGCTTCCCAAGTCGCTGAAGGTTCTGGCCGAGAACCTCATGCGGTTCGAGGACGGCAACACCACCACGGTGGACGACATCAAGGCGTTCGCCGATTGGGCGCAGAACGGCGGCAAGACCGACCGTGAGATTGCCTATCGTCCCGCGCGCGTGCTGATGCAGGACTTCACCGGCGTACCGGCGGTGGTGGACCTGGCGGCGATGCGCGACGGGATCGTGGAGCTTGGCGGCGACGCGCAGAAGATCAATCCGCTGAACCCCGTGGATCTGGTCATCGACCACTCGGTGATGATCGACGAATTCGGCAATCCGCGCGCCTTCCAGATGAACGTGGATCGCGAGTATGAGCGCAACATCGAACGCTACACCTTCCTCAAGTGGGGCCAGAAAGCGTTCCAGAACTTCCGCGTCGTCCCGCCCGGCACCGGCATCTGCCATCAGGTGAACCTGGAATACCTCAGCCGCACCGTCTGGTCGGACACGGATCAGAACGGTGAGCTGGTGGCCTATCCCGACACGCTTGTGGGCACCGATAGCCACACCACCATGGTGAACGGCGCCGCCGTTCTGGGATGGGGCGTCGGCGGGATCGAAGCCGAAGCCGCGATGCTGGGTCAGCCCGTCTCGATGCTGATCCCGGAGGTCGTGGGCTTCAAGCTGACCGGCGCCATGCCGGAGGGGACCACCGCGACGGATCTGGTGCTCCGGGTCTGCGAAATGCTGCGCAAGAAGGGCGTGGTACAGAAATTCGTGGAATTCTACGGCGACGGACTGGACAACGTGCCGCTGGCCGACCGCGCGACGATCGGCAACATGAGCCCCGAATTCGGCGGCACCTGCGCCTTCTTTCCCATCGACGACGAGACCCTGCGCTATCTGACCCAGACCGGGCGCGACAAGGAGACCGTCGCGTTGGTGGAGGCCTATGCCAAGGAGCAGGGCCTGTGGCGCACGGCCGGGGAGGAGCCGGTCTTCACCGATACGCTGGAGCTCGATATGTCCACGGTCAAGCCGGCCATTTCCGGACCCAAGCACCCCCAGCAGCACATCGACCTGGACGCGGCGGCCACGAACTTCCACGCCTATATCGAGGAACAGCGCGATGGCGGCAACGTCGAGACCAAGGCGGAAACGCGCTGGGAGGCCGAAGGCGGCCAGCCGGAACCCGTCAACATCCCCGGCGACAAGGGCAAGCACAAGCGCGCGCAGGTCACGATGGTGGATATCGACGGAGAGGAGAAGTCGTTCGAGCTTCACGACGGCTCGATCGTGATCGCCTCGATCACCTCCTGCACCAACACGTCCAATCCCTACGTGATGATCGGCGCCGGGCTCATCGCCCGCAAGGCGCGCGAACTCGGCCTCGACCGCAAGCCGTGGGTCAAGACGTCCCTGGCACCCGGCTCGCAGGTCGTCTCTTCCTATCTTGAGGCCACCGGCCTGCAGGAGGACCTGGACGCGATCGGCTTCAACCTGGTGGGCTACGGCTGCACCACCTGCATCGGCAACTCCGGCCCGATCCCCGAAGAACTGTCCAAGGCGGTCAACGACAACGACCTGATCGCTGTCTCCGTCCTGTCGGGCAACCGCAACTTCGAGGGCCGGATCAGCCCGGACGTGCGCGCCAACTACCTCGCCTCGCCGCCGCTGGTGGTGGCCTACGCGCTGGTGGGCGACATGAACGTGGACATCACCACGGAACCGCTCGGCCAGGACAAGGACGGCAACGATGTGTTCCTCAAGGACCTGTGGCCCTCCCAGACAGAGATCGCCAAGCTGGTCGAAGAGACCGTGACCCGCGAACGCTTCCAGGAGAAATACGCCGACGTCTTCGAGGGCGACGAGAAATGGAAGGAGGTCGAGACCACGGACAGCCAGACCTACGACTGGCCCGCCGGGTCCACCTATGTCCAGAATCCGCCCTACTTCCAGGGCATGGGCACGGAGCCCGGCACGATCTCGGACATCAAGGACGCGCGGATGCTGGCGCTTCTGGGCGACATGGTGACGACCGACCATATCTCTCCGGCCGGATCGTTCAAGGAAACCTCGCCCGCCGGCGAATACCTGACCGAACGGCAGGTTACCCCCAGGGAGTTCAACTCCTACGGGTCGCGGCGCGGCAACCATGAGGTGATGATGCGCGGCACCTTCGCCAACATCCGCATCCGCAACGAGATGCTGGACGGGGTGGAAGGCGGCTACACGAAGGGCCCGGACGGCGAGCAGATGCCGATCTACGATGCGGCCATGGCCTATCAGGAACAGGGCACGCCCCTTGTCGTGGTGGCCGGTGAGCAGTACGGCGCGGGGTCTTCGCGCGACTGGGCGGCCAAGGGCACGGCGCTTCTGGGCGTGCGGGCGGTGATCGCGGAAAGCTACGAGCGCATCCACCGCTCCAATCTCGTGGGCATGGGCGTCCTGCCGTTCGAGTTCACCGGCGACGACAGCCGCGAGAGCCTGAAGCTTACCGGGGACGAGACGTTCTCGATCTCCGGGCTGGAGGGCGATTTCCCCCCGGGGGCCGAGGTGGCCTGCACGATCACCTATCCCGACGGCACCGAAAAGGAGATCACCTTGAAAAGCCGGATCGATACCGCGATCGAGATCGACTACGTCAAGAACGGCGGTGTGCTGCACTATGTGTTGCGCCGGCTGGCCGATACCGCATCGGCGGCATGACAGGGACCCGAACCGCAGAAGACCCGCCACCGCGTGACGCATTCCGCTGCGCAGGACCCGGTCGCAAACAGATGGTCGGCCTATGGGGCCGACCATCTTCGTGGATTTGCCCGTGTTTTGTGGAGAGCGTTTAGCTCACTTCCCATGCCTTTCGCTCGAAGGCGATGGGGCTTTGGAAGCCGAGCGACGAGTGCCGCCTGACGGCGTTATCGAACCCGTCGATATATCCGGCCACGGCGTTTGCGGCCTGGTGGCTGGATTGCCATGCGACCGGCCAGTTCGGCTCCGACTTGATGGTCTTGAAGAACGGTTCGACCATCGCATTGTCCCAGCCGTTCCCCCGCGCGCTCATCCATCGACGGCAGGCGATTGCAGGCATTCGCGGGCAATTGCCGAGTGGGAGATCAGGAGGCCGCGCTGTCGAAGTTCCGCCCGATAGTTCACAGAGCAGTAGTGCGACCCGCGGCCGCAATGATGGACCGGCCCCGGCGCGGGGTTCCGGGCCACCAGAGCACGGCGCAGGGCCTCTATGGCCAGGTCGCGCTTCAACCGGTCTTTCCTCGCCCGGCCAATAACGCGCCGGGAAGAGAGAGTCAGAGCGATGGCAAGCCGCGCTTCTTCATGCCGAAACGCCGGCGTCGGCCTGTTTCCGCTTTTCATAGAATACTTCATGATTTCTCAGTCGCGGCGCTCCGCAAAATCCGGGCAGTCCAGGTCATTGACGCAGGCCGAGAAGAACTGAGGCTTATGGAGGCAACCCCTGCGGCGCTGCCATGAAAAGAGCGGCGCCGATCCGACCTTCGTGCCCAGATATTCCTTCGACAGGTTTTGCAAACCGCCGTGCTCGTTGAGATATGCGCTGTTGAACAGATCAAGCGGCGCGACCCGCGGATCGACATCGAGGCGATAGACATATCCGTTAGGTCTGCCTTTGCAGTCTTTGGTCCGCTGATGCGCAGCTTTCATGGTGAACTCGTCCGGACGCGCGAGGAACCGCGTACCGCAGCAGCCGCAGGCCGGCCCGCCGAGAACGCCGATGTAGTTGCTCAGCCTGGAGATCGCGGCGTCGAGATGAACCCGAAACAGGATCGAAAATCCGCGGTCCCAAGATTTCTTCTACTTCGCATCTGACAGGGAGGCTGCGAGGAAAATCCTCGCAAATCCGGTCCGCACAACCGAGCCTGCGGGCCTCTGAAAATCACGGAAAATGAATGACCTGCCGCGGCGAGCGTCGGCTGGTCCCACTACGCGGAATGTGTCAGCCACCGTGCGGGTTTTCTGTCCTGATGTCGGCAGAGCACGTTCACTTGTCCTTAACCGGCAGCGTGCATCTTGAGGGGGCTGAGGGCGAGCTCTGCGCGGCGTCCACGTATCGAAACCGAAGAGATAAGGGACGACCATGGCTGCCACCACCGAAGAGAAGATGCTGATAGAGCAAAGGATCACGAACGAGTCCAAGTCCGCGGGCGTCGCCTATCTGCTTTTGATTTTCCTGGGCTTTTTCGGCGTCCATCGCTTCTATCTGGGCCGCACCGGGAGCGGCGCGACACAGCTTGTCCTGTTCATCGTCGGACTGGCGACGATCGTACTGGGCGTTGGCGTGATAGCGGTGGCGATCGTCGGCATCTGGGTCTTCGTGGACATGTTCCTGATCCCGGGGATGGTCTCATTCGACCGAGAGCGCCTTCGCTACCGGCTGACAGAGGCGGTCAACGGCACGAACCTGTCATCGCCGGTCTAGTCCCGCCCGGAGGCCTCGAGAGCGGGGCGGATCGTGCCCTCCAGCGTCCGCTCCGTCACCGGGCCGGCGACCCGGGCAACGATCCGGCCATCGCCGTCCACCACGAAGGTTTCGGGCAGGCCGAACACGCCCCAGTCGCGCGCGGTGCGCCCGTCGGGGTCCGCGGCGACGGCCGCGTAGAAATTGCCCAGTTCCGCAAGGAAGCCCATGGCCTTGTCGGGTTGGTCCTTGAAGTTCACCCCGTAGATCGGAATGCCGGTTTCCTCTGTCAGTGCCGCAAGGTTGGGATGCTCCACGCGGCAGGGGGTGCACCAGCTGGCCCAGAAATTCACCAGCTTCATCCCCGGCGCGGTCAGATCCTCATCTCGCAGGGGACGCAGATCGGCCAGCGGTTCAAGGGTGAGAGCCGGGGCCGCTTGCCCCACGAGGGTCGGCGGTGGGGCGTTCGGATCCTCCCGCCGCGATCCGGCGTAGAAAATAGCCGCCAGGACCGCGACACCCGCGAGCGACATCAGCGCACTGCGCGGCAGACTAGCCATTCCGGCGCTCCGCCCGGTCGAGCGCCCGGGCCATGCGTCGCGCCCGGAGCAGCGAAAGAACCACGATCCCGGCCAGCAGGACAGCGGACAGGCCATAGGCCAGCCCGACCTCCAGCGCGTATTTTCCAAGATCAGGCATCGGCCATCCTTTCTCGCAGGCGCAGGGCGTGAAGCCGGCGGGCGCGGATTTCGGTCCGGGTCCTGAGCAGCACCAGCGCAACGAAGAGTGCGGCGAACCCTGCGATGGAGACCAGCAGCGGATAGTAGAAGACATCCGCGACGTTCTCCTCGGCATCCAGGGACAGCGATGCCCCCTGGTGCAGACCCTGGTTCCAGAAATTCACCGCATAGCGCGACAGCACCGCGAAGACCGACCCGACAAGGCACAGGACCGACGTCAAGTCGGCCGCCGTATCGGGATCCTCTATCGCCTCCCAGAGCGCCATGTAGCCGAGGTAGAACAGGAACAGGATCAGGAACGACGTGAGCCGCGGATCCCAGGCCCACCAGGTGCCCCACATGGGCTGGCCCCAGACCGCTCCGGTAACCAGCGCGATAAGCGTCATGGTCACGCCCACCGGTGCCGCCGCCCGCGCCGCCAGGGCAGAGACATGGTGCCGCCGCACGAGCCAGATGAGCGACGCGACCAGCATCATCAGCCACGCGTTGATCGCCATCAGCGCCGAGGGTACGTGGAGATAGATGATCTTGACCGTCGCCCCCTGCCGGTAGTCGTCGGGCGTGAAGAAGAACCCCCAGACCAGGCCGACGACCAGAAAGACCGCCGCGATCGCGCCCAACGCGGGAACGAGCGGACGCGTCGTGGACATGAAGCGGGTCGGGTTGGCGTAGGTCCAGAGTGACATGCGGCCGGAGTACCCTCTGGAGCGCGGGTCAACAAGTGCAACCGGATCACAACCGCTTTCCGTGTTTATGCTTCGTTTATCATGTGTTCTTTTTTTCGGCCTAGGTGCGCGGTTCTTAAACCTACTGAAATCAACCTGCCCGATACCTCCGGACACAGCAGCGGGGACGACGCCTGGCCGACAGGCCGCAGAGACAGCATCGAGGGTAATTGATGGCCTATTTTTCGCACAACCTGCTTTATCTCGGCAAGCTGGAGATCATCGACAGCAACGAGTCCGCGGGCCATCAGAACGGTGAGAACCTCGCCCCGCTGACCGACAAGACCTATGCCTCCGGGCTTCGGGTCGTCGATGTCGTGGCGAACGACAAGAACGGCAACAACGTGCTGGATGAGGATACGACCTACTACAGCGACGGTCGGATATACCGCACCAATTCGGAGACGCTGCAATACGATCTGGGCCACGGCCCGGTTACCTCGGTCCTTGACTATACGGCGCTGGTGAGCGTCACCATTTCCATGCGCGACGGGACCCAGAAGACGGTGTCGCTGGTGGTGTCGCAGCTGCAGAACGGCGACACCTTTCTGGGAGAGCCAAGCAGCGCGCCATCGTCGCTGGACAATCTCAACATCTCGTCCATTCGCATCAACCGCGTGACCAACCAGGCGTCCAATGGCGACACGCTGCCGGTGTCGCGGATCGTCAACACCAGCACCGTCTGCTTTACCGCCGGAACGCTGATCGCCACGCCGGCCGGAGAGGTTCCGGTCGAGGACCTCATGCCGGGCGATCTTGTCGCCACGGCGGATGCACCGGCCCGACGGATCGTCTGGCGCGGGGGCATGACGCTTGGCAAGCTGGACCTGGCGCGCGCCCCGAATCTGCGCCCGATCCGCGTCGGCGCCGGCGCACTGGGACCCGGCATCCCGGCGCGGGACCTGGTGGTGTCGCCCCAGCACAGGATCGTGGTCCGCTCCGCGATCGCGCAGCGGATGTTCGGCACGGCAGAGGTCCTGGTGGCCGCCCGCAAGCTTCTGGACCTGCCCGGCGTAACTGTGGACACGGCGTGCACATTTGTACGCTATGTGCACATCCTGTGCGATACGCATCAGATTGTCGAAGCGAACGGCGCCGGGTCGGAGACACTCTATCTCGGCCCGGCCGCGCTCGCCGCGCTGCCGCGGGAGTCGGTCGATGAAATCGCCGCGCTCTTCCCGGCCATTCGGCAGCCCGGCTTCCTGCCCGTCCCGGCCCGTACGATCGTCGCGAAAAAGGCGCTGGTGCGACAGCTCGTCCTGCGCCATCTGCGCAACGGCCGCAGCCTGTCCGGGCGGGCCGCTGCGTAAGGCGGCCGCATCGTGGGACCGTCCCGATATCGATCTCCGACATGCATGGGACGTGCGCGCCGCCCGGCCAAGGCCCCCGGCTACGCAGGACCGCACCGGCAAGCCGATCGCCCGTGCCGGATCGCGCCGCCCGTCCGTCCGGTTGCCGCCCGTCCGGCGGGCATCTTCCCCCGCTCCGGAATGCCCGGTTTGCTGATCCGGTCCCGCGGACGCCGGAAGGATCCTTTCCGGCGCCGCAACGGACGTACGCAACGTGTCGTTGACCGTTGTAGCTGGGACAGGCGCGGCCTATCTCAGTCGCATGAGCGCGAAACCGATCCCAGACTCCCGCCGGCGCCGCCCCGCCTTCGCACGCCTGCGTGCGAATTTCCTGACCGGGCTGGTGGTGATCGCGCCGATCGGACTCACCATCTGGCTGATCTGGGCGGTGATCGGCTGGGTCGACGGATTCGTCCTCCCCTTCGTGCCGAACCGCTTCAAGCCGGAACAGTATATCGGCATCAACCTGCGGGGCGTCGGTGTCATCTTCTTTTTCGTCTTCACCGTGCTCGTCGGCTGGGTGGCCAAGGGCTACATCGGCCGCGCGATCCTGCGGCTGGGCGAGAACGTCGTGAACCGAACGCCCATCGTGCGGTCGGTCTATTCGGGTCTGAAGCAGATCGCCGAGACGGTCTTTGCCCAGTCCGACAGCAACTTCGACACCGCGGTCCTGATCGAATACCCGCGCAAGGGGATCTGGGCCATCGCCTTCGTCTCGACCGATGCCAAGGGAGAGATCGCCGGCGCGATCCCGGCCAGTGAGGACAAGGCCGCGGTGTTCCTGCCGACGACGCCCAACCCGACGTCGGGTTTCCTGCTCTTCGTGCCCCGCTCGGAACTGATCGAGCTGGAGATGAGCGTAGAGGACGCGGCCAAGCTGGTGATCTCGGCCGGGCTGGTCTATCCGAATGCCAAGGATCCCGCGCAACCGCAATCGGGCAGGATCGCCGCGGAATAGGGCGGTTCAGTCGTACATCTCTGCCAGATCGACGGTCGAACGCTTGCCGACATCGGCCAGATGGGTCTCCAGAAACCGTTCCGCCGCGCGGCGCCCGGCCTGGAACAGGCGCTCCACGATGATTGCCGACGGCACCAGCTTGGTCGCCACCGACAGGTCCCGCATGAGGTCGTCATCGGCGATCATGTGGACCAGGATATAGGCCATGGCGCCCTTCTCGACCTTGCCGCTTTCGATCAGCCGCTGCACGAAACGGATCGCGCGCAGGTCGCGAAAGAGCGACGCGTTGAAACTGATCTCATTGATGCGGTTCTGTATTTCCTGCGCCGAGTACGGCAGGTCGTCGCGTACAAGCGGGTTGATGTTCACAATGGCGATGTCGTTGGGCAGATGATCCTGATAGAGCGGGAACAGCGCCGGATTGCCGGTGTAACCCCCGTCCCAATAGGCCTCTCCGTCGATCTCCACGGCCTGGAACAGGGTCGGAAGACAGGCAGAGGCCATGAGCGAGTCGGGCGAAATCTCATCTCCGGTGAAGATGCGGATCTTGCCGGTGCGGACGTTGGTCGCGCAGACATAGAGATCCGGACCCGGAGAAGAGCAGACGCGCTCGAACGGCAGGTCCGCCAGGATCGGCGCCAGCGGATTGCGGTAGAACGGACCCATCGCATAGGGCGAGGTCGATCGGGACACGAAATCCCCCCACGCATAGGCCGAGGAATATTCGATCACGCGCGAAATCTCGGCCGTGGCGGGCGCGAAGGGCGACAGCCAGGTGGCGATCTTGAGATCCCTCAGCCCCAGGATGCGCGCCCACATATGGGCCAGAAGCGCCTTTGCCTCCGCCGGTCCGCCGGTGGCAAGGCCGGCCTTGAGGGCGGCGCCGTTCAGCGCGCCCGCGGATGTGCCGGAGATGCCCGCGATCTCGATCTCATCGCTGTCGAGAAGCCGGTCGAGGACGCCCCAGGTAAAGGCGCCGTGGGCTCCGCCGCCCTGAAGCGCCAGGTTGATCCGTTTCGGTGCGGCCATGGGGAGGTCCTCCTGTCGATGCGGTCCGCCACGCCCGTAGCGCAGCGCGGCCGCGCAGGCTATCCCCGTCGCCTGCGGTCAGCGCGCCGTCCAGCCGCCGTCCACGCTGATCGTCGTACCGGTGATCTGCGCCGCCGCATCGGAGCACAGGAACGTCGCCACGCCGCCGATTTGCTCGACGGTGGCGAATTCCTTGGACGGCTGCCGCGCCAGGATGACCTCCTTGATCGCCGTTTCCCGGTCCATGTCGTATTTCTTCATGGTGTCGGGGATCTGGTCCTCGACCAGCGGGGTCATGACATAGCCGGGGCAGATCGCGTTGCAGGTGATCGGATCCTCGGCCGTCTCCAGCGCGATCACCTTGGACAACCCCACCACACCGTGCTTGGCCGCGACATAGGCGGATTTGTAGGGCGATGCCCGCAGACCGTGGGCAGAGGCCAGGTTGATGATCCGCCCCCAGCCGTTGGCGCGCATCATCGGAACGGCCACGGCCGCGGTGTGGAACGCTGAACTCAGCATGATCGCGATGATCGCGTCCCATTTCTCGACCGGGAATTCCTCGATCGCAGAGACGTGCTGGATCCCGGCGTTGTTCATGAGGATGTCGCAGCGGCCGGACGTCTCGATCAAGGCCCGCGCCTCGTCGCCCTTGCTCAGGTCCGCCTTGATGTACCGCGCCTCCACCCCGTACCGGCTGGCCAGATCTTCTGCCAGCCTATGGTCCTCGTCGCGGTCGGTGAAGGAATTCAGCACCACATTCGCCCCGGCCTTCGCCAGTTCCGTCGCCACGCCCAGTCCGATACCGGAATTCGACCCCGTGACGACCGCCGTCTTGCCCTTCAGATCCATCCTTGCGCTCCTTGGGATGATGTCGCGGGCGACACTGGCCCGTCTCAAAGAGGAGTGCAAACGGACCGCTTCGGGGTCCGTTAACCAGTTTCACGACACCGTGATTCGCGAGTCGTTTCCGGCGGTTGCGCGGCGACCCGGCATCGGGGACGGTCGCAACCACGCTCGAATCGTCTTGTTTTACGGGGGACCGGCAGAAACCCGCCAAAAAAAACGCCCGCACAAGGCGGGCGTTAAGTCATTGAGGCAGGTTTCATACAGGCAAGAAACCTATCGAGCAGTGCGTCCTACATACTCCGATTCCATGAGGAAGCAAATCTAAAAGTTTGAATACGCATGGTTCCGGCCTTACGCTGCACGTCAAAAGCACCAACAATGAGCAGCAAACCATGACACGTCTCGCCGTTCTGCTGACCCGCGCCGGTCGGCTTGCCGCCCTTGCCACGTTGATCTTTCCGGCGACGAGCCTGGCAGAGCCGGCCCATGGAGTCGCCATGTTCGGTGAGCCCGCGCTTCAGCAGGATTTCACCGCCCTGCCCTACGCCAATCCCGACGCGCCGCAGGGGGGCCGGATCGTCACCGGTGAGGTCGGCTCCTTCGACTCGCTCAATCCGCACATCCTCAAGGGCACGGTGCCCTGGATGCTGCGCTTTCTGGCGTCCGAATCGCTAATGGGGCGCAACTACGATGAGCCGTTCTCTCTCTACGGTCTGCTGGCAGAGACCATCGACGTGGCCGAGGACGGCTCCTGGGTGGAGTTCCAGCTGCGCCCGGAGGCGACCTTCTCGGACGGCACGCCGGTGACGGTCGAGGACGTGCTGTGGTCCTACGAGACCCTGGGCACCGAAGGACACCCCCGCTATCGCGGCGCCTGGCAGAAAGTCGAGAAGGCAGAGGCGGTCGGGACACGCGGCGTGCGCTTTACCTTCAACGTCGAGGACCGCGAGCTGGCGCTCATCATGGGGATGCGCCCGATCCTGAAGAAAGCCCAGTGGGACGGCGTCGATTTCGCCGATTCGGGCCTGACCACCGTGCCGATCTCCTCTGCCCCCTATGTCATCGACGATTTCGAGCCCGGGCGGTACGTGACGCTGAAAAAGAACCCCGACTACTGGGGACAGGATCTGGGTTTCAACCGCGGCCTGAACAATCTCGACGAGGTGCGGATGGAGTTCTTCGGCGACGCCACCGCCCTGTCGGAGGCATTCAAGGGCGGGCTGATCAGCACGCTGCGCGAAACCAACGCCGAACGCTGGGCCACCCAGTACGACTTTCCGCGCGTCCAGTCCGGTGAGGTGGTGAAATCGGAGATCCCGCATCAGCGCCCCTCCGGCATCGCCGGGCTGGTCATGAACACCCGCAACGCCCCGTTCGACGACTGGCGGGTGCGCGACGCGATGATCCAGGCGTTCAACTTCGAGTTCGTGAACCAGGTGCTGAACGGCGGCAAGCTGCCCAGGATCACCTCCTATTTCTCGAACTCCGAGCTTGCGATGGCGATGGGTCCGGCGGAGGGCCGCGTCGAGGAGTTGCTGATCCCGTACCAGGACGATCTGCTGCCCGGCGCGCTGGAGGGCTACTCCCTTCCCGAAAGCGACGGCACGGAACGCAACCGCGGCAATGTCCGCAAGGCGCTGGCGCAGCTTCAGGACGCCGGCTGGAGCGTCGCCGACGACGGCGCGCTGCGTAACACGGAGGGAGAGGCCTTTACCGTTGACATCCTGCTGCAGCAAGGCGCCAACGAACCGCAGCAGGTGGTGGATCTCTATGCCGCGGCCCTCAGACGGCTGGGGATCAGCCCCACCATCACCGTCGTGGACAGCGCCCAGTTTCAGGAGCGCGCCAACGCGTTCGATTTCGACATGGCGTGGTATCTCAAGGGCCTGTCATTGTCCCCGGGCAACGAACAGCTGCTCTACTGGGGCTCTGCCGCGGCCGACCAGACCGGCAGCTGGAACTGGATGGGCGTGAAGAGCCCGGCCATCGACGGGCTGGTGAGCACCATGCTCTCCTCCTCTTCCAAGGAGGATTACGTGGCCGCGGTCAAGGCGCTGGACCGGGTGCTGACCACCGGCCGCTACGTGGTGCCCGTGTGGTATAATCCGGTCTCCTACATCGCCCATGACGCGGATCTGCGCTATCCCGACCGCCTGTCGGTCTATGGCGACTGGTTCACCTGGCAGCCCGATGTATGGTGGCAGGAATGATCCGCACGGCCTTGATCCTGCTTAGCCTTTTTCTGGCCGGGTGCGGCACCGTCGAAGGCATGGGAGAGGATATTTCCGACGCGTCGCGCTTCGTACGGGACCGCCTTTGATCCGCACGGTGCTGCTGGCGGCGGTGCTGGCCCTGCCGGGCTGCGCGCTTGTCCGCATGCCCGTGACCCTCGCGGCAGGCGCGGTGACGGGAACGGTCAAACTGGTCACCCCCGACATGGGCGATCTGGACTGAGCGACGGAACCCGGTGGCGGCGCGCGCATTGGTGGGCCGAACCCGGAAAGGATCGACCGACATGCAATGGACCGCCGTCAAGAGCAACTGGCCCGCCTTCGTAGAGGCGATCATGCAGCGCTGGCCGGCCACGCAAGAGAACGACCTTCTGGCGCTGGACGGCGACCGGGAGCGGTTCGTGACCCACCTGGCCGAGGCAGAGGGGCTGGCGCGTCCGGAGGCGGACCGCCAGGTGGCCGAATGGCTTCAGGGCGCCGTGCCCGCCGACGTCGCAATGGATGAGACCCGCGACAGCGAAAATATCCGCGCCTCCGCCGCGCACATCCCCGTCGGGGAAGATGTCTATTCGGACGACAAGGATTTCGGGTCGGAGACGCCCCAGCCGCGCCCCATCGGCCGCGACAGCTGAGCAACCCAGGCTGGAATGAGGCGGCGAGCGCCCTAACCTCCCGGCGACACCCGCTGTGAGACGCTCATGCCCCAAACCGATACCGCCCTGTCCGAAGGCCAGTTCTCCGTGCCCCCGGGTCACCTGGCGGTGGTCGTCACGCATCTGATCTGCCGCACAGCGTCGCCAGCCCGCGCTGTGCCGGACGGGATTTCTCTGTTTCCGGAACCGTCAATGTCTCCAGACGCTTACCGGCGTCTTTTCACGCTGATCGGGCGCGATTGGCTCTGGACGTCGCGGCTTATGCTCGACGATGACGCGCTTGCCGCCGTGCTCCGGAACCCCGACGTCGCCCTTTATACGGTCCGCGCGGACAGCGGCACGCTGGGCATGATGGAGCTGGATCTGACCGACCGCGCGGTACCGCAGATCAGCTTTTTCGGTCTGACCCCCGACGCGACGGGGCGCGGCATCGGCGCGTGGCTCATGGCGCATGTTCAGGCGATGCTCTTCGACGGCGGCGCCCAGGCGATCCGCCTGAACACCTGCACGCTGGACAGTCCCCACGCCCTGCGCTTTTACCTTGGCGCCGGGTTCGAGGCCGAGCGGCGCGAGGTGCGCGTGTTTCCCGACCCCCGCGCGCTGGGGCTTCTCGACGCCGCTGAAGCACCGCACGTTCCCCGGATCTAGTCGTCGATCCCGAATTCGGGCAGACCCTCCAGCCGCTCCCGGTCGAGCCGCGTCACCACCGTAACCTTGTCGGATCCTTCGGAGGGGCGGGCCAGCCGGATGTCCTCCAGCGGAATCATCACCGCCTTCTGGCCGATCCCGATGAACCCGCCGACATCCGTCGTCAGACCCTGGACGACACCCTGGGGGGTCAGCACCACCTCGTCCACCTCGCCGATCTCCGTCAGCCCCGCGACCATCGCCGCCAGCGGCGCCTCATCGTCCCACACGTTCTCATCGTAGTCGCCTTCCAGGGACACGATCCGCGCGTCCTCCAGCATCGAGGCGGTAATGTAGTCGGGCTGCGGGGCGGGCGTCAGGCGCGCCGCCTCCGACTGCGATCCGGACTGGGCCATAGCGGCCCCGGCGCCCAGGGTTGTGGCGAACAGGGCGGCGACGAGGGCTTTACGTGACATGGGCATACTCCGATCATGGCGGTTGACGGAGCAACATCGGCAAAGGGCGGAGGTTCCGGCGGCATGCGGATAGAGGCGCTGATCTTCGACGTGTTCGGAACCTGCGTGGACTGGCTGACCCCGGTGTCGCGCGCCGTCGCGGCGGCGGTGCCAAACGCGGACGGCCGCGCGGTCGCGCTGGACTGGCGCGCCGAATACGACCCGGCCATGGCCCGGATCCGCGACGGCGCGCGCGGCTACGTCCCGCTCGAGATCCTGCACCGCGAGAATCTGGACGCGGTGCTCGCCCGCCACGGCCTGACCTGCGCCGATCCCGCGACGCTGGCCGACGCGTGGGAGCGGCTCGACCCCTGGCCCGATACGGTCGCGGGGCTGCGCCGGATGCGCGCCCGCCGGATCGTGGCGCCATGCTCGAACGGATCCATCGCGCTCATGGTGCGGCTGGCGCGCCACGCCGGCCTGCCCTGGGATGCGATCCTCGGCGCGGACCTGGCGCGGGACTACAAACCCGCGCCCGCCGTCTACCTTGCCTGCGCCACGGCCCTGCGGCTGCCGCCCGACCGCGTGATGATGGTCGCCGCGCACAACGGCGACCTCCGGGCCGCGCGGGACGCCGGCCTGGCCACCGCCTTCGTGCCGCGGCCGCTGGAATACGGCCCCGGCCAGGCAACGGATCTTGCCCCGGACGCGGACTGGGACCTGGTCGCGGCGGATTTCGACACCCTGGCGCGATCCCTGGAGGACGGGCCGTGACCGCCGACCAGATCATCGCCCTGCTGGAACTGTCGCCCCACCCCGAAGGCGGTCACTTCCGCCAGACCTGGGCGGCCGATGGCGAAGGCCGCCCCGCCGGCACCTGCATCTATTTCCTGCTCCGCCGGGGCGAACGCAGCCATTGGCACCGCGTCGACGCCGCGGAGATCTGGCACCACTACGCGGGCGCCCCCCTTGCCCTGTCCGTGTCCGCGACCGGGGACGGTCCCGCCTGCCGGCGGATTCTGGGGCCTGACCTTGCATCCGGCGCGCGGCCCCAGATCATCGTTCCGGCCCACCATTGGCAGGCGGCGGAACCGCTCGGCTCCCATACGCTGTGCGGCTGCACGGTCAGCCCCGGGTTCCGGTTCGACGGGTTCGATCTCGCCCCGCCGGATTTCGACATTCCCGCATATCGCTGACGCCGCGATCCGCCGCGCCGGCGTGCACCCATGGCGCGCGCCGCTGCGATTGAACCGCAAGCCCGCGACATGCGTTCATCGCCGGTCAGCCCTTACCATCCAGGACCGCTTTCCCCGTGACACATCCAAAATTCGACCGGTCCGCCGCGTCCTCCGCCCGGCTGGGCGCCCAGTATGACGGCGACGGCACCAATTTCGCCCTGTTCACCGAGAACGCGACCGGCGTCGAGCTCTGCCTCTTCGACGCCGACAGCACGGAAACCCGCGCCGACCTGCCTGAAATGGAAGGTGGCGTCTGGTTCGGCTACCTGCCCGACATCCGTCCCGGACAGCGCTACGGCTACCGCGTCCACGGCCCCTACGACCCCGAGGGCGGCCATCGTTTCAACCCCAACAAGCTGCTGATCGACCCCTACGCCCGCCAGCTCGACGGCTCGGTGATCTGGAACGATGCGCTTTACGGCTACGACGTCTCGACCGGGGATGATACCACTTTCGACGACCGCGACTCGGCCGCCTTCGTGCCCAAGGGCTTCGTCACCGATCCGGCCTACGACTGGGACGAGACCCGCGCCCTCGACACCTCCTGGCGTGAGACGGTGATCTATGAGGCCCACGCCCGCGGGCTGACCATGCTCCACCCCGAAGTGCCACAGGATCTGCGCGGCACCGTGGCGGGACTTGCCGCGCAGCCGGTGCTGGATCATCTCAAGCGCCTCGGCGTCACCGCCATAGAGCTTCTGCCGATCCACGCGTTTCTCCAGGACAGCTACCTGGTCGAAAAGGGCCTGACCAACTACTGGGGCTACAACACGCTCAACTTCTTCGCGCCCGAGCGCCGCTATCTCAAGTCCGGCGAATGGGGCGAACTCAAGGACACCATCCGCCGTTTCCATGAGGCCGGGATCGAGGTGATCCTGGACGTCGTCTACAACCACACCGCCGAAGGCTCAGAGCTTGGCCCCACCCTGTCGTTCCGCGGCATCGACAACGCCAGCTACTACCTGCACGGCGCCGACCTGCGGCATTGCTACGACACCACGGGCTGCGGCAACACGGTGAACGTGGCCCACCCGATGGTGCTGCGCATGGTGCTGGACAGCCTGCGCCACTGGGTCGAGGAAATGCATGTGGACGGGTTCCGCTTCGATCTGGCCTCGACCCTGGGGCGCGAAGCCACCGGGTTCGAGCGCGAGGGCAGTTTCTTCGCCGCGATCCGTCAGGATCCGGTACTGAGCCGGGTCAAGCTGATCGCCGAACCCTGGGACATCGGCGACGGCGGCTACCGGGTCGGCGGCTTTCCCTGGCCGTTCCGGGAGTGGAACGACAAGTTTCGCGACGACACCCGCGGATTCTGGAAGCGAGAGGGAGGCCTGAAGGGACGGCTGGCCGAACGGCTCTCCGGCTCTCCGGTGCAATTCGACCATTCCAACCGGCCGGCGACCTCCTCCATCAACTTCGTCGCCGCCCATGACGGGTTCACGCTGTGGGACTGCGTGTCCTACAACGACAAGCACAACGAGGCCAACGAGGAGGGCAACCGCGACGGCCACGACCACAACCTGTCAGACAACATGGGGATCGAGGGGCCGACCGACGATGCCGGTGTAACGGCCTCGCGGCTGCGGCGGGCACGGGCGATGCTGGCGACGCTCTATCTCAGCCGCGGGGTGCCGATGCTCCTGGCGGGCGATGAGCTCGGCAACAGTCAGGACGGCAACAACAACGCCTATTGCCAGGACAACGAGATCGGCTGGACGCAATGGGACACTGGCCGCGAGGCCCTGTCCGACACGGTCGCCGCCCTGGCCGAGATCCGCCGCCGCCACCCGCTGATCGACGCCACCCGGTTCGACGCCGAGGCTGCCGTGACCTGGCGCGGTCCCGATGCCTCGGCCCTGGACGACACCGACTGGACCGACGACGCGGTGCCGCTGGTCATGGATGTGGGCGCGGATGACGCGCGGATGCTGATCGTGTTCAACGGCGGCGACGACGCCACCCTGACCCTCCCCGAGGGGGCCTGGACGATCGCCTTCCAGTCGGAGCCGGATGCCGCGGCGACGCTCGACGGGCTGACCCTGACCGTCGGCTGGCAGAGCGTCGTGGTGCTGGAGCCGGCCTGAGAAACGCGTCGCTCATGTTGAGTTGTCGGGAAATGCCCCGCCCGTGCCCGATCCGCGTCCACTGCCAGGTCCCGCCGGATGGCATACCGGCGCCATAGCGCAATGGATATTGACCATGAAGACGATAGATCGGGCCACATTGGAGTGGTATGAGACGAACGCGGATTTATACGCGGACCGCGTCAGCCGATCCTCTCCGGATGAGGATCTGATGGCGTTCATCGACGCCCTTCCCGCGACGGAGGATCCCGTGCTTGACTGGGGCTGCGGGCCCGGCAACACCGCGGCGATACTGGCGTCGTTTTCCATCGCCGTGGCCGCGACGGATATTTCCCCCGCCATGGCCCGGCTGGCGTCGAGCCTGGGGATCGACGTGCGGATCGAGGCATTCGATGACCTGCCCCGGATCCCCCTCTACCGCGGCATCTGGGCCAATTTTTCGCTGATCCACGCGCCGCGCGCCGCCCTGCCGGGCCTCATCGCGCGCGCGGCGGAGGCCCTTGTCGCCGGCGGCGTCCTGCACCTGGGGCTCGACATTTCCGTGGATGGGACGGGCCCGGTGCAGAACCCGGAGTTTCGCCTGGCCTCCGGGCGGCTCGTCGGTCTGGTCGGCCGGGACGAAGCCGACCGCATGGTGCGGATGGCCGGCTTGTCCCCGATCCGTCTGCGGGAAGGCGATGTCACAAGTCCGGACGGCCACAGCGTCCGCTTCCTGATCCATCAAAGCCGCAAGCCGCGCCATCCTGGCCGGACGGGTGGGAAGCGGCCGCGGATCTGCTAGGTCGTCACCGGAGGGAGGGTGATCCATGATCTTCGGAACCATGCCGGACGGCAGGACGGTAGAGGCTGCGACGATATCCGCCGGAGACCTGTCCGCCACCCTCCTGACCCACGGCGCGCGGCTTCAGGATCTGCGCCTTGCGGGCATCGGCTTCGGCCTGGTTCTGGGCGCGCCGTCTCTGGCGCCGTACCTGGGCCCGATGGGCTATTCGGGAGCCATGGTGGGCCGGTTCGCCAATCGGATCGCCCATGGCCGCTTTACGCTCGACGGTCATGAGATCCGTACCGACCGGAACGGCGCGGGCGGGCATACGCTGCACGGCGGCGCCCACGCGGCAGAACAGCAGGTGTGGCACCTGACAGAGCACGGTCCCGATCGGGCGGGCTTCGCGCTGACCATGCCGGACGGGCAAAACGGCTTTCCGGGGCGGCTGGAGGTGCGCGTCAGCTACACCATCGCGCCGCCCGCGCGGCTGAGCATCGTGACAGAGGCCACGACAGACGCGCCCACGCCCTGCAGCTTCGCCCAGCACGCGTATTTCAGTCTGGCCCCCGGCGACGCGCGCGGCCATCGCCTCCGCGTGGACGCGGCACATTATCTGCCGGTGGACGACACGCTCATCCCGACCGGTCGGATCGCCCCCGTCGCCGGAACGCCGTTCGATTTCCGCGCGCCGCGCACCATCGGCGAGGCGGGACTGGATCACAACTTCTGCCTTTCCCGCAACCGGACCGATCTGCGTGAGGTCGCGGCGCTTTCGGCACCGGCGACCGGCCTGACCATGACCGTCGAGACGACGGAGACCGGCATCCAGGTTTACGACGGCGGCGGAACCGCGGACATGACCGGCCACGGCGGAGAGGCCCTGCCAGCCCATGCCGGTGTCGCGCTGGAAACGCAGGTCTGGCCCGATGCGCCGAACCGGCCCGATTTCCCCGACGCGATCCTGCGCCCTGGCGAGAGCTACCGGCACGAGGTCGTCTATGCGTTTCGGTGACACCCGACGCGCGGACTTCCGCCGCATCGCTGGCCACCCGCCGGCGCGGCCGCGCAGGAACCGCGCGCCGAAGGCACCGCGCCGGAGCGGGCACGTGCACGGCGGCCCTGTCCGTCACACCCGCCAAACGTGGCCGGACCACCGCATCGTCATCGGGACACCGCCCCCGCACCATGCCCGGTCTCGCGCCACGATGCCGTCCGGTCTCCGTCTCGGTCGGAACCTTTCGGCCCGCACGTGGCCCGACCCCGCCATGCGTCGCCCGCCCGGCCAAGCGACGGTCGGCCTCATGGACGACCGCGCGCATCCCGGAACGGCCCCGCGCCGTTCCGCACGCCCGGGTCGGCCTCTGCACTCGGGCCGGTCGGTTCACCGCCATGGGACGGGCACCGAAGGGCGCGGACAAAGGGCCGGGAACGGCGCGGGGATTCCGCTGCACGGCCCGACGACGCAGCGGCAAGCGCCTCTGCCCGCGGCAGACCGGCGGCCCCTTCCGCGTAGGCCCGAACCCGCATAGCCAACCCCGCGTCCGTATGGCCGGTCCGGTCTTTCGCCGCGGATCGGGGGCGGTCCCGTCGGCACTGCGGCCCGTCACCAGGGCCCGGGGCCGGCCGCGGCGGTCGGGCATTCGCCGGGTCGCGCACCGTCCATGCGCCGCCCGCGCGTCGCAGCACCGACCCTGCCGTTTCCGGAACCTCAGGACCTGTGGCGGTCCTGCTGTGCCGCGCGAAGGGCGGCAAATCGGTCGGACCGCGCGCGGAGCGCGTCGGCAATGTCGGGGTCCGGCGCAACGGTACGGGCGATGCCGGGCGGCGCGCAGATCTCCGATGCCAGGCGCCCCGCGGCCAGCGCACCCAGCCGCGCCGCGCCCAGCGCCGCGCCGTGCTCTCCGGCGGCCGGAACATCGACCTCGACCCTGAGCGCCGCGGCGATGAGGGCCAGCCAGTAGGCCGAGCGCGATCCCCCGCCCACCGCCGTGATCCGCTCAAGCGACGTGCCGGCTTTCGCCAGCGCCGCAAGGTTCTCGCGCAGCGCCAGTGTCACGCCTTCGAGCACCGCCCGCGTCAGGTCGGCCCGTCCGGTCGCATGGGTCAGCCCGTCGAACGTGCCGGTCAGGCCGGGGTCGTTGTGGGGCGTCCGCTCGCCCGAGAGATACGGCAAAAAGGTCACGGCCCCGGGCGCCATGGGCGTGTCCCCGATCTCATCCGCCAGCGCCCCGGCCGTCGCGCCGGTCACACCTGACAGCCAGTCCAGCGCCGAGGCGGCGGAGAGGATCACGCCCATCTGATGCCACCGGCCCGGCAACGCATGGCAGAACGTATGGACCGCGCTTTCCGCGTTGGGCCGGAAGCCCTGCGTCGCCGCGAAGAGCACGCCGGAGGTGCCCAGCGACACGAACCCCTCCCCCTCCTGCGTGACGCCGACGCCCACCGCGGTCGCCGCGTTGTCGCCGGCGCCGCCCGCGACCGGCACATCCGCCGCGATACCCCAGCGCCGGGCCAGCTCCGCGCGCAGCCCGCCCGACGGCTCGGACCCCTCGACCAGCGCCGGCATCTGCGCGCGCTCCAGCCCCGTGGCGGCCAGGCAATCGTCGGACCAGTCCCGCCTGTCCATGTCCAGCCAGCTGGTTCCGGCGGCATCCGACATCTCTGACACATGCGCGCCGGTCAGCCACAGGCGCAGGTAGTCCTTGGGCAGCAGGACCTTGGCGATACGGTCGAACAGGTCCGGCTCATGGCTGCGCATCCAGGCGATCTTGGGCGCGGTGAAGCCGGGAAAGACGATATTTCCGGTGATCTCGCGGAACGGTCCTTCGGCGTCCATCCGCGCCGCCTCTTCGTGGGCGCGGCCGTCGTTCCACAGGATCGCGGGGCGCAGCACGGTGTCCGCAGCGTCGAGGCAGGCCGCCCCGTGCATCTGCCCCGACAGGCCGATCCCCGCGACGCCCGACAGGCTGTGCGCAGCCGACAGCCGGTCGAGCGCGCCGCCGGCCGCCGCGATCCAGTCGGCGGGATCCTGCTCGGACCAGAGCGGCTCCGGGCGGCTGACCGTCAGCGCCGCCCCGCTCTGTGCGACCACCGCGCCATCCCCGTCGATCAAAAGCGCCTTGACCCCCGACGTGCCCAGATCCAGTCCCAGATACATGACGCCCCTTCCAGTTTCCGCGCGTCCTCTTTGACACGGCCGACCCGCCCGCGCCAGCGCCCGCACCGGTTGCGGCCCGCGCCTGCCCCGCTACATCCAGCCGGGACGAAAGGATCACCCCCATGCCGCTGCGCCTGCGCGACTGCCACAATTTCCACGATTTTCGTGACCTGGCAAAGCGCCGCCTGCCGGGGCCGATCTTCGACTACATCGACGGCGCAGCCGACGATGAGGTGACGCGGGCCCGCAACACCGCCGCCTTCGATGAGGTGGACCTGGTGCCCAACGTGCTGAGGGGCGTCGAGGCGGTGGACCTGACCACGCGGGTTCTGGGCCAGACGCTCGATCTGCCGGTCTATTGTTCGCCCACCGCGCTGCAGCGGCTCTTTCACCACGACGGAGAGCGTGCCACCGCCGCCGCCGCCGCGCGGTTCGGCACCATGTTCGGCGTTTCGTCCCTGGGCACAGTGTCGCTGGAGGAGGTTCGCAAGAAACACGCCACGCCGCAGGTCTACCAGTTCTATTTCCACAAGGACCGGGGGCTCAACCGCGCCATGATGGAGCGCGCCAAGGAGGCCGGGGTCGAGGTGATGATGCTGACCGTGGACAGCATCACCGGCGGCAACCGGGAGCGCGACAAGCGCACCGGCTTCTCGATCCCGTTCAAGCTGAACCTGAAGGGACTGTCCCAGTTCGTGATGAAGCCGCAGTGGGGGATCAACTACGTCACGCACGACTCCTTCTCGCTGCCGCAGCTCGACGGGCATGTGGACATGGGCGGCGGTGCGGCGTCGATCGGCCAGTATTTCACCGACATGCTGGACCCGTCGATGGACTGGGACGACGTGGCGCAGATGGTCGATTTCTGGGGCGGGCCGTTCTGCCTCAAGGGGATCATGGCGGCAGAGGATGCGGTCCGCGCGGCGGGGATCGGCTGCGCCGGTGTGGTGATCTCTAACCACGGCGGCCGGCAGCTCGACGGGTCCCGCGCGCCGTTCGACCAGCTGGAAGAGGTCGTTCAGGCCGCCGGCGACCGTCTGGACGTGATCCTCGATTCGGGCGTCACGCGGGGCACGCATGTCCTGAAGGCGCTGTCGCTGGGCGCCAAGGCGGTGGGGCTGGGGCGCTACTATCTGTTTCCGCTGGCCGCCGCCGGGCAGCCGGGGGTCGAACGCGCGCTGGACCTGATGCGCGATGAGCTCACGCGGGACATGCGGCTGATGGGCCGGACCCGGATCGACCAGTTGACGGCTGACAACCTGCGCGACCGGAGGCCGCACTGACGGCTTGCGCCGCGCGGCGACACGGCGTTCGATGCAGGCTGGGGAGGACACGACATGGCCGGACTGTGGTTCGAGGATTTCGACAACGGCATGGTCTTCGACCATGAATGGACCCGCACGATCACCGAGACCGACAATCGCTGGTTCTCTCTACTGACCATGAACCCGCAGCCGCTGCATATCGACGCCCATGCCGCCGCGCGGACCGAATTCGGGCGTCCCATCGTCAACTCGCTCTTCACGCTGGGCTGCATGGTGGGGATGAGCGTCCACGACACCACGCTGAACACCACCGTCGCCAACCTCGGCATGACGGACGTCAAGTTCCCCCATCCGCTGTTCGAGGGCGACACGATCCGCGTCCGCACCACAGTGCTGTCGAAACGCGACAGCGCGTCGCGGCCCGACGACGGCATCGTCACCTTCCGCCATGAGTGCTACAATCAGGACGATGTGTTGTGCGGCACCTGCGACCGCGCCGCCCTGATGAGGAAACGGCCCGGCACGGGCTGACCAACCCGAGGAATCTGCCCATGAACGCCGAGACCGGCTTTGCCACCGCCCACGACAGTCCCGTTCTCTTCGACGAGACCCACCGGATGCTGCGTGACCAGATCCGCCGCTTCGTCGCGGCGGAGATCACCCCCCACGGCGATGCCTGGGAGGCCGCGGGCGCCATCCCGCGCGACCTGATCCGCAAGATGGGCGATCTGGGGTTCCTGGGCATCCGTTATCCGGAGGCCATCGGCGGCTCGGAGATGGACGAACGCGCCACCGTCATCTGGGCGGAAGAGCTGGGACGCTCGACCTATTCGGGGGTGGCGATCTCGGCGCTGGTCCATACGGACATGGCGTCGATCCACATCTTCAACGCCGGAACGGAGGCGCAGAAGGAAAAGTGGCTGCCGAAATGCGTCACCGGAGAGACCCTGACCGCCATCGCCGTGTCCGAGCCGGGTGCCGGGTCCGACGTCAAGGGGATCTCGACCCGCGCGCGACGCGACGGGGACGACTGGGTGCTGAACGGTGCCAAGCTCTACATCACCAACGGCGTCAACGCCGATCTCTACTGCGTCGCGGCCAAGACCGACCCCGAGGCGCGGCCCAGCCAGTCGGTAACCATGTTCGTCGTCGAGAAGGACACGCCCGGCTTCACCGTGTCCCGCGCGCTCGACAAGCACGGCTGGCGCTGTTCCGACACGGCCGAGCTGTCGTTCGTCGATGCGCGCGTGCCGGCCGCGAACATGCTGGGCGCCCAGGGCCGCGGCTTCTACGAGATCATGAAGAACTTCCAGAACGAACGTCTGGTGATCGGCGCCATGGCCATGGGCGAATCCCAGGCCGCGCTGGAACTGACGGTGGCGTACCTCAAGGAGCGCAAGGCCTTCGGCGCGCCGTTGTGGGAGAAACAGGCGATCCGGCAGCGTCTGGCGATGCTGGCCGCCCGGGTCGAGGCCTGCCGGCAGATGATCTATTCCACCGCCGCGCGGGCCGCGGGCGGTGAGGATGTCGTGCGCGAGGTGTCGATGATCAAGGCGCTGGCGGGCGAGCTGGTGAACGAGGTCATGTACGATTGCGTCCAGTTCCACGGCGGCATGGGCTTCATGCGCGAGAGCACCATCGAGAGGATGTCCCGCGACGCGCGGGTGCAATCCATCGGCGGGGGTGCCACGGAGGTGATGCTGGAAGAGGTGGCGAAGCGGATGTGAACGGGATGGCTTACCGCTCCTGGCTGTTCGTTCCAGGCGACAGCATGGCCAAGATGGAAAAGGCCGCCGGGTCTGAGGCCGACGCGCTGATTCTCGACCTGGAGGATTCGGTCGCCGCCGGTGCCAAGCCCGCGGCGCGCGAGGCCGCGGCGGCCTTTCTGGGCCGGCCCGCGCCCATGGCGCGTTTCGTGCGGGTCAACGCGCTCGACACCGGGCTGGCCGAGGCGGACGTGGCCGCCGTCCAGCCCGCCCAGCCGGACGGCTACGTGCTGCCGAAATGTGCAGGCCCAGAGGATGTCGAGACTTTGGCCCGGCTCATCGACGCGGGCGGCACGGGCGGGCAGCCCATCCTGCCCATCGCGACCGAGACGCCCCGCGCGGTGCAGGCGCTGATGGCGCGCGACTGGACCCATCCCCGTCTGGTCGGCCTGTCCTGGGGCGCCGAAGACCTGGCCGCCGAGCTGGGGGCCTTGTCGAACAAGGACGCCAAGGGGCGCTTTCACTCGCCCTTCGTGCTGGCCCGCGACGCGATGCTCATGGCCGCCAGGGCCGCGGGCGTCCCGGCCATCGACACGGTCTATACCGATTTCCGCGACCCGGGCGGGCTGGACGCCGAAGCGCGCGCCGCGCTCGAGGTCGGCTTCGCCGGCAAGCTGGCCATCCACCCGGCACAATGCGCAACGATCAACCAGACCTTCACCCCGTCCGAAGACAGCCTTGCCTGGGCCCGGGCGGTCGTCGCGGCGATGGAGGCCGCCGGCGGCGGCGTGGCGCAGCTGCATGGACGGATGCTGGACCAGCCGCATCTGAAGCAGGCGCGCGCGCTTCTGGCACGGGCCGGCCGGGACTGATCCCCCGCAACCCGCGCGGGAAGGTCTGCATGATTTTGCAAAAGAACGTGGCGACGGACATCGCATCCGTTCCGGAACGCATTGCATCCGCTGGGATTGTCGCCCTATCCTGCTACGAACGGGCAGCTACGGGTGGTAAATCTTGCAGGATTTCGGCAGTTCCTTCGCCCTTGCGTTCCGGCTCGTGCTGTCCGGCGATGCGGACCTGATCGAGATCGTGCTTCTGTCCCTGCGGGTCAGCCTGAGCGCCGCCGCGCTGGCCTGCGCCATCGGCCTGCCGCTGGGCGCGCTGATCGCCGTGGCGCGGTTCCGCGGACGGGAGGCGCTGATCGTGGTCCTGAACGCGCTCATGGGGTTGCCGCCTGTGGTGGTGGGTCTGGTCGTCTACCTCCAGCTTTCGCGCGCCGGTCCGCTGGGCTTTCTGGGTCTGCTCTATACGCCCACCGCGATGATCCTGGCGCAGACCATCCTGATCGCGCCGATCGTCGCGGCGCTGTCGCGGCAGGTGCTCCAGGACATGCACGGCGAATACGACGAGCAGTTCCGGTCTCTCGCCCTCACAAGGGGAAGGGCCGTGCGCGCGCTTCTGTGGGATGCGCGCTTCGCGCTGGTGACCGTCGCGCTGGCAGGGTTCGGGCGCGCGGTGGCAGAGGTCGGGGCCGTCATCATCGTCGGCGGCAACATCGACCACCTGACGCGGGTGATGACCACCGCCATCGCGCTGGAAACGTCACAGGGCGACCTGTCGATGGCGCTGGCGCTGGGTATCGTGCTGATGGTCCTTGCGCTGGGGGTCAACGCGGTGGTGCAGACCGTGCAACTGTCCGCCGCCAGGCGATCCCATGGCTGAGCCTCCGCTTCTTCCGCTGACCCTGCGCGGCGTGCGGCTGTCCCGCGGCGGCGCCGACCGGCTTCATGGGGTGGATCTGGACCTGGCCCCCGGCGGATGCACGGTGGTGATGGGTCCGAACGGCGCCGGCAAGAGCCTGCTGCTGAAGGTTCTGCACGGGCTGGAGACGCCCGGCGCCGGACGCATCGACTGGAACGGACAGGCACCCGGCCCTGCCGTGACGCGCCGGCAGGCCATGGTTTTCCAGGCGCCGGTGCTTTTGCGCCGGTCGGTGGCCGCGAACCTGGATTTCGTGCTGCCCCGCCACGCCCAGGCCCGCCGCGACGACCTGCTGGCCCATGTCGGCCTGTCGGACAAGGCCGCGACGCCCGCCCGGCGGCTGTCGGGCGGCGAGCAGCAGCGCCTGGCGCTGGCCCGCGCCCTGGCGACGGAACCGGAGATCCTGTTTCTGGACGAACCGACCGCCAGCCTCGACCCCGCGGCCTGCCTGCAGATCGAACGGCTGGTGCTGAAGGCCCGTGCCGCCGGCACGCGGATCGTCTTTGTCACCCATAACGCAGGGCAAGCGCGGCGGCTGGCCGACGACGTGGTGTTCCTGCACCGCGGCCGGGTGGTCGAGCACAGTCCCGCCGCGCGCTTCTTTCCCACCCCCGCAACCCAGGCCGCCAAAGACCACATCGAAGGCCGCATCGTCCTTTCCCATTGAGGCACATACCATGACACCGATCCCCCTCATCGCCGCCGCGCTGATCGCCCTTGGCACCCCGGCCCTCGCCCAGACCCGGCCCATCGTGGTGCAATCCACGACCTCGACAGCCAATTCCGGGCTCTATGATGCGATCCTGCCGGCCTTCGAAGCCGAGACGGGCATCGATGTCCGCGTGGTCGCGGTGGGCACCGGACAGGCCATCGAGAACGCCCGAAACTGTGACGGCGACGTGCTGCTTGTCCACGCCAAGCCGGATGAAGAGGCCTTCGTGGCCGATGGTTACGGAACCTCCCGCACCGACTTGATGTATAACGATTTTGTCATCGTCGGCCCGGCGGACGACCCGGCGGGGCTGGCCGGCGCGGATGCCGCCGCCGCCCTGGCGCGGTTGGCCGGATCCGGCGCGCTCTTTGCGTCGCGCGGCGACGAGTCCGGCACCCACAAGGCAGAGATGGCGCTGTGGCAGGCGGCCGGGATCGACCCGTCCGAAGGGTCCGGCGACTGGTACCGCGAGACCGGGTCGGGCATGGGCGCGACCCTCAACGCCGCCGTCGGCATGGATGCCTACACGCTCACCGACCGGGCGACATGGGTCAGCTTCGCCAACCCGCAGTCCCACCGGATCTGGGTCGAGGGCGACCCCGCGCTCTTCAACCAGTACGGGGTGATCCCGGTGTCGCCCCGGGCCTGCCCGTCCGTCCACACGCAAGAGGCGCAGACCTTCGTCGACTGGCTGGTGTCGGCGGAAGGTCAGGCGGCCATCGCGGGGTTCGAGGTGAACGGCCAGCAGCTCTTTCACCCCAACGCGCCGGCGCCATCATGACCGCGCCCGACTACCTGACCGTGCCGGAACTGGCCCATCTGCTGCGCGTGAAAGAGCGCAAGGTGTACGATCTGGCCGCGTCCGGGACGGTGCCGTGCTCGCGCGCGACGGGCAAGCTGCTGTTCCCCGCCGACGCCGTGCGCGCCTGGATCGAGGCCGCCTCTTCCGGGCCGGGCGTCGCCCCCTCGGCGCGCCCCGCGGTGCTGCTGGGCAGCCACGATCCGCTGCTGGACTGGGCGCTGCGGCAGTCCCGGGCCGGGCTCGCCAGCTATCTCGACGGCAGCCGAGACGGGCTGGCGCGGTTCCGCGCCCGGGAGGGGGTCGCCGCCGGGCTGCACCTGCTGGACCCGGAAACGGGCACCTGGAACGTCTGGGCCGCGCAAGAGACCTGCGGCGACGGAAACGCGGCGCTGATCCATGTCGCGCGCCGCCAGCGCGGGCTGATCCTGGGGCGCGACGAAACGGGCGTGTCGGGCGTCGCCGACCTTGCGGGCCGCCGCGTCGTCCCGCGGCAGGCCGGATCGGGGGCGCAGATCCTCTGGCAGGTAGAAGCGGAACGCGCGGGGCTGACGGCGGACGACCTGCCCGCCACCCCGGTCGCACGGAGCGAGGCCGACGCCGCCGAGGCGGTGGCCGACGGGCGCGCCGACGCGGCCTTCGGCCTTGCCGCGTTGGCGCGGCGCTACGGGCTGGGGTTCGTCCCGGTGATCGAGGAGCGGTTCGACCTGCTGGTGGACCGCGCCGCGTGGTTCGATCCGCCGCTCCAGCGCCTGATGGACTTCTGCCGCGGCGCGGAGTTCCGCGCGATGGCCTCCTCCCTTTCGGGGTATGACCTGACCTATTCGGGGCAGGTTGTCTGGAACGCCTGAACCAACTGCGCACTGGACCCCCGGCCGGCAATCCGCGACGTCAGGGCAGGAATTTCTACCTGGAGTCTTCCATGACCGACGCATCCGCCCTGCCCCGCGTCCTTGTCACCGGCAGCGCCGGCTTCATCGGCTATCATCTGTCACGCCTGCTGCTGGAGCGTGGCCACGCCGTCCACGGCTTCGACGGGATGACCAGCTACTACGACGTCGCGCTGAAGACCCGGCGCAACCAGATGCTGCACCAGAACCCGGGCTTTTCCTTCACGGAGGGGATGCTGGAGGATGCGGGGACGGTCATGGCGACCGCAGAGGCGTTCCGCCCCGACGTGATCGTGCACCTCGCCGCCCAGGCGGGCGTGCGCTACAGCCTGGAGAACCCGCGCGCCTATATCGAGTCCAACGTGATCGGCACGTTCAACGTCATGGAGGCCGCGCGGGAGCTGGGCGTCCGGCATCTGATGATGGCCTCGACCTCCTCCGTCTACGGCGCGAACGAGGACATGCCCTTTGCGGAAACCGATAAGGCGGACACGCAGCTGACCATCTACGCCGCGACCAAGAAGGCGAACGAATCGATGGGCCACTCCTATGCCCATCTGTGGGGCCTGCCGGTGACGATGTTTCGCTTCTTCACGGTCTACGGACCCTGGGGACGTCCGGACATGGCGCTGTTCAAGTTCTGCGACGCGATCCTGGAGGGGCGGCCGCTGGACATCTACAACCGCGGAGAGATGTACCGCGACTTTACCTACGTGGACGATCTGGTGACCGGCATCGCCGACCTGATGCACGCAATTCCGGAGCGGCCCGCCGACGGCGCCGTGCCGGAGGGCGACAGCCTGTCCCCGGTCGCGCCCTTCCGGGTGGTCAACATCGGCAACTCGCAGAAGGTGAAGCTGCTGGATTTCGTCGAGGCGATCGAAGAGGCCACCGGCCGAGAGGCGATCCGCAACTACATGGAGATGCAGAAGGGCGACGTCACGGCCACCTGGGCGGACACGTCGCTTCTGCAGACCCTGACCGGCGCCATCCCCGCGACCGACTACCGAGAGGGCGTGCGCCGCTTCGTGGCCTGGTTCCGCGACTACTACGGCAAGTAGCCCGCGCCGGTCCGGTCCAGCGGCCTGTTGCCGCCGGTGCCGCGCCGCTCGCGGCGGCGGCGGACTGCGCCACATGTCCGTCGGGGCCGGAGGCTCCGGCACCGTCTAGGGCACTGCACAAGGCGCGGCGTCTCACGCCCAGATGATCGCGAAGGGTGCGGGCGGAACGCGTCGGCCATGTCCCTGCCGTTCCTTGGTCAGTCGAGCGCCGACAGGACCTCATGCAGCGTCTCGCCGATACGCTCGATCTCATGCTTTTCGATGATCAGCGGCGGCGACAGGGCGATGATGTCGCCGGTGGTCCGGATCATCACCCCGCGGTCGAAGGCGTCCAGAAAGGCCTGGAACGCGCGCCGGGTGGGCTGGCCCGCGATGGGCTCCAGCTCTATGGCGCCGATCAGGCCCATGTTGCGGATGTCGATCACGTGGCGCGTGTCCGCCAGGCCATGGAGCATGTCCCCCCAGTAGCCTTCCAATTCCAGCGCGCGCGCGAACAGCCCCTCCTCGCGGTAGGTGTCGAGGGTCGCGATGGCGCAGGCGCAGGCCACCGGATTGCCGGAATAGGTATAGCCGTGGAACAGCTCGATCAGGTGCTCGGGTCCGTGCATGAAGGCGTCGTGGATCTGGCCGCTCGCGATCACCGCACCCATGGGGATGGTGCCGTTGGTCAGCCCCTTCGCCGTGGTGATGAGATCCGGCGTCACGCCGAACCGGTCTGCGGCAAAACTCGCGCCCAGCCGTCCGAAGGCGGTGATCACCTCATCGAAGATCAGCAGGATGCCGTGTTTCGCCGTGATCTCGCGCAGCCGCTCCAGATAGCCCTTGGGCGGCAGCAGCACGCCGGTCGAGCCCGCCATCGGCTCCACGATCACGGCGGCCACCGTTTCGGCGCCGTGGAGCGCGATGATCCGCTCCAGATCCTCTGCCAGATGGGCGCCGTGGGCGGGCTGACCACGGGTATGGGCGTTTTCGGGAATATGGGTATGGGGCAGGTGATCGACGCCGGGCACCAGCGGGCCGAAGACACGGCGGTTGTTGACGATTCCGCCGACGGAGATGCCGCCGAAGTTCACCCCGTGGTAGCCCCGCTCACGGCCGATCAGACGGGTGCGGCCGCCCTCTCCCCGGGTCTTGTGGTAGGCCAGCGCGATCTTCAGCGCGGTCTCGACCGATTCGGACCCGGAATTGGTGAAAAAGACATGGTCCAACCCCTCTGGGGCCAGCTGGGCCAGACGGCCGGCCAGCTCGAACGCCGCCGGGTGGCCCATCTGGAAGGCGGGCGCGTAGTCCAGCGCCGCGACCTGCGCCTGCACCGCCTCCACGATGCGCGGCCGGCAGTGGCCGGCGTTCACGCACCAGAGCCCGGCGGTCCCGTCCAGGATGTCGCGCCCGTCGTCGGAGCGGTAGTACATGCCCGCGGCGCCGGTCAGCATCCGCGGGGCGGACTTGAACTGGCGATTGGCCGTGAACGGCATCCAGAAGGCGCTGAGGTCGTTGGGAACCACGTTCATCGGGAGACTCCGCCAGTTGGGTCGAACCGCAGACAGGCATGATCCGCCACACGGCCCGCGTCAATCGTTCTGGGCAGGAAAACGCGCCGCGCGACCGCGCCGTTCCCGGCCGCCTTCGCCGGACGGACGATCGCAGCGGCGCCAATTTCGCGCCCTCCGCCGCCCGGGGCCGACCAACTCTTCAGTACCTGACGAAATTACCGTCACGCAGGCACTGGACCCTGCCCGGCGGGATTGCCAAACTCCGCCTACCAAAGTCGGGCATCGCGATCCGGCAAACCATCAACAGGGAGACATCCATGACCCTCCGCACCATCCTTGCGGCCTCTGCCCTGGCGCTTGCCGCCGCGGGCGCCGCCCACGCGCAGCAGACGCTTGTCTATTGTTCCGAAGGCAGCCCCGAAGGCTTCGACCCGGCACTCTACACCGCCGGCACCACGTTCGACGCCTCCAGCCACACGGTCTACAACCAGCTTGCCGAGTTCAAGACCGGCACGACGGAGGTCGAGCCCGGCCTGGCCGAAAGCTGGGAGGTGTCGGAGGACGGCATGTCGGTGACGTTCAAGCTGCGCCCCGGCGTGCAGTTTCATTCCAACGACATGTTCACGCCCAGCCGCGAGCTGAACGCCGACGATGTGATCTACAGCTTCGAGCGGCAGAACGGCGAGGGGTCGTGGGAATATTTCAACGCCATGTCGATGCCCGACCTCATCGAATCGATCGAGAAGGTCGACGACATGACGGTGCGGTTCAACCTGACCCGCCCGGAGGCGCCGTTCATCGCCAACATGGCGATGGATTTCGCCTCTATCGTGTCGAAGGAATACGCCGACGCGATGGAGGCGGCCGGAACGCCCGAAATGCTGAACCAGCAGCCCATCGGGACCGGTCCGTTCGTGTTCGAGGATTACCAGACCGACGCCGTGATCCGCTATTCCAAGAACGAAAACTACTGGAAGGAGGATGAGCCGAAGGTCGACAATCTGGTCTTTGCGATCACGCCCGACGCCAGCGTACGGCTCCAGCGCCTCCAGGCCGGCGAGTGTCACGTGATGCCCTATCCGAACCCCGCGGACATCGACTCGATCAAGGCGAATCCGGATCTGGACCTGCTCCAGCAGGAAGGCCTGAACGTCGGCTATCTGGCCTACAACACCACGCAGGCGCCCTTCGACGATCCGAAAGTGCGCAAGGCCCTGAACATGGCGATCGACAAGGACGCCATCATCGAGGTGATCTTCGGCGGTCAGGCCGAGAAGGCGAAGAACCCGATTCCGCCCACCATGTGGTCCTACAACGAGAGCATCGAGGACGATCCCTACGATCCCGAGGCGGCGAAGAAGATGCTGGAGGAGGCCGGCGTTTCGGACCTGTCCATGAAGATCTGGGCGATGCCGGTCCAGCGCCCCTACAACCCCAACGCGCGCCGCATGGCCGAGCTGATCCAGGAGGATTTCTCCGAGATCGGCGTGGACGTGGAAATCGTGTCCTACGAATGGGGCGAGTATCTTGAGCGGTCCAAGGCCGAGGACCGCGACGGCGCGGTGCTGCTGGGCTGGACGGGCGACAACGGCGATCCGGACAACTTCCTGGCCGTGCTTCTGGGCTGCGACGCCGTGGGCGGGTCGAACCGCGCGCAATGGTGCAACGAGGAGTTCGACAGCCTGGTGCAGGAGGCCAAGACCCTGACCGATCAGGACGCGCGCGCGGCCAACTACGAAGAGGCGCAGGTGATCTTCAAGGACCAGGCGCCCTGGGCCACCATCGCCCATTCGGTGGTGTTCATGCCGGTCCGCTCCGAGGTTGAGGGCTATATCATCAACCCGCTGGGCGGGCACCTCTTCGACACCGTGTCGTTGGCCGAATAGGCCGGTCACGGGTCCGGGCGCACATCCCGCGCCCGGACCGTTTTCCGTTCCATGACAGACAGATTCGCAGAATATCGCGCGCTGGCCGAGGCGCTGGGTGTGGACGCCGTGGCCCTTGTGCCGGGCCCGAACTTCGCGCGGCTCATGCGCCACGAGTTCCACACCAACGAACGCCCCCTCGTCGTCGTCATCCCGGTGGACGGGCCGCCTGCCGCGGTGGTTCCGAACCTGGAGCTGGGGTCCTGGGCGGCGCTTGGCTTCGAGGGCGAGACCTTCGACTGGCGCGACCAGACCGGCCACGACGCCGCCTTCGCGGCCCTGGCGGCGCACCTGCCGCTCCGGTCGGTCGCGGTCGAGGGGCAGGTGATGCGCGTGTTCGTCCACCACGCGCTGCGCAACGCCTACGGCACGCTCGACATCCGCGACCATGAGGCCGGGATCGGCGCGCTCCGTGTCGTCAAGACGCCGGAGGAGCTCGCGGCACTGGAGCGCGCCGTGGCCATTTCCGAGGCGGCGCTCGAAGAGGTGCTGCACGACACCGCGCCCGGCCAGACAGAGACCCAGGTGCAGTCGCGGCTGCTGGGCGCGCTCTTTGCCCAAGGCGCCGAGGGGCTGGCATTCGGCCCCATCGTCGCGGCGGGCGACAACTCCGCCCGTCCCCACGCCCACGCCCGTCCCGACTACCGGATCGGGCCCGGCGACGCGCTCTTGCTGGATTTCGGTGCGCGCTGGGGCGGTTTCTGCGCCGACATCACCCGCACCGTCTTCGTGGGCGACCCGTCGGCGGAGGCGCGTGAGGTCTATGACACGGTCCTGCGCGCCAATGCCGCCGGCCACGCCGCCACCCGGCCCGGCGCCACCGCCCATGACATCGACGACGCGGCGACGTCCGTGCTGGAGGACTCTCCCTTCGCGGACCGCATCCGCACCAAGACCGGGCATGGCCTGGGTCGAGATGTTCACGAAGCGCCCTACATCATGCGGGGCAACCGGTTCGTCCTTCCACCCGGCTGCGTCTTCACGAACGAGCCTGGCCTGTACGCGCCCGGCGGCTTCGGCGTCAGGATCGAGGACGACCTGCTCGTCACCGACACGGCAAGCCGGTCGCTGACCACCTTTCCCAGGGAATTGCGGGTGATCCGATGCTGAAATTCTTTCTCTCTCGGCTGGCGACCTTCGTTCCGACCTTCATCGGGGTCACGCTGATCTCCTTCGCGTTCATCCGCGTCCTGCCGGGCGATCCGATCGTCGTCATGGCCGGCGAGCGCGGCGTATCGGCGGAGCGCTATGAGGAACTGCGCAGCCAGTACGGATTCGACCAGCCGCTCTGGGTGCAGTTCTGGGAGTATTTCACGGGGGTCCTTCAGGGCGACCTGGGCGAGAGCTTCATCACCAACCGGCCCGTGTGGGACGAGTTCTTCTCGCTCTTTCCCGCGACCATGGAGCTGTCGATCGTGGCCATCATCATCGCCACGGCTCTGGGCCTGCCGGCGGGGGTGATCGCCGCAGTGAACCGCGGCAAGTTCTTCGACCGCGCGCTCATGTCCACGGCGCTGATCGGATATTCCATGCCGATCTTCTGGTGGGCGTTGCTCCTGATCATCGTGTTCTCCGGCAATCTGGGCTGGACGCCGGTCTCGGGGCGTATCGGGTTGCTCTACTACTTCGACGACGTGACCGGGTTCATGCTGATCGACAGTCTGCTGTCGGGGCAGAAGGGTGCGTTCACCAGCGCCGTCAGCCACCTCATCCTGCCCTCCATCGTGCTGGCGACGATCCCTCTGGCGGTGATCGCGCGGCAAACCCGCTCGGCCATGCTGGAGGTGCTGTCGGAGGATTACATCCGCACCGCCCGCGCCAAGGGACTGTCGCCGGGCCGGGTCAACGGACTCCATGCGCTGAGAAACGCCATGATCCCGGTCATCACGGTGATCGGGCTCAGCGTCGGCACGCTGCTGGCCGGCGCGATCCTGACCGAGACGATCTTTTCCTGGCCCGGCATCGGCAAGTGGATGGTCGATTCGATCTTCCGGCGCGATTATCCGGTCGTGCAGGGCGGGCTGCTGATGATCGCCGTGATCGTGATGATCGTGAACCTGACCGTCGATCTGCTCTACGGTCTCATCAACCCAAAGATCAGAAAGCGCTGACATGGCCGATGCGTCCGCCCAGACCGGCAAGCAGATGATCGGCACCCGTCCGTCGCGGCTGCGCGACTTCTGGAATTCCTTCCGGGAAAACCGCGGCGCGGTGATCGGCCTGTATGTCTTCCTCGCGTTTTTGCTGGTCGCCGTCTTCGCGCCGCTGATCGCCCCCTACTCGCCCTCTGCCCAGTTCCGCGACGCGATCCTGCAACCGCCCGTCTGGCAGGACGGCGGCACCTGGCAGTTTGCCCTGGGCACGGATGCGGTGGGCCGCGACATGCTCAGCCGGCTGATCCACGGGGCGCGGTTCTCGTTCTTCGTGGGCATCGTCGTGGTGGTCGTCGCGGTGACCGGAGGCGTCATCATCGGCCTCATCGCGGGCTTCGCGCCCAGCTGGCTCGACGCGCTCATCATGCGGCTCATGGACATCATCCTGGCGTTTCCGTCGCTGCTGCTGGCGCTGGTGCTGGTGGCGGTACTTGGCCCCACGCTGCTGAATGCGATGATCGCCATCGCGCTGGTGCTTCAGCCCCATTACGTGCGACTGACCCGTGCCAGCGTCATGTCCGAACGCTCCAAGGATTACGTCACCGCCAGCCGCGTGGCCGGCGCCGGGCGCCTCAGGCTCATGTTCATCACCGTGCTGCCCAATTGCCTGGCGCCGATCATCGTGCAGGCGGCGCTGAGCTTCTCCACGGCCATCCTGGACGCCGCCGCCCTGGGCTTTCTAGGCATGGGCGCGCAGCCGCCCACGCCCGAATGGGGCACCATGCTGGCCGACGCCCGGGAATTCGTGCTGCGCGCCTGGTGGGTCGTGACCTTTCCCGGCATCGCCATCCTGGTCACCGTGCTGGCCATCAACCTGATGGGCGACGGCCTGCGCGACGCGCTGGACCCGAAACTGAAACGGAGCTGACCCCATGCCGTACGCTCTGACCCGGCCCCCGCCCCCCATGTTCGGGCATGTCCCCGGCGGTTGCCCGCCCCGTGTCGCCGACCGACAGGGTCCAGGGCTTTCAGGCGCTGTCGCACTCCGGGGCCGCCGGATCGGGCGCGCGCAATATCGTGGGCTTTTCGTATCGCACATTCGGTGGTCGGCCGGTGGTGATCGTGCGCGTCCCCACATCGGTCAAAGGGTGAAACGATGCCGCTTTTGACCATTCGCAACCTTTCCGTCACCTTCGCCACGGCCCAGGGTCCGTTCCGTGCCGTGGACAAGGTGGACGTGGACGTGAACCCCGGTGAGATCCTGGCCATCGTCGGCGAAAGCGGTTCCGGCAAGTCGGTGTCGATGCTGGCTGTCATGGGCCTGCTGCCCTGGACGGCGACCGTCACGGCGGATGAGATGACCTTCGACGGGCGCGACCTGCGCGCCCTGTCGGGACCGGCGCGGCGCAGGATCGTCGGCAACCAGCTGGCGATGATCTTTCAAGAGCCGATGTCATCGCTGAACCCGTGCTTCACCGTGGGTTTCCAGATCCGCGAGGCGCTGAAAAAGCACACCGACATGGACAAGGCGGCCCGCCAGGCGCGTTGCGTGGAACTGTTCGAGATGGTCGGCATCCCCGCGCCCGAACGACGGCTGAAGGCCTTTCCGCACCAGCTTTCGGGCGGCATGAACCAGCGGGTGATGATCGCCATGGCCATCGCCTGCAAACCGCGCCTGCTGATCGCGGACGAGCCGACGACCGCGCTGGACGTGACCATCCAGGCGCAGATCCTGGATCTGCTGACCGCCCTCCAGCAAGAGACCGGGATGGGCCTCATCCTTATCACCCACGACATGGGCGTGGTCGCGGAGACGGCGGAACGCGTGGCGGTGCAGTACGCGGGCCAGAAGGTGGAGGATCAAGAGGTGCAGGCTCTTTTCGACACGCCGCACCATCCCTACACGGCTGCGTTGCTGGCCGCCCTGCCCGAGCGGGCGACCGAACGCCGCCTGCCCACCATTCCGGGGGTCGTGCCGGGCCAGCACGACCGCCCTGCCGGCTGCCTCTTCAGCCCGCGCTGCCGGTATGCAGACGATGTGTGCCGCGGGACGGAGCCGCCCGTCCAGCCGGACGCTCTGGGCCGGGCGCGCTGCCACTACCCGCTCCACGCCCCGCAGGAGGCGCAGGCATGAGCGCCGCGGGACCCGTGATCGAAGCCCGCGACCTGGGCCGGGACTACGAGGTCGGCGGCGGCCTGTTCCGCGATCCCGGCATCGTGCGCGCCGTGGCGGGCACCAGTTTTTCGGTGGAGGCCGGCAAGACCCTGGCCGTGGTCGGCGAATCGGGCTGCGGCAAGTCCACGCTGGCGCGGCTCGTGACGATGATCGAAGAGCCCACATCGGGGTCTTTCGCCATCGCCGGCACGGAGGTGACGCCGGACCGCTGGGCGGAGCTCAGGACAGATGTGCAGATCGTGTTCCAGGATCCCTACGGTTCGCTGAACCTGCGCCAGAAGGTCGGGCAGATCCTGGAGGAACCGCTGAAGATCAACCGCCCCAGGATGACCGCCAAGGAACGGCGCGCCAAGGGGCTGGAGATGATGCGCCTCGTGAACCTGCGCGAAGAGCACTACGACCGCTATCCGCACATGTTCTCGGGCGGTCAGCGGCAGCGGATCGCCGTGGGGCGCGCGCTGATGCTGGAGCCGAAGCTGCTGGTTCTGGACGAGCCCGTGTCGGCGCTGGACCTGTCGATCCAGAGCCAGATCCTGAACCTTCTCAACGACCTGCAGGAACGTCTCGATCTGGCCTATCTGTTCATCAGCCACGATCTCAGCGTCGTGCGCCACGTGGCCGACGACATCCTGGTGATGTACCTGGGCCGCCCGGTCGAGTTCGGCCCCAAGGACGAGATCTTCGACGCCCCGCGCCACCCCTATACCAAGGCGCTGATCTCGGCGACGCCCTCTGCCGATCCTGCGCAGCGGCGGGAACGGATCAAGCTGGTGGGCGAACTGCCCTCTCCGCTTGCGGCGCCGCCGGGCTGCCCCTTCGCGCCCCGCTGCTGGAAGGCCCGGGACCGCTGCCGCGATGAGCGGCCGGCGATGGAGGGCGAGCCGCATCCCGCGGCGTGCTTTTTCCCGGAGGCCTGATGCGTTCGGCAAGGCCGCGCCGCCTCTCCGCCGGCCCGATCCCGCCTGGATTGCGCTTTCCAAGTGACAAACCCGCGCGGATGGCCGGTTGCGCCTTGCCAACCGGCCCCTTCGGCACCCAAAGATTTCAAACGAATTTTATGCAACCTGGGGTGCATCTATGGCCACCATCAATGGAACCAACGGCAACGACTCCCTGATCGGTACGGATGACGCCGACACGATCTCGGGCCGGGGTGGCGACGACACCCTGGAAGGGTTGCAAGGCGCCGATGTCATGGACGGCGGCGACGGCGACGACAGGATCGACGGCGGCGGCGGGGACGACACGATCGACGGCGGCCGCGGCGCCGACGAAATCTCCGGCCGGGACGGTGACGACAGCATCAGGGGCGGAGGCGGCAACGACAGCCTCGATGGAGGCGCGGGCAACGACACGATCGACGGCGGCGCCAACCGCGACACGATCGACGGCGGCGACGGGGACGATCTGCTGCTCGGCGGCGGCAGCGCGAACACGGTGCGCGGCGGTGCCGGCAACGACACGCTGATCGGCGGAAGCGGAAGCGACGTCCTGCGCGGCGGCGACGACGACGACTCCATCGAAGGGGGCCGCGGCGACGACAGCGTGGACGGCGGCGCCGGCAACGACACGATCGTCACCGAAGGCGGCGAGAACGATATCGACGGCGGTTCGGGCGACGATACCGTGACCGCCTCCGGCGACGGCGACACGACGATCCGCGGCGGCGACGGTGCCGATGTGATCCGGGTCTCGACCGGTTCGGGAACGTCCGCGGACATCTTCGGCGAAGACGGCGACGATGAGATCACCAGCGGCGCCAGCACCGACGACGTCACGGGCGGCGCCGGCAACGACACGATCGACCTGGGGGCCGGGCGGGACGTGGCCGATGGCGGTGCCGGCGACGACAGGATCTTCGGTGGCGACGGCGGCGACCGGCTGCGCGGCGGCGACGGCGGGGATCTGATCGACGGCGGTTCGGGCGACGATACGCTCACCGGGGACGACGGGTTCGATACGTTCGCGCCGTCCACCGGCAACGACACGATCCTGGACTTCAACACCGGCACCGGTCAGGTCATCGACGACGGAGACCAGGCCAACAACGATTTCCTGGACCTGTCGGCCTATTACGACAGCATCTTCGACGTCCGCGAAGATCTCGGCGACGACAACCGCCTGAACCAGTCCAACACCGAGACCGCCGATTACGCGGATAACGCGGCCTTGCCCGGCACGATCCTGCTGAGCGGCGTGTCGGGGTCGGAGCTGACCTTCGACAACGTGAACGTGATGTGCTTCACGCCGGGCGCCTCGATCCTGACACCCGACGGCCGGCGGCCTGTCGAACGGCTCCGGGCGGGGGACGCGGTCATGACGCTCGACCACGGCGCGCAGGCGGTCGCCTGGACCGGCTGGAGCCGGATCGCGGCCGGGATCCTGCTGGCCGAACCGCGTCTCCGCCCGATCCGGATCCGCGCGGGCGCCCTGGGCCACGGCCTGCCGGTGCGGGACCTCATCGTGTCGCCCCAGCACCGGATGCTTCTCGCGTCGCCGATCGTGCGGCGGATGTTCGCCCGGGACGAGGTTCTTGTCCCGGCCCTGCGGCTGGTCGGCCTGCCGGGCATCACACGATGCGACACCCCCGGGCCGGTGGACTACGTGCATTTGCTGATGGCGTGCCATGAGATCGTCTTCGCCGATGGCGCCCCGGCGGAGACGCTGCTCCCCGGGCCGATGGCCCTGGCGGCGCTGGAGGGTCCAGCCCGTGCGGATCTGCTGGCGCTGCGCCCGGACCTTGCGGCACCCCGGGCGGCGCCCGTACCGGCGCGGCCGATCCCCTCCGGTCAGGCGGCACGGCAGCTTGTCGCCCGCCACGGCAGGAACGCCCGCCCGCTGCTGGAGAGCTTCCTTGCCGCCCGCGCCGCCGTGCCTGCCGGGCGGCGCGACCCGCAACCCATGTGCGCCGTCTGATCCGGCCCCCCGGCGGATCAGCCGGTGTGGACCGCGCGCCCCCCGGACGGGTCGCGCGGTCCGGTCAGCCCGTCTCGACCTCCCGGACGGGACCGGGATACAGACAGGCGGTGCGGTGCGGTCCGGTGCCGGGATCGGGCACGGTTTCCGCGCAATCGGGCTTGCCGCGGCGACAGCGGGTGCGGAACACGCAGCCCGACGGCGGCGACATGGGAGACGGCAGGTCGCCCTCCAGCGCGATGATCTTCTTGGCGCGCTCGGCCACGGGATCCGGGATCGGCACCGCGGACAGGAGCGCCTGCGTATAGGGATGCTGCGGATCGGCGTAGAGCCGCGCCTTGGGCGCCTTTTCCATGACCCGGCCCAGATAGAGGACCATCACCTCGTCCGCGATGTGCTTTACCACGCTGAGGTCGTGGGCGATGAAGATCATCGCCAGCCCCATGTCGCGCTGCAGGTCCTTCAGCAGATCGACCACCTGGGCCTGGATCGACACGTCCAGCGCCGACACCGGCTCGTCGCAGATCAGCAGCTTCGGCTCCATCACCAGCGCCCGGGCGATGCCGATGCGCTGGCACTGGCCGCCGGAGAACTCATGCGGGTAGCGGCTGATCATCTGCGGCAGAAGGCCGACGCGCTCCATCATCCCGGCGACGCGGGTCCGCCGCTCGGCGCCGGAAAGGTCCGGGCGGTGGGTTCTCAGCGGCTCACCGATGATCTGGCCCAGCGTCATGCGCGGATTGAGCGACGCCAGCGGATCCTGGAACACCATCTGGATCCGGGAGCGGTAGCGCAGCATCTGCCGCGACGACAGCGCCAGCAGGTCGGTGCCGTCCTGCCAGAGCGCCCGGCCGGTGGAGGGCACCATCCGGATCAGACCGCGGGCGAGCGTGGACTTGCCGCAACCCGACTCGCCCACCACGCCCAAGGTCTGGCCCGGTTCCAAGTCGAAGCTCACCCCGTTGACGGCGCGCAGCAGGCGCGGCGCGGTCCAGGGCATGTCGCCGCCGCGGGTGATGCGGAAGGTCACGCAGAGATCGCGGACCGACAGCAGCGGGCTCATGGCGCGACCTCCGCGACGGGGCGGCGGCAGGCGCGGGCGCGGTTCCGGTCGAACGGCTCCAGCGGCGGCATCCTGAGGCAGTCGTCGCCGGCGAAGTCGCAGCGCGGGCGGAACGGGCAGCCCGGCGGCGGGTCGGCCATGTCGGGCGGCGCGCCGGGGATCGCCCGCATCTTCGCGTCCGCATCGTCCACGCGCGGGACGGCGGCCAGAAGGCCCCGGGTATAGGGATGCGTGGGCCTGGCGAAAAGCGGGTCGGTCGGCCCCTCTTCCATGACGCGGCCGCCGTAGAGCACGACGACGCGTTCGCAGAACCCCGCCACGACGCCCAGATCGTGGGTGATGAGAATCGTGGCCATGCCGAACTCTTTCTGCAGGTCGTCCAGCAGGTCCATGATCTGCGCCTGCACCGTGACGTCGAGCGCGGTGGTCGGTTCATCGGCCACCAGCAGGTCCGGCTGGCACAAAAGCGCCATGGCGATCATCACGCGCTGACGCATGCCGCCCGAAAACTCGTGCGGATAGAGGCGGATGCGGTCCCGGGCCGAGGGGATGCGCACGGCGTCGAGCATCCGCACCGCCTCTGACACCGCCTCTCGCTTGCCCATGCCGCGATGCAGGGTCAGCACCTCCGCCATCTGGTCGGAAATCCGCATGTAGGGGTTGAGCGACGTCATCGGATCCTGGAACACGATCGCCATGCGGTCGGCGCGCAGGCGGTTCATCTCCTTCGTCGTCGCGCCCAGGATCTCCTGACCGTCGAACCGGACGGAGCCGGAGGCCCGCCCGTTCCGGGCCAAAAGGCCCAGAAGCGCGAAGGCGGTCTGCGACTTGCCCGATCCGCTCTCGCCGACGATGCCCAGGGTCTCTCCCTTTTCCACCGACAGCGACAGGTTCGAGACCGCGTGCACCGGCCCGTCGTCGGTGTCGAAGGTGACGGAGAGATCGGTAATCTCAAGGAGCGCCATCAGCGGGCCCCGCGGTTGGTCATGGGTCTGCGCCGGAACCGTTCCGCCACGGCGATACTGCGGGCCGCCGCCGCGAGGGTCGCCGGACAGGCCATCTCACCGATCCTTCGGATCGAGCGCGTCGCGCAGGCCGTCGCCGACGAAGAAGAAACCGAACAGCGTCAGCACGAAGAACAGAAGCGGAAAGCCAAGCTGCCAGGTGGTGCCATAGGCGATGGTCCCCGCACCTTCGGAAATCAGCGCGCCCAGCGACGTCATCGGCTCCTGCACCCCGAGCCCGAGAAAGGAGATGAAACTCTCGGTCAGGATCATCAGCGGCACCAGCAGCGTGGCATAGACGGCGATGACCCCCAGAAGGTTCGGCACGATGTGGCGGGCGATGATGACCGGGGTTGAGACGCCCGTGGCCTGCGCCGCCTCGACGAAATCGCGGCCCTTCAGGCTGAGGGTCTGGCCGCGGACGATGCGCGCCATCTCCATCCAGGAGATCAGGCCGACGCCGATGAACAGGATGGTGATCGAGCGGCCGTACATCACCAGCAGAAGGATCAGCACGAACATGTAGGGCACGGCCATGAAGATATCGACGAGGCGCATCATGACGCTGTCGATGCGCCCGCCCAGGTATCCCGCGGTCGCCCCGTACACCGTGCCGACGACGCAGGCGATGAGCGCGCCGATGACACCCACGGCCAGGCTGATCTGGGTGCCCTGCACGGTGCGCGCGAAGAGGTCGCGGCCCAGGTCGTCGGTGCCGAAATAGTGGCCGTTCTCAAGCGACGGGCCGCCCAGCTGGGCCGCCTGCCCCATGACGTTGTAGTCCAGCTCCTCGTTCGACCATTGCGCCAGAAGTCCCCCGAAGACCGCGAAAAGCGCCACGAAGACCAGGATCGCCAGACCCAGCATCGCCGCCTTGTTGCGCAGGAACCGCCGCCGCGCGTCAGCCCAGAGCGAGCGGCCCTTTTTCGGCGCGACATCCGTGGCGGTGGTCTGTTCGGCGGTCGAAACCATGTCAGTACCGGATCTTGGGGTCGATCCACGCATAGGCGAGATCGACCACGAGGTTGAAGAAGATGGTCAGCGCGCCCATCAGGATCGTGACCCCCATCATCACCGCGTAGTCGCGGTTCAGCGCCGAATCGACGAAGGCCTTTCCGATTCCGCCGGTGGAGAAATAGATGTCCACCACGACGGAACCGGTGATCATGCCCACGAAGGCCGGCCCGAGGTAGGAGATCACCGGCAGCAGCGCCGGCTTCAGCGCATGGCGCAGGATCACCCGGTGCTCCGGCAGCCCCTTGGCGCGCGCGGTGCGGATGTGGTTTTGCGTCAGCACCTCCAGCATCGACGACCGGGTGATCCGCGCGATCGAGGCCATGAAGGACGTGGACAGCGCGACGACCGGCAGGATCCAGTATTCCGGCCCCTGCCAGCCGCCGCCCGGCAGCCATCCCAGCCACAGCGTGAACACCAGCACCAGGATCGGCGCCATGACGAAGTTCGGCAGCACCTGCGCGCCGATGGAGACGCCCACGGCCGCGTAGTCCAGCGCCGAGTTGTGGCGGACCGCGGCGGCGATCCCGAGGCTCACCCCGACGACCACCGCGACCGCGAAGGACAACAGCCCGTAGGTCAGGGTGACAGGAAAGCCCTGGGCGATGATCTCGTTCACGGTGCGGTCCTTGTAGATGAAGGACGGTCCGAAATCGAAGCCGGTGACGACGTTCCAGACATAGGTGAGGATCTGCTTCCACAGCGGATCGTCCAGACCGTATTTGGCGTTGAGGTTCGCCAGCACCTGGGGCGGCAACTCGCGCTCGGCGGTGAACGGGCCGCCGGGTGCGGCATGCATCAGCAGGAACGACACCACGATCAGCAGCAGCAGCGTCGGGATGGCGACGGCCAGTCGTTTGAGCGTGTAGGTGAGCATGGGCGGCTCCGCGGCACACGGGATCGTCAAGATGGACGTCGGGATCGGGACCGACCCGCGGGGGGGCCGGCCCGGCGCGTCAGGTCATTCCGCGACGCGGTACATGTCCTTGCCGTACCACGTGTTGTTGACGTTGTTCTGCGGCAGGCCGCGGATGTCCTCGGCGATCATGTCCACGTTGGCGTAGTGGTAGATCGGGATGATCGGCATCTGGTCGGCCAGGATCAGCTCGGCCTCCTGGTAGAACGGCAGCGGATCCTCTGCCGTCTTGCTGTCCCGCATCACCTGGTCGTACTCGTCGTTGAAGAACTCGCCGTTGTTGTGGCCGGAATACGATGTGAACAGGTCCAGATAGGTGGACGCCTCATTGTAGTCGCCGCACCAGGCGTAGCGGGCCAGGTCGAACTCCTGGTTCTGCATCCGATCCGTGTGGACCTTCCATTCGTAGTTATCGAGCGTGAGGTTCACGCCGATGCCCTTGAGCATCTGGCTGGCGGCGATGGCGATCTTCTTGTGATCGTCCGAGGTGTTGTACTGCAGATTCAGGTTCAGCGGATTGTCGGGGCCGTATCCGGCCTCTTCCAGCAGCTCCCGGGCCTTGGTCAGGCGCTCTTCCTGGGACCAGCCGGCGTATTCGATATCCGGCCGCTCGAAGCCCGCGACCGCCCAGTGGGTCCAGTTGTAGGCCGCCCGCTGACCGCCCTGCAGGATCCGGTCCACCACGATGTCGCGGTCGATGGCGTAGGACAGCGCCTTGCGGACCCTGACATCCTTGAGCGCCTCCGGCCCCTTTTCGCCCACGTTCATCATGTAGATGTACGAGCAGTTGTAGGGGGTCGAGACCGCCTGTTCGGGATACTCCTCCTTCAGGCGCGGATACTGACCGGCGGGAATGTCCACGCGGTCCAGCTCACTGGCAAGGTAGCGCGTCAGCCCCTGGTTCACGTCGTTGATGGTCAGCGCCACGATCCGGGTCAGCACGGTGTTGTCGCTGTCCCAGTAGGTGTCGTTCTTCTCCATCACCACCCGCTCGCCCAGCGTGTGCTCTGTCAGGGTATAGGCGCCGTTGCCGACCAGGGTGCCGGCGTCGGTCCAGTCGTCGCCGTTCTCCTCGACCACCGATTGCAGCACCGGAAAGGTCGAGCCGTGGACCAGCATCTGCGGGAAATAGGGCAGCGGCGTGGTGATCCGGACTTCCAGCGTATGGTCGTCCACCGCGGTGATGCCCAGCCGGTCGGGCGGCATCTCTCCGGCGATGACCTCCGGCGCGTTCTCGACCTGCATCAGCTCCATGTACCAGGCATATTCGGAGGCTGTCGCCGGGTCGGCCAGGCGGCGCCAGGCATAGACGAAGTCCTTGGCGGTCACCGGCTCTCCGTTCGACCACTTGGCGTCGTCCCGCAGCGTGAAGGTGTAGGTCAGACCGTCCTCTGACACCTTGTGATCCGTGGCGACGCCAGGGACAAGCTGGCCGTCGCCGTCCTCGTTATAGAGGCCCTCGAACAGGTTGCGCAGCACGTCGGAGCCTTCGACGTCGGTGTTGATCTGCGGGTCCATGGACTTGATCGCATCGAGCAACCAGAACGTGTAGGTCTGGTCCTCGGCAAGGGCCGTGCCCTCCGGCACGGTCGCGGCATGGGCCTGAAAGGCGATGGACAGGGCCAGCGCGGACGCGGCAAGCTTGAAGGTCTGTCTCATGGTCGGGTCTCCCGTCGGGTTCACAGGGCGCGCCTGGGGCGCGGTCATCCGGTGATTGATCCAGATAGCACGCAGGGCGTGCAAGACTTGACCTCAGGTAAATATTCCGCCGCAGCGCGATCCCGCGCCCGATGCGCAGCGGACGGGCCGTGTCCTGCCCATCTGCCGGGACGTTCCGCAACTGCGGGATGGTTCAGAGGTCCGCCAGGGGCCACGCGCGGCGGTACCGGTCGCGCAACGCCGCCATCGCCGCGGCGCGTGCGGGATCCGGCGCGACGGGCCGCGTGGCGGGCGCGGTCAGCACGTCCGCGGGATCGATCCCGTCGCCCAGCATCGCCAGCCGCACAGCACCCAGCGCCGAGCCGCCGGCCGCACCGTCCGCCACGGCGATCTTCCGTCCCAGGGCGGTGGCAAGGATCGTGAGCCACAGGGCAGAGCGGGTGCCGCCGCCGATCACCGTGGGGGTGGCGACCGGCCCGCCCCTGGCCAGCGCGTCATGGGCCTCTGCCAGTGACAGGCAGATCCCCTCTACCATCGCCTGCATCAGGTCCAGAGGTCCGGTGTCCCGGCCCAGCCCCAGGACCATCGCGCGGGCGTCCGGCGCGGGCACGGGGCTGCGCGTGCCGTCGAGGCAGGGCAGCGCCAGCACCCGCCCCGGACCGCCCCACCCCCGTGCGGCCAGCGCCTCCAGCGCGGTGGCGGTGGTCTGCCCGGTCACCCCGGCCGCCCAGTCGAGCGCCGAGCCCGCGTTCAGGATCGCGCCCATGCGGTAGAACCGGCCCGGCAACGCATGGGCGAAATGGTGCAGCCCAGGATCGGCGGGCGGCACGTAGCCCTCCGCCCCCGCGATGCAGAGCGCGCCGGTCCCCAGGGAGATCATCGCGTGGCGCATGTCGGTGCAGCCCACGGCCAGGGCGCCAGCGGGGGTGTCCGCGGCCCCCGTGACGACCGGCACGCACGGAAGGTCCAGGGCCTCTGCGGCCGCACGCCTCAGCCGCCCGGCCACCGTGGCGGACCCCGCGATCGGCGGCAGCGCCGAGGGGTCCAGACCCACGGCGGCGGCCATGGTGTCGCTCCACCTCCCCTGCCCCTGGTCGTAGAGCTGGGTGCCCGCGGCATCGGACGGGTCGGTGGCCGCGTCCCCGGTCAGCCAAAGGCGCAAATGATCCTTGGGCAGCAGGACGGTCGCGATCGCGGCGTGGATGGCGGGCTCCGCGCCCCTCAGCCAGTGCAGCTTGGCCGCGGTGAAGGACGGCATCGGCCCCACCCCGGTGATCGCCAGCGTGTCCCGCGGCGCGGCGCCGGCCCAGCCGCCGCCCCGTGCGTCGTTCCACAGGATCGCCGGCCGCAGCGGCCGGTCGTCCGCGCCCAGCGCCAGAAGCCCGTGCATCTGCCCCGACAGCCCGATGGCGCGCAGGTCGGTGCGGATCGCGGGCGCGCGCGCCGCCACCTCGCGCACAGCCGCGCGCGTCGCCGTCACCCAGACCGCCGGATCCTGCTCCGACAGGCCCGGCGCGGGCACATCGGCGCGGTAGTCCGCACGCGCTTCGGCCAGCACGCGCTGATCGGCGCCGCACAGCAGCGCCTTCAGCCCGGACGTGCCAAGATCGAGCCCCAAATACATCTCCGCCTCCACTGGTCCGCGCCGCCCACGACCATTAGACTGGGCCTCAAGCCGAGAGGAAAGGACATACCATGGCCAGCAAGCTCGACCAACTCCGCGAGATGACGATCGTCGTCGCCGATACCGGAGACGTGGATGCCGTCCGCCGCCTCAAGCCTCAGGATTGCACCACCAACCCGTCCATCGTGCTGAAAGCCGTCGGATCGGACTATTTCAAGGACACCGTGTCGGCCGCGGTCGGAAAGGGCGGCGACGCCCCCGACATCGCCGAGAGGCTGACCGTCGCGGTGGGGGCAGAACTGGCCGGCATCGTGCCCGGCCGCGTCTCGACAGAGGTGGACGCGCGGCTTTCCTTCGACACCCGGGCCTCCGTCGCCAAGGCGCACCGCCTGATCGACGCCTATGCCGCGCGGGGCATCGAAAAGGACCGCATCCTGATCAAGCTCGCCTCCACGTGGGAGGGCATCCGCGCCGCGGAAACGCTGCAGAAGGACGGCATCGACTGCAACCTGACGCTGCTCTTCTCCATGGCCCAGGCGCGCGCCTGCGCGGATGCGGGCGTGTTCCTGATCTCACCCTTCGTGGGCCGCATCACCGACTGGTACAAGGCCAGCGACGGCGTCGAAGGCTACGCGCCCGACGACGATCCCGGCGTGAAATCGGTGCGCGAGATCTACGACCACTACAAGTCCAACGGCATCGCCACCGTGGTCATGGGCGCGTCGTTCCGCAACGCCGGCCAGGTCGAGGCGCTGGCGGGCTGCGACCGGCTGACGATCTCACCCGATCTGCTGGACGCGCTGGAGGCCGACGGGGGCGATCTGCCGCGCCGGCTCGATCCCGCCACCGCCACCGGCGACGCCGATCCCATCGACGAGCCGACGTTCCGCTGGGACGTGAACGAGGACGCCATGGCCACCGAGAAGCTGGCCGAGGGCATCCGCAAGTTCCACGCCGACGCGGTAAAGCTGGAGCGGCTGATCTCTGAGCGGCTGGGCGCATGAAGGTCGCGGGACGGCAGTACCGGTCGCTCTGGTGGTCGGCCGAAGAGGGCGCGCTGCAGATCATCGACCAGCGCTGGCTTCCCCACGACTTCCGCATCGACACGGTGCGCACCATGGACGCCTTCTGCGACGCGATCGTTCAGATGCGCGTGCGCGGCGCCCCGCTGATCGGGGCCACCGCAGCCTATGGCATGGCGCTTGCGATGGCGCAGGACGCTTCCGACGCGGCGCTGAACGCGGCCTACGACCGGCTGCACGGCACGCGCCCCACGGCGATCAACCTACACTGGGCGCTGGACCGGGCGCGCGCGGCCCTGCTGCCCACCGCCGCCGATGCGCGGGCCGCCGCGGCGCTGGCGCTTGCCCATCAGATCGCCGACGAGGATGTGGAGATCAACCGCAGGATCGGCCAGCACGGCCTGCCGATCCTGCGCGAGATCGCCGCCGCCAAGCCCCCCGGAGAGCCGGTGCGCGTGCTGACCCATTGCAACGCCGGCTGGATCGCCACGGTGGACTGGGGCACCGCGACCTCACCGCTCTACCAGGGCCATGACGCGGGCATCGCCCTGCATGTCTGGACGGATGAGACGCGGCCCCGCAACCAGGGCGCGCTGACCGCCTGGGAACTGGGCAGCCACGGCGTGCCCCATGCCTATGTCACCGACAACGCGGGCGGACACCTGATGCAGCGCGGGCTGGTGGATCTGGTCATCACCGGAACCGACCGTGTGACCCGCACCGGCGATGTCTGCAACAAGATCGGCACCTATCTCAAGGCGCTGGCGGCGCGCGACAACGGGGTGCCGTTCTACGTCGCCCTGCCGTCGCCGACCATCGACTGGACCGTGTCGGACGGCATCGCCGAAATCCCGATCGAGGAACGCGACCCGCGTGAGGTCACCCATGTCCAGGGCGCCACCGGGGACGGCATCGCCAGCGTGCGTGTGACCCCGGACGGCACGCCGGCGCGCAACGACGCCTTCGATGTGACGCCCGCACGGCTGGTCTCCGCCTTCATTACCGAGCGCGGAGTGGCGGCGGCCTCCGAACAGGGGCTCGCGGCGCTGTTTCCCGAAATGGCGGCGCGCCGCGCCTGACCGGCCTTGCCGCGCGCGGCATGTCATGTTTCCGTGATCCCGATTGCCTAGTACGCTGGGCATGATGGCGGCCCGCCGGGTCGCCGGGACAAGGGAGAGAGAGATGAAGCACCTGATGTTGACCGCCGCGGCGGTTCTGGCCGCCGGGCAGGCCCATGCAGAGGCGCATGACACCGCCGCCGCCAGCGTCGACTACGGGCCCCGCCCCGCCTATCTGGTCGGAAAGCTCGAAGAGGGCGCTCTGAAGGACAAGCTTTCCTCTTGCGCGAACCAGACCGGATCGCAGACCAAGTTTTCCATCGGCCACCGGGGCGCGCCGCTGATGTTCCCAGAGCATACCGTGGAATCGAACCGCGCGGCCGCCGGAATGGGCGCCGGCATCCTGGAATGCGACGTGACCTTCACCGCCGACAAGGAACTGGTCTGCCGCCACGCGCAGAACGACCTGCAAACGACGACCAACATCCTCGTCTCCGACCTGGCCGACAACTGCACCTCCGGTTTCACGCCTGCAGAGGGCGAGACCGAGGCGACCGCCGAATGCCGCACCTCCGACATCACGCTTGATGAATTCCGCACGCTCCGGCCCAAGATGGACAGCTTCGATGCCGCCGCCACAACGCCGGAAGAGTTCCAGGGCGGTGTGGAGCCCTGGCGCACGACGCTCTATTCCAATGACGCGACGCTGCTGACCCATGCGGAGTCCATCGCGCTCTTCGACGAACTCGGCGCGGATTTCACGCCGGAGCTGAAGGCGCCCGTGGTGGACATGCCGTTCGACGGATTCTCGCAAGAGGACTACGCGCAGAAGCTGATCGACGAATACAAGGATGCCGGGATCGACCCGTCCCGCGTCTGGCCGCAGAGTTTCGAGCTGGACGATGTGCTCTACTGGATCGAGAACGAGCCCGCGTTCGGCGCCCAGGCCGTCTATCTGATGGACGAGTACGACACCGAGGGCTACGACCCCGACGACCCCGCGACCTGGCCCAACACCATGGCCGAACTCAAGGGGATGGGGGTGAACTACATCGCCCCGCCGATCTGGATGCTGCTCAAGGCCGAGGGCGGCAAGATGGTGCCCTCTGCCCTGGCGACCGAGGCGAAGGCCGCGGATCTCGGCATCATCACCTGGTCTCTGGAACGCTCCGGCCCGCTGGCGGAGGGCGGCGGCTGGTACTACCAGTCCGTGGCCGAGCTGATCGACGGGGACGAGGACTACCTCAACGTCACCGACGTTCTGGCCCAGGACGTGGGCGTCGCCGGGATCTTCTCGGACTGGCCGGCGACGGTGACCTACTACGCCAACTGCATGGGACTCTGACCCCCCGCGGCCCGGCCCTGACCGGAGACGGCCCGCTCTGGCGCGCGCCGTCTCTGGTCCATCCGGTCGTGGACCACGACCGGGCGAAGAACTGGCCCGGCCACGGCCGCGTGTCAGGTCCGCCAGGCGTTTCGCGGCTGCATCGCTCCCGGCCGCGAGCACGTCGCGCGTCGCAACGGCGTCGCGGACCCGGCCGGGATCCCGCCCTCGCCCGCCAAGCGCCCAGGCCTTGGGCAGAACATCCGGTAGAGCTTTCCGCCTCGACGGTAGTCCACCCAAGGGTCTCCGGGACGCCGCTTGTCGGCGCTCCGCGCGTTCGCGGCTGAGACCCTCCGCCGGAGGGTCTCCGGGACGCCGCTTGTCGGCGCTCCGCGCGTTCGCGGCTGAGACCCTCCGCCGGAGGGTCTCCGGGACGCCGCTTGTCGGCGCTCCGCGCGTTCGCGGCTGAGACCCTCCGCCGGAGGGTCTCCGGGACGCCGCTTGTCGGCGCTCCGCGCGTTCGCGGCTGAGACCCTCCGCCGGAGGGTCTCCGGGACGCCGCTTGTCGGCGCTCCGCGCGTTCGCGGCTGAGACCCTCCGCCGGAGGGTCTCCGGGACGCCGCTCACCCCTTCAGAAAGTCGATGAGATCCTTGTTGAGCCGTTCCGCGTGGGTCGCGGTCAGACCGTGTGGGGCGCCTTCGTATTCCTTTAGCGTCGCGGAGGGGATCGCCGCGGCCGCCGCACGGCCGGACGGCGCGATCGGCACGATTTCGTCGCCCGTTCCGTGCACAACCAAAGTGGGAATGTCGAACGCCGCCATGTCCTGCCGAAGATCGGTATGGCCGAACGCGTCGATGCACGCCAGCGTCGCCCTGGGGGACGCCATCATCGCCATTGTCCAGGTCCAGTGCAGCACGCTGTCGGACACCCCGCCGGCCTGCGTTCCGTTGCCGTAGAAGTTCGGAAAGAAATCCTCCATGAACGCCGCGCGGTCCTTCCTTACGCCCTCCTGCATCTGCGAGAACACCTCGGCGTCCACGCCGTCGGGGTTGTCGTCGGTCTTCTTCATGTAGGGCGCGATGGACGAGATCAGCGCCGCCTGCCGCAGCTTCGACGTTCCGTGACGCGAGATGTAGCGGGCAACCTCTCCTCCGCCCATGGAAAATCCCACGAGGGTTGCGTCGCGCAGGTCGAGCGCGTCGATCACGGACGCCGTGTCATCGGCCATGCAATTGTAGTCGTAGCCGGAAAACGGTTGGCCCGACCGCCCGAAACCGCGGCGGTCGTAGCTGACGACGCGGTAGCCTGCGTCGGTCAGGGCCAGGGCCTGGTGTTCCCAGCTGTCGGCGTTGAGCGGCCAGCCATGGACCAGGATGACGGGGCGCCCATCGCCCCAGTCCTTGACGTAGAGTTCGGTCCTGTCGGCGGTCTGCACAATCGGCATGGTCGGGGCTCCTTGAGATCAGTGTCACCCGCCCAACGCCCGGCCCCAAAGCCCCGTTCCGGCGACTACTGCAGCTTGGTCCAGGTCTGGCTCTTGCAGATCAGCCCGCCGGCGACGCAGCCGGCCAGGTCCATCTTCATGCCGCTTACCTTGGCCTTGCCGTTGTAGACCTTGTCGTTCGCCGGCCGCCAGACCTGGCCCGTGTAGGCGCCGCCGCCCTGCGGGACCATCGCGCGGACGATCTGCTTGCCCTTGTTGGGCGACTCGTATTCCGTTCCGCCCTTGAACGTCCGGGTGATCGTGCCGCAGAACGCCGCTCCGCACGGCTCGATCCGGACCATGGCGAAGGCGCCGTCGTCGGCCTGGGTCTGCCAGATGCCCTCTATGGGATCGGCCACGGCGGTGCCGGCCGCAAGAACCGCCGCGGCGGCAAGACTGAGAACGCGGATCATCGTGGGTCTCCTCCCGAGAAACATGATGACAGAGCGTCGCCGAACCGGGCGCGAAAGCAAGTCTGACGTGAGGTCGCCTTGTCCATGCACGGGCTTGGTGCCACAAGGCGCCGACCCCCTCCCGGAGACGGCCCATGATCCTCTATCCCGCCATCGACCTGAAGGACGGCCAATGCGTGCGCCTGCTGAAGGGTGACATGGCGGCCGCCACCGTGTTCGGCGACGACCCCGCCGCGCAGGCTGCGGCGTTCGAGTCCGCTGGCTGCGACTGGCTGCACCTGGTCGATCTGAACGGCGCCTTCGCGGGCCGCCCGGTCAACGCCGCGGCCGTCGAGGCGATCCTGTCGCGCGTCTCCGTCCCCTGTCAGCTGGGTGGCGGGATCCGCGACATGGCCACCATCGAGCGGTGGCTGTCGAAGGGTCTGGCGCGGGTGATTCTGGGAACCGTCGCCGTGGAGGACCCGGACCTGGTGCGCAACGCCGCCCGCGCCTTTCCGGGCAAGGTCGCGGTCGGGCTCGATGCGCGGGGCGGCCGCGTCGCCACCCGCGGATGGGCCGAGGAGACGGAAATCACGGTCACCGGGCTTGCGCGCAGTTTCGAGGACGCCGGCGTGGCCGCGATCGTCTATACCGACATCGACCGCGACGGCGCGATGGGCGGGCCGAACGTCGAGGCGACGGAGGCCCTGGCCCGCGCCGTCGGGATCCCGGTGATCGCGTCGGGCGGCGTGTCGTCGCTGGACGACCTGGTGCGGTTGCGCGACACCGGGGAGATCGCGGGCGCGATCTCCGGTCGCGCGCTCTATGACGGCGCGCTGGATCTGCGCGCGGCCGTGGCGGCGCTGCGGACCTGAGCCTTTCCGCGCGGTCGCACCAGACGCCGGCCGGTGGGATCTGTGGCGCTACCACCCGGACCGCGCCACCCGTCTGAGCGCGCCGCGCAGCGCCATCGCTGCCGGACCGCGATCTTCTGCGTATCCCATGCGGGACATGGCGGCGGTTTCGTCGGGGTGCGGCGGCAGGGCGAAGGCGGCCCAGAGCAGACGCGCCTTGCCACGCAGGCTCTTGGCCTGGGTCCCCAGATCCCGAAGCGCGGGCAGGAGACGCTGCTCGACCGCATCGAAATCGGTACCGAACGGAAAATCCGGCAGCGCCTTGCGATGCGGCGCCAGCCACTGCGTCACCGTCCGGGGCAGGTTGCGGCGGCACGCCTCCGGGATCCGGTAGCCCTGCGGCAGCTTGCCAGCCGCCTTGGCGCGCGCCACCAGATCGTTCTGGAACCGGCTGTCGGCAATCGCGACAAGCGCGGCGATCACCTGTGCGTCGGGCAGGTCGCGCAGATCCGCGATCCCGTATTCCGTCGCGACGACATCGCGCATGTGCCGCGGCACCGACACGGCCGGCACGGTCCACACGATGTTGCTTTCCGGCACCCCCCCGCTGTCGCGTGTCGCGGGCAGGGCGATGACCGATCGCGCCCCGTCCAGCGCGAAGGCCTGTGCGACGAAATCGAACTGGCCGCCCACCCCGCTGACGACCTGACCGTCGGCCACGCTGTCGGACATCACGTCGCCCAGGGCGGATACCTTCATCGCCCCGTTCACGAACCGCGCGTCGCGGCGGGCGCGGCGCTTGGCGGGCTCATCGCCGTAAAGGGCGTTGGTGAAGCTGACCGGCATCATCGCGATCCCGGCGCGCCGGTCGGGCGGCAGATCGCGCAGTTGCCTGCGGAAGTCGCGCGATCCGACGAAGAATCCGGCATGGATGGCCGCGCCGTCCACCTTGCGGCGGATGACCCCGTCCCGGAACAGCGCCAGAAGCCCGCCGACCAGCATTTCCGTCACCGCGTAGAGGCCCGCCTCGAACGGCCCGCCGGGATCGGGGTCGATGGCGAACGGGCAGTCGCGCTGGATCGCTTCCGCCGCCCCCCGGTCGCGCAGGGACAGCGCATGGGCCACCGCGTCGCCCATGGACCCGATGCCGATCTGAAGCGTACCGCCGTCCACGACAAGCCGCGAGACATGAAGCCCGATCGCGTGATCCACGGCGTCCACGGGGCGGTTCGGCGCGGAGAACGGGGTGACCGGGCCGGGCGGGTCCAGCACAAGATCTACGTCACCGGGCGCGATGGTCGCGCCCGGACCGTCCATGAAGGGCATGTCCGGATTGACCTCGAACACCGCCAGGAAATCCGCCGTGCCGTCCGCGCGAAAGCCAAACAGGTCCGCGGAGATGTCGGTGTTCGACGACAGGCTGAACCGGCCGTCGCGTTCGGCGACAAGCTGCATCACCACATTGGGCGCCCGACGCAGCAGAACGTCGCGCGCGTGGACGTAATTGGCCGAGATATAGGCCTGCTGCGCCGCCGCCACGCCCAGCCAGCGCCCCGCCATGAGGAAGAACTCGTTCACCTCGATATTGTCCGGAAGCTCTCCGGTCCGCATCAGCCGCGCGTAGAGCGGACCGTCCTGCGTGCCGAACAGCCGGTCCATGGCGGGCGACAGGAACCGCCGTTCGACGTCGTTCGACGGCACGGGCCGCTCAAGCGTCAGGGCGGTGAAGATGGACAGCCTGGCGTCGGGGCGGTCCCGGACCGCACGGACCAGCGCATCGGCCAGCGTCACGGGCTTGCCGATCCCCAGCGGCAGCGCCAGGCGGATGTCGCCGCCGGTGCGCCGGATCACCTCCTGCGCGATGGCATCCGCGTCGGTCCCGCGTTGCACGCCGCTATACGTCCGGCCAGCCGGGATCGGGCGCGAACCGCGGTCCGTGGCGGGCGGCAAGCTCCTCCAGGCGGGTGCGGGTCTCGTCCACGCCGCGCGCGCGGGCATGGTGCAGCGGGCCGCCGCGGAAGGGCGCAAAGCCGGTGGCAAAGACCATCGCGGCGTCGAGCTCGTCGGCGTCGCGCACGACACCCAGCCGCAGACATTCCACGCAGGCATCGAGCATGGGCAGGATCAGCCGGTCGGTCATGTCGTCGGGTCCGCCGCCGTCGTCGGGATGCGGCGTGCCGTCCGACCAGTCGTAGAACCCCTGCCCTGCCTTCTTGCCGGTCTCTCCGGCCTCGACCCGTTCGCGCAGACGGTCGCTGATTTCGGCCATCGGCTTGTCGACGCTGCGCTTCAGGCTTTCGGCCACGTCTAGGCAGATATCCAGACCGACCTGATCGGCCAGCGTGACCGGTCCCATCGGCATGCCGAACCGGATCGCGGCCGTGTCGATCCGTTCCTTCGACACGCCCTCGTCCATCAGCACCATCGCCTCCATGAGGTAGGGCATCAGCGCGCGGTTCACCAGGAACCCGGGGTGATCGGTCACCGGCGCCGGCAGCTTGTCGATGGCACCGCAGAACGCCGTCAGCCGGCCGGCCGCATCGTCGTCGGTCGTGTCATGGCGCACGACCTCGACCAGCTGCATCTTCGGCACCGGATTGAAGAAATGCAGACCCGCGAACCGCGCCGGGTCGGGCGCTCCGTCGCGCAGGTCGGCCAGCCGCAGGCTGGAGGTGTTGGTGGCCAGGATGCTGCCGTCCTTCATCCAGTCGCGCAGGGTGGCGTAGATCTCTCTCTTCAGGGCGGCGTCTTCGGGCGCGGCCTCGATCACCAGATCGGCGCGGCGCGCCCCGTAGCCGCGCGGATCCGGCATCAACCGGTCCAGCGCGTCGCGGGTCTCGATCCCGCTCAGATGGGCGTCCTTGCAGATCCGGCGCGCGCGGGCCACCGCGGCCCCCAGCGGGTCCAGCGCGACGTCCTCCAGCGTGACGGTCTTGCCCTTCAGCGCCGCCCAGGCCGCGATCTCGCCGCCCATGGCCCCCGCCCCGACGACATGGACATGGGCGATGCCGTCGGCGCCCCGCGCGATGTCCTTCAGCCGCTGGCGCAGGAAAAAGACGCGGCGCAGGTTGCGCGACGTGTCGGTGTCCAGAAGCGACGCGAAACTCTCGATCTCGGCTGTCTGCATCGCCGCCCGATCGTCTCCGTGACGCTCCCACAGGTCGATCAGCGCGTATGGCGCCGGGTAGTGATCCTGAGGTACCTTCTTCGCGGTCTCCGACCGCATCCGGTCGGCGGCGAGGCGGCGCGCCCGGTCGAATCGCAGCGCGCGGAATTTCAATCCGGCGGCCTCCCGCCCGACGTCGCCGTTCAGAACCGCGTCGATCGCGGCCTGGACGTGACGCTCTTCGGTGACGACATCGGCGATGCCGAGCTTGCGGGCCTTGCCGGTATGCGCGGCCTTGCCGGTCAGCATCAGGGTCATCGCCTCGGTCGGGTCGATCAGGGCAGGCAACCGAAATGTGCCGCCAAGGCCCGGATGCAGGCCCAGCCGCACCTCCGGAAAGCCGAAGGACGCGCCGTCGACGGCGATCCGCCAGTCGCAGGCCAGCGCGATCTCGAACCCCGCGCCCAGGGCCGCCCCGTGGACGACGCAGATCGTCGGGCAGGACAGGTTCTCCAGGCGGTCGAGCACCCCGTGACCCCGGCGGAGAAGATCGGCGGCGCCCGCGTCGCTCATCCGGTCGAAGCCGGAAATATCGGCCCCCGCGGCGAATCCCGCCGTCTTGGCCGACCGGATCACCACCGCGCGGGGCGTGTCCTGTTCGAGGGCCGCGATCTCCGCCTCCAGCGCCTCGATCACGTCCTGCGATACCGTATTGACCGAACTGCCCTGACGGTCGAGCACCAGCCACACGATGCCGTCCGAGATCCCGCGCCGCCACGGACCCCCGCCGGGTTCCGCGGGCCCGAGTTCCAGCGCGGTCTCCCCCAGATGCCGCAGCACCGGGCCGGTCCGTGTTCCGTCCATCACGCCACCTCCAGCAACATCGCGCCGCCAAGTCCGCCGCCGATACATTCCGTGGCGATGCCGCGCCGCTTGCCCTGCCGCCGCAGGGCGTTGGCCAGATGCAGCACGATCCGGTTGCCGCTGGTGCCGACGGGATGGCCCAGGCTGATCGCCCCGCCATCGACATTCAGCCGGTCGCGGTCGATCCGCCCGAATGCCGCATCAAGGCCCAGAACCTCGCGGCAGAAGGAATCGTCGGCCCAGGCTTCGACGCAGGACAGGACCTGCGCGGCGAAGGCTTCGTTCAGCTCCCACAGGTCGATGTCGTCGATCGCCAGATCGTGGCGACGGGCAAGCGGCGTGGAGGCGAGCAAGGGCCCGAGTCCCATGATCGACGGATCGAGTGCTGCCCATTCGGCATCGACCAGACGCGCGATCGGCGAAAGCCGATGCTTTTCCACCGCATCCTCCGAGGCGACGATGACCCAGGACGCGCCGTCGGTGATCTGGCTGGAATTGCCCGCCGTCACCTTGCCATAGGGCTTTTCGAAGGCCGGACCGGGTTTCGACAGCCCCTCCAAATCGCTGTCCGGCCGCACGCCATCGTCCCGATCGTAGGCGTTCCCCTGCGCGTCGAAGGCGGGCATCACCTCGTCCTCCAGCCAGCCTTCGTCCTGCGCGCGCGCCAGACGATGATGGCTCTGCATGGCGTATGTATCGGCGGCCTTGCGGTCGATCCGGAAGCGGTGCGCCAGAACCTCGGCCGTCTGGCCCATGTTCAGGTCGGTGATCGGGTCGGTCAGGCCGCGCTCCAGCCCGACGATGGGCTTGAAGAACTCGGGCCGCAGACCGGTCATCGCGCGGGCCTGTGCGACCGGCCCCTTGGCCTGGGCCATCTGGCCGAACCATTCGACGGCCGATTGGCGCAGCACCAGCGGCGCATGGCTCAGCGCCTCTGCCCCGCCGGCCAGGATGATCTCATGGCTGCCGTCGCTGACGTATCGCCGCGCCGTGTCGATGGACTGCATCCCCGAGCCGCAGTTGATCTGCGTCGTGAAGGCGACCATCCCGGCCCCCAGTCCCAGCCGCAGGGCGGCCACCCTGGCCGGGTTCATTTCGTCCTGAAGGACATTGACGCATCCAAGGATCACCAGGTCGATGGCATCGGCGCCGAAAGGCTGGCGCGCCAGCAGCGGGCGGCCGCATTGCACCGCCAGATCGACTGGCGTGAACGGGCCGGGCTTGCCGCGGGCCTTCAGGAACGGCGTGCGGGCGCCATCGACCAGATAGACGGGGCGGCTCATTCCGCGGCCTCCTTGCTGTCGGGGCGGGGCGTCATCCCGGGATAGAGCTTTGCCAGCGCCTCCGGGGTGAACGCGTCCACGGCGACGACCTGTGCCACCAGGTCCTGCATCGCGGCGATGCGGTCGGCCTCGTCCCGGGTGATGGTCCCGGCCTCGCGACCGGCCTGCGGCGTCTGCCCGGCGTCGCGCAGCCGTTTCGTCAGCGGCGCGCATGCCACCACCCGGTCGTAGCATTCGTTCAGCAGCCGGATGCCGTCGCGCGAACAGCCGCCGTGGACCCGCCCGACGATGCGATCCCGCGACTCCGACGGCGAATAGAGCAGGTCGGACGCGGCTTCGGTCAGCGTGTCGTCGGGTCCAAGGGCGCTGCCGCCGGGCCGCGTGACGAACCGCAGGAGCAGCGACATCCCCCGGGAGGGGAAGTTCATCAGTACCTCGTCCATGGCCATGCGGATACGGGCGATGCCGCGCTCGGCGGCGTATCGGACGACCGGCAGATCCGCCCGGTGCCGTCCGTCGTCCTCCCAGCGCTTCAGCGTCGCGCTGACGATATACAGTTCCGACAGGATATCGCCCATCCGCCCGGTGATCATCTCCCTGCGTTTCAGGTCGCCGCCCATGGTCAGAAAGGCCATGTCGGCGGTCAGCGCGAAGGCTGACGACCAGCGCGACAACTGGCGATAGATGCCCGCGACCGGGCTGGCGGATGGCGCGGGGGCGAACCGCCCGCCGGTCCAGGACCGGCCGAACGCCCGGAAAAGGGTCGCGGCGGAATGCCGCACATGCTTCCAGAAATGCCGGTGAAAGGCCGCCAGACTTTCGTCGTCGTCCTCCATCGCCAGGGCCTTCATCTCGTCCAGCATATGCGGATGCGCCCGGATCGCGCCCTGGCCGAAGATGATCAGGCTGCGGGTGACGATGTTGGCGCCCTCGACCGTGATCCCGATCGGAACCGCGCGATAGAGCGCCTGGAGGTAATTGGACGGCCCGTCGATCACGGCCTTGCCGGAATGGACATCCATCGCGTCGTTGATCGCCTCGCGCATCCGGAAGGTGGCATGCGCCTTCATGATCGCCGAGATCACCGAAAGCGACCGTCCCTCGTCCAGACCCGCGCAGGTCAGCCGCCGGGCGGCATCCATCGAATAGGCGTCGGCCGCCAGTCGTCCCATCCGCTCCTGGATGCCGCCGAACTTGCCGATGGGCAGGCCGAACTGCTCGCGGATGCGCGAATATGCGCCCGTGGTATGCGCCGCCAGCGCGATCGCCGCGCAGCCCATCGACGGCAGGGAGATGCCGCGCCCGGCGGCCAGTGCGCTCATCAGCATCATCCAGCCGCGTCCGGCGTAGTCCGGTCCGCCGATGATATGATCGAGAGGGATGAACACGTCCCGGCCCGTCGTCGGCCCGTTCATGAACATCGTGGCCGACGGGATATGCCGCCGCCCGGTTTCCACCCCCGGCAGGCCGGTGGGCACCAGCGCACAGGTGATGCCGATGTCCTCGCCGCGGTCCAGATGGCCGTCAGGGTCGCGCAGCTTGAAAGCCAGCCCCAGGACGGTGCAGACAGGGGCCAGAGTGATGTAGCGCTTGGCCCAGTTCAGGCGGATGCCCAGGACCTTTTCGCCCTGCCAGTCGCCCATCTCGACGATCCCTTCGTCGATCATCGCGCTGGCATCCGATCCGGCCGCGTCGCTGGTCAGTCCGAATGCGGGAATCTCCTCACCCGTCGCCAGACGTGGCAGCCAGTGGTCCTGCTGGGCATCGGTGCCGAACATGTGCAGCAATTCGCCCGGGCCCAGCGAGTTGGGCACCATCACCGTCACCGCCGCGGCGACCGAGCGGGTCGAGATGTAGCGCACGATCTCGGAATGGGCGAAGGCCGAGAATTCCAGGCCGCCGTGGGATTTCGGGATGATGATACCGAAGAACTTCTCGTCCTTGAGGAATTGCCAGACCCGTGGCGGAAGATCGGCGTCGCGCTGATTGATCGACCAGTCGTCGATCATCCGGCACAGCTCCTCGCATGGCCCGTCGAGAAAGGCGCGTTCCGCCTCGGTCAGCGCGGGCGGCGCGACGCCGGTCAGTTTCGACCAGTCCGGATTGCCGGAGAACAACTCGGCCTCCCACCAGACCTCCCCCGCCTGGAGCGCTTCGGACTCGGTGTCGCTGAGCCGTGGCAGGGCATCGCGCGCCCAGGCGTGGATCGGACGTGTCAGACTGGCACTGCTGAACATGGGCATCGTTTTTCACCTTTCGGCGGCCGTACGGTCGGTGCGGGACGTGCGACTGCCATGTCGGATCCGTCCTTGCCCGGTGGGTATGGAATCAAGCGGCGGACCGGCCGAAAGTTCCCCCGCCCCTTGGCGCCGTCCAAGGCCCGATCCGGTTCGGGCCCGTCCATTCGGCCGCGGCGCAACCGCCCCGGTCGCGCCTAGCGATTCGTGCGGGCCAGGATCCCGACCGCGCAGAGCCCCACCAGGGTGACCAGCAGGGCAGCGGGGGCGGCGTCGCCGATCCGCTCCAGCGAGGCCTGCTCGTAAACCCTGGTCGCCAGGGTGTTGTAGTTGAACGGGCGCAGCAGCAGCGTCGCGGGCAGTTCCTTGACGCTATCGACGAAGACCAGCAGCAGGGCCGTCGCCACCGATCCGCGCATCATCGGCAGGTAGACCGCCGCCAGCGCGCCGCCCGGACCCCGTCCCAAGGCGCGTGCGGCCATGGGCAGGCTGGGCGACACACGCCCCATGGCGGAGTCGGCCGCGCCCTGCGCGATGGCGAAGAAGCGCACCACATAGGCCAGGACGATCGCGGCGGCGCTGCCGGTGATCAGCAGCCCCGGATCGGTCCCGGAGATCGCCGTCCACAGATCCGCGATCCGGTTGTCGAACCACGCCAGCGGAAGCAGCAGCCCGACGCCCAGCACGGCGCCCGGAGCGGCATAGCCGATGAGCGTGGCCGGCATCAGAAGCCGCGGCAGGGCCCGGCGGGACAGACGCACGCCGTAGACCATGAACAGGGCCCCCAGCACGGTCAGGACCGCCGCGGCACCGCCCACCGACAGGGTGTTCCACGCCGCACGGGCCAGCCCCGGGTCGACCCACCGGTCGGCCTTGTCCACCGCATGGCCGGTCAGCACAAGGACCGGCAGAACGAAGCCGACCGCGAAGGGTATGAGGCAAAACAATCCCGCCGCCCAGCCCGCGACCCCGTTGAGCGGGCTGCGGGACGGGCGGCGGTCGGATTTGGACATCCCGTAGAACCGCGACCGGCGCCGGGACAGCTTTTCCAGCGTCACAAGCACAAGGACCAGCCCCAGGATCACGGTGGCGATCTGCGCCGCGCCGCCCGCGTTGCCCTGCTCCAGCCAGACCGTGAAGATGCCGGTGGTCAGGGTCTGGACGCCGAAATATTCCACCACGCCGAAATCGTTGACCGTCTCCATCATCACCACCGCGGTTCCCGCCGCGATGGCCGGGCGGGCCAGGGGCAGGCCGACCCGCCAGAACCGCGCCAGATGGCCCGCGCCCAGGGCCTGCGCCACGTCGAAGCTCTGGGCGGACAACTCCCGGAACGCCGCCCGCGCCAGCAGATAGACATAGGGATAGAGCGCGGCGGAAATCACCACGATCGCCGCCCCGCGTGAGCGGATCTGCGGAAACGCGTAGTCCCGCGCGTCGGTCCAGCCCATCGCGCCGCGCATGAGGGTCTGCACCGGCCCTGCGTATTCCAGAAAGTCCACCAGGGCGTAGGCGCCCACATAGGCCGGGATCGCCAGCGGCAGAAGAAGCGCCCATTCCAGCCAGCCGACACCCGGGAACCGGTACATGACCACAAGCCAGGCGGCCAGCGTTCCCACCGCCGCCGACAGCCCCCCCACGGCCACCATCAGCACCAGCGAATTGCTCAGGTAGCGCGGCAGCGTGGTCGAGATCAGGTGCCCCCAGATCGGCCCGCTGGGGTTCAGGGCCAGCCACACCACCGTGCCGATGGGCAGCAGCACCAGCGCCGCGATCGCCGCCGCCCCGACCGACCAGCCGTCCGGTCTGGGCAGCCGCCCCGGAATGCGAACCTGACTGTTTTGATCGGCCATGCGGGGTCTCTTAGGCAACAGCCGATTGCCTGTCCAGAACAAGACCGTATAATCGCGCAAACGCCCGGAACACCCCATGCACATTGCCATGCACATCGGTGCGCACTGCACCGGCAGCGATCTTGTCGTCCGCTCCCTGCGGCGCAACCTGGACCGGATCTCCCCTCTGGGCATCGTCGTCCCGGAGACCGAGACCTATCACGCGCCGCTCCGCGACGCCGTGAACGGTTTTCGCGGGGCACCGATGCCGCCGGGGGCGGAGGACGCGCTGCTCGACTCCATCCTGCGCGGAACCCAGGCCGACCGGCTGATCCTGTCCAACACCAGCTTTCTCTGCGTGCCCGACCGCGCCCTGGAAGGGGGCGCGCTCTACCCCCTCATCCACAAGGCACGCTGGCTGCGCGACCTCTTTCCCAGCCACGAGGTGTCGTTTCACCTCTGCCTGCGGGACATGGCGACCTTTCTGCCGGCGCTGTTCCGCGCCCAGCGCAAGCACGCAGAGTTCGGACGGTTCCTGGACGGCGCCGACCTGGCGGCGCTGCGCTGGTCGGAACCGGTGCGCGAACTGCTCGACACCTGCCCCGACTGCACGCTGTCGTTCTGGTGCTATGAGGACAGCCCGCTGATCTGGGAAGAGGTCATGCGCTCGGTCGGCGGCATCGCCGGAGACGTGGCCCTGCATGGCCTGTACGACATGGCCGCGCAGGTCATGGAGCGGTCGGGGATGGCGCGGCTCAGGGCCTATGTGGACAAGCGCCCGCCGCGAAGCACCGGCCTGCGCCAGAAGGTGACCGCGGCCTTCATCGACGCCTTCGCGATCGAGGAGGCCCTGCACGAGGACCGCCCCACCCCCGCCTGGGACGCGGATCTCTGCGACCGCCTTACCCGGATCTACGAAACCGACCTGGCCGAGATCGTCGCCATGGACCGCGTCACCGCGATCACCCGCTAGTGCTCGTCAGGACATGCCCAGCGCTTCCTTGTACATTTCCAGCACCGCCTCTTCCTCCGCGATGTCGTCCTTGTCGCGCTTCCTGAGCGCGATGACCTTGCGCAGCACCTTGGTGTCGTATCCGCGCCCCTTGGCCTCGGCCATGACTTCCTTCTGGGCCTCGGCGATGTCCTTCTTTTCCTGCTCAAGACGCTCGTAGCGCTCTATGAACTGGCGCAGTTCGTCGGCGGTGACCTTGTAGGTGCTGTCGATGACGGATGCGTCGGACATGGGTCGGCCTCTCTGGTTGGCGGTCGGATCGGGGGTCCGTCTATGCGCCACCCGGAGCCGAGGCAAGGCCGGTTGCGCGCCCTGCCACGCTCGCCTAAGCCACGGCCGAACGGGCGACGGAGGATGCCATGGAAACGCTGATCTGGGTCGGGACGGGCCTGTCGCTCCTGGGCCTGGCGGGGCTCGTCTATTGTATCGTGGCGGCGTTCGCCGCCAAGAGGGCCGGGCTCAGCGACGCGGACCTGCGCGCGCGGCTGCGGGCTCTGGTGGTCTGGAACATGGCCTCCCTGCTGCTCTCCTCGCTGGGATTCGTGGTGGTGATCACCGGCCTTCTGCTGCGCTGATCCCCTCTCGGCTTGCGGTCGGGCGCGCCCGGCGGCAAGACTTTCCCTGTAGTCCGACCGGAGACCGCCATGGACATTCGCCAGATCACGCCCGCCTTCGCCGTCAGCCCGCAGATCCGGCCGGGCGACGTCGCCGCCCTGGCCGAGGCAGGATTCACCGCGGTGATCTGCAACCGGCCCGACGATGAGGTATCGGGAGAGGAAACCTCCGCCTCGGTTCGGTCCGCCTGCGAGGCGGCGGGGCTGTCTTTCCACATGATCCCGGTCTCCCATTCCGGCCCGACCGAAGAGTTGATCGGGCGCCAGCGGCAGGCGATCGACTCGGCATCGGGTCCGGTCTTCGCCTACTGCCGGTCCGGCACGCGGTCCTGTCATGTCTGGGCTCTGGGCCGCGCCGGGGAAATGTCCACCGACGACATCATCGCCGCCGGCGCCCGGGGCGGTTACGACCTGTCCCCGATGCGATCCACCTTGGATGCCGTCGCGGCGCATCGAAGCGGATGAGGGGCAATAGGCACGCCGGGCGGCGTGCCGCGTCCCCGGGCGTGATCCCGGACCGACGGGCGGACGGGGACCGGCGCGGTCCGCGCCGCGCTCGACGGCGCCGAAGCCGGGCGACAGATCCCGGCGACGTTGCGGTGCAGCAATAGCCCTCGGGCGTATCCAGAGCGCGCCGCGGCCACGGCCCCGGCCGGATTGGCCTGTGTCATCGCCGCGCAAAACCCGGCGACGCAGCCTGTATCCGCCAGCGGACGATTCGCCAGTCGGCGCCGGACCCGCTCCGCAGGATCCTCGACCCCCGCGGCGTGCCGTGCCCAAGGGCCAACGCAAGCCGCATCCGTCGCGCCGGGAGGGAGCGCGCCCGCCGGGAAGGCCGGGGACCATCCTGCCGGTCCGCGCGCCGGCGCGATCGCGGCCGATGCGGTCCGCACGTCCCCTTGCGCGCGACGATGCGCCTAGCCGACGCCCGCCCGGACAGCCCGTGCATCCGGCCGCCGCGGGGCGCGCTCGTTTTCCGGCCCGCCCGGATCAAGCCGGCCGAAACCGCGCCCCCTTGGGAGACACCCGACCGGATGGCGCCTTGCCGGCCATCGGTGCCGCCGTCGCCGACCCCGGCACCCCTTGCCGGGTCATGTTGCCGCCGTTCCACAGGCCGCCCGGTGCCGTGGCCGGGCAGCTCACCTCACATCCCAAACCCGTTCTCCGGCCTTCCGCGTGCCGGCGACGCGTGGGTCCGTCGCCGATCCTGCACCCTCAGGCCGTCCGGTTCACGGTTGCCGCCCTGCCCCGCGTCCGCCAGCTCACCTCACACCGCAAACTCGTTCTCCGGCCTTCCGCGTGCCGGCGACGCGTGGGTCCGTCGCCGATCCTGCACCCTCAGGCCGTCCGGTTCACGGTTGCCGCCCGGTGCCGTGGCCGGGCAGATCACCTCACATCGCAAACTCGTTCTCCGGCCATCCGCGTGCCGGCGGCGCGTGGGTCCGTCGCCGATCCTGCACCCTCAGGCCGTCCGGTTCACGGTTGCCGCCCTGACCCGCGTCCCGCCAGCTCACCTCACATTGCAAACCCGCTCTCCGGCCATCCGCGTGCCGGCGACGCGTGGGTCCGTCGCCGATCCTGCACCCTCGGGCCGTCCGGTTCACGGTTGCCGCCCTGCCCCGCCTCCCGTCAGGTTCCCCGCGCGACCGAACGGCCACCGCGCCGATCCGCGCGCCATCACGCCTCTCCTTCCGCGTGGCGGGCGGCGACGAAGGCTTCATCCGGCGGGGCCTCGATCCGCAGGGCCTTGCGCCCGGCGGATTGCCCAAGGCGTCCCTTGCCGATGACGATGCCGGACGGGCCCACGATCCGCACGGTCGAAATCGCCCGGACCGGCAGCGTCAGCTTCTGTCCGACGGTCAGTTCGCGCAGTTTCTCGGCGCTGAGGGTGAGCCGGGCCAATTCCGCCACCAGCCTGACCTCCGTGCCGAGGACGAGCGATTCCATCCGCGGTCCCCAGGTCCGGTCAGGCTCGATCCGGTCGACAGACACCTCCCGGGGCAGGATGAAATGCAGCCTTCCGGCCCGCTGGCCGCCCGGCCCGAGGTGAAGATCTATCCGCCAGTGATCGTGAACCCCGTCCGCAAGGTGCAGCGCGACCTCTCGCGGTTCCGCCAGCCGCGTCGCGAAACGGAAGCCGGACGGCGGATGCGGCGCCGGAGTCAGCTCGACCATCGACTGCTGCGCGGACAGGATCCGGTCGAGGCAATCGGCCACCATCGCCGCATCCGTCTCCGTCGCGGGGCGCGGCGCCGGCGGACTGGCCCTGAGCCTGCCCAGGGTCTGCCATTCGATCAGGCCGGAGACCGCGCCCGGGTCGATCAGCGCGACGCCATAGCCCGCGGGCGAATCGAGCAGCACCGACAACGTCCCCACCTCCATGAGGCCAGCGGCGTCCTCCGGCATGCAGGGGCCGCATTCCGCCGCGCCAGCAGCGACGTCCAGTCCCAGTCCGCGGCTGATCCCGTGCATGACGGCACGCCGCCAGGCCCTGCCGGGGCTGTGCGGCGGCGGAACTTCGGCACGGCTTGCGCCGAGCTTTCGCCGCAAGGTGGTAGTTTCTGACATCTATCGGCCCCTCTGGATCGATAGGGTCATTCTGGTGCGCAGCCGTTAACATTCTCTCTACGCGCGGCGATCATTGCACAGTGCGTGCGGCCAACCGCTGGGCCAGGCTCCCGGCCGCCCTTGAGCGGTTATACTTGGTTCTGACAGGCCAAGACCTCGCGCGGCAATGAACTTAATGACTTGCGGGGTCGGCAGTTACAGGGGTTTTGACAGTTTCGGCGGTTTTCGTGTTGGATCGGAGCGAACGTCAAAAAATTATCTAATAAAATCAATAGGCGGATTTTGAGATTGTGCGCGAAAGTGCGCACACCGCACGGTCGGTTCCAGCGATTATTCAGTAGTTCCATTCCTCGATATTCGGGCGTCCGCTTTCGATAGCATCGCGATCTCGGCGCTCTGCTTCGACCGGGTCTTCCGTGTCTTTGTGCAACAGCAGAGCGAGGGGCGATTGAGACAAGCCCCCCGTGATTTCTGCATCTCTTCGTACAGCTCGGCCTGAGCACGTCTGAAGAGCGTCCACAGGTCACCGGGAATGTCGGCCATCTTCAAGAGACCAGCATATGGCTTTGTTGCGCAAAGACTGGGTGAGGGATTCATCTCGTGAATCCAGCGTGGTAGCTGTCCTGCATGAGCAGACCGATCCCGCCGAGCTACAAGACAAAGAACTGGCCGGCCTACAACGAAGCGCTGAAGCAGCGTGGTTCCCTGACGATCTGGTTCGATCCGGACATGGTCTGGGTGCCGCCGCCGACCGGCAAGCGAGGCCGGCAGCCGTTATATAGCGACGCCGCGATCCAGACATGCCTGACGATGAAAGTCCTTTTYGGCATGGCGCTCCGACAGACGACCGGGTTCATTGAAAGGGCTTTGTTGCGCAAAGACTGGGTGAGGGATTCATCTCGTGAATCCAGCGTGGTAGCTGTCCTGCATGAGCAGACCGATCCCGCCGAGCTACAAGACAAAGAACTGGCCGGCCTACAACGAAGCGCTGAAGCAGCGTGGTTCCCTGACGATCTGGTTCGATCCGGACATGGTCTGGGTGCCGCCGCCGACCGGCAAGCGAGGCCGGCAGCCGTTATATAGCGACGCCGCGATCCAGRCATGCCTGACGATGAAAGTCCTTTTCGGCATGGCGCTCCGACAGACGACCGGGTTCATTGAAAGCCTCCTGCGCCTGGTCGGCCTCGACTGGGCGGTGCCCGACTTCAGCACACTGAGCCGGCGCCAGAAGACCTTGTCCGTGACTATTCCCTACCGCGGCTCAGATGGGCCGCTGAACCTGTTGATCGACAGCACCGGCATCAAGGCAGAGGGTGAAGGCGAGTGGAACGCCCGCAAGCATGGCGGCGCGAAACGCCGTCTATGGCGCAAGATCCACATCGGCGTCGACGAACAGACGCTGGAGATCCGAGCCATCGAGATCACCGGAAGCAACGTCGGGGACGCGCCCATGCTGCCCGAGTTGCTCAACCAGATCCCCGCCGGCGTGGAGATCGGATCGATCACCGCTGACGGAGCCTACGATACGCGCAAGTGCCATGACGCCGTCGCCGACCGCGGCGCCCATGCCGTCATACCGCCGCGCAAGAATGCCAAGCCGTGGAAGCCATCAACCCCAGCCGCCATTGCCCGGAACGAGGCTCTGCGCGCATCGAGATACCTCGGCCGCGCCATCTGGCGAAAATGGAGCGGATACCACCGCCGGAGCCGCGCCGAGACGAAGATGCATTGCGTGAAGCTACTGGGGCAGAGCCTCCTGGCGCGCGACTTCGATCGCCAGGTCGCCGAACTTCAGRTCCGCGCCGCCGTGCTGAACGGCTACACCGCGCTCGGCATACCCATCACAGAGCCTGCGGGATAAGTGCGTCCGGGGAAAGGGGAAGTCCGGGATTTACGGTCTTTGCGCAACAAAGCCTAGCGGGGGTAGTACTGATGATTTCAAGGGCAATCTGGACCTGTCGCGATTTCGTGCCGCCCCAAGTGCTCGTTTAAGCCACTTTTCTTTCGAATGCGACGGGGCTTTTCCAGCCCAGTGCTGAGTGGCGGCGACGCGGATTGTAGAAGCCATTGATGTATTCAAAGATCGCCACTTCAGCTTGCCGCCGCGTTTCCCATGACCTGCGCCAGATCAGCTCGGCCTTGATCGTCTTGAAGAAGGTTTCGACAGCGGCGTTGTCATAGCAATTGCCCTTGCCGCTCATCGACACCTTGAAGCCATGCTGGCGCAAAAGCTTCTGATAGTCGTGTGAACAATATTGCGACCCGCGATCCGTATGATGGATGCAGCCTTTGGGCGGCGCCCGAAAAGCTATGGCCATGTTCAACGCCCGGATCGCCAAGTCGCGTTTCATCCGGTTGCTCACGGCCCAGCCGATCACACGCCGTGAATGCAGATCGAGGATTACGGCCAGATACAACCAGCCTTCGCGGGTCCAGACATAGCTAATGTCACCGGCCCACTTCTGGTTGGGCGCATCAGTGTTGAAGTCTCGATCCAGCAGGTTCGGCGCGATATTGAACTTGTGATCGCTATCGGTCGTCACCTTGTGTTTGCGGGTTCTGACGACAGATATGCCGTTCTGGCGCATCAAACGGCCCACACGGCGATGACCGACGTCCAGGCCGATCTCCTTCAACTCTTCGGTCATTCGCGGCCTGCCGTAGCTACCAAGGCTCAGGCGGGACTGTTCTTTGATGTGTGCAAGCGTGACCATATCAGATCGTTGTCTGCGACTGGCAGGGCGGCTACGGAAGGCCCGCAAGCCACGTGTGCTGACGCCAACGACACTGCATAAACGGTTGGCTGGGAAATGGTTCCTGTGTTCCTCGACAAACCTAAATCTCATTGCTTTAGGCCCGCGAAGAACTGGGTGGCCTTTTTTAGGATTTCCCTCTCCTCCCTGAGAAGCCGGATCTCACGTCGAAGCCGCTCATTCTCTTTGGCGAGGTCCAAATCCTCTTGTGAAACCACGTTCGTGTCTCGATGCGCTGTGATCCATTTGTTCAGCGTCGACATTCCAACGCCCAGATCATCAGCCACCTGCTTGCGCGTCAGCCCGCTGGTCAGCGCAATACGCACCGCATCCTGGCGGAATTCGTCCGTCCGTTTCAATCCCATAGTTCGYCTCCTTTGTTGCAGTAAATGCTATCAAAGGAGCGGCATCAAACCGCGACAGGTCCACTTAGGCAGGACGTGTTCGAATACATCGAGCTCTTCTACAACCCGAAGCGCAAGCACACGAACAACGGCATGCTGTCGCCCGTTGACTTCGAAATCAGACAGCAGAAACTGAAAGAGGCAGGTGTCTAGGAAACTAGGGGCACCTCAAACGGCGGTGTGTACATTTCCAAAACCAGTCCCGAAGTCTGTCGCCTTTCCAACCGCAGGCACATGCGGTTTTCGAAGGACAGGGACGGGCTCTAGGCGCTCTGCCAATGGCTCGGGAGCGCGCCGATCCGCGTCAGCTAAGCCGCGACGGGTCGCTTTCATCGCGATCTCGAGTCGGCGCTCTCGAAGGCGGGACACGGGCCGGTCAAGGTTAATCCCTCGCGGGCCCGCCGCTACGCGCAGGCGACCGGGAACGTCGCTTAGACCGACCGCGTCGACGCCGGGATGCGCGCGCATATGGGATCGACCTTGGCGCCAGAGCCGACGCCGGTTCGCAGCGGGAGCATGCACGAAATCAGGGAACTGCATGTCGCGCGCGTGGCCCTGATCAAGGATCGCATCGCCCGCCTGAACCGGCTGGACACGGCGCGCAACAGGATCGTCGTCCGCCGGCTCCAGGCGCGGGAACGTCAGACCGACAGGCAGATCGCCCAGATCGGTGCCGAGTTGGTCCGCCTCATCGATGCCGATCCCGAGCTGGCCCGGCGATAAGAGATCCTGATGCCCATGCGCGGCACGGGACCGGTGGCAGCCACCGCGATGAGCAGATACGCCGATGCGGTCCGCGCTGACGCGTCATCGGAGATGTTGAGGTTCTTTCTGGAACAGGAGCCAGCCCAATGAACGCCGAAGTTACCTTGGGTGCGGCGAAGCGGGCCGGGCCGGTCCCGACATGGCAAACCCGCCGGGACCGCTTCTGACCCGAATACCGCGCGTGGTTCAGGGGCGCGGCGGCGGTGACGGCCCCGACCGCGCGGTCTGCAAGACTGCGCTGGCAAAACACATGCCAGAGCTGGTGCTTTCCACGCCCGGCTCACCGAACTTGCAGGCGGCGGTGGGCGGGAGGAGCGGTTCCTATCTACACGGTGCCCTCCGGGGGACCTCGGCGGATGCTGCCTGACTGCGCTGACGATGGTCGGCGAACGCGGCGCTACCGCAATCGCGACCCGTAGCCGAACTTCGACTGGGGCGCGCTGCTGAAATCGAACTGGCTGCACCCGTTCATCGGCATGGTGGAGTGTCGCTGCGGTCTGCGGGACCGCCCCAAAGACGCAGGGCGTCCGGTGGCGCTGGCCGTTGACAGAACGCGCCGCACGGCCCTGGGCGTCGGCATTTGCACCATCCTGCGCCATGTCCTGGAGACCTGGGCCGACATGGCGGCCGGGCTGAAGATGATCGACCGCGGGCCGCCGCCCATGGACCGGAACCTTGTCCCATTGGATGCGCCTGGCGCGACCGCTTCGGTCGAGGTGCACGCCGGCGGGGCACGAAGGGGCGCGCACCGGCGATCGCCAAGAACGACTAACTGAATCGGCCGCTGCCGGATCGCGCGATGTCCACCCGAACGGCGGAACGGCGGACCGAACGGGCGCCGATCGCGGCCGAAGGCACGCCCGGTGACGCCGATTTCGGCGGTTCCGTCGGCGCCGCTCTGTCGGCGCGACTGTGCGCGCGGCTCCGGGACGCTCTACACCACGGCAGACAATCCGGCGGACCGCTCCATGCGGCCGATTTGGCGAAAGCAGGAGACGGCACAGCGCATCAATGGTTCGCGGAGCAGTCCCGCACCATCATACCGGCGACGACGCAGCGCAATCGTCACCCTTGTCCGAAGATCGGGTCGCTCGCGTCCCGCGGTCCCGGCGCAAGGATGCGGCGCGGTGGTTGGTGGAGGCCGAGGCGGGACGGCCGCACCGGGCGGCCTTCGGCGTGCTCTTCGTCGACCGCGCCGCCCGGGCCGTGTTTGCCCTGACCTCAGTCCTTGGCGGACTTGGCGGACTTGGCCTCTTTCGCCTTGAGCTTCGCGCGGTCTTTGGCCTTGGCCGCGCGGGCCTCCCTCTTGGCGGCGGCCTTGGCTTCGGCCTCGGCCGCCGCTTCGTGCTCGATCCGGGCCGCACGCAGCTTTTCGGTCTTCTGCGCGCGAGCGGCGCGCTCGGATTCGATGATACCGGTGGCTACGGCCGTGGTCTGATCGGCCTTGGTCTCGGATTTCGAGGGCTTGAAGAGGGCGTTCTTGCTGCTCATGACTGTCCTTTCGTGCTCCCGCGCGGGGTCGGTCCGCGCGAACTCCCACGGGGGCGGGCGGCGCCGGCCGCGGGGACGGCCCGTCTCAATAGCAGCCAGTCCGCGCCACGCCAATGGAAATTCCGGCCAAGGGGCCGCGACCCATCAACCCGCCACGCACGTCTGGCACTGTTCGCCCAGACCCGCGACCCCCAGCCTGATCCTGTCCCCGGCCTTGAGGAAAAGCGGCGGCTTCATGCCCATACCCACACCGGGCGGCGTCCCGGTCGAGATCACGTCGCCCGGATGGAGCGACATGAACCGGCTGAGGTAGCTTACCACATGCGCCACCCCATAGACCATCGTCCGGGTCGAGCCGTCCTGCACCCGCGCGCCGTTCACCTCACACCAGAGCGCCAGGTCCTGGGGATTCGGCACCTCGTCCCGGGTCACGAGCCAGGGTCCCAGCGGGCCAAACCCGTCGCAGCTCTTGCCCTTGGTCCACTGGCCCTCGTGCTCGGTCTGAAAGGCGCGCTCGGACACGTCATTGGCCACCGCGTAGCCGGCCACATGGGACAGGGCGTCGGACTGCGCCACGTGGCGGGCGGTGCGGCCGATGACGACGGCCAGTTCGACCTCCCAGTCGGTCTTTTCCGACCCGCGCGGGATCGGCAGGTCGTCATTGGGGCCGGCGATGGCCGAGGTCGCCTTCATGAAGATCACCGGCTCCGGCGGCACCCTCGCCCCGGTCTCGGCCGCGTGGTCGGCGTAGTTCAGCCCGATGCAGACGAACTTGCCGGTGCCGCCGACGCAGGGGCCGATCCGCGTGTCCGGGGGCAGTGCCGGCAGGGACCGGGGATCCAGCGCGCGCAACATGGCAAGCCCGCCGTCCGACAGCACGGCACCGGCGATGTCCGGGACCAGACCGGTCAGATCGCGCAGCGTGCCATCGGGGGCGTACAAGCCGGGCCGCTCCGCCCCCGGGGGGCCGTGTCGCAGAAGTTTCATGCGGTCTTCTCCTCATCGCGATTCCGGCCCACATTGCCCGGGTGGACGGCGGGTGTCACGAAGGTGACGCGGATGGCAACCGGATCAAGATCTGCGGACCCTGACTGTCCTGAGCTGGACCCGGGGGGGGCGCCGGTTGGCTGACCGTCGCCCCCGATCGCCGGGCGGCTCGCCCAGAGGCGACCTCGTGGCTGCCTCCCTCGTTGATTCTGGCGTTCGTGCGCGCGTCCGTCGTGACCAAGGCCGTGGAATTATACGGCACAGCCTGCGCCGCCGGCCGCTCGTCGGAACGCGCCTGCCCGGAGTCAGCTATGAGGCTCTGGGCCAGCAGCTGACGCTCGGCACGGCGGCGAGGACGGCCGCGCTTGGCTGGATCGTGACCGGGCGGCCCTGCCGTGAGCGCATTGCGCGGACTTGAACGCGCGGACCGCCTGCCACAGGATCGGACCGATGGATCCGTTGCAGACCTGTCTTCCCGACGATGCCGTGGCCCATTCCCTGCCGGGTACGCGGCCCTGCGCGCCCGGCGACTGGCTCCGCATCGACGACGCCTTCGCGGGCCAGATGGCGTTGCGGGATAGCCTTGTCCTGGCGCGGCCCGGCGACGTGATGGCTTGCCTGCCCGAAGGTGCCGCCCCCGCCGCAGAGCTTCTGGACGCCGTCCTGTCCGACCTGCCCACATTGGGTCATCGGGTTGCGTCCAACTCTGTCATCCGACCGGACGGCGTGGCCGTGACGCTCGACCCGGAAGCGCCGCTGGCGGTACTGGGCCGTCTGGTGCAGGAGGATTTCGCGGTGATGCTGCCCGGTCCGGAGGGGCACCGGATGGTTGCGGGGATCGTGTGCTTCCCGTCCCGCTGGCGGTTGGAGCAGAAGATCGGGCGGCCGCTCGTGCGCATCCATCGCCCGGTCCCTGCCTATGACGCGGCGCTGGCCCGGCGCGTGCAAAGGCTGTTCGACGGTGTGCGGGCGGGCGCGCCGCTGGTTCGGTGGAACCGGCTGCCCTATTGGGAGCGGCGCCTGTTCAACCCCCGACCGGAAGAGGCGCCGCGTGCGCCGGAGGGACCGCGCCCCTATGTCAGGGTCGAGCGGCAGGTCATACGCCGCCTGCCGGAGACCGCAGCCGTCGTGTTTTCCATCCACACCTGGCTGGTGCGGGCTGACGCACCTTATTCGGCCGGCTGCGCGCGCTCCGGCGTGGCGGGCGACTGATCCTCGGCGATGTCGGTCGCGGTGCCGGGAAGGGCGTTCGGCATGTTGTGCTCTGCCTCTACGTCGCTGCGATAGCGCTGGTTGTGGCGGTGGACCATCAGCGGATCCCAACGGAGCGCTCTGAAGAGACCGATGGAGATCAGCAGAATCACCACCGCAAAGGGAAACCCGGCCACGACCGCCGCGGCCTGTAGCGCGCCAAGCCCGCCCGCCAGCAGCAGGACCGATGCCACAGCGCCCTCCGACACGGCCCAGAACACCCGCTGGATCTTGGGTGGATCCGGGTCGCCACCGGCGGTGAGCATGTCGATCACGTAGCTGCCCGAATCCGACGAGGTCACGAACCACAGCACGATCAGCACGATGGCGAAGATGCTGGTCAGCCCGGACAGCGGATAATATTCCAGAAGCGCGAACATGGTGTTGCCGTAGCCCTCCTGGGTCGCTTCGATCAGGGTCCGGTCCCCGGACAGCGAGATGTCGATTGCGACGCCGCCGAAGGCCGAGAACCAGAAGAACATGATCGAGCAGGGCAGCAACATCACTCCGAAGACGAATTCCCGGATCGTGCGGCCCCGACTGATCCGGGCGATGAAAACGCCCACGAAGGGCGACCAGGAGATCCACCAAGCCCAGTAGAAGATGGTCCAGGAATTCTGCCAGTCGCCGCCGGACCAGGTCTCTGTCCAGGTGCTGAGATCGATGAAGTTCTTCAGATAGAGCCCGTAGTTTTCGACGAACCCGTCGAAGATGAAGAGTGTCGGGCCGACGATCAGCATGAAGGCCAGAAGCACCATCGACAGGATGACGTTGATGTTGGATAGCCGCTTGATACCGCCGTCGAGCCCGGCCACCACCGACATGGTGGCTAGCCCGGTGATGCCCGCGATCACCAGGATCTGCACCGTGACGCTGGAGCCGATGCCGAACACCGTGCCCAACCCGTCGTTGATCTGGATCGCGCCTAGTCCCAGGGACGTCACGATCCCGAACATGGTGCCGAAGACCGCGAGAATGTCGACGACATCGCCCCAGACGCCATAGATCCTGTCACCGATCAGCGGATAAAGGGCGGACCGGATCGACAGCGGCAGCCCCATGCGGAAGTGGAAATAGGCCAGACTCAGCGCCACGACCGCATAGATCGCCCAACCCTGAAAGCCCCAGTGCAAGAACGTCAGCGCCATGGCCTCCTTCGCGGCCTCGACCGTCTCGGGTTCGGCGCGGGGGGGCGAAAAGTAGTGGTACATGGGCTCTGCCACGCCCCAGTAGATCAGGCCGATGCCGATCCCGGCCGAGAACAGCATCGCCGTCCAAGAGAACAGATCGTATTCCGGCGTCTCGTCCATGCGGCCCAGGCGGATGTCCCCGAACGGTCCCAGACCCAGATAGACCACGAACAGGACCATCGCATTTGTCAGAAGCACCAGCGCCCAGCCAAGATTGGTCGCAAGGAATGTCTGCAGCCCGCTGAAGATCGTATTGGCGAGATCGTTGAAGACCGCTCCGAAGAGGATGAAGCCCAGGATCAGGATCGCCGAGATGGCGAAGACGGGCCTGTTCACCCTTGGAAAGATCCACAGGCGTTCCTGCGGGATCTTCGATGACATGCGGTATCCCCCCTGGCGCGGTGCGCCGGCAACGTCGCGCCGCCGGCATCCTTCTACCCTACAGCAGCATCGCCAGAGTGCAAATCGCCGCTGTCTGGCGGCTCAGGCGGCCGCGTTGCCCAGTTGTGCCGGTACGTACATGCGCGCGGGACCCGCGAACCGCTGCGGCAGGTCCAAAAGCGCGTTCCAGGAAAATTCGTGAGGTTCCAGCAATTGCCGGGTCGGGCGCCAGAACACCGACGCAACGTCGTGGCGCGCGATGAGCCTGCGGCACATCTGAAAGCAGATCTGCCGCCCGACCTCACGAGAGCCCCGGATCAGCGTGTTGCAGCTCACCGTAACCCTGTGGGTGCCGTCGTCGCCGCGCCGGGCCTGCGCCTCCACCCGGCCCTGATCGGTCGCGTAGTCCAGCGAGTTGCCGCGAAGAGCGAGATCGAGCCGATGGATCCGTGCGTCTGCCTGGGACAGGACGCCGGCCAGTGTTGCGGGAAGCTCACGGAACTGGAACTGCGCGTCCGTAGTCAGCGAAATCGTTGCGACAGTGTGGTGAGAAATCTCTATCATCTGTGCCAATACCCGGTTAAATGCTTCATCGAGGCAAGCATCGCTGTCCAAAAGGGCCGCAATTTGTCACCCCCGCGCAATTATCGGGAACTATGCCGAGCGGGTGAACTATCGGTCGGCTCCTCCACCCCAGCATGCATTAACGAACCTTACCTCAAGGCAGGTCCGTGCGACAAGCCCATCGCTCCCAGCGAATCCCCCGACGGGAATCGAGACAGACGACACCTTTCAGTGCAACGCAAAAGGGGCGCCGTTAAGCGCCCCCTGTGACAATGTGATGACCTGCCTGTGGCGGGATCAGCAGCTGTAATACATCTTGAACTCTATCGGGTGCGGCGTGTGCTCATAGGCATAGATCTCTTCCCATTTGAGATCCATGTAGCCTTCGATCTGGTCTTTGGTGAACACGTCGCCGGCGGTGAGGAAGTCCATGTCGGCCTCCAGCTCGCCCAGCGCCTCGCGCAGCGACGAACAGACGGTCGGGATGTCGGCCAGCTCTTCGGGGGGCAGATCGTAGAGATCCTTGTCCATCGCCTCTCCCGGGTGGGTCTTGTTCTTGATCCCGTCCAGCCCGGCCATCAGCAGCGCCGCGAAGCACAGATACGGGTTGGCGGACGGATCGGGAAAGCGCGCCTCGACCCGCTTGGCCTTGGGGCTTTCGGCCCAGGGGATCCGCACGCAGCCCGAGCGGTTGCGGGCGGAGTAGGCGCGCAGCACCGGGGCCTCGAAACCGGGGATCAGCCGCTTGTAGGAATTGGTGGACGGGTTGGTGAAGGCGTTGAGCGCCTTGGCGTGCTTGAGGATGCCGCCGATATAGAACAGGGCCTCATCGCTGAGATCGGCGTATTTGTCGCCGGCGAAGAGCGGCTTGCCGTCCTTCCAGATCGACATGTTGACGTGCATCCCGGTGCCGTTGTCGCCGGAGATCGGCTTGGGCATGAAGGTCGCCGACTTGCCATAGGCGTGTGCCACGTTGTGGATGATGTACTTGTACTTCTGCAGCTCGTCGGCCTGCTTGGTCAGGCTGTCGAAGATCAGGCCCAGCTCGTGCTGGCAGGACGCGACCTCATGGTGGTGCTTGTCGACCTTCATGCCGATGCGCTTCATGGTCGACAGCATTTCGGAGCGCAGATCCTGGGCGTCGTCCACCGGGTTCACCGGAAAGTAGCCGCCCTTGATGCCGGGGCGATGGCCCATGTTCCCGGTCTCGAACTCGGTGTCGGAGTTCCATGAGCCGTCGGCGGCATCGACCTGATAGGAGACCTTGTTCATCGCGACGGAGAAACGCACGTCGTCGAAGAGGAAGAACTCCGCCTCCGGTCCCATGAACGCCGTGTCGCCGATGCCGGAGGACTTGAGGTACTCCTCGGCGTTGCGCGCCGTGCCGCGCGGGTCGCGGTCGTAGCGTTCCATGGTGTCGGGCTCATAGACCGTGCAATGCACCGCAAGGGTCTTTTCGGCGTAGAACGGGTCCATGTAGGCCGAGGAAGCATCGGGCATCAGCTTCATGTCGGACTGCTCGATGGATTTCCAGCCGGCGATCGACGAGCCGTCGAACATGAACCCGTCGTCGAGGAAGTCCTCGTCGACCTGGTCGGCCATCACCGTGACGTGCTGCAGCTTGCCGCGCGGATCGGTGAAGCGGATGTCGACGTATTCGACCTCTTCGTCCTTGATGGTCTTCAGCATCTCGCTGTTGCTCATGGGTCCCTCTTTCTCCTGGGTGTGTCTGGGCGGGGCAGGCGGTCAGAGCGCGTCCGACCCGGTCTCGCCGGTGCGGATGCGGATCGCCTGCTCGACGGGGGTGACGAAGATCTTGCCGTCGCCGATCTTGTCGGTCTTGGCGGCGGCGACGATCGCCTCGATGGCGGCATCGACCTGGTTGTCGTCGAGCACCACCTCGATCTTCACCTTGGGCAGGAAATCGACCACGTATTCGGCGCCGCGATAGAGCTCCGTATGCCCCTTCTGCCGGCCGAACCCCTTGACCTCGAGCACGCTGAGCCCCTGGATCCCGACCTCCTGGAGCGCCTCTTTCACCTCGTCGAGCTTGAAGGGTTTGATGATCGCCTCGATCTTCTTCATGTAGCCGATTCCTCCGGGTTCGGTTCAGTCGCGAGAGACCACTTCCCACATCCGGCCTCAATCGACCAGCCTGCAGCGCGGGGACCGCGATCCCGGCTTTGGTATGGCCTGCGCCATTCTTGTGCAACGTGCCTTGCAGTTGGGCGGTTTGCGAAGTCGGCATGCCGCGCGCGCGCGGATCTGTCCGCGACGGCCCTCGCGGCTAGATCGTGATGCGAAAGACGAACGGGAGGCACGCATGGACAGGCTTCTGACGGCCGCGATGATGCGCGATGCAGAGAGGGCCGCGATCGACGCGGGCCGGGTGACCGGGGCGGAACTGATGGAACGTGCCGGCCGGGGCGCGGTCGCGGCGATCATGGCCGCCTGGCCGGACCTTGCGCCACGCCGCGCGGTGGTCCTGTGCGGTCCGGGCAACAACGGCGGCGACGGGTTCGTCGTGGCGCGGCATCTCCACGCCCGGGGCTGGGCTGTCGACCTGAGGCTGATGGGCGACGCCGCCCGCCTGCCGCCCGACGCCGCCCTGAACCACGCCCGCTGGGCGGCCCTGGGCCCGGTCCGTGCGTTCCGCGACGAAGAGACCGAGGGGATCCGCGGCGACGGCGCGCCGTCCCTTGTCGTGGACGCGCTTTTCGGCACCGGGCTGAGCCGCCCGCTGGAGGCGCCCGTTACCGCGCGCACCCTGTCCGGTCTGGTCTCGGGTCCGCCGCGGACCCGCGTCGCGGCACTCGACATGCCCTCTGGCTGGTGCGCGGACAGCGGGCGTTTTCTGGCCGCCGCGCAGGATGCCCCCCGCACCGCCGCGCACCTGACGTTGACCTTCCATGCCGCCAAGCTGGGCCAGTTCCTGGGCGACGGCCCCGGCGCCTGCGGTCGGCTGGAGCGAATCGACATCGGGCTGGAGCGGACCGGCCGGGGGGTTGCCTGCCTGGGCCCGGCGGACTGCCGCGACCTGCGCAAGGCAGGCGGGCACAAGTACGACCATGGCCACGCCCTTGTGCTGTGCGGCGGCCCAGGCAGGGGCGGCGCCGCCCGGCTGGCGGCGCGCGGCGCGCTCAGGATCGGCGCGGGGCTGGTGACGCTGGCCGTTCCGCCCGCGGCCCTGCAGGAGAACGCGGCCCGGCTGGACGCCGTCATGCTGCGCCCGGTCCGGGATGCGGATGCGCTGGCCGGGCTGCTGGAGGACGGGCGGATCAACGCCGTGATGCTGGGGCCGGGTCTGGGGACCGGAGAGCGGACCCGCGCGCTGGTGGCTGCGGTGCTGGCCGCGCCCCGGGCGACGGTGCTCGACGCCGATGCGCTGACGAGCTTTTCGGACGACCCCGGGACGCTGTTCGCGCAGCTCCATGAGGGCTGCGTCCTGACCCCCCACGACGGGGAGTTCGCGCGGCTTTTCCCGGACATCCACGCGCCTCTGCAACGCGCCCCGCAGGAGGGACCGGCCACCTCGCGCCTGGACGCCGCCCGCGCCGCGGCCGGTCGCGCGGGGGCGACGGTGCTGCTGAAAGGCCCTGCCACGATCGTCGCAGCGCCTGACGGGACCGCCGCGATTTCCGCCGCGGTCTATGACGCCGCGGCCCCCGGGCTGGCGACTGCCGGGGCCGGCGATACGCTGGCCGGCATCATCGCCGGCCTGCTGGCGCGGGGGGTCGGGCCGCTCTCGGCCGCCGCGCAGGCCGCGTGGCTTCATGCCGAATGCGCCCGCCAATTCGGTCCCGGCCTGATCGCAGAGGATCTGCCGGAGATGCTGCCGCAGGTGCTGCGCGCGCTGTGACGCCTCCGGACTGCAGGATCCTTCGCGAAAGAACCGGACCGCCGCCTATTCCACCGTCACCGATTTGGCGAGGTTCCTCGGCTGGTCCACATCGGTGCCCTTGGCGATGGCGGTGTAATAGGCCAGAAGCTGGGCAGGGACCGCATAAAGAAGCGGCGCCCAGATCGCCGGAACCGCCGGCACCTCGATCTCGGCCCAGGCTCCGTCGACGGACCGGAGCCCCTTCGCGTCCGACACCAGCACCACCCGGCCGCCACGCGCCATCACCTCCTGCATGTTCGACACGGTCTTGCCGAAAAGCGGATCGGACGGCGCGAAGACGATGACGGGAACGCTCTCGTCCACCAGGGCGATGGGGCCGTGCTTGAGTTCTCCGCTTGCGTAACCTTCGGCGTGGATATAGCTGATTTCCTTGAGTTTAAGAGCGCCTTCCAGCGCCATCGGAAACATCGCGCCGCGGCCCAGGAACAGGATGTCGCGCGCTTCCGACAGGGTGCGGGCGATGTCCTCCATCCGGTCCTCCGACTGCAGCGCCTGGGACAGCAGCGCCGGCATCTTGCGCAGGGTGGCCACGTGCTCGGCCGTGGCGTCCGGCGCCAGCGTGCGGCGCGCGGCGGCGGCCGACAGCGCGATCGCCGCCAGGACGGCAAGCTGACAGGTGAACGCCTTGGTCGAGGCCACGCCGATCTCGGCCCCCGCAAGGATCGGGAAGGCCGCGTCCGCCTCCCGCGCGATCGAGGACGTCTCCACGTTCACCACCGCAAGCGTGCGGGCCTGCGCCTTGCAGTAGCGCAATGCGGCCAGCGTGTCCGCGGTCTCACCCGACTGCGACACGAAGATCGCCAGGGTGCCCTCCTCCAGCGGCGGCTCACGGTAGCGGAATTCCGACGCGACGTCGATCTCGACCGGCAGGCGGGCGAGGGCCTCGAACCAGTATTTGGCCACGTGGCAGGCATAATATGCCGTGCCGCAGGCGACCATGACCACCCTTCTGACGTCGGTGAAGTCGATGCCGTCGCCGGGCAGGGTCACGGCATCGGCGCCCAAATAGCGGTTGAGGCAGATGTCCAGCACGGCGGGCTGCTCGTGGATCTCCTTGGCCATCCAGTGCCGGTGGCCGCCCTTCTCGACCCGTCCGGCGGTCTCCGCGATGCGGGTTTCCGGGCGGTCCACGGCGGTGCCCATCGCGTCGAAGATGCGGCAACTCGCGCGGGTGAGCACCGCCCAGTCGCCTTCCTCCAGGTAGATCAGCCGGTCGGTCAGGGGCGCCAGGGCGATGGCGTCCGAGCCGACGAACGCCTCTCCGCCCGCGTGGGCCACGGCGAGGGGGGAGCCGCGGCGCGCCGCGATCATCAGGTCGTCCTCGCCGTCGAAGAGGAACGCCAGCGCGAACGCGCCTTCGATCCGGTCGAGCGTGCGTGCCACCGCCTCCTGCGGGTCCAGGCCGTCGTCCATGAAGGACTGGCACAGCAGCGCGATGGTCTCGGTGTCGGTCTCGCTCTCGGGGCCGTAGTTGCGGGCGCGAAGCTCGGCGCGGAGTGCGGCGAAATTCTCGATGATGCCGTTGTGGACCACCGCGACGGGGCCGGCTCGGTGGGGGTGGGCGTTGATCTTGCTGGGTTTTCCATGGGTCGCCCAGCGGGTGTGGCCGATGCCGGACCGTCCCGGAAGGGGATCGTGCACCAGATGGTCCGACAGGCTGCGCAGCTTGCCCACGGCGCGGCGCCGGTCCAGGTGGCCGTCGTGGATGGTGGCGATCCCGGCGCTGTCATAGCCGCGGTATTCGAGCCGCCGCAGCGCCTCCAAGATGACCGGTGAGACCTCATAATCCGCCAGGATGCCGACGATTCCGCACATCAGTTCGCCCTCTTGCGTTTCGCGGCGCGCAGCCGGTCCATGATCCTGCGGGCCAGCCCGTCCTTGTTGACCTGACGGGCCCGGCCCAGGGCCAGGGCGCCGTCCGGCACGTCGGCGGTGACGACGGAGCCGGAGGCGGTCATCGCCTCGGCCCCGATCCGCACCGGCGCGACCAGCATGGTGGAGGATCCGACGAAGGCCCGCGCGCCGATCTCCGTGTGGTGCTTGAACACGCCGTCATAGTTGCAAGTCACTGTTCCGGCACCGATATTCGCCGCCTCTCCCACGGTGGCGTCGCCGATATAGGTCAGGTGGTTCACCTTCGCGCCCTCGCCGATCTCGGCTGCCTTGATCTCCACGAAATTGCCGACTTTCGCGTGGTTGCCGATCTCTGCGCCGGGGCGGAGGCGGGCGTAGGGGCCGATGACCGCGCCGCGGCCCACATGGCAGCCTTCGAGGTGCGAGAACGCGCGGATCCGCGCGCCGGATTCGACCGTGACGCCGGGACCGAAGACCACGTTCGGCTCTACCACCGCGTCGCGGCCGATAACGGTATCCATAGCGAAAACAACGGTTTCCGGCGCGATCAGGGTCACGCCGTCGGCCAGCGAGGCCGCCCGGCGGCGGGCCTGGAACAGGGCCTCTGCGCGGGCGAGCTCAACGCGGGAGTTCACGCCCAGCGTCTCTGCCTCGTCGCAGGTGACGGCGGTGCAGACCAGGCCGCGGGCCCGCGCCACGGCGACGATGTCGGTCAGATAGTACTCACCGGAGGCGTTTTTCGTACCGACGGAGTCGATCAGATCGAAGATTTGTACGGCATCCGCGCAAATCACTCCGGAATTGCACAAGGCGATCGCGCGCTCCGCCTCTGTCGCGTCCTTGTACTCGACGATCCGCGCCAGCGCGCCGCCTTCCATGACCAGCCGGCCGTAGCGGCCCGGATCGGCGGCCTCGAACCCCAGCACCACGACGCCCGCGCCGGCGGCCCGCGCGGCGGCCATGCGCTTGAGCGTCTCAGGCCGGATGAAGGGCGTGTCGCCGTAGAGCACGAAGACATCGCCCGCCGCTCCCTTGAGCGCCGCGCGGGACTGGGCGACGGCATGGGCGGTGCCGCGCTGTTCGGCCTGCTCGGCGATGGCGATGTCGGGGTCATGGGCGCGGGCGGCGGCGCGCACGAGCTCCGCGCCGTGGCCGACCACCAGCACCCGGCGGCCCGGCCCGAGCGAGTCGCCGGCCGACAGCGCATGGACGAAGAGCGGCGCCTGGCCGATCTCATGCAGAACCTTCGGCAGGTCCGAGTTCATGCGCGTGCCCCGCCCGGCGGCGAGGACGACGAGATGTGCGGGCATGGGGCGGACGCCTTTCCTTCTGACCCCTCGCGTTCTACTGCAAGCGGATCGGGGCGCAAGCGGACGCCTTCACGGATGTTGCGGGAGGTTACAGCCAATGCGAACGGTCGTCTTCGATCTGGACGGAACGCTGGTCGATACCGCCGCCGATCTGGTGGCCGCGGCGAATGTCTGTTTCCGCGCCCGGGGGCTGGGCGACGTGCTGGACGCGCGGGCCGACGCGCGGACGGCGTTCCGGGGCGCGCGGGCGATGCTGCGCGCGGGGTTCGAGCGCGCGGGGCAGGGCGGGGAGGCCGAGGTCGACGCCGACTACCCGCGGCTTCTGGAGGCCTACGGCGCGGCCATCGCGGTGCATTCGCGGCCCTATGACGGCGCCTGGGGCGCGGTGGAGACGCTGAAGGCGCGCGGCTTCGCGGTGGCGATCTGCACCAACAAGCCGGAGGCCCTGGCGATCCGGCTGATGGACGCCATGGGCACGCGGCACGTGCTGCCCGCGCTGGTCGGCGCCGACACGCTGCCGGTCAGCAAGCCCGACCCCGCGCCCTATCTTGAGGCGGTGCGCCGGGCGGGGGGCGATCCGGACCGCTCGATCCTGGTCGGCGACACCGAGACCGATGCGCGCACCGCCCGCGCCGCGGGCGTGCCCATCGTGCTGGTGGGATTCGGACCCGAAGGGGCGGGCGTGTCGCGGATGGCGCCGGACGCGGTGCTGGAGCATTTCGACGATCTGCCGGACCTGGCGCTGCGGCTGCTGCCCTGATCGCGGCACTTTGCCCGGCGGGCCGGGGCCGCTAGGATCCGGTGCGAAAGGTGCGGTCGATGACGTTTCTTTTCCTCCCGGCGAACGATCCGCCATGAGGCCGCTCGTGTGGCTGCCCGTCGCGATGCTCGGGGTGCTGGCGGGCTGGGCCGGCCTGCGGGCGCGCCTGCCCGATGAGGGCGCGGCGATCCGCCGGGCGGCGGCGGCCTATGTGGCACAGGTGCCGGGCGGCCGGGCCGAGGATTGCGCCGGGCGGCCGGGGCAGGGGGCGGCGTGGATCGTGGTCGCCTGCGCCGTGGGGCGCCCGGAGGAGCGGATCTACCGGCTGGACCGGCGCGGCCGGGCGCTGGACGGGGCGGACGTGGCGGACGGGTTCTGAGGGAGGATGCGATGCTGACACGCCAGCCCTACGACGCGCTCTGCGCCGGGTTCGACTGGGACCTGCCCGAGCGGCTGAACATGGCCCGGCAGGTCTGCGACGCATGGGCGGCAAGGGCCCCCGACCGGCTGGCGATCCTGGATCTGTCCGGCACCGGCCGGGTCGAGGTCAGCTACGGCGCGCTCTCTGCCCTGGCCGACCGGGTGCAGGCGGCGCTGCTGGAACGGGGCGTGGCGCGGGGCGACCGGGTGGGGGTGCTTCTCAGCCAGTCGCCGCTCTGTGCCGCGTCGCATGTGGCGATCTGGCGGCTGGGCGCGGTGTCGCTGCCGCTGTTCACCCTGTTCGAGGAGGGCGGCCTGCGCGCCCGCGTGGGCGACGCCGGCGCCGCGGTGGTCGTGACCGATGCCCGGGGCGCCGGGGCGGTCGCGGCGCTGGGCGCGCGGGCGGTGACCGGGGCCGACCTGCCCCGGACGGCGGCGCGGGGCGCGACGGCGGACACCGCGCCCGACGATCCGGCCGTGCTGATCTACACCAGCGGCACCACCGGCAGTCCCAAGGGCGCGCTTCACGGCCACCGGGTGCTGACCGGCCATCTGCCGGGGGTGGAGATGAGCCACGATTTCCTGGGCCGGGAGGGCGACGTGATCTGGACCCCGGCCGACTGGGCCTGGATCGGCGGACTCTTCGACGTGGCCATGCCGGCACTGGCGCTGGGCGTGCCGGTGGTCGCGGCGCGGATCGCCAAGTTCACGCCCCGGGAGGCGGCGCGGATCTGCGCCGCCGGGGCGGTGCGCAACGTGTTCTTCCCGCCCACGGTTCTCAGAATGCTCAGGGCCGCGGACATGGCGATCCCCGGACTGCGTACCGTGGCCAGCGGGGGCGAGCCGCTGGGCGCGGAGATGCTGGCCTGGGGACGCGACGCGCTGGGCGTCACGATCAACGAGTTCTACGGCCAGACCGAGTGCAACATGGTCGCCTCCTCGGCCGCGTCGCTGTTCGATCCGGTGCCGGGGACCATCGGCCGCCCGGTGCCGGGCCACCGGATCGGCGTGCTGGACGCCGGCGGGCGGGAGACGGCGGGCGAGGGCGACATCGCAATACGGCGCGGGTCCGCCGCGATGATGCTGGGCTATTGGCAGCGGCCCGAGGCGACCGCCGCCAAGTTCCGCGGCGACTGGATGCTGACCGGCGACCGGGGCCGCTGGGAGGGGGCGCATCTGGTCTTTGTCGGGCGCGAGGACGACGTGATCACATCGTCGGGCTACCGGATCGGCCCGTCCGAGATCGAGGACTGCCTGCTGACCCATGAGGCGGTGGCCACCGTGGGCGTGGTGGGCAAGCCCGACCCGGTGCGGACCGAGATCGTCAAGGCCTATGTGGTGGTGCGGGACGGGGTGACGGCGGACGCGGCGCTGGCGGCGGCGTTGCAGGACTGGGTGCGGGAGCGGCTGGCGCGCCACGCCTACCCGCGCGAGATCGCGTTCCTGGAGGCGCTGCCGATGACGGTGACCGGCAAGGTGGTGCGCCGGGCGCTGAAGGCGCGGGCGGCGGCGGAATGAGGGCGAAATCGCTCTGGCGCCGGGGCGGGGGGCGTCCTAGCCTTCGCGCGGGGAGGGACGGGCCATGAAGCTGCAGTCGCGGATCCTGACGGGATCGGAAGAGTTCAGGGCCAATCGCGCCGCCGGTCTGGAGGCGCTGGAGACGGTGGCGGAGGCCGCGCGGGCCGCCATGGCCGGCGGCGGGGCGCGCGCGCGGGAGCGGCACCTGTCGCGCGGCAAGCTCTTGCCCCGGCAGCGGGTGGCCGACCTGCTGGACCCGGGATCGCCGTTCCTGGAGGTGGGGCTGACGGCGGCGCACGGGATGTACGACGGCGCGGCCCCCGCCGCGGGGGCCATCGCGGGCGTCGGGCGGATCCACGGGCGGCAGGTCATGGTGGTGTGCAACGACGCCACCGTGAAGGGCGGCACCTACTACCCGATGACGGTCAAGAAGCACCTCCGCGCCCAGGAGATCGCCTGGGAGAACCGTCTGCCCTGCCTCTATCTGGTGGATTCGGGCGGCGCCAACCTGCCCAACCAGGACGAGGTGTTTCCCGATCGCGAGCATTTCGGGCGGATCTTCTACAACCAGGCGCGGATGAGCGCGGCGGGCATCGCCCAGATCGCCGTGGTGATGGGGTCCTGCACCGCCGGCGGGGCCTATGTGCCGGCCATGTCGGACGTGACGATCATCGTGCGCGCGCAGGGCACGATCTTTCTGGCCGGCCCGCCGCTGGTGAAGGCCGCCATCGGCGAGGAGGTGACGGCCGAGGATCTGGGCGGCGGCGATGTGCACACGCGGCTGTCGGGGGTGGCGGACTATCTGGCCGATGACGACGCCCACGCGCTGGCGCTGGCGCGGCAGGCGGTGGCCGCGCTGGCGCCGGAACCGGGCGCGGCGCTGGGCTGGGCCAGCCCCGAGGCGCCCGCCTACGACCCGGAGGAGATCCTGGGCGTGGTGCCGCAGAGCCCGACGACGCCCTACGATGTCCGGGAAATCCTGGCGCGTCTGGTGGACGGATCGCGGCTCGACGAGTTCAAGGCGCGGTTCGGAGAGACGCTGGTGACCGGGTTCGCCCATATCCGCGGCTGCCCGGTGGGGATCGTGGCCAACAACGGGGTGCTGTTCTCGGAATCGGCGCAGAAGGGGGCGCATTTCATCGAACTCTGCTCGACCCGGAGGATCCCGCTGGTGTTCCTGCAGAACATCACCGGCTTCATGGTCGGCCGGAAATACGAGGCCGAGGGCATCGCGCGGCACGGGGCAAAGATGGTCACGGCGGTCTCCACCACCGCGGTGCCGAAGATCACCATGGTCATCGGCGGCTCCTACGGCGCCGGGAATTACGGCATGGCAGGAAGGGCTTACGGCCCTCGGTTCATGTGGTCCTGGCCGAATTCGCGGATCGGCGTGATGGGCGGTCCGCAGGCCGCGCAGGTGCTGGCGACGGTCAAGCGCGCGGCGATGGAAAAGCGCGGCGAGACGTTCTCGGACGAAGAGGAGGAGGCGCTGAAGCGGCCCGTGGTCGCGCAGATCGCGCGCCAGTCCCACCCGCTCTATGCCTCCGCGCGGCTCTGGGACGACGGCTGCGTGGACCCGCGCAAGGCGCGCGACGTGCTGGGCCTCAGCCTCATGGCGGCGACCAACGCGGCCATCGGGGAGACGCGCTTTGGCGTGTTCCGCATGTGAGGCGCCCGGTTCCGCGCCGGGACCCGCGCCCGTGCTGACCACCCCGTTCACCCGAACCTTCGGGATCGCGCATCCCCTGGCCCTTGCGCCCATGGCCGGAGCCGCGGGCGGCGCGCTGGCGGGGGCGGTGCGCGACGCGGGCGGGCTGGGGCTGGTGGGCGGCGGCTACGGCGACGCGGGCTGGGTGGCGGCGCAGATGGACCTTGCGGGGCCGGGCGTGGGCGTCGGGTTCATCGCCTGGTCCCTGTCCGACGCGGCGCTGGAGGCGGCGCTGGTTCGCGCGCCGGTGGCGGTGATGCTGAGCTTTGGCGACCCGGCGCCGTTCGCGGCGCGGATCCGCGAGGCGGGCGCGGCGCTGATGGTGCAGGTGCAGGACATGGGCCAGGCGCGCGCGGCGCTGGCGGCGGGCGCGGACCTGCTGGTGGCGCAGGGATCGGAGGCGGGCGGCCACGGGGCCACGCGCGCGACCGTGACGCTGGTCCCGGAGGTCGTGGATCTGGCGGGACCGGTCCCGGTGCTGGCGGCGGGCGGCATCGCGGACGGGCGCGGACTGGCGGCGGCGCTGATGCTGGGGGCGGCGGGCGCGCTGGTCGGCACGCGGTTCTGGGCGGCAGAGGAGGCGCTGGTGGCCGATGGGCTGGTCCGCGCCGCGATCGCCGCGGACGGGGACGCCACGCGCCGCAGCGGCGTGCCCGACGCGGCGCGGGGGCTGGACTGGCCCCAGGGTTTTTCGATCCGCACCCTGCGCAGCGCCTTTCTGGACCGCTGGGCGGGGCGTGAGGCGGAGCTGCGCCGCGATCCCGCGGCCCGGGCGGGCTGGTCCCGCGCCATGGAGGCCGGCGACGCGCGGGCCGCGACCCCCGTCGCCGGAGAGGCCGTGGGCCTGATCCGCGACCGGCCGCGCGCGGCAGAGATCGTGGCGCGCATCGCCGCGGAAGCCGAGCGTGCGCTGGCGCGGGGCGCGGCGATGGTCGAAGCCCCGCTCGACAGGGAGGAGCACAGATGTTCGGACGCATCCTGATCGCCAACCGGGGCGAGATCGCCGCGCGGGTGATCGACACCTGCCGGCGCATGGGCATCGGGACCGTGGCGGTCCATTCCACCGCCGACCGCGCCGCGCGCCACGTGGCGATGGCGGATTTCGCGGTGGAGATCGGCGGCCCGGCGCCCTCCGACAGCTACCTGGCGGCCGACCGCATCGTGGCGGCGGCGCTGGAGACGGGCGCGGAGGCGATCCATCCGGGCTACGGCTTCCTGAGCGAGAACCCCGATTTCGCGGAGGCCGTGGCGGCGGCCGGTCTGGTCTTCGTCGGGCCCTCGGCCCAGGCGATGCGCAAGATGGGCCTCAAGGACGCGGCCAAGGCGGCGATGGAGGCGGCGGGCGTTCCGGTGGTGCCGGGCTATCACGGATCCGACCAGGCCGACGTGCGGCTGGCGCAGGAGGCCGCCGGGATCGGCTGGCCGGTGATGATCAAGGCGGTCGCGGGCGGCGGCGGCAAGGGGATGCGGCTGGTCGGGTCGGAGGCCGGGTTCGCCGAGGCGCTGGCCTCTGCCCGGGCCGAGGCGAAGGGCGCCTTCGGCAACGACACGATGCTGATCGAGAAGGCGATCCAGCGCCCCCGCCATATCGAGGTGCAGGTGTTCGGGGACGGAACCCGCGCGGTCCATCTGTTCGAGCGGGACTGCTCCTTGCAGCGCCGCCACCAGAAGGTGATCGAGGAGGCGCCCGCGCCGGGCATGACGCAGGCCATGCGCGACGCCATGGGCGCGGCGGCGGTGCGCGCGGCAGAGGCCATCGGCTATGCCGGCGCCGGCACGGTGGAGTTCATCGTCGACGGCTCCAGCCTGGGGCCGGAGGGGGGGTTCTACTTCATGGAGATGAACACCCGCCTCCAGGTCGAGCATCCGGTGACCGAGGCGGTGACCGGCGTGGATCTGGTGGAATGGCAGCTGCGCGTGGCCGCCGGAGAGGGCCTGCCCGCGCGCCAGGCGGAGCTGGCGATCGACGGCCATGCGGTGGAGGCGCGGATCTACGCCGAGGACGCCGGCGCGGGGTTCCTGCCCGCCACGGGGCGGATCGACGGGCTGGAGTTCCCCGGCGGGCTGAGGGTCGAGACCGGGGTGCGCGCGGGCGACGAGATCACGCCCCATTACGATCCGATGATCGCCAAGCTGATCGCTTGGGCGCCGACGCGGGCGGCGGCGTTCCAGCGCCTGTCGGACGGGCTGGGGCGGACGCGGATCTCCGGCACCGTGACCAACGTGGATTTCCTCAGGCGGCTGGTGGATCTGGACCGGGTGCGGTCCGGCGACGTCGAGACGGGACTGATCGCCGAGGCGCTGGAGCGGCTGGTGGCGACCGACCCGCCGGCGGTGCATGAGCTGGCCCTGGCGGCGCTGGCCGCGACCGGTCTGGACGGGCCGGGCGATGCGCTGCAGGGCTTCGCGCTGTGGCAGAGTGCTGCCCGGACGGTCGCGCTGGAGGTGAACGGCGGCCGGATCGATCTTGCCGTTTCGGCGGATGGGGCGGACCGGCGCACAATCTTCGTGCAGGGGCAAGAGGTCGCGGCGGAGCGTCTTGCGGACCGCTGGCGGATCGGGCAGCGTCTGTGCCGACCGGCGCGGCGGAGCGGGCCGCGGATCACCGTCGGCGCGCATGTTGTCACGCATCTGGACCCGCTGGTGGCCGCGGCGGCGGCGGCCGGGACCGGCGATGTCGTGCTGGCGCCGATGCCCGGACGGGTGGCGCGCCTGGGCGTGGCCCCGGGCGACGCGGTGACCGAGGGCCAGGTCCTGGCGGTGCTGGAGGCGATGAAGATGGAACACGCCCTGACCGCGCCGCGCGACGGCCGCGTGGCCGAATGCCTGGTCGAAGAGGGCGCGCAGGTCGATGCCGGCGCGGCGCTGATCCGGCTGGCGGAGACGGCGGGCGAGGGATCCGCGGACCGAGACGGGGAATGACGATGATCGTCCTGCACCACTGCCATGAGACCCGCTCGATGCGGACGCTTTGGCTGCTCCATGAGCTGGATCTCGAGTTCTCGCTGCGGGTGCGCCCGTTCGACCGGACCCTGCGCGACCCCGAATACCTGTCGCTGAACCCGTCGGGCCGCGTGCCGGCGCTGGAGCTGAACGGCGAGGTCCTGTGGGAGAGCGGCGCCATCGCCGAGGTGCTGTGCGAGCGCTTCCCCGAGCACGGGCTGGGCCGCCCGCCGGGCGACATCGACCGTCCCGATTACCTGGTCTGGCTGCATTTCGCGGAAACCATCAGCCAGCACGCGGCGGCGCTGACCCAGCAGCACATCGTGCTCTACGAGGACGCGCAGCGCTCTGCGGTGATCATGAAGATCGAGGCCGCGCGGCTGCGCAAGTGCTACGCCGCCATCCAGGGGCGCCTGTCCACGCCGGTCGAGAACCGCGACTACCTGCTGACCAGCGGATTCTCCGCGGCGGATGTCTGCGTCGGTCAGGCGGTCTACATGGCCCGGCATTTCGCCGCACTGGACGAGTTTCCGGAAGTCGCGCGCTGGTACGCCCAGATCACCGAGCGCGAGGCCTTCCAGAAGTCCCTGCCGCCCCCCGGCGCCGAAAGGCTCTACGAACGGGACTTCTACCCGGCCTGGGGCTGACAGGGTCCTTGCGTTCAATCGCACCTGTCGGCGCGTCGAACGGCCCGCCGGTCCACGGGCGGCGACGTCCGCGACGTCTCAAGGCGGGACGGCCGCGACGGGCGCAGGCACTGCCGGGCGGTACCGGGATCCTCCACGACGACGACCTCGCGGCGGGCTCGGGAGCAACTGGCCAACCTTGACGCGGGCTATTTCGACCGGACGTTGCGGGACAAGCGGTTCGACAAGACGGTGCGGAAGGCCATCGAGGAAGGCAAGCCGTTGGACGCTGCGATGGTGGACAAGATCACCGGCCGATACAGCGACCGCATGCTCAAGTATCGCGGAGACGTGATCGCCCGGACCGAGGGCAACAAGGCGATGAACGCGGGTCGCCACGAAGCCACGCAGCAGATGGTTGACGACGGCAAGGTGCCGCCTGACGCGGTGACGAAGATCTGGGACGCCACGCCGGGCAAGTTCACGCGGGACAGCCATTTGGCCCTGAACGGCACGGAAGTCCGCTGGGGTCAGCCGTTCGTGTCCCCGGTCACCGGGGCGATGCTGGACCACCCGCACGATGAGAATGCCCCGCCGTCAGAGACGGTGAACTGCCGGTGCTCCGAGCGGATCAGGATCGACTGGCGGCGCGCTTCCTAGAGACCGTGTTGGGCGCACTTCCCCGCAGCCACGCTGCCGACATAATAGACCGCAGGGCGATCGCCTGACTTGCCCACGAAGTAGGGTTCGAACCCGGTATACCCGCCGAACGAGTTTCGCGAATTGATCTGCCCGCACACGACGGTTCCCGCGAGCGTTTCGCCGTCCTGCTTCACGCTAGAGAAGGCAACCCGCTCGCTGCGCCATTGCGCGCTGCTGGGTTCCTTGAGGTTGTAGGAGATGACCCCCCGCGCCTGCTGAATGGCGGCGGGATCGTTTACGGATTGCGAAGTTTCCACGCTAACGCATGCGGAAACTGCAAGGGCTGGGATCAGCGCAAGGTGCTTCATGCTCACTACATGGTGAGGGCCCCGAATGAAGAAAAGGGATCGTCATGGTCAAAACGTTTTCGGCCGGGCTGGATGATTTCGGGGCAATTTCACCGGCACGGCCCGGTCGGACGACCAGGGCCGACGGTTCGAACATCCGGGACGTTCCGCCGGCGCCGTTGCCAGCGGACATCGATCCCGGCGAGGGCGCGCGCGCAACCGCGTGATCCGGGGCCAGGGTCTTTCCCCCTTCGACGGCAGGCTCATTCACGGCGACACCGGATGGCCAGCCGGCACCCGCCCTTTGGCGTAGACCCGCTTCGGTGGGCACAGTGAACGTTTCCACGGAGGTGCCTGCGATGTCCCGTTTTCGCCCCGCTTGTCCGTCGGACAGTCGATCCCGTCCGATCCGGCCGCACGCGTGAGGGACTGTCGCGCGCGTTCGAGCCGGCCGCCGCATCGGGCGCGGGATGGGTCCGCCGGGCTTATGCCGACGACGGCGCGCGCCGCGATGTCATGACAACGGCCGGGCGCGGGGAGTCGAGCCGCCTGCGCCGTGAGGTGCGCCAACTTCGGCAAGAGCGGGACATACCGGCAAAGGCTGCGGCCTGGTCCGCAGAAGGACGTCCCGAACGGGCGTATGAGCCGATGCGGACGAACCGGGCCGTTCATCCCATCCGCATAATGGCTCGCGTGCCGGGTGTCTCGCCTTCCGGCTTCCATGCGTGGCTCGGCGCCCGCAGTCGGCCCGGCAAAGACGCGACGCCGCCCTTTTCGCCGTATCCGCACCGTTCATGCCGTCCCCCATCGCACCGACGGCGCGCCGCGCATCCATGCCGCACTGCGTGCCAAGGGTCATGCGGGCCGCAAGCGGGGAGCGCCGCTGATGCGCGAGGCCACGATCGCGGGCGTCAGCCGAAGGCGCAGGGCGGTGACCGCCTCCGTTCACGCGCTGGGGCGCCGGACCGCCCAAGATCTTGTCCGTCGCGACTTCCCTGCCGATGGCGTGGACAAGGTGTGGGTGGCCGACATCGCTTTCACCTCCACTGCGGCGCGCGTTCGTCCGCCATGGGCTTCGGACCAACGGCGGCCACATGGCGGACCTCGCCGCCGTGCCGGACGCCTGGTCGCGACGGATCGCCGGCCGGGCGTTCCGTCACGAGGGTCGAGCGCGGCGAACGCAGCTTCGCCCCCGGCGACCGCGTGATGTTCGTGCAGAACGACCGTGGACTCGGCGTGAAGAACGGCACGCTGGGCAGCATCGCGGACATCGACCGCCAAGCGATGACCGTGCGCACCGAGGATGGTCGCGCCGTCCGCTTCGACCTGAAGGACCACGACCGGATCGACCGCGGCTACGCCGCCACGATCCAAAACGCGCAGGGCATGACGGCGGACCGCGCCCATGTGCTGGCCACGCCCGGGCTGGATGCGCACGGCAGCTACGTCGCCCTCACCCGGCGCCGCGACGGGGTGGAGCTGCACGACGGCCGCGACGACTTCGCGACACCTGAGCGGCTGGTTCGCATCCTCGGGCGCGGGCGCGCGAAGGACATGGCACGCGACCATGCCGGGACTGACCCGGCCAAGGGGTTCGCCGCGCGCCGGGGCATCGACTTCGGGTGCCATGCCCCCGAGCCACCCGACCTGCGCCAGCGGCCCGACGATCTCGCCGAGGCGCGCGAGGCCGCGCTGCGCCCGGCCCGTGCCCGCGCGCGATCCGCCATGCCGAGTCCGTCCATGCCGTCTTCGAGGCGCAGGCCCAGGGGGACAAGGCCAACCCGGAGCAGATGCAAACCCTCAACCGCGCCCGCGACGCAATCGACGCCCTGCGCCCCGACGGCTGGCGCGATGCCGAGGCCGCCTATCCGATGCGAGCCTCGCGCGGGACGCCGCCAAGGGACAGCTCGGCCGCGCGATCCGCGCCCTGCAGCTCGACTCCGAGCTTCGCACCAGTCCCCGCGCCCGCGCCGACCGCTTCGTGGAGCGCTGGCAGACACTGGACCGGCGGAGCGGCGCGCAATACCGCGCGGGCGATTACGCGGGCTGTCGCGCCGCCCGCAAGGCCATGACCGACATGGCCCGGAGCCCGCAGCGCGATCCGCAGCTTGAGTCCGTCCTCGCCAACCGCAGGCGCGTCCTCGGCATCTCCAGCAACACCGGGCGACTCGGCCAGGAACTCGCCGTCAGCCACGGGCCGGACCTCGGCCGCAGCCGGGGCCTGGGTCCTTGACGCCTGTCCGATCTGCCGCCCTTCGCACGAGGCGGCCCTACGCCGAACCTTACGCGCTTGCCCTCCCATCCCGGCGCGGCCTGACGGGACCAATGCCCGTCACACCATCCCAGCAGGAGCCAGCACGGCCATGCCCGACCCCGACCGCGCCATCCGCTTGCCGCTCGACACTCTACCGCGAGATCGCCGAGGGCGCCTTTCCGGCCCAGCTCCGCATCTCCGTGCATGGCGCGGGCTGGCGCGAGTCCGAGATCGATCGCTGGGTCGCCGACCCGGTCGGATGGCGGCCGGAAGGGGAGGGACGGTGACATCGTGGGATCACGTCGCCTCTTGGCAGCCGAAAACGGATCAGGCGGCACACTTGTTTGTCGGCTAATTTAACGCCATATACCGTCAGGATGTCTGTTAGAGGCTCGCCATGCAAATCGCGAATTTCACCGAAGCCGGTCAGTTCGAGCCGCGCCGTATCGCCGCGGCCCTGCGCACCTCCGCCGAAGAGGTGGCGATGACGGTCGGACTGGGCAAGGACGCGCTCCAGCGCCGCACGCGGATCGGCTCGGACAGGACCCAGCGTCGCCTGCGGGAACTGGTGGAGATCCTGAACAAGGTCGAACCGCGCTTCGGTTCGGCGCTCATCGCCTATGCCTGGTACCGGTCGGAGCCGTTGCCCGGGTTCGACGGACGCACCGCGATGCAGCTGGTTCAGGACGGCAAGGCGCAACAGGTGCTCGAATACATCGACGCGGTGGACGCGGGCGTCTACGCCTGATGGCGCTGACCGGCGATGCCTATCGGGGCTCGCTCTACCGCGCTCTGAACCCCGTCTATGCGCGCATGCCCTTGTCCGGGCGCGGAGCGGAACTCTACGGCGGACGGTTCAACCTCAAGGGCACGCCAGCGCTCTATTCCGCGCTCGATCCCGTCACGGCGCTGCGCGAGGCGAACCAGGTCGGCAGCCTGCAGCCGACGATCCTCGTGTCGTACAGGGCCGATATCGCGCCCGTATTTGACGCGCGAGAGTCCGAAAAACTTGCGACGTACGGCATGACCCAAGAGGTGCTGGCCGACTCCGGCTGGCGCTCTGCCATGCTGGAGGGTCGGCCCGTGCGGACGCAGGATTTCGCTCGCGATTTGATCGCCGAGGGCTATGCTGGCCTGCTAGTACGAAGCTTCGCGAAGGGGGCGAGACACTGACCTAAACCTAGTCCTATGGAACTGGACTAGTGAACGCTGTTCGCTTGAGGTGATCGACGATGAAGGGCGGTTGGACAGGATGTGACTTCTGCGGTTTGTGATTCAGGACGTCCGCTCGAGGGAAAAGGTCCTATTTGCAGAGATGCTGAGGATGAGCTGCTGCCGGTTCCGTGGACACAGAGTTAGGTGTCAGATCCCGCTTGATTGTATGGCCGCTTTTTGAAGAGCCTTGGCTTTTGGCGATGCCAGTCCTTGAGGGCGTCGATAGGCGTTCTGCCCTTCAGGACGGATTGCGGGAGCTGGCCGTTGTAGAGGCGGACATAGCGCAGGATCGTCTGCTCAAGGTCCTCGCCTGATCGGAAGCGATGACTCTGCAGGACGTCCTCGATCCGCCCGTTGAAGCGCTCCACCATGCCGTTGGTTTGCGGCCGCATCGGTGGTGCGAGGCGATGCTCGATCCCGAGGTCGGCACAGAGGCGGTCGAACTCGTGGTTGCCCGTGGCCGCGCGCTTGCGCAGGCCGAACAGCCGGTCGGTGAACTCCTTGCCGTTGTCGGTGAGAACACGTGTGATCTTCATCGGCGCGGCGCGCTCCAGGTCACGCAGGAAGCGGCGCGCGTTGGCGGCCGTCTTCGCTGGGTAGATGCGGACGAAGACCCATCGGGTCGCACGGTCAATCGCCACGAAGAGGTAGCGTCGCCGCTGCTCGTCCGGCATCTGCGGCAGGTATTTCACGTCGACATGCAGATAGCCGGGCTCATAGGCCCTGAAAGGCTTGTGCGCAGGCTTCGGCGCCTTTGGTGTGAGGTCGCGGAGCTTGCTCACCCCATGTCGCCGCAAACAGCGATCCAGCCCGGAGCGCGAGACGTTCGGGTTCAGGAACTCGCGAACGACGGACAGCAGGTCGTCGAGCGGCAACAGCAGAGCCTTCCGCAACGCTACGGCAACCGCCTCCTGGGCAGGGGTCAGCGTCGTCTGCAGCCTGTGCGCGGTGTGGCTGTGGTCGTGAACGCCATCCCGCTTGCGCCACTTCCAGACCGTCTGTTCGGAGATGCTGTAGCGCTCCGCAACCATCCACGCCGGCTCATCGCTCGCCTGCATCGCAGCTCTGATCCTGGGTGTCGTCGTCGCCTGCTTGTGAAGAGAGATCAGCATGATCGTCCCCCATCCCGAACCTCACGCAGAAACGACCTTGCCATGAAGAGCGCAGACCGGCGAGAGTCTATGTGATCGTCCGGGACTGAACATCTAACGACCTCCCAGGAATGTCCTAGCAATCGGGAGCGCCAAGCCACGGGCGGGTGGTTCCCAAGTGAACAATAAGTTGCCGTCGCGCTTGCAGCAGGTTTGCGTCCGCGGCGCCCCAACGGGCCAGAAGTACGCCAGAACCCGCTACCAGATGATTCCGGTATGCTTCCGGAGTGGCCGACAGGAATAATGTTTGGCCAAACAAAAACCCGCCAACCGATTGGTTTGGCAGGTTTAATTTGGTTGCGGGAGCATGCAACTCACGATTTCTGCGATTGGTCGAGAGCGTGGTCCCGCGGCTTGTGGCGTAGAATTGGCAAGCGAGGCGAAAAAAGGTGCGGGTTAAGCGATTTCAACTTTCTTGCATACAGAGGAGCCCGCCGATACGCCCTGTGCACATGATCCGCACACGCGAACGGCCCGAAGGTCTCTGACGCCTTGGGTTTCGGTCCGACCCTCCAAGAGCGCCATCCGTGCGTTTCTAAGTGAATACAATTGCAAGCTGAACAGAATAGAATTGGGGTCGCGCTTCCCGCGGTTTCCTCAATATGGTATATCCATTCGGCTGGCCGCAAGAATTGCGGCCAGCCCTTCTGCGCCTCGCTCATCCCATCGTTGGCATGACGAATTCGGCGGCGGCCCGCACGCCGGACGGCCAGCGGGTAGTGATGGTCTTCAGACGGGTGTAGAAGCGCACGCCCTCCGGCCCGTGCATGTGGTGGTCACCGAAAAGCGACTGCTTCCAGCCGCCGAAGGAGTGGAAGGCCATCGGCACCGGGATCGGAACGTTGACGCCCACCATTCCGACCTCGATATCGTGCGCGAAGGTCCGCGCCGCATCGCCGTCGCGGGTAAAGACCGCGACACCGTTGGCGTAGTCGTGGGCATGGATCAGGTCGACCGCCTCAGCGTAGTCCTTGCGGCGCACGATCGACAGGACGGGCCCGAAGATCTCTTCCTTCCAGACGGACATGTCGGGCCTGACGCCGTCGATCAGGGTCGGTCCCACGAAGAAGCCGTTCTCGTAGCCTTGCGGCGGGGTGAAGCCGCGGCCGTCGACGACGATCTTCGCGCCTTCCGCTTCGCCCTTGTCGATAAGCCCCAGGATTTTCTCCTGTGCGGCCCGCGTCACGACCGGGCCCATCTCGGACGCGCGGTCCGCGGCCGGGCCGACCTTCAGCGCCTCGATCTTTGGAACCAGTCGTTCGATCAGCGCGTCGGCCACCTGATCGGTCACCGGCACCGCGACCGAGATCGCCATGCAACGTTCGCCGGCCGACCCGTAGGCCGCCCCCATCAGGGCGTTGGCCGCCATGTCGAGGTCCGCGTCGGGCAGGATGACCATGTGGTTCTTTGCACCGCCGAGCGCCTGCACGCGCTTGCCGTTCCTCGTGCCCGTCTCGTAGATGTACTTCGCGATCGGGGTGGAGCCGACGAAGCTGATCGCCTTGACTTCGGGATGGGTCAGGAGCGTGTCGACCGCCTCCTTGTCGCCTTGCACAACGTTGAACACGCCGTCCGGCAGGCCCGCTTCGGTCAGCCATTCGGCGATCAGGAGCGACGCCGACGGGTCACGTTCCGACGGCTTGAGGATGAAGGTGTTGCCGCAGGCGAGCGCGACCGGGAACATCCACATCGGCACCATGGCCGGGAAGTTGAAGGGCGTGATGCCGGCGACGACGCCCAGAGGCTGACGCAGCGAGTGGCTGTCGACCGCGGTTCCGACATTCTCGGTGATCTCGCCCTTGAGGAGATGCGGTGCGCCGACGGCGAACTCCACCACCTCGAGACCGCGGGTGACCTCGCCGAGCGCGTCGTCATGAGTCTTGCCGTGCTCGGCCGAGATCGCTTCGGCAAGTTGGTCGCCGCGCTCCCACAGGATCATCTTGAACCGATCTAGGATGCGCGCCCGGCGCAAGGGCGGGGTCTTGGACCACTTGGCCCAGGCCGCGTGCGCCGAAGTGATGGCCGTCTCGACTTCTTCCCGCGAGGCGAGCGCGACGGTCTTTTCCGCTTCGCCGGTGGCAGGGTCGGTCACGGGCTGGCTGCGGCCCGATGTCCCGGCCACGCGGGCGCCGTCGATGTAATGGGCGATCTCGGTCATGGTATCCTCCTTCGGTTGCAGTTGCCCTCTATATCGCTCATTCGTTTCGGCATATAAATCGCCACAAAAGGCAATCCGTTATGCAGAATCGAGTAAACAGCCGTAAGCCCCTGGATTGGGACGATGCGCGCCACTTCCTGGCCGTGGCACGCGAGGGGCAGATGCTGGGCGCGGCGCGGCGTCTCGGAATCAGTCAGGCAAAGCTCAGCCGCCGCATCGCCGCTCTCGAGGCGGCCATGGGCGCGCGCCTTCTGGACCGCACGACGCGCGGCTCGACCATGACCGAGACGGGGCGCGCGCTGTTCGCCGCGGCCGAACGGATGGAAGCCGAAATGCTCGGTGTGCTCGACTCTGCCAGCGGGCTGAACGATGTGGCGGGTACCGTGCGGATCGGGGCGCCGGACGGCTTCGGCGGCGCGTTCCTCGCTCCTCGGCTCGCCGACTTGCGCGAGGAGTTTCCGGCGCTTCGCATCCAGCTTGTGCCGGTGCCGCGCAGCTTCTCGCTGTCCGAACGCGAGGCTGACATCGCGATCATGGTGGGACGTCCCGACAAAGGGCGCCTGCGCGTCCGGCGGCTGACCGACTATACGCTCGGGCTTTACGCATCGAAGGGGTACGTCGCGAGGCGGGGGCGGCCGGACAGCGTTGCGGACCTGCGGGCGCATGATCTTGTCGGCTACGTGGACGACCTAATCTACACGCCCGAGCTGAACTATGCCTCGGACATCCTTTCGGATTGGCGGTCGAACATCGAGGTGGCGACCGCGATCGGACAGGTCGAGGCGGTTTGCGCGGGCGCCGGGATCGGCGTGCTGCACGATTTCATGGTTGCCGGATTGGATCTCGAACCGCTGCTTCCGGATGTCCGGGTGGAACGCAGCTACTGGACGGTCTGGCACGAGAACCTGAAGACGGACCGCCGGGTTCAAGCGGTGGTCAATTTCCTCGACCAGACCGCGCGGGCCGAACGCGCTCTGTTCGTTCGCGCTTAATGGAGCGCCGTTTACGCGTCGCGCTCCATGATCCACTCGACTTCGGGCGCGGGCACGAAGCGCCACTTTCGCAAGGGGCCGGCCATCACGTTGAGGTAGTACATCTCGAACCCGTAGGGCGCGCCGCAGGGATGGTGTCCGCGGGGCACGAGCACGACATCGCCATCCGCAACCGCCATGGTCTCGTCGAGCCCGCCATCGTCGGTGTAGACACGCTGGATGCCGAACCCCGAGGCTGGGTTGAGCCGGTGGTAATAGGTCTCTTCGAGGTAGGTGATGCGAGGGAAGTCGTCCTCGTCGTGCCGGTGGCTGGGATAGGACGACCAGTGGCCTGCGGGCGTGAAGACCTCGGTCACCAGCAGGCTGTCGCAATAATCCTCTGCCTCCATCGCGATGTTGTTTATGTGGCGGGTATTGGTGCCCTTGCCGCGTTCGGTGAGGATGATGCCGTCCGGGCCGATGCGGCGTGCTTCGTGACCGCCCTTCCCCGGCGCCGAGCAGACCGCGATCACGCAGTCGGTCTCGGCCAAGGCCTGCCAGTCGGTGCCGTTCGGCAGGTAGAGGCAATGGGGCGGCGTCTTTTCGAACACGTTCATCCGCTCGCCCAAGACGCCCCAGTCTTGGCCGGCGCCGGTGATGGCGGCCTTGCCCTCGACCATCACCAGGATGACCTCGCGATCGCCCGTGGCCTCGGCGGCCGTCTCGCCCGCACGCAGACGGTAGAGAGAAAAGCCGACATAGCGCCAGCCGGCCGATTGCGGCGTGATCTCGTGGACCTTGCCATGCGTTCCGAAGGGTTTTCTCTGCAGGTCGGTCATCGATCGTCCTCGCGGTCGCGTCCCCGCGCCCGGGCCTTGGGGGACAGGAAGAATTCATAGAGGCACCAGAGCCCGAGCGCGCCGAAGAGGATCGCCCAGAACACCGCGCCGGTGATCAACTCGAACAGCGCCCAGCCCAGGCAGAGCGCGACGATCAGCCCTCGCCGCCAGGCGGGGGCAAAGAAGGGATGGTCTGGATCAAACAGTTTCATGTGCAGTATCGAGACCGACCTCGACCGCCATCCGCTTCAGCGAACGCAGCCCGAGAGCCTGGTAGTGTTTGGGGTCGCGCACCGCGCTGTCCTGTTCCGCCTCGATCACGAGCCAGCCGTCGTAGCCGTGTTCGCCAGCGATCTTCAGAACCGGGCCGAAATCAACCGCGCCCTCGTCGTCACCGGGCACGGTGAAAGCGCCACGCCGCACACCTTCGAGGAAGGACAGGCCCTGTTCGCGAACCTCCTGCGCGATATCTGGACGGACGTTCTTGCAGTGGATGTGGCTCACGCGGTCCATGTATTTCCGCGCAATCTCGGCCGGATCGGCACCTCCAAACCACGCGTGACCAGTATCGAGCAGCAGGCGCGTCTCGGGGCCCGCCATCTTCATGAAGCGGTCGATGTCCTCTGCGCTTTCGATGATCGTGCCCATATGATGGTGATAGCCCATCTTGATGCCAAGCTCATGAGCATAAGCCGACAGCGCCTCGTAGCCCTTCGAGAAGCGGTCCCATTCGGCGTCAGTCATGATTGGGCGGTCGTTAACCGGGGTTCCGTCGCTGCCATGTACCGTGTTCGAGCACTCGCAAGCATTGATGTGGTCGCCGCCAGCCGCCTTGGTAAATGCGATCCACTCTTTCAGGCGGGCCTTCTCGGTCTCGATGTCGTTTGTCAGGATGTTGGTCGAAAACCAGCCAGCGGCGAATCGCAGGCCATAGGCTCCGAGCGCGTGCTTCAGCTCCGTGCCGTCGTCGGGCATCTTGTGCCCCTTCTCGATGCCGTCGAAACCGATCTCGCGGCAATCGCTCAGGCAGTCGTCGAGGCTCAGGTGATCGCCGATCGACCAGTCGTCGTCATTGGACCAGGCGATGGGGTTTGTGCCGTAAAGGATCATGGTAAGTCTCCCGAAGGACAGATCAGTTGAAGGTTCTCTGAAGCGCCGCGTTCGCGTTGTAGCGTCCGCGCGCATCGTCCAGCCGGTCGGGCCCGCCAGTCTGTGGCACGGCCACATCCCACCAGTGGCCACCGGCCCCAGTTCCGGGCACGGCGTCGGTCTCGATCAGGATCACGCTCGGGACGTCGCGGCTGCGGGCCTCGACGATCTTGCGCTCCAGGTCGGCGATGTCGGCGGCTTTCTCGGCATGGGCGCCCATGGACGCGGCGTGGGCCACGAAGTCGATCTTCGGCCAGACGTCGCTGTCCTTGTACATGTTGTTGAACTCGGCCCCGCCGCATTCGATCTGAAGGCGATTGATGCAGCCATAGCCCGCATTATCGGTCAGCACGACGGTGAAGGGCACCTTCCGCGCAGCCGCGGTGGCAAGCTCGGAATTGGCCATCATGTATGAGCCGTCACCGACGAAGCAGATCACCTCCTTCTCCGGTGCGGCGAGCTTGATGCCCATCGCACCCGCGACCTCGTAGCCCATGCAGGAATAGCCATATTCCATGTGATATCCGCCATGCGCGGCCTGCCAAAGGACTTGCAGCGCACCGGGCATTGTGCCGGCGGCGCACATCGCAACGGTCGTGTCCTGCGCCACGCGCTGGACCGCGCCGATCACCTGTGCGTCGGTGGGCGATGCGTTGGTGTCGGGCTCCGGCGCCGCGGTGACGCGGCCGACCTCGGCGATCCAGTCCTCGCGTGCCGACGGATCATGCGCGTCGAAGCGCAGAGCGCCAAGTGCTGCGGTCAACTTCTCGAGCGCGACTTTCGCGTCGGAGACGAGCGGCGTCGCAAGGTGCTTGGACGCGTCGTAGGGATGCAGGTTGATCGATACGAGCTTGCGCCCCTCGCGGCCGAAAACCGTCCACGAGCCGGTGGTGAAGTCCTGGAAACGCGTGCCGACCCCGATGACAAGGTCCGCCTTTGCCGCCAGTTCGTTGCCGCAGCCCGATCCGGTCACGCCCGGCGAGCCGAAGTTCAGCTTGTGGCTCGCGGCGATGCCACCCTTCCCGGCCTGGGTTTCCAGCACGGGAATGTTGTGGGTTTCGGCGAAAGTCCGAAGTATTTCGTCGGCTCCGGAATAAAGCACGCCCCCGCCTGACACGATCACCGGGCACTCGGCCTCGGCGATCATCCGGGCGACGTCGGCCAACTCGCGCGGATCGGGCTCCGGTCGCCGAATGCGCCATGTGTGCGGCGTGAAGAAGTCCTCGGGGTAATCGAATTCCTCGGCCTGCACATCCTGGCAGAAGGCGAGCACGGCGGGGCCGCAATTCTGCGGATCGGTCATCATCGCCATCGCGCGCGGTAGCGCGGTCAGCAGATGTTCGGGCCGCGAGATGCGATCGAAATAACGCGCGACCGGCCGGAAGCAGTCGTTCGCCGAGACCGTTCCGTCGTCGAAATCCTCGATCTGCTGGAGCACGGGGTCGGGGCGCCGGTTTGCGAAGACATCGCCGCAGATCATCAGGACGGGCAGTCGGTTCACATGCGCCAGCCCGCAGGCGGTGACCATGTTGGTCGAGCCCGGCCCGATGGAAGAGGTGATGGCCATCGCCTTCCGCCGCCGTTTGGTCTTGGCATAGGCGATGGCTGCGTGGGCCATGGTCTGTTCGTTCTGTCCGCGCCACGTCAGGATATCGTCCCGGTACCGATGCAGCGCCTCGCCGATACCGGCGACATTGCCGTGGCCGAAGATGGCCCAGACACCTTCGATGAAGCGCTCGCCCTCTTCCGTCATCTGGACCGAGAGCCATTTCACCATGGCCTGCGCGGCCGTGAGCTTGATCGTGTTGGTCATGCGACCACCTCCTCCTTCGCGCCTGCGCGGGCGTCGTCCCAGATGCGGCAGAGCCGCGTATAATTGTCGGCCATGGTCGCAATCGCATCGACGTCGTCAATCAGGCCTGCCATCCAGTCGCGAGCCACCTGGCCGAAGACGGTTCTGCCAACGGCAAATCCCCGGACCAGCGGGAACGAGGCCGCCAGCCGGAAGCTTTCGGCCAACTCGGCCTCGGGCGCATCAAGGCCCAGCACCACGATGCCGCGCGTCCGCGGGTCGTGGCGCTCAATCGCGGCGACGGCGTTCTGCCAGGCGGTGCGGGTCCTGAACGGCTCGAGCTTCCACCAGTCGGGATAAACTCCCGCGTCATAGAACGTCTGGATCAGTTTCGCGGAGGTCTCGTCGTCGACGGGGCCGACTTTCGACGGGATGATCTCCAGCAGGAACTCGAGGTTGTTGCGCCGCGCGGCCGTGAACAGCCGTTTGACCCGTGCGACTTGCATGCCTGCCGTCTTGTCGTCGTCGTCCGGGTGGCAGAACACCAGAAGCTTCACGACATTCTCCTTGGCCCACTCGCGCAGCCCGCCGAGATCATCACCCAGCTCCGGCTCGAACTCGATGGGACGGGATCCAGGAAGCTCCGTCGGCCTGCCGATCCAGAGCCCGGTTCCCGATGCCTTGTGCAGGGCTGAGCGGCCGATACGGTTGTCGCAAAGGATGCCGTAGCCCGGTCGCCCGTCTTGCACCCGAAGCGCAGCGTCAAGGCACAGCTCCTTGAAGGCCGACCCCTTTGCCAGGGTGTAGCCCTCCATCTCCTCGAGCTGCACGCGGTGATCGAAGGCGAAGGTCTTGACCGAGGTACAGTCGCCCGCGCGGTTCGTGGCCCAGTGAACCTGTTCGAGGTCCACATCATTGCGAAGGTCCGGCCGCACGATGCCCCGCTCGAAGAAGAACTGCAGCTCCTCCCACGACGGGTAGGCCGGGGTGCAGCCGTGACGCGAGACGGCGAAGGCGCCGCAGGCATTGGCGTATTTCAGTGCTGTCGGCCAGTCCTCACCGTCGAGCCAGCCCTTCAGAAGGCCCGACATGAAGCCGTCCCCGGCGCCCAGCACGTTGAAGACCTCGATGGGGAAGCCTGGGCCGGTCTGGCCATCGTCGAGGCTGCCCGGAATGTCGCCTTCGAAGGCCGAGGCCCCCATCGGACCGCGCTTGCAGACGAGCGTCGCGCCCGAGACCTTGCGTACCGCGCGCAGCGCCTCAATCGTATCGGTCGAGCCGCCGGCGATGTGGAATTCCTCTTCGGTGCCGACGATCAGGTCGAAGTAATGCAGGCTTTCCTGAAGCTTGGCCGTGACGGCCGCGCTTTCGACGAAGCGGCTCTCTCCTTCGCCGTGGCCGGCGACACCCCAGAGGTTCGGACGGTAATCGATGTCGAGCGCGGTCTGCAGTCCGGCCTCACGTGCGATCTTCAGTGCCTTGAGCGTCGCTGCTTCGACCTTGGGATGTGACAGGTGCGTGCCGGTCGCCACCACCGCGCGGGCGCTGCGAATGAAACTCTCGTCAATGTCCTCCTCGGTCAGGCCCATGTCGGCGCAATCAGACCTGTAGAAGATCAGCGGGAACTGCTCCTGGTCGCGGATGCCCAGAAGGACGAGCGCCGTCAGCCTGTCGGGATCGACCTTCACGCCATCGGTGTTCACACCTTCGCGGGCCAGTTGTTCAGTGATGAAGCGGCCCATGTGCTCGTCGCCGACGCCTGTGATGACGGCCGACTTCAGCCCCAGCCGCGCCGTCCCGCAGGCGATGTTGGTGGGCGAGCCGCCGATATACTTGGAAAACGACCCCATATCCTCGAGCCGTCCGCCGATCTGATCGCCGTAAAGGTCGACCGAGGACCGACCGATTGTGATGACATCAAGGGTCTTCATGTCCGCATTTCCTTCATTCGTCTATCGGGTGGCCGGGCGACCTTGGGAGGATATCGCCCGGCCTGTCCGCACCGATCACTGAGCCGACGCGGTTTCCTTTACCCCTGCGGTCACGAAACCGATGCTCTCGCGCAGCGCCGCTTCGGGATCGTCAAGGGCGTGAACCTCCTCGGCAAACGGCTCGAAGGAGATCGGGCCATTGTACCCGGCGGCCAGAAGGGCCTTGATCTGCGGGATGTTCTCGAGCCGATCCTTGTCGTCGACGAGCACGCGATGCGCGTCCAACATGTCGTCCACCGCAACGCGCGCGTCGGTCACGCCCGAGATATGTACGAGGCCGGTCCATTCGGGGAAGAACTCGGCCTCACCCGCGAGATGATGGTGGAAGGTGTCGTGCATCAGCTTGTAGACGCCCGCGCCGCCCGCGGCCTCTATGGCCGCGATAGCCTCGGCCTTGGTCCGCATGGACGAGACCGGAAAGCCCAGTGGCTCGACAAGGCCTGTCAGGCCCCGCTCGCGCAGGATAGGCGCCATGTTCTTCAGCGCCTCGACCAGGTCATCGCGCGAAACTGTCGTTCCGTCGTTCAGCGGACACATCACCAGCGCCTTGGCGCCGCAGGCGGCGGCATAGTCGGCCATCTTCTCGGCCCGTGCCGGCAGATCGCCGGACCATACGTTGAAGGGATAGAGCGCATTGATCGACAGGATCGTCACGCCCGCCGCCTCGGCCGCCGCCTTGACGTCCTCGGGCGCCACATTGTTCATCACGTCGGGAATGTCGTTGCGGATCTCGACCTTGTCCGCGCCGAGACGCCGGACCATCGCGAAGAAGTCCTGAACCGAGAGCTTCGGCGCCGAGATGTGGTTGATAGCAAAGTCCATGACGAGGCCCCCTCAGTCGTAGAGCGCCGGGCGCGCCGGCAGGGAGATGTCCACGATCTTGCCGGTCTCCTGCGCCTCGACGCAGGCATCGGACGAGATCGCCGCGACGTAGCCGTCCCATGCGGACGGCCCGCCGGTGGTGCCGCCTGGCACGCGGTCAACGAAGTCCTGAAGCTCAGCGTCGAAGGCGGATTTGAACCGGTCTTTCCAGTCGGTCAGGATCGACTGTCCAAGGCGCGCCTCCTTGCGTGTGGCGATGGCCATCGGCTCGGGCAGGTTCGCGACCCCCTCCTCGCCGACGATCTGGCACTGGATGTCATATCCGTAGCGGCAGTTGACGAATATCTCGCAGTCGATCCGCACTCCTTTCGAGGTTTCGAGCAGCACGATCTGCGGGTCCGCGACCTTGGCATGGGCATGCTTTGTCTTGCGAGGGAAGATGACCTGCGCCGAGACGAAATCGTCGTCCAGCAGCCAGCGAAACGTGTCGATCTCGTGGATGAAAGTGTCGTGGATCGCCATCGGCGTCACGTATTGCTCCGGCACGGCCGGGTTGCGGTGGCAGGAATGGATCATGAGCGGCTCGCCCAGTTCTTCCTCCATCGTGCGCTTGAGCATGTTGTAACCCTGGTCGAAGCGACGCATGAAGCCGACCTGAACCAGGCGCTTGCCGCCCTTCACCTCGGCGTCGACGATGCCCTTCGCGGCCTCGGCGGTTGTTGCCAGTGGCTTCTCACAGAACACCGGCTTGCCGGCTGCGATGGCCGCCAAAACGTATTGCTCGTGCGTGGAACCGGTCGAGCAGACAAGCACGGCGTCGATGTCGCCGGACGCGATCAGCGCCTCGCCACTTTCGAAGATCTGCGCGTTCGGCGCGTGCGCGCCCTTGAGCTTCTCGGCGTTGGCGGGCGCGTAGTCGTAAAGACCCACGACTTCGGCGCCGGTCAGGACCTCCTGAATGCGGCGGGTATGGTCGGTGCCGATCATGCCGGTGCCGATGACACCGATGCGGACAAGCCGGGTGCCGACGTCGGCTGAGATAGTCTGAGAAATGGTCATTCCGTGATCCTCAGTTGAAATGCTTGTCGATGAGGCGCTGCATCTCTGCGCGCATGAACTTGCCGCTCTCGTCGGCCTTCTCTTCCCAGGCGAAGACGCAGGCGGTCATGATCCCGTCGAAACCGATTTCGGCGAGAGTCTTGTAGAAATCATCCCAAGGCACCTCGCCCTGCCCGATATTCAGGTGCTGATGAACGCGCGCAGACGAGCCGGGCGGATTGATGATGTAGCGAAGCCCCGAACTGGCCTTGTGGTTGAACGTGTCCGCGATGTGAACATGGGCGAGCACGTCGGCGCACTCGCGCAGCATCGCCACGGTGTCGTCGCCGAAATAGAAGGTGTGCGGCGTGCAGTAGAGAAAGCGCACGTTCTTCGAGTTGACCGTGCGGATCAGGTCGACCGACGGCTGCAGCGTCTCGACCCAATCCTCGGGGTGGGGTTCGATGTTGAGCTGGATGCCCTCCTTCTCCAGGACCGGCACCAGTTCCTCCATCGACCTCCACCACGCGTCCTCGCAGGCTTCGATCATGCTGCCGGTGTGGCAGCAGTAGCAGGTGCCCTTGTCAGGATGAGGGCCGCGACCGAATTCGCTGTTCATCGTATCGACGCCCATTTCGACGGCGATCTCGATGGCGCGCTTCCAATGGCGGACGGCTGCCTTGCGCTCCTCCTCGTCGTTCGAGGCCCAACGATACATCGGCAGGAGTGTCGCCACCTCGACATGGGCGTCGGAAAGCGCCTTCTTGAAACGCTTGATGCGGTCAGGAAACACGCGCGGCGCCTTGAACCATTCGAGAAAATCTGCGCGCGGGCTCAGCTCGATATGTTCATAGCCAAGCTCGGCCACCTTCGAAGGCAACTCCTCGAGGCTGAGGTGGCGGTGCATGAACGGGTCGAGGGCGATCTTCATTTCGGGTGCCTCCGGGATGCAGGTGGCCAATGGCAGGGCGCAGGGCCTTGCCGCGGGCAGGTGGTCAGGCTGGCCGGACATCTCGGTCCGGCCGTTGAGGTGAAAGTCAGGCAGCGTCCGCGTATTCCGGCTGCGTCTTGGCGCCGGTGATGTAGGCGACCACGTCCTGGCCGTCGGTCTCCTCCTTGCGGAGGTTCGCAACGACGCGACCGCGTCGCCACACGACGATCCGGTCACAGAGATCCATCACCTGCCGCATGTTGTGGCTGATGAGGATGAGCGGCTCACCCTGCTCTTTCAGCGTTCGGATGATGTTCTCGACCTGCTCGGTCTCCTGCACGCCGAGCGCCGCGGTCGGCTCAACCATGATCGTGAGCTTGGAATGGAAAGTCGCCGTCCGCGCGATCGCGACGCACTGCCGCTGGCCGCCCGACATGTACTGGATCGTATTCGAGAGGTTGGGGATTTTAACCCCCGTCTTCTCGAGACCTTGGCGGGTCGCCTCGCGCATGCCCTTATAGTCCAGTACACGAAACGGCCCGAGCCAGTCGAAGCGTGTTTTTTCTCGGCCCAGGAACAGGTTATCCGGCACGTCCAGGTGATCTGCCAAAGCGAGAGTCTGGAAGACCGTCTCGATGCCTGCCTCGCGTGCCTCGAGCGGACCGTCGAATTCGACATACTGCCCGTCGAACCAGACCTTTCCGGCGGTGCGCTGTTCGACCGCGGTGATCTGGCGCACGAAAGTCGACTTACCGGCGCCGTTGTCGCCCATGATCGCTACATGCTCGCCCTTGCGGATCTCGAAGTTGCAGTCGACCAGCGCGTGAACGCCGCCGTAGTGCTTGGTGAGGCCTTTGGTGCGAAGGATCACGTCTCCCAATTGGGTGTCTGACTTCGGCGCTTCGGCCCCTGACAGATTGGTCTGGATATCGCTTGCCATGGTATCCTCCCTTACTTTCCGATTGCAGCGCGGCGCTGGCGCCATTGATCGAGAACCACGGCGCCGACGATGATCGCGCCCTTCACCATTTCCTGATAGTACGCGTCGAGGCGCAGGAACGTGAAACCCGAGATGATTACGCCGAAGATCATCGCACCGAGCACGGTGCCGAGGATCGATCCACGCCCGCCCTGGAGCGAGATGCCCCCGATGACGGCCATCGCGATGGCATCGAGTTCATACATCATGCCCATGCCGGCCTGCGCTGTCAGGTTCTTGGAGCTGAGCACCAGTGCCGCCACACCGGCGAGAAGACCCGCGATCGTGTAGACCAGCACCTTGTGCCGCGCGACCTTGATGCCCGACATGCGCGCCGCCGCCTCGCTCGAGCCGATCGCATAGGTGTGCTTGCCGTAGACGGTGTGGCGCAGAATCAGGTGAAACAGGATCGCGAGGAAGGCAAAGATGAACACCGGCATCATGCCCGCACCGATGGCGGCATAGCTTTCGGTCGGGAAGGATACCGGCTGTCCGGCGGTCCACCACTTGGCAACACCGCGCGCTGACACCATCATGCCAAGCGTCGCGATGAACGGCGGGATGCCGGTATAGGCCACGAGCAACCCGTTGATCAGCCCCGCGACAAGACCGCAGCCGATGCCCACGGCGATCGGCAGTATGACCGGAAGATCGACGAGCCCCTGCTCGAAGAAGACCGCGCGCGTGTTCTCGAGACCGTTGATCTCGCCGACTTGCGCGAAACTCATGGCGATCATCGCGGTGGCGGCGACTATTGAGCCAGAGGACAGGTCGATCCCGCCGGTGATGATCACTTGCGTCACGCCGAGCGCGATGATCCCGATGATCGAGACCTGAAGGATGATGATCTGCAGCCGGGCGACGTTGAACAGACCGTCCACGTTCTCGCGGGTGTTGAACAGGAAACTGTCGTTCATCAAGAGCCGTCCCAGCAGCTCAAAAATGACAACGATCAGAACGAGGGCAATCGCAACCCCCGCTTCAGGGGGCAAGCTGCGCTTCGACGTATCGAACGTCAGCCCTCCGATCCCATGCGATGCTTCGGCCATGATCTCGACCCTCCTCCTTCGGATGTACGAATTGGCTCGGCAGGTCCCGGGCGCGTCGGCGACGCACCCGGGGTGATCCAACACGGATCAGTTCTTAGTGGTGAACTCGGACATGTTCTCGGGCGTCACGAGCTGGAACGGCACGTAGACCCGCTGATCCACCTCTTCGCCGTTCGCGAGCTTGAGCGCGGCGTCGAGCGCGCCTGCGCCCTGACCGGCGGCGTCCTGGAAGACCGTGACGTCGAGCTCGCCCGCCGCCATCGCAAGAAGCGCGTCCTGGGTCGCGTCGATGCCGCCCACCACGACTTCCTCCATGGCGATGCCCGATGCCTTCATCGCCTGAAGGGCGCCGATGGCCATCTCGTCGTTGTTGGCGATCAGGGCATCGAAGGGCTCGCCGGTCGACAGCCAGTTGGTCATCAGGTCCTGCGCCTCGTCGCGCGACCAGTTTGCGGTCTGGCGGTCGATTTCCTCGATCTCGACGGCGCACTGGTCGTTGGCGATCACGTCGTCGATGTCCTGAGTGCGCACGACGGCAGCCTGGTTCGACAGCTCACCCATCATGACGTAGATCCGCGCAGGGTCGGTGCCCTGCTCGGCCAGAATATCGCAGATCTCGATCGTCTGGAGTGTGCCGGATTCGCGCTCGTCGGAGGCGACGAAAGCCTGGTTGTCGGGCAGGGTTTCGATGTTGACCGGCATGCGGTTGACGTAGACGAGCGGCACACCGGCGCTTGCGGCAGCATCGGACATCGCCTGCGTGGCAGAAGTGTCGACCGGGTTCACGATGATTGCATCGACGCCCGAGGCAATGAAGTTGTTGATCTGGTCAAGCTGGCGAGCCACGTCGTTCTGCGCGTCCTCGACCTGGATGTCGACGCCATCCATCGCCTCCGCCTGCTCGATCATGCCGTTGCGCAGAACGGTCAGGAAGTTGTCGTCGAACAGCGCCATCGAGACGCCGATCGTTTCTGCCATGGCAGAGGTGGACATCAGGGTCGCCAGTGTGGTGGCGGCGAATAGCTTCTTCATCTCGGGGTCTCCTCCCACTTGTGGTTTCCAGCCATCATCCCGATTGGCCGGGCGTGCCGCTGAAACGGCCAATTAAGTGCTTTGGAGGCGGATGGCCCTAAGGTCGGAGAGGAGCTTGCCTCACCAGTTCAGCGACAAGCAATCGCATCATCAGATACGGTCTCGTCGCTGTTTCCTCCCTTTGCCCGTGGGTTCGGCCCCACGTCTCCTCGGCAAGGACATCCATGATACAAGGCGAGGATTCGGTCAATCAGCGCGATGTATTTTACATCATTTATGACAGATCACGACGCCTGCGAAATGATGCAAAAACATCAAACTCTGCTCAAATTGACTCTGGTAGATAAAGCCTCGGCTCAAGGAAGTGTTGGCCCGGTGTCTCGGAAGACCCCGTGCTCACAGCGCTTATCATCATCTCGACGAGATCGGCACAGAGCTGCGCGAGGGGTGTCGCAATCACCATCGTAACATAGCCGTCTACCAGTCCGGCACGGCTTTCCTCCGTCATTTCGTTCACCACGAGAGACACCTTCCCTGGCGGCCGAACCTCGCGCAGGGCCGCGATCGCACCCTCCATCCCGCCGCCAGCCACATAGATGCCACGCAGATCCGAGTGGCGCGCAAGAAGATCGATGGTCGCCTCGTGAGTGACGGTGCGCGTCTCGAGGTTCACAAGCGTATCGACAACGCTGAAGTCGGGTGCGCTTTCGCGCAGATAGCTGCGAAACCCTGTCTCGCGCAGCTGATGTCCGTGCCATCGACTACCGCCGACGAAGACGGCCACTTTGCCCGGCTCACTTTGCGTATTGCTTATGAGCCACGCGGCGATACGGCCGACCTGCATGTTATTGAGGCCGAGATAATTCTCGCGGACTCCTTGGGCGAAATCGTTGAGCAGGGCAAAGCAGGGAGTTCCTTGGCCTTGCAGCCTCTGCACCTCGCGATTGATATTCTGATGATTGACCGCGGAACTCGCCAGCGCATCGACCTCCCCGGATATCGCGTCGATTTCCTGCAGGAAGCTTTCCGGGTTCTGATCGGCGGCGTAGCGGATAACTGCCTTGCCGTGGATGTCGCGGCGATTTGCGACAGCCTGTTCGATCTCGCGCGCGAAATTCCGATAAAACTCCTGTTTCCCTTTGTGCAGCACGAATCCGAACGTCATCTTCGGCATAGTCGGCACGAGCCGCTGATCGATTAGGCCCGTTGCATGATACCCGATCCTGTGCGCTGCGTCGGCCACCTTGCGCACGGTCTCATCGCGCACCTGCACCCGCCCGTTGAGGACACGGTCCACGGTTGCCGTGCTAACCCCTGCTTCGGCAGCGATGTCCTTGATGGTGGGCCTTGATGACATTCAATCACTCCTGATGCAGAAACAGCTTAACGCTGATGCAGAAGATGTCGCAAGGAAAACGGTCAGTCGATCAGCAATTCTCACGAGTGTGGATGCGGACTGGCGTGATCGTGGTCATGGGGCCGGTCTCGAGGCGTCCGAAACGTTCGGCCAGCGCCTCGACCGAGATCCGCAACTCTAAGTCGGGGTTCTGATCGATGATCGCGTCGATGGCACCGGCGCGCAGCAGACGGCGACGATCCTCGGTCAGCTCATGGGTGATGAACACACATCGGTCCCGATCAGGCACGCGAGCCAGCGCCTCGGCGATTTCGGCCGCACCCGCCGAGGCGTTGTAGACACCGCAGAGGTCCGGGTGCCGCGCAAGCGTCCACGCAACAAGTAGCCCGGCCCTCTCGCCGTTCTCCCCACTTTCAACCTCCTCCACAATTTCGACTTCGGGGAAATCCTCGGTGATCGCGGCGCGAAACCCTTCGCGCCGCTGTCTCTGCCCGATCATCGACATCATCCCGGCTATGAGAAGCACTTTGCCGCCCTCACGGCCCAGAAATCGGCCCATCAGGTGTCCAGCAACCCTCCCAGCGCGGTAGTCGTCCGGTCCGACGTAGATATGGGGAACATCAGGCCCGAAATCCGTGGCGAGCGCGACTACAGGCTTGTCCGTTGCCGCGAAGCTACGCAAGGCAACGACGATCTCGGGATCTTCGGCTGCGCAGATGATCAACGCGTCGAAGCGGGCGGCTGTCTCTTGGATTGTCCGCGCCGTGCGGCTCGGTGCGGCAGGATCGACATGCAGCACGGAAAGCTCGAAGTTGAACGGGTTTGGGCCCCGGTTCTGGCGCTCGGCGGCCTCTGCCAACGCCGCGTGGAACGGGTTCGATGGTGGCTGCACGAATACACCGATCCTGAGCGTGCGCGCGGCGCGGAATTCGAGCGCACGGTCGAGCTTCAGCCGCCGCGCCGCGAGCACCACGCGTCGCTCTTTCTCGGGCGCGACGCCGCCACGATTGTTCAGCACCCTGTCCACGGTCGCCAGCGACACGCCTGCCTCCCGGGCGACGTCGCGTGCGGTCGCCTTTGATCTCATGTCGCCTCGCTTGATGAGATTTCATCAATCTCGATGTATCGACCTCGCGTCGGCAATCGTAAAGAGGCGTCAGGCCGCTTTCGGAGGAGAACGGCCGCGACGAAGGGAGGACCGTCATGATCAAACTCGCCTGTTTCGGCGCGGGCCGCATCGGCCAGGTTCACGCGCTAAACGCCGCGGCAACGCTCGGCGCGACCCTTTCCTACATCGTCGATCCGGTCGCGGGCGCGCATGCAGAAGAACTTGCAACTCGCACCGGTGCGAGTCTTACCGACGCCGATACCGTCTTCGCAGACGCCACTGTCGACGGCATCATCATCGCAAGCTCGACCGACAGCCACGCCCCGCTTCTTCTGCGGGCGGCCGAGGCGGGAAAGGCTGTGTTCTGCGAAAAGCCCGTCAGCCTCGATTTCGCGCAGGTGGCCGAAGCCACTCAGGCGGTCGAAGCGTCCGGCATCGCCTGCATGCTGGGCTTCCAGCGTCGCTACGACCCGAGCTTCCGGCAGGTTCGGGATCGCGTCCTCAGCGGCGCGGCTGGCAGGCTCGAGCATGTCGCGATGGTCTCCCGCGATCCGACGCCGCCGTCCGCCTCCTACGTGCGCACCTCGGGCGGCATGTTCCGGGATACCGCCATCCACGACATGGACATGTGCCGCTTCCTGCTGGAGGAGGATGTCGCGACGGTCTACGCGACCGGATCGTGCCTGATCTCGCCGGAGATCGGCGAGGCCGGCGACATCGACACCCTGATGATCACGCTGACGACCGTCTCGGGCCGCATGGCACAGGTGATCAACTGCCGGCGCGGGCCGTTGGGCTACGACCAACGGCTTGAGGCGCTTTGCGAGCACGAGGTGCTGTTCGTGGACAACAAGCCGGCATCGAGCGTTCGCATCGCTCGCCCGGACGGCAGCACCGCTGCTCCTCCAATGAATTACTTCATCGAACGTTTCGCGGACGCCTATCGCGACGAGATGACGGCCTTCGTGGACCTCATCCGCGACAGCACGCCGGCACTCACGACCATCCGCAACGGCTTCGAGGCGCAGCGGCTGGTCGAGGCCGCCATCGTCTCGGCCGGGACCGGCCAGGCGGTTGCCTTCGGCCCCGACTGGATGCCGGAGGCCGCGTCGTGAGCCTGCCGGAAGCCGTGCGCCTGGGCGTCAGCCCGCTCTCATGGATCAACGAAGTTATCGAGGAGTTCGGCCGCGATACACCGGCTGAAAACTGCCTGCGCGAGGCGGCGGAAGCCGGCTACGCCGGCGTTGAGACAAGCCGCAAATTCCCGACCGATCCCGCCGTACTGACAGACCTGCTGGACAGCTTCGGGCTGGATCTGGCTTCCGGCTGGCATTCAGGACGGCTGGCCGAGGACGGCGTCGAGGCCGAGATGGCGGCCGTTGCGGATCACGCCCGTCTGCTGTCCGCGATGGGATGCAAGGTCATGGTCTACGGCGAGACCGCGATGATGGCCGCTGGCGACCCGCTGGATGTGGGCATGTCGGCCCGTCGGATCATGTCCGAAGGCGACATGCCCGCCTACGCGCAGCGCCTGACCGACTTCTCCCACCGTCTGATAGAAGAACATCGCCTCCGGCTTGCCTACCACCACCACCTGATGATGGTGGCCGAAACCGGCGACGAGATCGACAGGCTGATGTATCACGCGGGTCCAGAGGTGGGCCTCCTGCTCGACACGGGCCACGCGGTCGCGGGCGGCGTCGATTACACCCGGCTGATCGAGCGGCACGGCGACCGGGTGGCGCATATCCACCTCAAGGACGTGCGCAGGCAGGTCTTCGACCGCGTCCGTCGCGCGGACCTCAGTTTCAACGCGGGCGTGCGTGCGGGCATGTTCACGGTTCCCGGCGACGGCGATCTCGATTTCGGGCCGCTCGCCCGCTTCGTCGAGGACAGCGGCTATGCGGGCTGGCTCGTCGTGGAGGCTGAGCAGGACCCCGCGCTTGCGCCCCCCTTCCCCGCGGTCCGCCGCGCGCACGCCCACGTCACGAGCCTCTTCGGAGACGGACAATGACACAAAAGACCATCAATATCGGCCTCATCGGCTCGGGTTTCATGGGGCAGGCTCATGCAGACGCGTTCCGCCGCGCTGCGATGCTCTATCGCGACCTGCCTCGCGTGCCGCATCTGTCGATGCTGGCCGATGCCAGTGCTGATCTGGCCGAAAGCGCTGCCTCCCGCCTCGGGTTCGAACGGCACACCGGCGACTGGCGCGCGCTGGTCGAGGATCCCGAGATCGACGTGGTCGACATCACATCGCCCAATGTCCTGCACCACGAGATGGCGCTGGCCGCCATCGACGCAGGCAAGCACGTCTATTGCGAAAAGCCGTTGTCGGTCACTGTCGTCGAGGCCGAAGAGATGACCGCCGCCGCGGAGGCGAAGGGCGTGAAGACCATGGTGGCCTTCAACAACGTCAAGACGCCCGCGGCCATGCTCGCCAAGCAGCTCATCGAGCGGGGCGAGATCGGCACGCCCATGCGGTTCCGCGGCTGGTTCGATCAGGGCTTCTTCAACGACCCCGATCTGCCGTTCTCGTGGCGTTGCACCCGCAAGGAGGCGGGTTCAGGCGCGCTCGGCGATCTGGGCAGCCACGTGATTTCGGTCGCGCAATACCTGATGGGGCCGGTCGAGAGCACCATCGCCCAGGCCCAGACCTATTTCCCGACACGTCCCATTCCGCAAGGCGCGGCCAGCTACAGCGCGAAGGCCGCCGCCGACTCGCCCCGGCGAGAGGTCGAGAACGAGGATCAGATCCAGGCGCTCGTCCGCTTTGCGAGCGGAGCGGGCGGCACGATCGAGGCGAGCCGCGTGTCCGCCGGCAAGGTCTTCGGTATCTCGTGGGAGGTCTCGGGCACCGAGGGCACGATCCTGATGGACGGCGAGCGGTTTAACGAACTGAAAGTCTCGCGCTTCGGTGATCCGAAACCCGACCGGGGGTTCAAGACGCTTCTCGCGGGCAGCCAGGTCCCGCAATTCTCGGCCTTCTTCCCGTTCGATTTCGCCGGCGGAGGGCTGGGATACTTCGACGTCAAGGTGATCGAGGTCCGCGACCTCATTTCGGGCCTCTGCGCGGGGCAGGACTGCGATCCGAACTTCGCGTTCGGCCTTGAGAACATGCGCATCATGGATGCGATGGAACGCTCCGTACAAACCCGCGCCTGGCAAGCTGTGGCAGGAGAAACCGAATGACCTTCCCGACCGAATTGCCGACATCCCGCATCCCTGATCCGATGGAGGCCCCTGCTTTGCGATGGGGGATCCTGGGCACCGGTTGGATCGCCGACCAGTTCATCCGCTCCGTCCGCGCACATACACGGCAGGAGATTGCGGCTGTCGGCTCGCGCAACCAGGACAGTGCCGACGCCTTCGCCGCCCGTCAGAAGATCGAGACGGCGCATGGCAGCTACGACGCACTCGTCAGGGATGACAGTCTCGACGTGATCTACGTGGCAACGCCGCACAACCATCACCGCGACCACGTGATGCTGGCGCTCGAGGCCGGGCGGAACGTGCTGGTCGAAAAACCGATGGCGCTGGATCATCCACAGGCGGCCGAGATGGTGGCGCTGGCCCGGAAGAAGGGGCTGTTCCTGGCCGAGGCCCTCTGGACCTATTTCCTGCCGAAGTTCGATGTGCTTGACCAGATCGTCGCTTCCGGCGCGCTTGGCGAGATCAAGTCGATCCATACCGAATACGGCGAATACTTCACCCGCGATCACCGCATCTTCCGACCCGACCTCGCGGGCGGGCCACTTTACGATCTGGGGACCTATCCCATCTCGCTCCTGAACCGGCTTATGGGGGTGCCGACGAGGGTCGTCGGCATGAAGCAGGACGATGAAAGTGGCGTCCACGGGCAGCTTTCGGTAATCCTGTCGGACGCCCACGGCAACCAGGGAACAATGTCGACGACGCTTTATGGTCTAACCCCGACAAATGCCGCAATCGTAGGCACCGGCGGCACTGTGCGCTTCGGCAGCGAATTCAACCTGCCCGGCCCGTTCGAGGTGCTGTCCGCCGATGGCTCGATCCGACTGCACTACGAGGAGACCCCCGGCCGCCATTTCGAAGGGCTGTACTACGAGGCCGCCGAGGTCGCCCGCGCCATCGCGACGGAGCAGACGGAGACGCCTAAGCGTCCGCTGGATGCAACCCTCGACATGATGCAGACCCTCGACCTCATACGCCGGGAGCTGCACATATGAAGTCTGTCTACCAGGCTGATTTCATCCGATCCTAGGAGCGTAGAGGTCGGCTGCCTTTCCTGGGGAGACCCTGTCCGGCATGCGAACCTTAAATTCACCCATCCGGTCAGTCACCGCGCGACCTTTGCTCCGGTCGCGCGCCGGACCAGATCGACGAAAACACCGAACGGTCGGGCAAGAATAATCATGAACAGGATTGCTGAGCCGATCGCGGTGAGGGCCTGCGCAACGGTCGCGCCTGCAATCAGGAGCGTCGCACCGTAGACCGGAACCTGAAACGCAAGGAAGGCGCCAACATCTGTCGCTACCGCCACCATACGAGCCTGCGGTCGTACCCTCGAGAAAAGCCAGTCGCGCCACCGGGTGTAGGGTCGTCCCGTGAGGATCATGATCGGTACCATGACAAGGCGCGTCGTCAAAACCTCAGACGCATCCATGCCCGCAATGACGAACTCGGAAAACGTTGCGAACACGGTGAAAAAGAAGATCGTCGAAAGCGTATCAACTACCAAGGTTCGCATGGCAATTAGCTATCATTGTCAGGCGGATAGTCAAGTTGCGGAAGGACACCGGTCGAGGCCCGTCAGGGCCAAGACCTGAAGGCGGCGGCATGATCAACAGGCAAACTTAGCAACGCCGCAAATCTGTCCGGGAAACGGGGATCACCTAAACCCTGCGGACATGATCCGCACACACAAATGGCCCAAGCCTATCTGACGCCTTGGGGTGGCATTATTGCACGAAGCCTGCCCGGGATTCACATCGTGAGTCCAGCGATATAGCAGGGCGGCATGTCCAAGCCCGCACCTATCCCCTACCGCACCCTGAACTGGTCGTCGGCGCTGCATGGACGCGGATCGCTGACCGTCTGGTTCGATCCGTCGATGCCGTGGCACGCTGCGTCGTAGGGCAAGCGCGGCGCGCAGCCGGTCCACAGCGACGCTGCGATCCAGGCTTGCCTGGCGGTGAAGGTCCTGTTCGGGCTCCCGCTTCGACAGACGACCGACTTCATGGCGAGTTTGCTGAAGCTGGCTGGTCTCGACTGGTCGGTGCCGGATTTCTCGACGCTGTGTCGGCGACAGAAGACCTTGGCCGTGCAACTGCCCTACCGCGGTTCGGGCGGGCCGCTGCTCCTGCTCGTAGACAGCACTGGCATCAAGGTTCGCGGCGAAGGGGAGTGGCACGCGCAAGCATGGTGGGGCCAAGCGGCGCGTGTGGCGCAAGGTGCACCTCGCCGTCGACGAGAGCACGCTCGAGGTCCGGGCAGTCGAGTTCACCGGTAGCACCGTGGGCGATGCGCCGATGCTGCCCGCCCTGTTGTCACAGATCCCCAGGGACGAGCCGATCGCCTCGGTGACCGCCGACGGCGCTTATGACGGTCGCACCTGCCGCGACGCCATCGCAGACCGGAACGTTCATGAAATCTTCCCGCCGCGCCGCAACGCCAAGCCTTGGAAGAGGGGCAGCCCCGGTGCGGGGGCGCGGAACGAGCCTCTCCGCTTCATCAAACGCTTCGGCCGAACGCTTCGGCGGAAGTGGTCCGGCTATGGGCACCGTAATTCTTTCGGTTCAGGAGGATGATCAGGACCGCAGAGTAGAACAGCCCTGTACCACGGGCCGAATTGCCTGCGACGCAGCACGAAATCGCGCGATTAGAGCATGAACATAGGATGCACACGACGCCGTGCAACTTCATGAAATAAAATCAAAATCGCGACCATCCATCACAAGAACGACGCCAATTGGCCGCCGTTCTACTCCGTCACAGTTGGTTGCGGGGTGATTTGCACCTACGGGTCTAGGTCATTGATATTGCTTAGGTTGATTGGGCGGCGATATCTCGCTACCCCCCAAGACACTGAAATCAATATGGTTTCTTGAGGGGTTTGGTTGCGGGGGCTTGCAACTCACGATTTCTGCGGTTGGTCGAGAGTGTGGTGCCGCGGCTTGCCGCGTAGAATTGGAAGGCGCGGCGTGCATGGGACGGTTGGCGTCTTTCCAGGCTTGGCGCCTGAAAAGGTGCGAAAGTCTTGCCGTGCACACGGGTCGCACATGAGAGATGCCCAAACGCCTCATATCACTTTTGCTTCGGTCCCTTCCTCCAAAGAATATGGGGCGACGGTTGGATGGCCTGAAGGCTCACCGATTTCGAAGTTCATTGTACGGACAGACATCATCTTCGAAGGGAACGTGTCTTCTGCGGAAATTGGTTTCCGCTAGTGCTTCCGGACTGCTGATCCGATCCATCCTGAAGTGCCGAAAGCCATGGCGGTCAGGGTCCCAACCGACAAGGTACCATAGTGGCGGCAGGACGAGCATGGCCTGAGGCTCCACTTCCCGCTGGGTCTCGCGACCTCTTGCATCGCGATACCGGAACCGGAGGAGCCGTCGAGCAAGGAACGCGGTTTCGAAGGCAGGTAGCAGATCCGCATCCATTCGCCCCATATCCGATAGATCCTGAAGCGGCGACAACTGACCGATGTGCAGGCATGCGAGCATCGCGCGCAAATCTCTGACCTTGTCAGCCGACAGCGACCTCTCGATCTTGGCCAGGCCAAGGTCCGCAAGATCTGCGAAAGGCAGGTTTCCGGCTGCCCGCATGGCCGCGACGCTGATGAGCAACGCAAACACCTCCGGTACCAGAAGCTTGGCCGTCGTGTGCAGCGATTGCGGATCGAGCTGCACTCCGCCGCCTCGCCCCACGTCGGAATGAATCACATATCCTTCTTCCCGCAAGGCACCGATATCGCGCAGAATGGTCCGCCGGGAGGCCCCGACCTCCTGCGAAAGCGCCCCGATCGTAGACGTGCCGTTCCGACGCAGCGTGCGGACGATCGCATCATGTCTGAGCCTTACATTCATTCGCAAACGATAGCACAAAAGGTGCCAAGATTTGGCACCGTTTTGTTCTACCCCTTTTCAGCAACTGTAAAAAGGAGATTGCGACATGGAACGAACGGCAGTGAACCCGTGGGATTGGTCGATCAAGCTGGGATATAACCAGGCCGAAGCGATCGAGGGCGCAACGCGCCAGCTGATCTGCGCGGGTCAAACGTCGGTCGACGCGAATGGAAATCCGCAACATGCCGGTGATATGCGTGCACAGATCGACCTCGCCCTGGACAATCTCGAGGCGGTGCTGAAAGGGGCTGACATGGACCTCGGCAATGTCGTCCGGCTCGGCATCTACGCGACGGACGTGGACGAGGCTTTGAAAAACTTCGACCTGATGGGGATGCGGTTTGGCCCTCACCAAGTGGCACCACCGATGACCTTGCTTGGGGTCACACGCCTTGCATTATCGGGCCTGCTTTTCGAAATCGAAGCAACGGCTGCAGCATAATTGAATGTGCGGAGCGGCTCTCAGTACAAATCGGAAATGCGGCCGCTTCGTCTCCTTACGCAGACAATCCTGAGTGGTAGCAACGTCCTAGCAAGCTAGCTTAATGCTTTACAGTGAACCTTACAGAGGCATATCATAGAGGATCGCGGTGCGTTGGTGGAATTTCGAGGCTCTGTTGCACAAAGCTTTTAATACCCGAGATTCCCCTTTCCCCGGACGGATTCATCCCACGGCCTCTGTGACAGGGATGCCAAGGGCGGTGTAGCCGTTCATGACGGCGATGCGGACCTGGACTTCCGCGACTTGTCGGTCGAAGTCCCGCGCCATGAGGCGCTGCCCCAGCAATTTAACGCAGTGCATCTTGGTTTCGACGCGGCTTCGGCGGTGGTATCCGCTCCAGTTTCGCCAGATCGCKCGACCGAGATATTTCGAAGCTCGCAGGGCCTCGTTTCTGGCCACGGCACCCGCAGTGACGGTCTTCCACGGCTTGGCGTTCTTGCGGGGTGGGATGACGGCATTCGCCCCGCGGTCAGCGATGGCGTCGTGGCATTTGCGGGTATCATAGGCACCGTCTGCAGTGACGCTGCCGATCGCCTCGTCCGCCGGAATYTGGTTGAGCAGATCGGGCATCACCGGCGCATCACCGATGTGGCTTCCGGTAATCTCGAGCGCCCGAACCTCCAGCGTTTGKTCGTCGATCCCAAGATGGATCTTGCGCCAAACCCGCCGCTTGGGCCCACCATGCTTGCGTGCGTTCCACTCGCCTTCACCCTCGACCTTGATGCCSGTGCTATCGATCAGGAGATGCACTGGGCCGTTGGAGCCACGATACGGGATGTTCACGGCCAGCGTTTTCTGGCGGCGCGATAGCGTGCTGAAGTCGGGCACCGCCCAGTTCAAACCGATCAGACGCAACAGGCTCTCGACGAACCCGGTCGTCTGGCGCAACGCCATGCCAAACAGAACCTTCATCGTCAGGCATGTCTGGATGGCGGTATCGCTGTAGGTTGGCTGTCGGCCGCGTTTGCCGGTCGGCGCAGCATCCCAGATCATCTCTGGGTCAAACCAGATCGTCAGCGAGCCACGGCGCTTGAGCGCTTCATTATAGGCCGGCCAGTTCTTGGTCTTGTAGGTTGGCGGTGTGGGTCTGCTCATGTCGTCCAGCTACCACGCTGGACTCACGACATGAATCCCTCACCGGGTTTGTGCAACAGAGCCATTCATTTGCTTTTTCTGGTGGATAAGCGGGAAACGGTGCTTCGACTGGCGTTTTCCGAGCCTGTTCGATACAGCCGAAATCAGGGTGTTCGAACCCCGACTTTTTCGTTCCCTTTCAAGGTGTTGGAGGGATTTCAACTGCCGAAAGTGAAATGGCGCGCTGGGGAGGATTCGAACCCCCGACCCTCTGATTCGTAGTCAGATACTCTATCCAACTGAGCTACCAGCGCGTCGGGCCGGTGACTAACGGCGGGCGCGGGGCTTTGCAAGGGGGATGGTCGGAAATCTCGTCAGAGCCCCTGGCGCAGGCGGTCCGCTCCGCGGTCGGGCGCGGGGCAGAGCTCTCCCGGTGCGTAGTCGCGCGGCGGGCGGGTTTTGCAGGGGGTGATGCGCTTGAACAGGAAACGGTGCTCGTCCCCGTCGATCCGGTCGCAGCAGATCAGACCGCTGGCCAGATGCCTGTCGCCGGCGTAGATATGCACATGGCCCGGAAGGCGCGGGGCGCTGCGCGCCTCGACCGACAGACCGCCCCGCGACAGACTGCGCAGCGGCACCGACGTGGCGCCGAACACCAGCCGCAACCCCCGCGCCCGGCCGCTGCGCCAGCTTTCCGGCAGTTCGTGTATCGTCATCGCGGCAGATCCCCATCCCGCGCCAGAATTGGCGCCGCGCGCCCATCCGTCAACATGTTCTCGATAACGCTTTGATGACATGCCGCCCGGCCCGCGGGACGATGCCGGCGGTCCGGATCGCACTAGGTGTTCAGTCCCGGACGATCACATAGACTCTCGCCGGTCTGCGCTCTTCATGGCAAGGTCGTTTCTGCGTGAGGTTCGGGATGGGGGACGATCATGCTGATCTCTCTTCACAAGCAGGCGACGACGACACCCAGGATCAGAGCTGCGATGCAGGCGAGCGATGAGCCGGCGTGGATGGTTGCGGAGCGCTACAGCATCTCCGAACAGACGGTCTGGAAGTGGCGCAAGCGGGATGGCGTTCACGACCACAGCCACACCGCGCACAGGCTGCAGACGACGCTGACCCCTGCCCAGGAGGCGGTTGCCGTAGCGTTGCGGAAGGCTCTGCTGTTGCCGCTCGACGACCTGCTGTCCGTCGTTCGCGAGTTCCTGAACCCGAACGTCTCGCGCTCCGGGCTGGATCGCTGTTTGCGGCGACATGGGGTGAGCAAGCTCCGCGACCTCACACCAAAGGCGCCGAAGCCTGCGCACAAGCCTTTCAGGGCCTATGAGCCCGGCTATCTGCATGTCGACGTGAAATACCTGCCGCAGATGCCGGACGAGCAGCGGCGACGCTACCTCTTCGTGGCGATTGACCGTGCGACCCGATGGGTCTTCGTCCGCATCTACCCAGCGAAGACGGCCGCCAACGCGCGCCGCTTCCTGCGTGACCTGGAGCGCGCCGCGCCGATGAAGATCACACGTGTTCTCACCGACAACGGCAAGGAGTTCACCGACCGGCTGTTCGGCCTGCGCAAGCGCGCGGCCACGGGCAACCACGAGTTCGACCGCCTCTGTGCCGACCTCGGGATCGAGCATCGCCTCGCACCACCGATGCGGCCGCAAACCAACGGCATGGTGGAGCGCTTCAACGGGCGGATCGAGGACGTCCTGCAGAGTCATCGCTTCCGATCAGGCGAGGACCTTGAGCAGACGATCCTGCGCTATGTCCGCCTCTACAACGGCCAGCTCCCGCAATCCGTCCTGAAGGGCAGAACGCCTATCGACGCCCTCAAGGACTGGCATCGCCAAAAGCCAAGGCTCTTCAAAAAGCGGCCATACAATCAAGCGGGATCTGACACGTAGGTCAATCCATGGTCAGTCGGAGAGTGCAAAAGCTCGAGGACGAGCTTGGTGTTTCGCTCTTCGAGCGAAGTCCTTCCGGGGCCCGCCTTACGGTCGCGGGCCATGGATTTATCTGCAGCAGCCGCACGATTCTGCGGCAGGTCCAAACGGCTTTCGCCGATGCTCGATCTGCAGGTGTCGCCGCAACGGGACGTCTTCGGATCGGGCTGGTCGCGGGCTTTGTTGCGCAAAGACCGTAAATCCCGGACTTCCCCTTTCCCCGGACGCACTTATCCCGCAGGCTCTGTGATGGGTATGCCGAGCGCGGTGTAGCCGTTCAGCACGGCGGCGCGGACCTGAAGTTCGGCGACCTGGCGATCGAAGTCGCGCGCCAGGAGGCTCTGCCCCAGTAGCTTCACGCAATGCATCTTCGTCTCGGCGCGGCTCCGGCGGTGGTATCCGCTCCATTTTCGCCAGATGGCGCGGCCGAGGTATCTCGATGCGCGCAGAGCCTCGTTCCGGGCAATGGCGGCTGGGGTTGATGGCTTCCACGGCTTGGCATTCTTGCGCGGCGGTATGACGGCATGGGCGCCGCGGTCGGCGACGGCGTCATGGCACTTGCGCGTATCGTAGGCTCCGTCAGCGGTGATCGATCCGATCTCCACGCCGGCGGGGATCTGGTTGAGCAACTCGGGCAGCATGGGCGCGTCCCCGACGTTGCTTCCGGTGATCTCGATGGCTCGGATCTCCAGCGTSYGTTCRTCGACGCCGATGTGGATCTTGCGCCATAGACGGCGTTTCGCGCCGCCATGCTTGCGGGCGTTCCACTCGCCTTCACCCTCTGCCTTGATGCCGGTGCTGTCGATCAACAGGTTCAGCGGCCCATCTGAGCCGCGGTAGGGAATAGTCACGGACAAGGYCTTCTGGCGCCGGCTCAGTGTGCTGAAGTCGGGCACCGCCCAGTCGAGGCCGACCAGGCGCAGGAGGCTTTCAATGAACCCGGTCGTCTGTCGGAGCGCCATGCCGAAAAGGACTTTCATCGTCAGGCATGCCTGGATCGCGGCGTCGCTATATAACGGCTGCCGGCCTCGCTTGCCGGTCGGCGGCGGCACCCAGACCATGTCCGGATCGAACCAGATCGTCAGGGAACCACGCTGCTTCAGCGCTTCGTTGTAGGCCGGCCAGTTCTTTGTCTTGTAGCTCGGCGGGATCGGTCTGCTCATGCAGGACAGCTACCACGCTGGATTCACGAGATGAATCCCTCACCCAATCTTTGCGCAACAAAGCCCCTCAGCGCGGAACCCAGTTTTTCGTCGGTCCTTCGGTTCCACTCTTCGGCGCAAGAAAGCCTTCCTCGAAGTAGCTAATTTACCGGGAACCGGGAACCGGGAACTGATATGGTTCCCGGTCATGCGCAAAATCGCGCACGACTTCGAAATCGCTGTATTGATTTCATTGGACTATTTTACGGCGCCAGCGCGCGGAACCCTCCTCTCAACCCTCAATGTGACAAATCCAGTGAAACGCCTATTTGTAGGCTATTGATTTTGTTTGTCTTTTTTTGGGTGGTGACAAACCTATTGAAAGCGCTCACTCGCGCGGTGCGACTGCCACCCCCCCCCCGCGGCCCCGACCAGTCGCGGCCCCGCCCAGGTAGGTTGCGGCCCGCGCGCCCCGCAGCCGCGAACGGAACGCCGGCTGCCCTTCGGCCGGCGCCGCCAAAACGCTGTCCGAGGGCAGGTCGAACGACCGGGTCGCACGTCCCCTGACCACTGCGGTTTCGCGCACCCTCAGCAGGCGCCATGGCGACCGCCAGTCCGGACCCGTTGCGATGCGCGGCCATCTCCGTGTCAATCCGGATCCCATATCCCGCTCATCGCCTTAGATCCGCCCGAAACCGCACCGCAGCCGGGACGGCAGAGCCGGACGCGCCTCCGGCGTTCCGGGACCTCGATTCCAGGTCACCGGTTCAGACCTCCAGCATGGGTTCCGGCGGCGACTGCCCAGAACGCTCTTCGACGCTGCCACCGCAGAGGCTGCGGCGGATGCCGCGTGCCATGAGGGGTCTGCAACGTGTAGAAGAGCGGAATGTAGACGCTTCTTGGCACGGACGTCGCTGTCGAAGGGCGCGGCCGGATCGGATTGGATCCAGGCGCGGGGCGGCGGACGTCGGACCAAGGGGGCGTCGTTGGCGCAGCCTCTTCGACCGTGGCGTAGCCGGGACGGGTGTAGCCCTCTTCAGGGTGACGACACCGATGCCATGGCGCGCGATGGCGACCGCACGGGCGTGGACGAGACGGTCTGCCCGGAAAAGCACGATATGGTCGCAGGCGTGGCGGGTGAGGAACCGCGCGTGCCAGGCGTCCCCGTCGGACAGGCGGCTGGCAACTCTATCGGACTTGCAAGGAAGCGCGAATGCGCGGTCCGCAGCCGTGAGGGATCCGGCGGACCATGCGTCGGCGGTTGGCAGGATCGCCCCGGAGATGGCGGAAGAACGGGCCCGCCGGGACCTCTCGGAAGCAGCACGCGCATCCGACGGCCGGGCGCGGCCGCCAAGGCTCCCCGAAATGTCCAGGTACGGGTCCGCGTCGCCCGCTTAGGTCGGCAAGGCTCTTCTCCCCGATATTTTTTTCACGATCCATGCCTTTGATTTGGAAGAGTTTCGTCGAATCCGATCGCGGAAACCTGTCCGCTCTTTGTTGCGATACATGTGGCGGTGCGGGGCCCCCGGCTCGGCCGCGCCGAGCGCGACGGCTTGCGCGGTCGCGTAACGGGGCGGCATTGCAAAGAAGGAGGAGGCGATCCGGAGGCGTATCCAAAGCCAGGGGACCATCGCAATTGCGGTGCGCGTCCGTGGCGGGCGGGTCTGCGCCCGCCCGTCGGGCTAATGCCCGTTGCCTGAACCCTTCGGCCCAATGAACGGACCCGAAACGTCCCGGGCGCCTTGTCCTTGCCGCACCCTGTCCGCGGCGCGGGTCCGGGTCGCCGTGATACCCCCACCGAACACCCCGGCGCGCCCTTCCGGGGCGCAGTCGCATCGGGGCGATGCCCGGCCGCGCGGCCGGCGCGCCGGTGCGGCTCCCCTTTCCTAGCCGCCGAAGCTGCGGCTGCCCATGCCGCCGGTGCGCGCGGCGCCGAAGCCGCCGCGGCTCTGGACGGCGGCGCGGCTCAGCGGGGCCGCCGCGCGGGTGCTGGGCGAGGCGGCGAAGGAATTGGCGCCGAGGCTGGTCTTGCCGCGGTTGCCCGACAGCACCGTTCCGGCCCCCGGGGTGGCGAAGCGCCCGGCGGCGGTGCGGTAGAGCGGCTTGGCGGCCATGCCCCGCCCGCCCATCATGTTGCCGATCATGTAGCCCGCCAGCAGCGGTAGGAAGATCGATCCGCCACCGCCCGCGCGCTCTTCGGCGACGCATTCCCCGCCGTGCTGTTCCTCGCACAGGGCCTGGTCGGCGTAGCGCGGCGCGCTTTCCTCATGGATGGCCTGTGCCTCGGCGAAGCCGTCGGCGCAGTCCTGGGCGGTAAAGTCGTTCTCTGGCAGGTCGGCCACGGCCTGGCATTCCTCGACCGAGGGGAAGACCGTCGCCTCGACCCGCGATTCGGGCTGGCAGGCGGCCAGTCCGAAGGCGGCCCCGCCCAGAAGGACGACGCGGGCGGTGCGGGCGCGTTTGCGGGGCCGTGGGGTGGCGGAGGGCATAAGGTCCGGGGTCATGTCATCCCATGATGTAGTGCGGGCGGAAGCGGCTGGTATCCTGGGTGATCCGCGACGTATCCTCGCGGATGCCAAGGCCGTGGGCCTGCCGGCCCACCAGCCAGACGCCGCAGACCGCGTGATCGTCGCCGAAGCGCGGCAGGGGGGCGTAGGTCTGCAGGATCCTGGGGTGGGCGTCGTAGCCGGTATCGGCGGAGGAATCGTCGAGGCCCGCACCGCGGATCCGTACCCCCGCGCCTTCGCGCGAGAACACCGGCTTTTCCACCACCGCGTCGCCCAGGCCGCCCGCGTCCTCATCCGCGAAGACCGACGCCAGCAGGTTCGGATGGCCGGGAAACATGCGCCACAGGACCGGCAGGATGCCCTTGTTGGACACCAGCGCCTTCCAGGCGGGTTCCAGCATCCGGCAGCCGGCACCGGCGATCGCATCGGCGAAATCGTCGCGCAGCATGTCCTCCCACGGGTAGAGCTTGAACAGCGTGCCGATCACGCGGTCCTCCTCATCCGAGAACTGGCCGGCATCGGTCACGCCGATCTTGCGGATGTCGGTGAAATGCGCGCCCATGTCGGCCTCTCGCGCGGCCCAGCCGATGGTCTCGACGGTGGCGTAATCCTCCGGCGCGTCGGCGAAGGCGGCGAAGTGGATGTCGGTCCCCGGCGCGAAGATCTCCGACAGGCGGGCGACGAGCGCCTCGTGCAGGCCGTTGAACTGGTCGGCATCCTGTGGCAGGCGGCCGGCGGCGATCATGTCCTCCAGCCAGTGCCACTGGAAGCCGCTGGTCTCATAGAGGGTCGTGGGGGTGTCGGCATTGTATTCCAGAAGCTTGGCCGGCCCCCCGGCGCCATAGGCGAAGTCCATCCGGCCGTAGAGCTCCGGGTCTTCGCTCCGCCAGCTGTCGGCCACCAGGTCGCGGTGCGGCTCGGGGATGCAGAGCCGCTCCATCAGCTCCTGGCTGGCGACGATCTCTGCCACCGCCTCTCGGCACATGGCGTGCAGTTCCTCTGCCGGGGCCTCAAGGCCGGTCTCTATCTGGTCGAGCGTGAAGGCATAGGCCGCGCTTTCGTCCCAGTAGAGCGCGCCGTCCAGATGGTGAAAGGTGAACCCCGCCGCCTCTGCCTTGGCCTCCCAGTCGTCGCGGGCGCCCAGATCGTCCCGTCGCATCGCCCCCCCGTTCCGCCGGTCCCGGCCTTGCCGTGGCGGTCCCATTGACCCTTTCCGAGCGGCGGATGTCCAGTCCCGCCGGGCGCACGGCTGTGTGTTCCCGGGGCCGTCCGCGCCGGAGCGGCCGCGCGCGGTCAGGTGGCGGGCTCTTCCTGGCGGCGGGTCGGATCGGCGACGGCATCGAAGGCGGCGCGGTCGCCCGACAGGATCGCCCGGGCCGCCTGGAGCCCCGCAAGGCTTGCCCAGTCGGAGCCGGGCCGGTTGACGTGATAGACTTCGGGCACGGCCCGGAGGCGCTCGAACAATGCCGCGCGATGGGCCGATTGCTGTTCGCGCCAGCTGGCCGCGGCATTGGTGCGCGGCAGGGTCACCGCCTTGCAGGCGATGGGGGCCGCGCCGGTCAGCCCGGCGCCGCGAAGCTCCGACAGGGCGAAGGCGATCTGGCCAGAGGCGTCCCGGGCCAGCAGCGGATCGTCCCCGGCGCAGAAATATTCGACGCAGAGCGCGGTCTGCCCGTCGGGCACCATGCCGCCGCCGAAGGCCGCGTAATTGGTGATGCGGCCGCAGCGCAGGTTTGGGTCGTTCACCTCCAGCCAGGCGTGGGGGAACGGCGGGGGCGCGTCGAACAGCAGATAAACCAGCAGCACCGCGCGGCCGGCTTCGGGGCCCGGCGACGGCGCGTCGCCGGGGGCCGCATCCGGCGACAGCAGCGCCCAAAGCCGCTCCACCGGGAGGCTGGAGATCACCTGACGCGCGTCGGTCTCATGGCCCTGCCCGTCCGCGGTCCAGGCCACGCGGACCCGGCCGCCGGGGCGCCGGGTCAGCGCCGTCACCTCCGCCCCCAGCACCAGGCGCCCGCCGCCCGCGGCATAGGCCCCGGCGATCCGTTCGAAGAGCTGTCCGGTGCCGCCCCGCGGATGGCGCCAGGCCGCCTGCGCCGCCACACCGCCGCGCCGCGCCATCCCGAGCGCCTGGCGGGCGCCGGCCAGCACCCGCGGACCGGGACGCGCGCCGGTAGGGTGGTGGGCGGGCGCGGGCATCGCGTCCCAGGTCGTGCCGCGGAACTTCTCCCAGTAGCCGCGGGCAAGGATGCGCGCGAACTCCGCGCCCACGCGGGAGCTCCAGTAATCGGCCATGGTGCGCGGCGGCCGGAGCGCGCCGCCGGCCCAGCCGCGCAAGAGCCCCGCGCCCCCCCGCAAGAGCCACGGCAGCGGCATCCCCCGCGCCGGCCCGCGGTAGCGGCCCGACATCTCGACGATTCGGCCGCGGTAGAGGCTGCCGACGCGGTGCGGATATTCGGCGAAGTCGTCGCCCAGAACCTCGGTCCAGAGCGCATCGACCTCCGGAAATCGCGCGTAGAGTTCCTTGCGCCCCAGGTCGAGCACCGCGCCGCCCAGCCGCAGCGATCGCATCAGCCCGCCGACTTGGCCGGCGCGCTCCAGCAGCAGGGGCGCGCGGCCGCCGCGCTGCAGCTCCAGCGCCGCCGTCAAGCCGGACGGACCGGCGCCGATCACCACGATTTCGGCGGGTCGGGATCCTTTTGGGGTATCGGACATCCAAAATTCCACTACGAAGATCGACGCGCGGCCCTCACTCTACCGCAAGGCGTACCATGTGTGAGAGGTGCCGTCGCAGTTTCATCGCCGGTCCTGCGCCGTCGAACTGAAGGATGACGTCCGATATGGGGATTTCGGAACACAGACCGGGCTCTGCCGCGGGATTCGTCCTGTCGCTGGACCTTGAGCTGATGTGGGGCGTCCGGGCGAGCCAGTCCATCGAAACCTACGGGGCCAACGTTCTGGGGGTCCGCCGGGCGGTGCCGCGCCTGCTGGAGCTGTTCGGCCGCCACGACATCGGCTGCACCTGGGCTGCGGTGGGCTTGCTCTTCTTCGAGGAGCGCGACGCGCTGATGGCCGCCCTGCCGGACATCCGCCCCAGCTTCCGCGACGCCCGCCTGTCCAGCTACGCCGGCCTGGCGGCGATCGGGCCGGACGAAGCCAGCGATCCGTTCCACTACGGGCTGTCGCTTATCCGGCGCATCGCGGAGTGCCCGCGCCAGGAGATCGGGACCCACACCTTCGCCCATTACTTCTGCCTGGAGCAGGATTTCGACGCCGCGGCCTTCGGGGCCGACATCGACGCGGCCATCGCCGCGGCCGCCCCCCACGGCATCCGGCCGCGCAGCATCGTCTTTCCGCGCAACCAGGTCGTGGACGAGGCGTTGGAGATCTGCGCCGAGAAGGGCATCGTCATCCATCGCGGCGCCGGGGCGAACTGGTTCGACCGGCCCAGCGCGCGGCGCGGAGAGAGCATCCTGCGCCGCGGCTCACGGCTGGCCAGCAGCTACCTGCCGGCGGCCCGTCCCGGCGCGGGCCGGATCGGCGCGACGGCGCCCGACGGCCGCATCGACGTGCCCGCCAGCCGGTTCCTGCGCCCCCATTCGCTGCGCGCGCCCTATGCCACGGCGCTGCAGATCAAGGCGGTGACGCGGGAGATGCGGCGCGCCGCCTGGGCGGGGCAGCTGTTCCACCTGTGGTTCCACCCGCATAATTTCGGCGTCAACCTCGACGCCAACATGGCGATGTTAAACGCCATCGTCACCGAGGCGGCACGGCTGCGCGACGCCTATGGCTGGCCCAGCCTGACCATGGAGGAGGCCGGGGCGGCTGCGGGACAGCTCGGGACGGTCGGGCGATGCGCGTGACCGATCCGCTTGTCCCCGCAGGCGCCACAAAGGCCGCGGAGACCGGGCCGGAACGGCGAAAACTCCATGGCCCCGGCGAGGCGGACGCATCCGGCGCGGCCGACCTCCCGTCCCGGGGCGACGGCGGCGCGTGGTGTGCCGGACCGGCGCCGGGCGCCCCCGCGAACGGTGCGGCCCCGGTCAGCGATGCGGTTGCGGACGGCGGCGCGGCTGCGGTGCCGGATACCGCTACGGGCGACGCGGTCTGCGGCGGTGGTGCGGTCGCATCGGCGGAGGCGCGCAGGCGGGATGCCGCGGGCACCGACGGCGCGGAGACGCGGACCGCCGGCGACCGTTCGCCGGTGGACCGGGACGGCGCCTGCGCGCCGCGGACCGCGCAGGCCACGCCGGTTTCCGCAAGCGTGCCCGAAGAGGTCGCCGTCGTCGGGCTGGGCTATGTGGGTCTGCCGGTGGCGGTGGCGCTGGCGCGCACGACCCGGCGCATGGTGGGCTTCGACCTTGCCCCGGCGCGGGTATCGGCCCTGCTGGCGGGTTCGGACCCCAACGGCGAGGTGCCGGACGGCGACCTGCGCGCGGCGACCATGACGCTGAGCGCGGACCCCGCGGATCTGGCCGGGGCGTCGATCTACATCCTGACCGTCCCGACCCCGGTCGACGACCTCAACCGCCCGGATCTGAGCGCGGTGATCGCCGCCTGCGAGACCGTCGGCCCGTACCTCACCCCGAACGCCATCGTGGTGCTGGAAAGCACCGTCTATCCCGGCGTGACCGAGGAGATCTGCGGACCGACGCTGGAGCGGGCGTCGGGGCTGACGGCGGGGCGCGATTTCTTCCTGGCCTACTCGCCGGAGCGGATCAATCCCGGCGACCGCAACCACCGGCTGGAGACGGTCGTCAAGGTGGTCTCGGCCCAGACGCCGGAGGCGCTCGACCGTGTGGCGCGGCTCTACGGATCGGTCGTGACGGCGGGCATCCACCGCGCCAGCTCGATCCGGGTGGCCGAGGCCGCCAAGGTGATCGAGAACATCCAGCGCGACATCAACATCGCCCTGATGAACGAGCTGTCGATGATCTTCGAGCGTCTGGACATCCCCACCCGCGACGTTCTGGAGGCCGCCGGCACCAAGTGGAACTTCCTGCCGTTCAAACCCGGCCTGGTCGGCGGCCACTGCATCGGCATCGACCCCTACTACCTGGCGGCACGGGCCGCGCAGGCGGGGCTGAACCCCGACATCATCCTGGCCGGCCGGCGGATCAACGATGCCATGAGCCGCTTCGTGGCCGAGCGCGCGGCGCGGATGATGGCCGCGGCCGGCATCGACCCCGGTGGCGCCCGCGTCGGCATCCTGGGCATGACCTTCAAGGAAAACGTGCCGGACCTGCGCAATTCGCGGGTGCCGGAGGTGGTTGGCGCGCTGCGCGGCCTGGGAGTGGCGCCGATGGTCCATGACGCGCTCTGCTGCCCGCGGGAGCTGCGCCGGATCTACGGGCTGGAACAGTCTCCGCTGGAAGCCTTCGCCGATCTCGACATGCTGATCCTGGCGGTGCCGCACGGCGCATACATGGCCGATGAGCCGCGGCTCAAGGCGATGGTGCGCCCGGGCGGGCTGCTGCTGGACCTCAAATCCGCGCTCTCTCCCGGTGGCCGGCCCGACGGCGCAACCTTCTGGTCGCTCTGACCCGGTCGGCAACGGGGGGGTTGCTCACCGCGCGCGGGCGGGCCAATCTGCGGCGCGGGGGCCGGAGCGGACCGGCCACACCTGAACAGGAGCGCCCCGCCCAATGCCGGTCCTCACGCCTGGCGACGGCCTCGACGTGTCGCGCCGCGCCAAGTCGCGCCGACGCTTTCTGACCGCAAAGCTGGGTCCGCGCGACCTGTCGGTGCTCGAAATCGACGCGCTCGACAACCCGACCTTTCTGGCGAACGAGACAGGGGTGCGGTTCGCGGACTTCTTCTCACGGCAGGAATCGGTGGAGCGCCACCGCGACGCCGCCAACCACACCTGGGACAGGATCGTGGAGGTAGACTACATCCTGCGCGACACGACATTGCGGGACGCGGTGACAGAGCCCCCCGACCTCGTCATCGCCAACCACGTGATCGAGCACATTCCCGACCCGATCGGCTGGTTCGACGATCTCAGGGCAATCGTGGCGGAGGATGCACGGATCTTCCTGTCGGTGCCGGACCGGCGCTATACGTTTGACTATTTCCGCGGCCCGACCGACGCCGTCGACTGGCTGCGCGCGCATGACGAGAAGCTGGCGATGCCGTCCTACTACCAGATCCTGCGGCACCTGTTCTTCTGGACCAACCTCCGCGAGGCCGATGCTTGGTCCGGCAATATCCCCCAGACCTACGACCGCTACAGCCTGGAGGACGCGATGGCGCGGGCCGGGCGCCTGGCGGAGAGTTACACGGATGTCCACTGCTCGGTCTTTACCTCGGCCAGCTTCGCCACGCTGCTGCGCGACCTGGCAAGCCTGCTGCCCTGGCGGATCGAATCGCTGGCCGATCCGCTGGACGGGGAAAACGAGTTCCGGGTGATCCTGCGCCCCGCCTGAGGTCCGCCGGTCCCGACGCCACCCGTTTTCCGGACCCCGGTATCGGGGATCGCCCATATTTGCGGCGCCGGGGCGCGGCGATCCATGCGACCAACAAAGGGGGATGACGCCTTCGTGACTTTGCGTCACCCTGGGCGGAGAGGAGTCCGCCATGTCCGGCCGCTACCGCTACACCCTCGGCGATCGCACCTACCGGTTTGCGGACCTTGCGGAAGCCATGGCCAAGGCCACGCCGGAACGCTCCGGCGACCGGCTGGCGGGCGTCGCGGCCGGGACCGCGGAGGAACGCGCCGTCGCCCAGTCCGTGCTGGCCGACCTGCCGCTGAAGGCGTTCCGAGAGGATCTGCTGATCCCCTATGAGGCGGACGAGGTCACGCGGCTGATCGTGGACACCCACGACGCCGACGCCTTCGCCCCGGTGTCGCATCTGACGGTCGGGGATTTCCGCGACTGGCTCTTGTCGGACCGGGCGACGCCGGAGGTGCTGGCCGCCCTGCGCCCCGGCCTGATGCCGGAGATGGTCGCCGCGGTGGCCAAGATCATGCGCAACCAGGACCTGATCCTGGTGACGCGAAAATGCCGCGTCACCACCGCGTTTCGCGCCACGCTGGGGCTGGAGGGGCGGCTGTCCACCCGGATCCAGCCCAACCACCCGACCGACGACGTGAACGGCATCGCCGCGTCGATCCTGGACGGGCTGATGTACGGGGCGGGCGACGCGGTGATCGGCATCAACCCCGCCACCGACAATGTGGCCCAGGCGATCCGCCTGACCCATCTGATGGCCGAGATCATCGACCAGTACGACATTCCCACCCAGTCCTGCGTCCTGACCCATGTGACCAACACGCTGGAATGCATCGAGGCCGGCGCGCCGGTGGACCTGGTGTTCCAGTCCGTCGGCGGGACCGAGGCGACCAACACCTCCTTCGGCTTCGGCCTGCAGGATCTGGCCGAGGCCCGGGACGCCGCCCTGTCGCTGAACCGCGGCACCGTGGGCGACAACGTGATGTATTTCGAGACCGGTCAGGGATCTTCGCTGTCGGCGGGCGCCCATCACGGTCTGGACCAGCAGACCTGCGAGGCGCGCGCCTATGCCGTGGCGCGTCACTTCAAGCCGCTGCTGGTCAACACCGTCGTCGGCTTCATCGGGCCGGAGTATCTCTTCGACGGCAAGGAGATCGCCCGCGCGGGGCTTGAGGATCACTTCTGCGGCAAGCTCATGGGCCTGCCGATGGGCTGCGACGTCTGCTACACCAACCACGCCGAGGCGGACCAGAACGACATGGACACGCTGATGACGCTGCTGGGAGTAGCCGGCGTGACGTTCATCATGGGCATCCCCGGTGCCGACGACATCATGCTGAACTACCAGACGACGTCGTTCCACGACGCGCTCTACCTGCGCCGCGCCTTGGGTCTGCGGCCCGCGCCGGAGTTCGACGACTGGCTGGCGCGGATGGCGATCCTGGACAGCGACGGGGGGTTCCTGCTGTCGGACGGCGTGCCAGACGGCTTCGCGCAGAGCCTGAAGAGGCTGCCGCAGGATGCCTGACGCCCCCGACATCGTGACCGAGAACCCGTGGCGGATCCTGCGCCGCTTCACCGACGCGCGGATCGGACTGGGCCGGGTGGGCGTCAGCTTGCCAACGCGGGAGCTTTTGACCTTCCAGATCGCCCATGCGCAGGCCCGCGACGCGGTGCATCTGCCGCTGGACACCGACGCGCTGGCCGCGGACCTGCGCGGGCTGGACGGGCTCGACGATCCGCTGGTCCTGCGTACGCGCGCCGCGGATCGCGACGACTACCTGCGCCATCCGCCCAAGGGCGAGACGCTGGACGACGCCTCGGTGACGGCACTGGAGGACGCGGGCGGAGAGCCACCGGACCTCGCCATCGTCATCGCGGACGGGCTGTCCTCCCTCGCGGTGCAGAACAACACGGTGCCGTTCCTGACCGCGTTCCTCAACACGCTGGAAGGCGTCTCGCTGTCCCGGCCGGTGCTCGTCACCCAGGGCCGCGTCGCCATCGGCGATCATGTGGGCGAGATCCTGGGCGCGCGCGCCGTGCTGGTGCTGATCGGCGAGCGGCCGGGCCTGTCCTCTCCCGACAGCCTTGGGCTCTATTTCACCTGGGCGCCCGCGACCGGTCTGCACGACGCGCGGCGCAACTGCATCTCGAACGTGCGCGCGGCGGGGCTGAGCCATGCGCGCGCCGCGCAACGGGCCGCCTATCTCTACGCAGAGGCGCGCAAGATCGACACCTCCGGCGTGGCGCTCAAGGACCGCTCTGCCGCAGAAGAGATCGACGCGGGAGACCGCGCGACCAGCTTTCTCAGCCCCCCCCCGGAAGGACGAACCCCATGACGGACGCGCCCATCGACAAGACCTACCTTGAGAAACGCCAGCTCCAGCGCGGCACCGCCGGCTGGATCCTGCTGGCGGGTCTGGGCGTCTCCTACGTCATCTCCGGCGATTTCGCCGGCTGGAACTTCGGCATCGCCGAGGCCGGCTGGGGCGGGTTCGTCATCGCCGCGATCCTGATGGGGCTGATGTATTTCACGCTGGTCCTGTCGCTGGCCGAGATGTCGGCGGCGATCCCGGCCGCGGGCGGCGGCTACAGTTTCGCGCGGCAGGCCATGGGACCGGCGGGCGGCTACCTCACCGGCCTCGCGGTGCTGATCGAATACGCGCTGGCCCCCGCGGCCATCGTGATCTTCATCGGCGCGGCCGTGGAGAGCCTGATCGGTCTTGACGGGCCGATCGTCTATGCGCTGTTCTACGCGGTGTTCGTCGGCATCCACCTGGCCGGCGTCGGCGAGGCGCTTAAGGTGATGATGGTGATCTCGGGGCTGGCGGTGTTCGCGATCCTGGCCACGGCGGTCGCCCTCTTGGGCCATTTCGACGCCGCCAACCTCTTCGACATCGCGCCGACCGGGGCCGTGGGGGCCTCCGCCTTCCTGCCCTACGGGATCTTCGGGGTCTGGGCCGCCCTGCCCTTCGCCATGTGGCTTTTCCTGGCCGTGGAGGGCGTGCCGCTGGCCGCCGAGGAGGCCCGCGATCCCGCCCGCGACATGCCCCGCGGCATCATCGCCGCTATGCTGTTCCTGCTGTTCACCGCGGCGCTGGTGGTGATCCTGCTGGCCGGTGCGGCGGGGGCGGAGATGATCGGCGGCTCCGGCGTGCCGCTGGTCGATGCGCTGGACGCGGTCGGGATCGGGTGGCTGGCGACGCTGGTCAACGTGCTGGCGCTGGCCGGTCTGATCGCGTCGTTCTTCTCGATCATCTACGGCTATTCGCGGCTGGTCTTTGCGTTGTCGCGGGCGGGCTACCTGCCCCGGTCGCTGTCGATCACCAACGACCGCAAGGTGCCCGCGCGGGCGCTGATCGTGCCGGGAATCCTGGGGTTCCTGGCCTCGCTCTCGGGCCAGGGGGACCTGATGCTGGCCATGGCGGTTGTGGGGGCCACGATCTCCTATGCGCTGATGGCCTGGAGCCATATCCGCCTGCGCCGGACCCAGCCCGGCCTGCACCGGCCCTATGCCACGCCGGGCGGGACGCTCACCTCCGGCACGGCGCTGGTGCTGTCGCTGATCGCGCTGACCGGGGTGTTCGCCTTCGACCCGCGCGCGTTCCTGTTCACCATGATCCTCTTCGCCATCGGCGCGGCCTACTTCTACCTTTACTCGCAGCATCATCTGGTGGCGAAGACCGCCGAGGAGGAGTTCGCCATGCTGGAGGCCGCGCAGCAAGATCTCTGAGCGCGCGGCGGCCGATTGACCTCTCCCCCCGGCCGTGCTCCGGTCCGTCCCGGTACGGTCCGCGGTCGCGCGCAAGGCGGCCCGGCCGCCCCAGGCCCCGACAGGAGACACCGGATGAGCGATTTTTTCGGCGGCATCGCGCCCCTTGCCTTCGACCCCGACGCGGAGGGACTGGCGTTTCGCCACTACGATCCCCAGGAGATCGTCATGGGCAAGCGGCTCAGCGAGCATCTGCGCTTTGCCGTGGCCTACTGGCACAGCTTCGCCTGGCCCGGCGGCGATCCGTTCGGCGGGCAGACCTTCGACCGGCCGTGGTGGGGCGACACGATGGAGGCCGCCCGCCTCAAGGCAGAGATCGCCTTCGAGATGTTCGAGATCCTGGGCGTGCCGTTCTTCTGCTGGCACGACGCCGACATCCGCCCCGAAGGCGCCAGCTTCGCAGAGAGCCGGCGCAATTTCGAAGAGATCGTCGCGGTGTTCGAGGAGAAGATGGCGGCCACCGGCGTCCGCCTGCTCTGGGGCACGGCCAACCTGTTCTCGCACCGCCGGTTCATGTCGGGCGCGGCGACCAACCCGGACCCGGACGTGTTCGCCTGGTCCGCGGCGACGGTGAAGACCTGCCTTGACGCGACCCACCGCCTGAACGGAGAGAACTACGTGCTCTGGGGCGGGCGCGAGGGCTACGAGACGCTGCTGAACACCGACATGGGGCGGGAGCTGGAGCAGATGGGCCGGTTCCTGTCCATGGTCGTGGAGTACAAGCACAAGATCGGCTTTCCCGGCCAGATCCTGATCGAGCCGAAGCCCCAGGAGCCGACCAAGCACCAGTACGACTACGACGTGGCCACCGTATACGGATTCCTGCGCCGCTTCGGCCTGGAGGATGAGGTCAAGGTCAACATCGAGCAGGGCCACGCGATCCTTGCGGGCCACTCCTTCGAGCACGAACTGGCCCTGGCGCGGGAGCTGGGGATCCTCGGGTCCATCGACATGAACCGCAACGACTACCAGTCGGGCTGGGACACCGACCAGTTTCCCAACAACGTGCCGGAGGTGACGCTGGCCTACTATGAGATCCTCAAGGCCGGCGGCCTGGGGCGCGGAGGCACGAATTTCGACGCCAAGCTCAGGCGCCAGTCGCTGGACCCGTCGGACCTGATCGCGGCCCATGCGGGCGCCATGGATGTCTGCGCGCGCGGGCTGAAGGCCGCCGCGCGGATGTTGGAGGACGACGCGCTGGAGGGCCCCCGGCGCGCCCGCTACGCCGGATGGGAGACACCGGAGGCGCAGGCGATGCTGGACAGCGACCTGGACAGCATCGCCGCGCGGGTGGAAGCGGACGGCGTGGACCCCCGTCCCCGCTCCGGGCAGCAGGAAAAGCTGGAGGCCATCGTCAACCGCTATGTCTGAGCGGAGCCGGTCGGGCGCGGGGGAACGGCCTGGCCGCATCACCGCGCGGCGGCCGGGGCCATGACCGTACCGCCAAAACGCGACGGTCGAGACCGCTGATTGCACGCCTCTGCCGCCCGCCTGAACGCCTGAGCGCAATGCGGGACAGAAGCGGAAAACGGCGCGAGGGCGGGCGGACGGAGGCGCGCAATGTGCTGCCGCAGGTCCTCGTTCCCACCACGAAACGGAGAAAAACCGCGCCTTGCCTTGGGGGACCCGCCGCGACTGGTCCGGTCCGCTGCCTCAGGCCGCGCCGGGACAGAAAGATGGGCTGGAGACGTGGCACCGGCGACGCGTGGATCCGGACGAGCACGATGAGCGGCGCAGATCGGCGCAGTGCACCGTATCGCGGATCGACAGGCGGTTAGACCGGTGGCGGGCGCGGTGTCACCCGCCCGGGAAATCGCGGTAAAACGACGGGGCGGCCACCCGAACCGATTTACGTTGATTTCAAGAGCATGGCGCGAACCGGGGCGACGGTGCACGCAGCCCGTGCAAGCACCACGGTGCGTCCCGGTTCCGTGAGTGCGGCCCATCTTCTGTAGCGCGACAGGCGCTCGCGTCCGATGACAGCCGTCCCGGCTGTCGAGCCAATCCATCGTCAATGGTATCAGACGCGCGTCCTGTCCCCCGGCAGGGGCGCGCGACGGGTTCGATCCCGACGCAGCAGAGGGCCGGGACGCGGTGAACGGCGGCCATGCACGGTCCAGCGTGCGGCTGCTCAGATCCCGTGACGTGATCCTGTCCGGAACCGGTCCGCCGAATCCCCTCTATCCGGACCTGGAGTTCGACCGCTTCGAACGTTCGGCGCAGCGAAGGACCGAGGAGCGCATCTTGCGCCGGGCAGGTCCGGATCGAGGCGCCAGAGCCGGTCAGGGCCTTTTTTGCCAGGCGTTCCCTTCATTCGGAGCAGGGTGCCCGATCGTATCGGGATCGCCGCAGGCAAAGGAGAGCGGTGCTTGCAGCCAGCCTAGCCAGCCGCCCTGACCCGCGACCGACATCGTGGATGTCTGTGCATCGCCTTCCCGACTTGCGCAGTTCCACAGGACGGGACGGGTCAGTGCTGCGTGTTCGAACACCCGGGCGCCCGGAGGCTCAGGCGTTTTCCATCATACCCTTTTCGCCGGCGAGCTCGGTCATGCGCTTTTGCAGCTTGTCGAAGGCGCGGACCTCGATCTGGCGGATGCGTTCGCGGCTGACATCGTAGACGCCGGACAGTTCCTCCAGCGTCACCGGCTGGTCCATCAGGCGGCGCTGGGTCAGGATGTCCTTTTCGCGGTCGTTGAGCACGTTCATCGCCTCGCCCAGAAGCTGGCGCCTCGTCTCCAGCTCATCGCGCTCGGCGTAGTTCTCGGCCTGGTTGGCGTCCTCGTCCTCCAGCCAGTCCTGCCATTGCGCAACACCTTCCCCGTCGTTGGAAATGGTGGCGTTCAGCGACGCATCGGACCCGGCCATCCGCCGGTTCATGGAGATAACCTCGTCCTCGGTCACGCCGAGATCGGTGGCGATCCGCTTGACGTTCTCCGGCCGCAGATCGCCGTCCTCCAGCGCGCCGATGCGGCTTTTCGCCTTGCGAAGGTTGAAAAACAGCTTCTTCTGGGCGCTGGTGGTCCCCAGCTTGACCAGGCTCCAGGAGCGCAGGATGTACTCCTGGATGGAGGCGCGGATCCACCACATGGCATAGGTCGCCAGTCGGAACCCCTTTTCGGGGTCGAACCGCTTGACCGCCTGCATGAGGCCCACGTTCGCCTCCGAGATCACTTCGGCCTGGGGCAGCCCGTAGCCGCGATAGCCCATCGCGATCTTGGCGGCGAGGCGCAGGTGGGACGTCACCAGCTTGTGCGCCGCCTCCGTATCCTCATGCTCGACCCATCGCTTGGCCAGCATGTATTCCTCATTCTGTTCCAGCATCGGAAACTTGCGGATTTCCTGCATGTACCGGTTGAGTCCCTGTTCGGGACTCGGCGCCGGAAGATTTGCATAAGTTGCCATCGTCGCCCTCCTGGGACCGTGTGCGGGTCACTGAACAATATAGTGAACTGATCGGTTCAGTTCAATCCACGCTCATCGTCACGCTAACGAATCACGCGGGCGGAAGTTCGGCGAAAATGCCGTGTTGCGGCAATCTCACGCGGACGTGTCGTCCCGAGGCTCATTGAAAAACCCTAACAGAGTGCGAAGATCGGCCGGCAAGGGACTCTCGAAGCTGAGATTTTCGCCGCTGACGGGGTGAACGAAGCCCAAAACGGCCGCATGAAGCGCCTGACGGCTGAAACGGTTCGCCGCATCCGCGCTCCCCGCCCCCAGCCGCCGCTCAGAGACCGTGCGCTGCCCGCCATAGACCGGATCGCCCAGCAGGGCGTGGCCGGCATGGCGCAAGTGGACGCGGATCTGGTGGGTGCGGCCGGTTTCGAGCCGGCAGCAGATCAGCGCGACCTCTTCGAGATCCCGCTCGACCCGGAACCGGGTGACGGCATGGCGTCCGCCCTGGAAGGTCACCGCCTGCCGCTGCCGGTCCGTGGGGTGGCGGGCGAGATTGGTGGCGATGCGTATCACGCCGCCGGGTTCCGCCGACACGCCGCGCGTGCCCAGAAGCCGCGGGTCGCGCGGCGACGGCACGCCGTGGCACAGCGCCAGATAGCGCCGGGTCACGCTGTGGGCGGCGAACTGTCCGGCCAGCCCGTGATGGGCGCGGTCGGTCTTGGCCACGACCAGCAGACCGGAGGTGTCCTTGTCGATCCGGTGGACGATGCCGGGCCGCCGCTCACCGCCGACACCGGACAGGCGGTCCCCGAAGTGGTGCAGCAGCGCGTTGACCAGCGTGCCCGACGGCGTTCCGGGCGCCGGGTGCACCACCATGCCCGCGGGCTTGTCCACCACCGCCAGGTCGGCGTCCTCATGGACCACGGTCAGGGGAATGTCCTCTGGCGCCATGTGGCTCTCGGACTCGTCGGGAACGGCGATCTCGATCACGTCGCCGGCCGCCACGCGCGCCCGGGCCGAGCCCAGGATCTCTGTCCCGCGCCGCACGGCGCCGTCCTCGATCAGCCGGACCAGGCGGGAGCGGGACAGGTGCGCGGTCTCTGGCACGTCGCGGGCCAGCGCCTTATCAAGGCGCGGGGGCGGGTCGTCCCCGATGGTGATGGAAAGGCGTTGACCGGCCATGGACGACACTCCCGCCCGCGACACGGGGCTAGCGATCCTGAAATGGCTGGTGATCGGCCTGACCGCAACCATGCTGCTGTCCATGGTGGTGCTGGTCTGGCTGTTCTACACCCGCCTGCCCCGGCCCGTCGCGGCGCTGCCCGACGCCATCGCCCTGCCCCAGGGCACGGGGGTCGAGGCCGTCACCCTTGGCCGCGGCTTCGTGCTGGTGGTGACCGATGCCGGCGAGGCGCTGGTCTATGATGCCACCGGCACCGTTCTGCGCCGCACGATAGAGCTGTCGCCATAGCGGGAGTGGTACCACCGCCCCGGCTCGAACGGGGGACCTCCTGATCCACAATCAGGCGCTCTAACCAACTGAGCTACGGCGGCACGCGGGGTTGAAATAGCCAAGACGACACCGGGATGCAAGTCTCAGAGCGGCCGCGAGAAGCGCCGCTCGACAAGGGATCTGCCGTAGGCACGGGCGGGCAGACGGGCGGTTTCCGCAAAGCCCGCGGCCGCGTAGAGGCGGCAGGCGGCGGCGTGCAGATCGTAGGTGGACACGCGCATGCGCGGGTATCCGTTGGCCCGCGCGGTTCGCATCGCAAGCGCCAGCAGGGCGCGGCCGTGGCCCTGTCCGCGCCGCGCAGGCTCCAGCAGCACCAGCTTGAGCCGCGCGTCGTCTCCGTCCCGCACGAGGAACAAAGAGCCTTGCGGCTTCCCGTCCTGCAAGGCGATCCATGCGGCCTCTGCCGGATCGGCGCGCGCCAGGAACCCCTCTGCCACCGCGCGCACGTCCCCGGCGAAGGCGGGGCCAAAACCGGCCTCGCGTCCGTAGAGATCCGCGTGGCGCGCGACCAGCCACTCCAGGTCGGCGAAGGTGAACGGGCGGTGCTCCATGAGCGATGTGTGGCGCGCCGCGCGCGCCCGCGCAACCTTGCGCCGCCGGTGGCCGAGGGGTAGGCGGACGGAAAGAGGAGCGAACCCATGGGCATCAACGATCCGTCCGACACGACCGCGAACCTGCAGATCGGGCCGACCGACGCGGGGATGGTGCGGATCTACGTCGCGGCCGATGGCGGCATAGAGGTGCCGATGGACTTCGACCCCGAGGAAGCCGAGGAAATCGCCGAAGAGATCCGCGCCGCCGCCCAGGGCGCCCGCGCGATGGCCAGGAAGAAGCGCTAGATCGTCAGCCCCGCGCCGGGATCGCGCAGGGCATGGAGCCGGCGCGCCGCGTGCACGGCGAATTTCTGTACCATCGCCTTGCGCCGGGCGGGGGCAAGGCGCGTTTCCTCGCCCATGCGGAGGATCTCGGCGTCGTAGGCATCCGCGACGATCAGCCCGTGCGCGTCCGGCAACAGGTCGGTGGGAAAGTTTTCGTCCACCGCCCAGAAATAGCGGTCGCACCATTCCAGATAGCCGCCCCATTTCGCATCGCCGGCGAAATCGGCGCGGGAGGACTTGCACTCCACGATCCAGATCTCGCCCTTCGGTCCCAGGGCCATGACATCCACCCGAAGGCCCGCAGACGGCACGAGTTCCTGAACCGTCGCGAAGCCGTGGGACACCAGCGCGCGCGACACCCCGCGGGCCAGAAGCTGGCCGGGTCGAGGCGGCGGATCAGTGAAATCGTCGGGCATGGGGGAATTGTGAACAAACGGTAAACGGAAATCAAGGGGACGCTGCCCCTTGCCAGGTCGCGCGCGCCCGCCTACCTCTGGTCACAGGCGGGCACTGCCCTTCCCGTGCCGGGTAAAATTCCGGTGGCCTTAATCAAATCCGAGGGAGCTGGCTCTGGCCGGACCGTGGTCCGACTACCTGGCGCCCACCTGTGTAAACAGGTCCTCGGGAATTTGAACACCCGACGGTCGTGGTGGTCCCGCCGTTCCACCCCCTTGTCGTGCTACGTTTTCTTGATTGGATTTTCCGCCCCCCGGCGGCATGATCCGCCGACCGACACGCTTGGGGCGCCCCATGACCGACCGCACCGATCCGCGCCACGTGCGCGAACTCGAAGGCCACCTGGGCTGGCTCGACACATTCTCGGGGACCGCTCTGGGCGTGCTCTCGGCGGCATCGGGGATCTACACCTATCTGGGGGTGCGGTCGCTTCTGAGCGATGACGGCGCGCTGACCACCTTTGCCGCGCTGGCCTATTCGATCGCGGTGTCGGTGGGGATCTTCGTGTTCTGGTCCTATCTGATGCGCCTGCTGCCGGCGATGCGCACGGGCGCGTCCCGGCTGGGCCTGCTGGGCGCCATGGCGCTGGGGTCGGTGGCGATCGTCGCCATGTCGTCCTGGCTGAACGCCGCGGCCCTGGCCGGGTCCGCCGCGGTCGAACAGCACCTGGCGCGCACCGTGCAGGAATATCAGGCGTCGCTGGAACGGGCGAACACGCTGGCGATTTCCGCCCAGGCGCTGGAGCGGGACGTGGCGCGGGTGCGCCAGAGCTTTCAGGACCTGTCCGAGCAGGAGGCAACCGGGGATCTGTCGGGCATCGCCGGCCGCGGCGCCGTGTTCCGCGTCCTGCGCCAGAAGTCCGAAGAGCTGGCCGCGCTGGAACAGCAGATCGCCCAGCAGGGACCGGCCGTCGCCGCGGCCTTCGCGGAAGGCAACGAGATCCTGAGCCGGATGCGTTCTCTCACCGTGGAACCCGGCCCCGTGGACGCACGGTCCGTCGAGTTTTCGGAGGACGCCGTGCGGCTGGCCGGCCTCATCACCCGGCTGCGGCAGCTTTCCGTCGCGCCGCTGGTGTCGCGCGCAGCCAACGACCTGGCGGCGTCCGTGGTCCGCCCCGCCCTGTCGCAGACGGCGGCTACGGCGCAGGGCCAGCAGGCGACCATCGATTCAGTTCTGGAAGTGCTCGCCCAGCGGGCAGAGACGCTGCTGGCCGCCTCCACGGCGGTGGAATCCATGGCCCCGCCGGATGAGGTCAGCTATACGCCGATCTCCGCCGCCGACGCGGTGATCCGCTATGCCGGAAACTTCGTGCCGTCCTGGGCGGGCGCCATCGCCATCGACCTGCTGCCGGGGGTTCTGGTGTTCATCCTGATGGTGACCCAGGCCGCGATCCGCGCCTCTCGCGACCGCGTCGCGATCGAGGACCGGATGACCGTGGCGGAACTGCGCGCCGCGATGCTGGCGCTGCGCGAGGTCGAGCGGACCGACCCGCCCGAACCCGCGCCGCCGCCCGAACCCGCGCATGAGACGTCCCGGCCGGATGCGGATCAGACGGCGCCCCGCAAGGGCGCGGAGCCCACGCCGCTCAGGCCGCGCCCGGAATGACGGCGCGCACGCCCGCCCCCCTCGCCCGATGACCGCGACGCCCGGAACGGTCATCAAGGGCATCTTCGCCCTGCAACTCCTGATCGGGGTGGCGCTGGTGGCGGGGGATCTGTCCATCGGCGTTCCGGGGCTGCCCTCCGGACCGCGCGCCCCGGCCATGGACCAGCCGGTGCGTCCAGGCGACCAGACCCGGCGCTATCGCCCCCGGGACCTGCCGGACGTGCCCGACCGTCCCTTTCCGGCGACACCGGACATGCCGCCCCGGCTGGTGCTGGAGGAGGCCGCGCTGGACGGCCGCGACGTGCTGCGGATGGTGGGAACCATCGCTCCGGGCGACGGCGAGCGGATAGCCGAACTTCTGGAGCGGCGTTTCGCGGCGGACAGTGCACCGGAGGCGCTGCTCTTGCATTCTCCGGGCGGCTCTGTCGATGATGCCCTGTCCCTTGGACGCGAGATCCGCCGTCTGGGCCTGACGGTGGAGATCGCCGCCGGCGACGTGTGCCTGTCGGCCTGCCCCTACGTGCTGGCCGGAGGCCGGACCCGCCGGATAGATCCCGAAGGGTCGGTCGGGGTCCACCAGCATTACTTCGGCGAGAACATCATCCAGCCGGCGTTTCTGGCGGTCGAGGACATCCAGGCCGGGCTGGGCCGGGTAATGGGCTATCTGGACGAGATGGGACTCGACCCGATGCTCATGCGGCACGCTCTGGCGACGCCGCCCGACGCGATCTACATCTTCGTGGCCGAGGAGCTTGAGCGCTACCGGGTCGCGTCGCCCGACGACGGTTCAGCGCCGTGACCGAACCCGTACCGGAACGCGGCGCTCACGCGCTGTCCCGGTCCGCAGCATGCCCAGGCCAACAAGCCCGGCCAGCAGAACGCCCCCCAGAACCGAGGCGCCCGTCACGGACGCGCCCGTGGCCGCGGACGCCGGCAGGGCAATGCCGGAGGTGAAAAGGCCCGTCAGGACTGTGGTGCTGAGTGCGCGCATGGAATTCTCCCGCATGACGTGTACAGGGGATCAAGCGCCCGCCACGCCGGCGGGTTCCCTCGGGCGCGTCACGATCTGGCCGTGAACGCCTCTGGCCTGACCTCTCGCGCCATGTGGTCGAGCACCGCGTTGACGAACTTCGGCTCGCGGCCGTCGGGAAAGAACGCCTTGGCCACGTCGACGAATTCCACGATGACGACCTTGGGCGGGGCCTTGCCGGCGACCAGCTCCGCGCCCGCGGCGCGAAAGAGCGCGCGCAGAACCGGGTCGATCCGGTCGATGGGCCATTTCGCCACCAGCGCCCGATGGGTGAGCTGGTCGATCCTGGCCTGCCAGGTCACCGCGTCGTCCAGGGTCTTGCGGAACAGCTCCAGATCGCCCTCGGCCATCTCGCCCTCGTCGTAGACGGCGCCGAAGCGGTGGGTCTCGAACTCGGCCCGGACCCGGTCGGAAGAGGCATCGACCTGCTCCATCTGGAACAGCGCCTGCACCGCGTAGAGCCGCGCGGCGGACCGCATCTGGCGCTTGTCCACCGCCATCAGCCGTCCCGCGCCGGGGTGAAGCCGATGTCCTTCGGGGCGCGGGACCATTTCCGCGACAGCGCGACAAGATGCAGCGCCGCCGCCGCCGCGCCGCCGCCCTTGTCCTGCTCACCGGCGCGGACGGCCGCCTGGGCGTGGGTCTCCACCGTCAGGATGCCGTTGCCGATGCAGGCCCCGTCCAGCCCCAGCAGGGTCAGCGCGCGGGAACTGTCGTTGCAGACCGTCTCGTAATGCGTGGTCTCGCCCCGGATCACGCAGCCGAGGGCCACGAAACCGTGGAAGTCGCCCATGCGCTGGGCGATGCGGATCGCGGTGGGCACCTCAAGGGCGCCGGGCACCTCGACGGTCTCATGTTCGGCGCCGGCCCGGTCCAGCACCTTTCGCGCGCCGGTCAGCAGGCTGTCGGCGATATCGCGGTAATAGGGCGCGACCACGATCAGCACCTTCACGGGCCGGTCGAACTCCGGCATCGGCGGGGTGTAGTGCGCTTGTCCGGCCATCAGCCGATCTCCGATATCTTCCGGGTGGCGGTGATCGTCAGGCCGTAGGCCTCAAGCCCGACGACCTTGGGCTTGGGGGAATTGGTCAGCAGGATCAGCTCATGCAGCCCCAGAGACGACAGGATCTGCGCCCCCAGCCCGTACTGGCGCAGCGTCTGGGGCGACACCTCGTCGTCGCCGACGATCTTCATGGTCAGGTCGCGCAGCAGGACCAGCACACCCTGCCCCTCCGCCGCGATCATCTCCATGGCATCGCCGAACTCCCGGGCGCGACCCTTGGGCCCCGCGCCGACCACGTCGAGCATCGGGTCCATGGCGTGCATCCGCACCAGCACCGGGCCCGCGCCGTCGATCTCACCCTTGATGAGCACGATGTGCTCGGCGCCCTGGGTCTCGTCCTTGTAGATGCGCAGGGTCCAGTCGCCGCCGAATTCGGAGGTGATCCGCCGCTCCTGGGTCCTGCGCACCAGGTTGTCGTGCCGGCGGCGATAGGCGATCAGGTCGCTGATCGTGCCGATCTTGAGCGCGTGGCGCTGGGCGAAGGCCACCAGGTCGGGCAGCCGGGCCATGGTGCCGTCCTCGTTCATGATCTCGCAGATCACGCCGGACGGGTTCAGCCCCGCCAGCCGGGCGATGTCCACCGCCGCCTCCGTATGGCCCGCGCGGACCAGCACGCCGCCCTCTCGGGCGCGCAGCGGGAACACGTGACCGGGGGTGGCGATGTCCGCCGCCGCCGCGCCGCGGTCGATGGCGACGGAGATGGTGCGCGCCCGGTCCTGGGCGGAGATGCCGGTGGACACCCCCTCCCGCGCCTCGATGGAGACGGTGAACGCGGTCTCATGCCGCGACGAGTTGTGCGACGCCATCAGCGGCAGGCCCAGCGCATCGCAGCGCTCTCCGGTCAGGCTGAGACAGATCAGGCCCCGCCCCTCGCGCGCCATGAAGTTGATGGCGTCGGGCGTGGCCATCTGGGCCGGGATCACCAGGTCGCCCTCGTTCTCGCGGTCCTCGTGATCGACGAGGATGAACATGCGGCCGTTGCGGGCGTCTTCAATGATCTCCTCGATCGAGGAGACGGCAGCGTGATCGTCGGACATGTCGGTCATCGGGGCCCCTTTCGCTGCGGGCGGGATAGACCGGGCGGGTCCGATTGGCCAGAGGCGGCGGGTCAGTCGAACTCGCGCAGGCGGGCTACATAGCGGGCCATGGTGTCGACCTCCAGGTTCACCGCGTCGCCCTGACCTGCGCGGCCCCAGGTGGTGACCGCCTTGGTATGGGGGATCAGGTTGACGCCGAAGCGCGCGTCCTCGACCTCGTTCACGGTGAGCGACGTGCCGTTCAGCGCGATGGAGCCCTTTGGCGCGATGAACCGTGCCAGGTCACGTGGCGCGTCCAGAGAGAAGCGCGTCGAGTCGCCGTCCTGCCGGACCGCCACGATCCGCGCCACCCCGTCCACGTGACCCGAGACGATATGCCCGCCAAGCTCGTCGCCCAGCCGCAGCGAGCGTTCCAGATTGATCCGGCGTCCGACGGGCCATCCCCCGACGCCGATGTTGGTGCGCGACAGGGTCTCGGCGCTGATCTCGACCTCGAACCAGTTGCGCGGCGCGGACCCGGCCGCTACGACCGTCAGGCAGATCCCGTCGCAGGCGATGGACGCGCCGATGGCAATGCCGGACGGGTCGTAGGCGCATCCGATGCGCGCCCGCATGTCGCCCCGCATCTCGACCGCGATCACCTCGCCCATGTCGCCGATCAATCCCGTGAACATCGCCCCGACCTCCGTTTGGCTCCATGTGGACCGGTGCCCTGGCCGCGACAAGGGGCCCGGGGGGCCGGCGGCGCCATCAAATTGCCATCCTGCCGTGGTCCGATCCCGCCATGGATAACGTCGTTGCGCATGGACCCGCGACCGCAAGGCGCGCCTTCCTGCTGCTGCAGGGACCGCACGGGCCGTTCTTCGCCGCGCTGGGCCGGATGCTGGAAGCGGCGGGCGCGCAGGTCTGGCGGGTGGGATTCAACCGTGGCGACCGTGTGTTCTGGCCGCGCCGGTCCGGCTATATCGCCCATACCGGCACGCTGGACGCCTGGCCCGACCGGCTTGCTGGGATCCTGGACGACAAACAGATCACCGACCTGGTGCTCTACGGCGACACCCGACCGGTCCATGCCCGGGCCGTGGCCATCGCAAAGGCGCGCGGCCTGACCGTCCATATCTTCGAAGAGGGCTACCTCAGGCCCTACTGGGTCACCTATGAGCGCGACGGATCGAACGGCAACTCCGCGCTCATGGCGATGGATGTGGCCGACATGCGGGCCGCGCTGGGCCGCGCCGCGTCCGACATGCCAGAGGCGCCGGCGCATTGGGGGGCGATGCGGCACCATGTGTTCTACGGCGCGCTCTATCACGCGCTGGTGCTGCTGGCGAACCGGCGCTACGGGGGATTCCGGCCGCACCGGGTGCTGAGCGTCGCGCAGGAGTTCCGCCTCTACCTGCGCCGCCTTGTGCTTGCGCCGCTGCTATGGGCCGACCGCGTCGCCGCCACGCGGCGGATCAAGACCGGCGGGTTCCCGTATCACCTGGTGCTCCTGCAACTCGAACACGACAGCAACTTCCGGGCGCACTCTCCCTTTGCGACGACGCGCGACTTCCTGGAGATGGTCATCGCCGGCTTCGCCCGCGGCGCCGCACGGCATCACCACCTTGTGTTCAAGGCCCATCCGCTGGAGGACGGGCGCATCCACCAGCGCCGCGACATCCGCGCCCTGGCGCGCACACATGGCGTGGCGCACCGGGTCCATTACGTGCGCGGCGGCAAGCTCGCCGGGCTGCTCGACCATGCCCGCTCGGCCGTGACGGTGAACTCCACCGCCGCGCAGCAGGCCCTCTGGCGCGGCCTGCCGCTCCGGGCGTTCGGAAACGCGGTCTATTCGAAGCCGGAATTTGCCTCCACCCAGCCTCTGGCGGAGTTCTTCGCCCGGCCATGGCGGCCGGATGCCGAAGCCTATCGCGACTACCGCCTCTACCTTCTGGAAACCAGCCAGATCGCCGGCAACTTCTACTCCGTGCGCGGCCGCAGGCAGCTTCTGCGCCAGGTGGTGGACATGATCCTTGCCCCGCAGGACCCCTACCGGGCCTTGCAATCGGGCGCAGCGGCTCATAGGCAACAACTGCATCTCGTCAGATAGCCCCGATGGGGCGTCCATATTGAGTTGCCCGCCCGCCTCATGCAGAGGTCAGACGCATGACGACCGGACCAGGCCAAGGAGACCGGGCTTTGAAATTCCTGCCAACGAACCTCGCCAGGATCGGTCTCGTCCTTCTCAGCCTCACGCTTGTCGCCTCCTGCGGTCTGCCGCGGGGCGGGCCGACCAAGAAAGAGATATTCGCGGGCTCCGTCCAGGAGCAGGGCGACGCGTTCGTCGTCTCGGTGAACCGGCGCGTGACCACGGCGACCTCTGTCTACGAAGCGCTGGGATTTTCGTCCTCTTTCGTCGATGTGGGTGTGGTCGGGGCAGACACGATCAACCCCGGCGACACGCTGGGCCTGACCATCTACGAAAACGTGGAGGACGGTCTGCTGGTCGCACAGGGCGCGCCGGCGACGGCTCTGGACGAGGTTCAGGTGGATGGCGCGGGCTTCATCTTCGTGCCCTATGCGGGCCGGATCCGCGCCGCCGGAAATTCCACCGAGGCCGTGCGCCGGATCATCGCCGACCGGCTCGGCAGCCAGACCCCGGACCCGCAGGTGCTGGTGCGGCGCCTTTCGGGCGACGGGTCGAGCGTGTCGGTCGCCGGCGGCGTCGGGTCCCAGGGCATCTATCCGATCGAGCGTCCGACGCGACGGCTGTCGGCCATGCTGACGCGCGCCGGCGGCGTCGCGATCGAGCCGGAGATCGCCCTTGTGACCGTGTCGCGCGCCGGCAAGAAGGAACGCATCTGGTTCGAGGATCTCTACAAGAACCCCAGTTTCGACATCGCCCTGCGCGACGGCGACCGGATCCTGGTCGAAGAGGACGACCGCTCTTTCACGGCGCTCGGCGCGACCGGGGCGCAACAGCTTATCCCGTTCAAGAAGCAGGCCCTGTCGGCGATGGAGGCCGTGGCGCTGGTGGGCGGGCTCAGTTCCGCCCTGGCCGATCCTACCGGCGTGTTCGTCCTGCGCAACGAGCCCGAGACCATCGCCAACAACGTGCTGGCCCGCAGCGACCTGATCGGGCCGCAGCGGATGGTCTACGTGCTCGACCTGACGGAGCCCAACGGCCTGTTCGAGGCGCGCGACTTCGCGATCCGCGACGGCGACACGATCTATGTGACAGAGGCGCCCTACGTGCAGTGGCGCAAGATCCTGTCGGCCCTGACCGGCACCGCGGGTGCGGCCAATTCCCTCAACGCCACCGTCAACTGACCGGGTGCCGCCCGGGCGGCGCCTGTGCGTCTACTCCGGCGGCTTCCTGTCGCCGCGTCTGCGGCGGATCCTGACCCTTTCCGGCTGGCGCGTGACCACGGGCCTGCCGCGCGCGGGCGATGCGGTGGCCGTCTGGGGCCGGTCCCCCCGCGCCTGGCGCGGCGAGGCCGTCGCCGCCCGCGCGGGCGTCCCGATCCTGCGGATCGAGGACGCGTTTCTGCGTTCCCTGCGGCCCGGCCGCGCCGGGGAGCCGCCGCTTGGGCTGTTGATCGACCGCCGCGGCGTCCATTTCGACAGCGGTGCCCCCTCCGATCTGGAGCGGTTGCTGGCCGGCGCGCCCCTCGACGATCCGGGGCGGCTGTCGCGCGCCCGCCACGCCACGCTGCGGCTGCAACGCGCGCATCTGACGAAATACAGTGCGGTTGACCCCCGGCTGGCCGTGCCCGGGCCGGGATATGTCCTGGTGGTGGACCAGACGCGGGGCGACGCCTCGATCCGCTTCGGCGGCGCGTCGGACCTGACCTTTCGCCGGATGCTGGAGGCCGCGCGGGACGAACATCCCAACGCCCAGGTGGTCATCAAGTCCCATCCGGAAACGGCCCTGGGCCTTCGGCCGGGCCATTTCGGCGCCGCGGACCGGGACGACCGGACGCGGATCGTGGATGCGCCGGTCTCTCCCTGGCGCCTCATCGATGGGGCCGCCGCCGTCTATACCGTCAGCTCGCAGCTGGGGTTCGAGTCGATCCTGGCCGGCCGCACCCCCCGCGTCTTCGGACAGCCCTTCTACGCCGGCTGGGGCCTCAGCCGCGACGAGGCGCCCGTGCCGCGCCGCACCCGGCGCCTGTCGCGGGACCAGCTGGCCTGTGCGGCGCTGATCGACGCGCCGGTCTGGTACGATCCCCACCGCGACCGGCTGGCCGAGGTGGAGGACGTGCTTGACCACCTGGAGGCCCGGGCGCGCGCCTGGCGCGAGGACCGGTCGGGCCATGTGGCCAGCGGGATGCGCCTGTGGAAGCGCCGGCCGCTCCAGCGCATCTTCGGCACGGAGCGCGCCCTGGTGTTCGTGACCGACCCCGGCAAGGCCGCGGCACGCGCCGCGCGCGACGGGCGCGGGCTGCTGGTCTGGGCCGGCAGGGAGGCGCCGGCACATCGCGCCGCGCCGCGGCTGCTGCGGGTGGAGGACGGGTTCCTGCGCTCTCGCGGGCTGGGCGCCGACCTGATCGCGCCGCTGTCCCTGGTGACCGACGATCTGGGGATCTACTACGATCCCACGCGGCCCTCACGGCTGGAGGCGCTGATCGCGCGCAGCCTGACCCTGACAGCGCCGGACCTTGCGCGGTCCCGGCGGCTGATCGACGCGCTCATCCGGCGCGGGGTCACGAAATACAACCTGGGGCGCGCCGATCTGCCCAAGCTGCCGGCCGGACGGCGCATCCTGGTTCCCGGACAGGTGGAGGACGACGCGTCGATCCGCCTTGGCGCCCGCGACATCGCCAGCAACGCCGCCCTGCTGGCCCGGGTGCGGGCCGACAATCCCGATGCGGTGATCCTCTACAAGCCGCACCCGGACGTGGAGGCGGGCCTGCGCCCCGGCGCGATCGCCGCCGATGCCGCCGACGCGGTACTGACCCGCGCGGACCCCGCGCCGATCCTGTCGGCCGTGGACGAGGTCTGGACGATGACCTCTACCCTGGGGTTCGAGGCGCTGATCCGCGGCCGTTCCGTCACATGTCTGGGCCAGCCCTTTTATGCGGGCTGGGGCCTCACGCGCGATCTGGGCGGCGCACCGGCGCGGCGGACCGCCCGCCCCTGCCTGGAGGCGCTGGTCCATGCCGTGCTGATCGACTACCCGCGCTACGTCGATCCCGTCACCGGCCTGCCCTGCCCGCCCGAGGTCGCGGTGGAGCGCCTGGCGAGCGGTACGGCTCTCCCCTCCGGACCGGGCCTGCGGGTGCTGTCCAAAATGCAGGGTCTTTTCGCCAGCCAGGCGCATCTGTGGCGGCGCGGCCGGGACGGATAGGGTCCATCGGCACGACAGACAGGGCCTCCGGATGCGATGCGGCGTGGCGGTCGCTGCCTTCGGTGGATCGAGCGCGGAGCACGTCCGTGCGCGCGTCCCCGACGGGCGAGCGGACCGGGCCCGAACCGCGCTAGAGCATGATGAGATTAGCTTGAAGCGTATCCAGTATTGGCGAGGTAGTTCGCGCACTCCTGTGGGCTGAAGCGGTCGAGCAGTGTCCCGATCCTGCGCCACGTTGCCTCCATTGTGCGCTCGGCTGCGTTGCGGAGCATGTGTTTGAGCTTCGAGAAGACCTGTTCAATCGGGTTCAGGTCCGGGCTGTAGGGCGGCAGAAAAAGTAGATGCGCTTTCGCGTTACGGATCGCTTGCCGCACGGCTTGCCCTTTGTGGCTGCCCAGATTGTCCATAACCACCACATCGCCCGGGCGCAGGGTTGGGACGAGCACGTGCGCGACATAAGCCCGGAACGCTTCGCCGTTGACGGGACCGTCCAAAACAAAGGGCGCGTCGATCCGATCATGACGCAGCGCTGCGATAAAGGTCATGGTGCGCCAGTGACCATGCGGGGCCCGCCCGATCAGGCGTTCACCTCTGGGAGCCCAGCCGCGCAGCGGGGCCATGTTGGTCTTGGCCCAGGTTTCATCAATGAACACGAGACGACGGGGGTCGATCCGGCCCTGGTGCCGCTTCCAGCGCACACGGCGGCGGCTCACGTCGGGGCGGTTTGGACCTGTCGCGGTTTGATGCCGCTCCTTTGATAGCATTTACTGCAACAAAGGAGACGAACTATGGGATTGAAACGGACGGACGAATTCCGCCAGGATGCGGTGCGTATTGCGCTGACCAGCGGGCTGACGCGCAAGCAGGTGGCTGATGATCTGGGCGTTGGAATGTCGACGCTGAACAAATGGATCACAGCGCATCGAGACACGAACGTGGTTTCACAAGAGGATTTGGACCTCGCCAAAGAGAATGAGCGGCTTCGACGTGAGATCCGGCTTCTCAGGGAGGAGAGGGAAATCCTAAAAAAGGCCACCCAGTTCTTCGCGGGCCTAAATGTCAGATCCCGCTTGATTGTATGGCCGCTTTTTGAAGAGCCTTGGCTTTTGGCGATGCCAGTCCTTGAGGGCGTCGATAGGCGTTCTGCCCTTCAGGACGGATTGCGGGAGCTGGCCGTTGTAGAGGCGGACATAGCGCAGGATCGTCTGCTCAAGGTCCTCGCCTGATCGGAAGCGATGACTCTGCAGGACGTCCTCGATCCGCCCGTTGAAGCGCTCCACCATGCCGTTGGTTTGCGGCCGCATCGGTGG
>NZ_JQEY01000002.1 GCF_000743715.1 Palleronia rufa
CCTCGGCGAGTTGGTTCTTGTTTTGTACGAGTAGCCCTTGCGGCGCACGAAGGCCCAGACGGTGCGGTAGTCGACCTTGAGCCCGCGCTCGGCCAGTTCCACCACCAGTCCGCGCAGTGTGAACGGCTCCGTTATCCGCTCCAGAAGCCACGCCTCATGCCCGCCTGCAATCTTGCGTGGCGGGTGGCCGCCTGTCCCTGCCGGAGCGCAACTCCCGGTCGCACGCAAACGCTGCGACCACTTCACAACACTGGACGGAGCCACATCCAGGGCCGCTGCGACCTGACGCACGCTCTCGCCCCCCAACAGCCGCGCCATTGCCCTCTCTCGAAGGTCCATTGAAAGTGCTCTACCCACTACTCGCCCTCCATCTTGTGGTCGGCAACAGTGAATCACCAAAATGCAGGCCTGTGAATCCTCTATCGATTCAGGCTGATTTCATCCCGCTCTAGCGCCGGCCGCAGCCACATGCCCAGAACGAAGCCGTTCATCTGATAGAACGCGATCTCTTCGTTCTCGAAGATCGGTGCCCATCCGAACCCGCCCCGATAGAACCGCGTCGAACGACCCAGATCGCGGATGCCGAGGGTTACGACCGAAATCTGCTGCTGCATGTCAGGCTCCATGATCCGTCCCTCTACCATCGCCGAAAAAGTGCCGTGAAATTTCAGGGATGGCGTTGGGCACGGACGCCATCCCCGCGCCAGTCATGGGAGCGCGTCGAGCAGCATCCTCAACGCATGATCACAGGCCGCCGCGCGCACGGCATCGCGGCCTATGGCGCCGAATTCCACCGTCTCTGCCGTGATGCCGCCGGGGGCCGCGACCGCAAAGCACACCCGTCCCTCGGGTTTGTGCTCCGACCCGCCCGGACCTGCGATTCCGGTGACCGCCACGGCGTGGCTGGCCCCGCACCCGCTTCGCGCCCCGTCCGCCATTTCGCGCGCGACCTCTTCAGAGACTGCGCCGGCACGGCCGAGGGTGTGGCGCGAGACGCCGAGCAGCGCAATCTTGGCGGCGTTGGAATAGGTGACGTACCCCCGGTCGAACACCGCCGAAGCGCCCGCAGGCCCGGTCATCGCGGCCGCGACCATGCCGCCCGTGCAACTCTCCGCGGTCGCGATCGTCGCACCCGCCGCCCGGGCGCGTTCCAGGATCCGCGCGGCGGGGGTCACACCACGAACCCGTGCGCCAAAGCCGCCAGGACAACCACGCCGACGGCCGCCATCAGCCCGGCGATCACATCGTCCAGCATCACACCCGTGGCGCTACCCATCCGGTCCGCCCAGCCCACGGGGCCGGGCTTCCAGATGTCGAAAAGGCGGAACAGCGCGAATGCCCCGGCCCACCCGGGCCAGAGAGCGGTCACGGAGACGTCCGCATACGCCGCCCCGAACGAAAGCGGCAACAGCGCCACCCACTGACCCGCGACCTCATCGATGACGATCCAGCCCGGATCCTTCACGCCCGCGCGCGCCGTTTCCACCGTGGTCGCCCAGTGGCCAAGCGCATAGGCCACGGCGATCCCGACGACGGCGAGCGCGGGGCCGCCCAGCACATGCAGCAGCCAGAACGCCGGCAGCGCCGCAAGGGAACCCCAGGTTCCGGGCGCGGGTCTCAACAGTCCCACGTAGAAGAATGTCGCCACGATCCGGCTCATTGCGACACCAGGCAAACCGCCGACATCGCGGCGATCCCCTCCTGCCGCCCGGCAAAGCCCAGCCCCTCGGACGTGGTCGCCTTGACCGAAATCCGCTCCGGCGAGATGCCGATGATCGCGGCGAGTTCCGCGGCCATGGTCCGCGCATGGGGACCGATCTTCGGCATCTCGCAGATCAGCGTCACGTCCACGTTCGACACCGCATAGCCGCGTGCGCGCGCCAGTTCTGCGGCATGGGTTAGGAAAACGCGCGACGCCGCCCCCTTCCACTGCGGATCGCTGGGCGGGAAATGGCGGCCGATGTCGCCTTCGGCCAGGGCGCCGTAGATCGCGTCCGTCACGGCGTGCATCCCCACATCGGCGTCGGAATGGCCCAGCAGGGCGCGGTCATGGGGCACCGCGATGCCGCAGAGGGTCACGCCGTTCCCGTGCGTGAATGCGTGCACGTCGAAGCCATTGCCCACGCGAATGTCCATCTCTGCCTCCAGGATCGCCTCGGCCCGGGCGAAGTCCTCCGCGCCGGTGATCTTCAGGTTCCTCTCATCGCCCTGGACGATGGAAACGTCCAGACCTGCCCCCAGCGCGACTGCCACATCGTCGAGCGCGCGGCCGGTATCGGCGCGGTGCGCCTCCAGGATCGGCTGGAACCGGAAGCCCTGGGGCGTCTGCGCGCGGAACAGTCCCTGCCGGTCCACGGAACCGGTCACCTCGCCGTCCCGCCCGGTCCAGAGCGCGTCCGTCACCGCGATGGCCGGCGCCGCACCGGGCGCGCCGTCCAGCGCGGCGATTACCCTGTCGATCAGGGCCCGCGGCACCAGCGGCCGCGCCACGTCGTGGATCAGGACCCGGTCGATGCCCTGGTCGACCAGGGCCTCCAGCCCGGCACGGACCGACGCGCCGCGCGTCGTGCCGCCCATGGCGACCGCCATGTCGCCGTGGGCCCGCCAGCCTGCGGCCAGCCCCATGTCGTCGGGATGCAGCACCAGCACGGTACGCGACACCGACGGATGGCTCCGGAACGCTTCGATGGCGCGGGCGGCCACGGTTCGGCCGCGCAGGTCGCGCCACTGCTTGGGCAGGCCGGCCCCGGCCCTGGTGCCGCGTCCTGCCGCGACGATGACTGCTGCGATCCGTGTGCTGCCACTCATGCTTTCTTTCCGATTAGGGTCCCGGCCATGGTTGCATAGAGTAACGCGCAGATCCGGGGGACCGGCACCGCCTCTCTTTTGGGCAATTCAAGAAAATTTACGGAAAATGCGGCTCTGATCATTGGCTCTTGTCGGTGGGGGGCGATACTTGACCGGGCAAACGCACATTGTTTCATCAGAACGGGCTGCCGTGCTTCCGATGTCCTCGCCCCTCGACCTGACCCCTCCCGTCGTGCTGGCCCCGATGGCCGGGATCACCGATCTGCCGTTCCGCAGCCTTGTGCAAGGGTTCGGCGCCGGTCTGGTGGTCAGCGAGATGGTGGCCAGTCAGGAGATGGTTCAGGGCAAGCCCGGCACGCGCGAGCGGGCGGCGCTGGGTCTGGGGCGGGCCGGCACCGCGGTGCAGATCGCGGGACGCGAGGCGCATTGGATGGCAGAGGCCGCGCGCCGGGTCGAAGGCGCCGGTGCGCGGATCATCGACATCAACATGGGTTGCCCGGCCAAGAAAGTCGTGAACGGGCTGTCGGGCTCGGCTCTGATGCGCGATCCGGACCATGCGCTCCGCCTCATCGAGGCGGTGGTGTCGGCGGTGTCGGTGCCGGTCACGCTGAAGATGCGGCTCGGCTGGGACGAAAGCGCCATGACCGCGCCGGACATCGCGCGCCGCGCAGAGGCGGCGGGGGTGCGCATGATCACGGTCCACGGCCGGACCCGGTGCCAGTTCTATACCGGCCGCGCCGACTGGGCAGCGATTCGGGCGGTGACCGAGGCCGTGGAGGTGCCGGTCGTGGCCAATGGCGACATCCGCTCGGCCGCCGACGCGCGCGCGGCGCTGGCGGATTCGGGCGCCGCGGGGGTGATGATCGGCCGCGGCATCCGGGGGCGGCCCTGGCTCATCGCCGGGATCGCGGCGGAGCTTTACGGAACGCCCGCCCCCGCGGTCCCCGGCCCGGCGGCGCTGGCGGATCTGGTGGTGGGGCATGTGGACGCGTCGTGCCGCTTTTACGGCCGCGCATTGGGCACGCGCGTGGTCCGAAAACACCTGGGATGGTACCTGGACCATGCCGCCCCGCAAACGCCGCTCAGGCGCATGATCCTCACCGCGGACGGACCTGAGGCCCTGGCCCGTCTGCTCCCCGATGCGCTGGCGCGGGAGGCGCGGGCGGCATGAGCTTTCCCGAAGGTCTCTGGGCGTCGCTACCGCTGCCCGCCTTTCTGGTCGATCCGAAGGACCGGATCGCCCAGGTGAACGCCGCGGCCGAGGATTTTCTGAACGTGTCCATGCGCTCCTTGGTGGGCGCGCCGCTCTTCGACCGGGTCTTCATCGATGCGCCGCTGGACGACGCGTTCCAGCGCGTGCGCGACAATCGCTCGCCCTTGTTCGTGAACACGGTCGATGTGGGATCCGGCACCCGCCCCCCCGAAAGCTGCAACATCCAGGTCGCCCCCATGGTCGGGATGCCCGGCCATCTGCTGCTGCTGGTGACCCCGCGCCAGCTGGCCGTGCGTCTGCAGAAGGCAGGGGCCGCACGTTCTTCCGCGCGCTCTGCCATCGGCATGGCCGAGATGCTGGGCCACGAGATCAAGAACCCGCTGGCCGGGATCACCGGGGCGGCCCAGCTGCTTTCCATGGGGCTGTCCCAGAGCGACCGGGAACTCACCGACCTCATCGTGATCGAGACCCGGCGGATCACCGCGCTGATCGACCAGGTGGAGCAGTTCGGCAACTTGCGCCCCCCCGCCTGCCGGGCCGTCAACGTCCACGATGTGCTCGACCACACCCGCAAGAGCGCGTCGCTGGGGTTCGCCGCGCAGATGCGCATGGTCGAGGACTATGACCCGTCTTTGCCGCCGGCCTGGATCGATGCCGACCAGATCCAGCAGGTCGTGATGAACCTGATGAAGAACGCGGCCGAGGCCGCCGGCCCCGCGGGCGGGACCCTCACGGTGCGTACCTTCTACGACCACTCGCTGCGCGTGCGTCGCCGCGACGGATCGGGATCATCGGTGCCGCTGCAGGTCGAGATCGTGGACGACGGGCCCGGCCTGCCGTCCGAGCTGATCGATTCGATCTTCGACCCGTTCGTGTCCGGGCGCGAGAACGGCACCGGCCTGGGCCTCGCGCTGGTCTCCAAGATCGTCAGCGAACACGGCGGGCTTGTCGGCGTCGAAAGCTATCCCGGACGCACCGCGTTCCGTATCTCGCTTCCCCTCGCACCGTATGCAGCAACCGAAGAGGACTGACATGGACGGCACCGTTCTCGTCGCCGACGACGACCGCACGATCCGAACCGTTCTGACCCAGGCACTGACCCGGGCCGGCTGCAAGGTCCACGCGACATCTTCGATGGTCACGCTCATGCGATGGGTCGATGAGGGCAAGGGCGATCTGGTAATCTCCGACGTCATCATGCCCGACGGCAACGGGCTGGAGGCGCTTCCGGAGATCGGGACCAAGCGGCCCGGTCTGCCGGTGATCGTGATCTCCGCGCAGAACACGATCATGACCGCGATCCAGGCCGCGGAAGCCGAAGCCTTCGACTACCTGCCCAAGCCGTTCGATCTGCCGGACCTCATGAAACGTGCGGCCCGCGCGCTCGATACGCCACCCAAGCCCCCCGCCGCACTCCGGCGCGAAGAGCTTCCTTCCGCGCAATCGGACCTGCCGCTGGTGGGACGGACGCCGGCCATGCAAGAGCTATACCGGCTGGTCGCGCGGATCATGAATACCGACCTGGCGGTGCTCGTCACCGGCGAATCCGGCACCGGCAAATCGCTGGTCGCCCGTGCGGTGCACGATTTCTCGGACCGCCGGACACTGCCCTTCGTTGTGGCCGGCGCCGGCGATCTGGCCAGCATAGAGGGCACGGCATCCATCCTGGCCCGCGCGAGGGGCGGCACGATCCTCTTCGATGAGGTGGGCGACCTGGACCAGGACGCGCAGGCCCGGATCGTGCGGCGTCTCGACACGCTGCCGGAAAACGCCCCCCGCATCATGGCCACCAGCCAGGCGGACCTTGCCGAACGCATGGAGGCGGGGCGGTTCCGCTCCGACCTGTTTTACCGGCTGTCCGGGGTGACGCTCGCCGTTCCGTCGCTGCGCGAACGGGTCGAGGACATCCCGCTTCTGGCCGAGCATTTCCTGCGCCGGGCAGAGCGTGACGGTGCCGCGCCGCGGGCCATCTCGGACGACGCGATGACGCTGGTGCGGCGCTATTCCTGGCCCGGCAACGTGCGGCAGTTGGAGAACACCGTGCGCCGTCTGATGATCACCGGCGGGGAAGGAGAAATCACCCGCCCGGAGGCGGAAGGCGTGCTGGGCAGCCAGCCGGCCATGGAGCCCCTGAAGGGCGGTGGCGACGGAGAGCGCCTCCAGGCCTCTGTCGCCCGGCATCTTCGGCGGTATTTCGACCTCCACGGCAGCGTGCTGCCGCCGCCGGGGCTCTATCAGCGCATCCTCAGGGAAATGGAGATCCCGCTGATCGAGATCGCCTTGGATGCCACAAGCGGGAATCAGGCGAAATGCGCCGATCTGCTGGGCATCAACCGGAACACGCTGAGAAAGAAGATCACCGATCTCGAAATTCACGTGACACGCCGCAGAAAATTGATGTAAAGCTGCAACAGAAGCGTGGCGCAGGGGCATCCAACGACCCCGACGAACGGTCACGCCCGAGCGGTACAGGCGTACACGGCGCGCCGTCATTTCTGGGGGTCCCCCATGGCGCATCCAAGGCGGATGCTGAGCTGGGAACGGCTGGCGCGTTTGCGTCGCCACAGGCGTGCGAAGACGGCGGCGACCATCGGGCTCGTCGTCCTGGGGCCCGTGCTGGCTTTTGCCACCTACGTCGTGCTGGGCCCGCTCGACGCCTCCAGCGTCGCCGTGTCGCTGCGCCTGGTGCTGCTTGCGGACCTCATCTACGTCATCTCGCTGGCGACGCTGGTGATGATGGCCCTTGCGCGGACCATCTCCGCCCGGCGCGCGCAATCCGCCGGCTCCCGGCTGCACCTGCGCCTGACGGGGGTCTTCGCCGTCATCGCCCTGGTGCCGACGATCACGGTGGCGATCTTCGGCGCGCTGACGGTGAATTTCGGGCTGGAGGGCTGGTTCTCGGATCGGGTTCGGGAGGTCGTTGGCGCGTCGCTCGACGCGGCCGTGGCCTACGAGGAGGAGCAGCGGCGCGATCTGTCCACCGATGCCGAAGCGCTGGCGCGGTTCCTGTCCGCCGCCAACGCCAACTCCTTCCTGCTGTCGGACGGCGAGATGCGCCAGCTTCTGGGGCAGGGACAGGCGCAGATCCAGCGCGGTCTGCGGGAAGCATTCGTCATCGACGGAGAGGGCGGGATCCGCGCCCGCGGAGAGGGGTCGTATCTGTTCGACTACGAGGCGCCGGACCCCGACGCCATCGGCCGCGCCCGCGACGGGGAAACCGTCATCATCGAGGACTGGGACATCAACGAGTTCCGCGCGCTGGTGGCGTTGGGCGGCATCGGGGACCGGTTCCTCTATGTCAGCCGCGACGTCGACGGAGAGCTTCTGGCGCTGCTGGACGACACCAAGGATTCCGCGCGGCTCTACAACCAGCTCGAACAGGATCGCGGGCGGCTGTTGTTCGAGTTCGCGCTGCTCTATCTGGGCTTCGCGCTGATCCTCGTCCTGGCTGCGATCTGGCTGGGCCTGTGGTTCGCCGAACGCCTTTCGCGCCCCGTGGGGCGGCTTGCGCAGGCTGCCGAACGGGTCGGTAAGGGGGATCTGGACGTGCGCGTTCCCGAAGAGGACGGCGACGACGAGATTTCGATGCTGGGGCGCCTGTTCAACCAGATGACCGGTCAGCTCAAGGTGCAGCGAGAGACGCTTCTGGACACGAACGCGCAGATCGACAGGCGCCGACGCCTTTTCGATTCGGTGCTGTCGTCGGTGACCGCCGGCGTCGTCGGGCTGGACGATGCCGGCCGCGTGACCTTCGTCAACCGCTCGGCCGAGCGGCTGCTGCGGCTCGAAGAGGGACAGGGACAGGCGGTGCACCTGACCGTGGCGGTGCCGGAATTCGGCCCGCTCTTCACCCGCATCGCCGAGGGGCGGGAGGAAACCGTGCAGGCAGAGGTGCGGGTGTCGCGCGGCGGGATCCTCGAAAGCCTGCTGGTGCGGGTGGCCAAGCGGCGCTCTGGCGACGGCGCGCTTGAGGGATACGTGGTGGCCTTCGACGACGTGAGCGACCTGGTCGCGGCCCAGCGGCTGGCCGCCTGGGGAGACGTCGCGCGCCGCATCGCCCATGAGATCAAGAACCCGCTGACGCCGATCCAGCTGTCCGCGGGACGGATCCAGCGCAAGTTCGGGCGCGAGGTGTCGGAGCCGGAGAAACTGGCGCAGATGACGGAAGTGATCGTCCGCCAGGCCGAGGGGCTGCGACGGATCGTCAACGAATTCAGCCAGTTCGCCCGCATGCCCGAACCGGAGCGGCGCCAGCAGGACCTCAAGGTGCTGGTCGAGAGTGCCGTCCTTCTCCAGCAGGCGGGCCAGGAGGCCGTGCGGATCGGCGCGACCCTGCCCGACGCTCCGGTGCCGGCCGATCTCGACGAGAACATGATCGGCCAGGCGCTGACCAATCTCATCAAGAACGCGGGCGAAGCGACGCAGAGCCTGATCGAGGCCGGCGCTCCCGAAGGCTACCAGCCGGAGATCCGGGTCAGCCTGATCCCCGGCGACGCCGAAATCGCGATCGTGATCGAGGATAACGGCATCGGTCTGCCGGAGGACCGATCGCGCCTGTTCGAGCCCTACGTGACCACACGTACGGAGGGCACCGGCCTGGGCCTGCCCATCGTTCACAAGATCATCGAAGAGCATGGCGGCACGCTGGTTCTGACCGACGCGCAGCCGTTCGCGCCGGGGGCCCATGCCGGGGCCCGGGCGGAGATCCGGCTTCCGGCGCTCGACGCACCGGCACCGGCACAATCAGAAACGACCAACAAGGAGGCGGAGAAGAAATGGGCGACATCCTGATCGTGGACGACGAGCGCGATATTCGCGAACTCATCGGGGATATCCTGGAAGACGAGGGCTATACCTGCCGCAGGGCATCGAACTCGACCGAATGCATGGCCGAGATCCAGTCCGACCCCCCCAGCCTGATGATCCTGGACATCTGGCTCAAGGACAGCGACATGGACGGGATCGACATCCTGAAGGTCGCGAAGCGCGACTATCCCGGCGTTCCGGTCATCATCATCTCCGGTCACGGCAACATCGAGATCGCGGTCGCCGCGATCAAGCAGGGCGCTTACGACTACATCGAGAAACCGTTCAACATCGACCAGCTGATGGTGGTGATCGGCCGCGCCATGGAGACCTCGCGCCTGCGCCGCGAGAATGTGGAGCTTCGGCGCCGCGATGTGGAGCCCCCGGAACTGATCGGGTCGTCGCCGGCGTTTCGCGCGCTCAAGGCGTCTCTCGACAAGGTCACGCGCTCCAACGGGCGGGTCATGCTGACCGGCCCCGCAGGCTGCGGCAAGGAACTGGCCGCGCGCTACATCCACGCCAATTCGGGCCGGGCGGAGCATCCGTTCGTCACCGTCGGCGCCGCCGCGATCGAGCCCGAGCGGATGGAAGAGGTGCTCTTCGGCCGCGAGAGCGCGGAGCGGGGGATCGAGCCGGGCCTGCTGGAACAGGCCGACCAGGGCGTTCTGTTCTTCGACGAGATCGCGGACATGCCGCTGGGCACCCAGTCGAAGATCCTGCGCGTGCTCGTGGATCAGGCCTTCACCCGCGTCGGCGGCACCGAAAGGATCAAGGTGGACACCCGCGTCATCTCCTCCAGCAATCGCGATCTCACGGTTCTGGCAGAGACCGGCGCCTTCCGCATAGAGCTGTTCCACCGCCTTGCCGTCGTCCCCATCGACGTGCCCGGCCTCGACGACCGCAGGGAAGACATCCCCGAGCTCGCCGCCTTCTTCCTGGGCCTCTTCAACCGCAGCCAGGGCCTTCCGGCGCGCGCGTTGTCGCAAGAGGCAGAGGCGATGCTGCAGACCATGGTGTGGCCGGGCAACGTCCGCCAGCTGAAGAACATGATGGAGCGCGTCCTGATCCTTGGCGACGGCAAGGAAGAGATCGCCGCCGCGGAACTGCCCGGCCCCGACGTCCAGCCGTCCGGCGACAACGGCCGTGTGGTGCTGTCCGGCAGCCTTGCCACGCTGCCCCTGCGGGAGGCCCGGGAACTCTTCGAGCGCGAATACCTGCTGACGCAGATCAACCGGTTCGGCGGCAACATCTCTCGCACGGCGAATTTCGTCGGGATGGAGCGCTCTGCCCTGCACCGCAAGCTGAAATCGTTGGGCGTGGTGACCACGTCCAAGCAGGGCGCGCGCGTGGCGCATCTGGACGAGCAGACCGTGGACTGATGCCCTATGCCGACCGCACCGCTACCGTGGGCGGACGGCGCATCGCCTATGTGGACGAGGGGCCACGCGATACGGTGCCCCTTGTCTGCCTCCATGGCGCCGGGTTCGATCATGCCGAACTCACCTGGCGGCTGACCGTGGCCGCCATGCGCGACACCCGCCGGGTGATCGTCCCGGACCTGCCCGGCTACGGGGAAAGCGAATCTCTGGCCGGCACCCCGGACCTTCCCGGGATGGGTCGCTGGGCGGTGGCGTTCCTCGACGCGCTGGGACTGGACCGGGTGGACATGGCGGGCGTTTCGATGGGCGGCGGCATGGCGCTCTGGGTGGCGATCCGCGCACCGCACCGGGTCCGGTGCCTGGTGCCCGTCTGTCCCTACGGGTTGATGCCGCGCGCCCGCTACCACGCCCTTGCCTATGCGGCGTTCCGCATGGGCATTCTCCCGGTCGCCTACCGTGCCGCGGCACTCTCTCCGCGCCTCGCCCGGTTCGGCCTGGCCATGAGCTACGGCGACCCCGCGCGCGTCAGCAAGAAAGCGGTGGCGGAACTGCGCCGCACCGCGCGCCAGCAGATGCACCGCCGCAGCCTCGACGCCTTTCTTTCCGCCGAGATGGACGCCGGCGGGCTGAAGTCCGACCTGACGCCCCAGCTTCACCGCATCACCGCGCCCACGCTGCTGGTGGCGGGCCGTGACGATCGCCTGGTGCCCGCGCACCTTGTTGCCCGTGCCCGCGAACGGATCCCCGACTGCCGCTATATCGCGCTGCCCACCGGCCACTGGCCCATGCGCGAAAGGCCCGATCTCTTCCATCCTGTCCTGCGCCGCTTCCTGGAGGCGGAGACGCCCCCCGCGGCGCAAACTTGATCCCCCCGTTGAGACGTGCCACACCCGGTCCATCCGCGTGGCGGCAAAGGTTTCCTCCATGAAAATCATCATCTGCGGTGCGGGGCAGGTCGGCTGGCAGATCGCGCGCCACCTGTCGGGCGAGCAGAACGACGTCACCGTCGTGGACAACAATCCCGACCTGGTGCGCCAGGCCACGGACACGCTGGATGTCCAGGGTATCGCGGGACACGCATCCTATCCCGATGTGCTCGACCGTGCTGGCGCGCGCGACGCCGACATGATCATCGCCGCGACCCATTCCGATGAGGTCAACATGGTGACCTGTCAGGTCGCCCATTCGGTCTTCGCGGTGCCGCGCAAGATCGCGCGGCTCCGGGCGCAATCCTACCTGGATGCGATCTATTCCGACCTCTACCGGCGCGACCACATGCCCATCGACGTGGTCATCAGCCCCGAAAGGGAAGTGGCCGAAGCCGCGTTGCGCCGCCTGTCCACGCCGGCCGCCTTCGACAACCAGACCTTCATGGGCGGCAAGGTGCAGCTTCTGGGTATCGGCCTGGACGAGGACTGCCCGGTTCTGAACACGCCGCTCAAGCAGCTGACCGATCTCTTCTCGACCCTTCGCAGCCTGGTGGTCGGCGTTCGGCGCGGTGGCGTGCTCTTCGCGCCGGAGCCGGGCGACCAGCTTTTCGCCGGCGACGAGATCTACGTGGTCAGCCACCGCGACGACACCGACCGCGCGCTCGACATCTTCGGCAAGGCCGTAAAGCGCCAGGAGCGGGTGGTGATCCTGGGCGGCGGCAATGTCGGTCTGGCCGTCGCCCGTGCGCTGGAGGCGTCGGAACTGCGGATCCGCGTCAAGATGATCGAGAAGAACCGCCGCTGCGCGGAGTTTGCCGCCGATGCGCTGGACCGGACCATCGTGTTGAACGGCGACGGCATGAGCCGGGAGCTTCTGGCCGAGGCGACGATCCACAAGGCGGATTCGGTGCTTTGCGTCACCGACGACGACAAGACCAACCTGCTGGCCGCAGTCCGCGCCAAGCAGGCCGGCTGCGGCATGGCGATCTGCCTGGTGAACGATCCGTCGCTCCAGACCCTGATGAAACCGCTGGCGATCGACGCGTTCATCAACCCGCGCGCCACGACGGTCAGCTCGATCCTGCGCCACATCCGTCACGGTCGGGTGCGCGGCGTCTATTCCATCGGCGATGCCGAGGCAGAGGTGATCGAGGCGCAGGTGCTCTCCACCTCTCCGATCTCAGGCCAGCTGATCCGGGAGATCGACTTTCCCGAGGGCGCGCTGGTCGGTGCGGTCGAAAAGAACGGCAAGGTCATCCGCCCAACGGGCGCCACCCGGATCGAGGAAGGCGATATCGTCGTCGTCTTCGCGCTTGCTGCCGACGTTCCGGCGGTACAGCGGCTCTTCCAGGTCTCCATCGACTTCTTCTGATGCGCGCCACGCTCAAGCGTCTGCCGTTCATCTTGATCCTGCAGGGGATCGGCGCCGCGGCCATGTTCCTGCCGGCCATCCACGCCTATCAGTTGCGCTACCTGCATACCGCGCGGTCGTTTTTCTACTCGGGCGCATTGTTTCTGGTGCTGTTCTGCCTTCTGGCCGTGGCGCTGGGGACGCGGGGCAGGGAGGGCACCGTGCGCGGCCAGCTTCTGGGGCTGGTGGCGGCCCTGGTGCTGCTGCCGCTGATGCTGGCGGTTCCGTTTCGCGAGTCCATCGGCGATGCGCGGCTGCTGAACTCCTGGTTCGAGATGGTCTCGTCCCTGACCACGACTGGCGCGTCGCTCTATTCCGAACGGCCCCTGTCGCCGACGCTGCATCTCTGGCGCGCCATGGTCGGCTGGATGGGGGGGCTGCTCTTCTGGGTTTCGGCCCTTGCGGTGCTGGCGCCCCTGAACCTCGGGGGGTTCGAGGTCATCGCCACGGACATCACCGCCGCGGGGCGCGCGGCTCTGCGCGAACGCCGCGCCGTACGTCCGGGAGAACGGCTCCGCCGCTACGCCGTGCGGCTGGCGCCCGTCTACGTCACGCTCACCGGCATCCTGTGGATCGCCCTGGTCCTGGTCGGAGAGACCGCGACCGACGGCGCGATCCTGGCGATGTCGACGCTCTCGACCTCTGGCATCGTGCCGTCGGGCTGGTCCGGCGACAGCATCGCGGCAGAGGCGATGATCTTCCTCTTTCTGGTGTTCGCCGTTTCGCGCCTGACGTTTCGCAACGACTTCATCACGCGGGAAAGAAATATCTTGTTGCATGACCCCGAGATCCGCCTGGCGGCCACGCTGGTGGTTCTGGTCCCCGCTTTTCTGTTCCTGCGCCACTTCATCGGCGCGATCGAGACCGAGGACCAGGAAAACATCGCGCGCGCCGCCCATGCCCTGTGGGGCGCGGTGTTCACCACTCTCTCGTTCCTGACGACCACCGGGTTCGTAAGCACCGCGTTCGAGCAGTCGCGCTACTGGTCCGGACTTGAAACGCCGGGAATCCTGCTGGTCGGGCTGAGCCTCATCGGTGGCGGTGTGGCGACCACTGCGGGCGGGGTCAAACTTCTCCGGATCTATGCGCTCTACACCCACGGCGCGCGGGAGATGGCGCGTCTCGTCCATCCCAACTCCGTCGGCGGCTCCGGCCGCGGCGGGCGGCGCCTGCGCCGGGAGGGGGCGTTCGTGGCCTGGATCTTCTTCATGCTCTTCGCGCTGACGGTGGCTCTGACGATGGCGGCGCTGGCGCTGATTGGCCTGAACTTCGAGGCCGCCACGATCCTGACGATCGCTGCCCTGTCGAATACCGGCCCGCTGGCGGCCGTGGGCGGAGAGCAGCCGATCGCCTACGCCGACCTCGGCGCCGCCGCGCGGGTGATCCTGGGTTACGTCATGGTCCTGGGGCGGCTTGAGGCCCTGGCGCTGATCGCGCTCTTCAATCGGGATTTCTGGCGCGGTTGACGTCCGGGAAAAAGCTATGGAAAGTTCTCCCCTTGCGATCCATACTCCTCCGGCGTCGGCCAAAGCCGGCGCGAAACAAAAATACGGCGACAAACGCGCCTGTTCAGGGACAAAGACCGGATGGCTGGTGACAAGCAGAACCTTCAGGAAACCTTTCTCAATCATGTCCGGAAGACCAAGGTTCCGGTGACGATCTTTCTCATCAACGGTGTGAAACTGCAGGGCGTCATTACGTGGTTCGACAATTTCTGCGTTCTGCTGCGCCGCGACGGGCAATCGCAACTGGTGTTCAAGGGCGCGATCTCAACCATCATGCCATCCCAGCCGATCCAGCTCTACGAAGGCGACGAACAGGCGTGATCCGTCACGCGCGGACCCGTTGGCGCCGGCCCGGCGTTGCGTTGCCATGACCACGCGTGCCCTTGTCCTGCATCCCGACATCCAGACCGACCGCGACCGACGGGATGCGGAGCCCGCCCTGTCCGAGGCGATCGGCCTGGCCCATGCGTTGCCGGGGCTCGACGTCGTTGGGGGGCAGGTCGTGCGGCTGCCCCGCGCCCATCCCGGCCATCTCTTCGGCACCGGCAAGATGGATGAGCTGAAGGCCCGGATCGAGGCCGACGATATCGGTCTTGTCCTCATCGACGGCCCGGTTTCCCCGGTCCAGCAGCGCAACCTGGAAAAGGCCTGGGACACCAAGCTTCTGGACCGCACCGGACTGATCCTGGAGATCTTCTCGGACCGCGCCCGAACCCGAGAGGGCGTGTTGCAGGTTGAAATGGCCGCGCTCAGCTACCAGCGCACCCGGCTGGTGCGCGCCTGGACCCATCTGGAACGCCAGCGGGGCGGGCTTGGCTTCGTCGGCGGTCCGGGCGAGACCCAGATCGAGGCCGACCGTCGCGCCATCGACGACCAGCTGACGCGGCTGCGCAAACAGCTCGACAAGGTGGTCAGGACCCGCGAGCTGCACCGCGCCGCGCGCGCCAAGGTGCCGTTCCCCATCGTCGCGCTGGTCGGCTATACCAATGCCGGCAAATCCACACTTTTCAACCGGCTGACGGGGGCAGAGGTGATGGCAGAGGACATGCTTTTCGCGACGCTCGATCCCACCATGCGCGCCGTGGACCTGCCCGCCGGAAAGCGCGCGATCCTGTCGGATACGGTGGGATTCATCTCCGATCTGCCGACGCAGCTTGTGGCGGCGTTCCGCGCGACGCTGGAAGAGGTTCTGGCGGCCGATCTGATCCTGCACGTGCGCGACATCAGCCATCCCGGCAGCGAGGATCAGGCCCGCGACGTCATGCGGATCCTGGGCGACCTGGGCGTGCGCGACGACATTCCCATGATCGAGGTCTGGAACAAGATCGATCAGCTTCCTGCGGAGACCGCGGCGGCGACGGAGCGTCTGGCGGGGCGGCGCGACGACGTGCAGCCGATCTCGGCCCTGGCAGGCACCGGCGTGGCCCCACTGGTCGCGGCGGTCGAAGGCGCGCTGGACGAGGCGCGGACCCGCAAGGATCTGCTATTGCCGTTTTCTGCGGGCCGCAGACGCGCCTGGCTCTACGATCAGGGCGTGGTCGAGGATGAGCGCCAGGGCGACGACGGTCTGCATCTCAGCGTGAACTGGACCCGACGCCAGGCGCGCGCCTTCCACGACATCTGACCGCCGGCGATCGGTGACGGGTGCTCGGCGGGCGACCGGGGCAGCGGCTGGGTTTGGTCCACCGGGACCGTGCCGGTCCGGACGGGCCCCGCCGCGTGCCGGATCGGGGTTTCAGCTGCCCCAGGATCGGACCGGACCGCAATCCATGTGCACGAAATTCGATGAATTGTAGCGTCCAACGCCGCCGGCCGCGACGGCCGCCGCCGCACTGTACATCTGATTGACGGAACGGGACTTGAGCCGCAGGTCGGCGGCTTCTCCGCGCAGGTGGCGCGAATTCTTTGCCACGCCAGACGAACGTCTGCGAAGCATCTCGTTGGTTTCCGGGCTGCGATAGCCGGAAATGAGCATGTACGGCTCTGACGTATCGAGAAGATTATGCGAAGCGGCCATGATGTCCACCGTGCGCGGGTCGATCGACTTGAGCTTGTTGTTGCGCCAGTCGCGCATGAAGAAATGGACCTCGTTCAGGGCGTCCTTGATATATTCGCCTTCGATCCAATATATCGTGTCGAGCGTCTCGCCCGTCCGTCCGGAATACATTCGCAGCCTGCGGATGTCGCCGGCGCCGCGAAGGATGCCGAAAGCGTTTGCGAAGGTCGGTGCGGCCGTCACCGCAGTGGCCGCGAACGCACCAAGAAGTGCGCGCCGCGATAGCCCGGTCGGTTTCATCATCATGTCCTGCGTCCCGTCTGTTCGAACCTGCTTTGTGATCTCGCGTTGATCGCGATTGTGTGCCCGTGCCTCCGGACCTCTTTTCTATGACATGCGTGACGCATTCGAGGAAGAGGCCCTAACCCTATCGGCGAAAACTTCCCTCATTCTGGCAAACTTTCGCTTAACGGATCGTAAAAGACTACTGAACAATCGGATGTTTATAAGAGTGGCTCCGGCGCAACGGTCGGCCCAAAAAATCGACATGACTCGCCCATCATCTGATCCATGTCGCGGCGACGCCCGGAGCTTTCTGCGTCCCGACGCCTGGAACGTCGCTTTGAGACGGGGCTCCACGGCGGGCGTGGACGACGGCGTATCGCCGTCCGTCCGACTGTGCGCCGCCTCAATCGTCGCCGACCGGTCCGCTCACACGCGCTGCGGGTTCTTTCGACGCGTCCAAGCGGATCGTCAGATTGGAGGGCCGGACCCGGCAGGGGCGCTGCCCCTCGCAATGCATGCAGGTCCGGGGTGCGATTGAGCGGAGCTGCGTGGGGACTGTGCAAAGGCGATGTTGGCGACGGCATCGCGGCTGGGACGCCGGGTTCCGTGACGTATATCTGGCGGTTGATGTTTGAATGGCCGCGGGACCGGAACAGGTGGCCATGACCGCCGCCCACGGCTAATCCTGTCCGCGACGCGTCAAGAGGACTACCATGGCATACAGGCTCAACGCCATCGCAGAGGCGCTGTCGGCCCGGCTGGAGGGCGATGGCACTCTGCAGATCGCCGGCGCAGCGGAGCCCGCGGACGCTGGACCGGAAGACCTGGCGCTGGCCATGCAGCCGGCCTATGCGGAGCGCCTGAAAGAGGGCCGTGCCCGCGCCGCGATCCTGTGGGAAGGGGCCGACTGGCGCGCCCTGGGCCTGAAAGCCGCCCTCTTCGTTCAGCGACCGCGCCTGGCGATGGCGCGGCTTACCGCCCGGCTCGATCCCGGTCCGCAGATCGCGCCGGGCATCCATCCGTCGGCGGTGGTCGCTCCCGATGCGGAAATCGGCGACGGCGCCGCCGTCGGCCCGTTCGTGAGCATCGGCGCGGCGGCCCGGATCGGCGTGCGCGCCCGGATCGCGTCCCATGTCTCCGTCGCCGAGGACGCCCTGATCGGTGATGATGCCCTGATCCTGACGGGCGTGCGCATTGGCGTGCGCGTGCGCATCGGCGACGGGGTGATCCTGCAACCCGGTGCGGTGATCGGCGCGGACGGCCTGTCCTTCGTCACGCCGGAAACCTCGGGCGTGGAGCGTGCCCGCGCCAGTCTCGGGGACCAGGGCGACATCGCGCCGCAAAGCTGGACGCGAATTCATTCCCTGGGCAGCGTCGAGATCGGCGACGACGTAGAGATCGGCGCCAATGCCACGGTGGACCGGGGCACCATCCGCGACACGCGGATTGGGACGGGCTGCAAGATCGACAACCTGTGTCACATCGCCCACAACGTCGTGCTGGGACGCGACTGCCTTCTGGCGGGCCAAACCGGCATCGCGGGCTCCACCGTGCTGGGCGACCGGGTGGTGTGCGGGGGTCAGACAGGCGTCGGTGACAACCTGACGGTGGGATCGGACGTGATCCTGGGCGGCGCCACCAAGGTGATGTCCAATGTGCCCGCGGGCCGCGTCATGCTTGGCTATCCGGCGGTGCGGATGGACCAGCACATAGAGATGTACAAGGCGCTCCGCCGGTTGCCCCGCACCCTTCGCGCCATGGCGCCGGGCAAGAAACCGGTTTCAAAAGACGGCGCGGACGACTAGATCTCGCCCCGTCACCGAAGGGGCGAAACCATGGCAGACGACGTCAAGGACAAGGTCATCCGGATCCTCGCCGAACAGGCGATGCTGGAGCCGTCCGACATTGCCCTGACCCAGACCCTGGAGGATCTGGGAATCGACAGCCTGGGTCTGGTGGAGTCGATCTTCGCCATCGAGGAGGAGTTCGACATACAGGTTCCGTTCAACGCCAATTCACCTCAGGACAGCGCGTTCGACATCTCTACCGTGGCCTCCATCATCGGCGCCGTCGAGGGTCTGGTCGCGGCGCAATCCACGTGAGGCGGGTGGTCATCACCGGCGCGGGCACGATCAACGCGCTCGGCCACACGGTCGGCGCCACGATGGAGGCCTTCCGGGAGGGACGCTGCGGCATCGGCCGGCTCGACATTCGGGATGTGGAGCGGCTGACCGTCCAGATCGGCGCGCAGGTGAAGGACTACGACGAGTCCGCGCAGTTCAACCGCCAGCAGATCGCGCTCTACGACCGGTTCACGCAATTCGCGCTGATCGCCGCGGCGCAGGCGGTCGCGCAGTCCGGGCTGAACTTCCAGGGAGAGCTCGCGCAGCGCGCGGGCGTCATCATGGGCACGTCCGGCGGCGGTCTGACCACCCAGGACGAGAATTACCGCGCCGTCTACGAAGAGGGCAAGAACCGCGTCCATCCCTTCGTGGTGCCGAAGCTGATGAACAACGCCGCCGCCAGCCACGTGTCGATGCAGTACAACCTGCAAGGGCCCAGTTTTACCGTGGCGACCGCCTGCGCGTCGTCCAATCACGCGATGGGACAGGCCTTCGCCACGATCCGTTCCGGCGTCGCCGATGTCATGGTCACCGGCGGGTCCGAGGCGATGCTGTGTTTCGGCGGCGTGAAGGCGTGGGAGGGGCTGCGGGTCATGTCGCGCGACGCCTGCCGCCCGTTTTCGGCCAACCGCAACGGGATGGTGCAGGGCGAGGGTGCGGGGATGTTCGTGTTCGAGGAGTACGAGCATGCCCGCGCCCGCGGGGCCGAGATCATGGCCGAGGTCGCGGGCTTCGCCATGTCCTCGGACGCCGCCGACATCGTGATGCCGTCCAAGAAGGGGGCCGCGCGCGCCATCGCCGGCGCGCTGACAGACGGGCGGCTGGCACCCGATGACGTCGGCTACATCAACGCCCACGGCACCGGGACGGCGGCCAACGACAAGACCGAATGCGCCGCCGTGGCCGATGTGTTCGGCAGGCACGCGAATGATCTGATGATCTCCTCCACCAAGTCGATGCATGGCCATCTGATCGGCGGCACCGGTGCGGTGGAACTTCTGGCCTGCATCATGGCGGTACGCGACGGTATCATCGCGCCGACCATAGGCTATGAGGAGTCCGATCCGGAATGCGCGCTCGACGTGGTCCCGAACGAGGCACGGGAGGCCAGCGTCACGGTCGCGCTGTCGAACGCCTTTGCTTTCGGCGGGTTCAATGCGGTGCTTGCCCTGCGCCAGGCCTGAGATGCGTGACCCGATCGCAACCTACAATGAGCGGGTGAAGGCGATTTCGACCTTCCTGACGTCGCTGGGGATCGGGCTCATCGGTTTCGCCGTCATCCGCCCGGCCATCGAAGGGAGCGACACCGAGACTGTCGCCAGTGTCGCATGGGGAGGCGCGGGACTGGTAATGCACGCCATTGCGCTCTATATTCTGAGGTATCTGAAGAGGAACGTATGACATGCTGTTCGATTTCGGAATTCCCATCGCCGCGCTCACTCTGGCGCTGTTCAGCGTCCTGTGGGTCCGCCACGAGGGCCAGAAGCTCGACGACGCTGTGCGGCAGAAAAACGACTGATCCGACGCAACCGACTGACCCCGAAGGAAGAAACCGGGGCGAGCGGCGGATTGACCATGTGTTCCACGACATGAGGCACATCACCTGTCAGCCGAGGGGCCGGCAGGTTTTTTTCACTCCGGACCCACGGGGGAAGTTGCGCTTTTTCCGCGCACTCTGACCGATGGTTTGACAGGTCCGTTCACTGCTCGGGTGCCCAAAATTACCTGAATAACGCGTCGCAAAGCCTTGAAAGGATGACCTATTATCCCCTAAGGCATTGCGGTTTTAACCTGCAACATATCCGGCAGCCTTGAAGTAGTTCCAGCACTCTGCTGGGTCGTAGAGATCGCAGATTGCGCCGATGGCTTGAAAGACCTCGGTGAAGGTTCTGGCCCCGATTTTTCGAAGGTGGGCTTTCAGCTTTGAGCAAGCCTGCTCTATGGGGTTCAGGTCGGGTGAGTATGGCGGCAGGTAGAGGAACCAGCAGCCGTGGTCTCGCAAGGCCTGCGCGGCCTCCTTATTCCGATGCGTGGCCAAGTTGTCGAGGATGACGACGGTGCCGCGTACGATCTCTGGAACGAGCACCTCGCGGATGTAGGCGGCAAAGGCGGGGCCGTCCATCGCGCCCTTGATGACCCACGGCGCGATCAACGCATCTTGTGTCAGCCCTGCAATCAATGTCTGCGTGCCCCAACTTCCGAAAGGCGCCTCCATCGTCAGTCGTTGACCGCGTTTGGCCCTGCCGCGCAGGCGCGTGAGGTTCGTCTTCACTGCYGTTTCATCAATGAAGACAACGCGATCCGGCAAGGCCGCAATGGCAGGCAGACGGTGTTTGAACCACTCGGCCCGTTGCTGCCTTACCTTGGCACGGCGGCGCTCGGTCGCGACCAGTGACTTTTTTTGTACGTGAACCCGAGCCGGGACAGCAGGTTGGCGATGGAAGAGTGGTGCACCCGCACGCCTTCTGCCTCAGCCAGCGCATCGCGCAACTCGAACAGCGTGATGTCGGGGTCCTGTGCGATCAACTCCTCAAGGAAAGCCTGATGCGGTGCCAGCTTCCCCTTGCCGTGCGGCGGTCCCTGGGGGGCCGGTTCCGCATGGCCCTTGGTTCTCACCTGGCGCGCCCACCGCGCGCCCGTCGCTGGCGACAATTTCAGACGCAACGCCGCCGCGCGCCCGCTTGACCCTTCTTCAATGTACTTCTGAAACCGCGCCCGAAGTGCGGATGGCAATGGTGCTGACATGATCCATCCTCCCAAACAGGATGAATCACAGACCAGCTCTCAAGGGAATCCCTCACGATCCAAGTTCAAACCGAAACGCTTTAGAACCGAAAGTACTGGAAGGCCGTTCACCTGCGCAGAAGGCTCGGAGACTTCCGATCTCTGCTACCGTAGCGACCCGATTGCGGGACCCGGGGATCGAACGCTTTCTTGAGGATCCATAGCGCCCTCTGCCCTAGTCGTTCCGGGAAGAACCGGCGAAGCGGCCCGCAAGCTCGGCGGCACGGCGCAGCGCTTTGGCCTTGTTCACCGTCTCGACGAACTCGGCCTCTGGGTCGCTGTCGAACACCACACCGCCGCCGGCCTGGAAGTGCAGCGCGTCGTCCTTCAGTACGGCGGTCCTGAGCGCGATGCACATGTCCATGTCGCCGCTGGCGCTGAAATAGCCCAGGCCGCCGCCGTAGACGCCCCGTTTTTCCGGCTCCAGCTCATCGATGATCTCCATCGCCCGGACCTTGGGCGCGCCCGACACCGTACCCGCAGGCAGTCCGGCCAGCAGCGCGGACAACGCATCCTGATCGTCGCGCAATTCTCCGACCACGTTCGACACGATGTGCATGACATGGGAATAGCGCTCTACGATGAACTCCTCCGTCGGACGCACGGTGCCGATCTTCGCCACGCGGCCGACGTCGTTGCGGCCCAGGTCGAGCAGCATCAGATGCTCGGCGCGCTCCTTGGCGTCGGCCAGCAGATCCGCCTCATGGGCGCGATCCTCTTCCGGCGTGGCGCCGCGGGGACGGGTGCCGGCGATGGGGCGGATCGTGACCTCTCCGCCCATTACCCGGACGAGGATCTCCGGGCTGGCGCCGATGACCTGAAACCCGCCGAAATTGAAATAGAACATGAAGGGCGAAGGGTTCTCGCGCCGGAGGCTCCGGTAGAGGGCGAAGGGGGGCAGCGGAAAGCCCATGGTCCAGCGCTGCGACGGCACCACCTGAAAGATGTCGCCGGCGGCGATGTAATCCTTGGCGCGCTTCACGATGGACAGGTAATCCGCGTGGGAGATATTCGAAACCGGCTCCGCCAGCGGGCCGCTTTCGCCCAGATCGCGGGCATCGGCGGGGGGCGCGCGGTCGAGGTCGCGCAGCGCGTCCATCACCCGCTCGGCCGCCTGGGCATAGGCCGCGCGTGCCGACTGGCCCGACCCCGCCCAGGCCGGCGCCACCACCGTGACCTCTCCCTTGACGCCGTCGAGCACCGCCACGACCGACGGGCGCAGCATCAGCGCATCGGGCAGGCCCAGGGGATCGGGGTTCACGTCCGGCAGATGCTCGACAAGGCGGATCATGTCATAGCCGAGATAGCCGAACAGCCCCGCAGCCGCGGCGGGCAGATCCGCGGGCAGGTCGATCCGGCTTTCAGCCAGGATCCGGCGGAGGGTTTCCAGCGGGTGGCCCTCCATCGTCTCGAAGGCGGCGTCGTCGAACCGGGCGCTGCGGTTCACCCGGCTCACCTCACCACGGCACTCCCAGACCAGATCCGGTTTCATGCCGACGATGGAATAGCGTCCGCGGACCTCACCGCCGGTCACCGATTCCAGCATGAACGTATCGCGCCCGGCCTGTCCAAGCTTCATCATCAGCGACACCGGCGTGTCGAGATCGGCGGAGAGTCGCGCGTGGACGACCTGGTTGCGTCCGGCATCGAAGGCGCGGGCGAACGCCTCGAAATCGGGGAAGAGCTGCATCAGTTGAACTGCGACAGCACCGCGCTGACCGCCTGACTGTTGAGCGATATGCCCTTTTGCGATTGAAGCGCCGCGGTGAAGGCCGAGGTGATGTCCTGTGCGATCCCCTGTCCGGCGGCGGTGCGCACGCCCTCCTTGACGGCTTGCGCCTCCTCGGTCGCGCCGCCGGGCACGCTGACCCCATCCACCCGGATCAGAAGCGCGCCGTCGGCCGTCTCGATCACCTCCGACGCGCCCTCGTCCAGGGCGAAGGCCGCGGTGACGGTACCGGCGGGCAGACCCTCGAGGAACGCGTCGCGCAGCACGCCCTCCTGCCGCGTGACCGTGCCGCCGATGGCGTCGATCGCGGCACCTTCGCGCAGTTGCTCCATGGCCGCGGTCGCCCTGTCCGTAAGTCTCGCGCGGCGCTCTGCCGCCGTCCAGTCCTGCGCCACGCGGTCGCGGACATCTTCCAGCGGCTGAAGCTCCGGCTCCAGCACCTCATCGACGCGGAGCGCGAAAAGACCGCCGTCCGACAGCTGCGTGACTTCCGGAAAATCGCCCGGCTCCGCCGCGGCGGCTGCGGTACGGAACTCTTCATAGGCATCGATGTCGGCGCCGTCCTCGCCGGCCTCGCCGGTGCTCCAGACGGTCTCGCCCAGCCGGAATTCGGTCTCTGCCGCGACCTCTTCCAAGGTGGCGCCGCCGGCCAGAAGGTCGGAGACAGGTTCGATCTGCGCATCAGCGGCGCGGCGCGCGGCGCCGGCGGAAAGTTCCGCGCGCAATTCGTCCTCCACGTCCTCAAGTGGCGTCTGCTGCGGGGCGAGGATAGCGTTCACGCGGAAAAGCGCGGGCCCCAGCGGCGTCTGGACCGGCCCAGCGATCCCCGGTGCGTCGAGCGCGAAGACCGCCTCCGACGCGGCCCCCAGACCGTCCGCCGCGACCGTGCCCATGTCCACGTCCTGAAGCGTAAGGCCGCGCTCCTGAACCAGCGTGTCGAAATCGGTCTCACCGGCAGACAGAGCATCGGCCGCGGCCTGGGCCGCAGCATCGTCGGGAAAGACGAGCCGCTCTACCAGACGCATTTCGGGGCGGTCGTATTCGTCGGACCGCTGCTCGTAGAGATCCTGCACCGCCGCGTTGTCGACCGGAACGCTGTCCGCCAGCATGTCGGGTGACAGCCAGACATAGGTGATACGCTTGCGCCGGGGCAGGGTGTAGGCCTCCGGGTCGGATTCGTACTGGGCGGTGAGGGCGTCGTCGTCCGGCTCCGGCACGGATTGTTCCAAGTCGTCCGGGCCGAAGCGCACCAGCGTCAGGTCCCGGGTTTCGCGCGCGTAGTCGTAGAGCGTGTCCACGAAGGTGGTGGGCGGCTGGACGCCCGCGATCACGGCCCCCTGGAGGAGCGAGCGGGCAATCTCATCGCGCAGCTGGTTCTCGAATTCCGCGACACTCAGCCCCGCGCGTTCGAGCGAAAACGCATAGGCCTGACGGTCGAAGCTGCCGTCGGCGCCCTGGAACGCCTGCATGTCCTGGATCGAGCGCGCGACTTCCCCATCGCCGACCGACACGCCCAGCGTGTCGGCCTCGTCCTCCAGCGCGGCCAGCGACACGAGCCGCTGCAGCACGATCCGGTCCAGCCCGAAATCGCGCGCCTGGGACATGGAGAGCCGCTCGCCGGTCTGCGCCTCCATGGCGCGTATCTCCTGCTGGAGCGCGCGGGCGTAGCGGTCGACGTCGATCTCGGTGTCCCCGACGGACCCGACGACGCGGGCCGAGCCGCCGAAGCTGGTGGCTCCGAATCCCGCGAGGCCGACAATGAGCAGCAGCAAGATGGTCCAGACGACCGCCTTGCCGACAGGGTTCTTGGTGCCCTTGGCCATGGTCACGCGCTCCTTCGCCGTGGGGGTTGGGTCGGTGCGCGCCGGTCTAGGGCAAGCTCAGCGGCGCCTCAAGGGATGATGCGCGTGTACTTCGTGCCCTCGACGGAGGCGCCGGCCAGAAGGCCCGCCTGGCCGAAGACCACGCCGATCACCGGCGACAGCTGGGTGATGGTGGTGGCCGACAGGTTCTGGCCGCGGTCGTTCAGCGCGTATTCGATGTCCGCGCCCGCGGTCCAGCCAGGGGACGAGCGGAAGTCGTAGAGCGCGTTGTTGGTCATGAAGAACAGCACATGGGCGTATTGCTGGGCGCCGAGCTGAAAGCCGAGGCTCGCCTCGGCGGCGGAATAGTAGTCCACGGTCGAGTCCTGCACCAGCAGCGCGCCGCGCCCGTAGGAGCCGCCCGCGCCGAGTGCCGCCTTGGTGATGAGCGGCATGACCAGCACGCCCGCGGCCTTGTCGCGCAGCTGCGCCGTGGCGGGATAGTTGCTGTAAAGGTAGTCCATGGTGGACGCGACCCGCGCGTCGATCGTGGCGGCCCCGTTCGAGCCGACGGCGTTGCTGCAGCCCGCCAGCGCGGTCGCGCCCACCGTGGCCAGCGCGCCCGATAGAACCCTGCGCCGTGTCATGTTGGTCATGGGAATGTCCCTCGTTCCTGCCGATGCCTCTTTGGCGGTCTTTTTGGCGACCGCTCGAACGCCACTATACGTGGGCGTGGCGGGTTTGTCATCCGCCCCGCGTCCGCGCCGTCATCGCCGGGATCCGCACCCCGGCCGGCGGGGCCGGGGCGCTACGAACCGCCTTCGAAAGCGACGCGCCGAAGGGCTTTCAGGCAGGGAAGGGCCGATTGCGGGCTGAGTGACATCAAAGAGGCTTTCCAGTGACTGCGGGGCTGTCTCTGACACGCGTCGGTCACATGTCATCACCGATAGTCGGACAGGCGCGAGCTTGGGAAACCGGGCGCGTGCCGATCCTGCCGGCGTTGGCGAACCACAATCGACCGAACCGGGCCGCGGATGCGACGCCGCGCGCGATCTATGCCGGAAGCTGTCCGCAGGATGCAGTGTCGCCCGGCGGCGGCACCCGATCGGCAAAGGCCATGTGGATATGGTCGGCCCGGGCGATCCACACCTCGTCCCGCGCGTCCGAGATCTGCCGCAGGACCGCCCGAAGGCGCCTGAGCCGGTAAGGCTGGCCGACGATGTACGGATGCAGCGCCACGCCCATGACAAGCGGCTGGTCTGCGGACTGTTCGAGCCGTTCGTCGAAATCGTCCAGGACGATCTGCGCGAACGTGCTGGCTGGATCCTGGCGCGCGATGACCGATGGGATGTCGTTGACCTCCTGCGGATAGGGAATCGACAGCAGCGGGCCGGCGCGCGTCCGCATCCAGATCGGCTGGTCGTCCATGCACCAGTTGAGCGTATAGCTGTAGCCCGCCTCGGCCAGCAGGTCCGGGGTGATCATCGTCTCGGCGATCCAGGGACTCAGCCAGCCGGCGGGCGCGCGGCCTTCGGCCTGGGCGATCACGCGCGTGGCCTCTGCGATCAGCTCTCGCTCCTCCGCCTCCGGCATCGTGCTCTGGCGTTCGCTGTTGGTGCGGCCGTGGCCGGCGATTTCGTCGCCGCGCACGCGGTGCGCTGCCAGCAGTTCGGGGGCATGGCCGTACATCGCGCTGTTGGCCAGGACCGTGGCGGGAAGTTCCAGCGAGTCCAGCAGCGCCAGAAGCCGCCAGGCCCCGACCCGGTTGCCGTAGTCGCGCCACGCATAGTTCAGGACGTCGGGCTGCGCCCCGCCCGGCACCAGTTCCGCCCCAAGGCCCTCGCCGAAGGCGAAGTGCTCCAGGTTGATGGCGAAATAGACGGCCAGGCGCTTGCCGCCTGGCCATGTGAAATCCGGGCGCCGGGTAATCGGAACATAGTCGTACCGGCCATGACCGGGCAGGGCGGTCACAGCGGCGCCTCTGACAGGCCGGCCCGATCCAGCAGGATTTCGGCGCTGTCGTTCCAGACTTCGGTGCGCGTGATCAGCCCGTTTCGGACGGCGAAGAAATCCACATAGCGGTTGCCGTCGAACGCCTGTCCGTCCGGCCATTCCCCATAGAGATGACCGGTGTTCCAGACATGGACCGCGCCGGCCGTCTCATCGAGCGCCGCATCCATGCGCAGGACGCGTTTCCTGACCCAGGCGTAGCGCCTGGCGTTGAAGGCGGCCGGGTCTTCGGGGCCCTGCATGATGCGACCGCCGGTGAAGACGATGACGCAGCCCGGGGCCATGTGGCGGCGTGCGCCATCCGCATCGCCCGCCATCGAACACTCCAGATAGGCGTCGACGATGCGCTTTGCCTGGCCCAGGATGTCTTCTGTCATTGGGTCATCTCCGGTTGTCGGGCCCTTCAGCCCAGTTCCAACGTCGCCACACCGAAGGTGCGGTGCAGATCCTGCGCGGGGGCGGGTCCGCGCCACATCCGGGCGGTCTCGAAATCCGGCGTCAGTTTCAGGTCTGCGGCCAACGCCATGGCGGCCGAATTGGGTTCCGGCACATCCAGGCTGACCCGCGCGGGTCCGGTGCGGTGGGCGCATCCGTTCAGGAGCGACTCGGCGGCGGTCCGGTCCGCTGCGAAAAGCGGCCCGATCTTGTGGCCCGACACGCAGGTTCGCAGCACGGCCAGGCCCGCAAGCGCTCCGTCGCGTAGCAGCACGCGGGCCACGCGGCTCGGATCGCCCGCCAGCCAGCCGCGCAGGAAGGCCGCGCGCTCGAAGCCGGTCACGGCGCGGTCGAGCGCCTGTGCCGTCTCCATATGTTCAGGCTCAAGCGGCCGGGTCCGGTCCGGCCCCGCCGGTGTCAGGACGCCCGAGTGGCGCAGGTTGCGATGCGCCGTTACAAAGCCTGACCTGGTGTAATTGGCCTGCTGTGCCGGCACGCCGTCCAGACCCGTGGTGCGCGGTGCCAGCCGCGCCATACCCTCTTGCCAGAGGGTCAGGCCGACGCCGCGTCCGCGCAGGTCCGGGCGACAGATATAGAGGCCGAGAAACGCGGTCGCGTCACCGAACCTCACGATCGACAGGCTGGCCGCGGGTTCTCCGTCGATTTCGGCCAGAAGGAAGCCGTCCGGATCGGCGGCGTGGAAGGCCGGCGCATCGGCCAGGCCGGGATTCCAGCCCTCCGCCTCGGCCCAGGACAGGACGGCTTCAAGCTCCGTTCGGGTCATCGTTCTGATCGCGGATCGGCCGCGCGTCATGGTTCGGCAGTCTCCGTCGGGCCCGCATAGGCACCGCGTTTCGAAGTCTTCAGCCCCGCGCCCGCCACGGCCGAGACAAGCGCCAGGCCTGACGAGATGCCCTCGATCACCGGGCAGCCGAATTCGGCCTCCAGATCGGCCGCCAGCCGCGCCATGCCGGCGCACCCGAGAACGATGGCGTCGGCCCCGTCCTGCGCGAGTGCCGACTCGACCTGCCGGCGGATCGCGGCCACGGCCTGCGGCGTACCCGCGTCGATATCGAGTACCGGCACGCCCGCGGCCCGCAGCCCGGCACAGCGATTGGCAAACCCGTAGCGCACCAGGTTGCTGCGCAGCACCGGCAGAGCCTGGGAAACGGAGGTGACGATCGCGAAGCGGTCGGCCAGCAGCGTCGCGCAATGGGCCGCCGCTTCGCCGATGCCGATCACGGGTGCGCGGGCCAGGCATCGCGCCGCGTCCAGTCCGGTGTCGTCGAAGCAGGCGATGACATGGCCATCGGTCCCCCGGGCCTCTGCCTCGGCGATCCGTCGCAGCATCCACGGCACCGCCATCGCGCCGTCCAGCGGACCCTCGATCGACACCGGACCGCCTGCCGCGCCCGTCGTTTCGACCGTCACCCCCCGGGGCGCCGCGGCCGATGCCGCGTCGGCGATACCGGCCGTCATCGCCGCGCTGGCGTTCGGATTGACGACGTGGATGCGCATCAACCGCCGCGCCGTCGCTTCTGTATCAGGCTGGCCAGCGTGAACGTGACGATCACCAGCACGACCGATCCGAAGGTCGTCGCGGTCCCGAGCGCGTAGATTTCAGGGTCCGTGACCGTTGTCGTCTTGGCGGCAAGCTGCATGGGCAGGGTATTTTCGGATCCCATGACCTGGGACGAGCGTGCAAGCTCATCCCAGCTGAGCGTGAAACCGAACACGGCGACGCCGATCAGGAACGGCGCGATGATCGGCAGGGTCACGTGGCGAAACGTCTGCCAAGAGGTCGCGCCAAGGTCGCGCGCGGCTTCCTCATAGGCCGGGTCGAACCGGTTGAAGACGGCGAACATGATCAGCAGGCCGAACGGCAGCGTCCAGGTCAGATGCGCGCCCAGCCCCGATGTGTAGGGCCCCAGGGCCGAGATGAAATTCCCCTGGATCCAACCGATCCCCATCGACGCGCCAAGCGCCTTGATCGCATTATCGAACAGCCGGAATTCCAGCGCGATCCCAAGCGAGACCACGATGGACGGCACGATCAGGCTGGCGATGGCGACGTAGAGGAGCACGGTCGCGCCGCGAAACCGGCGACGGAACGCAAGTCCCGCAAGAACCGAGATCGCCACCGTCAGCACCATGACGACGATCGCCAGCAAAAAGGATCTGCGCAGGGCAGACCCGATCCCGACCTGGCTGCCGCCGGCCAGCAGCGTTCCGAACCAATGGGTCGAGAACCCGTTCATCGGAAACACCAGACCGCCCTCCGGGCCCTGGAACGACAGGACAAGGATGGAGATCATCGGCCCGTAGAGGAACAGGATGAACAGCCCGAAGACAATCGACAGGACATAGAAGGCGCGGGGGCGGCGGCCGGTCATGGCATCAAAGCTCCTTGCGGATGTCGACAAGCCTCAGAAGCGCCCAGACCCCGCCCAGAACGGCGACGAGCAGGATGACCGCATTCGCCGCGGCAAGTGGAAACTGCAGAAACTGCATCTGCGTCTGGATGACCTTACCCACCGATGCGATCTGCTGACCGCCCATGATGCCGATGGTCAGGAAATCCCCCATCACCACGGTCACGACGAAGATCGACCCGATCAGGATGCCGGGCTTTGCCAGCGGGAGGATGACAAATGCCAGCGTCTGGAACCCGGTGGCACCGGCGTCGCGTGCCGCCTCGATTAGGGCGCGGTCGATCCGCATGAGCGAATTGAAGATCGGCACCACCATGAACAGGGTATAGAGGTGGACCATCGCCAGGATCACCGCAAAATCGGAGTAAAGCAGCCCTTCGAGCGGGGTGTCGATCGCACCCATGAAAAGCAGGGTCTGGTTGACAAGCCCGTTGCGGCCCAGAAGCGGGATCCATGAAATCATGCGGATCACGATGGAGGTCCAGAACGGGATCGTGCAGATGATGAACAGGATTACCTGCACCTTCAGCGTGCGCACATGGAACGCAAGAAAGTAGGCGATGGTGAATCCGATCACCAGCGTCGCCGCCCAGACGATCAGGCCGAACTTCAACGTCGACAGATAGGTTCGAAAGGTCGTGCAAAGGTTTGGCAGATCGCGCAGGCAGCCGTAGAAGACATCGCCATAGTTCTGAGCGGTAAAGGCGGGTTCGATGGAATATTGCGTGTACTGCCAGAAGCTGACAAGGACGGTTGCGGCCAGGGGCAGCACGAAAAAGATCAGGAACACCAGCGCCATCGGCGCCGCCTGAAGGTACGGCGCGATGGCGGATCCCCTGCGGCGGCCCTTGCGGCGGCCGCGGGCGGCGGTCCGGCCGGTCCGGACCGCCGCATCGGTATCGGCGGCGTGGGTCACGCCGCGATGAACTCGTTCCACTTGCGAACCATGTACTGGTTTTCGTCCATGACGGCGTTCCAAGCGGCCACCGCCCCCATGCGCTCCTCATAGGAGCCGCCGTCGCGGACCGCTCCGGCTTCTTCCAGCAGGCGTCCGTCGGGGGACATGATGTCCTGTGCCGCGGCTTCGCCTTCGTACCAATACGCCCATTCGTAAGGCTCCATGAACTCTTTTGCGGTGTCCAGGACGGCGGCGTAGTAGCCCTGCTTGGAGAGGTGCGCGCCGGCCCAGCCCGACAGGAACCAGTTGATGAATTCATAGGCGGCGTCCTGTTTGCGCCCTTCGATCGTACGTGGCAGTCCGAAGCCGGACGCCCATGCGCGATAGCCCTCCTTGAGCGGTTGATAGACGCAGGGAATGCCCTGGGTGCGGACGGCGGTGACCGCAGGCGACCACATCGACTGGAGCACGACTTCGCCCGACGCCATCAGGTTCACCGATTCCTGGAAGTTCGACCAGAACGCCCGGAACTGGCCGGCGCGCTTGGCTTCGATCAGCGCCGCGATGGTGGCGTCGATTTCTTCGCGCGTCATGTTGCCCTTGTCGCCATAGGTGATGTCGCCGCGTGCCTGCAGCGCCATGGCCGCGTCCATGATGCCGATGGAGGGGATGTTGAGGATTGCGGTCTTTCCGGCAAAATCGGGATCGAGCAGCGACGCCCAGGAGGTGATCTCCTTGTCGATCAGGTCGGGACGCAGACCCAGCGTGTCGGCGTTGTAGGTGGTCGGGATCAGCGTGATCCATTCGGTCGGCTCGGCTGCGAAGGACGTCGCGTTCTGGCCTTCCAGATAAAGAACTTCATGCGGCGCGGTGCCGTCCCAGCCGACCTTCTTGCCGTCGACCGTGCCCTTGGCGATCACGCTGGCCAGATCGTCGATCCGGTCGATCCGGTTCGCATCCATGCCGATCATATTGCCCGAAGGGACAAGGTTGGGCAGCGAGAAATACTCCGAATCCACCAGATCGAAGGAGTTCGGCTGGGTGATGACGCGGCGCGGCACCTCGTCGGTGTTCACGGCGATATACTCGATGTCGATCCCCAGATCTTCGGACGCCCGCTCGGCTATGGCGGGCGACTGGTTCACGGCCGTCGAAAGATAGCGCAGCGTGACGCGTTCCTGGGCGTGTACGAAGGGCGCCGGGAACGCTGAGGTTCCGACCAGCGCGGCGGCGCCTTTCAGGACGCTGCGGCGGCTTGCCTTGGGTGCGTTCGCGGTATCGGTCATGGTGCTGCTCCTTGGTGGTTGTCCGTTGGGTGGGTCAGGCGTCCTGCGCGAGCGCGTGGACCGCGTCAGGGCGCCATCCGACGCAGACGCGTGCGCCGGGAGTGATGCGACCGTCGAAGAAGGCGCGTTCGCCCATCACGGCGGTCAGGGCCTCGCCGGCCTCTGTCTCGAGGGACAGGCGCACGTCCGGGCCGCGATACTCGACCTCCCGCACCACCGCGCTGTGTCCGCCGCCCGGCGCATCCGCAGGCCGAACCTCAAGCTCATCGGCCCGCACCGCGATCGTGCGTCCGCTGTCCTCTATGATATTGTGGCCCCCCATGAACTGAGCGACGAACCGATTGCGGGGGGCGTTGTAGATTTCGCGCGGCGGACCGGATTGCGCGATCCGTCCGTCCTTCATCACCACCACCAGATCGGCGAGGGCCATCGCCTCTTCCTGGCTATGGGTGACATGGATGAAGGTGATGCCCAGTTCGGCCTGTATCCGCCGCAGTTCGGACCGCATCCGCACGCGCAGGAACGGGTCGAGCGCAGAGAGCGGCTCATCCAGCAGCAGAACGGATGGCTCTGTCATCAGCGCCCGCGCCAGCGCGACGCGCTGTTGCTGCCCGCCGGAAAGCTGGTTGGGAGACCGGTCGGCGTAGTCTTCCATCGACACGAGCTTCAGCATCTCGTCCGCGCGGGCACGCCGATTGTTCCGGTCGACACCCTTCATGCGCAGCGAGAAGGCGACGTTCTCGGCAACGCTCAGATGCGGAAACAGCGCGTAGCTCTGAAACATCATCGCGGTTCCGCGCCGCGCCGGCGGGTCGTCGTTCACGACCCGATGCCCGACCACGATATCGCCATCGGTGACGTCCTCGTGCCCCGCGATCATCCGCAGCGTCGACGTCTTCCCGCAGCCCGACGGACCCAGCAGGCAGCAATAGCTGCCGGCCTTGATCTTCAGGCTGATCGCGTCAACGGCAACCGCGCTGCCATAACGTTTGGTGACTGCGGCAAGCTCCACCATCTGTGCCCTGGACATCTTCGATCCCCCGTTGCTGGCACCAGAAGGTTTGCCAACGCCCGGGTGCTCAAGGCCGGCAGGGCATCAGACGCCGATCTTTGCGCGCGATCCTTCGATGGGGATGGATTCGTTTGCAGGCGCGGGGCAGGTGACCAATAATTGGGCGCTCCGGAGCACGTACCGTCCGACAGCGGTGCAAGCCAGGAGCCGCCGAAGATCGCCGGTGGTCGTGAGCGGTTCTGGGACGGCCATCGACGTTCGTCCTGCCCGGGTGGATTTGCGAAAGAGCGGGTCGGATCCCGCGATCGGCTGAAACTGGCCGAACACCCCGCCGCACCCGACCCATCCGACCCGATACCGTTGCAGGAATGAGACATCGCGCGGAGGTTCCCGCGGCGGAAGATCGCAGCGGCCCGAACCGCGTCGTACCCTGGATCGGCGCGACATTTCAGCCGCCCGTTCTTGGAAGGAAAGCCAACATGACCAGGACCGCCATTCTTTATATTACAGCAGCCACCGCGGCCCTTGCCGGGCCGGCCCTTGCGCAGGATGGAGCGCGCATTTCTCAACTCGAAGCACGCATCGCCCAGCTGGAGGCCGCGCAGAACGGGGGTAGCGGCCCGAAACTCACGTTCGGCGCCGGCACGGCAACCGACGTCGAATTCTACGGCTACATCAAGACCGACTTCATCGCCGATTTCGGCGCCGAACTGGGCGACACGACGTTTCCGCTGGCCGCGCTCACCTCCGACGACAACGGCACCTTCTTTAACGCCACGGTGCGCCAGACCCGACTGGGGTTCCGCACCACCACGCCGACCGCCTTCGGCGACCTCGGCACCCAGGTCGAGATCGATTTCTACGGTCCGGACCAGATCGAGCCACGGATCCGGCACGCGACGGCAACGCTCGGCGGGTTCCGGGTGGGGCAGTATTGGACCACGTTCATGCCGATCGCGTCCTATCCCGTGACGCTCGACTTTCAAGGCGTCGCCGGGATCCCCTTCGCCCGGCAGGAAATGATCCGCTATACCTATGACGCCGGTGCCTTCGTCGGCGAAGTGGCGATAGAGGAATCCAACGCGGACAGCGACGATCCCGTCCTCATCGCGACGGCGGCCTACGACACGGATCCGCTGCTGGTGAAACTGGCCGCCCTCTACGGCACGGTAAACGCCCCGGACGGCACGGAGACCGACGTAAACGGTTTCAACCTGTCGGCCACGGCGAAGCTTTGGGAGGGCGGGACCATCGACGCCTCCTACACGAACGGCGACGGGATCGCCTCCTACATGGTGTTCGGGGGAAACAACCTAAACGCGGACGGCGATGCGATCGGGTTGCAGTCCGCATATATAGGCCTGTCGCAAGCGGTGAACGACAAGCTGACCCTGCGCGCGATCTACGGCTGGCGGGACAACGACGAGGGCGCCGACGACGATTTCGAGACCCTGACGTCGGTCCACCTCAACGCCCAGTATCAGCTGCTCGAAAACACCGTTGTCGGACTGGAATACTTCCACGGCACGGTCGACCGGTTCTCGGGCGCGACGTTCGAGGTCGATCGTCTGCAGGCATCGGTACAGATCGACTTCTGATCGGCCCCTCCAATGTGACGTCCGCGTTTTCCGCAGGCGTCGCGGACCGAACGTCCCAAGTGCGAGCGGGCCACTTGCCCGCCCCCGCGGCCGCCCGTCGGTGAAGGATCGAGACGGCGATGTGGCTTCGGGGGGCGGGGTACGAAGCCCGCGCGCCTCTCAGCCGTCCCGCGCGTTGCGGACCCAGGCGACGATCCGGCGACGGGCGTCTTCATCCATCTGGATCGCGTTCGGGGGCGGCATGGCGTGGCTGACTCCGGCCTGCAGGTAGATCTCTTCCGCGTGGCGCGCGACATCGGCTTCCGTCTCCAGATGAACGCCCTTCGGAGCCCAGCGGAGCCCGTTCCAGGCAGGTTCGCGCGCGTGGCACATCGAGCAGTTGCCGACGACCGTGTTATAGGCGTCGTCGAACCCCTCGGCCGACGCGAACTGCCGGTCGCGCGGCGTCATCTCGGCGGTGCCCAAAGCGTCGTAGTCCCCGTCCCAGGTCGAGGCCGTTGAGAGCCACGCCATCACGATGAACAGGACCGCCGTGACGCCCCAGGTCCACAAGGGCCCCTTGCCCGTTGCGTGCATGGTGTTGAAATAGTGCCGGATCGTCACTCCGGTCAGGAACACGAGGCTGGCGATGATCCAGGAGAACTGGGTTCCGAACGCCAGCGGATAGTGGTTGCTGAGCATCAGGAATATGACCGGCAGCGTCAGATAGTTGTTGTGGGTCGAGCGCAGCTTGGCGATCTTGCCGTATTTCGCATCCGGTGTACGCCCCGCCTTCAGGTCCGCCACCACGATGCGCTGGTTCGGCATGATCTGAAAGAACACGTTCGCCGTCATGATCGTGGCGGTAAAGGCGCCAAGGTGCAGAAGGGCGGCGCGGCCGGTGAAGATCTGGTTGTAGCCCCATGACATCGCTACGAGAATGCCGAACAACACCAGCATCAGTGCGGTCGGCCGCGTGCCCAGACGCGACTTGCAGAGCCGGTCGTAGGCAATCCATCCGATCGTCAGGGACCCCGCCGATATGACGATGCCCTGCCACAGCGCCAGATCGGCCTTCGTCGGATCCAGCAGGAACAATTCTCCGCCGACCCAGTAGACGATCATCAGGAGCGCCGCGCCAGAAAGCCAGGTCGTGTAGCTCTGCCACTTGTGCCAGGTCAGGTGCTCGGGCAGTTCCCGGGGCGCCACAAGGTATTTCGTGGTGTGGTAGAACCCGCCGCCATGCACCTCCCACTCTTCGCCCGACGCACCTTCGGGCAGGGTCGGAGACGGCTTCAGCATCAGGTCCAGCGCGATGAAATAGAACGATGCCCCGATCCAGGCCATCGCGGTGACGATGTGCAGCCAGCGGACCGCGAAGCCCACCCAGTCCCACATGATCGCCAAATCGTACATCGCGTGCTCCTTCCGACGGTCCGAACCGCGCCAGTCTAGGCGGCCGGTGTTTGTTCGGGTATCCTGCGGCGGTTCCAAGCTATATCAAAAAAAGCGGAAAGATGTCCTATCTCGACAACATCCGGACCTTCGTACGCGTCTATGAACTGGGCGGCATGTCGGCGGCGGGGCGCGACCTGCGGATTTCGCCGGCGGTGACGTCGTCGCGGATTTCGCAGCTTGAGGATCATCTGGGCGTGCGCCTGTTCCAGCGCACCACCCGCAGCCTTGCGCCGACAGAGCAGGGAAAGCTCTTCTACGATGGGGCCTGCAGTATCCTCGAACAGGTCGAGGCGGCGGAAGCGCAGGTCATGAACATCACCGAGCGTCCGCGCGGGCCCATCTATGTCGCGGCGCCCCTGGGTGTCGGACGGCGCCTGATCGCGCCGCAGGTGCCATTGTTCCTGGCCGAGTATCCGCAGGTGAACGTGCGGCTCCGCCTGACGGACCGCAGGGTGGACCTGACGACCGAGGGACTGGATCTGGCGTTTTTCCTGGGTCAGCCCGAAGACAGCACCCTGCGCATCCGCAAGATCGCCGATGTGGCCCGCGTCCTGTGCGCGTCGCCCGGCTATATCGCCCGCCACGGGCACCCCCGATCCGGAGACGAGATCGTGCGCGACCGGCACGAATGCCTTGGCCTGCGCTTTCCCGGAGCGACCGAATTCCGCTGGCCGCTGGTGACGGAGGCCGGGGTGAAGCGGTTCCAGACCGGCGGGCGCTACGAATGCGACGATGGGGACGTGCTGACCGACTGGGCCGTCATGGGTCATGGAATCGCGTTGAAGCCGGTGTTCGAGGTCGCCGAGCACCTCAAGACCGGGCGGCTTGTCGTGGTGGGTGAGGATACGCCGCCCGAACCGATCCAGATGGCCTGCCTTTTCACCCACAGGCGCCATCAGGATCCGAAAAACCGTCTGTTCATGGATTTCGTGATCGAGCGGATCGGAGCGGCCGTTCGGGACAGCGGCGCCGCCGGGCCGGTTCTTCAACTGCCGCGGTAGGTCGAGTACCCGAACGGCGAAAGCAGAAGCGGAACATGGTAATGTGCGGTTTCCGACATGCCGAAGCGGAGCGGGATGATATCCAGGAATTGCGGCTCTTGGGACACGGTGCCCGTCTGGTCCAGATAGTCGCCGGCGTGGAACAGAAGTTCGTAGGTGCCGGTTCGGAATTCGCCCTCGGGGAGGATATGTTCCTCCGTGCGCCCGTCCTCATTGGTCGTGAGCGTCCGGAGATGCTGCCGGGTCCCGGCCTCAAGACGGTAGAGTTCGATCTTCAACCCGGCGGCCGGGCAGCCGCGCGCGGTGTCGAGGACATGGGTCGTCAGATAACCGGACATGGGGCCCTCCGAGCCGAACGGGTCGTCGCATCAGAATAAGCGTCGAACGCCACGCGGGCGCAATCGGCGCAATGCAGAGGCTACTTCTCGAATTATTTGAAGATCAACCTCATTATTCTGCCTTATGGAATGTCCCATGATGAAGGAAGCGCACATGAACAGGTATCCGCGCGATATGACGGGATACGGAGCCACCCCGCCGCGGGCCAATTGGCCCGGCAGCGCCAGTATCGCCGTGCAGATCGTCCTGAACTACGAAGAGGGCGGCGAAAACAACATCCTTCATGGCGACCCCGCGTCCGAAGCGTTCCTGTCCGAAATCACCGGCGCCACGCCCTGGCCGGGCCAGCGGCACTGGAACATGGAGACGATCTACGAATACGGATCGCGCGCGGGATTCTGGCGCCTGCACCGCATGCTGTCGGACCTGCCGGTGACGGTCTTCGGCGTGGCGACCGCGCTTGCGCGCGCGCCTTGCCAGCTTGCCGCGATGAAATCGGCAGGCTGGGAAATCGCGAGCCACGGGCTGAAGTGGATCGAGCACAAGGACATGCCCGAAGCCGAAGAGCGCGCCCTGATCGCGGAAGCGATCGCGCTGCACACGGAGGTGACCGGCAGTCCGCCCCGCGGCTGGTATACGGGCCGCTGTTCGATCAACACCGTGCGCCTGGCTGCCGAAACCGGCCGGTTCGCCTATGTTGCTGACAGCTACGCCGACGACCTGCCGTATTGGGAGCATTTCGACGGGACCGACCAGCTGATCGTGCCCTACACCATGGACTGCAACGACATGCGCTTTGCGATCCAGGCGGGATTCACCAACGGCGACCAGTTCGAACGCCACCTGCGCGACAGTTTCGACACGCTCTATGCCGAAGGGCAGGGGGGCACGCCCCGGATGCTGTCGATCGGGCTGCACTGCCGCCTGGCTGGGCGCCCCGGGCGGGCCGCGGCGCTCAAGCGCGCGCTGGACCATATGCGCGGCCATGATGGGGTCTGGTTCGCCACGCGGCTGCAGATCGCGCAGCATTGGGCCGCGACACAACCCCCATCCCATCGCCCCCGCCCATCGCAGATGGACAGAGACACCTTCGTGTCGGAATACGGCGGGGTCTTCGAGCACAGCCCCTGGATCGCCGAGGAGGCGCACGGACTCGAACTGGGACCGACCCACGACAACGCCGCGGGCGTCCACCTGGCCCTCACCCGCGTGTTCCGGACCGCGGATGCCGACCGCCGGCTTGCGGTGCTCAACGCGCATCCCGACCTTGCCGGCAAACTCGCCGCCGCCGGACGCCTGACGGCGGAAAGCACCGCGGAACAGGCGGGGGCGGGCCTTGCCCTGCTCACCGACGCAGAGCGCACCGCGTTTCAGGAGCTGAACGCGCATTACGTGGAGAAACACGGTTTTCCGTTCATCATCGCCGTGCGCGACCACGACAAGCCATCGATCATGGCCGCCTTTCGCCGTCGCATCGACAACGACCGAGAGACCGAATTCGCTGAGGCCTGCCGACAGGTCGAGCGCATTGCAGAGCTGCGGCTGCAGGAGAAATTCCCGTGACCCGGCACATCCGGACCGAACCGCTGACCGCGGAGACCTTCGCGGCCTTCGGCGATGTGCTCGACGCGTCGGGGGCGCCGGACAGGACCATCAACGAAGGCCGCTGCCAGCGCTACCACGACAAGGCCCGGCTGGATTTCTCGGACGGCCGCGCGGGTGTCAGCATCTTCAAGAGCGAAACGGTCTCCCTGCCGCTGACGCTGACGTTGGTGGAGCGTCACCCGGACGGCAGCCAGGCATTTCTGCCGATGTCGTCCGACCCGTTCCTGGTCGTCGCCGCCGGTGATCGGGACGGCACACCGAAGACTCCGCGCGCCTTCCTCACCAGAGCGGGGCAGGGGGTCAATTTCCACCGAGGTGTCTGGCACGGCGTTCTGACTCCGCTCGGCGGTCCCGGTCTGTTCGCGGTCGTCGATCGCATCGGCGACGGCGCCAACCTCGACGAACATCGTTTTGCAACGGGATTCATCATCACGTCGGATTGAATCGCGCCGGGGGAGACGCCGGCGGACAACCGCAATGGAGAGGACACCATATGGATAACTCATCGATCGGGACGCCGGAGCAGCTCCGCGACCCCGACTTCACGCCGCCGATCTACCAGGCGATCCCGCTGGGTATCCAGCATGTCCTTGCGATGTTCGTCTCGAACGTGACGCCGGCGATCATCGTCGCCGGGGCCGCCGGCTTCGGGTTCGGCTCCGGCTCTGCCGACTTTCCCGAACTGCTCTACCTGATCCAGATGTCGATGCTCTTCGCCGGGGTGGCGACGCTTCTGCAGACGATCACCATCGGCCCCGTGGGCGCGGCGCTGCCCATCGTGCAGGGCACATCCTTCGCCTTCCTGCCGATCATGATTCCGCTGGTGGCCGGAAAGGGTATCGACGCGCTGGCGGCGCTGTTCACCGGCGTCGTCATCGGCGGCCTTTTCCACGCCCTGATCGGCACGTTCATCAAGAAGATCCGCTTCGCCCTGCCGCCTCTGGTCACCGGCCTGATCGTAACCATGATCGGGCTTGCGCTGGTCCGCGTCGGCATCCAGTACGCCGCCGGGGGCGTGCCCGCCATCGGCACCCCCGAATACGGGAGCCTTCTGAACTGGTCCGCGGCGATCGTTGTCGTCGTCGTCACGCTGCTCCTGAAGTTCTTTACCCGCGGGATGTTGGCGATCTCGGCGGTGCTCATCGGCATCGCGGCGGGCTATGTCTACGCCTTGCTGATGGGCATGGTGTCGTTCGGCGGCGACTTCGGCATCGCGGCCAGCTGGAACAACGCGTCGTGGTTCGCCCTGCCGCTGCCGTTCAAGTACGGGTTCGAATTCAGTGCCGCGGCGATCATCGGATTTTGCCTGATGGCCTTCGTGTCGGCGGTGGAAACCGTGGGCGACGTGTCAGGCATCACCAAGGGCGGCGCGGGGCGCGAGGCGACGGACACTGAGATCCAGGGCGCGACCTATGCCGACGGAATCGGCACCGCCGTGGCCGGGATCTTCGGCGGCTTTCCCAATACCAGCTTCAGCCAGAACGTCGGTCTGATCGCCATGACCGGCGTGATGAGCCGGCATGTCGTCACCTGGGGCGCGCTGTTCCTGATCCTCTGCGGGCTGGTTCCCAAGGTCGGCGGCGTGATCCGCACCGTGCCCATCGAAGTGCTAGGCGGCGGCGTGATCGTCATGTTCGGCATGGTCGTGGCGGCCGGCATCTCCATGCTGTCGGACGTGGACTGGAACCGGCGCAACATGGTGATCTTCGCGGTCGCCCTGTCGATCGGACTCGGGCTGCAACTCGAACCCGGCGCGGTTCAGCACCTGCCCGACTGGGCGGAGGTGCTGATGGTGTCCGGCCTGCTGCCCGCGGCGGTGATCGCCATCGTGCTGAACCTGGTGCTGCCCGACGATCTGACCGCCGAATCGGTCAAGGAAGTGTCCGGCGGCATGTCCGGCCACGGCACGGGACTGAAGGGAAAAGCCGAAGCGGGCGCGGCCAACGTCTGACCGCTTGCGGCCGAGCCGCAGGCGCAGGGCACGGGCCACATGCGGCTCGTGCCCCGCGCAGGAATTCAGACAGCAGGCAAAGATCCGATGATCGCTCATTCCGGTCGTCGCGGTATTCGTTGGCTTGCACTCATGCCGGCGCCGAACGTGTTCCAGACGGAACCTGGCAAACCTGCTCGCCGCTGGCCTGGAACGGTTACGCGACGCGGGTCCCCGGCGCGGCATCGGCGGTAGCGGAGCGGCGCAGATGCAGGCGACCTGCGGACAGTTCGTCGCGGAGGCGACGGAACGAATGTCACGACGTTCGGTATGGCGCAGAGCGTCCACTGTGCGGCCGAGCCTCGCCGAAAACCCCCGCTGGGCCGGAACTTTGGCCGTCCCGAGCTTCGCGGTCCCGTTGCGGGGTCAGAAAAAACCGACGCGCGACCGGTACGCCCGATGCGCGTCCGGGTATCGCCGCGCCAGCCAGCGGTCCTCGACCACGCTGGCATGGACCAGCGCGGCGCAACCGGCGGCGGCCGCCAGAAGCCCGCCGGCGCTGCCGCCCAGGATTCCCAGCCCGACAAGGCTCAGCACCTGTCCTGCATATTGCGGATGGCGGCGCGTGGCATAGGCGCCGGTCTCGACCAGCCCCACGTCCCAACCGCTGGTGCCCTTGAGGCCCAGGTCCCAGATCCCGCGCCCCTGCACCCAGAAGGACGCCAGCGTCAGACCTGCGCCGCCGATCCCCCAACGCAGCCAGACGTTCCAGCCCAGCGCGTTCCAGTCCGCCGACGCGCCGCGGATCAGCCCGACGTAGATCAGCGTCGTCAGCCCCCAGGCCCAGGCGGCCGTCAGCCATCCGCCCCGCGGCCAGATCCGCGCCCAGCCCCGATCCGACACGACCAGGATCACGCCCCAGGCTGCCGATGCCGCGAGAGAGGCCCAGATCCATCCGCTCACGCGCAGGCTCCTTGCGGGAAACGCTGCCTCTCGACGGGGGCGGGACCTGCCGACCTCATCCGGCTTCCATCTCGTCCAGCACCTGCCGCCACAAGCCGGGCTGCTGCGCGCCGGGCACTGCGTGGCGCTGTCCGACGATGAACGTGGGAACCCCGGTCACGCCCCGCTCCCGCGCGTGGGCGTCGCGCGCGGCGACATCCGCGCGATCCGCGGTGGTGCCCAGCAAGCGCAGCACCATGTCGCGGTCCATCCCGATCCGTTCGGAAAGGTCCGCCAGCACCTCCCGGTCGCCGATGTCCTCTCCGCGCAGGAAATAGGCGTCGAAGAGCTGGCTCACGGCGGCGATCTGGCGCCCCTCGATCCCGGCCCAGTGGATCAGGCGATGCGCGTCCAATGTGTTCGGAGTCCGGGCGATCCGGTCCCAGGCGATGTCCAGACCGGCCGCCTCGGCGGCCTCGATCACCGGGGCATAGGCCCGAAGGGCGCCGTCGCGGCCGCCGAACTTCGCCTCCAGATAGGCGCGGCGGTCCATGCCCTCCGGCGGCATGTCCGGGTTCAGCTGGAACGGATGCCACTCGATCTCGAACGGATGGTCGGGGCGTTCCGCCAGCACCACGTCCAGATGGGTCTTGCCGATATAGCACCACGGGCAGATCGGATCGGACAGGATGTCGAGTTTCATGGCTGGTCCGTCTCTCTCCCGTTGGCGCCTTTTCGGCATCGCGATGGCTGGCCGGCCCCTTTGCCCGCGATGCTGGGGGAGGGTGTATCGCACCAGCCCCGAACCGCAATGCGACAGTCGCACCGCGCGGTCCGCATCCGGGACCTGGCGGATCGCAAGGCACTCCTCTGGGAAAGGAACCCGGTGGGCGGGATAGACGGGTCGCGGAACGGCGCCGGACCGCGTCGGGGCGCGCGCAATCTGGGGCCATGCGACACGCGTGCCCGCATCCGCCGCGCCACAGGAGCATCGAGAGTTGAACCCCGACACCCCATTCTCCGTTGCCGTGCGCACGGTGCGGCCCTAGCCTTGCGGGAATCCTGACGGCGAACCGAATCATGACCTATTGCGTGGGACTTCTGCTCAACGAGGGCATCGTCCTTCTTTCCGACACCCGCACCAACGCCGGTGTCGACAACATCTCGACCTATCGCAAGATGTACACCTTCGTGGAGCCGGGTGAGCGGGCCATCGCGATCATGACCGCGGGCTCTCTGTCGGTCACCCAGACCGCCATCGCGCGGATGGACGAGGCGATCGCCAACCCGGACGCGCGCTCTATCATGAGCGCCGGCACGATGCTCGAGGTGGCCGAGGTGGTGGGCGAAACCCTGTCCGACGTGACCAAGCAGGTCCGCTCGCGCATGGGCGAATCGGCGCAGTCGGCGCGGGCGTCGATGATCGTCGCCGGCCAGAGGCGCAACGGCGCCGCGCGGATGTTCCTCATCTATCCGGAGGGCAACTTTATCGAGGCGACCGAGGATACGCCCTATCTGCAGATCGGCGAACACAAGTACGGCAAGCCGATCCTTGACCGGGTGGTGCGGCCGGACACCAGGATCCACGACGCCAAGAAGGCGGTGCTGCTGTCGATGGATTCCACCCTGCGGTCGAACCTGAGCGTCGGGATGCCGCTGGATCTCTGCGTGATCGGGATCGACACGCAGCAGATCACCGAGCAGCGCCGGATCGAGCCCGAGGACGAGGTTTTCCAGGCCATGAGTCACGCCTGGTCCCAGGCGCTGCGCGATGCGTTCCAGGGGATCGAGATCTGAGCGTCCCGCTCAGCCCAGGTGACCGATCAGCGCGGCCATGGCCTGCGAGCGCAGGGAAGGCGCCTCCATCAGGCATTCGTGGCGCGCGCCGTCCAGCACCTTGAGGTCTCCGCCGGGCCATCGGGCCATGCGCGCGCGGACCGCAACGGGATCGACGATGGCCTCATCGGTGCCCAGAAGCGTCAGGCAGGGCGTATCGGGCGAAGGCAGCGCGGCCAGCGCCCGGCATTCCATCAGCGCCTCCGACAGCCAGCCGAGCGACGGTCCGCCGAGCGCAAGCTCCGGAACCGCCTCCGTCTGCCGCGCCATGCGGGCGAACTGTGCGGGATCGGTGGTCAGCAGGTTGTCGGCAAAGGGGATGAGGGACGCATAGGCCCTGGCGGACCCGCCCGGCGCGTAGCGATGCGTCAGCCCCAACCAGCGCGCGGCCCTTGCGGTGGCCCATGCGGCCGGACGCAGGCGGGGGGCGATCAGGATCCCCCACATGGGGGCGGAGAAGACCGCGCGGCGGATCGGCGCGCCGGCGATGAGCGCGCGCAGACCGATGGCCCCGCCCATGGAATGAGCGACCAGCGACAGGGGTTGCGGGCAGTCCGTGGCGGCCAGGTGGGTCAGCAGGGCGGCCACATCCAGCTGGTAATCCGCGAAACGGCCCACATGGCCCGACAGAGGATCGGGCAGCAGCCTGTCGGACAGCCCCTGGCCGCGCCAGTCGATGGCCACCGCGGTGAAGCCGGCAGCCACCAGATCGGCGGCCAGCACGCCGTATTTCTCGATATACTCGGTGCGCCCCTGGAAGATCAGGACCGTTCCGCGCGCTGGTCCCGGCGGATTCCACCGCGCGACCCGCAGCCGTCTGGCATCAGCGGTGGTGATCCATTGCGCCGCACCGCCGTCCGGGCCATCCGCGATGTCGGCATGGAGCGGCGCGGGATCCGCCATTCAAAGCGTCGAAGCGAGTTTCATGGCCTGACCCATGTCGCCGTCGATCTTCAGCCGGCCGGACATGAAGGCCGATGTCGGGTCGAGCGAGCCTTCGAAGATCTCCCGGAACGTGTCGGAGTCGGCGGTGAGCGTGACCTCTGCGTCTTCGTCGGCGGCGCGCGCGCCTTCCCCGTCCAGCATGATCGTTCCCTCGTCGGCCACGACGAATTTGGCCGAGCCGTCGAAGCTGCCGCCCGTCTTGCGGTTCAGTTCGCTGACGGCCTGCTGAATCATGTCGCTCATGGACATCTCCTCCATTTGTGTTCCGTCCGGGGGTGCAATCGGGGTGGGACGGGTTACAGTCACTCTCGATATGATATGGATGCTCCGCAATCTCAAATCTGCCGTCGCGGCATGGATGATCGTGGCCGCCGCCGCGTCGGCGCAGGGCGTCGCGGATCCGGTCGACGATCTGTTGGCGGCGCTTGCCACCGCCGAAGGCCCGGACGCCGAGCAGATCGTCGAAAAGATCGCGTCGGAATGGTCGCGCTCCGGCTCTGCCGCGCTGGACCTGCTGCTGAGCCGTGGCCGCGAGGCGCTGGCCCAGGACGACATCGACACCGCTCTGGGTCATTTCACCGCCCTGATCGACCATGCGCCGGAGTTCGCCGAGGGCTACAACGCGCGCGCCACCGCCTATTTCAACGCCCGGATGATCGGTCCCGCCGTGGACGACATCCGCAAGACGCTGTCGCTCAACCCGCGCCATTTCGGGGCGATGACCGGGCTGGCGATCATCCTGGAGGATCTGGGCCGGGAGAGTGCGGCGCTCGACGTCTGGAGAGAGGTGCAGCGCCTCTATCCCGCCAGCCCGCAGGCAGAGAGGGCCGTGCCGCGCCTTGAACGGATGGTCGAAGGCGCGACGCTGTAGCCGCCCTCCGCGGGCTTGTGTCTCCCGCCTGCAACTTTGCGACGCAACCGATGTCCGCGCTTCCGCGCGCCCGTGTGGCGCTGGTCGCCGCGTGGTAGCGTTGTGCAAAACACAGTCCGCGAAACTGCGGCAGCAAAGGGCAGTCAAACATGGCATCGAAACTGACGATCGGGCTTCTGGCCCTTGGCGGGCTTGCCGCGGCAGGGGCCCAGGCCCAGGAGATTTCCGGAGGAGAGCTCCGCCTCGGCTTCGGCGGCTTTCTCAACAGCGATACCGCCGTTCCGGATCGGGATGCGGATGCGCGCTATACGCTCGAAGGGTCGATGGAGTTGGAGTTTGGCCGCGCCGCGATGCAGTTCGACCTGTCGCTGGACCAGTTCGGTCTGGTCGATGAGAACGCCCGGGCCGGGACCCTTCATGGCATGTACAAGCCCGCAGGCAACCTTGCCGCGGGCGCGTTCATCGGGTTTGAGAACAGCGACATCCGGGACGTCACCTTCTACGGGGTGGAGGGCCTGTTCGAAGGGTCCAGCTACGGAGTCGAGGCCTATCTCCTGCGCTCCGATGTCGATGAGATCGACCTGTCCGGCACGGTTGGCGGGATCGCCGTGGGATACGACGCGCTTGCGGACCTGCGCAGCGGCGCCAAGATTGTATATGGCGAATTCGACAGGGACGAATCCATCGCGCTCTATGCTTTGACGGCGGAGTACCGGCTCGGCCCAGCGACGGCGATATCGGCCGAACTGGGGCGGTTCGACAACGATGCGCCCGGTTCGAACGACATCGAAGGCAACTATGTCGGTGTCATGGCAACCTTCAGCTTCGGTCCGGGCCAATCCACGACCTTCGACCGGCGCGGCATTGTCGATCTTCTTCCGGGATTCTGAGCCGGGTTCAGGGTTGTGCCCGAAGGCCCGCGCCCTCATCTGAGGGGCGCGGGTGACGAAAAGGATCGGCATGGGACGGATCACGGCGGTCCTCGGCCCCACCAATACCGGCAAGACGCATTACGCGCTGGAGCGGATGCTGGGCTATCGCACCGGCGTCATCGGCCTGCCGCTGCGTCTGTTGGCGCGCGAGATCTATGACAAGCTGGTGGCGCTGCGGGGTCCGTCCGTGGTGGCGCTGGTCACGGGTGAGGAACGCATCGTCCCGGAACGGACCCAGTACTGGGTCTGCACCGTCGAATCCATGCCAGAGGCGATGGGCGCCGATTTCGTCGCCATCGACGAGATTCAGCTCTGTGCCGACCCAGAGCGCGGCCATGTCTTCACCGACCGGCTGCTGCGCGCCCGCGGCACCCATGAGACGCTTCTGCTGGGGGCGGAGACCATGCGCGGCGCCATCGCCGCCCTGGTCTCCGACGCGCAGTTCGTGCGGCGCGAGCGGTTCTCGACCCTCATCTACACCGGCAGCCGCAAGATCAGCCGGATGCGCCCCCGCTCGGCCATCGTCGGGTTTTCCGTGGACAACGTCTATGCGATCGCCGAACTGATCCGGCGCCAGAAGGGCGGCGCCGCCGTGGTGATGGGCGCCCTTTCCCCGCGCACCCGCAACGCCCAGGTCGAGATGTACCAGAACGGCGACGTGGACTACCTGGTGGCGACGGACGCCATCGGGATGGGGCTGAACCTGGACATCGACCACGTCGCCTTCTCTGCCACGCGGAAATACGACGGGCGGCGGATGCGCGACCTCCAGCCCAACGAACTGGCCCAGATCGCGGGCCGCGCCGGGCGCTACCGCAACGACGGCACCTTCGGCGTCACCGGAGAGGCCGCCCCCCTGGACGACGGCGTGGCCGAGGCGATCTGTGAGCATCGTTTCGCCCCGATCCGGACGCTGCAATGGCGCAATCCGCGGTTGAGCTTCGGCACGGTGGACGCCCTCATCGCATCGCTGGAGGCCAGGCCCGAGCAGGAGGGCCTGGCCCGCGCGCGGGAGGCGGACGACCTCATCGCCCTCCGCGCGCTCTCCGCCATCCCGGAGGTGGCGCAGTCGTGCCGCGACGCCCAGGCCGTGCGGCTGCTCTGGGACGTTTGCCGGATCCCCGACTTTCGCGGCATCAGCGCGGGCGAACATGCCGGGATGCTGGAGCGCATCTTCGGCTTTCTGCGCGATGTGGGCCGGGTGCCCGACGACTGGCTGGCGCGGCAGGTCAAGCGTATCGATCGAACCGACGGCGACATCGACACGTTGTCCAAGCGGTTGGCGTATATCCGCACATGGACGTACGTTGCGCAGCGCAAGGGCTGGCTTGACGATGAGCGGCATTGGCGCGAGGCCACCCGTTCTGTAGAAGATCGGCTGTCCGATGCGCTCCACGCGGCGTTGACCCAGAGATTCGTGGACCGTCGCACCAGCGTGCTGATGCGACGGCTCAAGCAGAAGGAGGCCATGGTGGCCGAAGTGAACGACAAGGGCGAAGTGACCGTCGAGGGTCAGTACGTGGGGCGGATCGAGGGCTTTCGGTTCCGGCAGGACAAGTCTGGCAGCCCGGATGAGGCCAAGACGCTCCGCCAGGCCAGTGCCGCGGCGCTGGCGCCGCAGTTCCACCTGCGCGCCGACCGGTTCTACAACGCGCCCGACGGCGAGATCGACGTGACCGAACAGGGCGGCCTGATGTGGGGCACAGCCGCCGTCGGCAAGCTGGTGCGCAGCGACGATCCGCTGCGGCCCGGCGTGGAGGCGTTCGTCGACGATGAGGCCGGGGCCGAGGTGGTCCAGAAGGTCCAGCGCCGTTTGCAGCATTTCATGGACCGCAAGGTGGCCGCGCTGTTCGAGCCGCTGTTGGCCCTGAAGAAGGACGAGACGCTGGAAGGCCTGGCCAAAGGCTTTGCCTTTCGTCTCATCGAGGGGTTCGGCGTGATCCCACGCAGCGAAATCGCTTCGGAGGTCAAGGAGTTGGACCAGTCCGCGCGCGGCGCCCTGCGCAAGCACGGTGTCAGGTTCGGACAGTTCACGGTGTTCCTTCCGCTGCTGCTCAAGCCCGCGCCGACACGGCTGCGGATGGTGCTCTGGTCGCTGGCCGAAGGGCTGGCCACCTTCCCAGAAAGCCCGCCGCCGGGGCTTGTGACCATTCCCGTGGACCGCCAGGCGCCCCGGGGCACCTATACGATGGCCGGTTACCGCGTGGCCGGCGAGCGTGCGATCCGGATCGATATGCTGGAGCGCCTGGCCGATCAGATCCGCGGCCAGGACACCCGCGCCGGGTTCGAGGCCAAGCCCGACATGCTGTCGATCACCGGCACCACGCTGGAACAATTCGCAGCGCTGATGGAAGGGCTGGGCTACAAGGCCGTCCGGGGTGAGCGGGAGAAGGTTCAGGGCCCGAAGGGGACATCCTCCGCTTCGGCCACCCCCACGCCCCCCGATCCCAAGACGCCGGACGACCGCCCCGGCGACGCGCCCGACGATCCGCCGCCCGCACCGCCGCAGGAACCCGACACGCCACAGGTCGATGAGCCCCCGGAGACACCGGCCCCGCCACCATCCGAGGTGCCGCCGGGCGCTCCGGGCGGTCCGGGAACCGCCCCCTCGATGACCGCCGAGGCCGGGACACCGTCGGCAGATCAGGGGGCAGAGCCGGACTCGCCTGCCATGACCGACATCGCGGCTGTGACGGATGCTGACATGTCCGGTTCGGATCAAGACTCCGCAGCGGATATGTCAGGCCATACCGGTGCGCCGGCCGCCGCCGCCGTCTCCGCCGGAGCGGACGACACCGCCGCGATCACCGATGCGGATATAGCCGGCGGACCTGCGGCGGAGGCGGCGCCCGCGACCGGTCCCGAAACGGAGGTGTTCTTCACGTTCACCTGGGGTGGTGGTCGCGGCCAGCGCGGCGGACAGGGATCCCGGGCCGCGCGCGGCCCTCAGGACGCCAAGCCGAAGGGCAAGGGACGCGGACCGAAAGGCGGACCCAAGGGCGACCGCCAGAAGGCATCGGCCGAGCCGCCCCGCCGGGCCGAATCCCGACCGCCGCGCAAGGAAAAGGCCATCGACCCCGACAATCCCTTCGCCGCCGCGCTGATGGGGCTGAAAGGCGGCAAGTGAGCCGGATCTGGTGACGCCGGTCCCGCCGCAGCCGTCGATCCGCCTGGACAAGTGGCTCTGGTTCGCACGATTCTTCAAGACGCGCAGCTTGGCCGCGCGCACGGTTGCACAGGGGGGTGTGCGGGTGAACGGCAGTCGGGTGTCGAAACCCTCGGCGACGGTCAGGACCGGCGATCTGCTGACGTTCTCACAGGGGGACCGCACGCGCGTGGTGGCGATCCTTGGCACGGGAGAGCGTCGCGGCCCGGCGCCGGAAGCGCAGGCGCTCTATCAGGACCGCTCGCCACCCGCACCGCCCAAGGGCCCGCCAAACCCCCGTTACGACAAGGGCGGGCGACCGACCAAGAAGGACCGGCGCACAATGGGCGGACCTCAGTGGGACTAGGGCCGGGGCGGCCGCCACCCCACGCGGAAAGCAGAGCGGGCCGGAATCGTTGACGGCACGCGTTTATTCGCCCAGAAGTTGTTTCTAACTGCAGCATAATCTCCTCCCGGAGGTGCCGATGCCCACGACCTTCAACGTCTTCTCGCTTGGGCAGGGGAAGGCGATCGACCGGAACGAGGGCAACACCGTTGCGGAGCGGGCGGACCGCCTGGTGGGCAACACCTACGGCAGCCGGACCAATCCCCTGTTCAGGAATATCGCCGAGTTTTCACCGGGATCGACCGGCTTCTCGGGCGGATCCGCATCCGACGCGTACGACCAGGACAACAATAGCCTCAACAACAGCCCGCGTGGGGAGTATTTTCGTCTGAATGGCGGCCCGAACCGGGTGTTCGACGCCGTGGCGGTCTACAACGCGACCCTCACCTATACGGACGGCACCACCGCACCGATCACCGCAGTCGTTTTTCAGGATACAGGCAGCAATCTCTACCTGGCACCGGAACGGGCGAACAATTCCGACCAGACCGCGCTGGAGGCGAAGCCGCTTCAGTCGGTCAGACTGAACAGCCTGAACGACAACGATTTCACAGGATTGTTCGGAAACCGCCCGGCGGGCAATTTCGCCGTATGCTTCACCCGCGGCACGCGGCTGCTGACGCCCGGCGGTTACGTGGCGATCGAGGCGCTCGTGCCGGGGGACATGGTGACCACGGCCGACAACGGCATACAGCCGATCCTGTGGATCGGTCGCACGTCGCTTACGGCGACGGAGCTGGCCGATGCGCCCAATTTCCGGCCCGTGCGCCTGCGCCGGGGCCATCACGGGTTGATGCGTGACGTACTGGTATCGCCTCAGCATTGTGTGGCGGTGGGCGACAGTTTCGTGCGCGCCCGGCACCTGGCGGACATCGCCGGCGCGGGTGCGCGGGTGGCACGTGGCATGGGCCGGGTCGAATACATCCATCTCCTTTGCGATCGTCACCAGGTGCTGATCGCCGAAGGGATGCGGACCGAGAGCTTCTATCCCGGTCCCTTCGCGCTGGCAGCACTGGGCGCCGATGCGCGGGCCGAACTGTGCATCGCAGCGCCGGAACTGGGACGGGGACCCGTGGCGCGGCAAGCCGTCGCCCGGTGTTTCGGCCCGCCCGCCCGCCCCATCCTGACCCGCGCGGAGTTGCGATCCGTGAACCGCCTGGAAGAACTGGCCGAGATCGCGTGAGCAATCGTGTTCGCGGCGCTGTGCCCGTCCGCTTTGCCGGGATCCTTCACTGGGCGGACAGAGGTCAGCCTGCCAGGCACCACCTGCCGTGAGTGTCGCGGATAAATTGCCGCCCGTCGCTTGAACCTCGCGTCGCCCGGGTCTATCCCGCCGGGTGACCAACGGCGGATCGAACCCCATGACATACATCGTCAACGACAACTGCATTGCCTGCAAGTACACCGACTGCGTCGAGGTGTGCCCCGTGGATTGCTTCTACGAGGGCGAGAACATGCTTGTGATCCATCCGGACGAATGCATCGACTGCGGCGTGTGCGAGCCCGAGTGTCCGGCCGACGCGATCCGTCCCGATACGGAGCCGGAGGCCGAGAAATGGGTCGAGTTCAACCGCAAGTACTCAGAGCGCTGGCCGGTTATCGTCACCAAAAAGGACCCGCTGCCGGGTGCCGATGAGATGGACGGCAGGGAGGGCAAGATAAAGCTGTTCTCCGAAGCCCCCGGGGAAGGCGGCTGACGGCACCGGCGCAGGCCTCATCCAGCGGCGGATGAGGCCCGGACACCGGTTGCGACACCTTGTGCTGCGACTGCATCCTGCCGCGCTGGCGCGGGGCGTTTTTTTATGCTATGATCCGTCACATGCGAAAGGCGTCGGCGGTGTCCGGCCGGACCGTCGGGACATCGTTGCTCCCGGCGGAATTTCTTTCGCCATACGCCTTGGGGGCTGAAAAGGAACAATGTCTGCAATGAGCAAAGCGAAAAAGCCGGAATTCCGACCGAACGATTACGTGGTCTATCCTGCCCACGGGGTCGGTCAGATCCTGTCGATCGAAAAGCAGGAAATCGCGGGGCTCGAACTCGAGCTGTTCGTGATCTCCTTCGAGAAGGATAAGATGACGCTCCGCGTCCCCACCCACAAGGCCACCGAAGTCGGTATGCGGCAGCTGTCCTCTCCCGATGTGGTGACCAAGGCCATGACCACTCTCAAGGGCAAGGCCAAGGTGAAAAAGGCCATGTGGTCGCGTCGGGCGCAGGAATACGAGCAGAAGATCAATTCGGGCGATCTGATCGCCATCGCGGAGGTCGTGCGGGACCTGCATCGGACCGATGATCAGCGCGAACAATCCTACTCGGAGCGCCAGCTCTACGAAGCCGCCCTGGAACGCCTGACCCGTGAGATCGCGGCCGTCTCCGGCGACGACGAGGCATCCGCCCAGCGCCAGATCGACTCTGTTCTGGAGAGCCGCAAGGCCGCCGCCTGACGTCTGCGTGATCGACCAACCTGACGCCGCGCCCCATGGAGAGCGCGGCGTTTGTCATGGGTGAAGGACTTGGTGCGTTTCGCGCCGCATGATTTTCCTGAGCGGTCAGGCCACCCGCGCGGTCCCGGGCTTGGGATCGCTGTCGTCGTCTGGCTCGTCCTCGTCCTCTTCTCTCTGCGTTCCCCGCATCTCATCGTATTTTGCCGAGAGGGCGCTCTCCAGTTCCGCGTTGAGCTGGCGCGCGCGCTCCATGTAGGGCTCGTTCCGGGAAATCGGAACACCGGGGCGCCAAAGCTGCGCCATCTCACGCAATGCAGAGCGGTCGACCTTGTAGAACGCCTTCTCCAGTTCCGCGGCCTCGAACTCGCTGAGGCCGATGTTCTCCAGCACATAGCGTCCGGCCCGCAGAGAGCTGTCGAACACCTCCCGCACGATGTCGTCCGCCCCGGCACGGTAGAGTTCATAGACGTGGTTGCGATCGTAGGCGCGGGCGATGATGTGCAGGTCTGGCCGCGCCTTGCGCGCGTATTTCACCAGCGCCGTGACATTCTTCGGCTCATCCATGGTTACAACCAGCACCTTGGCGGTATCGATCCCGGCGGCGTGCAGCAACTCCGGACGGGTCGGATCGCCGAAGAAGCCCTTGAACCCGAACTTCCGCATGAGTTGAATGGTGTCGAGGTCGTGGTCCAGCACCGTCGTCTCATATCCCGCAAGCTGCAGCATTCGATTGACCACCTGACCGAACCGGCCGATCCCGGCGATAATGACAGGCGCCTGGTGGTCGATCTCGTCGGCCTCCATCTCTTCGGCATCGCCGCGTTCCACCGCGCGCTTGTTGATCTGCTCCCAGACAATGAAGAACAGCGGCGTGAGCAGCATCGACATGCCGATGACCAGCAGCAGCGTCTCGCTCAACTCGCGGCCCAGGACGCCGGTCTGGACCGAGAACGACGTCAGCACGAAACCGAACTCGCCCGCCTGCGCAAGCCCCAGTGTGAAGAGCCACCGGTCACGCCGGCCCAGCCCGGACACACGCGAGATCACATAAAGGACCGTGCCCTTGAGCAGCATCAACCCCAGGGTCAGGCCCATGATCGTGACGGGCGAGTCCAGCAGGCGCGGGAAGGAGATGCCCGCCCCTACGGTGATGAAGAACAGTCCCAGCAGAAGGCCCTTGAACGGCTCGATGTCGGATTCCAGCTCATGGCGGAACTCCGAGTTGGCCAGCACGACGCCGGCCAGAAAGGCGCCGAGTGCGGGCGACAGGCCGACTAGGGTCATCACGAAGGCGATGGAGATGACGATCAGGAGCGCCAGCGCGGTGTAAAGCTCACGCAGGCGCGCGCGGTGAATGTAGCGGAAAAGCGGTCGCATTCCGTACACGCCGGCGACGATGATCGCGGCGATGGCACCGACCGTCATCAGCGTGATGCCCCAGCCGGGAAGGTTCTGGACGATGCTGCTGACGGTCTCCGCATTGGCGGCGGCCGTGCTGTCCCCGGCCCCGCCCGTCCCGCCGCCGTGAACGCTGGCCCTGCCGACCAGTCCGCCGCCGCTGACAGCCAGCAGCGGAAGGACGGCCAGCATCGGGATCACCGCGATGTCCTGGGTCAGCAGCACCGAAAAGGACGACCGCCCACCCGCTGTCTGCATGAGCTGCTTTTCGTTAAGGGTCTGGAGCACGATGGCGGTGGACGAAAGGGCCATGATCATGCCCACCGCCGCAGCTTCGGCGACCGGAAGTCCCAGCACGATCGCTGCGCCGCTGACCAGCGCCATGCTCGTGACGACCTGGGCGCCGCCCAGGCCCAGCAGCTTGTGGCGCATCTTCCAGAGCGCCTGGGGCTCAAGTTCCAGACCGATGAGGAACAGCATCATGACGACGCCGAACTCGGCGAAATTCTTCAGATCCTCGGTCTCCGAGCCGACAAGCCCGAAGGCCGGACCGATCAGGATTCCCGCAGCAAGATAGCCGAGGACGGATCCCAACCCGAGCCGCGCCGCGATAGGCACCGCCAGAACGGCGGCACCAAGGTAGACCGTGGCCTGAAACAGAAAGGATTCCATGCTCTCTCCGGTATGGTTTTCGCGCCTTGCAGGCAATGGCCCAAGCGGGTGCCGCAAGAGATCTTGCGGAAAAACCGCCGCCGCGGCGTACGCACCACCGGCCGCCGATCGGCCTCAGGGCATGGCCAGCATATATGTGCGTCCGCCCTTGATGTATTGCAGATCGGACTGTCCGATCGCGCGCACGCGGCCGCCGTTTATGCGGTCGCCGACCTTCACCTTTTCGAAGCGGCCGTTCGGCAGACGGACCAGCGCACGGCGGTTCGACTGCGCGCCGTAGACCCCGATCAGGTTCATGGCGTTCAGCTTCAGGATCTTGCCCTGGGTGGCGCGCGACGCGACAGCGCCGGTCGTGGGCGTGCGGGGCGTGATTGTGGCAGAGGCCGCAGCGACTTCGACCGGCGCGGCACGGGAGACGGTGCGCGAGAAGGTCCGGGGCCGCGCGTCGGGCCGCAGGGAGCGGGCGACGGCATATGGGCTGGTCTCCACGGGTGGCGGGACGATGGCAGCCAGGGTCGCGACGACGGCCGCCACGTCGGCGGCGTCGGTCTCTGCGTCGATGGCGGGCGCAGCGGGGGCCGGCCGTGCCCGGGGGGCGACGCCCGTCGCAACCGCGTCGGAATCGGCGCCGATCGCTTTTTCCACGGCGGTATCGATGGCATCGCCCCCCTGTCCCGGCCGCGGCAGGGGCGAGAACGCGGCAAGACGAACCGCGCCGGCGGTGGGCGCGGGGTCCGCCTGGTCCAGGGCGGCGTCCGGCCGCGACGGGCTGTCGTCTTCCGGTTCCGCTACGCCGGGTCTGGCGCGCGGCTCGGACTGGGCCAGACGTGTTGCCTCCGGACGGGTGTCGCCCAAGGCGTCATCGGCCCGACTGTCCGTCGGACCGGGGCGGCTTGGTGGCACGGCAGGGGGCGGGCCCTGGGTCACCGGTACTGACAGATCACCCTCGTCACTGGCGGCGGTTGCGTCGGTTGCGGCCACGTCGCCCGGCCGGGTGGGCGGCGGCGGGGGCCGGACGGCAGGGGCGCCTGCCGTCACGCGCACCCCATCCGGTGTCACGGTGCCCTCTGGGGTGGCGGTCGTCCGGCCCGGCTCTGCGGTTGCGGACGTGGTCCCGGAGGGCGCGGGCGGTACCAACGCATCGGGCGCGGCAGTGCCGGCGAGGTCAGGGGGGGCGATGGCCGGGACGCTCTCCTGCGCCGCGATCTCCGGATCGGTGACGGGCGCCGGGTCGGTCTGCGGGGCGTCCGTCCGGGGCGCGGTCGCGGCCGACGGCCCGGAGGTCCAGACCCCCGTCGCCGCGTAGCGTGAGGTCTCTGCCGCCTCGGCGGGACGCCGGAGCGGATCGTCCGGGGCGACATCGGTTTCCGAGCTCTCCGGCGCCGCCGCGGTCGCCGGATCTTCGGACCGGGCGGGGGCGGGCAAGTCATTTCCTGCCGCGGGGGCGGGTGCGGGCGGTGTGGCCGTTTGCGCAACCGCGTCCGCCGCGCCGGAGATTTCGCCGCCGGTCTGATCGGCTGCGTCCGGCAGGCCGGGGGCGGGTCGTGTCAGCGTCTCCGGGTCGATGATCGGTCCCGGATCGGTCACCGGCGCCGCCAAGTCCGCGGGCGGCAGAAGGGCCACGCTCTCAGCGCCCGCATCGCGGGACGCGGTGTCCTCGGCCAGAAGGAAGAACGCCGACCAGATGGCGAGCGCCAGGATCAACGCCACGGAGACTCCGGCGAAGACCGGCAGAAGGGTGGCCATCCCGGAACGATGCCGGGGCCGGGCCCCGAAGATCGTCATCTGCTCAGCCTCTGTCGGACTGTCATGGCGCATCTGCGGCGCAACGCGCGCCGGGCCTTCGGACGGTGCCGCCGCGGCGCCGTCGGGCGGCGCGACCCTGCGGACGGTGGGCACCGGAGCGACGCCGCGCGGCCCCGTCGGCGCAGGCCGCGCGGCGGCATCTCTGCCGTTCGGGCGGCCCGAGGGCGCCGGCGCGGCGGGGCCGGATCCGGCGTCGGGCGCCATGTCGATGCGCGGGTCGATGGCGCCGAGGCGCGGCACCCCGGCAGGCTTGGCACCCGTCTCCGCGGGGGCCGGGGACCTGTCCCGCCGCGAAGCGAAGGCCGGCGTCTCTGCGGGTCGCTTCGGCGCGGCGGCCGGTTCGGACCCGGCCGAGGGAGCGTTCGCGGCTCCCTCCGTTTCCGCGCGCGGCGTCGCACTCTTGGGCTGCGGGGTCGATGCGGCGCTTCCGGCCGCCGGGACGGACGTCACAGGCGCCGCATCCGACGCGACAGGCGCCGGGCGCGGAGCCGTGAAACTGTTGCGGCCGGGCGTAGAGACCGGCGGGGCGGCCTTGGCCGATGTCGTCTCCGTCCCGGCCCGGGCGGGATCCGTGGACGCGCCGGTCGGGTCGCCCGGAACCGGCCGATCCGCAAGGGTCGCCCCGATCGCAACCTCTTGCTCTGCAGGCCGCGTGCGCAAAGACCTATCCGAAGTGCCTGCGTTGCGCAGCGAAGCGTCGTCCATCTCCGGCCGCGCGCCTGTCGCGGCCCCTTCATCGACCGGCGCGGGCGCTGGCCGCTGGGCCGGGGCCGCATTATCGGCGGGTGTCTCCCGCACCGCTTCGCCGGACCGCGCGGGTCCCTCCAGATCCGCCACCCGCGTCACCGCAGGGCTGGCGGAAGGAGTATCAGGCACCTTGGTCGAGACCCCGAAATCGGCCTGACCGCGGAACGCGCCCGGCTTCGGCGCGGATCCGAACCCCACGTTGCCGAACCCGTGGGACAGCGCGAAAGCCTCTGCCTCATCCAGCGTAGCGCGCGCCACGGCGGCGACCTGCACCCTGGATTTCGACTTGGCCTTCCAGTCGTAGACCAGATCCTCCAGCGCGTAGGGGGTCAGCCCGTCCAGCTGCCGTTCGATCTCGGCGGCGCGGGCGACCTTGTCATCGGCCTGGACCTCCAGTTCGGTGAACAGGATCTCCGAATGGGGGATCATCAGCAGCGGTTCGACAGGCTTTCCGGCCGCCGCCTCGACCTCGCGCCGCAGATCCTCGAACCGCGTGTCGAAATGCGGATCGTCCAGCGGGATCTCTCCCAGGACGGTCTGTGCCGATCCCGCATGGGACATGAGCCGGACCCGGTCCTGAGAGAAGTCGAGCGCGTAATCTTTTTTCATGATCCGGTTCTAGCATATGCGCGGATGGCGGAAAGGCTCTGAGATCCGGTCATAGTATTATCGCAGAAATCCGCCATTGGAAAGATTCTGGCGCGAAGGGGGTGGCGGATCGCTGCAAAAAATCGCGTCATGGCGGATGGATCGATCAGGAGTGAAGCGCATGAGATTTTTGGTTGCAATCGCGGTTCTGGCCGTCGGGCTGGCGGGCACGGCCCGCGCCCAGGACGAACCGGCAGCCCTTGTCGTCAACGGACAGGGCGTGTCCACGGCCGCGCCGGACATGGCGACGCTGCGGACCGGCGTCCTGGGAGAGGGCGAGAGCGCGGGCGACGCGATCGACGCGCTGAGCGCCGGGCTCGATCCGGTGATGGCCGCCCTGGCGGAGGCCGGGATCGCCCCCGCGGACATCCAGACGGGCTCTCTGCAACTCAGCCCGGTCTATGACGACAACGAAGTGGAGCCGCGCGGGCCCGGCACGCCACCCCGGATCGTCGGCTACCGTGCGGAGAGCCTGTTGGGCGTGCGCGTCCGTGATCTTGACGCCCTCAGCGGCGTGATCGACCGGGTGGTGACGGAGGGCGCGAACCGGCTCGACGGGATCGGCTTCGGGCTGGCGGACCCTCAGGCCGCGGAGGATGCCGCCCTGGCGGCGGCGGTCGAGGACGCGATGCGCCGGGCGGCCGTGATGGCGCAGGCCGCGGGCCGGCGCCTGGGTCCGATCCTGGAGGTGACGGAGACCGGCGGCGGCGGACAGCCGATGATGATGCGCGCGGCGATGGAATCGGACGCCGTCGCCATCGCTCCGGGCGAACTGGAGATCCAGCAACAGGTGCGTCTGCGGATCGTGCTGGCGGAGGACTGAATTGGAAAATCGCCGCCCGGCAAGGGTTTGCCGGGCGGTGTTGACACGTCTCAGGCGGGGGCCGCCGTCGCCTTGGTCAGCGCCTGGTCCAGATCGGCGATGAGGTCGTCGGCGTCCTCGATCCCGATGGACAGGCGCACCACCTCCGGATCGGCGCCCGCGGCGCGCTGCTGGTTCTCATCGAGCTGGCGGTGCGTGGTCGAGGCCGAGTGGATGATGAGCGAGCGGGTATCGCCCAGGTTGGCCACATGGGAGAAGAGATCCAGCGCGTCGATCAGCCGGATGCAGGCGTCGTACCCGCCCTTCACCGCGAAGGTGAACAGGCTGCCCGCGCCCTTCGGGCAGATCGCCGGCACACGGGCCGAATAGGGCGAACTGTCGAGCCCGGCATAGGTCACGTAATCCACCCGGTCGTCCTGTTCGAGCCAGCGGGCGATCTTCATGGCGTTGGCGACGTGGCGCTCCATGCGCAGGGACAGCGTCTCGATCCCCATCAGCGTGTAGTGCGCGGCCTGGGGGTTCATGGTCATGCCCAGATCCCGCAGGCCGATGGCGATGCCGTGGAAGGTGAAGGCCAGCGGGCCGAAGGTCTCATTGAACTTCAGCCCGTGGTAGGCGGGCTCTGGCTCCGACAGCGACGGGAACTTGCCGGACGCCGACCAGTCGAACTGGCCAGAATCCACCACCGCGCCCCCGGTGACCGTGCCGTTGCCGGTCAGGAACTTGGTGGTGGAATGGACCACCAGCGTGGCCCCGTGCTTGATCGGGTTGCACAGGTACGGGGTGGCCGATGTGTTGTCGACGATCAGCGGCAGTCCGACGTCGCGGGCCAGATCGCCCACGGCGTCGAGGTCGGTGATGTAGCCGCCCGGATTGGCGATGGATTCGCAGAAGATCGCGCGGGTGTCGTCGTCCACCGCCCCGCGGATCGCATCCAGGTCGTCGAAGTCGACGAACCGTGCCGACCAGCCGAACCGCTTGATGGTCTGGGTCATCTGCGTGACCGTGCCGCCGTAAAGCCGGGTCGAGACGACCACGTTCTTGCCCGGGCTCATCAGCGGAAACAGCGCCATGATCTGCGCGGCGTGCCCCGATGAGCAGCAGACCGCCCCCACGCCGCCCTCCAGCGTGGCGATGCGCTCCTGCAGCACCGCGACGGTGGGGTTGGTGAGGCGGGAATAGATGTAGCCGACCTCTTGCAGGTTGAAGAGCGCCGCGGCGTGGTCGGCATCGCGGAACACATAGGCGGTGGTCTGGTAGATCGGCGTCTGCCGCGCGCCCGTCGCCGGGTCGGGGCGGGCGCCCGCGTGGATCTGGAGCGTGTCGAATCCGTAGGTATCGGGCATCGGGGGCCTCCCTTTCTGGTCGCCGGGACGCTAGGGGAGGTTTCGTGCCGACACAACGCCCGGAGACACCGATGCCGACGCCGTTCCACCTTGCCATCCACGTGACCGATCTGGACGAGACCCGCGCCTTCTACGCCGGCCTTCTGGGCTGCGCAGAGGGGCGATCCACCGACACCTGGGTCGATTTCGATTTTTTCGGCCACCAGTTGTCGCTGCACCTGGGCACGCCCTTCGCCACCACCGACACCGGCAAGGTCGGCGATCACATGGTGCCGATGCCACATATCGGACTGGTGCTGGCGCTGCCGGACTGGGAACGCCTGCGCGACCGGCTGGAGGCGGCGGGAACTGCCTGGGTGCTGGCGCCGTCGGTCCGGTTCGAAGGCGCACCGGGCGAGCAATGGACGATGTTCTTCCGCGATCCGTCCGGCAACCCCATCGAGATCAAGGGGTTCCGCGACATGGACGCGGTCTTCGCCGCCTAGCCCAGCCGCGTCTTGTCCGCGAACTCGGCGGTCCCGTTCTCTCCGGTACGGGCGATGACGCTGAAATCTCCAGTGGACTCGAGGATCACCGCGGCGACATCCTCGGGGCGCGGCGTCTTGGAGCTGCGGATCACCGTCATCAGCTCGGCCTCGGTGACCCGCGCCCGGCGCATCGCACCCGCCAGCATCCGCCCCTCGCGCATCAGCAGCGTCGGTTCGGAACGGACCAGCCGCGCGAACGTGGCGGAACGGGCCGAAAACCAGGCGATGGCGTATTGCAGACCGATCAGCACCGCCAGCGCCACGACGCCTTCGACCAGAGCGATGCTGTCGTTCAGCAGGATTGTCGCCAAGGTGGATCCGATGGCCACGGTCACCACGAAATCGAAGGCATTGAGCTTGGCCATCGTCCGCTTGCCCGAGACGCGCAGCATGGCGATCAGCGCGACATAGCCGATGGGTCCGACGACGGCGATGTGAACCAGCCCGTCCCAGCCCTGAAAGAAAAGATCGCGGTCCATCCCTTCGGAACGGAGCCGGTCGCGCGCCTGTTCCTCAGGTCTTGAGCGGGGCGACCCGGGCCAGACCTTCGACCTTGCCGCGGGCGGCGCCGGAGTCGATGCTTTCCCGTGCGATATCGGCACCTTCCGGCAGGCTCTTCGCACGCCCGACGACCATCAGGGCGGCGGCCGCGTTGAGGAGCACCGCGTCCCGATAGGCCGAGCGCGCGCCGTCCAGAAGCGCGCGAAAGGCGCGACCGTTGTCGTCCGGCGTGCCACCCACGATGGCGTCGAACCCATGGACCGGAAGGCCGGCATCCTCTGGCGAGACCTCCCGCATCGAAACGTGACCGTCCTCGAGCACCGCGACGCGGGAGGGTGCCGCGATCGACAGCTCGTCCGTGCCGTCGCCGCCATGGACCAGCCAGGCGCGGATGCAGCCCAGCCGGCCAAGCGTTTCGGCCATCGGGGCCAGCACGTCGGGCGAGAACGCTCCTGTCAGCTGGTATTTCACGCCCGCCGGGTTGGTGAGCGGCCCGAGGATGTTGAAGATCGTGCGGGTCCCCAGCTCGATCCGCGTGGGCATGACGTTGGCGATCGCGGGATGATGCATCGGCGCCATCATGAACCCGATGCCGACCTCCGCCAGCGCGCGCTCGACCACATCCGCGCCGACCATGACGTCGATCCCCTGGCTCGCGATCACATCCGCGGCGCCGGATTTCGAGCTGAGGTTGCGGTTGCCGTGCTTGGCCACCGGCACGCCCGCGCCGGCCACCACGAAGGCCGTCGCGGTTGAGATGTTGAGCGTTCCCTTGCCGTCGCCGCCGGTGCCGACGATGTCCATGGCGCCCTCCGGCGCGCGGACCGGCCGCGCGCGGGCGCGCATGGCGGCGGCGGCGGCGGCGTATTCGGACACCGATTCGCCCCGCACCCGGAGGGTCATCAGGAAACCGCCGATCTGGCTGGGAGTGGCCTGACCGTCGAACAGGATGTCGAAGGCGGCGCGGGCCTCGTCTTCGGTCAGCGGGCGGTCGACGGCGGCGGCGATCAGCGGCTTGAGGTCGGCGCTCATGCCGCCACCGGCGCGGAATCGGGCGCCATGTCTAGAAATGTCTTCAGCATCGCGTGGCCGTGTTCCGACCGGATCGATTCCGGGTGGAACTGGACGCCGTGGATCGGCAGCGTCCGGTGCGCAAGGCCCATGATCGTGCCGTCCTCCAGCGCCGCGGTGACGTGCAGATCGGCCGGCAGGCTCTCGCGCTCCACCACCAGCGAATGATAGCGCGTGGCCGACAGCGGCGACGGGAGGTCCGCGAACACGCTCTGGCCCTGGTGATGAACGATGCCGGCCTTGCCGTGAACGATCTCCGTATGGCGCACGACACGGCCGCCGAACGCCTGCCCGATGGCCTGATGGCCAAGACAGACACCCAGCAGCGGGATCCCCGCCTCGGCCGCCGCCAGCACCAGCGGCAGACAGATCCCGGCACGGTCGGGATCGCAAGGCCCGGGAGACAGCAGGATCTGCCGGGGGTTGAGGGCCATGGCGTCCTGCACGGTCAACGCGTCGTTGCGGTGGACCTGCACCCGGGCGCCCAACTCGCCGACATAGTGGACCAGGTTCCAGGTAAAGCTGTCGTAATTGTCGATGAGCAGGAGCACGCTGGCGGTCCTTTCGTCTGGATCGGGCCGGAGCCGGCCGGCTGGGCGTATAGATGGGGGACGGCGCGGGGGAGCGTCAAGGTCGCGAAGGGCGCGGGAACGGGATCGCCGGGGCGGGACCGTGGCGGAACGCGGGAGCGGCCAGGATCAGTCCGTGCCCGGGCTTGCAGCCTCCCTCAAACGGACCCAGGCGGCGCGCAGGCCGCTCAGGTCAGGGCTGGAACGCCGCCGGCCGATGATCCGGGCCTCCGAAGCCCGGCGCGGCGCATGTCCTCCCGGTGGGCCCGTGCTGATCGCGCCGGGCCGGACCGGCCGACCGGGGTCAGGCGCCGCCGGTCCGCCAGGCCGCGATATGGGCGACAGCCTCGGGCACGTCGCCAGCCACCGTCAGGAAGTCGCGCAGCGACGGTGCCGCGAAACCCTGATCGATCACGTGCTCCACCATCGCCACCACCGGATCCCAGTAGCCGCCGACATTCACGAGCACGATCGGCTTGGCGTGAAGGCCGAGCTGGCGCCATGTCAGCACCTCGAAGAGCTCGTCCAGCGATCCGGCGCCGCCGGGCAGCACGATCACGGCGTCGGCGTTCATGAACATGACCTTCTTGCGCTCATGCATGGTCTCCGTAACGACGAACCGCGTCACGTCACGCTTGCCCACCTCCAGATCGAGAAGATGGCCGGGGATGACGCCGAACGTCTCCGCCCCCGCGGCCTGTGCGGCCCGGGCGACACGGCCCATCAGGCCTATGTCGCCGGCGCCGTACACCAGGCGCCAGCCCCGTGCCGCCATGGCCGTGCCGAGCGCCTCTGCGGCGTTCGCATAGGCGGGATCGTTGCCGTCGCGCGATCCGCAATAGACGCAGATGGATACTGGTGCGGGGGCGGTCGCGGGCATGAACGGCAGTCTTTCGGGTCAGTTCGTTCACTGCTACGGGTCGAGGGCCGGTCCCGCAAGACATGCGACGCTTCCGGCCGCGCAAACCAACGGCCGTACGCTCCGCTCCGGCGCGCCGGAGACCGTCACGCTGTCGCTCGGTTGGAAGATTCGGGGGCTGTTCGGACCCCGAACCGGACCTGCGCTGTCGCCTCCGTGACCTTGGTCTGCGCCGTGTTCGATGACAGCCGTCGTTCGGGGAGACATCGTTGCCAGCAGGCCCCCGGGCGGCTCTTCCCACCGACCGGCGCTGGCCAATTCCGGCCGGACCGCCTAGATCACGCCCATGCGCGCGCGTCCTCCCGCCCCCGACATCGACCGTCAGGACCAATACGCCGGCGGTGCGGGCATCGTCCTGCGTGTGCTGCCGTATCTCTGGCCGGAAGGCGAACGCGGCATCCGCGTCCGGGTGGTCGCGTCGCTGCTGATGCTTCTGGCGGCCAAGCTCATCGCCGTCACCACGCCGTTGTTCTACAAAGCCGCCGTGGACAAACTCGCCGGCGAAGGTGCGGATGCCGCCTGGATGCTGGGCGCGGGCGCCGTCGGGCTGACGGTGGCCTATGGCGTGGCCCGCGCGCTCAACGTCGGCTTCCAGCAGCTGCGCGACGTGCTCTTCGCGCGCGTCGGCCAGCGCGCGCTCAGGACCCTGGCGCTGGAGACGTTCCAGCATATCCACCGCCTGTCGCTGGGATACCACATCCGCCGCCGTACGGGGTCTCTCCAAAGGGTCATGGAGCGGGGGGTCAAGGGGGTGGAGTTCCTGCTGCGGTTCCTGCTCTTCTCCATCGGCCCCCTGGCGCTGGAGCTGATCATGGTGGGAGCGATCCTGGCGGCGCTGTTCGACTGGCGCTACCTTGCGGTCATCGCCCTGACGATCCTGGCCTATGTCTCCTTTACCTTCGCGGTGACCGAATGGCGGGTGAAGATCCGCCGAGAGATGATCCGCCAGGACAATGACGCCGCGCAGAAATCCATGGATTCGCTTCTGAATTTCGAGACCGTGAAATACTTCGGCGCCGAGCGGCGGGAGGCCGACCGCTACGACGGCGCCATGGCGGGATATGTCGAGGCGGCGCTCAAGACCTCCTACTCGCTCGCGGCTCTCAACGCGGGCCAGTCGGTCATCATCACCGCCGGACTCGTGGCGGTGATGGCCATGGCCGCGGCGGGCGTCCAGTCAGGGTCCCTGACCACGGGCGATTTCGTCATGGTCAACGCCTACATGATCCAGATCACCGTCCCGCTGAACTTCCTCGGGACCGTTTACCGGGAGATCCGGCAGGCGCTGGTCGACATGGCGCAGATGTTCGGCCTTCTGGAGCAGCCGGCCGACGTGACCGACGCGCCCGACGCCCGGTCGCTGATCGTGGACAGGGCCGAGATCGTATTCGACGATGTGCGCTTCGGCTATGGCGACGACCGTGAGGTTCTGGCGGGCGTGAGCTTCCGCGTGCCGCCCGGGCGCACCCTGGCGCTGGTCGGCCCCTCCGGCGCGGGGAAATCCACCATCGGGCGGCTCCTGTTTCGGTTCTACGATGTGACCGGGGGCGCCATCCGCATCGACGGGCAGGACCTGCGTGCCGTGTCGCAGGACAGCCTCCACGCCGCCATCGGCGTGGTGCCCCAGGACACGGTGCTCTTCAACGATACCATTCTCTACAACATCGCCTACGGCCGCCCCGATGCGACCCGCGGTGAGATCGAAGCCGCCGCCCGTGCCGCCAAGATCCACGATTTCGTCGCCAACCTGCCGGAGGGCTACGATACCCAGGTGGGAGAGCGCGGCCTGCGCCTGTCGGGCGGCGAGAAGCAGCGTGTCGGTATCGCGCGAACGCTTCTGAAGGATCCCGCGATTCTGCTTCTGGACGAGGCGACCAGCGCGCTCGACACCGAGACCGAGCGTGACATCCAGTCGGAGCTGAAGGCCATGGGGCAGGGACGCACGGTGCTGGTCATCGCGCACCGCCTGTCCACCGTCGTGGATGCCGATGAGATCGCGGTGATCGAGGGCGGCCGCATCGTGGAGCGCGGCAACCACGAAGCACTTCTGGCGCGCGGCGGGCGCTATGCGGTGCTGTGGCGGCGCCAGGAGACAGAAGAGGCCGCCTGACCGGGACGGCTTCGGGGCGTCCGGGAGATGGTGAGGCGGCCGCAACGGTAAATTTGGCCAGCGGTCTGGCCGCGCACCGTGTCGTGGGGGACGTTCCGCGAACACCGGCTCAGAACAGAGTGGCCCAGAGGGCGGCCGCGATCCCCAGCATGGCCAGTCCGGACACCGCGTCCACCGCCGTCGCGCCCCCCGCCGTGTCGAGGAGCGGGCGCACGATGCGCGCACCATGGGTAACGCCGGTGAACATGACGGCAGAGGCCGGGACGGCGCCCGCCACGAAGATCGACCGCGCGTCGGAGGCGGTCGCGAGCCCGCCCAGAACCACGATCCTATCCACACGGACCAGCGGGTTCAGGAACGTGACCGCGGCCGCGCCCGGAACGGCGGCGCGGACGTCCTGCCGGTTCAGCGTCGCCGCTCCGGGCCGGTCCGGCATCGTCCCTGCCACCGATGCGGCGGCGCGCCAGGGCCGTCAGGCCAGGACAAGCCAAGAAGATCGCCCCACCCAGCGTCAGCGTCACCTCCGCGCCCTCGATCCGGGCGGACAGTCCGTTGGAGACCGTCGCGCCCGCGGTCAGGATCGTGGCGTCGCGGGTGGTGACAGTGGTGCAGACCGGCAGGACATGGCGGCCGGACAGTCCCTGCCGTAGAACATAGAGGGTCTTCGGCCCGACCGCGACCAGCAAGGCAAGGCCGGACAGACATCCGAAGAGCGCGCTGTCGAGAGTTGCCACGATCCGTCCCCCACGATTGACGTGAGCAGAGGATGGCGGCGGCAGCCCGTCCGCGATGTGATCGGGCCCACAGCCGCCCGGCTATTCGGCCGCCTCCAGGCGCGGGCGGCCATCGGCGGCCGGCAGCGACGCGTCCCAGATGATCTCGGGCGACTTGATCTTGCGCACCGCCCGGTTCAGCCGCAGATCGGCCCGCACATCCCGTGCGGCCAGCGATTGCAGACCGCGCATCCCGCGATAGGCCCCCTTGCCGACCCAGACCCGGAACGCCAGAGCGGCGGGCGTGAACACCAGGGTAAGCACCGTGGCCACGGCCAGACCGAACACGACGGCGGTGGCCAGCTGCTTCCACCACAGCGCCGTCGGACTGTCGATGGAATAGCCGCCCGCGATGAAGTCCAGACTGAGGCCCAGCACCATGGGGGCCAGGCCGGCGATCGTGGTGATGGTGGTCAGCAGAACCGGGCGAATGCGGTCTTCTGTCGTGCGGATGATCGCCTCGATCTTCGGCATGTAGGCCGAGTATTCTTGATAGGTGTCGATCAGCACGATATTGTTGTTCACCACGATTCCGGCCAGCGCGACGATCCCCGTTCCGGTCATGATGATGGAAAACGGCTGGCCGAGGATCAGCATCCCCCAGAGAGAGCCCGCGGTGGACAGCACCACCGCCAGCAGCACCAGCACCGCATTGTAGAAGGAGTTGAACTGCGCCAGCAGGATGATGAACATCAGACCCAGTGCGCCGGCAAAGGCCGTTTGCAGGAACGCGGCGCTCTCGGCCTGGTCCTCCTGATCGCCGGTCCATTCCCATGTGACACCGGCGGGAAGGGGGTCGGTGTCCAGCCATTCGGTAAGTACCTCGATACGCTCGTTGCCGTTGACGGGGGCGATCGTCATGGCGCCGTCGGCAAAAGCGTCGGTCAGCGTGTCCGCGGCGGTTCCGGCCGCGCGCCAGGTGATGTTGTAGGACGACTCTCCCAGCGTGACGGTCGGGGCACCGGCGGCGGCCTCCGGCGCATCCGTGGAGCGCAGCAGCGCGACGGTCTCTCCGTCCACGACCGCCTTTTGCAGCGACGGCGCCACGTCGGCGCGCACGTCGAAATAGCGCTGCTGGTCGATCCGGTCGATCTGGCCCAGGCTCGCCACCGGGGTGCGGGTGATGAAGTTCGACAGCGGCACCAGACCGTCCGCCGTGCGCACCTTGAGACTGTCGAGCGTGGACAACACACGGTCCTGAGCGGGCAGGCGCACGCGGATCTCGATCTCTTCGTCGGAGCTGTCCACCCGCATCGTGTCGAGGAGCAGCCCGCGCGTCACCAGCTGCACCATGCCGCCCACGGTCGCCACGTCGGCACCGTATCGGCCCGCCTTTTCCACGTCCACGTCGATCTGGAAGTCGATGCCGGGCAGGGGCAGGCTGTCGTCGATGTCGACCAGACCGGGGGTCGATTCGAACTTCGCGCGCGCGGTCGCCGTGGCCTCGCGCAGGGTCGTCCAGTCGTTGCCTTTCAGGCGCAGGTGCACGGGCTTGCCGCTGGCCGGACCCATGGCCAGGTTCAGCGTCTCCGTGCGGATGCCGGGCAGCTTGACCAGTTCGCTTTCCAGCTTGTCGAGCACCACGTTGCCGTCCAGAAGCGCGGGATCGATCCCGTTCGTCGCGGCATAGGCGGCGCGGTCCTCCCAGGGGATCAGTTCGATCTGGATCTGGCCTACGGTGTCCAGGGGCGCCTCTCCGCCGCCGGTGTTGTTGTTGATCCCGCCCTCGCCGGCGAAGGCGAACGCGCTGTCCACTCCGGTGGTGTTCAGCGCGATCTCTTCCGCGTCGCGCAGCAGCGCGTCCTGTTCGTCCAGGCTGAGGTTGCCGCGGGCGCGGACATAGACCAGCGCCTGCTCCGGCTCACTCTCCACGAAGAACTCGGTGCCGTTGTTGTTGGCGCCGTAGTAGCCGAAGGTGAACACGACAAAGGCAATGACCCCGCCCATGGCCACCAGCGGCATGACCGGGTTGCCGGCGATAAAGGCGATCACCCGGCCGAACGGGGTGCGACGATGGCCGCCGCGGATCCTCCGGGGTGCACGGTGGATGGCGACCGATCCCAGGGTGATGCCGGTCAGCACGGCGCCCGCGAAGAACATCAGCGCGCCGGGCAGGACCGACGCGCGGCCAAGGCTTCCCGCCGGGATGAGGTAGTCGTGGTTGAGCGACTGCATCGCGCCAAGGAACACCAGATAGGCGGACGGGATGACCAGCGCGGCGCGCACGATCCAGGGCAGGGTGCTGCGCAGCCAGTCGGAACCGTGCGAAAACAAGCGGCTCATCCGGCCCGCAACGCCGCCCATGACCGGAAGGTACACCAGCGCCACGACCAGGCTGGCCGAAAGCACGAAGATCAGCGTGACCGGGAGCATCCCCATGAACTCGCCCGGGACGCCGGGCCAGAACAGCATCGGCAGGAACGCGCACAGCGTCGTCGCGGTAGATGACACGATGGGCCAGAACATGCGCTTGGCGGCCTCGGTGAAGGCGGCCATGGGGCCCGCGCCTTCCGAGATCCGGCGGTCCGCGTATTCCACCACGACGATGGCGCCGTCGACCAGCATCCCCACGGCCAGGATCAGCCCGAACATCACGATGTTCGAGATCGAGATGCCCATGAGCCCCAGCAGGATGAAGCACAGCAGGAAGGAGGTGGGAATCGCGAAGCCGACCAGCAGGGCGGACCGGATCCCGAGCGAGGCCAGCACCACGATCATCACCAGGGCGATGGCCGTGAGCACCGATCCCTCAAGCTGGCTGACCATGGAGGCGACCTGCCGCGACTGATCGTTCGACGTGCCGACCCGGATCGCGTCCTGAAGGACCTTGGGCCAGTCGGCGCGCGCCGCCTCGACCTCCTGGCGCACCAGGGTGGCGGTGTCGATGACGTTGTAGCCCTTGCGCTTGACGACCTGCAGCGCGACGGTCTTCTCACCGTTGAATCGCGCGGTTCCGGTGGGATCCTCGAAGGTCAGGCGGATGTCGGCCAGATCGCCCAGCGTCACCACGCGGTCGCCGTTCACCTTGACCGGCAGGTCGTAGATGTCCTGCTGATCGTCGAAGCTGGACGGGATCTTGACGGCAAAGGCGCCCTGGGCGCTTTCGATGTCGCCGGCGGCGATGAGCTGGTTGTTGTTGCGTACCGTATTGATGAGTTCCGCGGCGGTGACGTTGTAGGACTCCAGCCGCAGCGGGTCGATCAGAACCTCCAGCATCTCGTCGCGGTGACCGGCCAGAGGCGCCTGAAGCACCGGCTCAAGCGCCTCCAGCCGGTCCTGAAGGTCCTTGGCCACGCGCAGCAACGTGCGTTCCGGGATGTCGCCGGTCAGGTTCACGATGATGATCGGGAATTCCGAGAAGTTGATCTCGTTGATCGAATACTGCTCGGCGCCATCCGGAAAATCGGCCTCGGCGTTGTTCATCTTGTCGCGCACGTCGGCAAGCGTCTTGGTCTTGTCCCAGCCGAATTCGAACTCCAGCGCAACGCCCGCGTAGCCCTCCGCCGCCGTGGCGTTCATGGATTTCAGGCCGTCGAGATCGGACAGCTCGGTCTCCATCGGCTTGACCAGCAGCGTCTCGCTGTCCTCGGCGGAGATGCCCGGGAAAGGCACCGACACGAACAGCGCGGGGATCTCGATGTCGGGCTCACCTTCCTTGGGAAGCCCGGTATAGGCCAGCCAGCCCGCCACGACGGACAGCACGATGAAGGCGATGACCATGCGCGCATGGGCGCCGGCCCAGTCGACCAGTCCCGTCATCCGGCGGTCTCCCTGTAGGTAACGTCCAGCGGAACGCCGTCACTGACGTATTCCTGCCCGACCACGATGACGTCGGCCTGGTCGGGCAGGCCCGCGACGAAGACGCCCTGCGGCGTGTCGCGCAGCAGCTCCACGGGGACGAACGCGGCGGTGGTGTCGGCGCTGACCAGCCGCACGCCCAGGTCGCCCTCATCGTTCAGGGTCAGCGCCGACTGCGGCAGCAGATGGGCCTGCTGTCCCGCGGCGCTGATCGCGACCTCGACGGTCTGGCCGTCGCGGATGGCAAGCTCCGGGTTCGGCACCCGGATCTCGGCGCGGAAGGTGCGGGTCTCCGGGTCCGCGGCGCGCGACAGGAACGATACCGTGCCGTCGATCGTCCCGCCCGAGGCCAGCCGCGCCTGTGCCGGTGCGCCGAGTTCGACGCGCGCGACCTCCGTCTCCGGGACGAACCCGACAAGCTCGATCGGGTCGAGCTGGATGACCGTCGCGCAGAGACCGGCGGGTTGGAGGAATTCGCCAAGCTCCGCCGTGTCGGTCTCCAGCAGCCCGGAGAACGGCGCGGTGATGTCGAGCCGCGCGATCTCCGTCTCGGCGGCGGCGACGGCGGCCTCGGCGCCCTGAATCGCGGCGACGACGGACTCCAGCCCGCTTTCGGCGGCGGCGATCGAGGCCTTGGCGGATTCCACGCCGGCGTCGGTGGAAGCGACGCGCATCTGCGACGCGAATCCGCCCTCCGACAGGGAGGCGGCGGCGCGCTGGTCGATCTGTGCTTCGGTCAGGCGGGATTTCGCCTCCGCGATGCGGGCCTCTGCCTCCGGGCGACCGGCCCGGGCCTCTGCCAGACGCGCCTGCGCCTCGGCCAGAGCGACCTCGCGCGTGCCGGGGTCGAGCGAGCACAGCACCTCGTCCGCCGCGACGAAACTGCCCTTGCGCAGCGGCTCGCTCGTGACCTTGCCGCTGGTCTCTGCCCGGACTTCGACCTGGCGCGCGGCCTCCGTCCGGCCACGCAGCACGACCGCACTGCCGATGGAGCGCGCCGTGGAGGAGACCGCCACCACGGACACGCCCGACGGCTGGTCGGGAGCCTCTTGCGCGGGTGTTCCGACGGCGGCTCCGGCGGAGCCGGCGACATCGAGCACGGCAGCGCGTTCAAAGACCAGAAAGTAAAGGGACACCGCGACGACGAGCGCGGTCAGGATGGCTGCGATGCGCATGACGATACTCTGAATCCTTGGCGGCAATGGGTCGCCACCCAACTGAACTATTCGGTTCAGAAGGGAATCGCACGCCCTTTTTTGCAGTCGACGGCGGAAAAAAGCCGTGATCGCGTCCCTTGGCAAGGGGCGATCCGCCGCGCTAAGAGGCGCCAGTACGAATTCCGCGCCAGGGGAGCGAGCGTGAGCAACAGCGACGGCTTCATCGAAGAGGTGACCGAAGAGGTCCGCCGCGATCGTCTCTACGGTCTGCTCAAGCGCTATGGCTGGATCGCGATCCTGGCCGTGGTCGTGCTGGTCGGCGCGGCGGCCTGGATCGAATGGCAACGCTACCAGTCCCGCCTCACAGCGCAGGCCTTCGGGGATGCCATCGTCGCGGCGCTGAACCTGGAGACCCCCGACGCCCGCCGCGCGGCGCTTCTGGAGATCGACGCCGATGGCGCGCGGCGCGCGCTTCTGGCCATGCTGGCTGCCGACACGCTGGAGGGCGAGGCGGTTCAGGGACAGACGCTGGAGGCGCTGGAAAGCGTATCCGCGGACGGTGGCCTGCCCGCGCTCTACCGGGAGCTTGCGGGGCTGAAGGCGGCGATGCTGCTTCAGGACAGCGCGCCGCCGCAGCAGGTCATGGATCGGCTTGAGCCGCTGACCGTCCCCGGTGCTCCTTTCCGGCTTCTGGCGTTGGAGCAGATCGCCATCGCACAGCTGCGGGCGGGAGAAAGCGACGCGGCGGTCGAGACGCTCCGGGGGATCATCGCCGACAGCGGCGCCACGCAGGACTTGCAAGCCCGGGTGCGGCAGTTGATGGTCGCGCTCGGAGGATCGCTTGAGGCGTCTGAGGGATAGGAGCCCCGCGACATGACCAGGTTCGGCCTGCTGACCGGCGCCGCGCTCATCGCGCTTGCGTCCTGTGGCGAACGCGAGGAAATCCTCGTCGGTCCGCGTATGGACCTGCGGGGCGAGACGGGGCAGCAGGTCGATCGCGCCCTGCCCATCACGCTGCCCGCCCCGGTGACCCTGGGCGCCTGGACCCACAAGGCGGCCGCCGCCGATCACGACATCCCCCATGCCAGCTTTTCCGCGCAGCCCCGGCTGGCGATGTCTGTCCCGATCGGACAGGGAGAGGACCGCCGCCACCGCATCAGCGCCGATCCGGTCGTGTCGGACGGGCGCATCTACACCGTCGACAGCCGCGCCCGGGTCACGGCCCTGACGACGGCCGGACAGCCGATCTGGAGCGCCAGCGCCTCTCCCGCCGGAGAGCCGGTGGACGATGCCTCCGGCGCCGGACTTGCGGTGTCGGGCGGGCGGCTGTTCGTCTCCACCGCCTTCGGCCAGCTCATCGCGATGAACGCGGCCACCGGGCAGCGGCTCTGGACGCAGGACCTGGGGGCCGCCGCCGCGGGGGCACCCACCGTGGTCGGCGACCGGGTCTATGTGATCGGCCGCGACGCGACCGCCTGGGCGCTGGATGCGAACACCGGCCGGGTGCGCTGGACCGCGCAGGGCACTCCGTCGCCCTCCGGCGTCGTCGGCGGCGCGGCCCCGGCCGTATCCGGCGATATGATCGTCCTGCCCTTCGCCAGCCGCGAGCTTCACGGGCTGCTTCGCGACGGCGGCACCTCTCTTTGGACCAGCACCGTTGCGGGCACGCGGGTGGGGCGGGTCTATGCCTCGATCACCGACATCTCGGGCGATCCGGTCATCGACGGCGGCACCGTCTATGCCGGCTCGCCGTCGGGCCGGATCGACGCGTTCGAGCTCTCCTCAGGGCGGCGCCTGTGGTCTGCCGAAGAGGGGGCGATGTCACCCGTGGTGGTGGCCGGAGGCTCGGTCTTCGCGGTCAGCGACCAGGCCGAGCTGGTGCGGCTGGATGCCGCGACCGGAACCCGGATCTGGGGCACGGAACTGCCCTATTTCAAGACCAACCGGATCCGCCGGCGCAAGGACGTCTATGCCCATTACGGCCCCGTGCTGGGTGGCGGGCGGCTCTGGGTGGCCTCTTCCGACGGTCGTCTGCGCGGCTTTTCGCCCAGGTCCGGCGCGCTTGAGGTGGACGTCCCGCTGCCGGACGGCGCCGCGACCAACCCGGTGATCGCCGGGGGGGTGCTCTATGTCGTGAACACCGCCGGGCGCCTGCTGGCGTTCCGCTGAGCGGGGCGCTATGGGGCGGGGTTCGGACCCGTACCCCCGGAGGCCTCCATGAGCTTCACCCTTGCCATCGTCGGACGGCCCAACGTGGGCAAGTCGACGCTGTTCAACCGCCTTGTCGGCCGCCGTCTGGCGCTGGTCGACGACCGCCCCGGCGTGACCCGCGACCTGCGCGAGGGAGAGGCGCGGCTGATGGACCTGCGCTTCACCGTGATCGACACGGCCGGTCTGGAGGACGCCACCGACGACAGCCTGGAGGGGCGGATGCGCCGGCTGACCGAGCGTGCGGTGGACATGGCCGATGTCTGCCTCTTCGTTATCGACGCCCGCGTGGGCGTGACGCCGGTGGACGAGATCTTCGCCGAAATCCTGCGCAAACGCTCAAGGCATGTGATATTGGCCGCGAACAAGTGCGAAGGTCGGGCCGCCGACGGCGGTTTGATAGAGGCCTGGGGCCTGGGCCTCGGCGAGCCTCTGCGCCTGTCGGCCGAACATGGCGAGGGCATGTCGGATCTCTATACCCTGTTGAAACCCGTGGCCGACGAGATGGCGAAAAGCGACGCGGCCCATGCCCCCGAGACCGACGTGACGGTGGATGAGGACGACGACGACACCCCCCGCGTGCCCACCCGCGAGAAGCCGCTTCAGATTGCCGTGGTCGGCCGTCCGAACGCAGGAAAATCGACGTTGGTCAATCGCTTGCTGGGTGAAGATCGCCTGCTGACCGGGCCGGAGGCGGGCATCACGCGGGATGCGATCTCGGTCCGGATGGACTGGGACGGAATCCCGGTCCGGGTGTTCGACACGGCGGGGATGCGCAAGAAGGCGAAGGTCCAGGAAAAGCTGGAAAAACTCAGCGTTTCCGACGGCTTGCGTGCCGTGAAGTTCGCCGAGGTGGTCGTGGTGCTGCTCGATGCGGCGATCCCGTTCGAGCAACAGGACCTCAGGATCGCCGACCTTGCAGAACGCGAAGGCCGCGCGGTGGTCATCGCGGTAAACAAGTGGGACGCAGAGACGGCGAAGTCCGAAAAGCTCCGCGCGTTGCGCGAGGCCTGCGACCGATTGCTCCCGCAACTGCGCGGCGTGCCGCTGGTGACCGTCTCAGCCTTGACCGGCAAGGGTTTGGACAGGCTCAGGGATTCGATCCTCCAGGCCCATGCGGTGTGGAACCGCAGGGTGACCACGGCGAAGCTGAACTCCTGGCTGGGGGCGATGGTCGAGGCGCATCCGCCCCCCGCGCCCGGAGGCCGCCGGATCAAGCTGCGCTACATGACCCAGGCCAAGACCCGGCCCCCGGGGTTCGTGGTGATGTGCTCGAACCCCAGGGAGATTTCCGAAAGCTACAGCCGGTATCTGGTGAACGGGCTGCGGCAGGATTTCGACATGCCGGGAACTCCGATCCGGCTCTGGATGCGGTCGCAGGCGGATCAGAACCCCTACCAGGGCCGCACCAAATCGACCCCGTCGCGGCTGCGCAAACACCTGAAGTGAGTCCGAACCGCGGGGCGGATCGTACGCGTCAGGCCGTTTTCGGGGCCGTTTCGTACGCCTCGCGTCACCACAGCGCGCGTTTCGTACAAAGCCCCGCGACCAGCGCAGCGGCCCCCAGGGCGACGGGGGAAAGGCCGGTTCCGGTGCCCCAGTTCGCCACCGCGACGCCGACCAGCGCCCAGGCAAGGGCGGCGGCATAGCCCGGGCTGGGGCGCCGCCAGATCACCGCGATGCCGAGGACGAGGGCCAGGGCGAGCGCGCCCCAGGCGGCGGTCAGCGCCGGCACCAGCCCCCAGCCCGCGGCCACCAGCCCGAGACTCACGCAGGACGCGGCGGTGAGCCACCCCGCGTAGAGCCCCAGCGGCGTGTCGAGCCACCACGGATCGGCGGTCCCCGCGCGCAGCAGGGCGGCCAGCGCGCCCGCCAGCATCACCAGGATCAGCACCGTGGCCCAGAGGGGAGAGGCATTTGCGACCGGGATCCAGACAGCCCCCACGGCGAGGCTGACGGCCAGCGGCAGGCGGGTGGGGCGCCAGCCCGGATGGTCGCGCCGGGCCAGCCCCCTGACCCCATGGGCGATGAGCCAGAGATAGATCAGCCCCCAGATCGCGAACGCATACCCCGCCGGCTGCACCGGCGGGTCGTCCTGCGGAACCGGAAAGGCATCCGGCGCGAACCCCCCGAAGCTGGAGGTGAGGAAGGGCGACGCCGCGAAGGCGATGGCGAGGAGGGGGATGAGGTAGGGCATGGCTGTCCTACGCTTCCCAGAGTTCATATCGAAGAGTGCCAGGAGGATCAAACGAAAGTACAATTATCAAACCTGTTATCATAATTGAAAGCGCTAATATAGCATAGAAAATGTCGATCTTATGATCTGAATGTACTTCTCTCCCCAATATTTTGAAAGGGCTCGCGTCCTTGATGCTCTTACCAAGTGGGGAGGGGATCTCGCATTCTGCCATTCGACGCTCTAGTTCAATCCCGGCCATCACCGATCCGTGAAGCAAACGATGATACCAAAATCGATCCATGAAGTAAAAAGCAAATAAAGGCAGAAGAGCCGCCCAAACGATTATTCCAGTGACTGAAATACCGAAGGCAGACTGAGATATAACGCCCGTTGACGCGGTTCCACCGCCAAAGGCAAGAAAAGCACCGGTTATTATAAGCGCAAAATTTCGGATGCGAAGTTCTAAATCGTTGAAGTGCTGCTGGACTTCAACAACCTTCTTCCATTGCTCTAACGTTAGCCATGCCCTGTCGTTGGAGTTCATCAATCAATCCTCAGAAGAGATACTTTATTGGCGTAAAGTTCTTAGGTAAGGAAATGCTGGGAATTACGGATTTGCGGGATTGTATCTCTTGTTCACGCTTCACGTCTTGATCGGTCCAGTGGGTTACCTCCTTCAAGAGTTCGTATTGCTCTCTATCTTGTGCTTGCCCGTACGCAGCGTGAACATCTAAGATGCCAGCGTCCTGCGCCATTGCTATATCCTTCATTTCACTGTCGCCGAGATAAACAACTTGATCAGATGAAGCTCCGACTTCATTGATTATAGAGGCAAGAATATGTGGGTTCGGCTTGAGTTCATTCTCTGGTGTGAAGCGATGCTTAGTAATAGCAAACTCGTAATGACTAGGATTATAAAGCCGAAGGTTTTCTCTTTCAATCTCGGTCAATGCATGATCAGGCGGTGAGTAAAGAAAATCAAATATCTGGTCTAATCCTAGCTTTCTGAACCGGTAACTTGTATAAAACGCTTTTGACTCTGTGTACGCTACGAGAACCACGCCCTTCTTTCTAAGGTCCTTCAAGGTTTCAGAGACTCCCGGATAGAGGGCGAGCGCTTCTTTTCTGGCCTTCCGAAATGCGTAGATTGCGGGGTCAAGGCTTTCTAGAAGTTCAGTTCCGAATTGCTTTTTTAAAGATGGAATTTCACCTAGGAGTAAAGAATATTCACTAGTACCGTGTTGTTGGTGAACTTTTTTGACCTGGGGAGGCTCTGTTGCACAAATCCGGTGAGGGATTCATGTCGTGAGTCCAGCGTGGTAGCTGGACGACATGAGCAGACCCACACCGCCAACCTACAAGACCAAGAACTGGCCGGCCTATAATGAAGCGCTCAAGCGCCGTGGCTCGCTGACGATCTGGTTTGACCCAGAGATGATCTGGGATGCTGCGCCGACCGGCAAACGCGGCCGACAGCCAACCTACAGCGATACCGCCATCCAGACATGCCTGACGATGAAGGTTCTGTTTGGCATGGCGTTGCGCCAGACGACCGGGTTCGTCGAGAGCCTGTTGCGTCTGATCGGTTTGAACTGGGCGGTGCCCGACTTCAGCACGCTATCGCGCCGCCAGAAAACGCTGGCCGTGAACATCCCGTATCGTGGCTCCAACGGCCCAGTGCATCTCCTGATCGATAGCACSGGCATCAAGGTCGAGGGTGAAGGCGAGTGGAACGCACGCAAGCATGGTGGGCCCAAGCGGCGGGTTTGGCGCAAGATCCATCTTGGGATCGACGAMCAAACGCTGGAGGTTCGGGCGCTCGAGATTACCGGAAGCCACATCGGTGATGCGCCGGTGATGCCCGATCTGCTCAACCARATTCCGGCGGACGAGGCGATCGGCAGCGTCACTGCAGACGGTGCCTATGATACCCGCAAATGCCACGACGCCATCGCTGACCGCGGGGCGAATGCCGTCATCCCACCCCGCAAGAACGCCAAGCCGTGGAAGACCGTCACTGCGGGTGCCGTGGCCAGAAACGAGGCCCTGCGAGCTTCGAAATATCTCGGTCGCGCGATCTGGCGAAACTGGAGCRGATACCACCGCCGAAGCCGCGTCGAAACCAAGATGCACTGCGTTAAATTGCTGGGGCAGCGCCTCATGGCGCGGGACTTCGACCGACAAGTCGCGGAAGTCCAGGTCCGCATCGCCGTCATGAACGGCTACACCGCCCTTGGCATCCCTGTCACAGAGGCCGTGGGATGAATCCGTCCGGGGAAAGGGGAATCTCGGGTATTAAAAGCTTTGTGCAACAGAGCCTTGCCTATGGTGAAATCCTCGGCCGGGAGGCAGGGCAGGGGTCAATTGAACCCAAGAAGCTGGTGGTCCCCATGCTCGAGCGCTTCATCGCGACGGATCGTGGCTTCGCCAAGGCGCGACGATTGCTTCCGAAAGGTTAGGTGGCGAAAGAAAGACCATGATGCACGGCTCCGGCTCCCATAAGAACAGATCTGTTGCAGCCGGGAGAGTGACTATGGGTATGGTGATGGATGACAACGATTTTGACTTAATTTAAATAAATTAGAAGATCTCGTGTGCAGTGTATGTTTGAGATGCAATTGCGTGAATTCGCACTTTGACGCGTCAATTCGGTGCGCCGACAGATACAGCTTCCATAGTGGCTCGTGATCTTTATCGGGAAGAACAGCGATTTTTTGACTCGTTCTTAGACGCGTTTTGTAAGTGTGAATGTGTCTGTTCACAGTCGGCTTTGGTCAAGTCCGTCTCGCAGACAGAGCCAGCCTTATGTTGGGCCGCATGAAGGTCTGTTTTGCAATCCGGCAGTACTTCAGCTGCGGTCTTTCATGAACTCCCCTAGAACCCGGTTCAACACTTGGGCAGCCGCACTGAGGGTCGGTTCATCGAAGGCCGCGTAGCCGAGGACAAGACCCTGTCGAGGATCAGCCAAGATGCTGTAAGAGGACAAGGCCTTAACCTGCAAGCCTCTGCTCTGAGCAACCGTCGCGATTGTCTGATCCGTGGCTCGACGCCGCAGGCACTGAAGAAGAGCCGCGCAAAGGTGCATACCGGACGGGTCAGCAGAAACATCAATGAGACCTGCCGACGGGCTCAACGCTTCGATGAGATGCGCCTGCCGCCTCGCATAGATGCGTCGCATCCGCCTCAGGTGAACCGCGAACTCCCCGCTGTCCATGAACGTCGCCAAGGCCGGTTGCGGCACGAGCGACGCCCGCGCCGCATATATGTCGAGATAGCCCCGAGCGGAGGCGATCAGCGTGTCAGGCAGAACCAGATACCCGATCCGCAACGCGGGGCTCAGCAGTTTCGAAAAGCTGCCGAGATAGATTGTCTGCTTCAGCCCGTCCAAGCCCGCCAGCGATGGCAGTGGGTGGCCCTGGTATCGGAATTCGCTATCGTAATCGTCCTCGATGACCAGACCGCTTCGATGCGCCGCCCAGGCGAGCAGGGCGGTACGGCGACCCATCGGCATGGAAATCCCGGTCGGGTAATGCCGCGACGGGGTGACGATGGCGACCGATGCCGCGTCGTCTATCCTGTTGGCGTCGAGCCCGCGCGCATCGATCGGGATGGGCTGAACCTCGGCGCCGAGTGCGCCGAGGACTTGACGCATCGTTTGCCAGCCGGGGTCTTCGACAGCGGCGCGCACGCCCTGAGTGGCCAGGCTGCGAAAGATGATCTCGAGCGCTTCCGACGTGCCGGAGGTGATCAGCACCTGCTCGGGCCGACAGTCCAGCGACCGCCAGGCCGACAGGTGGCTGCTGATGGCCCGTCGTAAGGGGTACCAGCCGAAGGGATCGGGTTTGCCGAGCAGCGCCGCGTCCGGCTTTGCCCAGGCCCTTTCAAGGTGGCGGGACCAAAGCCGGTGCGGAAAGAGCGATTGGTCCGGAATCGCGGACTCGAAAGGCACCCACGCCTTCGGCGGTGTCGGGTGGTCCTTGGCGGCCGGGGGTGGCGGCGAAAGATGGGGAAGTTGATCGGCGACGAATGTCCCGCCGCCGGTCTTCGTATGCAGATACCCCTCGCTGACCAACTGATCGTAAGCCCCCACGACGGTGGTCCGCGACACGGACAGCTCCTGCGACAGCTGGCGACTTGATGGCAGGCGCAGACCCATTGGCGCGCGGCTTTCGCTCAAAATGGCGCGTAGGGCGGCGATGAGCTGTGCCTGAAGGCTGACGCGGGACGTTCGGTCGAGAGAAAGGCGTAGAAGGGTCGCGTCGAAATTGGACTGTTCATTATGTTTCAGATTGGACATTTCTATATATCCAATATGGAACTAGGTGTCGTCAAGAAGAGCATCCTGAAAGGCCCCATCTGTGGAAGACACGCTGACCATCTCGGAAAAATCCCGTCTGCGCCGGTATCACGAACGCGGCCACTTCGACCGAAAGACGGTCAACGCGATCCTCGATGCGCAGCCCATGTGCAGCGTGGGCTATGTCATCGACGGGCAGCCCTACGTGACGCCGACATTTCAATGGCGGGAGGGCAACCGGGTCTACTGGCATGGCTCGTCGGCCAGCCGCGCGCTGCGTCAGTCGAACGAGGCCCAAGTCTGTCTGACGGTTTCGATCCTCGACGGTTTAGTTCTGGCGCGCTCCGGGATGCATCACTCCGCCAATACGCGCTCCGTCATGCTGTTTGGGACGGCCCGCAAGGTTGAGGACCCGGAGGAAAAGCTCGCTCGTCTGCGCAATTTCGTGAACGGGTTGTTCCCCGGTCGCTACGACACGCTCCGACCCGATCACGCGCAGGATCTGAAGGCGACGATGGTCTTGGGGATGGAGATTTCCGAAGGCAGTGCAAAGATCAGGACGGGCGATCCGGGCGATGACGAGGCAGACTACGCCCTGCCGATATGGGCTGGGGTGATTCCGGTCCAGACCACGTTCGGCGCGCCGGCCCCCGATCCGCGCAATTTGCCGGGCGTCGAGGTGCCCGAGCATGTGCGGACCTTCCGGCTTGAATGAGAGGCGGACGAAAACAGCTCACTTTTTCCTAGGTGTTCAGTCCCGGACGATCACATAGACTCTCGCCGGTCTGCGCTCTTCATGGCAAGGTCGTTTCTGCGTGAGGTTCGGGATGGGGGACGATCATGCTGATCTCTCTTCACAAGCAGGCGACGACGACACCCAGGATCAGAGCTGCGATGCAGGCGAGCGATGAGCCGGCGTGGATGGTTGCGGAGCGCTACAGCATCTCCGAACAGACGGTCTGGAAGTGGCGCAAGCGGGATGGCGTTCACGACCACAGCCACACCGCGCACAGGCTGCAGACGACGCTGACCCCTGCCCAGGAGGCGGTTGCCGTAGCGTTGCGGAAGGCTCTGCTGTTGCCGCTCGACGACCTGCTGTCCGTCGTTCGCGAGTTCCTGAACCCGAACGTCTCGCGCTCCGGGCTGGATCGCTGTTTGCGGCGACATGGGGTGAGCAAGCTCCGCGACCTCACACCAAAGGCGCCGAAGCCTGCGCACAAGCCTTTCAGGGCCTATGAGCCCGGCTATCTGCATGTCGACGTGAAATACCTGCCGCAGATGCCGGACGAGCAGCGGCGACGCTACCTCTTCGTGGCGATTGACCGTGCGACCCGATGGGTCTTCGTCCGCATCTACCCAGCGAAGACGGCCGCCAACGCGCGCCGCTTCCTGCGTGACCTGGAGCGCGCCGCGCCGATGAAGATCACACGTGTTCTCACCGACAACGGCAAGGAGTTCACCGACCGGCTGTTCGGCCTGCGCAAGCGCGCGGCCACGGGCAACCACGAGTTCGACCGCCTCTGTGCCGACCTCGGGATCGAGCATCGCCTCGCACCACCGATGCGGCCGCAAACCAACGGCATGGTGGAGCGCTTCAACGGGCGGATCGAGGACGTCCTGCAGAGTCATCGCTTCCGATCAGGCGAGGACCTTGAGCAGACGATCCTGCGCTATGTCCGCCTCTACAACGGCCAGCTCCCGCAATCCGTCCTGAAGGGCAGAACGCCTATCGACGCCCTCAAGGACTGGCATCGCCAAAAGCCAAGGCTCTTCAAAAAGCGGCCATACAATCAAGCGGGATCTGACAGCTATGTCTGGACCCGCGAAGGCTGGTTGTATCTGGCCGTAATCCTCGATCTGCATTCACGGCGTGTGATCGGCTGGGCCGTGAGCAACCGGATGAAACGCGACTTGGCGATCCGGGCGTTGAACATGGCCATAGCTTTTCGGGCGCCGCCCAAAGGCTGCATCCATCATACGGATCGCGGGTCGCAATATTGTTCACACGACTATCAGAAGCTTTTGCGCCAGCATGGCTTCAAGGTGTCGATGAGCGGCAAGGGCAATTGCTATGACAACGCCGCTGTCGAAACCTTCTTCAAGACGATCAAGGCCGAGCTCATCTGGCGCAGGTCATGGGAAACGCGGCGGCAAGCTGAAGTGGCGATCTTTGAATACATCAATGGCTTCTACAATCCGCGTCGCCGCCACTCAGCACTGGGCTGGAAAAGCCCCGTCGCATTCGAAAGAAAAGTGGCTTAAACGAGCACTTGGGGCGGCACGAAATCGCGACAGGTCCAGTTCTGCTCCTCGGCGAGTTGGGTCTTTTTTTGAACGAGTAGCCCGTGCGGCGCACGAAGGCCCAGACGGTGCGGTAGTCGACCTTGAGCCCGCGCTCGGCCAGTTCCACCACCAGTCCGCGCAGTGTGAACGGCTCCGTTATCCGCTCCAGAAGCCACGCCTCATGCCCGCCTGCAATCTTGCGTGGCGGGTGGCCGCCTGTCCCTGCCGGAGCGCAACTCCCGGTCGCACGCAAACGCTGCGACCACTTCACAACACTGGACGGAGCCACATCCAGGGCCGCTGCGACCTGACGCACGCTCTCGCCCCCCAACAGCCGCGCCATTGCCCTCTCTCGAAGGTCCATTGAAAGTGCTCTACCCACTACTCGCCCTCCATCTTGTGGTCGGCAACAGTGAATCACCAAAATGCAGGCCTGTGAATCCTCTATCGATTCAGGCTGATTTCATCCCGCTCTAGCGCGAAGCCTGCGCCGGCGCGGCGGCAAGACCGCGACCGATCCGCCGGCCCGCGGCGGGGCCGGCGCCCGGCACGGCGCCCGTGTCGGCATCGCCATCATCCGGCGCCGGAAACAGAGCGGACCGGCTGCGCCCGGCGACCGCGGCCCGACCGCAAACCGACCGCTCATTCTTCCTGCCGGCCCGGCGTTGCCGCCGGATCGGCCTTGGCGTCGCAGGCGTTCCCGCCGCCCTTCATGCACAGGCCCAGGGCGCACATCAACGCGCAGGGTGCCAGCGCCAGGAGCAGCGGTGCCGCGCCGACCGCGGTCAACCACCCCCAGTTCAGGGCCGCGCCGGCACCCGCGATGGCGATCCCTGCAATGATCAGCCCGCGTCGGTCAAGCGGCAGCCAGCGCCGCCCGATCCGGCGAGCCGGGGCCGGGTCGTTCGCCTCAGACATCGCCATGGCCCTTTTGCGCCGCCGGTCGCGGCGCGAAGCGCCATTGCGCCAAAGGCTTCCCGCCACCGGTCATGATCCGCCCTCGTCCTGCGCCGTCACCTCTGCCTGGGCCGCACGCTGCCGCTCGGGCCAGGTGCTCTTGATATAGGCCAGCACGGCCGTGATCTCCGCGTCGGTCAGCACCGCGCCGAAGGCCGGCATGTCGCTCTCGTAGCCGGCGACGACCGCTTCGACCCCGTTCTTGGTGATTTCGAACAGGTTGCGGTCGGAGTGGTGCCAGGTATGGCCGGTCTCGTCATGCGGCGGGGCCGGCATCCGGCCGTTGGGCAGGCGCCGCTTCCAGTCGGGCTGACCTTCCAGACCGGCACCGTGGCAGGCGGCACAGCTCTGCGCGTAGAGGTCCTTGCCCGCCGCGATGTCGGCGGCGGTGACGGGCTCGCCCAGAAAGGTGATGTCCGACCCCGACTCCGACCCCGACCCCGACTGGGCCAGCACGGCGATCCCGGTGGCCGCGACGGCGAGCACCCCGGCGGACACATAGGCCACGCGTCTCATCGCGGCCCCCGCAGGTATTTCACCAGACCGAGAACGCCAAGGACCAGGACCGCGACGACCAGCAGCAGGACCAGCCCGCCGCCGATCATCATGCCCCACATCATGGAACCGTTCATCATGCACGCGCCCTCATTCATCGGAATAAAGCGAGATGCCGTCCGGACCGAAGGCATAGGTTCTGAGCGTGCCGTATTTCTCGGGTGCCATGCCCGGTGCGTTTCGCGGCATTCCGGGCAGCGTGATGCCGGTGATGTCGGGGGTTTCGGCGACGACGCGTTCGAGAATCTCCACCGGCACCAGGCCGCTGACGAAATAGCCGCCGAGCTTCGTCAGATGACAGCCGAGCCCCTGTTCGGGAACCCCGACAGAGATGGAGGTCTTGTCGAAGTCGCGATCGTCGATGCGCGTCACCTCGTAGCCGTTGCGTTCGAGATAGTCGGCATAGGTGTCGCAGCATCCGCAGCCGGGATCGCGCCAGATGGTGACCTGCCTTGCGCCGCTGTCCTGGCCGGACGCGGCGTCCTGCGCGTTTGCCGCGGGCGCCGTGTCCTGGGCAGTCTGCGCCAGGGTCGCGCCTGCCATGGCCACGGTCGCGACCGCGGCGGCGCTTGCTGCGAGAAGTCCGAGAAGGGTCGTTCGTAGCATCGTTCTCTCCTTATTTGGCCGCCGCGGCGGTCCAGGTCATGCCGCTATCGCGGCTGAGTTTCAGGGCATCGCCAACGATCGCGGCGACGTAGGTCTCGTCCTCGGGGTGGACCGCGACGGCGGAGGCGGACTCCTCGACGATCTGCGTCCAGACCACCCCCCCGTCCCTTGACGCCCAGAGGCCCGACGGCAGCGCGGCATAGAGCCGCTCCGGCGAGGACGGGCTGCTTGCAAGCGACAGGACGGGTTCGCCTGCGGGCAGCGGGTTCTCGGGCGGCGGCGCATCGCCCGCCACCAGCGCATCCATCGCGTTTCCGGGCTGCACGTCCTGCCAGCGGCAGAAGCAATCGGGCACACGGGTCAGCCCCGTCTCTGTCCCGGCATAGATCCATATCCCGCCCATTCCGGTGTCCAGATCGACAGATACCAGGGCAAGCGGATCGCGCTCCGCCTCGTCCAGCCACGGGCGATCCATGGCGAGCGTCCAGCTTTCGCCCGCGTCCTCGCTCTTGTAGAGACCGTCGCCGGGGATCGCCGCGTAGATCAGGTCCGGGTCCCTCGATCCGATCGCGACCGCGTTGACCGCGCCGTCGGGGAGTCCGGCGGTGCCGACGCGCCAGGTCGCGCCGCCGTCCTCGGAAAACCCGACCCCGCCTTCGGCCAGGCCCGCGACGACCCGGCCGGGCCGGTCGCGATGCGTCGCCAGGGCCAGCACCCGTCCCGGCAACGCGCGTTCGGACCAGGTCGCGCCGCCGTCGGTGCTTGTCGAAAGCGTTCCGCCGGCGGACAACAGCGCATCGCCATCAAAGGCAAGCGACCCGTTCGCGCCGCCCGTGCCCGCCCGTGCGACCCCGGGCAGCGCGGCGAGAACCCCGATGCCAAGCGCCGCCGTCAGCACGGCGCGTCGCGTGGGCCGGAAATTCGGTTCGATCATCTTCAACTGTGTCTCTCCTTGTCTTCAGGCGGTTTGGACCTCGCCCGTCATCCCGACCGCCTGGCGTCTGAGGATGGGAAAGCGGACTATCGGGGGCGGGCACGGCCGGGCCGGACGTGCGCGCGGGATCGATGTCGATGGACGCGGAAGGGCTCGCTCCGATCCGGTTGGACCCTGCCGAACCGGTCGTGAACGACGGCCCGGACGGCCGCGCGACAGGGATGGCACCCCGTCGGCACGGGAAATCACACCGGCTGTCGAACGTCGCCGGGTGTCAGATCAGAGGAAGGATCGGGGTGGTTGCGTGAACCCTGGCCCTGCGATGCCGCGCATGGTCCCGACGGACGAACCGTCATGGGAGGCGACAGCGGCCCCCGCATCGACAAAGGCCGAGGGCGCCTGGAGCGCGACCAGGCTTCCGGCGCCGCATACGAACTGGCACGCCAGATTGTCGAAACTTGCCTGCATGTCGTCGCAAGCGTCGCAACCGGCCGCACCCGTCATGCCGGCGTCCTGCGCAACCGTGTCCGAAGCCACGGCCGCCGCGCCCGCCGCATTCGCGACCGCACCCGCGGCAAAGGCCACCAGAGCAAGGACGCAGAAGACGCGGGCGATCAGGGTCATGACGGTGTCCTACAAGCTCTGAAGCTACCTTTCCAGCGCAACATGATCGCATCTGCGTGACCAGCGCTGCGGCCTGCACGGAGCCGTCCGGGCTGAAGAGCCGTGCGGGGGCCGCCACGACGACCACGGTCTGCGGCGTCGGGGTCAGGTGCCTGCCCGCCGCGAGGTCGAGTGATCCCTCGGGGCAGCGAGCGCTCGATGGCGCTCCGGAATCTCGCGCGGCGGGCGGAACCGGTCCGCGCGAGCGACCGGTCGCGGGACCGGGCATCGAACCTGTCGCGGCTGCCTTCCTTCCATCGGGATCCGTGGCGATCGCGCCGGGTGTCGAGCGGCGCGGGCAAGCCCGGGGACTTTGCCCTGCAATTCTGCCGCCCGTCGCCCGACAGCACCGCGGCTGGCGTGCGGCCGAAGCCCGCGCCACGAGATATGCGAACGCGTTCTCGCAACCCCGACTGCCCCCCGGATATTCTGACCTCAGGCCGCGTCGTCCAGTCCGCGCCCCTTCAGCAGCGCCGCGACGCCCGGCATCCGGCCGCGGAAGGCCACATAGGCGTCCGCCGCCTCCTGGCTGCCGCCGGCCGACAGGATGTGCTTCTCCAGCTTCTGCGCCATGTCGGTATCGAACGGCCCGCCGGCCTCCTTGAAAGCGGCGAAGGCGTCGGCATCCATGACCTCCGACCACATGTAGCTGTAGTATCCCGCCGAATAGCCGTCGCCCGCGAAGATATGCGCGAAATGCGGCGTCGCGTGGCGCATGCCGATGGCCTTCGGCATCTCCAGCCCCTCCAGAACGTCACGCTGCATTTCCATGGGGTCGTCCGGCGCCTCGCCCGAATGGAACTCCAGGTCCACCAGCGCGGAGCCCAGGTATTCGACGGTCTGGAACCCCATGTCATAGGTCGAGGCCGCTAGCAGCCGGTCGCGCATCTCGGCCGGCATCGCCGCGCCGGTCTCGGCATGGGTGGCGTAGGTGGTCAGAACCTCCGGCACCTCCAGCCAGTGCTCGTAGAGCTGGCTGGGCAGTTCCACGAAGTCGCGCGCCACGCTGGTACCCGACATGCATTCGTAGGTCACGTCCGACAGCATCTGGTGCAGCGCATGGCCGAACTCGTGGAACAGCGTCCGCGCGTCGTCATAGGACAGGAGCGCCGGCTTGCCCTTGGGCGGCTTGGCGAAGTTGCACACGTTGACCACGATCGGCCGCACCTCTCCGCCAAGGGTCTTCTGGCTGCGCATGGCCGAGCACCAGGCGCCCGACCGCTTGGAGCCGCGCGCGAAGTAGTCACCCAGGAACACCGCCATGTGCCGGCCGTCGCGCGTCACCTCCCAGGCGCGGACGTCGCCGTGGTAGAGCGGCACGTCGCAGGGCGCGAACGCCAGCCCGAAGAGCCTGTGCGCCACGTCGAAGGCCGCCTCGATCATCCGGTCGAGCTGCAGGTACGGCTTCAGCGCGGTTTCATCCAGGTCGTGTTCCTCGATCCGCCGCTTCTCGGAGTAATAGCGCCAATCCCAGGGCTCCAGGTCGCCGTTCACCCCGTCGGAATGCATCATCGCGGTCAGACGCAGGCCGTCCTCCTCGGCCTTGGTGCGCGCCGGCTCCCAGACCTTCATCAGCAGCTCGCGCACCGCCTCGGGCGTCTTGGCCATCTCGGTTTCCAGCTTGAACTCCGCGAAACTGTCGTAGCCCAGCAGGCCCGCGCGTTCTTCGCGCAGCTCCAGGATCTCGCGCGCGATGTCGCGGTTGTCCGTGTCCCCACCGTTCGCGCCGCGGGCAGTCCAGGCGGCGTGGGCCCTCTCCCGCAGGTCGCGCCGGGGGGAAAACTGCAGGAACGGCACGATCAGCGACCGCGACAGGGTCACGACGGGGCCGCCCGCGCCCCGCTCCTCCCCGGCGGCGCGCGCGGCGTCCACGACGAAATCCGGCAGCCCGTCCAGATCGGGCTCGGACAGCTCCATATGCCAGTCGCGCTCATCGGCCAGCAGGTGCTGGGTGAACTGCACACCCAGCGACGCCAGCCGTTCGGTCACCGACCTGAGCCGGTCCTTGGCGATGCCCTCAAGCTCGGCCCCCGCCCGCACGAACCCGCGGCGCGTCAGATACAGAAGCCGTGCCTGCTCTTCGGTCAGATCGAGGCTTTCGCGCGCCGCCCAGACCGCCTCGATCCGCGCGAAAAGCGCCTCGTTCATCGCCACGTCGGATGCATAGGCCGATAGCATCGGAGAGAACTCCCGCGCCAGCGCCTCCCGCACCGGGCTCGAATCGGCGCCGCTGAGGTTGTAAAACACCCCCAGTACCCGCCCCAGATCCGCGTCCGCCAGTTCCAGCGCCTCGATCGTGTTGGCGAATGTCGCCGGCTCGGCGCTGTCCGCGATCTCCGCGACCCGCGCGCGCGCCGATTCGAGGGCGGCATCGACCGCCGGGCGGAAGTCGTCGTCCGCGATCCGGTCGAAGGGCGGCATGGCAAAGGGCGTGTCCCAGCTTTCGAGCAGCGGATTGGTCAAGGTCGCCTCCTGTTTCTACGGTTTCCACGGTCCGGGCCACCCTACGCGCCGCGTCCGCTGCGTGCCAGCCGACTCTCCGAATGCCGTAGCCACCCAAGTGTTCGGTCCCGGCATCTGGTGGATCGGGTCGGGGGTGGATCGATCCGGCTTTGATGTTTGTCGGACGTGAGACCGTTTGGGATGGTGCGTCGGCGGGCGGGGTCGTCGGCCGCCGGGACGTCCGCGAGGTGCGGGCGCAGCCGATCATGGCTGTCGGAGTGGACGCGCTCGACCGTGGCCTCCGCGATCGTGCGGCTCCGCGAACGGACTGCCGTTATCGGTGAGGCACCCGACAGGGCACAGCCTCGGGCATGCGGTCTTTCTGTCCGCCGTTGCAACGCGTTGGGCGACCGCGAACTTGGTCAAGCTTGCCCTCCGCTGTCTGCACCTCGGCGATGTCGATGTGAAAGACCCCGATGGGATACCGCTCGAAGGTCTGTCGCCCTCGTCCGGCAGGCGCGAGCTGCCATGGCTCCAAAGGCACAGATGCAGTGCCGACCGCGTGAGATGCGGGATCGATGACGGCAGGGCGACCGCGGTCGTCCAGTGGCAGGCGCGTGCGGCGCCGGGACGCGACCCGTCGCGTCGCCGGTCCAGGTCAGCACGGTGGCCCGTGTTGTCCAGCTGCTCGTGGCGCGCGTGACGGTGGGCGAGGAAGGGCTCAACATCGATCTCCGCCATGACGGACTCGGCGCGCTGGCGAGCCTCATGACGCCAGCGCGAGAGGGCGCCGCCTGATGCGCGCAAACGACACGATCCGCGTCCACATCCCGCTCTCGGTCCGCAAACGCGGCGGCCGGCCTCGGATCCTGCCGCCGAAGGACGTCGAGACGTCGGACCCGCCGCCGGGTGAGGATCCGCGCGTGCTGCGCGCCATCGGCCGCGCATGGGGCTGGCGGCAGACCGAGTCAACGAGGACGGTGGCACATCGACTAAGCTGATAGAGCGAACTCTTCCCGTAACCATAAGTGCCGCCACCGCCCGCCACGTCACGACGGGCAGTCCGGACGAAAGTTCGCTGGCTGACCTCAAGAATTTCTTCGAAAAAGTTCGCCTCTCAAACCGCTGAAATCCAACCGGGTTTCAGCGGTTTCTCTTTGTGCTGAGCCCGCCAAGGCCGCCGCACCAACGAATTTTCGCCGGTCCCGGTCACTCGGGCCGCGTGCCCGTCCACCTGGACGAAGGCGAAACTTCATGGAGCGTTTCCACCCCATTTGCGACGCGCGCTCGCGCGTCTCCCGCAACATCATCATCCGGGCCGAACGACTTGCTCGATCAGGTTCGGTCCCCGGCATGGACGCCGAGGACACCAAGCAGGACCTGCGTCTGCACCTCTATCGCCGGGATGACAGGTTCGACCCCTCCCGCGGTCAGTACGACACGTTCGCAGACCGCGTTCTCGCGAACCGCATCGCCACGCTGGCCGCGCCGACCGAACGCCTTCGGGCCGAGCGGGCGTGGGTCGACTTCGAGACTCCGTCCGAGGGTCGCGGCGATGGCGAGACGCTGCCGCTCGCGGAAACCCTGCCTGACAGTGTGGCGCTGCACGCCGCCGTCGCGCGCGCACCGGACGAGGCGTTCGGGCTGGTCCGCGATGTCCGGCGCCTTCTCGCGGGGCTGACACCGACCTGCAGGGATGTCGCGCTGGCGCTGATCGACATGTCGCCGACGGAGGCAGCCGAGGCCCTCGGGATCCATCGCAGCACAGTCTACGCCCGGCTCGGCACGATCCGGAAGGCGGCCGAGGCGCTTGATCTAGCCGCATATCTCGGCGCCGCTCCGACAGTCTCGGATGCCCGCCGGCAGGTGACAACAGGACCGGCGATGACCCGGTTCCACCAAGTTTCATGCCGGGCCCTCGGAGGAATGCGACACCCCCACGCGGGGAAACACTCCGACCGCAAGCTCCAGGGCGGCGTCAGGCCCGGCAGCAGTCTTCCCGACGATCCCTGGACACCAACCGACGAAAACACGGAGCATCACCATGTTCACGACTTCCCCCCTGAAACGCCTGCGCCAGTCGAGCTGGATGGAGGCGATCCCCGACACGGTCAACGTTCCGGCCCTGTCTGAGAGGCCGAACCGCGCGGTGCCGATCGAGCGCGCCACTGTGGACGACATCGAGTTCTCGCTTGTCGCCCTGGCGCGGCAGCAGTCCGAGCTTTGGGCCGGCAAGTGAGGCGCGGGATGATCGAACGCTCTCCCCCCACGCTGTCGGTCGGGGCGCAATGCCGCCTGCTGTCGATCTCGCGGTCGTCGTTCTACGACGCGCCGCTGGGCGAGACCGCGATGAACCAGAGACTGATGCAGCTCATCGACCGGCAGTTCCCGGAAACCCCGTTCTTCGCGGTCCGACCGATGACCTGGCACCTGAGGAACGGGGGCCATGCCGTGAACGTGAAGCGCATCCGGCGGCTGATGGGGCTCATGGTGAAGGGGACCGTGGCCCCAGTGGGGCCGCGAAAGCCCCGGAACGATGCCGATCTATCAAAAGCCCAACACCGGCAAGCCCGCGAAGGGGCACAGGACCTACCCCTGCCTGCTGGGTGGGCTGCGGGTCGATCGGGCCAACCAAGTCTGGTGCGCCGACATCACCCATCTGCCGATGCGGCGTGGGTTCCTCTACCTGGTCGCGGTCATGGACCGGTCCACCCGCAAGGCGCTGGCTTGGCGCATCTCGGACACGCTCGAGGCCGACTTCTGCGTCGTAGGATGAAGCAGTCCGTCGCTTCGGCCCGCCGGAGATCATAAACACAGACCCGGGTTTGCAGTTCACGTCTTTCGCTTGAACCGACGGGCTGAAACGGATCGGCACCTGGATCTCGATGGACGGCAAAGGCCGGTGTCTCGACAACATCTCCATCGAACGACGAGACCTTGTCCGGTTGCCCCTCGGGGCGCCATCGGTTCAGTCCCGATAGGCGACGGTCCGAGGACAACGGTCGCGTGGCGCAGCTCAAATACGAACCTGGCTCACGCACGCGCCGTGATCGTCGCCCGGGCAGCAGACCACGACACGGAGCGCCCGCAACCGGCGTTGCATTGCCGGACCCCGGCCGATTGCGCGCAGACCCCGACCACCGCAATCGCCCGCCCCGCCGCGCGCGATGAAAGCTCCGCGCGTCGGGCGATTGCTCAAACTGCGCCGATCGGCGTAAACACCAACCGGGCTCAAATGGCGGCTGGATGAATGTTCAGTGGCAGGTCATAGTCAAACAACGCCGGAGGAGTGGCAGAGTGGTCGATTGCACCGGTCTTGAAAACCGGCGTGCGCGAAAGCGCACCGTGGGTTCGAATCCCACCTCCTCCGCCACCCACCATTCGCAAACCCGAGATGAGGTCCCTGACGGGGCCTTTTTTCTTTTTGGTTCAAAGGGGTTTAGCGAGGCCATCCGACTTACGGAGACTGGGGTTTCGGCCGAAATCGGTCTCCGAACGCCCCGCGTCTCTTTCCACCCGCCCTTCACCCTAATCGAGACGCATTCAAAAATGTGCGTCTTTTCAGTTGCTTGCCGAAAATAGGTTGCGCCGCAGTTGAAGCGGGCTCGACCGCTATCAATGCGAACAGAGACACCCGAAGGCGGCGTGGTTGTGCGCGTTGGTGCGAACGATCACGAGAAGTCTCTGATGACAAAGAGACTTTCCGCTCATAGCCTGGCGGCATGTCGACCGTGCCCTGGACAGATAAAGAAAACGACCTGATCGTCGCAGATTACTTTGCGATGCTGGCCGATGACATCGCTGGGCACCGCTACAACAAGGCCGAGCATCGACGGGCGCTTATGCCATTGTTGAAAGATCGGTCCGAGGGATCGGTCGAGTTCAAACATCAGAACATCAGCGCCGTGCTGAAGGGGCTCGGTGAGGACTGGATCCCGGGCTACAAGCCAGCGTTCAATTTCCAGATGACACTGGTTGATGCCGTGGCGCGCTGGCTGGCGTTGAACCCGGCGTGGCTCGGCCGCCGTTCGGGTGCAGGAGCGCCGACCGGCCTGGCCGAAGCCGCGCCAATCTGGATCGGGCCGCCGCCCACGTTGTCGAACCAGCCGCCGCCGCAGGAGCTGGAGCAGATGCTGCACATCGCCCGAATATTCGATGTCGCGGCGAGAGACGAGCGGAACCGCACGCTCGGCCGTGCCGGTGAGGAGCGCGTCCTGGCGCACGAACGTGCAGCCCTCAAATCAGCGGGCCGCGAGGACCTTGCGCGTAGGGTTCGGTGGGTGTCAGAAGAGGATGGCGATGGTGCTTGACCTGCCCCCCGGAAGTCACCTCACCATGATGTAGAGTCTGCCAACCTGAAGGAGCAGACGAGATGAGGAAAAGCCGTTTCACCGAGGCGCAGATTATCGGGATGATCAAAGAGCAGGAGGCTGGCTTGCCGACCGCTGAGCTTTGCCGGAAGCATGGGCTGAGCCCGGCGACGTTCTACAAGCTGAAGGCCAAGTATGGCGGGATGGACCTGTCCGATGCCAAACGCCTGAAGCAGCTTGAGGAGGAGAACGCGAAGCTGAAGCGCCTGGTGGCAGATGTCATGCTGGACAATGTCGTTCTGAAGGATTTGTTGGGAAAGCCCTGACGACGCCGATGCAACGGCGGGACGCAGTGCTGCGGGCGATGAAGGGGCATCCGATCTCTCAGCGCCGGGCCTGCGTCCTGATCGGTGTCGATCCGAAGACCGTGCGGCGGGAACGCCCGCCGGACAACCCGGAGATCCGTCTGGAAATGAATAAGATCGCCGAGAAGCGGCGGCGGTTCGGCTACCGGCGCATTGGTGTCATGCTGGAGCGCAAGGGCATGGTGATGAACGAGAAGAAGCTCTACCGGATCTACCGGGAAGAGGGACTGTCGGTTCGGCGTAGACGCGGGCGCAAGCGGGCGCGGGGCAGTCGCACACCGATGCCTGTGCCGCTGCGCCCGAACCAGCGCTGGTCGTTGGACTTCCTGTCCGACACGTTCGGGGCCTGCCGGAAGTTCCGCATCCTGGCCGTCAACGATGACTGTTGTCGCGAAAACCTCGGCCTGATCGCAGACACCAGCATCTCCGGTGCGCGGGTCGCGCGGGAATTGGACGCGCTGGTCAGGATTTACGGAAAACCGGCGTGTATTGTCTCTGACAATGGCACCGAGTTCACCAGCAAGGCGATCCTGAAATGGGCGAACGACAACAAGGTCGAGTGGCACTACATCGACCCCGGCAAACCGCAGCAGAACGGCTACATCGAGTCATTCAACGGCAGCCTGCGTGACGAGTGCCTGAACGAGGAGATCTTCGACAGCCTGGATGATGCCAGACGGAAGCTGGGCCTGTGGCGCTACGATTACAACAATGTCAGGCCGCATTCTTCGCTGGGGAACCAGACCCCGGCCGAAGCGCGCCGGGCGCTTGAGCAATCTGAGGGCTCCGCGCCCGGCGCGCTTGCCCAGCCCGAAACCGACGTCTATCAACCCAAAGGACTCTCGTTATGAACGAGGGACGACCGGGGGGCAGGTCATGCTGGCTACGATATCGCCAGCTTCGCGCCGGACGGACGCTCGCGCCTGATCGAGGTGAAGACGACGAATGGCTGGGAACGCACACCTTTCCACATCAGCCGGAACGAACTGGCTGTGGCAGAGGAGCGGTGCGCGGAATGGTCCCTGTTCCGGCTCTGGAATTTCGCACGCGAGCCGAAGGCGTTTGAGCTACATCCACCGCTGGACGCGCATGTCTCGCTGACCGCGACGTCCTTTCAGGCGAGTTTTCATTGATAGCGAAGCGGGAGACGGACCTGTTAATTGCGGCCTGTCGCGCGTTGGCGCTTTTTACTCTTCAGGACTCCTGATCCAACCGCCCCTGATCTGTTCGTCGAACACTTCAGGAATTCGTTCTTTAATCTCCGCTATCAGAGGCCGCATGGCTTTCCAAGCTTCAGTAGCTAGCCTATTCACTTCATTAATCTCATCTTGGTGGTGCGGGGTTACATTCATTTCATCGAACTGGTTGGCTGGAATGACGGATTGCAGCATCACAGATCCAAACTGCTCCGGTGACGAGTGCATTCCAAAATAGTCGACAAAGGCCTTCAGGCGCTCGAAGAAGTCCAAGTATTTTTTCTGGACCCGACCGTCCTGGAAATGTGCAATTCCGAGCTCAGTTTCGCTGACCAATAGTGACGCTTCAGTCAGAAACCTGGGGTGGATGCCACGATGGTAGTCGTGATCTTTCAAAAGCTCTCGGAAATTCCAAGTTCCATACGCAAAAATCTCTCGGCCAAACCGGATATCATTTGGCGTAGATGCTCGATAGATAACCTCTTCGCTCAGTTTAAACTCGGTAAATGCCCAGACGACCACCGCAACACCAAAAGCGAAAAACGGCTCAGGCTCAAACTGCCACGTCCCGCCGGGCCACAAGAACCAAACGAGCATTGCAATGGCTGCTAGGCCCGCGCCGATTCGTGCGAATGTCTGATAGTATCTGCCCATGAGACATGAAATGATCTGGCCTGATGCACTTCGTCAAGTAGCGTGCATCCGACACTACTGAGTACGGCCGGTCGACCAGCTCTTTGGCAGTTCCACGAACTATCGTGGGTCACAGCATTAGCCTACTTCACAGACGGAGTAAGTTCACAGAACGCTTGGTTTTCTTTTTCTAGAAAACCCGCTCTGCCTGCTCCCCCCACGGTTCTGCCGCTAGAAAACACAGATCGTAAAGACTGACCGCCGACGCCTCCCGCCCGCAGGTCAACAGCTTCAGCACCTCGGGGGCGAGATACGCGAGCCGCAGCTGCCGGCTGACATGGCGCTCGGCCAGACCGACAGCCTCAGCCAGTTCTTGGATCGTGGCGAACTCCCCTGCCTCCATGCGCCGCCGCCAAGCCCATGCCCGGCCGATGGCGCGAAGGATGTGGGGATCCTGTGCCTGATCCGCACTCGGGCCATGGTCAGCGGGCGGCAGGATCTTCGGTCGCCCGTTTTTCTTCCGCACTTTGAGAGGGATCAGAATGCGGATGGTGTCATTGGAATTGGTCATTCGGCGGCCTCTATCTCGCGCGGGGCGAACATCTCGCGGATGACCCCGGCGATGCCTTCGCGCCGGATATCGACCTCGAGCCCCGCGGCAGTCACCGTGATGCGTCGAACGAGGAGCTGAACAATCCGGCCTTGCTCGACTGGAAAGAGTTGGGCCCAGAGTGTGTCGAACTCGTGCAGCGCGCCCAACGCGTCGGCTTCTGAAATATTGGCGGTTTTGGTTTTGAGCGCCGACAACACCTGCGTGACGACCTCTGGCGTTTGCAGGATCCGTCGGATTTCAGTCACCACCACCTTTTCGACCATCCCGGCAGCCAGCCGCGTGGGCGCGGTCTCGTCGCCGGTATCTCGGTTCCGGATCACGTCCATGGACACGTAGTAGCGGTAGAGTTTCGAGCCTTTCTTCGTGGTGGTGGGCGTCATTGCCGCGCCGGTTTCCGAGAAGATCAGCCCTTTGAGCAGCGCCGGTGTCTGCGCGCGGGTGTTGTTGGCGCGTTTGCGGGGGCTCTCCTGCAGGATGGCGTGGGCGCGATCCCAGAGGTCGGCGTCAATGATGGCATCATGCTCGCCGGGGTATGCAGTACCCTTGTGGACAGCTTCACCGCGATAAACGCGGTTCTTGAGCAATCGGTAGAGATAACCTTTGTCGATCAGCGTCCCCTGCTTGTTGCGGGCCTCTTCGCGGCGGAGCTCTCGCGCCAGAATCGTGGCGGATCCAAGTTCGACGAAGCGCTCAAATATCCGCCTTACCTGCGCCGCCTCGTTCTCGTTCACGAGAAGCTTGCGGTCGACGACATCGTACCCGAGGGGGACGTAGCCGCCCATCCACATTCCCTTTTTCCGCGAGGCGGCGACCTTGTCCCGGATCCGCTCTGCCGTTACCTCCCGCTCGAACTGCGCGAAGCTGAGCAGGATGTTCAGAGTGAGCCGTCCCATCGATGTTGTCGTATTGAAGGACTGGGTCACCGACACGAAAGTGACGCCATGCCGGTCGAAAAGCTCGACCAACTTCGAAAAATCCATCAGGGCGCGGCTGAGGCGGTCGATCTTGTAGACCACGATCACATCAACGAGGCCGTCTTCTACATCGGCAATCAGCTGTTTCAACGCAGGGCGTTCCAGTGTGCCGCCGGAGAACCCGCCGTCGTCGTAGCGCTCGCGCAGGCAGGCCCAGCCCTCAGATCGCTGACTGGCGATGTAGGCCTCGCAGGCCTCGCGCTGTGCATCGAGGCTGTTGAACTCCATATCGAGCCCCTCTTCGGACGACTTGCGGGTATAGATCGCACAGCGCAAACGGCGATTTGGGCGCGTGTTGCTGTCCATGGTCAAATCTCCCGGGAACGGGTCTGTAGCCCGAAGAAGCGATAGCCGTTCCACCGCGTGCCAGTAATTTCGCGAGCGATGCCGGAGAGCGATTTATACTTGCGGCCCTGCCAATCGAACCCGTCTTTCAAAACGGTCACCGTATGCTCGACGCCGTTCCATTCGCGGATGAGCTGCGTGCCCGGGACGGGATTGCGAGGATCCGTGATCTGATGCTTGCGGCGCGCGATCCCTTCGACCTCGTCAGCGAGCAGATCGAGCATCCGCCGGGTTTCCCGATCCGGCCCGCCGTAGGTCACTTCCTGAATGCGATAGGCGAGCCTGCCCTCCAGAAATGCGCGGCTGTTATTGGGCGCTGAGCTCCCCATCAGGGTTTCCCACTCAGCTTTCAATTCCTTGACGGACAGGGTTTTCAACGCGGCCAGACGCGACAGGACCGTTTGGTCCAGGCTGGCATCCTGGCCCGGTGTGGGTGGTATTATCTTATTGTGATGCTTCATCAATTCCTCCGATACGGATACGTTTCCTGCGACGACCACCGCTCTTTCGGGGCGGTAAGTCCACGAAACGGTCTCCGGGTTCGGCAGATAAAGAACTGGACTCCTCGGCCAGAACACGCACCAGGCCACCAGCGAGGATGCGGCCGATTGCTTCGATGCGCGCCTCAGCCGACATGCGCTCAGGGCATAGGGGATTGGGCCCGGAAATCGGGCCTTCTGAATCAGATGTCATGGCGACTTTTCGCGATTGAGATGATGCCGTAATCGTATCGCGAAATCATAAAAATACAAGTAAATCAATAATTTACGGCAGGATTCGACCTGTGCGAAGAACCGCGTAAAATTGCGTATGCGCTTTGTCAGTTCATTGGCCGTCCTAACCGGGCCTCACGGCGAATCACCGCCCGGAACCGCCCATGAATTTGTCGAACGTATCGACGGTAGCTTCTTCCTCGAGCTCGGCCATCTCCCAACGCGAGGGCGCCTGGTCGGGATAGAGGAGCAATGAGATCGACATTTCATTGCCCGGCGAGAACACCGTCATCTCGCGGACCGGTTCGTTGCCTAGCCAGACCCCGGCCGGATGCTCAACGCCGTGGCGACCTGTGTCCCAATCGACTTCTCGCGCCGCCAATGATGCTGCTGGCAATTCCGTCACGATTTGGCGTGCCCGGTAGAAGATCCCGGACTTCAACAACGGTTCGCTGGACCACGCCCAGTCGATGAAGCCTTCCTTGCCAACCACGATCATCGCGCGCTTATCGGTGATCGTCATCCATTTCAGGATCGCGGCTGTGAGCGACACGGCATATCGATCTGCGAGTTCGGTCATCACGTTGATGTCGACGATCCGTCCTTTGATCTGTTCGCGGAAATCGTCGAACGGCATCAGCAGGTAGGAGGCGAAGGTGTTTGCCTCCCCCTCGATCTTGTTCCGGGCCTCATCCCAATCGGCCATGTTACGGCTGGTGCATTCCAGCCCACGCGGGTTGGCGTTTCGGTGGAGGAGGTAGTGCCCCAGCTCATGGGCCAGCGTGAAGTTGCGCCGCCCCGACGACCGGATGGTCTCGTTGTAAATAATGCCCCACTCGCCGGAGCCGCTAGGATGCGGCATCAGCATGCCTTCGACGCCCTTGGACAGCGCAAGCCCCTTCACGATGGTGATCGGCGCGTCTGGAAACACCTGACGCGAGAAATCCTGCGCGAGCGCGGCCACGTCGATGGGGAACCGCGGCAGCCCGTGCACCGCCTGATGCACGGACAGGATTTTCGTCAGGCGGTTGGCCCAGCTCTGAGGCGTCGTCGGCAGGCTCAATCCTTCTTCCCCCACATATCGATCATCTGGTTGATTTTCTGTTGGTCTTCGGGATCGAGCTTGCTGAACTTGCGGAAGAATGCCTCTTTCAGAACCTCGTCGCCGGGCTCCTCGCTGTCATCGAGCAGGTAATCGGTCGTGACCTCCAGTGCCTGGGCAATGCGGGTCAACTTTTCGCCGGACGGTTTTCGGGTATCACGGTTCTCGAGTTCCCAAAGATAGCTTTTGCTGGAGTCGGTCAGCGCCGCGAGTTTGTCGAGGGAGTATCCCTTCTCCTTGCGGTGGCGCTTGATCTTGGCGCCGAGGGACGTGGTCATCGTATCATCCTTGATTTCCTTGGTTGGAGGACGCTTGTTCGATATGCCGAACAAAAATGTTCCGCGCAAGTAGACCTGACGATTTGTTCGGTATATATCGAACATGATCGTATCGCATTTTCGCGATTCTGTCGTCCTCCTCCCTCCCAGGCTTAGAAAGGCCACGTCATGACAGCGATTGCTTCCTTCCTCCGCAAAACCCCGATTCCCCGGCTGCAGGACTATTTTACCGCAGGCGGCTTCACCTCCCTTCCTCCGGTCGACTGGACCAAACCCGAGCCGGAGGTTGTCGAGCCTTTGATCAAGGCAGTCGACGACATGGACGAGGCTGAAAAGCAGCGCGTCATCCTTGACGCTGGGCGCGTTGCGGCCCTCGCAGATGAGCCCGGGCAGAATGCCTTGCAGAATGTCGTGCTGGATCGCGCGACGTTCGACACGCTCGAGGGCCCCAACAATCGATCACTCTGGGTGTTCTTGAACGAGGCAGACCGGTTCCGGCTGGCCGAAGAGGTCCGCTACAACGACGAGCGTCGGCGCGGTCGGTCCTGGAGCGGCTTCGGTGTCGATGAAGGTCTGGATGTGAAGAATGATCCGATCTCGATTGCTGCCTTCACTGCCGCGATCCGTGAACGGTTCGAAACACCCAATGTGCATGTCGACATCTTCGATCGCCACCGGGTGATCCTCGACGGTGAAGAATGCGAACTCGTTCAGGTGGCCGTCTACCGCGAAGGCCGCCCCGAGGACATGTTGGGTTTCGATGCCAACAGCACGTTGGCGCGGCGGATCGTCAAACCGGTGTTCGAGGCTGCATTGACCTATGAGGCGGCGACCGGCGTGATCGAGGTCGTGGCCAAGACGCGCGAGGATCGCATGGATCTGACGCGTTTCATGGCGCGTGATCTGCTCGGCATTGCCATTGACGAAAAGCAACAGCTGCCGCTGCGGGAATATGATCTCAGCATGCTCGCGCAGCCGTTCGATTTTCCGACCGATCCGGCAGACGGGATCGCCGGCGTGACCGTCAAGGAACTGCGGTTGATGGATCTCGGGGATGCGAAGGAACGCATCACGCTGGAGTCCATGTCAGGCGCTGACCGGACAATCTGGCAGATGGCCGAGCATCGCATTGGTCTGGACATCGGCGGAGGTACTTTCGCCCACGGGGTTACCGGTGAGGTGCCGGAATGGGTGATCACGCGGGCGCGTTTCACGATCAAGTTCCACCCCGGTCCCTCGGGCGGGCGCGGCAAATCTCTGTCGCTGACCGTGACCATGCCGCATGGCTGCAACCTGAAAGACATGACGCCGCAAGAGCGCCTGATCGGCGAGAAGTACCTGCGGCTCTGGGGCATCCTGAAAGACGACACCGACGAAGGCGACGTCCTTGAGTAAGCGTGCGATCGATCTTCTGCTGCGGGCCATGGAAGCCCGCAGCGCGTCTCTTCAGGTATCGGCGCTGCACCAGGTCTCGCGCGCTGCGACAGACGCATTGTTGAAGGCCAACCTGCTGGTTCCGAACGGGCATGTCCCGGTCGTTGCGGGTATGGATGACTACGAAGATGAGCCGTTTGAGGCGATCTGGTCGGCCGAGCTGAAATCATTCGGCTATCACGACAGCATTGGCCGATGGATCACTGTGACCGATCAGGACATCGCGGCATGCAGGGTCGACTGTGGTCTGGCCCTCGCCAAGATGCTGGTGGCGTTCGAGCGTGCCGGGCCCTCCCGTCCGACACCTTTGATTGCCGATCTCATCTGGGATGTGGGCACCATCAAGCTTGCCGGCGCCAAGGCCCCGGTGCCCGTCTGGTTCGCCCGGCGACTCATTGATCCGCGTGTCTGGGCGCAGCTTGAGGCGCTGATTGCACGCAAGCCGCCGCACGAAATCCGCATCATCCTGACATCGACGGCCGGTGGGCGTATCCCGGAGACCTCCCAGAAGCGAAATCACTTCATCAGTGTTGCGGATGTCGCAAGTGATCCGACCAAGCTAGCGATCTCACCGCAGGTCCTGGGGGCAAGGGTCTTCCCCGGGCAGGCGCAGCGACGGTTTCCTATCGATCACTCTGACGATTACGGCATCGTCTGGCTACGCGGCGAAACCCTCACCTTTGGCAGCGATAAACAGCGGCAACTCTTGGGGCTGTTGTTTGACGCCTATTGGTCAGGTTCGCCTGTGTGCCGGACGGCGGTCGTCCTTTTCGAGGCGGGCTACGGGGACAGCACGAACGCGTTCTCCAAGGTATTCAGCGGTCGCGACGACTGGCGTTCCTTCATCAAATACGCCGACGGAAATTGTTGGATCGAGCCCTGACGTGACCAGACATCGCCGTTTCAAAGGCCGTCCAGCAGGGCGGCCTTTTGCTTTTTGTCACCTTCCTACCGGCTTCCCTACCATTGCCCTCCCTCAGCCCTACCGCCCCCTCCGCGATGTTGGTCCCGCAACTGTTCGCACAATCCCCAAGGAGGTTCACATGGCGACAAGGCACCTTTCCCAGATCGAGCTGGCGGCTCGCTGGAACATTTCGCACCGGACGCTGGAGCGCTGGCGGTGGACGGGCGAAGGCCCGAAATTCATCAAGCTCGGCGGCCGCGTGATCTACCGCCTCGAAGATGTCGAGGCGTTCGAGGCCGAGCAGATCCGCGGCGCAGACGGCGAACCCCATCGCCCGATGTCGGCGTAAGGGGGCTGCAATGACGATCCCTAACCACATCACACTCGCGGATGTTCCCGCCATGCCCGTCGGCGAGATCGCTGCGCTTTCCGCTGATCAACTGGCGCTGCTGCAAGAGGCGGCACAGCAAGACCTTCAGCGGGCCAAGATGGTGTCCGACTGGCTCGAAGGCGCGATCGCCTTGAAGTACGCCGACCGCGCCCATGACAACCGCCAGGAGGCGGGCAAGGACACCGGCACGATCCGGTTAGAGGATGACGGCGTCACAGTGATCGCTGACCTGCCAAAACGCATCGATTGGGATCAGCGCGCGCTGGCAGAACTGGCCGAAACCATCGCCGCATCGGGCGAAAACCCGGCCGAGTTCATCGAAACCACGCTGAAGGTTTCGGAACGCAAATACGCCGCGCTGCCGGAGAGCTGGCGCAAGGGCTTCGAGCCCGCGCGCACGGTCCGCACCGGCAAGCCCAAGTTTCGCCTGATGCTGAACGAGGAGGTGCGCTGATGGCCATTTCTCTCGCTTCCCTGCGCACAGCATCGGTGCTTCAGCCGCCGCGCATCCTGATCCACGGCGTGGCCGGGGTCGGCAAATCCACCTTCGCGGCCGATGCTGACCGGCCTGTCTTCCTCATGACCGAGGATGGTCTTGGCAAATTGCAGGTCCCGCATTTTCCGTTGGCGACGGGCTATGCCGACGTGTCGGAAGCGCTCGACGCCTTGCTGGATGAAGACCACGACTATGGCACAGTCGTCATCGACAGCGTCGACTGGTTGGAGCCGCTGATCTGGGCCGAGGCCTGCAAACGCAACGGCTGGGCCTCCATCGAGACGCCGGGCTTCGGCAAGGGCTATGCCGAGGCACTGACCATCTGGCGTGAGTATCTCGACAAGCTCAACGTGCTGCGGGACCGCAAGGGCATGGTGGTCATCCAGATCGCCCATACCGACATCAAGCGTTTCGACAGCCCCGAGCACGAACCCTACGACCGCTATGTGATCAAGCTGCAGACCCGCGCCTCGGCGCTGCTGCAGGAGCATTCGGACGTGGTGCTCTTCGCCAACTATCAGATCTCGGTTGCGAAATCCGATGTCGGCTTCAACAAGAAGGTAACCCGGGCGCTCGGGTCCGGTGCGCGCGTCATGCACACCGAAGAGCGCCCCGCCTTTCTCGCCAAGAACCGTTACGGCCTGCCGGACACCCTGCCGCTTGCGTGGTCGGAGTTCCTCGCAGCCATGCCGCAGCCTGAATAATCCAGAAAGGACAATACCATGGCACGTTTCGATACGTCCTTCGACGCGACCGGCGTCGAGCCCACCACCGCCTACGAGGTCCTTCCCGCAGGCAAGTACCGCGCCCAGATCGTCGAAAGCGAGATGCGCGTGACCCGCAATGGGATGGGCCAATTCCTGTGGTTGATGCTCGATATCCTGGAGGGCGAACACAAGGGTCGGAAGATCTTTGACCAGCTTAACCTGGTGAACCCGAACCCGACTACAGTGGAAATCGCGCAGCGGACGTTGTCGGCGATCTGTCACGCCACCGGCAAGATGCAGGTCAGTGACAGCGAGGAGCTGCATCTCATCCCGATGACCATTCAGGTGACGGTCAAACCGCCCAAGAACGGCTACGGCGAGAGCAACGGCATTCGCTACCTGCTGCCCGAGCCCGGACCGGCGGCCCAGCAAGCTGCAACACCGCCCAATGGCGGGAGCGCTTCTACGCCGCCGCCGAAAATGGCCTCCGCGCCCTGGAACAAGAAGGGCTGAGCCTTCGCGCTGCCCTGCGCCCTGACTGTCGGGGCAGCGCGCAACCCAATCTGAGGAAATTCCCATGACTGACATGACCAACGCAGCCCCTGCGGCTGTGAACAGCCCCGGCGTGCCTGAACATCAACGGCGTCTTATCGAACTCGACGACGATATCGCCAAGATTCGCACCCAGATCGCGACCGCTGATCTGGCGCGCCAGCGCGGGGCGAGGCCAATCGACCCGGACTGGTTCCACCGGGCCCGCACGGCCCTGCGCCACTTATACCGCGAGCGGGCCGAACTGATGGCGCAAGGCACTGGCCGCCGTCGCCGCGAAAAACTCAAGGACGCGCTGATCGGCATCCTGCGGGAACGCCATGATCCCGACACCTGGGATGGCATTCTGGCCGAGGCTCAGGCACGCAGCGAACGGGAGGGTCTGTGATGGCAGAGCTTCCCGAAGCCCCCACGCCGACGCTGACGGCGATCTATGCCGATTATGAGACCCGCCAGGGCGATGGTTTCCGCGATCACCTCGGGGCGTCGATCATCGGCAAATCCTGTGCCCGGGCGCTCTGGTATGACTTCCGCTGGATCACGCCCGCGCGCCATTCCGGCCGTCTGCTGCGCCTCTTCGAAACGGGTCAGCTGGAAGAGGACCGTGTTGTGCGCAACCTGCGTGCCACCGGGGCAACCGTGCTTGAGGTCGATCCCGAGACCGGCCGCCAGTTCCGGGTCGAGGCCCATGGCGGGCATTTCGGTGGCTCACTCGATGGCGTGGCCCTCGGACTCTTGGAAGCGCCCAAGACCTGGCATGTGCTGGAGTTCAAGACCCATTCGGTCAAGAGCTTCAACGAGTTGGTCGCCAAGGGTGTCGTTCTGGCCAAGCCCCAGCACGCGGCGCAGATGCAAATCTACATGCACCTGACAGGCATCACGCGCGCCCTCTACGTCGCGGTCTGCAAGGACACGGACGCGCTGCATATCGAGCGTATCGAGGCGGACCACGCTATGGCCGAACGCCTTCTTGAGAAGGCGGGGCGCATCATCTTCGCCCAGCATCCGCCTGCGCGGATCAGCGAGGACCCGGCCTGGTTCGAATGCCGGTTCTGCGATCACCATGCGACCTGCCATGACGGCGGTGGGGTCGCGGTAACCTGCCGGTCCTGCCTGCATGCGACGCCCGTCGGAGCGCTTCCAGAAGAAGTGGATACCGGTTCTTCATCCGGAAGCGCGGCCAGCAAAGACGTCGGTGGTTGGCACTGTGCGCGCCACGACCGGATGCTCGGACCGGCGGAGCAACGCGCGGCCTGCGGCCGCCATCTCTTCATCCCCGACCTCATCCCGGGCGAGGTCATCGATGCGGGCGACGATGTCGTCACCTACCGCATGGCCGATGGCTCGACCTGGACCAATGACGCCCGTTCCCCGGAGGCCGCGCCATGCTGACCCTGCGCCCTTATCAAGAAGCCGCGATCACGGCGATCTACGGCTATTTCCAAACCCACACCGGCAATCCGCTGGTCGTCATCCCGACCGCGGGCGGCAAATCGCTCGTCATGGCGTCCTTCATCGAAGGCGTCCTGAAGGCCTGGCCCGACCAGCGCATCATTATCGTGACCCATGTGCGCGAGTTGATCGCCCAGAACCATGCCGAGATGATCGGCCTCTGGCCGGACGCGCCCGCGGGCATCTATTCGGCGGGCCTCGGCAAGCGCGAGGCGCAGGCGCGGATCCTTTTCGCCGGCATCCAGTCGATCCACCGCCGGGCGGCCGAGATTGGCCACACCGATCTGGTGCTGATCGATGAGGCGCATCTGATCCCCGGAAAATCGAGCACCATGTATCGGCGCTTCCTCGACGCGCTGAAGGCGATCAACCCAGCGCTCAAGGTGATCGGGCTAACCGCCACGCCGTTCCGGCTCGACTGCGGGATGCTGCACGAGGGGCAGAATGCGCTCTTCACCGACATCGCCTATGAGGCCCCGGTCCGCGAACTGATCGATGCGGGGTATCTGAGCCCTCTGGTCTCGAAGCAGCCCGCCACCCGGCTGGATGTATCGAAGGTGGGCACCCGCGCTGGCGATTTCATTGCGCGCGATCTGGCGGCGGCGGTCGATCAGGACGCCATCACCCGCGCGGCCGTCACCGAGATCATCAAGCATGGCCGCGATCGGAAATCCTGGCTGGCCTTCTGCTCGGGCGTCGAGCATGCGCGCCACGTGGCAGAGGAGTTCGGCCGCCAGGGCATCAGTTGCCGCACGATCTTTGGCGACACGCCAAAGGACGAGCGCGATGCGATCCTTGCCGCCTTCAAGCGCGGCGAAATCCGGGCGCTCGCATCGATGGGCGTGCTGACCACCGGCTTCAACGCGCCCGGTGTCGACCTGATCGCGCTGCTGCGCCCGACGCAATCGGCCGGGCTCTATGTGCAGATGGTCGGGCGCGGCACCCGTCTCGCGCCCGGCAAGGAGAATTGCCTGGTGCTGGACTTCGCGGGCAATGTCCGTCGCCACGGACCGATCGACCTGGTGCGACCCAAACGCCCCGGTGATGGCGGCGGGGGCGAGGCGCCGACCAAGGTCTGCCCGGACTGCGATAGCATCGTCGCCCTCTCGGCGGCGGAATGCCCGGATTGCGGTTATGTGTTCCCGCCGCGTGAGGTGAAGATCGCGCCGACCGCAGCCACTTTGCCCGTCCTGTCGCCCAAGGCACCGCAATGGGTCGCCGTGAGCAACGTGTCCTACAGCCGCCATGACAAGCGGGGCGGTCGGCCCTCCCTGAAAGTGACCTATAGCTGCGGGCTCACGACCTATCAGGAGTGGATCTGCTTCGAGCATCAGGGCTACGCGCGGCGAAAGGCAGAAGACTGGTGGCGCAAGCGTGCGCCCGGTCAGCCTGTGCCGCGCAGTGTGAACGAGGCCCTGACGCTATCCCGCAGCTTGGCACGTCCCAGCCACATCTCGGTTCGTCCGTCGGGCCGGTTTTTCGAGATCACCGGCTACAGGTTTGACCCATGCACGCATTCCACAACGGCCTCTGCGCCGTCTGCCACCGGCAACCTCGCGGGTTTGGCTGGTTCGACCCTGTCTTCCCCGTCTCGGACCCGTGGCGCGACCAAAGCCGCAAGTCCCTCTGTAGCCGGACGTGTCAAAACATCTGCCATGGGAGGAAGGGCATGATCGATCCTACACCCAACGAGACTGAGGCGATGACCGTTGGCGGTCAGGAAGGTGGTGCCTTTCTGGAGAGCATCGGCAAATCCGATCTCACGACCTTGAGCGCGACCGAATGGGATCAGTTCATTGATGTCGTGGTCACCGGCTATTGCGATCACCTGCGCGAGCTTGCCGCGCGGGATCGCACCCGGCTCGACGGCATGGTGCCGGAGGTGCCTTTCTGATGCAGAGCTCCTCCCACATGGCGCGCTACGGCGCGCGGCTTGTCACCAATGGCTACGCCATCCTGCCCATTGCGCCCGGCACCAAGAAACCCGGCCGTTTCCAGCGTGGCGCTTGGGTGGATTACCCGGAGTGGAACCGCCATGCCGCGCGCCCGACGACCGAGGTCGAAGTCGCAACTTGGTCTGCCTGGCCCAATTGCGGCGTCGGGCTCGTCGGTGGCGCGGTTGCCGCCATCGACATCGACATCGCCGAGGATGCTGAGCTCGCGTTGAAGATCGAGAAGCTGGCGCGCGATCGCCTTGGCGACACACCGGCGCTGCGCATCGGACGCGCCCCCAAGCGTTTGCTGGTCTACCGTGCGGCAGAGCCGTTTCGTGGCATCAAGCGCCATCCGCTAGAGGTGCTCTGTCTCGGACAACAGTTTCTGGCCTACGCCACCCATCCCGATACGGGCGCGCCCTATGCTTGGCCCGAGGAAGGCCTGGCTGACCTCGATATCGCCGACCTCCCGACTATCACGGCCGATAAGGCGTTGGCCTTCCTCGAGGAGGCTCAGGCAATGCTTCCAGACGCAGTTCGCCACCGCGGGTTCGCGGTGACGCCCACAGTGCACTCCCATCTCACCGGGCACAGCCAGACAGGCACGCTGCCGGCGATTCAAGCGGCTCTCGAATGCCTGCCGAATGCCGAGCTTGATTACGACAGTTGGATGCGGATCGGCATGGCGCTTAAAGGCGCGCTTGGCGATGACGGCGAGGATGTCTTCGCGCAATGGTCGGCACAGGCCGCAAAGGATGTACCGGCGACCACGCTCAAGACCTGGACAAGCTTCAGACCGGACCGGATCGGCGCGGGGTCGATCTATCATCTCGCCCTGGAGCGCGGCTGGAAGCCCGACGCGTCGCTGCGCCTTGACGGATCCACGGACTGCGTGGAAACGCACCCCGCTGCAGGGCTGTTGTCACAGTTGGGCAGCCCATCTGAGCCCCACGCGGAAAGGGACGATCACGCCGCCTACACGCTACATATGCCGGACGGGCTGGTCGGGGATCTGACCGCCTACATGCTGTCGACCGCAAGGCGACCGCAGCCGCTTCTGTCACTCGGCGCAAGTCTCTGCGCCATCGGCGCGCTCATGGGCCGGAACTACCGGACCGAGAGCAATCTGCGCTCCAACCTCTATATTGTCGGCATCGCCGATAGCGGCTCGGGCAAGAACCACGCGCGGGAAATCATCAACGAGGTGTTCTTTGAAGGCGGGCTCGCCCATCACCTTGGCGGAAACAAGATCGCTTCGGGTGCAGGCCTCCTGACGGCGCTGCACCGCCAGCCCGCGATCTTGTTTCAGATCGACGAGTTCGGCATGTTCCTGTCGGCCGCGGCGGATCGCAAGCGCAGCCCGCGCCACATCACCGAGATCCTCGACAACATGACCGAACTCTACACAGCGGCCGGCGGGGTGTTCCTGGGGGCCGAATACGCCAACCGGGACGGATCGAATGACCGGCGCGACATCAACCAACCCTGTCTCTGTGTTTATGGCACGACGACACCCCTTCACTTCTGGGGCGCGCTGCAGGGCGCGAATGTTGTGGATGGATCGCTCGCCCGGTTTCTCATCCTGCCCAGCGATGAGGATTACCCTGATGAAAACCTCGCTGCCGGCATTCGGCAGACACCCCCGGCGCTGATCCACGGGCTCAAGACCCTTGCGGCCGGAGGTGGTCTGCAAAGCGGCAATCTCACCGGAATGACCCCAGGCCAGACAACAGCGGTGAACCCGATCACGGTGCCAATGTCGGATGAGGCCAAAGCCCGTTTCAAGGAGTTGAGCGCCGGACTGACAGAGGAATTGCGAGCGGCGCGGGGCACGGCGTTCACCGCGATCCTTGCCCGGATCGGAGAAAATGCCCTCAAGCTGTCGCTCATCGTCGCCGTCGGTCGCGATCCGGCACATCCCATAATCGATCTCGGCGCGGCGGAATGGGCCATAGGTTTCGTGCGGAACTTCGCGGCCAGAACGATGGAAGCCATCGAGCGGCACGTGGCCGATACTGAAACGGAGGCCCATCTGAAGCGACTAAAAGAGATCATCCGCGCGGCTGGTACCAAGGGGATCACCAAGTCAGAGATCACCCGGGCCTCCCAATGGCTGAAAGCGCGCGACCGGGACGAGATCCTGCTGACTTTGATCGAAAGCGGCGACATCACCACAGGCATGCGGGATACCAGGGGGCGCCGGGCCATGGTGTATCGGCTGTCGGGCTGAAAAGCGGGCTTCTTTCAAACGCGGGCATTCTTCAATTGAAAGAAGTTGAGGGTCAAGTGGCTGAAAACATGACGCGTTTTGCCTTCCTTCACTTCTTTCAATCTTTCAAGAGGTGCCTTGTAGGTGTGTGTCCTCGCGCGCGCGGTTGGAAATAGGATGATGTACCCCATGAAAAAATTGAAATATTGAAAGAAGGTATATTACCTATACAGGTCAGTGGCTTAGGGCTTGACTTCCTTCAAGTCGCCCGCCTGAAGAAACTGAAAGAAGTGCCGGGCGGATCATTCGCCCAGCACCTGACATGACCAGACCACCCTTCGGGGCCTGGCGAGATCGCAGCCTTCACCGGCCAGTCTTCTCGCCGCGTCCAGCACATCGAGGAGGAGGTCGTCATGACCCAATCAAAAAAACTGCGTCCCATCCTGGCGCTCGATCTTGGCACTACCACGGGCTGGGCGCTTCGTGGCTTTGACGGGCTGGTCACCACAGGTACCGCGTCGTTCAAACCCGGACGCTACGATGGTGGCGGAATGCGCTATCTGCGCTTCACCAATTGGCTCACAGAACTGGATCGGCTGAGCGGCCCGGTCGGCACGATCTGGTTTGAAGAGGTGCGTCGTCAGGCCGGCACCGACGCAGCCCATGTCTACGGCGGGCTTATGGCGTCGCTGACCAGCTGGGCAGAGCTGAGGGGTATTCCCTACGAGGGTGTGCCCGTCGGAACCATCAAGCGCCACGCCATTGGCAAAGGCAACGCACCGAAACAGGCGATGATTGACGCGGCACGCGCCCGCGGCTTCAACCCCGCCGACGACAACGAGGCCGATGCCATCGCGATCCTGCATTGGGCGATCGAGACGCAGGGAGGTGTGGCATGAGCTATTTCCCCAAAGGCTACGGCGGCCAGCGCCGCTCACCCGAAGAGGTCAAGCGTGACGGCTGGCGCGAGCAAGGCGTGCTGGCGGTTTCGGTTGATGACCATCGCTTGACCTGGCCGGAACGCGAACTCGTCGAGCAGCTGGGCACCAAGCTCTATGGGCCACGCCCCATGGGGGAGGTCCGCCATGGGTGAGAAGAAGACATGGACCGCCGACGATGTCGCCGACCACTTCGAGGAAGCATTTCGCACGCTGCGCAAGCTGCCACCGGTTAAGGCGCGTGGGTATTTCAACGCCTGGCCAGACATCGTGAGGTCTGCCCGAGAGATCGCGGCGATGGATCCACAGCCGATGCGGGTCTGGCCGTCGGCCTCCGCCATCACCCGGCTCGAGCAGACCTTCGACTGGGTGCTCTGGATCGAGGTGGAGGAGCGCAAGCTGATCTGGTCTCGCGCCGCCCGCGTGCCGTGGAAGCAGATCAGCGGCGAGCTTGGTGTCGACCGCACAACGGCATGGCGCAAGCACAAGCTGGCCTTGACCAAGATCGCGTCGCGGCTGAATGTCTGATCGACTCCAATATGTTGCAACACTTTTGTGTTCGACACATGCAACATTTCCGTGCTACCCGTAGGGCATGATGGGGAGAGTGCGTTGGAAGACGGCTCTCCCCGTTTTTCGTGGTGGATACCCTCACGGCGTCCAGAGTCCAGTTCGGGTCCAAACCGCTAACCCACTGACTTCACGGGTCCTTCCTGGCCCCAAACGTATACGGGCGGGCGAAGCGCGCAATATCGCTAGCGACAGGGCCGGTTTTTTGGGAAGCCACCCCGCGCAGGCATCCACCCGCGACCCTCTGAAAACCACAACAAAACAAACCTTTGGCACCGGACACACCCGGTGGCCGCTGGACCCCTCGTGGAGTCCAGGCTGGCCGCCGGTGTCCGGAGTCCACCCGATTGAGGCGAACCGAACCGCATGACCCTGAGCTTTGCCCCGGACGCGATCGAGATGTGGCCGCTGGCCAGGCTCCAGCCCTACGCAAACAACGCGAAGGCGCATGGCGCGGATCAGGTTTCGAAGATCGCTGCCAGCATGGCGGAGTTCGGCTGGACCGTGCCGTGCCTCGTCGCTGATGACGGAGAACTGATCGCGGGCCATGGCCGGGTGCTGGCCGCCACGCAGCTAGGGCTGACCGAGGCCCCGGTGATCGTACTGGGGCATTTAACCTACGCGCAACGCCGGGCTTACCGGATCGCGGACAACAAGCTGACGGAACTCGGGACCTGGGATGAGGCGCTGCTGTCGGCCGAGTTGAACGATCTGATGGCCGAGGACTACGACCTGTCGCTCATCGGTTTCGACGATGCCGAACTCGAAGCGCTGTTGGCTGGTGAGGTCGATCCTGAAACCGCCTCCCGCGAGGGCGAGGACGATGTTCCAGAGGTCCCCGAAACCCCGATCAGCCGTCCCGGCGATCTCTGGTTGCTCGGCAAGCATCGATTGCTCTGCGGAGACGCGACCGTGGCCACGGACGTCGAGCGACTGCTCGGCGATGTGACACCGCTGCTGATGGTGACCGACCCGCCTTACGGCGTCGAATACGATCCGGGCTGGCGCAACAAGGCAGGGGCCGCCGCGACCAGGCGCACCGGCAGGGTGCTGAATGACGACCGTGCTGACTGGCGGGAAGCCTGGGCGCTGTTTCCGGGTGATGTGGCTTATGTCTGGCACGGCGCGCTGCATGCGACCACTGTCGCCGACAGCCTTGAGGCATCCGGCTTCAACATCCGATCCCAGATCATCTGGGCCAAGGATCGCCTCGTGCTGAGCCGCGGCGATTATCACTGGCAGCACGAGCCGTGCCTCTATGCCGTGAAGAAGACCGGCAAGGGCCACTGGGCGGGTGACCGCAAGCAGACAACACTCTGGCAGATCGCGAACAAGGATCAGGACGCGGAAACCGTGCACGGGACTCAGAAGCCAGTAGAATGCATGCGCCGGCCGATCCTCAACAATTCAAGCCCGGGGCAAGCGGTCTACGAGCCCTTCATGGGATCTGGCACCACCCTGATCGCGGCGGAAACCACCGGCCGCGTGTGCCTCGGGATCGAACTGAACCCGGCCTATGTCGATGTCGCCGTGCAGCGGTGGCAGCAGTTCACCGGCCAAGAGGCCGTGCTGGACGGGACCGGCGAGAGCTTCGCCGATCTCATGGCCAATCCACGCTGAGGCGATGCATGACCTGGCTTTACCTTCCTCCGGACACGGTTCCGGAGTCGGAGACCTGTTCGGCCTCTCGCTCTGCTCCGGCGCAGGCGGGCTCGACCTCGGGCTCACCATCGCCATGCCCGGTTATCGAACTGTGGGCCATGTCGAACGGGAAACCTACGCCGCGGCCATTCTCGTGGCACGGATGGAAGAGGCGGCCCTGGATCCGGCACCTGTCTGGGACGACGTTGGAACCTTCGACGGCCGCCCGTGGCGCGGCGCGGTGGACATCGTCACTGCGGGCTATCCGTGCCAGCCGTTCTCCGTCGCGGGCAAGCGCCGGGGCGCGGACGACCCGCGCCACCTCTGGCCACATGTCGCGCGCATCATTGGCGAGGTCGAGCCGCCCTTCGTCTTCCTCGAAAATGTCGCCCATCATCTCCGCCTCGGCTTCCCCGAAGTCGCCGGAGGACTGGTCGGCATGGGCTACCGCCTTGCGACGGGCCTCTTCACGGCGGCGGAAGTCGGTGCGCCCCACAAGCGCGAGCGGCTCTTCATCCTCGCGCACCGAGCGGACTGCGAACTGGCCGACCCCGCGCGCCTGCTCCGGGACCCGGTCGAGTGGCGGGAACCGGACGGAGCTGCTGCGGCTCTGGCCGACGCCACGGGCGAGCGCCAACGAGAACCGGCAGACGAAACCAACGCCCTCACAAGAAGCGGGCAAACACGGGATGAACCTGGCGACCTCTGCCGCCATGTGGCCAACACCCCAGACCGACAGCTTCCGCAGTCGGGGCGGTGCCCGGAAAAACGAGAAGGGCCTGGACGGGATGGCCCGGGACTGGCCGACGCCAATGGCGACCGACGGCAACAAGCCGAGCGCGGGCAATCGCAAATCGGCCGACCTGACCAGCGCCAGTCAGATGTGGATGACGCCGACGGCGCGCGATCACAAGGACGGCGCGACGACATTGGCGAACACACCGGTGAACGGCCTGCTTGGCCGCCAGGTCCTGGTGACGCCGACGGCTGGGAGCGATACCTCCGAACCGCGCCGGACGCTGAACCCAGCATTCGTCGAGGCGCTGATGGGCTGGCCCACCGGGTGGACCGCCTTCGGCTCTGCGGCAACGGCGTGGTCCCACTGGTTGCCGCGCATGCGCTCCGAACTCTTGCAGCTCAATTGCTGGCCGATGGATGAGGCGCCAGCATGAAACAGTCCCGCCTCATGTCGCTGGTCGAAGCCGTCGCCAATGTGCTTGTCGGCTACGGCGTCGCGGTCATCACGCAGATCCTGATCTTCCCGATCTTCGGCCTGCATACGACGCTGGCGCAGAACCTCAAGATGGGCGCGATTTTCACCGTGGTGAGCATCGCGCGTTCCTTCGCCCTCCGGCGGGTGTTCGAGGCGATCCGGATGCACAAAGCAGATTGAACCCCCGAACCGTCTTACTTTGGTCGAAGTTCTGTTGTTTGAACGCGGATAGAGTGTAAGCTGCCAGAAAACAGCGTGGTCCGGATTCATGGCGATAATTCAGAAGTCTAACAAATTGTCTTCCCAACAAGAAGAGTACAGGATCTGCTCTGATCCTTACGTTTTCTACAGGCTGATTTCTGACGCCAACGGTTTCAGGATTATGACGGCAACGGCCTCGGAGGACACGGGAGAATACCGTGCCTACGGTGATCAAGAGGCATTGATCAGCGCAACCGTGCAGGTTTTGGCGGATCGTGAAATGGCGTTTGCAACGAAAAAGGACCACGCAGAACGCCCTTACATCGAGTCTTCTGTCTATCCTGACAAAGAAGACCTGCTTCACCTCACTGCGACCATTCTTGATAGACTGGGTTTTGAAGACATTTCTGTATTGGCGCTTCGGGAAATGAAAGCGATCTATGACGAGTTCGCCATCGATGACAGTGGTGATGATACCTATTTCAGTGACGGAATGTGGATGACGTCTGACGGTAGGATGATTGAGAAATAGTCTTAGGCGCAAGAAGTCTTATTGGGTTGAAAAACTGACGGAAACGATATGGGCGATTTCGAGGATGTGTTTGGTGCGGGTGCAGACGCTGTTGACATCATTGACGGCTACAATCGTCAGTACCTACGTGCAAGCAATCGAGAAAAGGCCAATTGGTGGGGAACGGCCACTGAAGACGAACTCGAAGCCGCCGAGCAACAAGACGAGGTCGATGCTTGGCGGGCTTCGATGGCGTCACGCGGATACTCAAAAGGTCCGCAGTTCTCGTCCTACGATGAACTTTCGGAGTGGGACCGTGGGAACAATAGGCCTCATGTTCGCCGCCGCACTTCATACGGATTTGAAGTATTCTTCACTGATGGAAATAGTTCCGCACCTAAGGAAGAACTCAGCAAACTCCGTGAGAAAGCGAGCAATAACACGTCGGATGACGAGATCCCGTTTTAGTCAATCGGGATACATCCTCCAACTAATTGGACTATTGGCTCAGCCAATCACTCTTTGCAGTTTCGATAAACCCGACCACGTCCTTCTATCTTCTCCGAAGTGATGTTCAGCCCGAGCTTTTTCTTGAGCGCGCCGGACATTGCACCGCGCACCGTATGTGACTGCCATCCGGTTGCGGCCATGATTTCTGCGATGGTTGCCCCGTCTGGCGCGCGCAACATGGCGATTAGGGTGGCCTGCTTGGTGCCCACGCGCGGCGCGCGTGCCTTGGGTGCTGCATCCTCGGTCGGTTTGACCTCCGTGCTGTCGGTCTCGATGCCAATGGCGGCGAGGCCTGTGTCGGTGGCGATCAGCGTGACGCCGTGACCGTCCCCGGTTTCGCGCCAGACGGGCTCGCCGTTGCGAATGTCCGCTTCGGCCTCCTCGAGGAAGCCTTTGGCGAGCATTGCGCCGACCACCTTTGCGGCGGCACCGCCCCGCAGGCTGTCGGGCAGCGGCAAGGCGATATGGCCGTCGCGTTGAGATGCTGCGCTGAGAATGATGGCTTGGGTGTCGGTGAGTTTGGTCATCTGTGCCTCTTCGGTTTGAGCCGCGCGGAATGCGTGGCTTCTACCGAGGCGAGCCCGCCGTTCGGGCGGGCCGGGACCGACGCGCGAAGGCTCAGTTGTCGCGCGCGATCAGGGCAAGGAGGACGGCCGCCATGCCGCCGAGATATTCGCTGCGGCGAAAGACGATCTCGTCGATCTCGCTCGCGGTGTTGATGCTGGGATCGACCTGCAGGTCGCTGCCCATGTGTGGCATGAGGCGGTTGACCTCGAGGTTGTAGCGCTCTGCAAGGGTGCTGCTCATCGGGGTCACTCCGCGTATTCGCCTTCGCCAAAGGCGCTGTCGGTGATGCGCTTCAGGAGGCTGGCGTAGTGCTCGAGGCTGCCAACCGTGGCCCAGCCGATCTCGTCGGGATGGCAGTTGAAGTGTTCGTCGCTGAGGCCCTGTAGCCGGGCGAGCATCTCGTCGATCTCGGCCTTCTTGCCGATGAAGGCGTTTACAGCCGCCTCTTTGTTGCGACGCGCTTTCTCGGCGCGAAGCTCATGGCGGGGCGTTGTCTGTGGGTTAAGGCGAGTCATCGTGGCGGCTCCGTGGTGAGTTGCATCGTTTTCGTAGGACCACGTTCGCTCTGGTGCGGAGGCTTATCAACTACATAAGCACATGATTTTGAATGATAATCGGAGCGTTCCATGGAGGGTCTGAGCGAGCGCCAATACGCCGCCCGCGTCGGTCTCTCACGCGGAGCCATCCAGAAGGCCAAGGCAACGGGACGAGTGGTTCTGCATTCCGATGGCAGTATCGACGCGGAGGCGAGCGATGCGCTGCGTGCGCAGGCAACCGACCCGTCGAAAACCCGCAAAGCGCCGAAGCCGAAGCTCAAGCCTGTATCCGAGGCTGCCGTCTCGGCCGTGGGTGAAACGCTTCGCGAACAGGGAATGTCTGCCCCGCCGGTGGGTGGTGGCACCACGTTCCTGCAGGCCAAGACGGCGAACGAAGTGCTGAAGGCGCAGGAACGCCGCCTCCGGCTGCAGAAGCTAAAAGGCGAGTTGATCGACCGGGCCCGCGCGCTGTCGCTGGTGTTTCGGCTCGCGCGCCAGGAGCGGGACGTCTGGGTCAACTGGCCCGCGCGGGCAGCGGCGCTGATGGCTGCTGACCTCGGCGTTGAGCCCGCAGCAATGCAAAAGGTTCTGGAGAAACACGTCCGTGCCCAGCTCGACGACCTTGCCGAGGTCAAACCCGATCTCCGATGAGGATTTCGAGGGTGCGGCTGAAATCCTGCGCGCCTGGGGCGAAGGCCTCACCCCGGATCCGGACCTGACGGTTTCGCAATGGGCGGATCGGCACCGCATGCTTTCAGGCCGCGCGTCGGCTGAGCCCGGGCGGTATCGCACGGCGCGCACGCCTTACATGGGCGAAATCATGGACCGGCTGAGCCCAGGCGATCCCACCCAACGGATCGTCTTCATGAAGGCCGCGCAGGTCGGTGCCACGGAGGCCGGCAACAACTGGATCGGCTTTGCGATCCACCAGGCGCCGGGGCCGATGTTGGCGGTCCAGCCGACGGTGGAACTGGCCAAACGGAACTCGCGACAGCGGATCGATCCGTTGATCGACGAAAGCCCGGAACTGCGGGAGCGGGTCAAACCGGCGCGCTCGCGGGACGCGGGCAATACAATGCTGTCGAAGGAATTCGCGGGCGGCATCCTGATCATGACGGGGGCGAACTCGGCGGTCGGGCTGCGCTCGACCCCGGCGCGGTACATCTTCCTCGACGAGGTCGATGCCTATCCGGCCTCGGCCGACGAGGAAGGCGATCCGGTGACGCTGGCGGAAGCGCGCTCGCTGACTTTCGCGCACCGGCGCAAGGTGTTCCTGGTCTCGACCCCGACCATTCGGGGGATGAGCCGGATCGAACGGGACTACGAGGCCAGTGACCAACGCCGGTTCTTTGTGCCCTGTCCGCATTGCGGCGCGATGCAGTGGCTGAAATTCGAACGCCTGCGCTGGGAAAAGGGGCAGCCAGAGTTAGCGGAATATCACTGCGAGGGCTGCGACAAGCCCATCGCCGAACATCACAAGACGGCCATGCTTGAGGCTGGCGAATGGCGGGCGACCGCTACGGCGGCAGATCCCAACACTGTTGGCTACCACCTCTCGGCGCTCTATTCGCCCGTCGGTTGGCTGAGCTGGGAGCGGATCGTACGGGCCTGGGATGCGGCTCAAGGGTCGGATGAGGCCATCAAGGCGTTTCGGAACACGATCCTCGGCGAGACCTGGGTCGAGACCGGGGAAGCACCGGACTGGCAGCGGCTCTACGACCAGCGCGAACGCTGGAAACCGGGCGTTGTCCCGGCGGGCGGGTTGTTCCTGACCGCCGGTGCCGACGTCCAGAAAGACCGGATCGAGGTCGATGTCTGGGCCTGGGGGCGCGGACTGGAAAGCTGGCTGGTCGATCACATTGTCATCGAAGGCGGGCCGGACCGGCATCAGGCTTGGAGCGACCTGACGGCGCTGCTGAATCGCACATGGCCGCATGAACGCCGCGCGCATTTGAAGATCGCGCGGCTTGCCATCGACACCGGCTATGAGGCCCCGGCGGTCTACGGCTGGTCGCGGGCGCAAGGGTTCGCGCAGGTCGCGCCCGTGAAAGGCGTCGAAGGCTTCAACCGCGCGAGCCCGGTGTCCGGACCGACTTATGTGGACGCGACCGAGGGCGGCAAACGTCTGCGGCGTGGGGCACGCCTCTGGACCGTGGCGGTATCGACCTTCAAGGCCGAAACCTATCGGTTTCTGCGACTGGAACGGCCGACCGAGGAGGAACGCGCCAACGGCGCGGCGTTCTCACCCGGCACGGTGCATCTGCCGCATTGGGTCGAGAACGAGTGGCTGAAGCAGTTCGTGGCCGAACAGCTGGTCACCGTGCGCACCAAGCGCGGCTTCGCCCGACTTGAATGGCAGAAACTGCGCGAACGCAACGAGGCGCTGGACTGCCGCGTCTATGCCCGCGCAGCCGCCTGGATCGCCGGAGCGGATCGCTGGACGGACGAGAAATGGCGCGACCTTGAGGATCAGCTCGGGGTGGCCGATGTCTCCGCAGACCCCGCGGGGCAGATCAACAGGCAAGCGCAGACGTCGCAGGGCAAGCGCAAATCCGACTGGCTTGGACGGCGCGGAGGATGGTTTTGAGCATGACGAACTGGACGGAAACCGAGCTGTCGGCGCTGCGCCGAGCCTATGCCAGCGGCACGACACGGGTCAGCTATGACGGCAAATCCGTCGACTACGGCTCGGCAGAGGATCTGCTGGCGCGCATCCGCACCATCGAACGCGCTATCGCGGGGACGACACAGCCGCTGCCGATCGCCGGCCTCGCGGGCTTCTCGCGTGGAGATCGCTGATGTCAGCCAACTGGTTTGATCATGCGATTGCCACGGTGGCCCCGCGTACTGCGGCCCGCCGTGTCCTTGCCAGGCAGGCGTTTGAAACCCTGACGCGGGGCTACGATGGTGCCGCGAAGGGGCGGCGCACCGAAGGTTGGCGCGCGCCCGGCACCTCGGCCGACACTGAGGTCGGCGTGGCCGGGGCGCTCTTGCGGGACCGGATGCGCGATCTGGTGCGCAACAACCCGCATGCGGCGAAGGCCGTGGCGGTGCTGGTCAACAACATCGTCGGCGCGGGCATCATGCCGCGCGCGGCGAGCGGCAACGACAAGCTGGACCGCAAGGTCGATGCGCTCTTCGCGCAATGGTCGGACAGGGCCGATGCCGACGGCCAGCTCGACTTCTATGGTCTGCAAACGTTGATCTGTCGCGAGATGGTCGAGGCGGGCGAGGTCCTGGTGCGCCGCCGCCTGCGGCGCGCCAGCGACGGGCTGCCGGTGCCGCTGCAAGTGCAGGTGCTGGAGGCTGACTTCCTCGACGCCACGAAATCCGGCGTACTCGGCGGGGGACGGCTGGTTCAAGGGATCGAGTTCGACCCGGTCGGCAAGCGCCGGGCCTATTGGTTGCATACCGAGCATCCGGGCGATGCCTACGGCGCGCTGCAGAACGGCCTGCAGAGCCGTTCGGTCCCGGCGACCGAGATCGCCCACGTCTATGAAAAACAGCGCACGCAGGCGCGCGGCGTTCCATGGGGGGCACCGGTGATCCGCAGCTTGCGCGACCTTGACGACTACGAGGTGGCCGAACTGGTCCGCAAGAAGACCGAGGCCTGCGTCACGGCCATTGTTTTTGGCGACGATGAAGCCCAGCAGGGCATCGCGCCCTCCGTGGTGGATGCTGATGGCAACCGGGTCGAGCAATTCGAGCCGGGGCTGATCGCCTATGCCCGCGGCGGCAAAGACATCCGCTTCAACCAGCCCTCGGCCACAGGAGGCTATGCCGAGTACAAGCGGGCGAGCCTGCACACGATCTCGGCCGGGTTCCGGGTGCCCTATGAGCTGCTGACCGGGGACCTGTCCCAGGTCAACTATTCGTCGATCCGGGCGGGCCTCGTCGAGTTCCGCCGCCAGATCGACGCCGTGCAGTGGCAGCTCTTCATCCCGATGTTCTGCACCCCAGTCTGGCGCTGGTTCACGGAAGCCGCGTGGGCTGCGGGCCAGATACCGTCACCTGATGTACCGGTCGAATGGTCGCCCCCGAAGTTCGAGGCGGTCGATCCACAGAAGGACGCGATGGCGAACCTCTTGTCGATCCGCTCTGGCACCATGACGCTCGCGGAGGTGATCGCACGGCAGGGCCGCAACCCGGACGCCGTGCTGGCCGAAATCGCGGCCACGAACGCCAAACTCGATGACCTTGGGTTGGTGCTCGACAGCGACCCGCGCCGCGTCACCAAGACCGGCAGCGCCCAATCCAATAACGGGGTCGGCGATCCGGCCGCCGATGATCTGGATGCCGACAAGCCCGCCGCTGACACGGACACCGACTCGGCGCAGGCCGACCAACAGGATTGAGCAATATGGACACGATGATCGAAATCCCGGCCTTGCGCCGGATGGCGGAGCTTGCGCCGAACTCAGCCAATTCCGACGCCCGCACCGTTGAGGTGATCTGGTCGGCGGGCGCGCGGGTCCGCCGCTCGACCCTGTTCGGCGAGCCCTATGACGAGGAACTGAGCCTCGATCCGGACCATGTGCGGCTCGACCGTCTGAATGCGGGCGCGCCGTTTCTGAAGGTGCACGAGGTCGACACGCTGGATGCCGTGATCGGCTCGGTCGTACCGGGCTCGGCGCGGATCGAAAATGGCCGGGGCATCGCACAGGTCCGGATATCTGAGCGCGCCGATGTCGAACCGATCTGGCGTGACATCCAGGCCGGCCACATCCGCGCGGTCTCCATCGGCTACCAGGTCCATCGCTTTGAGGTCTCGAAACCCGAAGCGGCCCGCGAGCTTTGGCGCGCGGTGGACTGGACGCCCTTCGAGGTCTCCGCCGTGCCCGTTGGCGCGGATCCTGCTGCGGGCTTTCGCACGCAATCCCCCCTTCATGACTGCGTCCTCCATCGCCGGGACGTCCCATCCACCAACACAGGAGCCATCCCGATGACGGACAAATCCAATGATCCGGCGAACGACGCCGAAACCCAAGCGCAAAAGCCGGTCGAGCCGGTTGAAACCGAGGACACCACGATGACTGAACCGAAACCGGCTGCGGCAGAACCGATTGCCGCTGCCGTTGAGACCCGCGCGCAGCCACAATCGAAGAAGGCTGACACTGCCGCAGCACCCGACACCGAAGCGGTCGCGACCCGTGCGCGCGAAACCGAGCGTGATCGCGTCTCCACGATCTATGATCTGGCTGGACGTCTGAACCTCGAACGCAGCTTTGCCGAGGATCTGGTGAAACGCGGGACCGATATTGGCGAAGCCCGCCGTCTGATCCTCGATCAGGTGGCCGCCAAGTCCGAAGAAACCCGCACCTTCAGCCAGGTATCGATCCCTCTGGGCGGCCGCGATGAACAGGTCACCCGCCGCGACGCCGTCGCAAATGCGCTGCTGCACCGCTATAGCCCGACACTCTTTCAGCTGGAGGACGCCGCCCGCCAGTATCGCGGCATGACGCTCATAGAACTGGCCCGTGAAAGCCTCGGCAATGCTGGCGTGAACACACGCGGCCTGTCGCGCGACGAGGTTGCTACGCGCGCGCTGCATTCAACTTCCGATTTCCCCGAGATCCTTTCGGCGGTCACCAACAAGACCCTGCGGCAGGCCTACGAGGCCTATCCCCGAACGTTCATGCTGTTCTGCCGTCAGGTTCTGGCGACCGACTTCAAGGCCATGCACCGGGTCCAGCTCGGCGAAGCGCCGCAGCTGCTGGAGGTGAGCGAAAGCGGCGAGTTCAAGCGTGGCACGCTGGGTGAGAGCAAGGAGAGCTACAAGGTCAAAACCTATGGTCGGGTGGTCGCCATCACGCGCCAGACGCTGATCAACGACGATCTCGACGCCTTCACGCGCATCCCGGCGATGTACGGCAATTCCATCGCCCAGCTGGAGTCGGACGTGGTTTGGGGCATCATCACCGCAAACCCGGCGATGGCCGACGGCAACGCGCTCTTCCACAACAGCCATAAGAACCTTGCGGGCACCGGCGCAGCACTCGACGTGAGCAGCGTCGGCGCGGCCCGCGCCGCCATGGCCAAGCAGACCGGCCTCGACAAGAAGACCGTTCTGAATGTCCGTCCCGCCTTCCTGATCGTGCCCGCCTCACTGGAATTGAAGGCCGAGCAGCTGGTTGCGCAGAACCTTGTCCCCGCCGCGACGTCTAGCGTGGTGCCGCAGTCGATCCGCACACTTGCGCCGATCAGCGAGCCGCGCCTCGACGCCGCCAGCGAAACCGCCTGGTATCTTGCGGCCAGCCCGAACCAGATCGACACCATCGAATACGCCTATCTCGAGGGCCAGCAAGGCGCCTACATCGAGACCCGCAACGGCTTCGACGTCGACGGGGTCGAGATCAAGTGCCGCCTCGACTTCGGCGCCAAGGCGATCGACTGGCGCGGTCTCTACAAGAACCCGGGCGCATAACCGGGGTCATCCCTGACATCTCACCTCTGACGGGCGGTCCAATCGGGCCGCCCGTTCCTGTTTGCAAAGGAACGTGCACATGAAAAACTACGTCCAGCCCGGCAACACCATCACCCTGACCGCGCCCTATGCCGTGACCTCCGGCGACGGCTTGCTCGTCGGCTCCATCTTCGGCGTTGCCGCCGGGGATGCCGCCCTGAACGATCCCGTTGAGGCCGCCCTGACCGGCGTATTCGACCTCACCAAGGTTGGCTCGCAGGCCTGGACCGTTGGCGCCAAGGTCTATTGGGACGACACCAACAAGCGCACCACAAGCGTGGCCACATCGAACACTTTGATCGGCGTGGCCACCGAAGCTGTTGCTGGCGGAGCCGGTGACACCATCGGCCGGGTGCGCCTGAACGCGAGCTTCTGATGACGGCGTTTGCCGCCATCGTTGATGCACTGTTCTCAGATCCCAACATCGGGCGTGAGGCGGTCTACACCTCCGATGGTGGTGCGCCCGTTCTGGTGCGCGTCGTCTCGCGGCAGGCTGATGCAATCACCGACTTTGGCGACGCCCGGCTCTGGTCTGAAACAACCCGGATCGACCTTCGCGTCGCCGAGGTGGCGAACCCACGCCCCGGCGATCGCGTGGAGATCGACGGCGAGGCCTTTCTCATTCAGGGCGAGCCTGTCCGTGACCGAGAGCGGCTGGTCTGGACCGTGGACCTGCGCCCGGCATGAAGCTGAAGCTCGACATCACGCCCGATCTTGTCGCCGCCATGGAGGCCGAGGTGAAGGCGGGCGAGAAGGCCGTCACCGCTGCGATGCGCGAGGCAGGGACCGGGTTGAAGTCTTCGTGGCGGACGCAGATCACCGGCGCGGGGCTCGGGCGACGGCTTGCCAACTCGATCCGCAATCAAACTTTTCCGCGCGCAGGCGAAAGCCTCGATGCAGCGGCGCTGGTCTGGTCGAAAGCACCGGTCATCGTGGGCGCCCACGACACTGGTCCGATGATCCGCTCGAAAGAAGGCTTCTACCTCGCGATCCCGACGGAAGCCGCAGGACGAGGCCTGCGTGGTCGCCGGATCACCCCGGGCGAATGGGAGCGGCGGCGCGGCCTGCGCCTGCGGTTCGTCTATCGCCGCCGAGGTCCGAGCCTGCTCGTAGCTGACAGAGCTCGCATCAACAAGCGCGGTAAGGCTGTGGCCTCGCGCGCGAAGACCGGCCGAAACCAAGTCACCGCTCCGATCTTCCTGCTGGTCCCGCAGGTCAAGCTGCACAAGCGGCTTGATCTCGACCGCGATGCTGACCAAGCGTTGGACAGCGTGCCGGGGTTGATCGTCGCGAACTGGGTGGGGCAAAAGCTATATTAGAGAAGGGTCATTGACGATTTTCGGCTACTACGTCAACTCTCTCGAAAGCTGGCTTAATTCCTATCTCAAGAATATCGTACAGCCCGCTTGAGTTTGTACGCTGGGCCTCTTTTTGCAGCCAATCTATCCAAGAGACCGGTTTTGTTGCAGAAAGGCCGCCTGAGGCGTGAGTGTCCCTTTCCCGTTCGGGTTCAGGCCACGCGGACCACCTCGGCGGTGCCGAGCGCGTTGAAGCGATTGATAAGGGCGACACGGATGTGGATTTCGGCGGTCTGGCGGTCTGGGTCTCTCGCGGCGATGCGCTCGCCGAAGGCCTTCAGGCATCGCATCTTGGCCTCCACGCGGCTTCGGGCGTGGTATCCGGTCCACCGCTTCCAAAACGCCCGACCGTAGTGACGCGTGGCGCGCAGGGTTTCGTTGCGTGCCTTGGCAGCCGGACAGTCCTCCTTCCAAGCCCGACCGTTCCTTCGGATGGGTATGATTGCCGTGCCACCGCGTGCGATGACGGCGCCGTGGCAGCGGCGGGTGTCGTAGGCGCCGTCCGCGGTCACGGTGCCGATGTCTTCGTCTTCGGGGATCTGGCCCAACAGGTCCGGCAGGACGGGGCTGTCGCCTTCCCGGCTGTGGGTGAACTCGACGGCCAGGATATCCGAGGTGGCGGTGTCCATCGCCAGATGCACCTTGCGCCATTGGCGGCGACCCTGAATGCCATGCTTCCGGGCCTGCCACTCGCCATCGCCGAGGAACTTGATGCCGGTGCTATCAACCAGCAGGTTCAGTGGCCCGCCAGCACGGCGATAGGGGATCTGAACCTTCAAGGTCTTCTGCCTACGGCACAGGGTCGAGTAGTCCGGAACGGGCCAGTCCAGCCCCGCGAGTCGCAGCAGACTGGCGACCATCCCGGCAGTCTGTCTGAGCGGCAACTTGAACAGAACCTTGATCGATAGGCAGAACTGTATCGCGGCATTCGAAAAGACCGGGGGGCGCCCCGGGCGTCCCTCATGCGGCGCGTGCCAGGTCATCTCCTTGTCCAGCCAGATCAGCAGCGACCCGCGCTTCCTGAGCGCATCGTTGTAGGTGGACCAGTTCGTCGTGCGGTAGCGGGCGGGCTTGGGCTTGCTCATGCTGCTCGTCTAAGCGCATGAATTCCCGATGTGAATCCTTTACGGCTAGAGTTCTGCAACAACGCCCTGCCACGGGCAAACACGTCTGCCATGCCGTCGACAGCCTGACGCTTCCAAGCGCTTACCTGGTTCGGATGAACCTGATGCCGCGCAGCAGTCTCCTGGATCGTCTTGTCGCCTCGCAGCGCCTCGAGCGCGACCTTTGCCTTGAACTGATCCGTGAACTTCCGGCGTTTCGCTATTTCGTATCCCTCCAAAGGTTCGGGATACACCTTAGCTACCTGTCCGATTTCCTGGGACCACTTCAAGCAGAATGAGCATTTCCGCAAGCTCTGCATTTTCTCATGGATACCTGTGATTATCTTTCCGTGCTGACCGGCGGGCTGGCGGCGTGCCTCTTGGTGCTGCATCCACGGGCTTACGGTCTGGCCGACGTTCCCGCCGCGTTCATCCGGCCCTTCCGGCCCTGGTGAGCTGACCCCGCCCTTGCAAAACGCGCGCCATGGCTTTAGGGGGACGGCTTCCGACACGTGGGCCGGCCGATGTGGCATGCCGAGTCCGCGGTGAACCGAACCCCGGAAGGAGACGGAAATGCCCAAGATGAAGACCAAGTCGAGCGCCAAGAAGCGCTTCAAGGTGACCGCGACCGGAAAGGTCATGGGCGGTCAAGCCGGCAAGCGGCACGGGATGATCAAGCGGTCGAACAAGTTCATCCGCGACGCCCGCGGAACCCAGGTGCTGAGCGAGCCCGATCAGAAGCTCGCCAAGACCTACATGCCCTACGCCCGCTAAGGAGGCCTGATCCATGTCACGCGTCAAAGGCGGCACCGTCACCCACGCCCGCCACAAGAAGATCGTAAAGGCCGCGAAGGGCTACTATGGCCGTCGCAAGAACGCCTTCCGTACGGCCACCCAGGCCGTCGACAAGGCCAACCAGTACGCCACCCGCGACCGCAAGAACCGCAAGCGCAATTTTCGCGCCCTGTGGATCCAGCGGATCAACGCCGGTGTCCGCGCCCATGATGAGAGCCTGACCTATTCACGCTTCATCAACGGACTGACGCTTGCGGGCATAGAGGTCGACCGCAAGGTGCTGGCCGATCTCGCCGTGCATGAGCCAGAGGCATTCAAGGCGATCGTCGAGCAGGCCAGGGGCGCGCTACCGGCCTGACGCCGAGCGCACCCGAAGTCCTGCCGGGGCCGTCCCTCGGTGGACGGCCCTTTGTATTTGCGCCTTGCGATGCCGGACGGGGATCGCCGAAACCGGCGCATATCGGCTCGTCTATCCCGGGCGTGCGGCTGCCCGGCCCGCGCCAGTGCGTCGTCCAGCGGATGTCCCGACAGGTCGGACTGGCATCTATGCGGTCACCGCGCTGTCGCTTTCGACGGTCAGGCCGCGGCGCGAGTTTTACGCACCGGCATATGCACGGTGCGATCCGGCACGCCTGTCGGGCTGCAGCGGATCGCGGGCAGCTTGACGCTAGGTCTCTGACTCTTCCGCGGGTTCGCGGCCCCAGAACACGCCCTTGGTGCCCTCGCCCGCGCGTTCGAGCAGCGCATAGAGGGCAGGGATGATAAGGATGCCCAGGAACGTCGCTGCCGCCATCCCGCCCAGGGCCGCGGCGCCGATGGCGTTGCGGGACGCCGCCCCTGCACCGGTCGCCATCACCAGCGGCATCATTCCGAACACGAAGGCCAGCGCGGTCATCAGCACGGCGCGGAACCGCTGGCGCGCGCCCAGGATCGCGGCCTCCGTGATCGCCATCCCCTCCGCGTGCCTTTCCCTAGCAAATTCGACGATCAGGATCGCGTTCTTGGCCGCCAGCCCGACCAGCATCACCATGCCGATCTGCGCATAGAGATTCGCGGTGAAGCCGAAGACCAGCAGCGTCGCCGCCGCACCCGCCATGGCCACGAGCACCGACAGCATCACCGCCAGCGGTTGCAGCCAGCTTTCGAACTGTCCGACAAGGAAGAGATAGGCGAAGACGAAGGCGGCGAGCAGCGCGTAGATGGCCGTGCTGCCCACTTGCTGCTCCTGGTACGACGCGCCGGAAAACTGGTATGTGTAGCCGTCGGGAAGGGTTTCGTTCGCGACCTCCTCCAGCGCGGCGAGCGCGGCGCCGGTGGACGACCCCGGTGCCGGGTTGCCGGAGACGGACGCGGCGGTGAACAGGTTGAACCGCGGCAGGATGTAGGGCCCGAACTCCGTCCGGAGATCCACCAGATCATCCAGCCGGACCTGGCCGCCCGTCGCTGTGGTCACGTAGAGATCGGTGATGTTCTCTGGCTCCGAGCGGTATTCGGCATCGGCCTGGATGCGCACCTGATAGACGCGCCCCTGATAGACGAACTGGTTGACGAAGCCTGCCCCCAGCGTCTGGCCGAGCGTCTGGTAGATATCTGCGACGGAAAGGCCAAGCTGGGCCGCGCGGTCGCGGTTGACCTCCACGAAGATGCGCGGAACGCTGGCGGCAAAGCTGGTCCGCGCGCCGGCGATCTCCGGCCGCGCGTTGGCGGCCTGCACGAACGAGCGCGCGACCTGGGCGACCTCGCTCGCATCCTGGCCTTCGGTCGCCAGAAGCTCGAACGAGAACCCGCCGACAGAGCCGGTGCCGGGAATGGATGGCGGCGGAAAGGCCGCGATCTGCACACCCGGAATGGTCTGGAACTGTCCGTTCAACCGGCCGAGCAGGGCGAAGACGCTGGGCCGCTCCCCCCATGGCTTGAGCGTGGCGATGGCGATCCCGACGGATGAGCGCGATCCGCCGAGAAAGCTGAAGCCGACGACCTCGATCACCTCGTCCACGCCCTCCGTGCCTTCGATGATCGCGCCGATCTCCGCCATCGCGCGTTCGGTCCGCTCCAGCGACGCGCCGTCCGGCAAGGAGATGTCCACGAAGAGAGCGCCCTGATCCTCCGGCGGCACCAGTTCGCCCGGAAGCGACGTATAGGCCCAGGCCGCGATCCCCACCGCGACGGCAAGGGCCGCCAGTGCCAGGATCCCTCTGGTCACGAAGAAGCCCACGATGCGGCCGTAGCCGGTGCGCGCCTTGTCGAGCGTCCAGTTGAACGGCCGGAAGATCCGCGATGGCGTCCCGCCCGCCTGCAGCAGCCACCCGCAGAGCGCCGGCGTCAGGGTCAGGGCCACGATGGAGGACAGGACGACGGCGCTGGACAGGGTCAGCCCGAACTGGCGGTAGAGCTGGCCCGACAGACCCGGCAGCAAGGTCGTCGGAATGAACACCGCCAGCAGCACCAGCGTGGTCGACACGATCGGTCCCTGGATCTCTGCCATGGCCTGTTCCACGGCCTCGCGGCCGCGCAGATCCGTCTCGTCCATGATGCGGCGGGCGTTCTCCACCACAAGGATCGCGTCGTCCACGACAAGCCCGATGGACAGGATCAGCGCCAGAAGCGTGATGACGTTGATCGAGAAGCCGACCGCCAGCAGGACCGCGAAGGTGCCGATCAGCGATACCGGGATCGCGATCAGCGGGATGACGGTCGACCGGATCCCCTGCAGGAAGACGAAGACCACCACCACGATGATCGCCGCCGCGATCAGCAGGGTGCGGATGATCTCCTCGATGGTGACACGGATGAATTCGGTGGTGTCGTAGACGACGTTGAAGTCCAGCCCGTCGGGAAAGGTGGATTTCAGCGTCGAGAGTTCGTCGCGCACCTGCTGCATGGTTTCCAGCCCGTTCGCGCCGGGCGCCTGGTTCACCTGTACGGTAATCGCCGGCAGATCGCCGAGATACGCTGTCGACGAATAGTCCTCTGACCCCAATTCTACCCGCGCCACGTCGCTCAGGCGCACCAGCCCGCCCGTGTTCCCGGCGCGCAGGACGATATCCTCGAAATCCGCCACGTCCGAAAGCCGGCCCGTGGATGTCACGGTATAGACCAGCGACTGGCCTTCGACGGCGGGCGGGGCGCCGACCTGTCCCAGGGCGGCGGCAAGGTTTTCTGACCGGATCGCGGTGGCGATATCCTGGGCAGAGATATTCAGCGCGCTCATCTTGTCGGGATCGGTCCAGACCCGCAGCGCGTAGTTCGACGGGCCCAGAACCGACGCGTTGCCCACGCCGTCGATCCGCTGCAGCGCGGTGGTCACGTTGGTGGAGATGTAGCTGGCCGCCTCGATCACGGTCAGGCCGCTGTCCTGGCTCACCGGAAAGGCGATCGCGGCCAGGAAACTGGGCGACTGGCTGGAGACGCTCACCCCCTGCTCGACCACCGATGTCGGCAGCTGCGAGGTCGCCAGCTGCACGCGGTTGCTGACGTTGACCTGCGCGATGTCTGGGTCGGTGCCGATCGCGAAGGTGATCGACAGTGAATAGGTGCCCTGATTCGAGGATGACGATGACATGTAGATCATGCCCTCGACCCCGTTGATCGCGCGCTCCAGCGGCGCGCCCACCGTTTCGGCCAGAACTGTCGAATCCGCTCCGGGATAGGCGGCCGACACCTGTATCGTCGGCGGAGAAATCTCCGGATACTGGGTGATCGGAAGCGCGAAGATCGAAATCACGCCGGCGATCGCCAGCACCAGGGAGATCACGGCGGCCAGGCGGGGACGCCGGATGAATGCACGCGAGATCATTGCGTGGATGCGCCCGGCGCGTCGCTCGCGCGGCGTGGATCGACTTTCGCGGCATCCTGCAGATTCATCGTGCCGCGGACGATCACCCGCTCGCCGCCGGACAGTCCTTCGGTCACGGCGACCTCTCCGGGCTGGCCGCTTGGCCGGACCGAGATGGGGACGCGCGCCACGGTATCGTCCTCCTTCACGACCCAGACCGCGCGCCCGTCGCGGCCCAGCTGGACGGCGGCCTGGGGGATGACCGGGAATTCCGGCGGATCGGCCTCGGTGACGCGCAGGGTGACATTCTGGTTCGGCAAAAGCAGGCCGTCGGGATTTGGAAACTCCACCCGCACATCGACGGTCCCGGTCGCGGGATCGACCGAAGAGCCGATGAAGGACAACGACCCCGTGTCGTCATAGACAGATCCGTCCGGAAGCAGCAGGCTGAGCCTGTACCCGTCGCCAGAGACGCGCTGCCCTGCGGCAGGTTCGCCCCCGTTGTCGTTGGTGTCGTCGGCTGCGGCCGCGCCCGGTTCACCGCCGATCCCCAATCGCTGCCATTCGATCAGGCGTGTCTCACCCAGTGCGAAGACGCCCCAGATCGGGTCCATCTGCGTCAGTTCCGCGATCTCGCCGGTCGTGGAGTCGACGAAATTACCGCGGGTCTGGAGCGGCGCCGACATCCGGCCCGAAATCGGCGCGGCGATCGTGGTGTAGGCAAGATCGAGCTCGGCCTGCCGGACGGCGGCCTCGGCCTGCGAAAGCGTGCCAGACGCGGATTCGAACGCGGCCGTCGCCTCATCTAGGCTGGCGACGCTGACGGTACCGCTCTCGCGCAGTTCCTGCGCCCGCTCCAGGCTGCGCTGCGCTGCGGTCAGCTGCGCGCGCGCGCTCTCTGCGCTGGCCTTCGCCGACTGAAGCTCTGCCTCGTACCGCGTGGCTTCGATCTCGAACAGGACGTCCCCCTCTGCGACGGTCTGCCCGCCGGAGAAGGCCACGCGCTCGATGAAGCCCGGCACGCGCGTCTGCACCCCGACCACTTCGATCGGCGCGATGCGTCCCAGGAAGTCGAAGGTCTCGGCCACCGCGCGGGTTTCCGCCGGGGTCCAGACGACCGCCGGGGGCGGCTGCTCACCCTGGCCGGGGCCTGCCTGGCCCTCGTCGCCGCCAAGGCCCAGCATCGCCGCGATGAAGCCGGGCACCGGAACCTCGCCGATCAGCGGAATATCCACGGTCGGCGGACCGGAGTCCTGAGGCGGCCCGGCCTGACCGTCGCCGCTGCCCTGCTGCGCAACAAGGCCCATGGGGAATACCGAGAGCGTCGCGGCGAGCGCGAGGCCAAGAAGCCGGACCCTCGGATTGTCGTACGTCTTACGCAAGATGTCGTTTTTCCTTCTGCTCCGCCGGGCGGCGTTGTGGCCGTGATAGGGGGTTTGGGACGTCTCGGACAGGGCGAAGCTGCGCGTGACACTCGCGGGGGGCGTAGCGGCGCCCCACCGGCGATAGCCGCCCGTCGGTCCGGATCGCGCATCCGCCCGGGCTGAAAAGGGTGCGATGCGTGTGACCTTACCAAGAGGGCGGGGGCGATGTCCGGCGTCCAGTCCGGATGCGCCGCAAGGCGCGGAGGGTGCCGGGAGACCGGACATCGAATGCGTCCGATGGATTGTCGCGAACCGGAGAACGCGGCCGCTCCTCGCAACGCACGTTCCCACCGCCGCGTCGGTCGTATCCGGATGCGGGGCGCCGCGCGCGATCCGACCTGCGCCGTTCATATCCTCGTGCCCCGACTCGGCTGGTGGAAGGGTGGCGGGACACCTATGGGGAGAAGTCATCAATCTGCGCATCGTATGGGCATTTCGTCGTCCATCCAGGGGCGCGCATCCGTCGCAGCCCGATGATCCGCGATGCGGGCGATCTCGTCGCTGCGGCAAGAGGTCCGCGCAGCCGACCGGACCCTGTCCGCCGGCGACGCGCCGCTTATGCATCCTTGTGACCATCATTGTCTTCGCGGCGGCGTCTTCGACCCGTCGCGCTTGCAGAGGCGCGCAGGACAGCGATCCTGGCGTAGGCGATCACCCTCACGCTGCCGGGACGCAGGACGCGTCCCGGCCCCTCCGCACATACGGGTATCAGCCGGTCGGCCTTGCCATTTCCCGGTCGGTGCCGTTTCGTCGCCCCATGCATGAGCCTCTTGTCTTCGACGGGCATAACGATCTTCTGACCCGCCTCCACATGGCGGGCGGCATCGCCGCGCTCGGCACCGTGGAGCGGCCCGGTCACGGCGCCATCGACCGCGCCGGCGCCACGCTGGGCGGGTTCGGCGGCGGGTTCTTCGCGGTCTGGGTGCCCTCCCTCGTGGATCTTGCGGCGAAGATGGCGGCGATGCAGGGCGACAGCTACGACATGCCGCTGCCAGCCATGATCGGAGCGCGGGAGGCGGGCGGGACCGTCGCGGCCCAGATCGAGATCCTGGAGGCGCTGGAGAATGCGGGCCATGTCACGATCTGCCGCGACACGGACGCGCTGCGAAGCGCGTTCGGCGGCGATACCCTGGCAGCGATCCTGCATCTGGAAGGCGCCGAGGCGATCGGACCCGACCTGGGCGAATTGCAGGCCCTCCACGACCGCGGGCTCCGCTCGCTCGGGCCGGTCTGGAGCCGCGAGACGATCTTCGGCCACGGGGTGCCGTTCCGCTTTCCGTCCTCCCCCGACACGGGCCCCGGGCTGACGGAGGCGGGCGCGCGGCTGGTCTCGGTCTGCGACCGGATGGGGATCATGCTCGACCTCAGCCACCTGAACGAGGCCGGGTTCCGGGACGTGGCGCGGCTGTCCTCCCGGCCCCTGGTGGCGACTCACTCGGGCGCCCACGCGGTGTCGCCCCACTCCCGCAACCTCACCGACCGGCAGCTCGACGCCATCGCCGAAAGCGACGGGATGGTGGGCCTGAACTTCGCCTGCGCGTTCCTTCGGCCGGACGGAAAGATGCGCGCGGATGTGGGCATGGAGGTGCTGATCCGCCATCTCGACCACCTGATCGGCCGGTTGGGAGAGGATCGCGTGGGGCTGGGTTCCGACTATGACGGGGCGCTGGTGCCGAAAGAGCTGACCACCGTGGCCGGGCTGCCGGTGCTGCGCCGCGCCATGGAGGCGCACGGATTCGGGTCGGAGCTGATCGCCAAGATCTGCCACGGCAACTGGTTCCGGGTGCTGGAGAAAAGCTGGGCCTAGTCGTCGTCCACCACAGGCTCCTGCCAGTCCACCGATACGCCGTCCAGTTCCTCTTGGATCGCGATATGGGTCATGGCCACGTCGCGTGCCGCGCCGTGCCAGTGGCGCTCGCCGGGGGCGAACCAGACGACGTCGCCGGGGCGGATTTCGTGGATGCCGCCGCCCGCCCGCTGCACCCGGCCGATCCCTTGGGTCACGATCAGCGTCTGGCCGAGCGGATGGGTGTGCCAGGCGGTGCGGGCGCCGGGCTCGAACGTCACCGACAGGGCGATGGCGCGGGCCGGCGCCTCCGGCCGGTGCAGCGGGTCGAGCCGCACCCAGCCGGTAAAATACGCCGCTGGGCCGGGGCGGGATGCCTGCGTGCCGGCGCGGGTGATCTTCATGGCGTGTCCCCCTGCAGAGATGCCCCGAGGTTTTCCAGCATGTCGAGGCATAGGCCAAGCTGCGTCCGGGACACGTATTCGTCGGCCTTGTGGGCCTGGTCGATGGAGCCGGGGCCGCACACCACCGCCGCGCAGCCGAGCGACTGGAACAGCCCCGCCTCCGTTCCGAAGGACACCGTGGCCGCGCCGTTGTCGCCGGTCAGCGCGGCGACGATTTCCCGCGCTTCGTTGTCGGTGACGGGCTCAAGCCCGGCCACGTCGCCCACGGTCAGGGTCTCGATATTCGCGCTTTGGTGGACGTCTCTCATGGCCGGAAGCAGCGTCTCGTTGCAGAAATCGCGCATCGCGCGGATCGCGTGGTCCTTGTCGGCGGCGTTGATCGGGCGCAGCTCCCAATCGACGCTTGCCAGTCCTGCGATGACGTTGCGTGCGACACCGCCGGTCATGCGGCCCACCTGGACCGTGCTGTGGGGCGGGTCGAACGGGCTGTCGGCGGGGGCGCGGGCCGTCAGCTCATGGCGCAGTTCGAGCAGCCGGACGATGAACCGGCCGGCGTATTCCGTGGCCGAGACGCCGCGTTCCGGGGCGGAGCCGTGGCCTTCCAGCCCGTGAAAGGTGGTGGTGTATTCGCAGCAGCCCTTGTGCGCGTCGATGATCTTCATCGAGGTCGGCTCACCGATGATCGCCGCGGCGGGGCGCAGCCCCTCGCGCCGGAGGAGCGCCACCAGATCCTGCGCGCCGAGGCAGCCGACCTCCTCATCGTGGGTCAGCGCGAAATGGAGCGGCCGGGTCAGGCGCCCGGTAAAGAGCGGCGCGGAGGCGAGCGCGCAAGCCAGAAACCCTTTCATGTCGCAGGCGCCGCGGGCATAGAGCAGATCGCCCGCATCGCGCAGGACGAACGGATCGGATGTCCAGCCGGTCTCCTCTGCCGGAACAACGTCCGTGTGGCCCGACAGGACGATGCCGCCGTCTCCGTCCGGCCCGAAGGTCGCAAAGAGGTTGGCCTTGCCGCTTTCGGGCGCTTCCAGGACCCGGACGCGCCCGCCCAGCGCCTTCAGCCGGTCGGCATACCAGGCGATCAGCTCGATATTGGGACGCGACGAAACGGTAGCGAAGGCAACCATGCGCGACAGATGCTCCTGCGCCTCATCCAGGCGGCTCATGGCTTGACCACCAGTTCGCGCGGGTAGTCGCAGAGGCATTCGGCAGCGGCGCCGTCGCGGATCAGGATGGTCTCGGTGATTTCCAGGCCCCAGTCCTCCATCCAGAGGGCGGGCATGAAATGAAAGGTCATGCCCGGCCGCAGCACCGTCTGATCCATCGCACGGATCGAAACCGTATGCTCGCCCCAGTCGGGCGGATAGGACAGGCCAACCGCATAGCCCGCACGGCCCTGCCGGTCGATGCCGTGGCGCTTGAGCACCGATGTCAGGGCGATGGCGATGTCGGCGGCGCGGTTGCCGGGGCGCGCGGCGGAGAGCCCTGCCTCGATCGCCTCGATCAACGCGGTTTCGGTCCGGCGGACGGTGTCGGAGGGCGTACCCAGATAGACCGTCCGGCAGAACGGCGCGTGGTAGCGCCGGTGGCAGCCGGCCAGTTCGAAGAACGTCGCCTCGTCGCGCTGGAATGGCCGCCCGTCCCAGGTCAGATGCGCGGCGGATGCGTCCGGACCCGAAGGGAGCAGCGGCACGATGGCGGGATAGTCGCCCCAGGCGTCGTCGGTGCCGCGGATGGCGTCGCGGTAGATCTCGGCCACCAGGTCGTTCTTTGGCAGGCCGGGCTCCACCCGGTCCATGATGCCGCGGATCATCTTGGTGGAGATCCCAGCGGCCTTGCGCATGACCGCGATCTCTTCGTCGGATTTCACCAGCCGCTGCCAGTTCACCGTATTCGTGGCGTCGGGGAACACCGCCTGCGGAAGCTCGGCGCAGAGAACCTCGAACGCGCGGGCGGTGAAATAGTAATTCTCCTTTTCCACGCCGATCCGCGCCCGCTCCAGCCCGCGGTCCGCCATCAGGCGGGCGAGGGTCTGCATCGGATGGCGCTCGTCCGACTGGATGTAATCGTCGGCGTAGTCGACGATGTCGTCGGAACCCATCCAGACCGTGCGCCGCGCGCCGAAACCGTCCATGCGGCGGCCCCACCAGACCGGATCGGCGTCCGGCAGGATCAGGACGCCCTGATGGACATAAAAGGACCAGCCGTCGTAGCCGGTGATCCAGTTCATGTTCGACGGGTTCGTGACGAAGAGGGCGTCCAGCCCATCCGTGCCCATGGCCTGCCGGACGAGGGCGAGGCGGCGCTGGAACTCCGCGGCGGAAAAGGACTGGGACATGGGGCGTTCTCTTGTGACCGACCACCGAAGGGAAGGCCAGTCGCCCGCCGCCGTCAAGGGCGGGGGTTTCGCGGGCGGTGCGGTCGCGGTAGACGCGGCGGGACACACCCCAATCCGGAGGTTTCCATGGCCCGTGTTCTGCACAACGACCAGCTTGACCAGTGGGACCGGGACAATCTGCTGCACCCGTCGACGCATCTGGCCCAGCACGCCCGCGGCGAAACGCCGGGCCGCGTGATCCGCACCGCGTCCGGCGTCAGGATCGAGGACCGCGACGGGCAGCGCTGGCTCGACGGGTTCGCCGGGCTCTACTGCGTGAACGTGGGCTACGGGCGGTCAGAGATCGCGGATGCCATCGCCGAACAGGCGCGTGAGCTGGCCTATTACCACGCCTATGTGGGCCATGGCACGGAGGCGTCGATCACCCTGGCCAAGATGGTCATGGACCGCGCGCCGGACCACATGTCCAAGGTCTATTTCGGGCTCTCCGGGTCGGACGCGAACGAGACCAACATCAAGCTGGTCTGGTACTACAACAACATCCTTGGCCGGCCGGAGAAGAAAAAGATCATTTCGCGCTGGCGGGGCTATCACGGGTCGGGCGTGATGACCGGATCGCTGACCGGATTGCCGCTGTTCCACGAGAAGTTCGACCTGCCCATGGCGCCGGTGCTGCACACCACCGCGCCCTACTACTACCGCCGCGACGACCTTTCCCAGTCCGAAGCCGCGTTCACCGCCCAATGCGCCGCCGACCTGGAGGAGATGATCGCGCGCGAGGGCGCCGACACCATCGCCGCCTTCTGGGCCGAGCCTGTGCTGGGCACGGGCGGTATCGTGCCCCCGCCCGCGGGTTACTGGAAGGCGATCCAGCCGATCCTGCGCAAGCACGACATCCTGCTGGTGGCCGATGAGGTCGTGACCGGGTTCGGCCGGCTGGGAAGCATGTTCGGGTCCGACCATTACGGATTGGAGCCGGATTTCATAACCATCGCCAAGGGCCTGACCTCTGCCTATGCGCCGCTCTCGGGGTCCATCGTATCGGACAAGGTCTGGAAGGTGTTGGAGAAGGGCACGGATGAGAACGGCCCCATCGGCCACGGCTGGACCTACGCGGCCCATCCCATCGGCGCCGCGGCGGGGGTTGCGAACCTGAAGCTTCTGGACAGCCTCAAGCTGGTGGAGAACGCGGGAACCGTGGGCGCCTATCTTGTCGAACGGATGCGCGACGCGCTCGGCGACCACCCCCATGTGGGCGAGATCCGGGGCGAGGGGATGCTCTGCGCTCTGGAGTTCGTTCAGGACCGGGACCGGCGGCGCTTCTACGATCCGGCCGACAAGATCGGCGCCAGGGTCGTGTCCAAGCTGGCCGAGAGCCACGTGATCGGCCGCGCCATGCCGGGCGGCGACATTCTGGGCTATGCCCCGCCCTTCAGCCTGACGACCCAAGAGGCAGATGAGATCGTGGCGGCCACCGTCAAGGCCGTGCGCGCGGCGGGTCTGTGACCGGGGGCGTCATCCGTTTGCGTCCCAGGAACACCACGGCGCAGACGACCATGAGCAGCATGGACACCAGGAACGGCGCGCCGGGCAGATAGACCGCGGTGGATTCGGCCGTTGCCACCCAGAAGACCTGACTCATCACCGCCGGGCTGACGATCATCGCAAGCGCCCCGGCGCTGGTCAGAAGCCCCTGCAACCCGCCCTGGGCGTTATCCGGTATGGCGCGCGACATCATCGCCTGAAGCGCCGGGATGACGACCGCGCCCAGGGCCGCCAGCGGCGTCAGGATCAGCGCCAGTGTGCCTGAGCTGACCATCGCCAGGGCCAGAAACGCGGCGGCATTGAAGAGGATCCCGTAGAGCACGGTCTTCCGGTCGCCCAGCCAGGCCAGGACGTAGCGGATCAGCCAGCCCTGCACGATGGCAAGCGAGATGCCGAAGAGCCCCAGCGACAGGCCGATGGTCCTGGGGCCCCAGTCGAATCGCTCCTGCGCGTAATAGGCCCAGATCGCCGGATAGACGAAGAACGCGGTCTGGTAGAGGAAGAACATGAAGGTCAGCCGCCCGACGCGTTCCTTGCGGCCCAGATCCAGAAGCGCGCCCAGCGGGTTGGCCCGTTTCCATGAGAACGGGCGGCGGATGCGGTCGGTCACCGTTTCGGGAAGAACCATGACCCCAAGAAGCATGTTGGCCGTAGCCAGGGCCGCGGCGGCCCAGAAAGGCGCGCGCGTTCCCAGTTCCGCCAGCAGGCCGCCCATCAGCGGCCCCAGGACGAACCCCAGTCCGAAGGCTGCGCCGACCAGCCCGAACCGCGCCGCCTTTTCCTCGGGTGAGGAGATGTCGGCGATGAAGGCCGTGGCGACCGAGCGGGTGGAGGCCGCGATGCCGCCGATGATCCGGCCGAAGAGCAGGACCCAGACATTCATCGCGACGGCGATCACCACGTAGTCCAGCGCCATGATGGTCAGCGTGATAAGAAGCACCGGTCTGCGTCCGAAACGGTCGGACAGGGTTCCCAGCAGCGGTCCGCAAAGAAACTGCATCACCGCGTAGGCGGTCGAGAAGATCCCGCCCCACAAAGCGGCCTGCGCGAGCGTGCCGCCTTCGATGTCGCGGATCAGCTGCGGCATCACCGGGATCACCAGTCCGATCCCCATGGCATCGATCATCAGCGTTGTCAGGATGAACAGCAGGGGCAGGCGCGCGCGCATCGGGTCTCCGGTCCTGTTCGCGCCCATATGCGGCGGGGGCGCGGCCGGGTCAACTTGGACAAGGCCGAAAGGGGCGCGCCTGCGGTCCTTATGTCGCGGCGATGGCGGCCAGGCGGCGGGCCAGGTCCTCGGGCGCGGCGAAGAACGGAGAGTGCGACGTGGGCATTCGCTGGATGTTCCCGGCCGGGATGCCTTCGGCCATCAGCGCCTGGAAACCGACGGGGACCGCGCGATCGTCCTCGCAGAGAATGGCATGTCGCTCGACGCGCGGCGTGGCGGGATCGAGCGGCGTGCGCTGCGGCGCAAGAGGCTGCGGCGTCAGATGCGCGCGGGCATGTTCCAGCGTACCCGAAGGGCAATCGTGGTAGAAGAGGTCCAGCTGCCGGTCGGGCGCGAAGCTGAAGGCCACGCGGTCCGCATCGGGGACGATGGCCGGAAGCAGCGGCTGTTCCGGCCAGAGATGGCGCATGTCGGCAAGGCTCTTGCCTGGCTGGGGTATGTAGGCGCAGAGATAGACCAGCCGCGCGATCTTTTCCGGCGCGCGGAGGGCCGCGGCGGTGATCGGAAAGCCGCCCATGGAGTGTCCGACAAGCGTCACCGGCGCGTCGATGGCCGCCAGGATCGCGTCGGCATATCCGTCCAGGGTCACCCGGTCGCGGGGGGTCTGGTCGGCGCCGTGGCCCGGCAGGTCGATCGCGCGGGCCGGCTGGCCCATGGCGCCCAGGGCGGCCAGGGTTTCGTCCCAGCACCAGGCGCCGTGGCAGGATCCGTGGATCAGGAGAAGCTCAGACATGATTGATCCTGTCAAGGAACCGGTTGAGTGCGTCTGCATAGGCCGCGGGCTGTTCCAGGAACGGCAGGTGGCCCGCACGCCGGATCAGGGCGAAATCGGCCCCCGGGATCAGGGCGGCGGTCTCGCGGACCATATCGGGCGGGGTGGAGTCGTCCTCATCCCCCGCGATGGCCAGGGCAGGCAGGCGCAGGGTTGCCGTGGCGGCCATCAGATCGGTGCCGGAGATGGCCGCGGAGCATCCCGTGTAGCCATCCACGGGCGTGCGGGTGAACATATGGCGATAGGCGATGTGGTCCGGGCCGTCGCGGTAGTGGCGCGCGAACCAGCGGGCCACGGTGGCGTCCGCCTGGGCCGCCAGACCGCCGGTGCGGACGCTTTCGATCCGATCGTCCCAGAGCGCGGGCGTGCCGATCTTGGCGCCCGTGTTCGACAGGACCAGACCGCGCACCAGATCCAGCCGTTTCACCGCCAGGGCCTGCGCCGTCATGCCGCCCAGGGAGATCCCGACCAGGACCGTGTCCCGCAGGTCCAGATGGTCGCAGAGCCGCTCCAGGTCGGTCACCAGCGCGCCCATGGCGTAGGGCGGCGGCGGCGCGTCCGAAAGGCCGTGGCCGCGGGTGTCGTAGCGGACGATGCGCAGGCCGGCGCGGAGATGGGGCAGCAGGCTGTCCCACAGATGCAGGTCTGTCCCGAGCGAATTGGAAAAGACCACCGCGGGGCCGTCGCGCGGACCTTCGTCGCGATAGTGCAGGTGGATGCCGTTCAGATGGGCGACAGGCATGGGTTCAGATCCTACATGTGCGAGTCATGCGAGCCTCTCCAGCGCGCGGGAAAAGGTCCGGGGGTCGACGTTGCCGCCCGAGGCGATCACGGTCACGGCGTCGCCCTCGATCAGGTCGCGGCGAAACAGGGCCGCGGCCAGGGCGACCGCGCCGCCGGGCTCGCACACCAGCTTGAGCCGCAGGAACGCCAGCGCGACCGCATGCATCGCCTCGTCGTCGCTGACCGACAGGCCGGGTCCTGCGCGGTCTTTCAGGATCGGAAAGGTCAGATCTCCGGGCGCCGGGGTCAGGATGGCATCGCAAACAGAGCCGCCCACGGCCGCGTTACGCTCGATCCGGCCGGAGGAGAGCGAGCGGGCCATGTCGTCGAATCCCTCCGGCTCGACCGTGCGGACGCGGAGCGCCGGGCGCTCGGCCTCCAGCGCCAGGGCGATCCCGGCGCTGAGCCCACCGCCGCCGCAGCAGACCAGCACATCGCCGGAAACGTCGCCGGGAAGCTGGCGGGCCAGTTCCAGCCCCACGGTGCCCTGGCCCGCGATGACCTCCGGGTCGTCATAGGGGCGGACCAGCGCCAGGCCGCGTTCCCGCGCCAGGGCGGCGCCGATCTCCTCGCGGTTCTCGCCGCGCGCGCGGTCGTAGAGCACGACCTCGGCCCCCAGGGCGCGCGTGTTGGCGATCTTGAGCGCGGGCGCGTCCAGCGGCATGACGATCACCGCCGGCATGTCCAGCCGCTCCGCGGCCATGGCGACGCCCTGGGCGTGGTTGCCAGAGGAATAGGCCAGCACGCCGCGCGTGCCCTTGGGCAGGGCGGTCAGCGCCGACCACGCGCCGCGGAACTTGAAGCTGCCGGCCCTTTGCAGCGGTTCCGCCTTTACGTGGACGCGCCGGCCGGCGAGATCGTCCAGGAACGGCGAGGTCAGGATAGGCGTGATCCGCGCATGTCCGTTCAGCCGTTCGGCCGCCGCATGGATTTGCTCGACGGTCACATCAGCGCCCGCCAGCGCGCGATGGCGTCTAGCGCCCGGGGCTCGTCCAGGAACGGAACATGGCCGCGGTCGGGCACTTCGGCCGCGACCATGTCGGGACGGCGGGCCTGCATCTCGGCGAAGGTGGCGGGCGACAGCAGGTCGGAGTTCGCGCCCCGGATGCAGGCCAGCGGCAGGCCGCCCAGCGCATCGAAGGCCGGCCAGAGATCGGCGGCAGGCTCCGCGCCGCCGGCGCGCACCGTCTCGGCCAGGGCCGGATCGTAGTTGATCACCAGCCCCTCGTCGGTCTCCTCGTAGTGTTTTTCGACCTCCTGCCGCCAGCGGCTTTCGGGGACGTTGGCGAATCCGGCCATCAGGTTGGCGCGGACGGCAACGGCCTCGGCATGGGTTTTCTGCGCCGGGTTGCGCCCGATATAGCCCATGATCACGTCCAGCCCCTCCGGCGCGATTTCCGGGCCGATGTCGTTGAGGCAGGCTCCCGCCAGCCGGTCCTTGGCCATCGCGGCCAGGATCATGGCGATCAGCCCGCCCCGGGAGGTGCCGATTACCGCAGCACGCCCCAACCCCAGATGATCCAGAAGTTCCACCGCGTCCCGCGCCTCCACCGGAACGGTGTAGCTGGCCGGATCGCCCCAGTCCGACCGTCCCCGGCCCCGGTAGTCGAGCGCGATCATCCGCGCGTCGTCCAGATGCGGCGCGAGGTAGTCGAAATCGGTCGAGTTGCGGGTGAGACCCGACAGGCACAGGATCGGCTGGCCCTCGCCCCGGTCCTGATAGTGCAGGCGCAGGCCGTCGGAGGTGGTGAAATCAGGCACGGGCGATCTCCGGGATGGGGGTCAGGTCGGCAAGGACGTGGTGCGGGGCTGCGGGAAGGCGGTCCATGGGCTTGCCGGCGCGGTTCACCCATGCGGTGTCGAAGCCGTATCCCGCGGCGGCGCAGACGTCCCAGCCGTTGGAGGACACGAACAGCACCTCCGACGATGCGATGCCGAAACGCGCGTCCACCATGTCATAGACCTGCGCCGCGGGCTTGAAGACGCCCACCGTCTCCACCGACAGCACCGCATCCAGCGTGCCTGACAGCCCGGCGGACGCCACGGCGCCGTCGAGCATGGCGGGCGATCCGTTCGACAGGATCGCGGTCTGCAGGCCGGCGGACTTCAGGGCGGTCAGCGTGGCGGGCGCTTCGGGAAAGGCGGACAGCTGCCAATAGAGCGACAACAGGCGCTGGCGCAGATCCGCATCGCCGGCAAGATCGTGCGCCTCAAGCGCCCAGTCGAGCCCGTCCTGGGTTACGCCCCAGAAGTCCCGATGCGTGCCCATGATCGCCCGGAGCCAAGAGTATTCCAGTTGTTTCGCGCGCCAGTCCCGCGACAGGTCCTGCCAGCAGCCCGCCAGCGCATCCCGGCCCGGCTCGTCTGCCGCGGCGCGCGCGGCGGCGTCCACGTCGAAAAGCGTGCCGTACGCGTCGAACACACACAGTCTGATGGTCATCCGCCCCTCCGCTACCGGGTCTTCGTGACATGGCGAACATGGCTCGGCAAGGGCCGGGGTTGCGTGCGCTGACGCGGGAACGTCCGTCGCGCGGATCCCGAAACCGGCGCGTTCCCCGGCAAAACGGGTCACGCGGGGTTTACAACCGGGGTTCTGTTTCCCACGTCGGACCGGAGCCGGGGAGACCGACGCAGATGCCTGCGGTGTCCCCGAAACCACTGCGACCCGAAAGGACATCCCATGAGCCAAGCCAAGCCAGGCGACACCGTTCGTATGCATTACACCGGCAGCCTAGCCGACGGCACCGAGTTCGACAGCTCCGCAGGGCGCGACCCGCTGGAGTTCCGACTGGGATCCGGCCAGATCATTCCGGGCCTCGACGCGGGCGTGACCGGCATGGAGGTCGGCGACACCAAGACCGTCGTGATCGAGCCGTCCGACGCCTACGGCGACCGCGACCCGGCCCGCGTGCAGGCCGTCCCTCGCGAGCAGATCCCGGACCACATTCCCGTCGAACCCGGCACCCAGTTGCAGATGCAGACCCCGGACGGGCAGACCATGCCCGTTATGGTGGCCGAAGCCGACCAGAGCCAGGTCACGCTTGACGCGAACCACCCGCTGGCCGGTCAGCAGCTGACGTTCGACGTGGAACTGGTCGAGATCGTCTAACCGCGCCGGAGGCCGCAACTCCGGATCGCACAGTGCGGGCGGCGCCTTCTCCGGGCGCCGCTCTGCGCGTTTCCGCGACACCCCATCGCGAACTGCCAGAGGCGGAATTGCCAGAACGCGGTCGGGCACATGTGCCATTCCGGTCACGGGGCTGCGACCAAGCAGGCGATGTGTCAAAAAGGCGATATGTGAACTGGTTTGCCGATCGCCAGGCGATGCCCGGGTCCGGGCGACGGTCCGTGCCGCCACCTGTCGGGGACTTGACAACGGCGCGGCAAGGCAGTGTCGTCGCGGCTCTCACGGTAGGGGCCATCGAATGATATTTGCGCGTCACGCGATCCCGGTTCTCGCCCTCGTCCTGTCGCTGTCCATGCCGGCCGACGCCCAAGAGGTCGCCGACATGGCGCCGCGGGAGGGCTGGGCCGTCGCTCGCGCCCAGGTCGGTGCCGACGCGCTGGCCGAGGCCGTGCGAACTGCTGTCGCGGAAGAGGGTCTGGCGGTCGTCACCCAGGCCGGACCCACAGGTGCCGCCGCGGCGCGCGGGATAGATATTCCGGAAAACCGGGTCATCGGAGTCTTCAACAACGATGTCGCCGTCCGCGTCCTGCGCCTGTCCACCGCCGCGATGATCGAGGCGCCGATGCGGCTCTACATCACCGGAAACGCCGATGGCACGGCCAGCCTCAGCTACAAGCTGCCCTCCGCCGTTCTGGCCCCCTATCGCGATGAGGGCGGCGCGGCGCTGGCCGACATCGGCCAGGAACTGGACGCGACCTTCGCGCGGATTGCCGACGCGGCACTGGATCGTTGAGGGCCGCCGATAGCCTGGCCCGCCGTCTGGCAGAGGCGGGATGCCGCCGCGCCTTCGGGATGCCGGGCGGAGAGGTGCTGACCCTTCTCGACGCGCTGGGTCGGGCGGGCATCGCGTTCCATCTGGTCAAGCACGAGAATTCCGGCGGCTTCATGGCCGAAGGCGGCAGCCACATGGACGGCGCGCCGGGCGTGCTGGTGGCGACCCTTGGACCCGGTATCCTCAACGCCGTCAACGTGATCGCCAATGCCTGGCAGGACAGGGTGCCGCTGATCGTGCTGTCGGGCGCGGTCGATGCGGACGACGCGCTGCGCTACACCCACCAGGTGCTCGACCATCGCGCGGTGCTGGCCCCCGTCACCAAGGCGACCTTCACGCTGAGCGCCGCGGAGGCGGACACCATCGCCGACAAGGCATTGGCCATCGCGACGGAGGGTCGGCCCGGGCCGGTCCTGATCGACGTCCCGATCTCGGTCGCCGATGCGCCGGCCGGGACCGCGCGCCGCCGCCGGGCCCGACCCGCCCCGGTCGCGCCGTGCGGCGCCGCGCTGGATGAGGCGCGCGCGTGGGTCAGCGCAGCCGAGCGTCCGCTGATCGTGGCCGGGCTGGACGTGCTGACCGACCGCGGCGAAGCGGCCCTGTCGCGCACCGCGCGGCGGCTGGGCTGGCCGGTGGTCACCAGCTACAAGGCCAAGGGCATCCTGGATGAGCGCGATCCGCTGGCCTTGGGCGGGGCAGGCCTGTCGCCCAGGGCCGACGCGATCCTGGGCGATGTGGTGCGCGCCGCCGACACGGTGCTGTGCCTGGGCTACGATCCGATCGAGATGCGGCCGGGCTGGCGCGATCTCTGGGATCCGGCCCGCCAGCGGGTGATCGACGTACATGCCGCGCCGAACCATCACTACATGCACCACGCGGGCCTCAGCTTCGTGGCCGATACCGCCGCGTCGCTGGCGGCGCTGACCGATGGCATGACGCCGCGTCCGGTCTGGCCGGGCGGAGAGATCGCGTCTGCCCGCGCGGCCCTGGCCGAGACGTTTCCGGGCGACGAGGACTGGGGACCCGCCGCGGTCATCGCCGAGGCCCGCGCCGCCTTTCCCGACGACGCCATCGCCACCGTGGATTCCGGGGCACACCGCATCCTGCTCAGCCAGATGTGGACCTGCGCGCGGCCGCGGACGCTTCTGCAATCCACCGGCCTGTGCACCATGGGCTGTGCGGTGCCGCTGGCGGCCGGCGCGAAACTGGCCGATCCCGCGCGGGAGGTCGTGGCCTTCACCGGCGATGCCGGCCTGCTGATGGTGGCCGGAGAGCTTGCCACCCTGGCGGAAATGGGTCTGGCGCTGACGGTCGTGGTGTTCGTGGACGCGCGTCTGGCCCTGATCGACCTCAAGCAGCGCCAGCGCCAGTTGCCCCGGACCGGCGTGGGGTTCGGCCGCCACGATTACGCGGGCCTGGCGCGGTCGCTCGGCGGCACGGGCCACCGGGTCGAGACCCGCGCAGAGCTTCGCGCGGCACTCGCCGAGGCGAGCGCGTCGGACCGGTTCACCCTGATCGCCGCCGAGATAGACGAGGACGCCTATGACGGACGCCTCTGACGCATCGCCGCCCGGACCGCTCGCCGGGCTGACGGTGCTCGACCTGAGCCGGATTCTCGCCGGGCCGACATCCACGCAGATGCTGGGCGACCTCGGCGCGCGGGTGCTCAAGATCGAGAACCCCGCCACCGGCGGCGACGATACCCGCCAGTGGGGCCCGCCCTTCGTCGCCGACGCGGATGGGTCGGACACGGACCTTTCGGCCTATTTCGTCTGCGCCAACCGCAACAAGTTCTCCGTCGCGCTGGATATTTCCACGCCCGAAGGCCAGCGTGCGGTGCGGGCTCTGGCCGCCGGGGCAGACGTGGTCGTGGAGAACTTCAAGCCGGGCGGGCTGAAGCGCTACGGGCTGGACCATGAGACCCTCAGGGCGGAGTTTCCGCACCTGGTCTTCTGCTCGATCTCCGGGTTCGGGCAGACCGGACCGAATGCGCCGAAGCCGGGCTATGACCTCATGGCGCAGGGCTACGGCGGGATCATGAGCCTGACCGGACCGGCCGACGGTCCGCCGATGAAGGTCGGCGTGGGGATCGCCGACGTGATGTGCGGAATGTATGCCGCGATCGGTATCCTTGCCGCCCTGCACCACCGCACGAAGACCGGTGAGGGGCAGCATATCGACCTGTCGCTGGTGGATTGCCAGGTCGCCTGGACGATCAACGAGGGCGTGAGCACGCTGGTCACGGGGATGCCGCCCCGGCGGCGCGGCAACGCCCATCCCAACATCGTGCCCTACAACGTCTATGCCGTCGCAGACGGGCATGTGATCGTCGCGGTGGGCAACGACAGCCAGTTCCGTCGCTTCGCCGCGTGGCTGGGTCAGGATGGCTGGGCCGTCGATCCGCGCTTTGCCACCAATCCCGCGCGACTGGCCAACAGGGACAGCCTTGAGCCGCTGGTCGCGGGGGCGCTGCGGGACCGGACCGGGGCGGCGGTCATCGCCGGGCTCGAAAGCGTCGGCGTGCCGGTCGGCCCGGTACAGACGCTGGATCGGGTCCTGGCCTCGGACCAGGTGGCGGCGCGGGACATGGTTGTCCGGATGGAGGCCGCGGGCACCGCCGCGCCCGTGCCGGTCCTTGGCAATCCGCTGAAATTCTCTGCCACGCCGGTGACCTACCGCCGCGCGCCGCCGCGGTTCGGCGCCGATACCGATGCCGTGCTGTCCGGGATCCCGCCGGTGGCGGATGGCGATGGGCGGCGCCGCTGATCGTCACAAGGCCGTGGAATACTGTCATGTTCGGGTGCGAAGCCTAGGCTGCGGGGGGCGGCGCGGGGTATGTAAAATGACCTAAGGAGGGCGCCGCGCATGAGACAGGATCAATACGGCCAGCCGGTGGATCTGCCCACGGAGCGGGCGTTGGCCGACTGGAACGCCGTCATGCAGGGGGTCCTGAGCCATTCCGCCGCCGCGCCCGCGCATCTGGCCGCCTGCCTGGAGGCCGCGCCGGACTTTGCGCTGGGGCACGCCACCAAGGGGCTGTTCCTGGTGCTTCTCGGGCGAAGAGAGCTTTTCGGCGCGGCGGCGGAGAGCCTCGCGGCAGCGCGTGCCGCTTTTGCCCCGGACGCGCGCACCCGGGCCATGATCGACGCGCTGGCCGCCTGCATCGACGGGTATCCGGTGCAGGCCGTCGCGCATCTGTCGGCCCATGTGGACCGGGCGCCCGGGGACGCGCTGCTGGTCAAGCTGGAGCACGGTCTGCGTTTCGTCCTGGGCGACGCGCGCGGCATGAACGAGCGGCTCCGGGCCGTGGCGCCCGCCTATGGGGCGGACCACCCCGCGGCGGGCTATATCGGCGGCTGCCGGGCCTTCGCGCTGGAGGAGACGGGCGCCTACGGCGACGCCGTCCGCGCCGGGCACGACGCGCTGGATCGGGCCCCGGACGACGCCTGGGGCCTGCACGCCGTGGCCCATGTCCACGACATGCGGGCGGACGCCGCCGCCGGGATCGAATGGCTCACGCGGCAAGAGGGCGCCTGGGCCCATTGCAACAATTTTCGCTACCACGTCTGGTGGCACAAGGCGCTGATGCTGCTCGACATCGGCCGCACCGACGAGGCCCTGGCCCTCTATGACCATGAGATCCGCGCCGAGCGTACCGACGACTACCGCGACATCGCCAACGCCACGTCGCTGCTGTCGCGACTGGAACTGGAGGGGGTGGCGATCGGCGACCGCTGGTCGGAACTTGCCGACCTGTCGGAGCGGCGGTTCGAGGACGGATGCCTGATCTTCGCCGACCTGCACTACCTGCTGGCGCTGGTCGGCGACGGGCGGCGCGACGCGGCGCAGCGGCTGGTGGCGCGTATCGCCCGGGACGGAACGGGCGACACCGACACCGCCCGCCGCATGGCCCGGCCCGGCGTGTCGGCGGCGCGCGGTCTTGCGGCCTTCGGAGAGGGCCGGTACGACGACGCCTTCCGCGATCTCGCCGCGGCGCAGGACTCGCTTCATCTGGCCGGCGGCAGCCACGCCCAGCGCGACGTGTTCGAGCGGCTGACCATCGACGCGGGGATCCGCGCGGGCGCGTGGGGTGCCGCAGAGCGGATCCTCGACCGCCGCCAGCGCACCCGCGGCCGGCACGAGGACGGCTATGCCGCCACCCGCCGCGCGCTGATCGACGCCGGCCGCGGGCATCTCAGGACCCCGGCGGAGTGACATGACGCTGACGGCCGACGCCTTCCCCGCCCATCGCGCCGACGCCCCCGGCCGCCCGGCCACGGGAGGCGTGCGCCTGCGCGACCCGCGGCTGGATTTCTTCCGCGGCATCGCCATGTTCATCATCTTCATCGCGCATGTCCCGGGCAACCGCTTTACCGGCTGGATCCCTGCGCGCTTCGGGTTCTCCGACGCGACCGAGATTTTCGTGTTCGCCTCCGGAATGGCCTCGGCGATCGCCTTCGGCACGGTGTTCGACCGGGCCGGCTGGAGGCTGGGAACCGTGCGCGTGGGCTTTCGGGTCTGGCAGGTGTACTGGGCCCATATTGGCCTGTTCCTGGCCTGTGCCACGTTCCTTACCGCGCTCGACCAGACCGGTGCGTTCGACAAGGTGTATATCGGCACGCTGAACCTGTGGAAGTTCTTCCGCGACGATCCGGGTCCGCTGTTGGTCGGTCTGATGACGCTGACCTACGTGCCGAACTATTTCGACATCCTGCCCATGTATCTGGTGATCTTGGCGATGATCCCCGTGATCATGGGGCTGGCGCGGATCCATCCGGGCATGGCGGGCATCGCTGTGATCTGCGTCTGGGCGCTGGCGCAGGGTCGGGCGTGGTCCTGGGGCGGGATCAACCTGCCGGCAGAGCCGTGGTCCGACCGGAGGTGGTTCTTCAACCCGTTCGGCTGGCAGCTCGCGTTCTTCACCGGTTTCGCCTTCATGCGCGGTTGGCTGCCGGCGCCCCCTGTGCGCGCGTGGCTGGTGCTGCTCGCGGCGCTGATCGTCGTCGCGAACCTGCCCCTGTCGGACGTGGGCATCCGCGAGTTCGGCCAGTCCTGGGCACGCACGTGGCGCGCGGACAACGGCCTGCTGGTCTCAAAGAGCGATTTCGGCATCCTGCGCTACGTGCATTTCCTGGCGCTGGCGTATCTTGCATGGGTCGCCGCGGGTCCGGGGGGGCGGGCGCTGAGTTCCGCCGGCATGCCGCGCGTCTGGCGGCGGGTCGTGGCGATCGTCAGCAAGGTGGGGCAGCAATCGCTGGCGGTCTTCCTGTTCTCGATGTTCTGGGCGCGGGTGACGGGCCTGGGACTCGACATCGCGGGACGCAGTGCGCCGACGACGGTCATGGCCAACGCTCTGGGCTTCGTGCTGATCGTTGCGGTCGCCTATGTCGTCGCCTGGATCAAGGGTCAGCCCTGGCGGCGGCCGCGCGCCGGCTAGGTCGTGGACTCATTAGTCCTGATCCAGATGCGGGTTGAGGCGAGGTGGAGGGCGGCGAGGAAGTTCGTTGCGGTCTTGAAGTAGCGCGTGGCGATGCCGCGGAAGTGTTTCAGGCGGTTGAAGAACCGTTCGATCCTGTTGCGCTGGCGGTAGAGGTCCCGGTCGACGCTTCGCACCACCCTGACGTTCGATTGGCTCGGGATATGTGCCGTCGCACCGCTCGCCTCGATGGCGGCGATCACCGCCTGTCCGAAGTAGCCCCGGTCGCCGACGACGTCGCCGGTCAGTCCGAGCGGCGCGACAAGCTCCGGCGCGGTGGTCTTGTCCGAGGCCTGGCCGGGCGTCAGGAGCAGCCGAACCGGCAGGCCGCGACCGTCCACCACCGCATGGATCTTGGTCGTCAGGCCTCCACGGGAGAGACCGATGGCGTGATCCTCGCCCCCTTTTTTCCGCCGGCGGCGTGCTGGTGGGCGCGGACGATGGAACTGTCGATCAGATGCAGCGACCCCGGGGAGCGCTCCGCCAGAGCCTCGAAGATGCACAGCCAGACGCCGCTCTTGGCCCACCTGTTGTACCGGTTGTAGACGGTCGTCCGAGGACCGTAGCGCTCCGGGAGATCGCGCCACGGTGTCCCGGTCCTGAGAATGTAGAAGATGCCGCTGATGACCCGCCGGTCGTCAACCCGCGCGACGCCCCGTGGCTTGTTCGGCAGGAGCGGCGCGATCACAGCCCACTCCGCATCCGTCAGATCGTGCCTGCCCGACATATATCACCTCCACCTCCCGGAAGTGAATCACGACACAGAAACCAAGGGAATCCTGTTTATGGGTTCACGACCTAGGCCCGGAGCGGTGGGGGGCGGCGGCTCCGCGAGCCTTGTGGGGTTGCACTTGGTTCTGACGGGGGGCGGTTTCGCGCTGCAATGAGGTCAGTGGCTTACGTGGTGTCGCGTTGCAGAGGTTTTGGCAGCTCGGGCGGTTCTCGCGCCTGTCCGGCCCGATGTCCGGACGATGTATCGGACGAGATGAAGGCCCCGATTTTCCGACTCTGCGCCAAAGAGCCCGCGCCGCACGATCTGCCGATCAGCTTTCCGGCGATACCGTATGCCACTCCGTGACGCCCGGTTGATGTCCGCGGATCTGCGCACGGTCACGCCGCACCGCATCTTCGGGATGCCTGCAATCTTCGTGGATCGGAACTTCGAGCGGCGAATGCGGCTGCCGGTCGCCAGAGGCTTGCGTGGCGGCGAAGGGCCCGCCTTGCGCTGACCCGAACAACGTCCAGAGGTCCGCTGGACGGCTCGCCATCTGCATCATGCCGGCGAAGTCATCCTTCGCCGCCGCATCTGCGTGGATGCATGGCCGCGCTCATCATGCGGGGTTCGTCCCTGACGCTCTGAGCTGCTGAGCACGTCAAAAGGCACAACCTCACGAAGGCGCGTCCTGGTCAGTGGAACGGTCCGACAGCAACGGCGCTCCGGGAGCAGGTTGCGTCCGAGCCAGTTTCGCAAACCGCGCCACGGGACTGAAGGTCAGCGAAATCTGCGGCATTGGCCGTATTCCGCAGCACCAACCTCGGCTTCGGAATGGCTGCGCCGTGAAGGCATCGCGATCGCCCTGACAACCGGACGCGGCGGCTCCTGCGAAACCGTCCGTCTTGCCGGCCTTCCCCAGCCGGAGCGTCGGGCGTATCTCGACCGCCAGGCCGAAGATGCCGGGATCGAGCCGGGCGCGCATGACAGCGCGGCGAAGCTCCTGTTCATCGTGAAGCGGGAGAGCGTCGGTCCGAGAGGGCCGGAGATCGAGGAGGCTGGCCGGAACATCTTCGGCGCCTTCCCTTCGCGAAACACGGTCAAGGTCCGGAAACGCCGGACCGACGCCGTCGCGCCCGCGAACCGGGCGCCCGCGCTGGCGCCGAGCTGGTCGGGCGGCGGCGTCGGCGATCCGGTCTCGGCCGAGGCTATGGCTCGGATGCTGGACCTGATGAAGCTGTCGGGCAAGAACCGGCGCGGCTGGTCGCTCAAGCACGCGCACCGGATGGTCGCCGATGAAGCCGCGCGCAAAGGCTGGGCCTGGCCAAGGCCCCCTAACGTGCGGCGGCGCTGGAACGCCCTCGACCCGAACGAACGCCTCTTCGCCACGCTCGCAGAAGAGCGGTTCACCACCCGCATCCATATGCAACACCCCCGGCACACCAAGGGCATGGCCGGTCTTGCCCCGTTTCACCGGACACTCGGGCGGTTGCGATCTGAGCTGCGATGAACGCGCGGGGTGAGCGCATCCTCGGCCTCGGGTGGTTGTCGTCGTCGCACCACCCTGCGATCGGTCCGGGGACGGTCGCTTCGTCGGGCAGCGGCGTGATGCGGGCGGGGTCGCGCTTTGGCGTCGTCACGGATGCCTCGGCTATCCCGGTGCTCCGCGGGCTATTCACCGGCGTGCAGCGGGGTTTTCGGGCCGATTTGGCGGCCGAGGATGCGGGTGTCCCTGGCGCTGTCGGGCGCGCCGTTGCCGGTGAGCATCTCGACGGGATTTGGCGTCTTGCAGGCCGCGAACCGTCGCCCGACCGCATCATTTCGCGGATGTCCGATGCCGGCATCCACCACGGCCCGCCGAAAGACGATCTCGCGGTCGAGCGCATCCATGACGAATGCGCCGCGGACGACATCGCGGTGCCAGCGGGGGAGCTCGAACCCGTCCGGACACCGGCGGATGCTGGAGCGCATCGTGACCGCTTTGCCCGCCTGGGTGGGTTCCGGCTGCGCGGTGGATCCGCGCGCCTGCCCGATGCGATACACGCCTGTGGTGCACGGGCGCGGCGCCTTCGGTCCAAAGCCCCCGGTTCGGGAGAGCGTCTGCGGTGGTCGCTCGGACCGGTGGCGCAACCAGCGGCACCTCCGCCGCTATCCGCAGGTCGGCCGCGCGGCGATCGGCGGCACCGCCTCGCGCGTCGCGATGGCGCCGACGCGGCTCTGCGCTTCCCTTCGGATCATGCGGATCGGCGCGGGAAACACCGAAGCGCCCGGCGACGCTCATCGGGAACGGTCCTTCGGCCGGTGCGCCGCACGCGCGCGCCACGGCGGTTTTCCTGAGCGCGACGTGCCGAGCGCCTCCTCGGGGCTCTCGACGTCGCGAGTCTTTCGCCCCGGTCGGCGCGCCGAGACGCGAATGCGATCCGCCATCTGCCGGACGGCGCGGTTGCCTGTGACGTCATCGTCTCCGGCCCCTCCCGCCAGACGCCGCCGACGATACGGCAGGTCGGGCGCCAAACCGCTGCGGCGCGCCACGACCGGGGTGCCGGCGGCCTCGTCCCGCGCCTCCTCGACGACCCGCCGCGTCCCGGACGACGTCCCGCGACGCCCGCGGTGATGATGTCACGGTCAGACACAAGCACGTGCCTGGGGCTCTCCCCAAGCCTCCATGGTCCTGCCTGTGGGTCCGGTCGAAAAGGGGACCGGTTCAAGGGCCGCGATGGATGCGGTTCACGGCGACGGACGCGCGTTCAAGGGACGGATCCGCTGGCCGGAGGGATCGGTCTGGTGCCTTGGGTGGTGGCGCTCGTGGACCATGCCAGCCGCAGGCCCGTCGGATGGGCCATCGGCCGATCCGAGAGCGCCGGCGTGACGGAAGCGGCCATCGTCCCGCTCGGCCCCGCCCGGCCCGTCACCTTCACCTTCGACAACGGCAGCGCCGTCAACAGCAAGCGGATCGCCGGAACGGACACTCGACCGACCGGATCGCCAAGACCCTGAACGTCAACGTCCGCGCCGTGACCCGCTACCGCGCGCGGCTCCGCGCCCACGGGCATGCCTTCGCCCGGGCCACCGACAGGACCCCAAGATGATCGTGAACAGCCAGAACCTCGACCTCGCCTTCAAGGGCTTCAAGTCCGTCTATACGGACGCCTACAACACCGCCCCGACCACCTGGGACAAGATCGCGATGACGGTTCCCTCGGGCGTCCGCGAAGAGACCTATGGCTGGCTCGGCCAGTTCCCGCAGATGCGCGAATGGCCGGGCGGCGGGCGCGTGCTGAAGGACATCGAGCCGCAGTCCTACACGAGCGCGAACCGCGCGTTCGAGAGCGCCTTGAACATCCGGCGCGAGGACGTCTCCGACCGCCTGGGCATCTTCGAGCCGATGATCGCCGGGACGGCCCAGACCGCGCGGCTGCCGCCCGAAGAGCCCCTCTACGGCCTGCTGGAACCCGGAGCCTCGGCGGAGCGCGTCCATCGCTCGCCCCGGTTCGCCAGGTTCGGCGCCTCCCGTGCCGCCTTGTCCGCAGATCCGCGGCATGTCCGAAAGCGACGAGCAGCGCGCGAAGGCACCCGCACATGCCGCTTCGGCATTCGGGGCGCCGGCACGGGCCCTGCGTCCGGAAGGCGTCGCCGTGACGGGCGCGGCCCGGAATGGCGCTCGATGTCCTGCAAGGGCAGCCGCGCGGACGGCCGGGCCGAGGCGCGCCGCGGATGACCGCCGCGGCCCCCGACGGCTCCACGCGTTGCCTGGCGCCCCGACGGCTCCGGCGCACGGCCTGCGGCGCTCGCGACCGTGGACGACGCCGCCGCCGCGCTGGCAACCGTCCGGGCCGCGCCCGACGCCGCCCGTGAACGGGATGTTCAACGCCCCCGAAACACCCGTTCACCCCGCCCGTCACACCGCCGGAAGAACACCGGCGCGCGCACCGATCCCGACGGCCGCGCCGGATCGACACCGACCCGGACCCGCGCGCCTTCGCCAGCGACCAGATCGACCGCATGATGTCCGCGCAGGTCGCAAACGCCGTGGCCACGTCCCGCCCGCCATCCACGCCTGCCGCCCCCCCCCCGGCGAAACGCGACCCCCCGATCCCGACCCCATCCGGCGTCGCACCATTCCCGCCAGACGCCGGACCTCCGTCCCCTTCCAGCGACAAATCCACCGAAACCCGGTGACAAACCCGGTGAAAGAGCAAAATATTTCGGGAAAGATGAAGACCCCCCTTCATCTTTCTCCAAATATCCCGGGGAGCGCGAGGGGCAGCGCCCCTCGCCCGCACGCTTCGCGCGGATCAATCGTCCAGCAGCGCCAGCACGGCCCGCTCCATCGCGCGCAGTCCGCGCCGGGCGGGGGCATGAAACGCCGTCATGCGGTCCGCAGGACAAGCGTTGCGTGATCGGACATGTCCGGTTCAGCCATGACGTCGAATGCCTCGACCGCTACCGCATCTTCAACCAGCACGTCGAACCGCTCCGCTTTGGTGCAGAGCGCCGGGCGCGTGCGAAACCTCGGGCCGTGACGCGTTCGGTCAGGCCCGGCCGCCGCCGCAGGATTCCCGGTGTCTCGCTGTCGGGACGGACGTTCGGATCGCCGCACGTCGATCAGATCGGCGACGCGGTGCGCCTGTGCCGCGCGTGCCCGGATGTCGCCCTTGCCCGCGAGATCGCGCAGACCGTGGAGATGGAGCGCATGGTCCGCCGCGACGTCCTAAAGGCACGGGGGGAACGGGGATGCCCGCCATGGCCGTGCGCTCCGACGTCGCCATGCGCAAAGTCCCGCACCCGACCGATCGCGGCGCCGCACCAAGGTCGCCAGACCCCACTTGGACGGGTACGACACGTCTCCATGCCACGGATCGCCACGCGCGGCGGGGCAGAATGCGGCGCGGAGGTCCGGCATGGCGGCGCTGAGTCGGTCGAACATCGCCGCCCGCTGGGGCAGCGCCGTTCCGAGCCGCGGGTCACGGTACTCTGGGGCAGCTGCCGGCGCGGCCGGCGTGTAAACCTCCTCCGGGCAAAGGATAGCCGGGTCAAAGGCCAGGACGCGCTCATAGGGCCGCCCGCCCCAGGCATCGAGAGGTGCTATACGCCTGGAAGATCAGCCTATGCCGGCGCGCGGCGGCGCGCGCGGTTCGAGGCGGCGACGAAGTTCTCTGGACGGTCCTCGGACCTCGACCCTTCGTCGAAGCGGCACCTCGCGCTGGCGCAGCCGGAAGAGGGGCATCCGAACGGCCTCCGTCATGCCCGGTTGCGTATCGAAATGTTACACTATAACAGAACCGTCATGACGTGTCCCTCCTTCGATCCCCATGACCACGCCGCCTGCCGGCGCGCCGGAATGGATGCGGCGGAATCGCTCTGCGCGGACCGCCGCCTGCGCCTCACCCCGGTCCGCCGACGGGTGCTGGAGCTTCTGCTCGCCGCACCGAAGGCACAAGGCGCCTATGACGTCCTGTCCGGCCTCAACCGCGATGCGCCCCCGCGCCAGCCCCCGGCCGCCTACCGCGCGCTCGATTTTCTGGTCGCACACGGGCTGGCCCATCGGATCGAGCGCCTCAACGCCTATGTCGCCTGCGCCAGCCCCGGCAGCACCCACCGCCCCGCATTCCTGATCTGCCGCGCCTGCGACCGGGTGGCCGAAACGCCCGACCTGACACCGGACCGCCTGAAGCGGGAGGCCGATGCGCAGGGATTCCGCATCGAGGCCACGGTGGTCGAGGCCGTCGGCCTGTGTCCGGCCTGCGCGCCATGAGCCTGGTCGCGCTGGAACGGATCGTGGTGGCCGAGGGCGGCCGGCAGATCCTGTCGGGGGTCGACCTGGCCATCGACCGCGGTGAGATCGTCACCATCGTCGGCCCCAACGGGTCGGGCAAGACCACGCTTCTGCGCACCGTCCTGGGCGCCGTCCGGCCACGGGCGGGCCGGGTCCGCCAGGCGCCCGGCCTGCGGATCGGCTACGTGCCGCAGAGGCTGGCGCTGGATCCGACCCTGCCGATGAGCGTCGGGCGGTTCATGGCCCTGCCGGCCCGTCCGCCCGCCGGCGCCGTCCCCGCGGCGCTGGCAGAGGCGGGCCTGCCCGACATCGCGGACCAACCCCTCGCCTCGTTGTCCGCCGGGCAGATGCAGCGCGCGCTTCTGGCCCGCGCGCTGCTGTCGGATCCCGACCTGCTGGTGCTGGACGAGCCCACGGCCGGGCTCGACCAGCCCGGATCGGCCGCCTTCTACCGGCGGATCGAATCGCTCCGCAACGCGCGCGGATGCGCCGTGCTGATGGTCAGCCACGACCTGCACGTGGTCATGGCGGCGTCCGACAGGGTGATCTGCCTCAACGGCCACGTCTGCTGCGAGGGCACGCCCGAAAGCGTCGCCTCTGCACCCGCATACCGCGCGCTCTTCGGAGAGGGGACGCGGGGGGCGCTGGCGCTCTACCGCCACGAGCACGGGCACAGCCACGACCACGGCACCCGCGATGGATGATGCGCTGATCCGCGCGCTTCTGGCTGGAACCGGACTGGTGCTGGCCACGGCGCCCCTGGGCTGTTTCGTCATCTGGCGGCGGATGGCCTTTTTCGGCGATGCCACGGCCCATGCCGCCCTTCTGGGCGTGGCGCTGGCGCTGGCGCTGTCGCTGCCGGTGGGGCTGGGCGTGCTGGCCGTGGCGCTGGTCTTCGCGCTGCTGCTCTTTCGCCTGACCCGCGGCGGAGAGGCGCCCGACACGGTGCTGGGCGTGCTGAGCCACGGCGCCCTGGCGCTGGGGCTGATGGCCGTCGCACTGCTGCCGGACGCGCAGGTGGACCTGGAGGCGCTGCTGTTCGGCGACATCCTGGACGTCGGTCCGCGCGACGTGGCGCTGGTCTGGGCCGGCAGCGCCGGCGTGCTGGCCGTGGCGCTGTGGCGCTGGCAGGGGCTGGTGACCGCCAGCCTCAATCCGGACCTCGCCCGCGCCGCGGGGCTCAGGCCAGAGCGCGACGACGCCGTCCTGACCCTGCTGCTGGCGCTGACCGTGGCGCTGTCGCTCAAGCTGGTGGGGGCGCTGCTGATCTCGGCGCTGCTGATCCTGCCGGCCGCGGCGGCCCGCGCCTTCGCCCGCTCGCCCGAAGCCATGGCGGTCCTGGCGGCGGCGGCGGGCGCGGTCTCGGTCGCGGCGGGGCTGGCGCTGTCGGTCGCGCTCGGCACGCCGGCGGGCCCGTCGATCATCGCCGCGGCCGCGGTCCTCTATGCCCTGGGCCGGGTGGTGGCGCGATGATCCGTCAGTCGCGGAACCCGTTCGGATTGGCCTGCTGCCATGCCCAGGTAGAGCCGCACATATCCGGCAGATCGCGGCGCGATTCCCACCCCAGCAGATCGCGCGCCTTGTCCACGGAGGCAACGTAGCTTTTCACGTCGCCGGGACGGCGGTCGGTCAGCCGGTAGGGGATGGCGACGCCGGTCGCCGCCTCGAACGCGGCGACCATCTCCAGCACGGTAGAGCCGGTTCCGGTGCCGACGTTGCAGACGTCATACCCCGTCCGCCCGGCGACATGGGCCAGCGCGGCGACATGCGCCTCGGCCAGATCGGAGACGTGGATGTAGTCCCGCTCACCGGTGCCGTCGCGGGTCGGCCAGTCGGCGCCGAAGATCGCCAGTTCCTTCCGCCGCCCGATGGCCACCTGGGCGATGAACGGCATCAGGTTGTCCGGCACCCCGATCGGATCCTCCCCGATCCTGGCCGACACATCCGCCCCCACCGGATTGAAATAGCGCAGCGAGATGGCCGAGGCACCGTCGGTCGCGCCGGCCCAGTCGGCGATGATCCCCTCGCTCATCAGCTTGGTGCGGCCGTAGGGGTTGGCGGGCCGGGTCGGGTGGTCCTCGTCCAGCGGCAGATAGTCGGGAGAGCCGTAGACCGTCGCCGATGAGGAGAACACGATCCCCCCGCAGCCGTGCCGGTCCATCGCCGCCAGAAGCGCCACCGTCCCGCCCACGTTGATGTCGTAATAGAGAAGCGGCGCGGACTCCGATTCGCCGACGGCCTTCTTGCCGGCGAAGTGGATCACCGCCTCCGGGCCGAAGCCTTCCATCGCGGCGTCGAGCGCGCTGTCCTTGCGCACGTCACCGCGCGTCAGGCCGATCCGCCCGTTGGTCATGGCGCCGACGCGGGCCAGCGCCTCCGGCGACGCGTTCGAGAAATCGTCGAGCACATGGACCTCATGGCCCGCGCGGAGCAGCGCCAGGACGGTGTGGCTTCCGATATAGCCGGCGCCGCCGGTGACGAGTACGCGCATGGGACGGATCCAGATCTCTGCAATCGCCCCGTCTCTACCGCAAGGGCGCCGGCCGACAAAGGCCCCCTGTCCGAATGAGACGCGGCACTGGCCATTGCGGGGCGGATCGCTACCTTCGGCGCGGTCTGGACCGCATGGGCATGGGAACACACGGATGATCGGTGGCATCGACCTTGGCGGCACGAAGATCGAATCGCGCCTCTTCGATCGCGGGGGCGCCCCCCGGGGCGAGGCGTTGCGCCTGCCGACGCCGCGGGACTACCCGTCGCTGCTGGACGCCCTGGCCGGACAGGTGCGGGCGCTGGACGACCGGGCCGGGATGCGGGTGCCGGTGGGTCTGGCCGCGCCGGGGGTGGTCGCGCCCGGCACGGGGCGGCTCTTCGCCGCCAACCTGGCCGCGACCGACCGGCCGCTGGGCGCCGATCTGGCCGCGCGCGCCGGCCGCCCCGTTCCGGTGGTCAACGACGGCATGGCCTTCGCGCTGTCCGAGGCGCGCGGCGGGGCGGCCGCGGACGCCCGCGTGGCGTTGGGTCTGGTCATCGGCACCGGGCTGGGCGGCGGCGTCACCGTGGACGGCCGCCTGCCGCCGCGCCACGCCGGCTACGGCGTGGAGATCGGCCATGCGGGCCTGCCCGGGCGTGCGCTTCTCCGCCACTCTCTGGACCTGCGTCCCTGCGGCTGCGGGCGGCTGGGCTGTGCCGAGGCCTATCTCTCCGGCCCCGGCCTTGCCGCGCTGGCCGGCGGCGGGCTGCCGCCCGGCGCGGCGGTCCCGGACGCCGCGCTCGACATCTGGGCCGATCTGGCGGCAGAGACGCTCCAGGCGCCGGTCCTGGTGCTGGACCCGGCGGTGATCGTGCTGGGCGGCGGCGTGTCGCTTATCCCGGGCCTCATCGACCGGCTCGGCGCGGCGCTGGACCGCCACCGTCTGGGCGGCGCCCCCGCCCCGGCGCTGGCCCCGGCGCGGTTCGGCGCCACCTCCGGCGCGCGGGGCGCGGCGCTTCTGGCGGGGGATGCGTCATGCTGATCGCGCCGGACCGGCTCTGGACCGGCGGACGGCTTGGCGCCGGGATGGCGGTAGAGGTTGCCCGGGGCACCGTCGCGGCGGTCCGCCCGCTGGGGGCGGACACGCCGGACCTGACACCGCATCTGCTCATCCCCGGCCCGACGGACCTGCAGGTGAACGGCGGCGGCGGCGCGCTCTTCAACGCGGACCCCACCCCGGCGACGCTGGAGACCATCGTCGCCGCCCATCGCCGCCTGGGCACCGGAGAGATCCTTGCCACACTGATCACCGACACGCCCGGCGTGATGGAGGCCGCCGTCGATGCCGCGATCGCCGCGCGGGACATGCCCGGTCTCCTGGGCCTGCATCTCGAAGGACCGCATATCGCCGCCGCGCGCCGGGGCACCCATGCGGCGGAGCATATCCGTCCGCTGGACGCGCGCACGGTCGCGCAGGTCACCCGCGCCCGCCGGGCCGGCCTGCCGGTCATGGTGACACTGGCCCCCGAGGAGACCGGCGCGGCGGTCCTGTCCGATCTGCTTGCCACCGGCGCCATCGTCTCCGCCGGCCACAGCGCCGCGGACGCGGCCACGGCGCGGGCCGCCTTCGCGGCCGGGATCACCTGCGTCACCCATCTGTTCAACGCCATGGCGCCGATGACGTCGCGCGCGCCGAACCTGCTGGGCGCGGCGATCCTGTCGGACGCCCATTGCGGCCTCATCGCCGACGGCCACCACGTGTCGTGGGAGATGATCCGCCTGGCCCTCTCCGCCCGCCCGCGTCCCGACCGCACCTTTCTGGTCTCCGACGCCATGGCCACGGTCGGCGGGCCGGACCGCGTCACGCTCTACGGACAAAAGATCCGCCTGGACCGCGGTCGGCTGATCAACGCGGAAGGCAACCTTGCCGGGGCGCATCTCGACATGGCGACAGCACTGGGCAACCTGCACCGCATGGCCGAAGTGCCGCTTGCCACCGCCGTCGCCATGGCCACGGACATTCCCCGCCGCGCCATGGGGCTGGCGCCGGTGGACGCCGCCCCGGGCCTGCCCCTCGCCCGGCTCACCGCGCTGGACGCGGGCCTCAGACCGGTCGCACTGGCCTAGGAATGCTCTTCCGCCGCCGTGGCCGCCAGCGCCTTGTTGTAGCGTTGCAGCGCGTCCACGTGGTGCAGCGTGCCCAGGATCTTCGGCGCCTCGCCGCTGTCGCCGATGCGCACCACCGGCAGCCACATCCGCGCGGTGTCCTGGAACATCGGCATGGCGGTCTCCAGCGTCGCGTTGGGGTCGATGAAGATACCGGCCTCCAGCGCCTCCCAGACATCGTCGGTGGGCACGGCGCGGGCGTGATCGGGCGGACGCATCACGTTGGCGACGCGGAACATGCACAGAAGATACGCCTGCGGGCCCTTCGACAGGTGCACCTTGCGCCGCTCCAGCTGGGTCAGAAAGAAGCTGCGGTCCACCAGCCGGGAGGCCAGCGCCGTGGAGGTCGAGACCGCGACCATCACCGCCAGGCCGGTCTGCCAGTCGCCGGTCAGTTCGAACACGATCAGCGTGGTCGAGATCGGCGCGCCCAGCACCGCCGCGGCGACGGCCCCCATGCCCGCCAGCGCATAGAGCGTCTCGGACCCAGACACATCGGGAAAGACCGACGTGGCGATGAGGCCGAAGGCCAGCCCCGCCAGACTGCCGACCATCAGCGACGGTGAGAACACGCCGCCGCCCATGCGCCCGCCCATGGTGATCGCCACCGCGGCGACCTTGACCGCCGCCAGCACCACCGCCTCATGGGCCAGCATCTTGCCGGTCAGCGCCAGGGACGTGGTCTCGTAGCCCACGCCGATGATCTGCGGAAAGCCCAGCGCGATGACCCCCAGGATCGCCCCCGCCGCCGCCGGACGCAGCCAGGGCGGGATGTTCCAGCGCGCGCGCCACCTTTCGGCCGTGTCGTCCACCCAGAAGATGGCGCGCATCAGGATCACCGCCACGGCGCCGCAGACCAGCCCCAGGATCAGGAACGCCGGCAGCTCCACGTAGAACGACAGCACCCCCTGGCGCTCCAGCGTGAACTCCGTCACGCCGCCGAACTGCAGCCGGTTGATGACGGTGCCGGCGGCGCTGGCGATGACGATGGGCGCGAAGGCATGCACCGCAAAATGGCGCAGCACCACCTCTAGCGCGAAGAGCGCCCCGGCGATGGGCGCGTTGAACGACGCCGACACGGCGGCCGCCACGGCGCAGCCCAGAAGGTCGCGCGCGGTGATCCCCCGGGCGTCGATGAGATCGTTGACCTTGGTGGCGATGACGGCGGCCAGATGGACCACCGGCCCCTCCCGCCCCGACGACCCGCCCGATCCCAGCGTGATCAGCGACGCCGCGGCCGAGGCCAGGCCCGCCCGCACCTCCACCCGCCCGTCGCGGAGCGCCGCCCCCTCGATCACCTCCGCGACCGAGCGCACGCGCCCCCCGGCGGACAGGCGGAACAGGATCAGCCCCACGACCAGGCCGCCCAGGGTCGGCCACAGGATGAACAGATACCACGGCAGGTCCACCGCGCTGGAGGCCAGCCGCGTCACGTCCTCGACCCGGTAGAGTGCCGCCTGAAGCGCGTCGATACCGATGCGGAACCCCAGCGCCGCGAAGCCCGAGGCGATGCCGATGACCAGCGCCAGCAGCCAGAACTGGAACTGCCCCGGTCCATGCTGGCGCAGGACGGTCCAGCCGCGCCGCCCCCGCGCCAACATGCCATCGACCAGGTGCCAGTCCCGCACGGCCTTGGGCGCCGCCATCCCCTGTTCCTCCGACCGGATCCCCGCCCTTCTACGGGCAATGGCGGCGAAGGGGAACCTCGACGCGGACCCGCACCCCGTGCCGGCCCGCACCCATGCCCGCCGCCCCCGGGGACTGCCCGACGCCTTCCGCTGCGTCCCGATGGCCCGGCGTCGCAGCGCGAGCCTGACCCCGCGCTCCGAAGGCGGATGTCGTGAAAGCGGCCGGGATCCGGCGGCGCGGCCGCGGGGCCAACGAAACCGCGCGTCGCGGTGGGCCGGGGCGGTTTTCGCACCCTCGTCCCTCCGGATCGGGCGGCGGGGTCCGCGCCGCGCGGGGGCCGGCTGTCGCCACGGTCCTTGCCCAAGCGATTCTCTCCGGCCGGATCGCCCTCCGGCGGGCGCCCATGGCCGAGCGGCGCACCGGGCCCGGCTGGCGCTGCGTCTCGACCCGGCGCACCGGCAACCGTCCGGGTGCGGAAACCGTGGCGCCCGGCCCCGGCGGCCCGCCGCCCGCCCGGGATCGCGGCGGCTGACCCGAACCGGCCCGGCGCGGCGCAGGTCCGTGACGCCGCGCTCGGCGAACCCGGCCCGGCAAACTCTGTCCGGCAAACCTGGGCCCGGCACGCCCCTCTACGCGCGGCCCCGGACCCCGGCGCCTCAGCCCAGCAGGGACCGTGCCGCGCCGCGCGCTTCGTCGGTCACAATGTCGCCGGCCAGCATCCGCGCGATCTCGTCGATCCGCGCGGCCTCGTCCAGCGGCGTCACGGTAGAGGTGGTCATTCCCTCCGCCACGCGTTTCTCGACCCGCCAGTGATGCGCGCCGCGGGCGGCAACCTGGGGGGAATGGGTGACCACCAGGACCTGCGCGGACTCCGCCAGCGCGGCAAGTCTGCGGCCCACCGCATCCGCCGTGGCCCCGCCCACGCCGCGGTCGATCTCGTCGAAGATCAGCGTCAGCCCGCGGGAGGTGCCGGTCAGGCAGACCTTGAGCGCCAGCAAAAAGCGCGACAGCTCTCCGCCCGACGCGATGCGGCCCAGCGGACCCGGCGGCGCGCCCGGGTTGGTGGCCACGGTGAATTCCACCGCGTCGCGGCCGTCCGGGCCGGGGGTGCCCGGCGCGATCCCGGTGGAGAACACCGCCCGCTCCATCTTCAGCTGCCCCAACTCGCCGGCCATGGCGGCATCCAGCCGCCCGGCGGCGTCGCGGCGCAGGTCGGTCAGCGCCCCCGCCGCCACGTCATAGGCCCGGTCGGCCTCGGCCAGCGCGCGGCGCAGCGCGGCCAGATCCCCCTCGCCCGCGTCGAGCGCGGCAAGCCGGTCGCGCAGCGCCGCGGCATGTGCGCCCAGATCGTCGGGCAGGACCTCGTACTTCCGGGCCAGTCCGCGGATCGCGAAGAGCCGCTCCTCGATCCGCTCCAGCTCATGGGGGTCGAACTCCATGGCCTCCAGCACCCGGCCCAGGCCCTGCTCGGCCCCGGCAAGCTCATCCATGGCCCGCAGCAGCGCCGCAGAGACCGCCTCCAGATCCCCCGCGTCCCCCACGTCCCCCGCCGCGCCGTCGAGCCAGCGGGCGGCGTCGGTCAACAGCCCCTCCGCCCCCTCCCAGCCCATCGCGGCCTGGGCGCGGGCCAGATCGCCCCGCACCCGTTCGGCGGCCTGCATCTGCCGGCGGCGGGTGTCGAGCGCCGCCTCCTCGCCCGGATCGGGATCCAGCGCATCCAGCTCCGTCACCGCGTGGCGCAGAAAGTCCTCCTCGGCGCGGGCGGTCTCAAGCGCCGCCTCTGCCGCCGAAAGCTGGCGCGCCGCGGCTGATTTCGCCGACCAGGCGGCACGCGCGGCCGACAGCGCCAGATCCGCACCGGCAAACGCGTCGAGCAGCCGCCGGTGCCCGCGCGCGTCCAGAAGTCCGCGGTCGTCGTGCTGGCCGTGCAGCTCGACCAGGGTCTCGGAGATCCGCCGCAGCGCCTCGCCGCTGGCGCGACGGTCGTTCACCCAGGCGGTCTTGCGCCCGTCGGGCGTGTTGACGCGGCGCAGGATCAGCGGCTCTCCCGGTTCCAGCTGAAAGCCGGTGTCCTCCAGCACGGCGCGCGCCGGATGGCCGTCGTCCAGGTCGAACTCCGCCACCACCTCTCCGCGCTCCGCGCCCTGCCGGACCAGTTCCGCCCGGCCGCGCCATCCCAGCACGAAGCCCAGCGAATCCAGCAGGATGGACTTGCCCGCCCCGGTCTCACCGGTCAGCACGTTGAGGCCGGGCCGGAGGTCCAGGTCCAGCCGGTCGATCAGCAGCATGTCCCGAACGCTCAGCCCGCGCAGCATGTGGCCCCCTTGGTCGGCGCAGCTATCGCACGGGCCGGAGGGCTGTTCCAGTGCGCGGGATCCCGCCGCGCCGGGATCTCCCGAACCGCGGTGTTCCGCCCGGTCCGCGATGCGCGGGAACGTCCGGTCCGGCCCGTCCGTTACACCAGTCTTCGGGGACATTCCCGCCCCGAAGATTGGGTAACGTGTGAGCGTAACCAGTTCGCTTACCAGTGCCCCGGACATGTTCCGGACTTCGGATCGGGTCGGCAACCCCGGTCCGGGCGTCGCGTCCCAAGGGGCGCGGCGCCGATCCGGTCAGAGCCACTCGCCCCGCACCACCTGCCGGTAGACCTGTGTCAGCCAGCCGTCTCCCGCCGCCTCCACCGTCAGGCCGCGGCCCGTGAGCAGCGCATAGGCGCGCTGGTACCATTCGGTCGATTGATAGTTGTAGCCCAGTATCGCCCCGGCGGTCCGCGCCTCGTCCTCCAGCCCGAGGGAGAGATAGGCCTCGACCAGCCGCAGAAGGGCCTCCGGGGTGTGGGTGGTGGTCTGGAAATCCTCGATCACCACCCGGAACCGCGTCACGGCGGCGGCATAGTTCTTGCGCTTGAGGTAGTAGCGTCCGATCTCCATCTCCTTGCCCGCCAGATGGTCGAAGGCCAGGTCGAATTTCAGCACGGCGGAGCGGGCGTATTCGGTATCGGGATATTGCTCGATCACGGTGCGGAGCGCCTGCAGCGCCTGAAAGGTCAGGCCCTGATCGCGTCCCACGTCGTCGATCTGGTCGTAGTAGCTGAGCGCCAGGAGATACTGGGCATAGGCCGCGTCCTCACCGGTTGGATAGAAGTCCAGGTAGCGCTGCGCGGCGCCGCGCGCGCTGTCGTAATCGCGGTCGCGGTGAAAGGCCAGGGCCTGCATCACCAGCGCGCGCTTGCCCCATTCCGAATAGGGATAGAGCCGCTCGACCTCACCGTAGAGTTCGGCCGCGCGCTCCGGATCGTCGGTCTCCAGGCTCAGCTCGGCGCGCTGGAAGATCGTCGCCGCGTCGAGATTCTCCAAAGGCGCATCGCGTGAGGCCAGGCGGGAGCCGCCGCAGCCCGAAAGCGCCAGCCCGATCAGTCCCAGACCGATCAGGCGTCCCGTCATCCCTGCCATGTGTCCGGCCCCGTTCGTCGCCCCGTCGCACGTCGCCGACGGACCGTCGGCCCGCCGCGCGCTTCTGTTAGCACAGAAAAATCCGGGGCAAAACGTCTCGATGTCACGCGGCGCGCCGGGGCGCGTCTTCGGGCATCAGCCCGGCACCCGGCAGCCGCGCCAGAAGCGCGGCGTCGGCCTGGATCATCCGCCAGGCGCCCTTGCGCGCGAACAGCGTGCGCAAAAGCGCGTTGGTCAGCGCGTGGCCGGACCGGACGCCGGTGTAGCGGCCCAGGATCGGCGCACCGGCCAGGGCCAGATCGCCCAGCGCGTCCAGCATCTTGTGGCGCACCGCCTCATCGGCATGGCGCAGACCGCCGGGGCTGAGAACCTCGGCGCCGTTCACCACCACGGCGTTGTCATAGGTGCCGCCCAGGGCCAGCCCGCGGGCGCGCATGGCCTCCACATCGGCCTGCCGGCAGAAGGTGCGGCTGTCGCACAGCTCATGCACAAAGGTGCCGTTGGCCAGATTCAGCCGCTTTTCCTGACGCCCGATGGCGGCATCCGCGAAGTCGATGGAAAAGTCGATCTCAAGCCCGCCGGCCGGTTCCAGCCGCGCCAGCGCGGGGCCGTTGCGCACCTCGATCACGTCGAGGATCTCCAGCGCCCGAACCGGGGCGCCCTGCCGCACCGTGCCCGCGGACAGGATCCTGGCCACGAAGGGCGCGGCGGAGCCGTCAAGGATCGGCACCTCGGGCCCGTCGATCTCGATCAGCAGGTTCTGGATGCCGCAGCCGGCCACCGCCGCCATCACATGTTCGATTGTGGACACCTCGGTGCCGTCCGCATTGGCGATCCGGGTGCAGAGCTCTCCCTGCACCACCGCGTCCCACTGTGCCGGAACCATGGATGCGCGGGGCGGCAGATCGGTGCGGCGGAACCACAGGCCGTGGTCCACCGGCGCGGGGACAAGCCGCAGCCGCGCGGGCCGGCCGGAATGAAGCCCGGTGCCGTGAAACGTGACGGCCGTCGCCAAAGTGCTCTGCATCCTGCGGTCCTCTCCGGTCTTCGGCCGGTTGCCTGCACGATCAGTTAAGAGCGCCGGGAAATCGGTACAAATCAAGCCTTGCAACCGAGTGTTACAAAGCCCGCCGCCGGTCGGCAGAGACTCGCCGCAACTTGAGGGATACCGCACAAACCATTGTGCAAGAACAGAAAAGGCCGGCTTTCGCCGGCCCCTCCATCACGGGAAGCGTGATCGGTCAGTTGGCCTGACGGCGCAGGAAAGCGGGGATCTCGATGCGATCCTGCTCGCCGGCCTCGGCCTCGTCCTCGTAACGCGGCAGCGGCGGCGCGGCACGGCGGGCGGCCGGCTGGGCCGGCGCGCGGGGTTCCTGGGCGGCGGGACGGGCCTGACCCTCACCGGTCATGCGGTTGATCAGGCTGTTGATCCCGAAGCGCGCGGCCTTGTCCGGCATGCCGGCCGGAACGGGGCGCGGCTGCACCGCCGCGGGGCGCAGGGCGGCCGGACGCGGCGCCTGGCCGGACCCTTGGCCCGCACCCTGGCCCGCGGCCGCGGGACGGCCTTCGGCGCCCGGAACCTTGCGGACCGCGCGTTCCAGCCGCTCCAGGGCCTCGGCGGACGGCTGACCCGGGGCGGCCCGCTGCGCGGCGGTCTCGGCCGGGCGCGGTGCTGCGGCGTCGTGCTGGTCCGCGGCTTCCGCGGCGCGGCGGCTTTCCCAGTCGGCGAAGAAATCCGGCTCGCCGGAGGCGCTCGCGGCAACCTGCTCCGGCGCGGTCTCGGCGGCCATGGCGTACTCGTCCGCCTCCTCCTCCTCGACCACCGGGCGGGCCAGAGGCTCGGACAGGCGGCGGCGGTCGGCGGGCGGGTCCATCGTCGCGGCGATGGCGTCGATGCCCGTGGCCACCACGCTGACGCGCATCCGGCCGTTCATCTCCGGGTCCAGGGTGGAGCCGACGATGATGTTGGCGTCCGGGTCCACTTTCTCGCGGATGACGTTGGCGGCCTCGTCCAGCTCATACAGGGTCAGGTCCTCGCCGCCGGTGACGTTGATCAGCACGCCCTTGGCGCCGTTCAGGCTGATCTCGTCCAGGAGCGGGTTGGCGATGGCCTTCTCGGCGGCCTGCAGCGCGCGATCCTCGCCCTCGCCCTCGCCGGTGCCCATCATCGCCTTGCCCATCTCATCCATCACGGAACGCACGTCCGCGAAGTCGAGGTTGATGAGGCCCGGACGCACCATCAGGTCCGTGACGCCCTTGACGCCCTGGTAGAGCACGTCGTCGGCCATGCCGAAAGCGTCGGTGCAGGTGGTCTTTTCGTTGGCCAGGCGGAACAGGTTCTGGTTGGGGATGATGATCAGCGTGTCGACCATCTTCTGCAGCGCCTCGATGCCGTCCTCGGCCTGGCGCATCCGGCGCGCGCCCTCGAACTGGAACGGCTTGGTGACGACGCCGACGGTCAGCACGCCCAGCTCGCGCGCGGCCTGGGCGATGATCGGCGTGGCCCCGGTGCCGGTGCCGCCGCCCATGCCCGCGGTGATGAAGCACATGTGCGACCCGGCCAGGTGATCGACGATCTCCTCGATCGATTCCTCGGCCGCCGCGGCGCCGACGGAGGCGCGGGCGCCCGCGCCCAGCCCTTCGGTGACCTTGACACCCATCTGCACGCGGTTGGCGGCAGCGGATTGGGCCAGCGCCTGCGCGTCGGTATTGGCGACGACGAACTCGACCCCTTCGAGCTGCTTTTCGATCATGTTGTTGACGGCATTGCCGCCCGCGCCGCCGACACCGAACACGGTGATCCGGGGCCGCAGCTCTTCCTGCGTCGTCATGGTCAGATTGAGTGTCATGCTATGTCCGCCTGTCTGTTCCCGCTTGAGCGCGCGAGTTTCTGCCAAATTTTCTTGAATTCTAGCGTTACCGGGCCGTCGCGTCACCCATAAATCTGCCCGAATCATACAAAATAAAGGGGAGGCCGCCGGCGCCATCGGCGGCATGTCGCCGAATCAGCTAGATATGGCGGCTACCAGTTGTCCTTGAACCACTTCACCGCCCGCCGGAGCGACCGGGCCGGGTAGCGCTCGGACGGGATCTCGAAATCCCACCATTCGTCCTGCGGGTCGGCGGCGAAGAGGCACAGGCCCACCGCGCTGGCAAAGGCCGGTCCGGTCGCCTTTTCCGGCAGGCCCGCCACGCGCAGCGGCCGGCCGATGCGCACCTGCTGGCCCAGGATCCGCGGCGCCAGCGTGTCGAGCCCGGGGATCTGGCTGGCGCCGCCGGTCAGCACGATCTGCCGGCTCGGCAGCGTCTCGAACCCCGCGACGTCGAGCCTGCTGCGCATCTCCTCCAGGATCTCCTCGACCCTGGGGCGCATGATGCCGATGAGTTCCGCCCGGCTCGCCGTGCGGCGGTCGAGGTCCCAGTCGCCGGTTTCTCCGCCCAGCTCGATCAGGTCGCGGTCGTCCATGGAGGTCGCCACCGCGCCGCCGTGCAGCGTCTTGACCCGCTCGGCCGTGGCCAGGCTGACGCGCAGCCCCTTGGAGATGTCGGCGGTGACGTGATCGCCGCCCATGGACACCGCATCCGCATAGATCAGGTGCTTGCGCCAGAAGATCGACAGCCCCGTGGCACCGCCGCCCATGTCGATGCAGGCCGCGCCCAGCTCCTGCTCGTCCTCGACCAGACTGGCGATTCCCGACACGTAGGCAGAGGATGCCAGCCCGGCCAGTTCCAGATCGCACCGCTTCACGCAGTGGATCAGGTTGGCGACCACGCGATCGTCCACGGTCAGCATGTGCAGGTCGCACGACAGCACGTCGCCGACCTGCCCGCGCGGATCCTGCAGGCCCGACCGGTGGTCGAGCGCGAAATTCACCGGCTGCGCGTGCAGCACCTCCCGGCCCGGCCCCACGTCGGGCATGTCGCAGGCGGCCAGCACCTGGGCCACGTCGCGCTCGGACACCTGGGCGCCGCCCAGCACCACCTCTCCGGCCAGCCCATAGCTGCGCGGCTGTCCGCCCGACACGGCCGCGATCACGTGGTCCACGCGCACCTGCGCCATCTTCTGCGCCGCCTGGACGGCGGTGCGGATCGCCCGCTCGGTCTCGTGCATGGCGTCCACCTCGCCGAAGCGCACCCCGCGCGACCGGGTGGTGGCCGCCCCGATGATGCGGAACCGCGACTGCCCGGCCATCCGGCCGACGCCCTCTCCGGGCTCGGTCTCGCCGTCGAAGCGCAGCACCAGGCAGGCGATCTTCGATGTGCCCACGTCGAGGATCGCGATGACGCCGCGCTGGATGGCGTTCTGGCGCATGGCGCGCATCGCCCGCTGGGATTGGTAGAGGTCGAACATCAGTCGTCTCCCAGCTCGGTAAGCTTGACCTGGCGCAGCGCCCGCGCCGTCTCCGGCGCCAGCCGCACGGTCGGCCGGCGCGGGTTGCGCATGTCCACCAGCACCACGTCGCGGGCGAAGAGATCCTGCGCCTCGTCCACGGCGATGACCTGCTCCAGCGCGCGCACCGGATCCTTTTCGGGCAGCTTGATCTTCTGGCCGTCGGCCAGGATCATGTCCCAGCGCCGCTCGCCGATCCGCTGCAGCCCGCGGATCCGCGCCGCCACCGGCCGGGAGGCGCGGATCAGGCGCCCGGCCTCCTCCGCGACCCGGTCCGCGCCCAGCCCGGAGATCAGCGGCAGGTCGGCCCTGTCGGCCCTGGCGGTCAGGCCCGCCACCCGCTGGCCGGTCGCGTCCACCAGCTGCAGCCCGTCGGGCGCGCGCCAGACGAAGGCGGGCACCCGCTCGGCCACGCGGATCTCCAGGACCCCGCCGGGCTTCACCCGCAGGTCGGCATCCTCCACGGCGTCCAGGCCCATGACCCTGGCCTGCATCTCGCGCAGGTCCATCTCGAACGAACTGACCGGAAACGCCAGCGGCACGATCCCGCGGATCGCCGCCGCCACCCCGTCGCTGGCCCCGTCGATGGCCATGCTCTTGACCATGAACGCGTCGCGGGACTGGAAGTCGGCCTTGACGTCGTTGACCCAGACCCGCACGGCATCGCGCCGGTCGCGGTCGGCGAAGGCGAGCGTGCCGATCAGCGCCACCGCGAACAGCGGCATCCCGAAGGTAAAGCCGCGCCGCACCGACGGCGTCAGCGCCAGCCGCTGCATCCGGTAGGCAAGGCGCGAGGGCGCGGGATCCGGGCGGGCGCGCCCGCGGCCCCGCGGGGCGGTTGTCGGGGCGGTCATCGGTCGCATGAGGCATCCTCTACCAGAAAGCGGCACAGATCCCCGAAGGACAGGCCCGCATGGACCGCCTGTTCGGGGGTGAGAGACGTGGGCGTCATGCCCGGCTGGGTGTTGGTTTCCAGCAGGATCAGCCCGTCCAGCCCGCGCGACTCGTCCCAGCGGAAGTCGGTGCGGCTGATGCCGCGGCACCCCAGCGCGTCATGGGCGCGGCGCGCGTAGTCGCCGCAGGCATCGGCGATGTCGGACGGTACATCCGCGGGGATCACGTGGCGCGATCCGCCCGGCGCGTATTTGGCGTCGTAGTCGTACCAGCCGTCGGAATAGATGTCGGTCAGGCCCAGCGCCCGGTCGCCCAGGACGGTCACGGTCAGCTCGCGCCCCGGCGCGAAACGTTCCACCATCACCATGTCCGGCATGTCGGGGGCCAGCTGCGGAGGGCCGTTCGCCGCCTCGTGGATCAGGTACACCCCGACAGAGGATCCCTCGTTCACCGGCTTGACCACATAGGGCGGGTCCATGGCATGGGCGCGGCGCACGTCCTCTGCCCGCGCGACCAGCGACGGGACCACGGGCAGGCCGGCGGCGCGATACGCGGCCTTGGTGCGTTCCTTGTCCATGGTCAGCGCAGAGCACAGCACGCCCGAATGGGTGTAGGGGATGCGCATCCATTCCAGCAGCCCCTGGACGCAGCCGTCCTCTCCCCAGCGGCCGTGGAGCGCGTTGAACGCCACGTCCGGGGCGATCCGGGACAGCCGGAGGCACAGGTCAGGACCCGCATCCACCTCGACCACTTCGAATCCCTCGCCCCTCAGCGCAGCGGCGCATTCGCGCCCGGAAGACAGGGACACCTGGCGCTCGGCCGAGGGTCCGCCCATCAAAACTACCACCTTGGGGGCTGTCCTGCTCGACATACCCGCCACTCGATTTTTTGTTGCGAGACCCTTGTTTCCGGGCCTTCGACTGCCTCTACGCGGCGTTTTCCGCCATCATTCCAGCGCGTGTTTGCCCACGCGTCTGATCTCCCACTGTAACCGAATGCCGCTGTTTTGGAAGACCCTTTCTCGCACCAATTCACCCAGACGTTCCAGGTCCGCAGCACTGGCGTTTCCGGCGTTCAGAAGAAAATTGGGATGCTTTTCCGACATTTGCGCGCCGCCAAGGCGGTGGCCGCGCAATCCCGCCCGGTCGATCACCGTCCAGGCTTTCAACTCATGGTTGTCATCCGCCCGCCCCGTAGAGGACCGCCCCGCCGGGTTGCGGAAGGTCGAGCCGGCGCTGCGTTCGCCGGTCGGCTGGCTTGCGTCCCGACGCGCGACCTGCGCCTCCATCGCGGCGGCCAGCGCCTGGGGCGCGCCCCGCTTTGCGCGCAGCAGCGCCGAGGTCAGGACCCAACCCTCCGGCAGGTCGGACGCGCGATAGGCCAGGTTCAGGTCGGCGGCGGGGATGGTGACCGCGCGTCCCGTGCGCGTCACCGCCTCGACCTCCAGCAGGTGGTCGGCCACATAGGCGCCGTAGCATCCGGCGTTCATGCGGACCGCGCCGCCGATGGCGCCGGGGATCGTGCGCAGGAACGTCAGGTCCAGCCCCGCCGCCGCCGCCTTGCGCGCCACATGCGCGTCCAGCGCCGCGGCCCCGGCCCGCACCCGGTCGCCGTCTATGTCGATGCCGTTGAAGCCGCGGCCCAGCCGGATCACGACGCCGTCGATGCCGCCGTCGCGCACGATCAGGTTCGAGCCGACGCCGATGGGAAACACCGGCACCTCTGCGGGCAATGCGGCCAGAAAGCCGCACAGGTCGTCCCGGTCGGCGGGCTGGAACAGCCATTCGGCCGGACCGCCGACCCTGAGCCAGGTCAGATCCGCCAGCGGGCGGGCGGCGGTCAGCGGTCCGCGGGCATCGGGAAGGTCGGTCATGGGGCGCTCCGTCGTCGCATCTGTGCCGGTGGGCCGGATCGCGCCACGCGGTGGACGGCGGCCGGGCGCCGCGCCCCCTTGGCCGCGCGGGCGGCGTTCCGGGCCGGGACCGCGGGGCTAGGCCCGGACCTCCAGCCGCTCGGCCAGGTTGCCGGCCCAGGCCGAGATCGTCCCCGCCCCCAGGCAGACCACGATATCGCCCGGCCCGGCCTGCTCGCGGACCAGCCGCTCCAGGTCGTCCTCGTCCAGCAATGCCCGCGCGTGGCGGTGGCCGTGGCGGATCAGCCCCTGGACCAGGTCCTCTCGGGTGGCGCCGGGGATCGGATCCTCGCCGGCGGGATAGACCTCGGCGATGGCCACCACGTCGGCCTCGTTGAAGCAGGAACAGAAATCGTCGAACAGCGAATGGAGGCGCGAGTAGCGGTGCGGCTGGTGGACCGCGATCACCCGGCCCTCGCTGGCCTGCCGCGCGGCCTTGAGCACCGCGGCGATCTCGACCGGGTGGTGGCCGTAGTCGTCGATGATGGTGACGCCGCCGACCTCGCCCACGCGGGTAAAGCGCCGGTTGACCCCGCCGAACCCCGCAAGCCCCGCGCGGATCTCGTCCAGCTTCAGGCCCAGATGCCGCGCCACGGCCACCGCCGACAGCGCGTTGGACACGTTGTGATCGCCCGGCATCGGCAGGGTGCAGCCCTCGATCACCTTGTCCTCGGCGGCCAGCACCACGTCGAAATGCGCGATACCCTGCCGGTAGGTCAGGTTCACCGCGCGCACGTCCGCCTGGGCGTTGAAGCCGAAGGTCACCACCCGCCGGTCGGTGATCCGGCCGACCAGCGTCTGCACCTCATGGTGGTCGGTGCAGCACACGGCCAGCCCGTAGAACGGGATGTTGGACACGAAATCCAGGAACCCCTGCTTCAGCCGGTCGAAATCGCCCCAGTGCTCCATATGCTCGGGGTCGATGTTGGTGACGATGGCGATGGTCGCCGGCAGCCGGTTGAACGAACCGTCGCTCTCGTCGGCCTCGACCACCATCCATTCGCCGTCGCCCATCCGCGCGTTGGAGCCGTAGGCGTGGATCACCCCGCCGTTGATCACCGTGGGATCGACCCCGCCGCCGTCCAGCAGCGCCGCAACCATGGTGGTGGTGGTGGTCTTGCCGTGGGTACCGGCCACCGCGATGTTCGACTTCAGCCGCATGAGCTCGGCCAGCATCTCGGCCCGGCGCACCACCGGCAGGCCCTGCGCCCGCGCGGCGTCGAGCTCGGGATTGCCCGGCTTGATGGCAGAGGACACCACGACCACCTCGGCCGCCTCCAGGTTGTCCGGCGCCTGGCCCATGAACACCCGCGCGCCCAGGCTCTCCAGCCGTTCGGTGATCGGCGACGCCTTCAGGTCGGAGCCCTGCACCTGATAGCCGTGGCTCAGCAGCACCTCCGCGATGCCGGACATGCCGATGCCGCCGATGCCGACGAAATGGATCGGGCCCATGTCGGTGGGCAGCTTCGTCGCGCGCGCGGCATTCATGGCGACCTCTCTGCGAATGACCTCGTCCTTCACCGCATCTCTCCTTCTGTTCGTCCATTGTCCAGACCGGCCAGCGCCGCGACCAGGTCCGCGAGTTCGTCCGCCGCGTCCGGGCGGCCCAGCGACAGGGCGGCGCGGGCCATCTGCTCGGCCGCGTCCGGCTGGCTCAGGATAGCGCCCACATGATCGGCCAGCGCGGCGGGGGTAAAGCGCGACTCCGGCATCAGCACGGCGGCACCGGCGGCCACCAGGCCGCGCGCATTGGCCGTCTGCTCGTCGCGCACCGCCTGGCCCAGCGGCACCAGCACCGACGGCCGCCCGATCACGGTCAGGTCCGCGATCGTCGAGGCGCCCGCCCGGCTGATGACCAGCTGCGCCTCCGGCATCCAGCGCGGCACGTCGAAGAACGGCTCGACCGTGGCCGAGAGCCCCGCCGCCGCATAGGCCGCGGCGACCCGCGCGCGGTCCTCCGGCCGCGCCTGGTGGAGCACGCGGACATGGCGGCGCAGCGCGTCGGGCAGTTGCGCCATCGCCGCGGGCACCACGTCCGACAGGATCCGCGCGCCCTGGCTGCCGCCCAGCACCAGCAGCGACATGGGCCAGTCGCCGGGTGCGATATAGCCCGCCCCCGCCCGCGCCCGCACCGCGGCGCGCACCGGATTGCCGACATGGATGCCCTCGACCCCTTCGGGCAGGTCCGTGGGCCAGGTCCCGCAGGCCACGGCCGCGACACGGGGCGCGAAGATCTGGTTGACCCGGCCCAGCACGCCGTTCTGCTCATGGATCAGCCGCGGGATCTTCAGCATCCCCGCCGCGGCCATGGCCGGGATCGACGGATAGCCGCCGAAGCCCGCCACCACCGCCGGCCGGTCGCGCCGCATCCGCAGCAGCGACTGCGCCACGCCCCCCGCCACCCGGAACGGCACGCCGGCCCGCGCCAGCCCGCCGCCCCGCGCGAAGGTGGCCGAGGCCGACCGCTCGACCGGCACGGCGTCGGGAAAGCCGCCCGCGTATCGCGCGCCCCGCGCGTCGGTGGACAGGCGCACCCGCCAGCCGCGGTCCAGCAGCGTCTCGGCCAGGGCCTGGGCCGGGAACATGTGGCCGCCGGTGCCGCCCGCCGCGATCAGGCAGAGCGGCGCATATGGGCCAGGCCCGCTCACCGCCCGCGCCGGATCAGGATATCGCCGATCTCGCCCTGGGGACGCTTGCGGGTAAAGGCCAGCAGCATCCCCATCCCCAGCCCCATGGCGATGACCGACGACCCGCCGTAGCTGACGAAGGGCAGCGTCATGCCCTTGGCCGGCAGCAGCCGCACCGCCACGCCCATGTTGATCATCGCCTGCACCCCGAAGGTGCAGGCCAGCCCCGTGCCCGCCAGGCGGATGAACGGATCGCGCTCGCGCGTCAGGCGGATCAGCGACCGCACCACGATCGCGGCATAAAGGGCGATCACCGCCAGAACCAGGACCAGCCCGTATTCCTCCGCCGCGACGGCGATGATGAAATCCGTATGGGCATCCGGCAGGGACCACTTGACCTGCCCCTCGCCCACGCCGACGCCGAAGAACCCGCCCTCCTGGATGGCATTGGCGGCATAGCCCAGCTGCGTGCGCGGATCCACGTCGGGGCTGAGGAACCCGTCGATCCGGCGCGCGAAATGCTCGGAACTGGAATAGGCGACGCTGCCGCCCAGCGCCACGAACCCGGCCAGCACCAGCAGCAGCAGGATCGGCGCGCCGGCCACGAAATAGATCACCGCCCAGCTGAACAGCACCAGCACGGCCTGTCCGAAATCCGGCTGCATGGCCAGCAGCCCCACGATGAACAGGCAGAGCGCCAGGCTCATCCCCTTGCCCGGCGGGCCGTTCACCTCCTGGCTGGCGGCCATCATCCAGGCGGCGACGACCACGAAACCGGGCTTGAGGAATTCCGACGGCTGGAGGCTGGCGAAGCCCAGCGAGTACCAGCGGACGGCCCCCTTGCCGAAGTCGGTTCCGGCGAAGGGCAGCCCCAGAAGCGCCACGAAGGCCAGCGCGAAGCCGATCACCGCCAGCCGCCGGACCAGCCGCGGCGACATCATGGTGGTCAGCGCCAGCGCGATCAGCGCCAGCCCGCCGAACACCGCCTGCCGGGTGACGTAGTAGAACGGTTCGAACCCGTTGCGCGCGGCCAGGGGCGGAGACGCGGCCAGCCCCAGCAGCAGCCCGATGGCGAAAAGCGCCACGACGCAGCCCAGCGACCACTTGTCGATGGTGCGCCACCATCTGGGAAGAATCGGCTCACCCGCCTGGAGCGGAACCGCCCCATAGACCATCTCTGTCATGGTATAGACTGCCTGTGCCTCGTTCCGCCCGTTTCCCGGGTCTGGTCGGCAGGGTAGCGACTCCGCCCGGGCGTGACCAGTTTTTTTGCGTCCCGCCCGCGCATCGTGCGGTTGCGTTGCGCGCGCTCCCCGCGCAGAGGGGGGCGATGGAGGTCAAGACCCTGATCCTGGGCGCCGGCGCGGCCGGCATGATGTGCGCGGCCCGGGCAGGCGCGGGCACGCTGGTGGTCGACCACGCCCGCGCGCCGGGGGAAAAGATCCGCATCTCCGGCGGCGGGCGGTGCAACTTCACCAACCTGGCCACGGCGCCGGAGCGGTTCCTGTCCCGCAACCCGCATTTCGCCAAGTCCGCGCTCAGCCGCTACAGCCAGTGGGATTTCCTGGATCTGGTGCGGTCTCACGGCATCTCCTGGCACGAAAAGACGCTGGGCCAGCTTTTCTGCGACGGCAAGGCCACGCAGATCGTCGCTATGCTGCGCGACGCGATGGCCCGCGCCGGCGCAGAGCTGCGCCTGCGCACCCGGCCCGTCGAGGTCGGCCATGACGGCACCGGCTTTCGCGTCGTGCTGGAGCGGGACGGAACGCGGCAGACCGTGACCGCCCGGCATCTGGTGCTGGCCACCGGCGGGCTGTCGATCCCGAAGATGGGGGCGACGGGACTGGCCTACCGTCTGGCGCGGCAGTTCGGGCATGACCTGGTGGCGACCCGCCCCGCGCTGGTGCCGCTGACCTTCTCGGGCGCTTCGCTGGAACCGCTGGCCGCCCTTGCCGGCGTCGCCGCGCCCGCCCGCGTGACCTGCGGCGGAACCGGTTTCGATGAGGCCGTGCTCTTCACCCATCGCGGACTGTCGGGGCCGGCGATCCTGCAGATCAGCTCCTACTGGCAGGAGGGCGACACGATCGCGCTGGACTTCGACCCGGACGCGCGACTGGCCGGCGCGCTCGGCGCCGCGCGGGCGGCAGAGGGGCGCAAGGCCCCGGCCACGGTCCTGGCCCAGCATCTGCCCGCGCGACTGGTGGCCGCGCGTCTGCCGCGCGGGCTGCCGCCCCGGCTGGCCGAATGTTCCGACGGAACTCTTACGGAACTCCTACGGAATTATCATGCCTGGAATATCCGCCCCGCCGGCACCGAGGGCTACCGCACCGCAGAGGTGACGGCCGGCGGGATCGACACCGCCGGCCTGTCGTCGCGGACCATGGAAAGCCGGTCGCAGCCGGGACTCTTCGTGGTCGGAGAGGCGCTGGACGTGACCGGCTGGCTCGGCGGCTACAACTTCCAGTGGGCCTGGAGCTCGGGCTGGGCCGCAGGGGAAGAGATCAGGTCAAGGCCCTGACCAGACGGGTGAAATCCTCTCCCCGGCGCTCGAAGTCCGGGTACTGGTCGAAGCTTGCCGCGGCCGGGGCCAGCAGCACCACCTCGCCGGCCTCGGCCTCTTCGGCGGCACGGGCGACGGCCACCTCCATGGTCTCGCAGATCTCCACCGGGACGCTCGTCAACTGCACCGCGAACTCCCGCGCCGAATGGCCGATCAGGTAGGCCTTGACCACCGACCCCAGCACCGGCTCCAGCGCCGCCACGCCCCCCTCCTTGCCCAGGCCGCCTGCGATCCAGCGTATCTTTTCAAAGGCTTGCAGGGCCTTCCCGGCGGCGTCCACATTGGTCGCCTTGCTGTCGTTCACATACCGGACCCCGGCCCGTTCGGCCACCAGCTGCGAGCGGTGCGGCAGCCCGGCAAAGGACGCCAGCGCCGCCCCGATCGCCTTGGGAGACAGGCCCAGCGCCCGCGTGGCGGCATAGGCCGCACAGGCGTTTTGGTGGTTATGGCTTCCCGGCAGCCCGGCGATGGGGCGCAGGTCGATGGCCCCCACCTGGCGCCCCTTGCGCCATTCCGACAGGAACCCCTTGCGCGCCACCACGGTCCAGCCCGCACCCGGCAGCTTGCGCTCGACCGACACCCGGATCACCCGGTCGTCGCCCAGACCCTCCATCATCTGCCCGGCCAGGAACTGGCCCTCGACCTCATCCACGCCGATCACCGCGCGGTCCGGTCCACCCTCCGAGAACAGCCGCCGCTTGGCCGCGAAATATCCACCCATCCCGCCGTGACGGTCCAGATGATCCGCAGACAGGTTCGTGAACACCGCCACGTCCGGCGTCAGCGCGCGGGCAAGCTCCGTCTGGTAGCTCGACAACTCCAGGACGACCACGTCCCCCTCTCCCGGCGGATCGAGGTCCAGCACCCCCCGCCCGATATTGCCGGCAAGCTGCACGCGCCGCCCCTCGACCCCCAGGATATGCGCGATCAGCGCCGAGGTCGTGGACTTGCCGTTGCTGCCGGTCACGGCCACCACCCGGGGGGGGCCGTTCTGTCCCGCCCCGACGGACCGGAAGAACAGGCCGATGTCATTGTCCACCGGCACGCCGGACGCCAGGGCGGCCGAAATCACCGCGTGGGGCCGCGGGTAGAGATGCGGGATACCGGGGCTGACCACCAGTTCGGACACGCCTGCGAACGCGCCGCCGCGGGCCAGGTCGCGCAGGTCGAACCCCTCGGCCGCGGCCCGTGCGCGGCCCTCCTCGCCGTCGTCCCAGCACAGCGCCGTTCCGCCGCCCGCGCGGATCGCCCGCGCCGCCGACAGGCCGGACCGCCCCAGCCCCAGCACCGCGACGCTCCGCCCCTCTACGCCCACGACGGGGATCATGCGCCGCCCTCCTTCACCCTTTCGGAAATACCCTGCGGGGGTGCGGGGGTGCAAAACCCCCGCGACGCACCACCGCCCATCAGCGCAACTTGAGCGTGGCCAGCCCGATCAGCGCGAGGATCAGCGAGATGATCCAGAAACGGATGACGATCTGCGGCTCGGCCCAGCCACGCTTTTCGAAATGGTGGTGGATCGGCGCCATCAGGAACACCCGCTTTCCCGTGCGCTTGAAATAGAGCACCTGCACGATCACCGAAAGCGCCTCGACCACGAAGAGCCCGCCCACGATGGCCAGCACCAACTCATGCTTGATGGCCACCGCGATGGCCCCGAGCGCGCCGCCAAGGGCGAGCGATCCGGTATCGCCCATGAACACCGCCGCCGGGGGGGCGTTGTACCACAGGAACCCAAGTCCGCCGCCGATCAGGGCAGAAGTGAAGATCAGGATCTCCCCCGTGCCCGGCACATAGTGCACGTCGAGATACTCGCTGAAATCGGTGCGTCCGACGGTATAGGCAATCACCCCCAGCGTACCGGCGGCGATCATCACCGGCATGATCGCAAGCCCGTCCAGACCGTCGGTCAGGTTCACCGCGTTCGCGGCGCCGACGATGACGATCATGGCGAACGGCACGAAGAAGAACCCCAGGTTCAGCAGCACATCCTTGAACACCGGAAACGCGAGCATCCCGGTCAGATCCTCGGGGTGCGCCCATGCGGCCCAGGCGCCGGCTACGGCCGCGATGCCGAAGCCGATCGCCAGCCGGGTCCGGCCGGAAAGGCCCGCATGGGTATTCTTGGTGACCTTGCTGTAGTCGTCGAGGAACCCGATGATCCCGAACCCGCCGGTGACGAACAGCAGCATCCAGATGTAAGGGTTGTCGAGCCGCGCCCAGAGCAGGGTCGAGACCAGGAGCGCCCCCAGGATCAGCACCCCGCCCATGGTGGGGGTGCCGGCCTTGGTGATCAGGTGCCCCTCCGGCCCGTCGGTGCGGATCGGCTGTCCGTAGCGCTGACGCTTCCGCAGCAGCGCGATCAGCGGCCGGCCGAACACGAATCCGAAGATCAGGGCGGTGAAGAACGCGCCCCCGGACCGGAACGTGATGTACTGGAACAGGTTGAAGACGTCGCCGCCATCCGAGAGCTCGGTCAGCCAGTAGAGCATGGGGTCAGGTGTCCTCAGGGGCGGGTCGGCGGTGGCGATGGCCCAATTTGCGGATGGCGTCAACGACCAGCGCCGTGCGGGCGCTCTTGGACCCCTTCACCAGGACGATATCCCCGGAGTGCAGCATCTGTCCCACAACGGCGCCCAGCGCCTCGGCGGTCTCGAACCAGCGCCCGCGTCGGCCGTCGGGCAGCGCGTCGTGAAGTGCGCGCATCCGCGGACCGGCGGTATGGATGCAGCCGATTTTTTCCATAGCGGCATGACCGGCAAGTGCCGCATGGATCGCCTCCTCGTCGCGGCCGAGCTCCAGCATGTCGCCCAGGATCGCGACGCGCCGTCCGCCGGCGTCCGGGCGCGCGGCGGCCAGCCGCTCCAGCGCCGCGCCGACAGAGGCGGGGCTGGCGTTGAACGCATCGTCGATCAGCTCGATCGCGCGGCCCTCGACCTCATCCAGCAACACCGTCTCACGGGTCCCGCGCCCCCGGGGCGGATGCCAGCCCAGCATCGCCTGCGCGGCAAGGTCCGGGTCCGCGCCCAGCGGCTCCGCGGCGGCGACGACGGCGGCGGCGTTCATCGCCAGATGCCGGCCGGGGCCGCCGATGCGGAAGATCAGCTCGTGCCCCGCATGGCGGCAACGCACCACGGTCGTGTCCTGCTGCACGCGCACGTCCAGGATCTGCAGATCGGCGCCTTCGGTCTCACCGAAGGTCAGAACCCGCGGTCCGGCGGCGGCGGCCAGGATCGGGGTCGTGTCCAGGTCGGCGTTCAGGATCGCCGTGCCGCCGGACTCCAGCCCCTCGAAGATCGACGCCTTCTCCCGCGCGATCGCGTCGAGGCCCGAGAACGCCTCCAGATGCGCGGGCGCCACGCTGGTGACCATGGCGACATGGGGGCGGGCCATCCGCGTCAGGGGCGCGATCTCGCCGGGATGGCTCATGCCGATCTCGATCACCGCAAGCTCGGTTCCGGGGGGCGTGCGCGCCAGGGTCAGGGGGACGCCCCAGTGGTTGTTGTAGCTGGCCTCTGCCGCATGGACGCGCATCTGGCCGCCGAAAGCGATACGCGCCATTTCCTTGGTGGTGGTCTTGCCGACCGATCCGGTGATGGCCAGCACCCGCCCAGACAGCCGCGCCCGCGCATAACGGCCCAGCGCCTCAAGGCCGCGCTGCACATCGTCCACGACCAGCAGCGGCGCGGTCTGATCCAGCCCGTCGGGGATGCGCGACACCATCGCCGCGGCGGCGCCCTTTTCCAGCGCCTCGGCCACGAAGTCGTGGCCGTCCCGCGCCACGGTCAGCGCGATGAACAGATCGCCCGGCACCAGAGTCCGCGTGTCGATCGAGACACCGGAGGCCTGCCAGGGCGCGACGGACACGCCCCATGTCGCCTCCACGGCATCGCCGGAGGTCCACAGGATCATGCCACCCGCCCGTCGAGCGCCGCGACCGCGACGCTGGCCTGTTCGGCGTCGTCGAAGGGATAGACCGTGTCGCCGACGATCTGGCCCGTTTCGTGGCCCTTGCCCGCGATCAGCAGCGCGTCGCCGGGTTCGAGCGCATCGACGCCGCGCAGGATCGCCTCTGCGCGGTCGGCCACCTCCGTGGCATCGGGGTCGGCGGCCAGGATCTCGGCCCGGATCGCCGCGGGATCCTCGCTCCGGGGATTGTCGTCGGTGACGATGCGCAGGTCGGCCTGGGCCCGTGCGGCGGTCCCCATCAGCGGCCGCTTCGCGCGGTCCCTGTCGCCGCCGGCGCCATAGGCCACGACAAGCCGTCCCATGACATGGGGGCGCAGCGCCGAAAGCGCCGTCTCCAGCGCCGCTGGGGTATGGGCGTAATCCACGAAGACGGCGGCGCCGTTCTCACGGGTGGCGGCGTGCTGCATCCGCCCGCGGACGGTTTCGAGCGTCGGAAGCACGTCGAACACGGCCTGCGGGTCCGATCCGCTGGCGATGGCAAGGCCCGCGGCCAGCAGCACGTTCTCGGCCTGGAACCCGCCGATCAGACGCAGCCGTACCTGCCGCGCGGCCCCGTTCCAGCTGAACCGCAGGTCCTGTCCCGTGGCGTCGAAGCGCTGGCCCAGGATGCGCAGCGCGGCGTCCGCATGGCGCCCGACGGTCAGGATGTCCTGCCCGCGGGATTCGGCGATGTCGCGGATCTGCGGCCCGCGCCCGTCGTCGATGTTGACGACGGCGGTCCCGTCCTCCGACAGGACACGGGCGAAGAGCCCCGACTTGGCCGCGAAATAGGCGTCGAAATCGGCATGGTAGTCCAGATGGTCCTGCGACAGGTTGCTGAACCCCGCTGCGGCCAGGGTCACGCCGTCCAGCCGGTGCTGGTCCAGGCCGTGGGAAGACGCCTCCATCGCCGCGTGGGTGATGCCGGCGTCGACGGCCTCCGACAGCGCGCGATGCAGCGACACCGGCTCTGGCGTGGTGTGCAGCAGGCGCGCGTGCCAGTCGCCCTCCACCCCGGTGGTCCCGAGGTTCACCGCAGACTCGCCGAGCGCCTGCCAGATCTGCCGGGTAAAGGTCGCCACCGAGGTCTTGCCGTTGGTCCCGGTGACCGCGACCATGGTGGAGGGCTGCCGCCCGAACCAGAGTGCCGCCGCGAAGGCCAGCGCCTGGCGCGGCGCTTCGGCGACCACCAGCGCCACGTCGCGCCCCTCGATCTCTGCCGCCGCGATGCGCGCGCCGTCGCGATCGGTCAGGATCGCGGCCGCCCCCATGCGCAGCGCGGCGGCGATGTAGTCCGCCCCATGCGCCCGGCTGCCGGGCAGCGCCGCGAAAAGGTGTCCGCGACGGGTCTGGCGGCTGTCGACGCTGAGCCCGGTGATCCGCGCATCGCGGCCTCCCTGGGCGGACAGCCCCAGATCGGCCAGGCTTCTTGTGGTCTGTGTCATCATGCCCCCGCTACTCCGAGGCCAGTGTTACCCCGGATGCCGCGACCGGTTCAATCTTCGGCCTGAGGCCCAGGAGCGGCGCCGTGCGGCGGATCACCTCCGCGGCGACGGGAACGGCCGTCCAGCCGGCCGTGCGGCGCGGCTCTTGGCCCGAATTGTCGCTGGCCTCATCGAGCATCACGATCAGCACATAGGCAGGGTCGTCCGCCGGAAAGACGCTGGCGAAGGTATTGATGTTCTTGTCTTTGTAGTAGCCCTTGCGCCCTGCGATCGGCTTGTTCGCGGTGCCGGTCTTGCCGCCGACCTCATAGCCTGGCACGCGCCCGAAGCTGGCCGTGCCCTCCAGGACCACCTGCCGCAGCATCTTGGCCGACGCCCGGCTCACCCGCTCGCTCACCAGCCGGTCGCCCGACGGCGCGCCGTCGCGCTTCAAAAGCGTGGGCTCCACCTTGGTTCCGCCATTCAGAAGCGACGAATAGGCCGCGGCCAGATGCAGGGGAGAGGCCGAAAACCCGTGCCCGTAGGATGCGGTGATGGCCACGATCTCGGACCATTTCGGCGGCAGGAGGGGCTTGGCGCCGCTCGCCTCGACCAGCTCGACCGGGGTCGGGTCGAACACGCCGAAACTCTCCAGGAACGCCTTCTGCCGCTCCGGCCCGATCTGCAGGGCAAGCTTGGCGGTGCCGACGTTGGAGCTCTTGGTGATGACGTCGGAGACCGACAACAGCGGACCGTAGTTCTTGTTCTGGAACTCGCGAAGTGTGAACCGGCCCCATTTCATGGGCGCATCCGCATCGACAAGGGTGTTCGGCCCGACCAACCCCAATTCCATCGCCTGAGCCACCGCGAATATCTTGAAGACCGAGCCCAGCTCATAGACCCCCTGCACCGCGCGGTTGAAGAGCGGGCTGTCGCCCGCGTCGCCCTTGGTCAGCGGTCTGGGCCGGTCGTTGGGGTCGAAATCGGGCAGCGACACCATGGACAGGATCTCACCGCTGTCGATGTCCATCAGAATGCCGGCGGCACCCTTGGCGTTCATCAGCCTCATGCCACCGTAGAGAACCTCCCGCATGGTGCTCTGGACCGTCATGTCGATGGACAGGACCAGCGGGGCGCCGCCGCGCGCGGGATCGCGCAGCGTATCGTCCATGGCCTTCTCGATGCCGGCGACGCCGATCACCTCGGCCGAATTGACCCCCTCGCGCCCGAAGCTGGCGCCGCCCAGAACATGCGCGGCCAGGCGGCCATTGGGGTAGAGCCGCATTTCACGCGGTCCGAACAACAGGCCCGGATCGCCGATGTCGTGGACCGCCTGGCGCTGCTCCGGGCTGACCTTTTTCTTTATCCACAGGAACTTGCGCGTGCCGGTGAAATCCTTGACCAGACGTTCCTCGTCGAGGTCCGGGAAGATGGCGGCAAGCTTCTTGGCGGCACCGACCCTGTCGATCATCTTTGGCGGCTGGGCGTAGAGCGCGTAGGTGGACAGATTCGTGGCCAGCACCCGGCCGTTGCGGTCCGTGATGTCGGCGCGTTGACCGACGATCGGGTTTCCGGCCAGCTCGGCGCGCGGCTCCTGCGGCTCGGCGGCCGCCATCAGCCCCATGCGCAATCCGACGACGCCGAAAGCCAGGACGAACGCGCCCGCCAGCACGACAAGGCGGCCCTCCGCCCGGCGCCGGGCGGAGTCGCGCATCGCCTCGTGGCGCAGGCGCAGGTTCTCGCGCTCGATCGCGTCGGGATTCTCGCCGCGCTGGCGAGCGTCCAGGATCCGGGCGAGCGGTCGGAGCGGTGTGCGGGTCATGGCAAGGTCTCGCTCATCAGGGTGATGGTGCCGTTCAGCGGGCCGAGGTCCTCCGGCGGATAGCCGATCTGGTCCACCCCGGCGAAATGATACGGCAGCAGCGGCATCAGCCCCAGCGCCGTAAAGTTCAGGTCGGCAAGGTCGCGCAGCCGCTCCGGGCGGCTGAGATAGGCCCATTCCGCCCTGAGGATCGCCAGCGTCTCATGCTCGATCCCGATCTGGCGCTGCAGATCGCGCACCCGGGAAAGCGATTTCTGCGTCTCGTAATTCTCGGAATACGCCCAGAATGCTAGGGCCACGATGGCCAGTCCGGGAAGCACGTAAAGCAGCAGTCGCATTCAGACCTCTCCCTTGATCTCGACCCGCGGCAGGTCCAGCGCGTCGCGGTCCACGGGACCGGCGGGCGCCTCCGTGCGCCGCCCGATTCGCAGCCGTGCCGACCGGGCCCGCGGGTTGGCGTCGATTTCGGGCGCGTCGGCCGCGATGCCCCGCGTGGTGACGTCGAAGCGCGGCGCCACGGGGTCGGCCGCGGGCTGGAAGCGGTTGCCGCCGCCGCCCGTGCCGCCGCGCTGCTGAAAGAACCGTTTCACCACCCGGTCCTCCATGGAATGGAACGACACTACCGCCAGCCATCCGCCGGGCGCCAGGGCGCGCTCGGCCGCCTCCAGCCCCGCGGCGAGCTGGCCGAACTCGTCGTTCACCGCGATGCGAAGCGCCTGGAAACTGCGCGTGGCCGGGTGGCTCTGGCCCTGCTTGGGGCGCGGCAGTTGCCGTTCGACGATCCGGGCAAGGTGGCCGGTGGTGCGGATGGGGGCGACGGCGCGCGCGGCGACGATGGCGCGCGCGATCCGCCGCGAGGCACGCTCCTCGCCATATCGAAACAGGATGTCGGCGAGCGTGGTCTCGGTCGCGTCGGCCACGATGTCCGCGGCGCTGGGGCCGGTATTTCCCATGCGCATGTCGAGCGGGCCGTCGCGCATGAAGGAAAACCCGCGCTGCGGCTGGTCGAGCTGCATGGACGATACGCCGAGGTCGAGCACCACGCCTGCCACGGGCTTGTCCGCCACCGTGTCGAGATCCGAGAACGTGCCCTCGACCAGGTGCAGCGCCTCGCCGTAGTCGTCCGCCCAGGCCGATGCGAGGCCGAAGACGGTCGGATCGCGGTCGATGCCGACGACCCGGTCCGCGCCTGCCGCCAGAAGACCGCGTGCATAGCCGCCCGCGCCGAAGGTGCCGTCGATCCAGGTACCGCCGATCGGCGCGCAGTGCCGCAGGATCGGGTTCAGCAGGACCGGAACGTGGGGGCGGTCGTGGACGGTCCGGATCATCGCCTCACGCCTCATCGTCCTCATCGTCCCCGCCGATGTATTCCATCGGATCCTTGTCGGGATCGTAGCCGGTCTTCGGATCCGCAGGAGGACGGACGAATTTCGTCGCGTGGGTGTCGGGATGCCAGATCCGGAACGTATCGCCGCGGCCCAGGATGAGCGCCTTGTCCTCAAGCCCGAGCTTGCCGCGCGCATAGGGCGGCAGCACGATCCGGCCGGTATCGTCCAGGACAAGCTGCTGGGCGCGTTCGTAGATCATGTTCTCCAGGTCGAGCCGGCGCCTGTCATACTCGGGAAGGCGGCGGATCTTCTTGTTCAGGATCGCGAGGCGCCGCATGGACATGACCTCGAGGAAATCGCGCCGGTCGTCGCCGAAGATCATCACCATACGCGGAAGCGTGCCCGGTTCGCGATCCCGATCCTTCTCGTCCAGCACCTTGCGGAAATCGGCCGGGATCGACACGCGCCCTTTGCTGTCGATCTTGTTTTCGTGATGTCCGATGAAGACGTCGAACACCGAAAACTCCTCTTGACCAAACCCCCCTTCTCGGATTCTGCTGATTCCCGTGAACGGAAACGGCGACCCGAACTGCTGCCACTGTCCGGATCGCCGCTCTAGTCCCGTCTCCGGGTATGTCCGATAGCGCGCGCCACCTGGGGGGATGTCTGCTCGCCCGCGCACCGGATCTTCACATCGAGAAGCGCGTTTTTACTCCGCCTGTACGAAACCTAAGCCTCTGTTTTTTATCGGATCCTGCGGATCTTCTTGTCCGCCTGTCCGTCGCCTCTCGATGACTTACGAATGGCATGGGAAATCATGGTACACAACTTTTTTCTGGCTTCGGGCCCTGCTGCGACGCGGTGAACCAACACGGATCCGTGTGCAGGTCGGCAAATTATAGCTATATGATGTGGTCACACCGATTTGTCATGCAACATGAAGTGGGCAGATAATTTTCAGAGCGCGCTGAATTTAGACCGATATCTCGGATGGAAAATTCGCTTGCCTGTGGCGAAGGTACATCAGGGGGCCAATTTTGGCCTTTGGTGGCAGCCGAATCCAGCCAGTCTCACGTATTCCCATGGTTTGCCGATTCTCGACTGAAGAGCTGTTCCGTGAGGACCTCAGGCCCGGCCGGTCCCAACCTCGGCCCGGCGCCGCGCGCAGGAATGCGCTTGCTGCATAGCAGCATTGCCGAGGGGTTCCTTGTGCATTTGCAGCATGCGCCTATCTTCGTCTCAACCAAGGCGAACATATCGTCGGCAGAGATTTCGAGCGTCCCACCTCCTCCCGGGGCGGTCGAATAGGCGGCGGCACCTACCTCCTCCCGGGTGTCGCCGCACGAAACACCGCAATCGCGGGGCGCGCCCACCTCCTCCCGGGCACCCTCGTGACCAGAGCGGCGGCACCTACCTCCTCCCGGGTGTCGCCGCACGAAACACCGCAATCGCGGGGCGCGCCCACCTCCTCCCGGGCAACCCTCGTGACCAGAGCGGCGGCACCTACCTCCTCCCGGGTGTCGCCGTTTTGCTGTGAGGTGTTTACATCAGCCGTAGCTACGCTGGCGGGATCCGGTGCGGTGGCCGCGGCCGGTTTCGTACTCGATCACCGCCAGAAGTTCGAAGATGCTCACCGGCTTGCGCAGCACCGAGGTGATGTTCGGAGCCATGCCGAAAAGCTCTCCGCGCGCGAAGAGCGCGGATCCGGTAACCACGACCACGCAGCAGTCCGGGTTGGCGTAGTTGGCCAGCGCGGCGACGGACAGTCCGCTGTCCTCACCCAGCATGAGATCGAGAACGACGGCGTCGAACGCATGGGTCAGCAGGAGCTTGCGGGCGCATTCTGCCTCGTCCACGACAATCGCCTCATGGCCCGCATCGACCAGCACCTCATGCCAGATGCCGCCAAGAAGCGCATCGTCTTCCACAATCAGTGTTCGCATGCCGGTTCCTCTATCTGCTCCACGCAAACCTGCACGATCAGCGTAAAGAAACACTGAAACGGCGCCCGGTTTCTCAGAACGGCACGTCTCCGGCCTGATCCGCGCCGACAAGGAACCGCCCGACGACCTTTTTCTTTCCCGCCTTGTCGAATGCGACCTCGACCTTGTCGCCTTCCAGCGCCGCGACCGATCCATAACCGAACTTCTGGTGGAACACCCGGTCGCCTTCTGCGAAGGCGGACACGGCTTCGGCGTCGATGACCATGCTCCGGCTCTCTCGCGGCTGGCTCATGGGACGCGACTGGCTGCGGGCCTGCAACCGACGCCACCCCGGGGAATTGTAGACATCCGCCCGGCTCGCGCGGTCGTGCAGATCCGATTGCGACGCGGCCACGATCTGCGGAGAGGCGCTCGCCGCCATGCCCGCCGCACCGTAGCCGCCGCCATAAAGCCCCGGAGGCGTCAGCACGTCGACATGATCGGCGGGCAGTTCGTCGATGAACCGCGACGGCATGGACGATTGCCACTGACCATAGACGCGACGGTTGGCGGCGAAGCTGATCGTCGCCAGCTCCTCGGCGCGGGTGAGGCCGACGTAGGCCAGGCGCCGCTCTTCCTCGAGCCCCTTCAGGCCCGATTCGTCCATCGACCGCTGGGACGGGAACAACCCGTCCTCCCAGCCCGGCAGGAACACCGCGGGAAACTCCAGCCCCTTGGCGGCATGGAGCGTCATGATCGACACCTTGGCCTCTCCCGCATCGCTCTCATTGTCCATGATGAGCGCGACATGCTCCAGGAATCCCTGCAGGTTCTCAAAGGATTCCAGCGCCTTGACCAGTTCCTTGAGGTTCTCCAGCCGGCCCGGCGCCTCGGGTGTCTTGTCGGTCTGCCAATGGCCCGTGTAGCCGGATTCGTCCAGGATACGCTCGGCGAGTTCGATATGGCTGGTCTGCCCCGCGCGCACCAGCTCGTGCCAGCGCGCGAGGGCGTCGACCAGCATCCGCAGCTCCGCGCCGCCCTTGCCACCGAGCCCCTGGTCGGCCAGCAACAGGCGCGCGCCATCGACAAGGCTCACGCCGTTCTCCCGCGCCGTCACCTGGATCCTTTGCTGGGCCTTGTCGCCAAGGCCGCGCTTTGGCGTGTTCACGATCCGCTCGAACGCCAGGTCGTCGTCCGGACTGACGGCAAGGCGGAAATAGGCCATGGCATCACGGATCTCCAGCCGCTCGTAGAAGCGTGGTCCGCCGATGACGCGGTAGGGCAGGCCGATGGTCAGAAAGCGGTCCTCGAAAGCGCGCATCTGGTGCGAGGCGCGGACCAGGATCGCCATGTCCTCCAGTCCGAACGCCCGCATCCCGCGCGTTCCGCCGGACATGGCGTCGATCTCGTCTCCGACCCAGCGCGCTTCCTCGTCGCCGTCCCAGTGACCGATCAGACGGACCTTTTCGCCGGCCTGCTCGGCGGTCCAGAGGGTTTTTCCCAGGCGTCCCTTGTTGCCGTCGATCACCCGGGAGGCGGCGGCCAGGATATGCGGGGTCGAGCGGTAGTTCTGCTCCAGCCGCACCACCTTGGCGCCCGGAAAGTCCTTTTCGAACCGCAGGATATTGCCGACCTCGGCACCGCGCCAGCCGTAGATCGACTGGTCGTCGTCACCCACGCAGCAGATGTTCTTGTGACCTTGGGCCAGCAGCCGCAGCCAGAGATACTGGGCCACGTTGGTGTCCTGGTACTCGTCGACCAGAATGTAACGGAACCAGCGCTGGTATTGCTCCAGCACATCCGGGTGCTCCTGAAAGATCGTCACGACATGCAGCAGCAGGTCGCCGAAATCGACGGCGTTCAGGGTCTTCAGCCGGGTCTGGTAATAGTCGTAGAGTTCCGTCCCGCGATGATTGAAGGCCCCCGCCTCTGCCGCGGGCACCTTCGCGGGCGTCCAGGCGCGGTTCTTCCAGTGGTCGATGATGCCGGCCAGCTGCCGCGCGGGCCATCGCTTTTCGTCGATATTCTCAGCCAGGATGAGCTGTTTCATCAGCCGCACCTGATCGTCGGTGTCCAGGATCGTGAAGTTCGACTTCAGCCCCGCCAGTTCCGCATGGCGACGCAGCAGCTTGACGCAGATGGCGTGGAAGGTGCCCAGCCACGGCATTCCTTCGACCGTCTGGCCCAGCAGGCTGCCCACGCGGTTCTTCATCTCGCGCGCGGCCTTGTTGGTGAAGGTCACGGCCAGAATCTCGTTCGGGCGGGCGCGGCCGGTCATCATCAGGTGCGCGATGCGGGCGGTGAGCGCCTTGGTCTTGCCGGTCCCCGCACCCGCCAGCATCAGCACCGGACCGTCCAGCGCCTCGACTGCCTCCTGCTGAGCGGGGTTCAACCCGTCCAGATAGGGTGTCGGTCGCGCGGCGGCGGCCTGACGGGACAGCGGCACGGCGGCCTCGAACGCATCGCTTTCGTCGAAATCGGTCATGACAGCACCTTATCCCCGTCGCCGTCGGAACGGAAGCGCCGCGTTCGCCATCCGTTCCATGACGTTTCCGCGTCTCGACTGGGTATCTTTCCGCGCCCCGCCGCAACCGGTAACAAGCGGCATGGATCTCGACGACCGCTACCCAGCGCTGTCCGACCTGGCCCGGAAGGCGAAGTCCCGCCTGCCGCGCTTCGTCTGGGAATACCTTGATAGCGCGACCGGTAACGAGCGCGCGAACCACGCGAACACCGAGGCGCTGGACGCCGTGGCCCTCTGCCCCGGGATTCTGGCGCCGGTGCCTGCGGACCTCTCCTGTCGCCTCATGGGCGCCGCCTGGTCCATGCCCGTCGGCATCGCCCCCGTGGGCATGTCGGGGCTGATCTGGCCGGGGGCGGAGGTCACCCTGGCGCGGGCCGCGCACGACGCCGGCATCCCCTACAGCCTGTCCACGGTCGCCGCCGCGACTCCCGAAGAGGTCGGACCGGCTACCGGCGGCCGGGGCTGGTACCAGCTCTACCCGCCCCGCGATGCAGGGATCCGCCATGACATGCTGGCCCGCGCCCGCGACGCGGGCTTCGACACGCTGGTCCTGACGGCAGATGTGGGCACGCCGTCGCGGCGCGAACGCCAGCGCCGGGCGCGCCTGACGAACCCCATGCGCCTGACGCCCCGCATCGCCGCCCAGGCCGCGCTGGCCCCCGCCTGGTCGCTGGCCACGCTGCGCGCCGGGACCGCCCGGCTGAAGACCCTGGACAGATACGCGCGCCCCGATGAACCCGGCGGGACCACCGGCCATATCGGCTATCGCCTGCGCACCGCGCCGGACTGGGATTACCTGCGGGCGCTGCGCGACGAATGGGACGGCCCGCTGGTCGTCAAGGGCGTGCTCGACCCCGGCGACGCCGCGCGGCTGGCGGACATCGTGGACGCGATCTGGGTGTCGAACCACGGCGGCCGCCAGTTCGAGGCGGCGCCCCCTGCCCTGCATGTGCTGCCCGCGATCCGCGCCGCCGTGGGCCCGGACGTGCCCCTGATTGCGGACGGCGGCGTGCGTTCGGGCACCGACGTGCTGCGCTACATCGCCATGGGCGCGGATATGGTCATGTTGGGCCGGGCGTTCCACCATGGCCTGGCCGCACTGGGCCGACCCGGCGTCGATCACGCGGTCCACATCCTCCGCGCCGGGCTGGAGGCCGATATGGGACAGCTGGGACTTTCCGTTCCGCCGGGGGTCCGGGACCGGCGTTGCCTTGCAAGCGCCCCCGCACTACCGTTTTTCTGCACCTGCACAACGAGGCCCTGCCGCAATGACCGACTTCAAGAAGATCCTCATCGCGAACCGCGGTGAAATCGCCATCCGTGTCATGCGCGCGGCCAATGAACTCGGCAAGCGGACGGTCGCGGTCTATGCGGAAGAGGACAAGCTGAGCCTCCACCGGTTCAAGTCCGACGAAGCCTATCGGATCGGCGAAGGGCTCGGCCCGGTGGCCGCGTATCTTTCCATCGAAGAGATCATCCGTGTCGCGCGCGAATGCGGCGCCGACGCGATTCATCCGGGCTACGGGCTCCTTTCGGAGAACCCCGATTTCGTCGATGCCTGCACGGCCAACGGCATCGCCTTCATCGGTCCCAAGGCAGAGACGATGCGCCAGCTTGGCGACAAGGCCAGCGCCCGGCGCGTGGCGATGGAGGCCGGCGTGCCGGTGGTCCCGGCCTCGGAGGTTCTGACCGACGACATGGACGCGGCCCGCGCCGCCGCCGAAGAGATCGGCTATCCACTGATGCTCAAGGCGTCTTGGGGCGGCGGCGGGCGCGGCATGCGTCCCATCGCCGGGCCCGACGAGCTGGAGGAGAAGGTGCTGGAGGGCCGGCGCGAGGCCGAGGCCGCCTTCGGCAACGGGGAGGGCTACCTGGAAAAGATGATCCTGCGCGCCCGCCATGTGGAGGTGCAGATCCTTGGCGATTCCATGGGCAACATCTACCACCTGTGGGAGCGCGACTGCTCGGTCCAGCGGCGCAACCAGAAGGTCGTGGAGCGCGCGCCCGCCCCCTACCTGTCGGGCGCCCAACGCGAGCGGATCTGCAACCTCGGCAAGAAGATCGCCGAGCACGTGGGCTACGAATGCGCCGGGACCATCGAGTTCCTGATGGACATGGAGACGGGCGAGTTCTTCTTCATCGAGGTCAATCCCCGCGTCCAGGTCGAACATACCGTGACAGAGGAGGTCACCGGCATCGACATCGTCCGCGCCCAGATCCTCATCGCGGAGGGAAAGTCACTGATGGAGGCCACGGGCACGGCCTCGCAATATGACGTCACGCTGTCGGGTCACGCGATCCAGTGCCGCATCACCTCCGAGGATCCGACCAACAACTTCATCCCCGACTACGGTCGCATCACCGCCTATCGCGGTGCCACCGGAATGGGCATCCGGCTGGACGGCGGCACCGCCTATTCCGGCGCCGTCATCACCCGCTACTACGATTCGCTGCTGGAGAAGGTCACCGCATGGGCGCCCACGCCCGAGGCCGCCATCGCCCGCATGGACCGCGCCCTGCGCGAGTTCCGCATCCGCGGCGTCAGCACCAATATCGACTTCGTCATCAACCTGCTGCGCCACCCGACCTTCCTGTCGAACGAGTACCACACCAAGTTCATCGACCAGACGCCCGCGCTATTCGACTTCAAGCCGCGCCGCGACCGCGCCACCAAGATCCTCAACTACATCGCCGACATCACCGTGAACGGTCACCCGGAAACGGAGGGCCGCGCCATGCCCCCCGCGGAGGCCCGCGCCCCCGTTCCGCCGCGCCTGCGCGCCGACAGCCCCCGCCCCGGCAGCCGACAGATCCTGGACGATTTCGGCCCCCAGGCGGTGGCCGACTGGCTGTCCGAACAGACTGAGGTGATGATCACCGACACCACCATGCGCGACGGCCACCAGTCGCTGCTGGCGACCCGGATGCGGTCGATCGACATGATCCGCGTGGCCCCAACCTATGCGCACAACCTGCCCGGCCTCTTCTCCGTCGAATGCTGGGGTGGCGCGACCTTCGACGTGGCCTATCGGTTCCTGCAGGAATGTCCCTGGCAGCGCCTGCGCGACCTGCGCCGCACCATGCCGAACCTGATGACGCAGATGCTGCTGAGGGGCAGCAACGGTGTGGGCTACACCAACTATCCCGACAACGTCGTTCAGGGATTCGTGACGCGGGCAGCGGCATCCGGCATCGACGTGTTCCGGGTGTTCGACAGCCTCAACTGGGTCGAGAACATGCGCGTTGCCATGGACGCGGTGCAGGACACCGGCAAGATCTGCGAAGGGACCGTCTGCTATACCGGCGATATGCTCAATCCCGACCGCGACAAGTACGACCTGGACTATTACCTGAAGACCGCCCGGCAGCTCAAGGATGCCGGCGCCCATATCCTGGGCCTCAAGGACATGGCCGGCCTGCTGAAACCGGCCGCCGCCCGCGTGCTGGTCAAGGCGCTGAAGGAAGAGGTGGGCCTGCCCGTCCATCTGCACACCCACGATACCGCCGGCATCGCCTGCGGCACGATCCTGGCGGCGGCGGATGCCGGCGTGGACGCGGTGGATTGCGCCATGGACTCGCTGTCGGGCAACACCTCCCAGGCGACGCTGGGCACGGTGGTCGAGAGTCTGGCCAATTCCGACCGCGCCTCGACCCTCGACATCGACGCGATCCGCGAGATCTCCAACTACTGGGAGACGGTGCGCAGCCACTACGCAGCCTTCGAGTCGGGCATGCAGGCCCCCGCGTCCGAAGTCTATCTGCATGAGATGCCCGGCGGCCAGTTCACCAATCTCAAGGCGCAAGCCCGCGCCATGGGGCTGGAGGACCGCTGGCATGAGGTCGCCCACACCTATTCGCAGGTGAACCAGATGTTCGGGGACATCGTGAAGGTGACGCCCTCCTCCAAGGTGGTTGGGGACATGGCCCTGATGATGGTCGCCCAGGGGCTGACCCGCGCCGAGGTCGAGGATCCAGCCACCGACGTGAGCTTTCCGGAGTCGGTCGTGGACATGATGCGCGGCGCTTTGGGACAACCTCCGGGCGGCTGGCCGAAGGGGATCCAGAAAAGGATCCTCAAGGGCGAAAAGCCGTTGACCGACCGGCCTGGCAAGCATCTCAAACCGGTCGATCTGGAGGCCGCGCGCGCAGAGGCGTCGAAGGCCTGCGGCGGGGTCGAGATCGACGACGAGGACCTCATGGGGTACCTGATGTATCCCAAGGTCTTCACCGACTACCGCCTTCGCAACGAGGAATACGGCCCCGTGCGCACCTTGCCGACGCACACGTTCTTCTACGGCATGGAGCCGGGCGAGCAGATCTCGGCCGAGATCGACCCCGGCAAGACGCTTGAGATCCGCTGTCAGGCGCTGGGCGAGACCACGGCCGAGGGCGAGGTAAAGGTGTTCTTCGAGCTGAACGGCCAGCCCCGCACCGCGCGCGTGCCCAACCGCAAGGCCGCCGGCCGCGCGGCCGGCACGGCGAAGGCCGAACTGGGCAATCCGAACCACGTCGGCGCGCCGATGCCGGGGGTGGTCGCCTCCATCGTGGCGGAGACCGGCAAGGCGGTGAAGAAGGGCGATCTTCTGCTGACGATAGAGGCGATGAAGATGGAAAGCGGTCTTCATGCCGACCGCGAAGCCACGATCAAGGCCATTCACGTCACTCCCGGCGCGCAGATCGACGCCAAGGACCTGTTGATCGAGCTGGAGTGAGACCGCGGGAACAACAGCAGGTTGGCGCCGTTGGGCCTCATGCAATTGTGACAATTCTTTCGTGGAGGAACCTGCGCATGTCGATCATCCGGAACACACTCATCGGCGTCGCCTTCCTGGGACTCGCAGCCTGCGGAAACTCGGCGACCGAGCGCGCGGCGACAGGCGGACTTGGCGGGGCGGTCGTCGCGGGCCCGGCGGGGGCCGTCGTTGGCGGGACTGTCGGCGCGGCCACGACCGAAGAGTAGGCCGCGCGTCCGGATGTCGCCGATCTTGACGATGGCCCTGTAGCGGGGCCGTCATCGCGGAGCGGGACGGCGGCAGGGCAGTGATACGCGCCACCAAGGGCGTGGCCCTACGCTGACCGCTTCGGGAGACGTCCTGCGCCCGCCCCAGGGCAAACTGCCATGCCTCGCCCGGCAGTTCTTCTGTGCAGGGCAGCCGCGCCTGCATCGACCCCAGCGCGATCCGCGCCATCGATCCCGAAAATCACCCTCACCTCATTGCACGGCAGGCCAGGGGCGGAAGCATCGGGGCCCGGTGATCGGACGTACCTTCGGCAACGCGCACAACAAAACCGTCACCCACCGGGACCAGCCGTGGTCCGTCGGACGGCTGAAACCCAACGGATAGCGGCGGCCTTGGATGCCGCGGCGAAACGCCGGCGGGCAGACTTCCAGAACGTCCGCCCTACCCGACGCGGGGCCTTATTTTCCGCTTGCGCCCCGGCGCGCCCTTGTCTAAGTCCGCCCTCACCGATGGCAGCGCGGGCGTAGCTCAGGGGTAGAGCATTACCTTGCCAAGGTAAGGGTCGTGAGTTCGAATCTCATCGCCCGCTCCATCGGATCGTCCACAGAGTTATCCACAAGGCCGCCTGTCACCGGATGATGGCGAACCTGTCCACGTCGACCATACCGCGATCGGTGATCTTGAGGTGCGGAATCACCGGCAGGGCGACGAAGGCGAGTTGCAGGAAAGGCTCTTCCAGCACCACGCCCAGCGACTTGGCCGCGCGCCTCAGATCCTTCATCGCCGCGCGCACCTCCTCGAACGGCGCAAGACTCATCAGCCCGGCCACGGGCAGCGCCAGCTCGGCCAGGACGGTCCCGTTCTCCACAACGCAGAACCCGCCCTCGATCTCCGCCAACCGGTGGGCGGCCAGCGCCATGTCACCGTAATCCGCCCCGACGACGATCAGGTTGTGATGGTCGTGGCAGACGGTCGAGGCAATGGCCCCCCGCGCCAGTCCAAACCCCCGGACGAACCCGTTGGCGACATTGCCGTTGATGCCGTGCCGCTCGATCACCGTGACCCGTGCGAGGTCGCGCGCGGGGTCGGGGCACAGGTCGCCGTCGGTGGCCGAGATCTCCTCACGCAGGTGATCCGTGAGGATCCGGCCGCCGGTCACGCCGATCACCGGCGTGTCGCCCCCGGAACCCTCCAGGCGGAACGTCCCGGGTTCGATCCGCGGCACCCGTACCGATCCGCGGCCTATGCCTGGCGTACCGGACCGTCCCGCGAAGATCTCTTGCGTCAGTTCCACCCCATTGGCCCAGACCGCCCGCACGTCGCATCCTTCGACCGAGCCCAGCGCCACGATGTCCGCACGTTTTCCGGGCGCGATCTGGCCCCGGTCCTTCAGCCCGAATGCCTCGGCCGCCGACAGCGACGCGATCCTGTAGGCGACCAGCGGCGCCACCCCGCGTGCGATCGCGCGGCGGATCATGTGGTCCAGATGGCCCTCTTCGCCGATGTCCAGCGGATTGCGGTCGTCGGTGCACAGGCACAGATAGGGCGACAGCCGTTCGGTCATCAGCGGGATCAAGGCGTCCAGATCCTTCGAGACCGACCCCTCGCGGATCAGGATCCGCAGGCCCCGCGACAGCTTCTCCAGCGCTTCGGCGGTGCTGGTGGCCTCATGCTCCGTGCGGATGCCGGCGGCGGCATAGGCCGAGAGAGCCTGCCCGGAGAGAAGCGGCGCGTGGCCGTCGATGTGCCGCCCCTCGAAGGCCGAAAGCTTTTCCAAGCATTCCGCATCGCCGCCGATCACGCCGGGATAGTTCATGAATTCCGCCAGCCCGAGAGCCTTGGGATGGTCCTTCCGCGCGGCCAGCTCATCCGCGCCGATCCGCGCGCCCGACGTTTCCATGTGCGACGACGGCACGCAGGAGGACAGCATCACCCGCAAGTCGATCACGCTGGCGTCCGCCGCCGCAAGGGCCCAGTCGATCCCCGCGACGCCCAGGACGTTGGCGATCTCATGCGGATCCCATATGGCGGTTGTCACGCCGCGCGGGCCGACGCAGCGCGCGAATTCGTCCGGCGTGACCAGCGCGCTTTCCACATGCAGGTGGGTGTCGATGAATCCCGGCACCAGCGTCAGCCCGGCGAGGTCGCGCACCGGCCCGTCCCAGCGTGCGCCGATCCCGGCGATGGCGCCGTCGACAATGGCCACGTCGCCGGAAATCCGCTCGCCGGTCACCACGTCGAGCACCTCTGCGCCGCGCAGCACCTGGTCAGCGGCCGCATCGCCGCGCGCCACCGCGATCCGCCGCGCCAGACCGCCCATCAGAACACGCGGAACGTGAGGGTCGTCAGGCTGCGCTCGATCCCGTCGATGCCGAGCAGGCGATCGTTGATGAACTTGCCCACATCCTCTTCGTCGGGGACGTAGAGTTTCATCAGCAGGTCGAAATCGCCGGAGGTGGAATAGAGCTCCGAATGGATTTCCTTCAGGACGATCCTTTCGGCGACGTCGTAGGCGGTGCCGGGCCGGCAGCGGATCTGTACGAAGACACAGGTCACGGGGCGTTCTCCTTCGATTTTCCGGACAGAATCACCACCAGGACGGCAAGGCCAGCCCCGGTGACTGTCCGGGAATTCCGCACGCCACCCGCCGCACGGTTCCAGGGACAACCGCTCCGCCGGTCGGTTGCCCCGCCTGTCAGCCGGACCGTCGCTTCGCCAGTCAAGAACGCGGCCGACCCCTTGGACACAGAGCCCGACGCCCGCCAGCCCATCCCCGAACCATGGCAGCAGCGCGCGAATTCCGGCGCACCGATCCGCCCGGTCGCGGCGCGTTTCTCAGCGTGCTTCGAGCGCCTCGATCCGGGCCTTCAGCGCGTCGTTCTCCTCACGCGCCTTCTGGGCCATGGCCCGCACCGCGTCGAACTCCTCACGGGTCACGAAATCGCGATCCGCCAGCCAGCGATCGACGACGCCCTTCATGGCGGTTTCGGCTTCGGTCCGCGCACCCTGGGCCACGCCCATGGCGTTGGTCATAAGCTGCGACAGGTCCTCGAACATCTTGTTGCGCGTCTGCATGGGACTCCCCTTTTCACTCGGCCAGCATATGGTCATCGAAGCGGCCGTTCTCAAGCATTCGTGTGGTTGACTTCCCCCCCGCCCCGTCATTTCTGCCGCCCATGATCATGGCCATCCCCTTCCCCGACATCTCGCCCGAGATCTTCTCGATCGAGCTCGGCAGCTTCACGCTGGCGCTGCGCTGGTACGCGCTCGCCTATATCGTCGGCATCCTGCTGGGATGGCGGCTTGCCGTTCGCGCGGTGTCGCGGACGGACCTCTGGCCGGCGAACCGTCCGCCCATGGCACCGACGGCTGTCGAGGACCTGATGACCTGGATCATCCTGGGGTTGCTGCTCGGCGGGCGGCTCGGGTTCGTCCTGTTCTACCAGCCGGCCTATTACGTCGCCAATCCGCTTGAGATCCTGGCGATCTGGCAGGGCGGCATGTCGTTCCATGGCGGCATGCTGGGCGTCACGGCTGCCGGTCTGCTTTTCGCCTGGCGCCGCGACGTGCCGTTGCTCCAGATGCTCGATCTGCTGGCGCTGGCGACCCCGGCGGGCCTGCTCTTGGGCCGCATCGCCAATTTCATCAACGCCGAGCTGTGGGGCCGGCCCACGGACCTGCCCTGGGGCGTGATCTTTCCCGGTCCGGCCGCCCAGTCCTGTCCGGGGATCGAAGGGCTCTGCGCGCGGCATCCGTCGCAACTCTACGAGGCGCTGCTGGAGGGCCTTGTGCTTGGCGCGCTTCTCATCGTGCTCGCCTTCCGGCGCGGCTGGCTCAAGCGCCCCGGGGCGCTGACGGGCATCTTCCTGATGGGCTATGCGGTCTCCCGCATCCTGGTCGAGCTGGTCCGTCAGGCCGATCCGCAGTTCATCACCCCCGACAACCCGATGGGCTATGTCGTGCAGATCGGTGCGGCGGGTCTCAGCATGGGCCAGCTTCTGTCGCTGCCGATGCTGGCCATCGGTGCCGGGCTGGTGCTGGCCGCGCGCCGCAGGCCGTGACCCCGCTGGCGGAGATTCTCATCCGCCAGATCGCGGCCACTGGTCCGATCAGCGTGGCCGAGTACATGACCGCCTGCCTGCTGCACCCCCGCCATGGCTACTACACGACACGCGACCCGCTGGGGGCGGCGGGCGACTTCACCACCGCGCCCGAGATCAGCCAGATGTTCGGTGAACTGGTCGGCCTCTGCCTCGCCCAGGCCTGGCTCGACCGCGGCGCGCCGTCCCCCATCGCGCTGGTCGAGCTTGGCCCGGGCCGCGGCACGCTGATGGCGGATCTTCTGCGCGCCACCCGCCGCGTGCCGGGCTTCCACGACGCGATCCGGCTGCATCTGATCGAGGTCTCTCCGACCCTGCGCGCGATCCAGGCAGAGACCCTGCGCGACCACGCCCCGGTGCTCTGCACCTCCCTGGATCAGGTGCCGGACCTGCCGCTCTGGCTCGTCGCGAATGAGGTCTTCGACGCCTTGCCCATCCGCCAGTTCCTGCGCGACGGCGACAGCTGGCGTGAGCGGCTGGTCGGGGCGGCGGACGGCGCGCTGACCTTCGCGCTCAGCGACCCGGTGCCGCTGGCGGCCCTTTCCCACCGACTGGCCGACACCCACGATGGCGACATGGTGGAGACCAGCGGCGCGGCAGAGGCCTTGGCCCAGACCATCGGCGCCCGCGTCGCGGCCCGGGGCGGTGCGGCCCTCATCATCGACTACGGCAGCGACACTTCGCTTGGCGACACGTTCCAGGCGGTGCGCGGACACGCCAAGGAGGCGCCCCTTGCCTTTCCGGGCGCGGCCGACCTGACGGCGCATGTGGATTTCGGGGCACTGGCCGCCGCGTCGCCCGCAGCCGCCAGCCGTCTCGTGCCGCAGGGCGCGTGGCTGGAGCGGCTGGGCATCGCACCCCGTGCGCGGGCTCTCGCCCAGGGTCTCACGGATTCGGCCCTGGACGCCCATGTGACCGCGCACCGGCGGTTGACCCATCCCGAAGAGATGGGCACCCTTTTCAAGATCATGGCCCTGCACGACGACGCGGGCCCGCCCCCCGGACTGGAGGCCAATTGACCATCGCGCCGATCCTCTCTGGCATCCTGTCGCCCGTCGCCCATGGATTCTTCACCCGCAAGGGCGGAGCGTCCTCCGGGGTCTTCGCGGGTCTGAACTGCGGGCACGGATCGTCCGACCAGAATGACATCGTGCAGATCAACCGCGCCCGCGTGGCCGCTGCGATGGGCGTGGCGGTGGATGCGCTCAAGACCGTGCGGCAGGTCCATTCGGCGGATGCCGTCATCGTCCGGGATGCTGATCGGACCCCCGACGGACCTGCGGACGCCATGGCGACGAACGTGCCGGGCGTGGCGCTGGGCATCCTGACCGCCGACTGCATGCCGATCCTGCTGTCAGACCCGCAGGCCGGTGTGGTCGGCGCAGCCCATGCGGGGTGGCGCGGGGCGCGCGACGGGGTGATCGGCGCGGTGCTGGCAGCGATGGAGGGTCTGGGCGCGAACCGCAGCCGGGTCCGGGCGGCCATCGGGCCCACGATCTCGCAGGCGCATTATGAGGTCGGTCCGGAACTTTTGGACGAGTTTCTGTCGGAGGACCCCCAGGCGCATCGGTTCTTTGCCGGCGGACGGGGCGACCGGCTGCAATTCGACCTGCCGGGCTACGGGCTTCATCGCCTGCGCGCCGAGGGCGTGGGCGGGGCGGAATGGATCCGCCACTGCACCTACCGCGATGCCGGGCGGTTCTTCTCCTACCGCCGGGCGACCCACCGGAAAGAGGCCGACTACGGCCGCCTCATCTCGGTCATCCGCTGCGGCTGAGCCGCCGCGCCATCGCCCGATCCGTGGCCGGGACACACATTGACGAAGCGCGACATGGGCAAGGCGGTCATGCCCACCCCCGGACCGGGTCGCAGGTCCCCTTGCCGGCCGGACTGCCCGCAGTTTCGCCGCACCGCCGGGCCCTGGCGGCGGTCGCCATCGACGCCGCGGCCCAACCTGCCGAGAAGGCACAGCCGTCGGACATTGCAACTCAACGCGCGGGGTCCGCGGGGGCCGTCCAATCGGACAGCCATCGCCGGCCGGTCAGGCGCTGCGGGCCAGCCGGTCCTCAAGAATGTCGAAGGGCACGCCCGGCGCGTCCTTGGCTGCCCGGATCACCAGGGACGTCTTGACGCTGCCGACATTCGGTGCCGTCAACAGTTCCGTCGTCAGGAAGGTCTGGAAGGTCGACAGGTCCGGTGCCACGCATTTCAGCACGAAATCCACCTCGCCGTTCAGCATGTGGCATTCCCGGACCAGCGGCCAGTTCCTGCACAGGGTCTCGAAGGCCGACAGGTCCACCTCGGCCTGGCTCTGCAACCCGACCATGGCGAACACCTGAACCTCGAATCCCAGCTGCCGGACGTTGACCCTGGCGTGGTAGCCGCCGATGAACCCCGCCTCTTCCAGCGTCCGCACCCGGCGCAGGCAGGGCGGCGCAGAGATGCCCACGCGCTTGGCCAGCTCGACATTGGTCATCCGGCCGTCGCGCTGAAGCTCCGCCAGGATCTTGCGGTCGATTGCGTCGAGTTTCTGTCCGGGCATGGAGTCCTCAACCCTTTTGCCGAACCCTTACGCCCGACCGTCCCCATGCGCAATAAAGTTTCGCCGCTGGCCTGATTCCCGGTGCGGGGTTTCGGCCCGCGTCGCCAGCGCCTATATCGCGCCGCAACCCGGAGTTCGGAGACAGACCATGCCGCAGGATCGCCACGTCAAGCTTCTCATCATCGGCTCCGGCCCGGCCGGCTATACCGCCGCCGTCTATGCCGCCCGCGCGATGCTGGACCCGGTGCTGGTCCAGGGCATCCAGCCCGGCGGCCAGCTGACCATCACCACGGACGTGGAGAACTGGCCGGGCGACGCCTCTGTTCTGGGGCCCGATCTGATGCAGCGGATGGAGCACCACGCCCGCGAGATGGGCGCCGAGATCGTGTCCGACCATATCTCCTCGGTCGATCTTGGCCGCCGTCCGTTCACCGCCCGGGCCGACAGCGGCATGACCTTTACCGCCGACGCGGTGATCCTGGCCACCGGCGCCCAGGCCAAGTGGCTGGGCCTGCGGTCGGAAGACGCGTTCAAGGGCTTCGGCGTCTCGGCATGCGCCACCTGCGACGGTTTCTTCTACCGCGGCCAGGAGGTCGCCGTGATCGGCGGCGGCAACACCGCCGTCGAGGAGGCGCTGTTTCTCACCAACTTCGCCTCCAGGGTCACCGTGATCCACCGCCGCGACGAATTCCGGGCCGAAAAGATCCTTCAGAAGCGTCTGATGGACCACCCCAAGGTCAAGGTGATCTGGAACCACCGGCTGGACAGCGTTTACGGAACCGATGCGCCGAAAGGCGTGGAAGGCGTGCGTCTGGCCCATGTGGACAGCGGCAAGATCACCGATCTGCCGGTCAAGGGCGTGTTCATCGCCATCGGCCACGCGCCGGCGTCCGAGTTGGTGAAGGACCAGCTGGAAACCCATATGGGCGGCTATGTGGTGACCAAGCCCGATTCGACGGAAACCTCGATCCCCGGGGTTTTCGCGGCGGGTGACCTGACCGACCACATCTACCGCCAGGCGGTCACCAGCGCCGGGATGGGCTGCATGGCCGCGCTGGAGGCCGAGCGCTGGCTGACCGAACAAAGCCTCGACCATGGCAAGGACGAAAGCGAACCGCTGGGCTACGGCGCACCGGTCGAACCGGCCGGCTGAGCCGAGAGAACCGCCTCCTGCCGTGGAACACTCGGTCCGGCAAGGTCCGGACGCGGCAGCGGACGCACCGATGGCCCGCGATCCGTCCCGTTCGGCGACGAAGCGAACCGCGCCCCTGTTTCATCCGGTCGGGATCTTCCCGTTTGGGGGGCAGGTGTCCGTCCCTGCCGGCGAAAATGGCTAAAACACCCGGGCAAGGGTTGTGCGGCGGCCGATTTAGGGGGTAATCGCGCCTCGCCCACCTCTGGCAGGCTCGAACAGACAGGCCCATCCGATGCAAAAGCAGAATTTCGCTCCGGTCCCGGAGCTCTACGTTTCATACGACAGCGCGCAGAAGCTCAAGGTCGAGGCGGGCGAACTGCCCTCCCATGACCTCACGCCCCGGCAGACCTGCGATCTCGAACTCCTGATGAACGGCGGCTTCGCGCCGCTGAAGGGCTTTCTGAGCCAAGAGGATTACGACGGCGTCGTGAACGACATGCGCCTGGCGGATGGAAGCCTCTGGCCCATGCCGATCACCCTGGACGTGTCGGAAAAATTCGCCGACGCCATCGAGATCGGGCAGGACATCGCGCTGCGCGACCAGGAGGGGGTGATCCTGGCGACCATGACCGTCACCGACAAATGGGTGCCGGACAAGGCCCATGAAGCGCAAAAGGTGTTCGGCGCGGACGACAGCGCCCATCCGGCCGTGAACTACCTGCACAACCAGGCGGGCCCGGTCTATCTGGGCGGGCCGGTGACGGGCATCCAGCAGCCGATCCACTACGATTTCCGCGCCCGGCGCGACACGCCCAACGAATTGCGCGCCTATTTCCGCAAGATGGGCTGGCGCCGGGTCGTCGCGTTCCAGACCCGCAACCCGCTCCACCGCGCGCACCAGGAACTGACCTTCCGCGCCGCGCGCGAAGCGCAGGCCAACCTGCTGATCCATCCGGTCGTCGGCATGACCAAGCCCGGCGACGTGGACCACTTCACCCGCGTACGCTGCTACGAGGCCGTGCTCGACAAGTATCCCGCCGCCACCACGCACATGTCGCTGCTGAACCTGGCCATGCGCATGGCCGGCCCGCGGGAGGCCGTGTGGCACGGGCTGATCCGCAAGAACCACGGTGTCACCCATTTCATCGTCGGCCGCGACCACGCCGGTCCGGGCAAGAACTCCGCCGGTGACGATTTCTACGGCCCCTACGACGCGCAGGAACTGTTCAAGCAGCACCAGGAAGAGATGGGCATCGAGATGGTGCCGTTCAAACACATGGTCTATGTCCAGGAGCGCGCCCAGTACGAGCCTGCGGACGAAATCGAGGAGGGCGTCACCGTCCTCAACATTTCCGGCACCGAACTGCGCCGCCGCTTGCAGGAAGGGTTGGAGATCCCCGAATGGTTCTCCTTCCCCGAAGTGGTGAAGGAGCTGCGCCGGACCCGTCCGCCACGCGCCAACCAGGGCTTCACCGTGTTCTTCACCGGCTTCTCCGGGTCCGGCAAGTCCACCGTCGCCAACGCGCTCATGGTCAAGCTGATGGAGATGGGCGGCCGGCCGGTCACACTTCTGGACGGCGACATCGTGCGCAAGAACCTCAGCTCCGAACTCGGCTTCTCGAAAGAGCATCGCGATCTCAACATCCGCCGCATCGGCTACGTCGCCTCCGAGATCACCAAGAACGGCGGCATCGCCATCTGCGCGCCGATTGCGCCCTACGCGACCACCCGCCGCGCGGTGCGCGAGGACGTGGAGGCCTTCGGCGCCTTCGTGGAAATCCACGTGGCCACCCCGCTAGAGGAATGCGAGGCGCGGGACCGCAAGGGACTCTACAAGCTGGCGCGGGCGGGCAAGATCAAGGAATTCACCGGCATTTCGGACCCCTACGACGTGCCCGAAAGCCCTGAACTCAGGCTCGACACCACCAATGTGGACGTGGATCACTGCGCCCACCAGGTCCTGCTGAAGCTTGAAAACATGGGGCTGATCGCGGCGTGATGCTCGGACGGGTCGCGGCCGCACGGGCCGGGACCCGTCGCACCGGCGGCAGTCGGACCGGTTCGCGGGATAGACATATCCGCCGCTCTCCGCCGGCACGGAACTGTGGCTGGAGCATTGCAGCAGGTGCCGTTCCGCGCGCATCGTACAGGCGCAACTCATCGCACAGCTTTGCCTTGTCCCCTCCCTGCTGGACGCCTTCGGACACCCGGTGACGGGTCAGGGGCTGCCCGAGCGTTCCTGAGAATCGAGAATCTGCCCGGCGGGATCATGTGGATTACCTCTGCCGAGGGGGGTGATCGGTGTGCGTGCCAGTTTTTTCGCGCATGGTCGCCCTGACCCGCAGGCGTCGGTCGCGCAGGGTTTTCGTGCCTGGGCCGCTTTGCCGACCTTACACAGGTCGGGGTATCCCGGGCCCGCATCTTGCCTGCCAGTGGTGCCGAAGGTCTGCTCGTCCGTACATCTCCGTCGCGTCGTCCCGAAGAAAAGTCGGAGCCGATGAGGTCTGTATATCGATGCTTCCGCACGGACCCGCTTTTACCTCTCTCGACGCGGTGCGGGGATGCGTCCCGGTCCGTGCTCTGCTAGGACGGCAGGGACCCTCGGCCACATCACCGGAGATGCGTTCCATGACCCTTACCCGCATTGCCGCCGCGCTATGCCTTGCGCTGCTTGCCGCCCTGCCCGCCCGCGCCTTCGAAACCCAGGCGCGCGCGGCCTATGTCTACGATGTCACCACCGACACCGTCCTTCTGTCGAAGAACGCCGAAGAGCCGCTGCCGCCGGCCTCCATGTCGAAGTTGATGACGCTCAACATGCTTTTCGAGGCGCTGCGCGACGGACGCGTGGAGATGTCCACCCGGTTCGCCGTATCCTCGAAGGCCCGCGCCATGGGCGGGTCGACGATGTTTTTGAACGAGCGCGACCGCCCGACGGTAGAGGAGCTGATCCAGGGCATCATCGTGATGTCCGGAAACGATGCCTGCGTGGTGGTGGCCGAAGGGCTCGCCGGATCCGAGGACGCCTTCGCGCGGCAGATGACGGAACGGGCGCGCGACCTGGGGATGACCGACTCCAACTTCACGAACGCGTCCGGCTGGCCCGACCCCGACCACCGGATGTCCATGCAGGACCTGGGCATTCTGGCGACCCGGCTGATCACCGAGTTTCCGGATTACTACGGCTATTTCGCGCAGAAAGAGTTCGCCTACGATAATCGCGCGCCGCAGAACCGGTTCAACCGCAATCCGCTGCTGGGCCTGGGAATCGGGGCCGACGGGCTGAAGACCGGGCACACGCAGGAGGCCGGCTACGGCCTTGTCGGATCCGCGGCGCAAGGGGACCGGCGCATCGTCTTCGCGATCACGGGTCTGGAGAGCCAGAATGACCGCGCCGAAGAGGCCGAGCGCATCGTCAGCTGGGCGTTCCGCCAGTTCGTGCAGAAGACCGTGGTCGAAAAGGGCCAGCGGATCGCGACGGCCGACGTCTGGCTGGGCGCGGAGCGGCAGGTGGACCTGGTGACCATGGCGGACCGCTCCTTGCTGATACCGGCGCTGGAACAGGGCGGTCTCCAGGCCGAGGCGCGCTTCGTCTCGCCCCTGCGGGCACCCGTCGCGGAGGGAGAGGAGGTCGGCACGCTGGTGGTCTCCATGGCCGGCATGCCGGACGCGGAACTGCCCCTGGTGGCGGCCCGCACCGTGGCGAAAGGCGGCTTCGTGCCGCGTCTGCGCACTGCCGCGTCGGTCCTGCTGGCCCGGGCCATGAACAGGGCGTCCGACGCGACAGCAGAGCCTGGCCCGGACGCCCAGACCGTCACCGAGTGAGCCGCGGCCTCTTCCTTAGCTTCGAGGGGATCGATGGGTCCGGCAAATCCACCCAGGCGAGGCTGCTGGCCCGGCACCTGCAGGAATGCGGCCGGGAGGTTGTCCTGACCCGGGAACCCGGCGGATCCGAGGGCGCCGAGGAAATCCGGCGGCTGGTGCTGGAGGGCCCGCCCGACCGTTGGTCCGCAGAGACCGAGCTGTTGCTGTTCACCGCCGCACGGCGCGATCATCTGGAGCGGCTGATCCGTCCGGCGCTGAGCCGGGGCGCGGTGGTGATTTCGGACCGGTTCGCGGATTCGACGCGGGTGTATCAGGGGCTGACCCGGGGCGATCTGCGGTCCGCAGTCGATCTGCTACACGACAAGATGATCGGGATGGAACCGGACCGGACGTTCCTTATCGACATGGATCCCGCGCGTGGCCTGGCCCGGGCACTGGGGCGGCAGGGCGGCGAGGAGCGGTTCGAGAGCTTCGGCCTGGAGATGCAGTCCCGCATGCGCGCGGGTTTTGCGGATCTGGCAAAGGACGCACCGGAGCGGATCGTCGTCATCGACGGGGCGCGGGACGCCGACGCGGTCGCGCGGTCGGTGATCGAAGCACTGCCATCGGGGGCGGCAGGGGGCGGATGACGCAAGCATGGCCCTTTTTCGCTGCCCGCACCCGAAGGCGGAATGATCCGGTGCGGGGCATGGGCGGTGCGCGCGTCCCGACGTGATCTGCCGATGGCGGCGAATGGCCGGATCGGAGCAAGCCAAAGCTGCCTGACGGACAGAGGGTGGGCGCCGCAAAGCCGGATGCGCGGTTTGCATCGCGGCAACCTCCGGGCGGCCAGGCCGCGGTCACGCCCCCGCACGGCCGAGGCGACCCCGTGGCGGCGGAGCGCGCGGCGTGCTAGCTGCGGGGCGATGAGCGATCCAGAGGAATACGAACCCGACAGGGTCGAGGGCGTGCCGCATCCCAGGCAAACCGCCGTTCTCTTTGGGCAGGCCGCGGCGGAGCGGGCGATGCTCGATGCCATTGCCCGCGACAGGCTTCACCATGCGTGGCTTCTGACCGGCCCACGCGGCGTCGGCAAGGCGACGCTGGCCTGGCGGATCGCGCGCTTCCTGATCGCCGCTCCAAATCCGGGGGGCATGTTCGGCGGCCCGGAGACGCTGGACATCGCGGCCGACCATCCGGTAGCGGCGCGCATCGCCGCCCTATCCGAGCCGTCGCTGTTCCTCATGCGTCCCACCCGGTCCGACACCGGCGCCGAGCGGCGTGACATCACCGTTGACGTGGCGCGGTCCCTGCGCGATTTCCTGCATCTCAGCGCGGCCGACGGAGGCCGTCGCGTGGTCCTGGTGGACGCGGCCGACCAGCTCAACACCCAATCGGCCAACGCGATCCTGAAACTGGTCGAGGAACCCCCCGCCCGGACCGTGTTCCTGCTGGTCTGCCACGCGCCGGCGCGTCTGCTGCCGACGATCCGGTCGCGCTGCCGGACTTTGCGGTGCGACCCGCTGTCCGGCCCGGATCTGGCAGAGGCCATCGCCGCCGCCGGGCTGGATCCCGCGGTCGAGCCTGCCGCGCTGTCCCAGCTTGCCTCCGGCTCCGTCGGAGAGGCCGCGCGCCTCTTGCAGGAGGACGGTCCGGCCATCTACGCCGACCTCGTGAGCCTTGGCGCGACCGTGCCCGAAATGGACCGCGCGCGGCTGTTGAAGCTGGCCGATACGGTGACGACGGTCCGCAACCGCGGCCGGGCGGACGCGGTGTTCCGCCTCATGGACCTCCTTTTGGCCCGGCTGGCGCGGGCCGGCGCGGGGCATCCGCCGGCAGCCGAAGCCGCCCCCGGCGAGGCCGCGTTGCTGGCGCGGCTGGCACCCTCTGCCGTGGCGGGCCGCGCCTGGGCGACGCTGGCGCAAGAGGTGGGCGAGCGGGTCTCCCACGGGCGGGCGGTCAACCTTGACCCTTCGGGACTGGTCCTAGATACCGGCCTCAGGATCAACGAGACGGGCCGCGCCCTGCTCACCGGCCGGACCCCATGACCACGATCACCGACAGCCACTGCCATCTGGACTTTCCCGACTTCGACGACACGCGCGACGCGGTCGTTGCCCGTGCGCTGGAGGCCGGCGTGGCGCGCATGGTCACCATCTGCACGCGGCTGGACCGTGCGGACCGGGTCCGCGACATCGCCGAGACCCATGCCCCCGTCTACTGGGCCGCCGGCACCCATCCCATGTCCGCGGCCGACGTGCCGCTGGTTGCGGTCGAGGACCTCGTGACGCTGGCGGAACATCCCAAGTTCGTCGGCATCGGGGAAACCGGGCTGGACTACCACTACACCGCACAGACCAGGGCGATTCAGCAGCAGAGCCTGCGCGTGCATATCGAGGCCGCGCGGGCGACCGGCCTGCCGCTTATCATCCACGCCCGCGACGCGGATGAGGACATGGCCCGGATCCTGACCGAAGAACACGCGGCGGGCGCCTTCGGATGCGTCATGCACTGTTTCTCCTCCTCCGCGGCGCTGGCCGCCGCCGCGCTGGATCTCGGGTTCTACCTGTCCATGTCCGGTATCGCGGCCTTTCCGAAGTCCGGCGCCCTGCGCGAGATCTTCGCCGCGGCACCGCTCGACCGCATCCTGGTAGAGACGGACAGCCCCTATCTGGCCCCGCCGCCCCATCGCGGAAAACGCAACGAACCCGCCTTTGCAGCCCATACCGCGCGGGTGGGCGCGGGCATCTTCGGGCTGTCCGATGAGGCGTTCGCCGCCCGGACGGAGGCGAATTTCGAGCGCCTGTTCCCGAAGGCCGTGGGGTGAGCCTGCGATTCACGATCCTGGGCTGCGGCTCATCCGGCGGGGTGCCGCGGATCGGCGGACACTGGGGCGATTGCGACCCCGATGAGCCGCGGAACCGCCGCCGCCGTTGTTCCCTGCTGGTCGAGCGCGACGGACCCAAGGGCACCACGACCGTGCTGATCGACGCCTCCCCCGACATGCGCGCGCAACTGCTCGACGCCGGGGTGGGGCGGCTCGACGGCGTGGCGTTCACCCATTCCCACGCGGATCATTGTCATGGGCTGGACGACCTGCGGATGGTGGTCATCAACATGCGCCAGCGGGTGCGGGTCTGGGCGGACGATGCCACCGCCGACGCGTTGGAGGACCGCTTCGACTACGCGTTTCGCGCGCCGGAGGGCTCTGCCTACCCGCCGATCCTTGACATGAACCGGATCGGGGGGCCGATCACCATCGACGGGCCGGGCGGCGACGTGACGCTGACCCCCTTCCCCGTCAGGCACGGCAACATCGACGCGCTGGGGTTCCGGATCGCCGGCCTGGCCTACCTGCCCGACGCCGGCGCGATGACGGATGCCGCCTGGGCGGCCGTTCACGGGCTGGATATCTGGGTCGTGGACGCTTTGCGCCGGACGCCGCACCCGAGCCATTCGCACCTTGCGCAGACGCTGGAGTGGATCGCCCGCGCCCGGCCCGCCCGCGCGGTGCTGACCAACATGCACAACGACATGGACTATGCGACGGTCATGGCCGAAACCCCCGAGGGCATCGAGCCCGCCCATGACATGATGGTATTGCGCCTGGACGACGCGTGAGCGCGCTGCTCGACGTCATCCTGCCGGTGTTCCTGGTCATCGGCGGGGGCTATCTGGCCGTCTGGCGGGGGCTGTTTTCGGATGCGTCGGTCGATGGGCTGATGGCGTTCACCCAGGGGTTCGCCATCCCCATGCTGCTCTTTCGCGCCATCGCCACGCTGGACCTGGGGGCAGAATTCACCTGGCCGCTGCTGGCGTCCTTCTATCTTGGCGCGGTGTCGGGATTTCTGGCCGGGCTGCTCGGCGCGCGGGCTTTGGGCCGAAGTTGGGAGGACTCGGTCGCCATCGGCTTCTGCGGTCTCTTCTCCAACTCGGTGCTGCTGGGTCTGCCGATCGCGGAGCGTGCCTTCGGGGCCGAGGCGCTGCGGTTCAACTACGCCATCATCGCCGTCCACGCACCGTTCTGCTACCTTCTGGGCGTCACCGCCATGGAGACGGTCCGCGCCCGGGGCGCGCCGCTCTCGGGCCTGCCGCGCAAGGTGGGCCGCGCGATGTTCCACAATGCGCTGGTGATCGGAATTGCGCTGGGGTTCGCGGTCAACCTGGCCGGCATCACCCTGCCCAAGGTGATCGACGACGCGCTGTCGCTGATGATCCGCGCAGCACTTCCGGCGGCGCTGTTCGGTCTGGGCGGGATCCTGCTGCGCTATCGGATCGAGGGCGACTTGCGGATCATAGCGCTGATCTCCGCCGCATCGCTGGTGCTGCATCCCTCCGTCGCCTGGGTCGCGGGCACGGCCCTGGGGCTTTCGGTGGACCAGCTGAGGGCGGCGGTCCTGACGGCGGCCATGGCGCCGGGGGTGAACACCTACATCTTTGCCAACATCTACGGCACCGCCCGGCGCTCTGCCGCATCCGGGGTGCTGATCGGAACGGCCGCGTCGATCCTGTCGGTCTGGGTCTGGCTGCTGATCCTGCCATGAACGGCTGCACGCGGTCGCGGGCGTCGGGAGGGGCTACGCGCCCCGCCTGCCTGACGGCAGGCCCCCGCGGGATATTTTTGGAAAGATGAAGGCCCCGGGTCCCGACCGGCAAGGCCCCGCGGCGGTCCGTTGGGTCTGCCAGGCGGGGTTGAGACGCCTGGCCGCGTCAGCCGGGGCTCATGCCGCGGAGGCGCTCGGAGCGGCGGCGCAGGAGTTCGACCGTGGTCAGCAGGCCGATGGAGATGACCACCAGAATGGTGGCGACGGCGAGGATGGTGGGGGAGATCTGCTCGCGCAGTCCGATGAACATCTGCCATGGAAGGGTCTTCTGGCCCGCCGAGCCGACGAAGAGGACGACGACGACCTCATCGAAGGAGGTGATGAAGGCGAAGAGCCCGCCCGAGATCACGCCCGGCAGGATCAGCGGCATCTGCACCCGGAAGAAGGTGCGGACCGGGCCCGCACCCAGGTTCGCGGAGGCACGCGTGAGCGAGCGGTCGAACCCCACCAGGGTCGCCGTGACGGTGATGATGACGAAGGGGATGCCCAGGGCCGCATGGGCCAGGACCACCCCAAGATAGGTGCCCTGCAGGCCGATCCGGCTGTAGAAGAAATACATCCCCGCCGCGGAGATGATCAGCGGCACGATCATGGGCGAGATCAGGATCGCCATGATGAGGCGGCGGAACGGAACGTGGGATTGCGACAGGCCCACCGCGGCCAGCGTTCCCAGCGACACCGACAGCAGCGTGGCCACGGGCGCGATCTTGATCGAGTTCCACATGGCCTGCTGCCAGCCGGAATTGGTGAAGAAGTCCCTGTAGTGCTTGAGCGAATAGGCCTCCGGGTCGAACGCCAGCATTCCCGGCGTGAAGGTAAAGAAATTCTCGGCGTTGAAGCTGAGCGGAATGATCGTGAGGATCGGCGCGATCAGAAAGAAGAAGATCAGCCCGCAGATCGTCAGGAACGTGTAGTGCCAGATCTTCTGGCCCAGGGTGGCATAGGGGGGCAGTTCCATTCCGGTCTCTCCTCAGCCCAGGCTCACGTTGTCGATGCCGACGATGCGGTCGTAGAGGTAGTAGAGCACCAGCACGAGGGCGAGCAGGATCGTGCCCAGCGCCGCGGCCAGTCCCCAGTTCAGCGATTGCGAGATGTGATAGGCGATCCGGTTCGAGATGAACGTGCCGGTGGTGCCGCCGACGATCTCCGGCGTGATGTAGTAGCCGATCGACAGGATGAACACGAGGATGCAGCCCGCTCCGATCCCCGGCACCGACTGCGGGAAATAGACCCGCCAGAAGGCCGTCCAGTTGGTCGCGCCCAGCGATTTCGCGGCGCGGACGTATTGCGGCGGGATGGTCTTCATCACCGAATAGAGCGGCAGGATCATGAACGGCAGAAGGATATGCGTCATCGCGATGATCGTGCCGGTCTGGTTGTTGATGAGCTGCAACCGTCCGACATCGGAGATCGCGCCCGCCCAGACGAGGATGGCGTTGATCACGCCCTCCTGCTGGAGCAGCACCTTCCACGCGGAGGTCCGCACCAGCAAAGAGGTCCAGAACGGCAGCAGCACCAGGATCAGCAGCAGGTTCGAGGTGCGGAGCGGCAGGTTCGACAGCAGGAATGCGATCGGATAGCCCAGCAGCACGCAGGAGAACATGATCGTCAGGGACATGAACATGGTCCGCTTGAAGAGCAGGGCATAGATCTTCTGGTCGTCCGGCTGCGGCTCGATCCCCTGGGGGGTGAGCTGGTAGTCGATGGCGGAGAGGAAATAGCCCGCCGTGTAAGGCGACGAGAACGCCTTGATCGTGCCCCAGACCTCCGGATCGCCCCAGTCCTCGTCCACGTTCTCGATAAAGAATTCCTTGACGGGAAGGGTGTCGAACGCGGCGACCGCGTCGGCGGCGCGCGACAGCAGCCGGGCCTGGGCGCCGTCGTAGGATTCGCCGGTGAACCCGCCGCTCAGATCCTCATAGAGGGCCTGATAGACGATGGCCCAGGGCTGCTCCTGGGTGGGGGAGTCGCCGTCTTCGGACCGGATGACGCTCGCGAACTGCTGATAGATCCGTGACGTTCTGGGCAGCGCGTCCCGGGCGGTACCGGAGAGGCGGAAGCGCGGCTCCGGCTCCGTGAATTCCAGGGCGCGCGCCTCTTCCGCGGTGGCGGCGGCGTCCTGTGCGGCCTCTGCCTCTTTGGCGCGGGCGCTCCAGTCTGCCTGTGCCGCGATCCAGTCGGGATCGGCCATCAGCGACACCCAGGTGGCGGGCTCTTCCCAGGCCGCGTCCAGGGCGACGAACTGGTCCATGTAGATCTCACCCGCCTCGTCGATGTCCCGGCCGGTCTTGCGGAAAAGCGAAGAGATTCCGGTGGTTTCGTAGTTCAGTCGGGACCCCAGGCGGGTGTGGTTCTTCAACTCCGTCGCCACCATGAGATCGGCGGCGAGGGCGCGGTACGTCTCTTCGTCGGGCGTGCCCTCACCGTCCCAGCGGTCGAGTTCCACGACGGTGCGGGGCAGCGTCTGGCTGACGATGTCGTTCTCGACGGAGCGGAACAGCATGTCCGCGATCGGCGCGATGAAGGTGATCAGGATAAAGATCAGCAGCGGTGCGATGAGCATGAGGGCGCGCAGCTTCTGGGCCCGGAGGGCGCGGTTGAGCGACCGCTTGAGGGGCGTTCCGTCGGCGGCGAGGACCCGGCCGGCCTTGGCGCGGTCCGCGTCGCGGATGGCGTTGTCGGGCGTGGCGCCGGTGAACTGGTCGGGGCCGGTGGCCCTGGCGGGGGGAACGCTGTCGGTCATCGTGTCGCCTTTTCTGCGGTGCGGGCGCGGTCCGCGATCTGGTCCTCGACATGGGTGGAGATCCACCACCGGTTGCCGGCCGGATCCTCGACTCCGCCGTCGTCGGCTCCGTAGAAGCGGCGCTCCACCGGCATGACCCGGGTCGCGCCATGGGCGACGGCGCGCGCCGGGGTCGCGGCGGCGTCGGGAACGGTGACGTAGAGAAAGCCGGGGCGGACCATGTCACCGTCCGCCCGGGAAATCGTGATCGTGCTGTCGCCGATATTCATCTCTGTATTCCAGAGGGTTCCGTCCGACTTGCGGATCGGCGCGGCACGGGGAACGGCGCCGAAGACGGCGGTCGCGAAGGCCACCGTGCCCTCTGCGTTCGGGACCGTCACGAAGGTCGCCACCCGGCTGCGGCCGGGGGCGGCCCATGACGGTCCGGCGGTCACGCGACGCCCTCGACCAGGATGATGGTGCTGGTTGCGCAGCGCCGCCGGATCTCTGCGACCTCCTGGTAGTCGGGGTCGTCATAGGCGGCTTTCGCGGCCTCGTAACTGTCGAATTCGATCACCACGTGGCGGCCCATCTCTTCTCCCTCCGGGGTCTCGGAGCGGCCGCCGCGGATGACGAAACGCGCGCCGTGGCTCTCCAGGATGGGCGTGTCGCGGGCCACGTATTCGGGGTAGCCCTCCGGGTCCGTCACCTTGATATGGCCGATGATGTAGCCCTTGGGCATGGTGAAATCTCCCGTCTCGGACGTGTCGGACCCTTGTCGGACTCCTGTAGGAGTCCTGTAGGAGGGTCCGTACGGTGCGGCAGGGCGGCGTGAACCGCCCTGCCCCGGCGTCGCTTACTGGGCGAGCCAGCTCTGGAACTTGGCGTCCAGATCGTCGCGGTAGTCGGCCCACCACTCGTAGTTGATGACGAACGCGTTGGAGGCGTTCTCCGGGTTGGTGGGCATGTGCGGCGCCATGTCGATGCCGAGTTCGGCGTGCTGGCCGACCAGCGGCGCCGAGGACTGGCGCGCCGGTCCGTAGCTGATGTACTTCGCCTGATCGGCGAGGCGCTGGGTGTCGGTGGCGAACCACAGGAAGTCCTTGACCCGGTTCAGCGCCTCTTCCTCAAGGCCCGTGGGGATGATCCAGCCGTCCAGGTCATAGGCCTGCGCGTCCCACATCATCGCCACCGGCTGGTCCTGCTCGGCGATCAGGCTGAACAGCCGGCCGTTGTAGGTCGAGCCCATCACGACCTCTCCGTCGGCCAGAAGCTGGGGCGTGTCGGCGCCGGCGCTCCACCACACGGTCTGGTCCTTGATCGTGTCGAGCTTGGCGAAGGCCTGGTCCTGGCCCTCGTCGGTTTCGAGCACGTCGTACACGTCCTCCTGGGGAACGCCGTCGCACATCAGCGCCCATTCCAGGTTGTTGAGCGGACGTTTCTCAAGGCTGCGCTGGCCCGGGAACCTTTCCAGATCGAAGACGTCGCAGATCTGCGACGGCGTCTCGCCGTTCCACTCGGAGACGTCCGTCCGGTAGCCGAAGGTGTAGGAATAGGCGATCTGCGGAATGAAGCAGTCGCTGACCAGCATGTCTTCGGTGAAATCGTCCTCTGCGGAGGTGCCGTCCGGGGCGGGGGCGGCGATCTCGTTGATGTCGACCTCCATCGCCAGGCCCTCGTCGCACAAGCGCATGGCGTCGGCGGCGGTGACATCGACCAGATCCCAGGACAGGTTGCCCGCCTCGTTCATGGCGCGCAGCTTGGCGACCGCCTCTGCGGAGGATTCGTCCCAGGTGATCGTGACCTCCGGGTTCATCTCCTGGTAGGGATCGGTATAGGCCTTGCGCTGGCTTTCCTGGTAGGCGCCGCCCCAGGAGGAGATGACCAGCTCATCGGTCATCGGCTCACCGGCGACGGGGCTTTCGGTGGTCTGGCTGTCCTGGGCGAAGGCGCCCGTCGCCGCGACGGCGAAGGCGGCAGAGCCCATCATCAAAGTCTTGAGTGTCACGTTCGGTTCTCCTTGATAAATGCCCGTTTCACGCTTTTGTCCTTCGGCTCCGGGCGAGGCCATGAAGGTTGAGCCGCGGCACTCACGCATCGAGCGCGCGGCAATCCTGGGGCAGCCAGCCGATCTTGACGCTGTCGCCCGGCGACAGACGGACCTGATCGGCGCGGTTGCGTGTCTTGACCACGAAATCGTCGCGGCCCGCCACCTTGAGGCGGGTGCGGAAGACGTCGCCCATGTAGATGAATTCCAGCACCTCGGCATCGAGCGTATGGGCGCTTTCCCCGAGGCTGGGGTTGAACTCGACCCGTTCGGGCCGGATCGAGACGAGGGTCTTGTCGCCCTCCTTCTCGATGTTGACGGGCAGCGCGTCGATCGTCTCTCCGGTGCCGTCCAGCTTGACGGTGCAGCGGTCGGCCGAGAGCGTCGCGACGGTGCCGCGCAAGGTGTTGTTCTCACCGATGAACTGGGCGACGAAGCTGTTCTTCGGCTGTTCGTACAGCTCATCGGGGGGGGCAAGCTGCTGGATGCGCCCGTCGTCGAACACCGCGACGCGGTCCGACATGGTCAGCGCCTCCGTCTGGTCGTGGGTGACATAGACCACGGTGATGCCGAGGTCATGGGCCAGGCGGGTGATCTCGAACTGCAGCGTCTCGCGCAGCTGCTTGTCGAGCGCGCCGAGAGGCTCGTCCATCAGCACCAGCTCCGGCTCGAACACCAGGGCACGGGCCAGGGCGATGCGCTGCTGCTGGCCGCCCGAGAGCTGGGCCGGACGGCGGCCGCCGAAATCGCCCATCTGCACCATGTCGAGCGCGCGGCCGATCTTCTCCTGTCGCGTGGATTTGCCCATCTTGCGGACCTCCAGCGGAAAGGACAGGTTCTCTGCCACCGTCATGTGCGGGAAGAGCGCGTAGTTCTGGAACACCATGCCGATGCCGCGCTTGTGGGGCGGGATGTTGTTGATCTCGGACCCGTCGAGGCGGATCTCGCCGTGGGTGGCGGTCTCGAACCCGGCGAGCATCATCAGGCAGGTGGTCTTGCCCGAGCCCGACGGTCCCAGCATGGTCAGGAATTCGCCCCTGCCGATGGACAGGTTGAGGTCCTTCACGACGAGCGTCTCGCCGTCATAGCTTTTCTGCACGCGATCGAATTCCACGAACGCCTGCGCGCCTTGGGTGTCCAGCACCGACATCTCCCCGTTGTTGCTGTTGACCAGCGATTTTGGCGGAGCAAAGCAAAGCGGCGTCTGCAATGCAAGCGCGCCGCAGGATAAATCGAGCGAATCGGGAATGTGCCGGAAATTTGCCCGCAGGTGCCGCGAAATCGGGAAATCCGCCTGCGAAGGGGCCGTCGGGAGGAAAGGTCAGACCCGGCCGGAGAGTGGTGCGGTCGAGAGGACTTGAACCTCCACGGGTGTTACCCCACAGCGACCTCAACGCTGCGCGTCTACCATTCCGCCACGACCGCCCGAGGCGTCTCGGGGCCCTCTCCGGCCGGGTGGCGGCGGTGTAGCGAAAGGCCGGCCCGATGGAAAGCGGTTTTTTGGCCGCCGGGCGGGGCGGCGGGTTGCCTTCGGCGGGGCGGCGTGGAGACTGCCGGGGGGCAGCGGAAAGGGGCGCGGTGGCGATGGTCGAATGGCGGATCTCCGAAGGGCTGGTCGCCTATGAGGACGCCGTCGCCGCGATGGAGGCGCGGGCGGCCGCGATCCGCGCGGGCACGGCGGGGGAGCTGGTGTGGCTGCTGGAGCATCCGCCGCTCTACACCGCCGGCACCTCCGCGCAGGCGCGCGATCTGGTGGATCCGGAGCGGTTTCCGGTCCATGCGGTGCGGCGCGGCGGGCAGTACACCTATCACGGACCGGGCCAGCGGGTCGTCTACGTGATGCTCGACGTGGCCGCGCGGGGGCGCGACGTGCGCCGCTTCGTGGCCGATCTGGAGGCCTGGGTGATCGCCACGCTGGCGCGGTTCAACGTGCGCGGCGAGATCCGGCCCGGCCGCGTCGGGGTCTGGGTCGTGCGGCCCGACAAGGCGCCGGGGCCGGACGGGGCCACGCGCGAGGACAAGATCGCAGCGATCGGCGTGCGGCTGACGCGCTGGGTGTCGATGCACGGCATCGCCATCAACGTGGAGCCGGACCTGAGCCATTTCGACGGCATCGTGCCCTGCGGCATCGCCGATCACGGCGTCACCAGCCTGGTGGACCTGGGTCTGCCGGTGACGCTGGAGGATGTGGACGTGGCGCTGCGCGGAACCTTCGGCGCGGTCTTTGGAAAAGACGATTTTTCATCGAAAAATCGCGGGCCTAGCGTCGCGCCCTGAAAAAGGACCTCAACAGTTCGTCCGCCTCCGCGGCGCCGATCCCGTCGTAGACCTCCGGCGCGTGGTGGGACTGGGGATGGGCGAACACCCGCGCGCCATGGGCGACGCCGCCGGATTTCGGGTCCGCCGCCCCGTAGTAGAGCCGGGCGATGCGGGCCGCGGCGATGACGCCCGCGCAGGCCGCGCAGGGCTCCAGCGTCACGTAGAGATCGCAGCCCGTCAGCCGGTCCCGGCCCAGAGCGGCGCAGGCGGCGCGGATCGCCTGGACCTCCGCATGGGCGGAGGGGTCGCGCCGCGCGCGCGTCTCGTTGCCCCGCGCGGCCAGGACGCGGCCCTGGCGGGAGACCACGACCGCGCCGACCGGCACCTCGCCGCGGGCGGCGGCGGCGCGGGCCTGGGCCAGGGCCGTGCCCATGTGGCTGCGGAAGGGGCTTTGCATGGCCCCTGACTGCCCCTAGACGAAGCCCATGACAAGCCGAACCCCAGAGGGCGAACGCATCGCCAAGGTCATCGCCCGCGCCGGCCGCGCGTCGCGCCGGGAGGCCGAGCGGCTGATCGCGGAGGGCCGCGTGGCTGTGAACGGTCGCCGTATCGACGGCCCGGCGCTGAACGTCACAAGTGCCGACCGGATCGAGGTGGACGGACAGGCGCTGGCGGCGGCGGAGACGCCGCGGCTGTGGCTCTATCACAAGCCCGCGGGTCTGGTGACCACGGAGCGGGACGAGAAAGGGCGCAGGACGGTCTTCGAGAGCCTGCCCCCCGAATTGCCGCGGGTGATGTCGGTGGGGCGGCTGGACCTGACGTCCGAGGGGCTGCTGCTTCTGACCAACGACGGCGGGATCAAGCGGCGGCTGGAACTGCCCAGGACCGGCTGGCTGCGGAAGTACCGCGTCCGGATCAACGGCACCCCCGAGGATGCGGCGTTCGAGCCGCTGCGCCGGGGCATCGTGGTCGAGGGGCAGCGGTATCAGCCCATGGAGGTGCGCATCGACCGCCAGCAGGGCGCCAACGCCTGGGCCACGGTCGGCCTGCGCGAGGGCAAGAACCGCGAGATCCGCCGCGCCATGGACGTGCTGGGATTCCCGGTGAGCCGGCTGATCCGGGTGTCCTTCGGGCCGTTCCGCCTGGGCGATCTGAAGGCCGGCGAGGTCGAGGAGGTCAAACCCCGCGTGTTGCGCGACCAGCTTGGCCTGCCGACCGAGGGCCATGCCGAAAAATCCGCCGCGAAGCGGAGCGTCAGGCGGCGGCGCTGAGGGTCAGACGCCCAGGTGGCGGCGCAGTCGCGCGGGGTCCGCGGCAAGGTCGGCGCGGGTCAGGGTGCCGCGGGTCCGGCCGGTGTCGATCAGCGTCACCCGGTCGGCCAGCGCCGTGATCGCGTCGATGCGGCTTTCGACCAGCACGACGGCCAGCCCCGCGTCCCGCATCCGCAGGGTCACGTCGCGGATCAACGCGGTCATGGAGGGCTGCAACCCCTCCGTCGGTTCGTCCAGCAACAGCACCCGCGGCTCCAGCGACAGGGCGCGGGCGACGGCGAGCATCTGCTGCTCGCCCCCCGACAGGCTATGCGCCCGCTGGTCAAGCCGCTCTCCCAGGCGGGGAAAGAGGCCGATCATGCGGTCGCGGATCCCGGGGCCGGCGGTGCCGGCGCGGCGGCCCATCTCCAGGTTCTCGGCCACCGTCATGTCCGGGAACAGGCGGCGGCCCTGGGGCACGTAGCCGATGCCCCGGGCGGCGATCCGGTGGGCGGGAACGCCCGTCAGATCGGCCCCGTCCAGCGCGATCCGGCCCGCGCCCGGCACCACCAAGCCCATGACGGCGCGCAGCGTGGTGGTCTTGCCCGCGCCGTTGCGGCCCGCAAGGCAGTGGATCTCACCCGCGCGGGCCGCCAGATCGACGCCGGCAAGGACCTTGACGCGCCCGTAGGCGGCGTGAACGCCCGCAAGCTCAAGCATCCGCCGTGCCCAGATAGGCGGCCTGCACCGCCGGGTCGGCCCGGATCCGGTCGGGCGGACCCACGGCGATCAGCCCGCCGGCGTCCAGCACCGCAATCCGTCCGGCCAGGCGCATGACCACGTCCATGTTGTGCTCGACCAGCAGCACGGCGGTGGCGGCGGGCAGGTCGTCCATGAGGGCCACGAACTCGGCCACCTCGGGTTCCGACAGGCCCTGGGTGGGTTCGTCCAAGATGAACAGGGCCGGGTTCTGCGCAAGGCCCATGGCGATTTCCAGCACGCGCTGGTGGCCGTAGCTGAGATCGCCCGCGGGCTGGTCGGCGCGCGCCAGGAGGCCGACGCGGCCCAACGTCTGCTCGGTGCGGAGCTGGACCCGGCCTTCGCCGCGGACGGTGCGGCGCAGTGCCAGGGCCACGTTCTCGCGCACCGGCAGGTCGGCGAAGACGGAGGTGATCTGGAACGTATAGGCCATGCCCATGGCGATCCGCGCATGGGCCGGCAGCGCGGTGACATCGCGGCCGCGCAGCAGCACTCGGCCCCGGTCGGGCCGGATGCGGCCCGCGATCATGGCGGTGAAGGTGGATTTGCCCGACCCGTTCGGCCCGATCAGCGCCAGCGTCTCCCCCGCCGGCAGGGCAAGGTCGATGCCGTCGCAGGCGGTGACGCCGCCGAAGGATTTCGACAGGCCGCGGGTCTCCAGCAGGGTCACGGCAGCCATGGCGCCGCCTTCCTGCGGATCAGCCCGGCCACTCCCTGCGGGGCAAAGAGCGTGAGGCCGATCAGCGCCGCCCCCGCGACCAGCATGTAGGCGTCGGTCACGCGGCTGGACCAGTCGATGAGATAGAACATGAGCGCCACGCCGACGAGCGGGCCGACCGTGGTCCCCGCCCCGCCCAGAAGCACCCAGAGAAGCGGCAGGATCGAGTACTGCACGGTGGCGAAGCTGGCCCCCACATAGCCGAAGAGCATGGCATAGGCCGCCCCCGCCAGCCCCGAGAGCGTGCCCGACAGCACCACGGCGACAAGCTTCAGCCGCGCGGTGTCGTAGCCGAGCATCCGGGCGCGCTCCTCGTTCTCGCGGATGGCGATCAGGGTGCGGCCGAGGCGGGATCCGGTCAGCGCGGCGGTGGCGAGGAAACAGGCGGAAAAGAGGGTGAGCGCGGCGACCAGCCGCGCGCCGTCGCCGCGCAGGTCGAAACCGGCAAGGCGGCGCGCGGCGGCGGGCAGCACGAAGCCCTCGTCGCCGCGGGTCCAGGTGCCGAGGTAGAGGATCGTCAGGTATCCGGCCTGGGCGAACATCAGCGTCACGATCATGAAGGCGACATCGCGGGTCCGCAGCGCCAGCGCGCCGGTCAGCCCCGCCACCAGGGCGGCGGCGGCGACGCCGGCCAGAAGTGCGGCGCCCGCGGACAGGCCGCCCAGGGCCGCCGAGAGGCCGAAGCCGTACATGCCGGCCGCGAAGAACAGGGCGTGGCCCAGGCTCAAGAGCCCGGTGTAGCCGAACAGCAGATTGTAGCCCATGGCATAGACGGCCAGGACCAGGATCCGCGTCAGGTTGCCGGCGTGGTAGGCCGGAAGGGTCGCGGCCAGCAGCGCCAGGCACGCCACGATGCCGCCGTGGAGCAGCAGGCTGCGGCGCGCGTCGATCATGCCCGGGCGCGGCCCATCAGCCCCTGGGGGCGGAACACCAGCACCAGCGCCACGGCGAGGGTGGCGACGATCTTGGCCAGGGTGGGCGACAGGAACACCGACACGATCCCGTCGGTCATCCCGATCAGCAGTGCCGCGACCACGGTACCGGGCAGGCTGCCGAGTCCGCCGATGATCACGACGATGAAGGACAGAAGCAGCGGATCGCCGCCCATCAGATAATGGGCCTGCTGGATCGGCACCACCAGCACCGCCCCCATGGCCGCCAGCGCCGCGCCCAGTCCGAAGACCCGGGCAAACACGCGGGAAACGGGAACGCCGAAGGCCCGGGCCATGTCGCGGTCCTGCTGGGTCGCGCGCATCACCAGGCCCGCGCCGGTGCGGGTCATCAGCGCCCAGAGGCCGGCCAGGATCGCGGCCGCCGCGGCGATGACGAAGAGCTTGTAGGCGGTGATGGACAGACCCCAGGGCCAGTAGAGCGCCAGGCCCTCGGCGGTGCGCTCGACCCAGGGCAGCGCGATGCGGGCGTCGAAGGGCGGCGCCACCGGGCGCGCGTCGGGGCCGAAGCCCATCAGCACGGTCTGCTCGATGACGTACATGAGGCCGATGGTGGCGACGATGGTGCGCTCCGGGTCGTAGCCGACGCGGGCCAGGATCAGCCGGTCGGCCAGCATGGCGCCCGCCCCCACCAGCAGCGGTGCGGCCAGAAGCGCCGCGGCGAAGCCCAGCGCGGGATGCGCGCCGACAAGCTGTGCGATCCACCACGCGGCGACGGCGCCCAGCATGAAGAACGCGCCATGGGCCACGTTGACGACGCGCATCACACCGAACACCAGGCTGAGGCCCATGGCCGTCAGCGCCAGCACGGCCGAGGTGACCGCGCCCTCCAGCAGGGCCAGCATCAGGTGGGGACCGAACTCCATCGCGTCAGAACGGACGCGTCGTGTAGTCCACCTCGTCCTCGTAGAGCGTGTCCTCGACCGAGGTCTCGTGGACGCGGATCAGACGGCCGCCCTCCACCCGGCTGACGCTCTGGCGGCCGAACACCTGGTGGGTGCGGCCGTTGAAGAGCTTGTCGCCCTGGGGGTGGTCGTCGGACAGCGGCATGTCGGTCATGGCCTCCACCGCCTCGATCAGCGCCGGGCGGTCGGAGGGGCCGCGGTATCCCGCCGTCTCCATGCCGGCCTTGATGACCGACAGCGTTTCCCATACGCCGAACATGTGCGCGTAGGTGGAGACGTCCCGGGGATCGTCGATCGAGGCGCCGGTGTCGTCCACCCCCACGGCGGCGCGGTAGCGCGCGTCGTGCCCGGTCTGGTCGGGCTGGGCGAAGCGCGGCATCCCCTCCCACAGATGGGAGCCTTCCAGGAACTCCAGGCCGGGGCTGGCGATGTCCACCGCCTCCAGGCTGTCGATGAAGCCGAAGAGCGCAGGACCGCGGCCGCCGAAGAATTCGCCCATCTCGCGCACGAAGGTCAGGACGGCGGGGCCGACCATGACATGGTAGAGCACCTCCGTCTCACGCGGGATGCGGGGAAAGTAGCGGGTAAACGAGGTCTCCGCCGGCGGGACCGGGATCTGGGCGATGACCTCACCGCCCTGGGCCGCGATGGCGTCGGTGAAGAATTCCCGGTGATCGTGACCGAAGGCGAAGTCGGGGAAGATCATGGTGACCTTCCGGCCGATGTTCGCGGCGACATAGGGCGCCACGGAGCGGACCTGGCTTTTGACGTCGGTGATGCCGGGTTGCAGCGTGTAGCGGTTGAGCGTCCCGGAGGCGACGTGATGCCCCTCGGACACCACGAAATAGGGCATCTTCAGCTCTGCGGCCCGGGGCGCGGAGCCGATCACCACATTGGAGAACAAGGGCCCGAACACCAGGTCGGCGCCGTGGAGATTGGCGAAGCGGTCCAGCACCTCGGCGCCGCGGCGGGGGTCGGTGCCGTCGTCCTCTGCGATCATCCGCACCTGACGGCCCGCGATGCCGCCGGCGTCGTTGATCCGGGCGACGGCGGCGGTGGCCACACGCTCGTACCAGCGCCCGTAGGCGGCGCCGATGCCGGTGCGGTGGACCTGAAACCCCAGCTTCAGCGGGCCGGCGCCCTGGGAATGGGCCATGCGCGCCACATCCCCCAGCAGCACCGCGGCCCCGGCGGCGCCGAACGTGGCAAGCGCCCTGCGGCGCGTCGGGGCGGGTCGGGGGGGCTGGGTCATGGCGGCCTCTGATTGGGGCGGGGTCGATACACGTAATGGCCCCGCGCCGCGCCGCGGTCCAGCCTTTCGCGGCAATTGCGGGGCAGGGCCCGCGGGAAATCGGCACCCTGCGCGGCCGGTCGCTGGCGCCCGGGCCGGTTGGTCCCTATATCGGAGGCGAACCGTTGCCGGGGGCCGCCCATGCCGCGCCTTCTTCTGACCGCCCTGGTTGCCGCGCTGGTCGCGGCGCTGATCGCGCTTGCCGCCCGCAGCCTGGCAGAGGCCGGGCGGGGACTGCGCGGCCGTCTGGCGGGAGCGCAGGACGCCGACGGGACGGGAACCGGACGGACGGCCCGCAACAGACTGGGAGAGACACCGATGCAGCGCCTGTCCTTCGTCCTTCTGGTGGCGCTGATCTTCTACGCGGCTATCTGGGGGGCCGGATGATGGCCGAACGCTACGGAGGCGTCCATTCGCCGGGCGGCCCGCCGGCGGCCGCCGCGCGGCCCCGGCGACGCAGCCGCGCCGGCGCGCGGGCCAACGCGCTCTTCGTGGCGCCCGTGCCGCTGCTCTTGACCGCCTTTGGGCAGGACCCGCTGGGCCTGGCCTTCGACCTGGCCGCCTTCTTCGTGCTGATCGGCGCCGCGTGGCTGACCCGCGAGGGGCTGCGGGCCGAAGACGCCTATGACGCGCGGCCGACCGCCCGCCGCCCCGCCCTGCCCCGCAAGATGCTGGGCGCCGCGGCCACCGGCGCGGGCCTGGCGCTGGCCGGGCTGCCGGCGCTGGGCGGCGCGCTCGTGCTGGCGGTGCTGGGGATGGCGCTGCATGTGGCGGCCTTCGGCATCGACCCGTTGCGCAACAAGCACGCCGCCGGCGCCCCCGGCTGGCAGTCAGAGCGCGTCGCCCGCGCCGTGGACGAGGCCGAGGCGCATCTGGCCGCCATGCGGGACGCCGTGGCGCGGACCGGCGACCGGCCCCTCACGGCGCGGGTCGAGGGGTTCGCGGCCACCGCCCGCGCGCTCTTCCGGCGGGTCGAGGAAGACCCCCGCGACCTGCCCCAGGCCCGCCGCTGGCTGGGCGTCTACCTGCTGGGCGCGCGCGACGCGGCGCGCAAATACGCCGATCTTTCCGGCCGGGTGCGGGACCCGCAGGCGCGCGACGCGTTCACATCGTTGCTCGACGACCTCGAACAGGGATTCGCGCGCCGGACCGAGACGATGCTGCTTGACGACCGTTCCGATCTGGACATCGAAATCGACGTGCTCAGGGACCGTCTGGACCGCGAAGGCGTTGCCATGGGACGAAAGGACGACTGACGCGATGCCGAACGACACGCCGAAAGACCCGCTGCAGACAGAGGTCGCGGATATCGCCGCCGAACCCGCCACCGCCCCGGCGGCCACCACGGTGCCGGACTACGCCCTCACCGAAGGCGCGGCGCGGCGCGCGCTCGACGCGCGTCTGGCCGAGATCGATATCGCCGACGCCGGCTCGATCATCGGCTTCGGGTCCGCCGCGCAGGAGGAGCTGCAGCAGATCAGCCAGTCGATGCTGGCCGACGTCAAGAACAAGGAGACCGGACCGGCGGGGGACAGCTTGCGCCGGATGGTGTCTGCGCTGCGGGGGTTTTCCACCGCCGAACTGGACGTGCGGCGGCAACGGACGCTGTTCGAGCGGCTTTTGGGACGCGCCGCGCCGGTGTCGCGCTTCATCGCGAAATACGAGGACGTCCAGAGCCAGATCGACGACATCACCGGAGAGTTGCAGGGCCATGAGCACCGGCTGCTGAAGGACATCAAGGCGCTGGACCTGCTCTACGACAAGACGCTGGAATTCTACGACGAACTCGCCCTCTACATCGCCGCCGGGGAGGAAAAGCTGCGCCGGATCGACGCCGAGGACATCCCCGCGGCAGAGGCCCGCGCCGGCGACGGCACGGGCGACGACGTGATCGACGCCCAAAGCCTGCGCGACCTGCGCGCCGCCCGCGACGACCTGGAGCGGCGGGTCCACGACCTGCGGCTGACCCGTCAGGTCACGATGCAGTCCCTGCCGTCGATCCGGCTGGTGCAGGAGAACGACAAGTCGCTGGTGATGAAGATCAACTCCACCCTGGTCAACACCGTGCCCCTGTGGGAGACGCAGCTGGCCCAGGCGGTGACGATCCAGCGGTCCGAGGAGGCCGCCGACGCGGTGAGATCGGCCAACGACCTGACCAACGAGCTGTTGACCTCGAACGCCAGGAACCTGCGCGGGGCCAACGCCAAGGTCCGCACCCAGGTCGAGCGCGGCGTGTTCGACATCGAGGCGGTCAAGACCGCCAATGCCGAGCTGATCGCCACCATAGAAGAGAGCCTGGCCATCGCCGACCGGGGCAAGGCCGCGCGCAGCGCCGCCGAGGGCGACCTGGCGAAGATGGAATCCGACCTGCGCGACACCCTGTCCCGCGCCCGCGGCCGCGCCACCGCCGGGGGCGGCTGAGATGGGCGGGCGCGCGGCCCTGTCGGCTCTGGCGGCGGTCCTGGCCGCCGCGGGGTGCGTCCAGTCCACCGACACGGTGCCGGACAAGACCCCCCCCCAGGCGCGCGCCGCCCCTGAGCCGCCGCGCTCTCCCCGGCCCCCGGCCGCCCTACGAACCGATCCCGAGAGCGAGGCTCTGCGGGCCTATTACACGCGGGTCCAGGCCGGGCTGGAGGCTCAGGGGCTGCTGCGCCGGGACGGCGGCGGGCCGGATACGCCCTATGACGCCGACCGGCTGGCCGAGACGTTCCTGCAGCTGGCCTTCTACGAGGAATACGCCCCCGATACGGGCGTGCTGATCGCGCGCGAGACGCGCTCTCGGCTGCACCGCTGGACGGAGCCGGTGCGGATCGAGACCCGGTTCGGACGCTCCGTGCCGGCCGGTGAGCGGGTGCGCGACCGGGGCGACGTGGCGCGGTTTGCCGGCCGGCTGTCGCGGGCCGCGAACCACCCGATCTCTGCCGTGCCCCAGGGCGGCAACTTCGTGGTCTACATCGTCAATGAGGCGGAGCGCCGCGCGCTTGGCCCGGAGCTTTCGGCCCTGGTGCCGGGCATGGGGCCCACGGCGCTGGATTCGGTTCTGAACCTGCCGCGGTCCAGCTATTGCCTGGTCTTCGCCGCCGACCGGGAGGAGACCGGCGGCTACAGCCGCGCCGTGGCGATCATCCGGGCCGAGCACCCCCCCCTCCTGCGGCTGTCGTGCATCCACGAGGAGGTGGCGCAAGGGCTGGGGCTGGCCAACGACAGCCCGCGCGCCCGGCCGTCGATCTTCAACGACGACGAGGAATTCGCGCTTCTGACCACCATGGACGAGCAACTGCTGCGGATCCTCTACGACCCGCGGCTGAAACCCGGCATGAGCGAGGAAGAGGCGCGCCCCATGGTCTTTCGCATCGCGCGGGAGATCATGGGCGCGCAAAGCTGAGGCGCCGCCCCATCCGCAGGCCGGGCCGACAAGGCCCCGGGGATGGCGGGCGGCGCGGAAAAAGGGACGGACATGGCGATTTTCGATTTCCTCTCTGGCCAGTTCATCGACGTCATCCATTGGGTGGACGACCGGCAGGACCGGATGGTCTGGCGGTTCGAGCGTCAGGGCCACGAGATCAAGTACGGCGCCAAGCTGACGGTGCGCGAGGGCCAGGCCGCCGTCTTCGTCCACGAGGGGCAGCTGGCGGATGTGTTCATGCCCGGGCTCTACCTGCTGGAGACCAACAACCTGCCGCTGCTGACCAGCCTCCAGCACTGGGACCACGGTTTCCGCTCACCCTTCAAGTCCGAGATCTACTTCGTCAACACCACCCGGTTCACCGACCTCAAATGGGGCACCAGGAACCCGGTGATCCTGCGCGATCCGGAATTCGGGCCGACCCGCGTGCGCGCCTACGGGACCTATGCCGTCAAGGTCGCCGATCCCGGCCTGTTCCTGACCGAGATCGTCGGCACCGACGGCGAGTTCACCGCCGACGAGATCAGCTTTCAGATCCGCAACGTGATCGTGCAGGAATTCAGCCGCGCGGTGGCGCGATCGGGGATCCCGGTCCTCGACATGGCGGCGAACACGGGCGACCTGGGCAAGCTGGTGGCGGCCCAGATCGCCGGGACCGTCGCCGCCTACGGGCTGGGCATCCCGGAACTCTACGTCGAGAACATCTCATTGCCGCAGGTCGTGGAATCGGCGCTGGACAAGCGGACCTCCATGGGCATCAGCGGCGATCTGGGGCGGTTCACCCAGTACCAGGCGGCCGAGGCGCTGACCCGGCCCGGTTCCGGCGCCGGGGCGGCGATGGGCACGGGCTTCGGCGCCGGCCTGGGGATGCAGATGGGCGGGATGGCGGCCGGCCCCTGGGGTCCGCGCCCGGCCGCGCCGCCGCCGCCGCCGCCCGCGCCGGAACGGGTCTGGCACATCGCGGCGGAGGGCCGGACCAGCGGGCCGTTTTCCACCGCGCGGCTGGGTCGGATGGTCGCAGAGGGCACGCTTTCCCGCGACAGCCTGGTCTGGACCCAGGGGCAGGACGGCTGGATGCGGGCCGAGGACCTGGCCGATCTGGCCCGGCTCTTTACCGTCATGCCGCCACCGCCGCCGCCGCCGGGGCGGGAACCGGAATGATCCGGCACGCATTCCCAGCGGGATTCCGGCCCGGATCGAAGGATATGTTCCATGGCCCAGAGAGACTCCTACTCCGCGTCCCAGATCGCGCTGCACTGGGCCATCGTGCTGGCCGTCGCCGCGACCTGGCTGGCCAGCGACGGCATGGGCAAGCTGGTGGATCAGAAAATGCAGGGCACCCTGACCACGACCTGGCCGCTGCACGTGATCCTGGGGCTGACGGTCCTGACCCTTGCGGCGATCCGGCTGGTCGTGCGCCTGTCGCGGGGGGCGCCGGGCGCCAAGCCGGGCACGCCGGAACCGCTTGCCAAGGCGCGGCACTGGGGGCACGTCCTGCTCTACGTGCTGTTGATCGGCACGCCGCTGGGCGGGATCGCGGTGTGGTTCCTGGGGATCGACGCCGTCGCGCCATGGCATCCGATCGCCGGCAACGCGCTGGTCATCCTGGCCGGTCTGCACGCGGCACTGGGACTCTACCATCATTATGTGCGCAAGGACGGCACGCTGCGGCGGATGATGACGCCGAACCCCTGAACCTGGCCGCGCGCGGATGAGCATGGCGAAACTCCGCGCCGCGCGCCCGCGTGGCTTGGCCATGTCGCTTGGCCGATCGCTCCACCGCCGCCTGCCGGCCCGCCGGGCCTGGCTGAAGTCGCTGCATCTGGCGATGATCCCGCTGTTCGCCTGGTTCATGGTGATGCAGCCCGACGACGTGGTGCCCATGGGTGAGCTTGCCTGGGACATCCATTCCAAGCTGGCGCTGGTGTTCGTGTCCATGGTGCTCTTCTGGTATGCCGACTACCTGCGCCGCGGTCTGGCGGGACGGCCGGGGCCGAAGCTGGGACCCCGCGCACGGGCGTTTCACCGCGGCCTGCACCGCACGCTGATCTGGGGGCTGTTCCTGGTGGCGCTGTCGGGGTTCGGGCTGGGGCTGACCTCTGCCACGCTTCTCAAGGCGGGCGACATCCTGCCCGTGGCGCCGCCCCTGGACATGCCGCGGCTCAACGCGCTCATCGGCTGGTTCCACACGGTGGAGTTCTACGCGCTGGGCGGCGTCGTCCTGGTCCATGCGGGGTTCCATGTCTGGCGCCATGTCCGCCTGCGCGACAACGCGCTCAGGATCATGGCGCCCCGGGCGCTGCACCGGTTCCTGTAGGCCCGGCGGACGATTGCGAAGGCCCGCGGGCTCTTCTATCCCGGGGGGGGCGGATGACCGACGCGAGAGGCCCTTCGATGGTCGAGGATCAGCGCTTTCCCTGCCCTTCCTGCGGCGCGGACCTGACCTTCGACCCCGGCTCCGGCGATCTGGTCTGCGGGTTCTGCGGCCACCGCGAGGCGACCGCGGGCGCCGCCTATGCCGGGCCGGCGCTGCGAGAGATCGACTTCGCGCGCGCCATGGCCGACGGCCTGGGCGGCGCCGACACCGCCGAGACGCGGGTGAGCCATTGCCCGAACTGCGGCGCCGACATCACCCTGTCGCCGCAGATCCACGCCACGGTCTGCCCGTTCTGCGCCACCCCCTTCGTGGGCGATACCGGGGTGGAGCGGCGGATCAAACCCCAGGGCGTGCTGCCCTTCCGTGTCACGGAAGCCGAGGCGCGCAAGGCCCTGACCGACTGGCTGCACGGTCTGTGGTTCGCGCCGAACGCGCTGCGCCGCTTCGCGCGCAAGGGGCGGGCGATGACCGGGGTCTATCTGCCGTTCTGGACCTTCGACGCCCGGACCCGGGCGCGCTATCGCGGCGCGCGGGGCCATGTCGAGACGCGCAGCTATACCGATGGGGAAGGCCGGCGCCGGACCCGCACCGTGACCAGCTGGTTTCCCGCCTCCGGCGAGGTGTCGCGCGTCTTCGACGACATTTTGGTGTCCGGCTCAGGCACCCTCCCCGACGCGGATCACGCAGGCCTGGCACCCTGGGATCTGGCCGCCCTGGCGCCCTATTCCCCCAGCTATATCGCCGGTTTCCAGGCAGAGGCCTACGCCGTCGGCCCCGAGCCGGCCCGCGACACGGCCATGGCGATGATGGAACGCGCGATCCACGCCAACATCCGCCGCGACATCGGCGGCGACCGGCAGCGGATCGACCATGTGGCGTTCCAGGCCCGCGACGTGACCTTCAAGCACGTGCTGCTGCCGGTCTGGCTGGCCGTCTACACGTTCCGCGGCCGCATGTTCCGCGTCGCGCTGAACGGCCAGACCGGCCGGGTGACCGGAGAGCGGCCCTATTCGTGGATCAAGATCGGGCTTGCCGCCCTATTGGCGTTGATCGTGGCGGGCATCGCCTATTACACCGGGCAGCAGTCCTGAACGGAGGCGACACCATGATCCTGTGCGCGGGCGAAGCCCTGATCGACATGCTTCCGCGCGAAAGCGCCGCCGGAGAGCCTGCCTTCGCCCCCCATGTGGGCGGCGCGGTGCTGAACACCGCGGTGGCGCTGGCGCGGCTGGGGCGGCCGACGGCGTTCTTCTCGGGCATCTCCACGGATCTCTTCGGCGCGCAGATCGCCGGGGTGCTCAAGGCGGACGGGGTGGATGTGTCCTGGTCCCATCGCAGCGACCGGCCCACGACGCTGGCCTTCGTCACGCTGACCGGCGGCCAGGCGAAATACGCCTTTTACGACGAGAACACCGCCGGGCGGATGCTGGCAGAGGCCGACATCCCGCACGACATCGCGGCTGAGGCCTGTTTCTTCGGCGGCATCTCCCTGGCGGTGGAGCCCTGCGCGGACACCTATGAGGCGCTGTCGGCCCGGCTTGCGCCCGGCATGCCGATGATGATCGACCCCAACGTGCGCCCGGGCTTCATCCGCGACCGCGACGCCTATACGGCGCGGATCTGGCGGATGATCGGGCGGGCGGACGTGGTGAAGATCTCGGACGAGGATCTGGACTGGCTGATCGCGGGCGGCACGCTGGAGGACAAGGCACGCGCCGTGCTCGACCGCGGCCCGTCGCTGGTCTGCCTGACCCGCGGCGCAGAGGGCGCGACCGGGATCACGCGGCAGCACAGCGTTCCCGTCGCGTCGCGCCGGGTCACGGTGGTGGACACGGTGGGCGCGGGCGACACGTTCAACGCCGGCCTGCTGGCGTCGCTGTCGGAACAGGGGCTGCTGACGAAGGCGGCCATCGGCGCGCTGCCGGCCGAGGCGATCGAGGCGGCGCTGTCCCTGGGTGCGGCGGCCGCCGCCGTCACCGTGTCGCGCGCCGGGGCCAACCCGCCGCGCCGGGACGAGCTGACCGCCTAGAGCGGGATGAAATCAGCCTGAATCGATAGAGGATTCACAGGCCTGCATTTTGGTGATTCACTGTTGCCGACCACAAGATGGAGGGCGAGTAGTGGGTAGAGCACTTTCAATGGACCTTCGAGAGAGGGCAATGGCGCGGCTGTTGGGGGGCGAGAGCGTGCGTCAGGTCGCAGCGGCCCTGGATGTGGCTCCGTCCAGTGTTGTGAAGTGGTCGCAGCGTTTGCGTGCGACCGGGAGTTGCGCTCCGGCAGGGACAGGCGGCCACCCGCCACGCAAGATTGCAGGCGGGCATGAGGCGTGGCTTCTGGAGCGGATAACGGAGCCGTTCACACTGCGCGGACTGGTGGTGGAACTGGCCGAGCGCGGGCTCAAGGTCGACTACCGCACCGTCTGGGCCTTCGTGCGCCGCACGGGCTACTCGTTCAAAAAAAGACCCAACTCGCCGAGGAGCAGAACCGCCCCGACGTGAGCCGCCGCCGTGTGCGCTGGAAGCGGCACCAGGGCCGGATCGACCCCCGTCGTCTCGTGTTCATTGATGAAACCTGGGCCAAGACCAACATGGCCCCGCTGCGCGGCTGGGCTCCCAGAGGTGAACGCCTGATCGGGCGGGCCCCGCATGGTCACTGGCGCACCATGACCTTTATCGCAGCGCTGCGTCATGATCGGATCGACGCGCCCTTTGTTTTGGACGGTCCCGTCAACGGCGAAGCGTTCCGGGCTTATGTCGCGCACGTGCTCGTCCCAACCCTGCGCCCGGGCGATGTGGTGGTTATGGACAATCTGGGCAGCCACAAAGGGCAAGCCGTGCGGCAGGCGATCCGTAACGCGAAAGCGCATCTACTTTTTCTGCCGCCCTACAGCCCCGACCTGAACCCGATTGAACAGGTCTTCTCGAAGCTCAAACACATGCTCCGCAACGCAGCCGAGCGCACAATGGAGGCAACGTGGCGCAGGATCGGGACACTGCTCGACCGCTTCAGCCCACAGGAGTGCGCGAACTACCTCGCCAATACTGGATACGCTTCAAGCTAATCTCATCATGCTCTAGGGGCGGTTCAGCCGTCCGGGCCGTGGATCGCCTGTTGCACGATCCCCGCAAGGGCCAGATAGAGCGACGCGGCGATCAGCCCGACCTGAAGCGCCGGCCAGGGTTCGAAATCCTGCCAGGCCGCGGCGCCGGCCATCAGCGTCCAGGCCAGGGCCACCGGCAGCGTCACCCGGCGCCAGCGTTTGGTGCGCACCGGGTGGACGAATTTCAGCGGCAGGAACATCGCCACGGCCAGAAGCACCGTGATGGCCAGGATCGTCCACCACCGGGGCTCGACCGCGAAGAACACCAGCACAGCCATGTTCCAGCAGCCCGGAAAGCCCGAGAACGAATAGTCCCGCATCTTCATGCGGGTATCGGCGAAATAGACCACGCCGGCATAGGTGATGACGATGATCGCGATCCATCCGGTCCATCCCGGCAGCAATCCCGACGCGAAGAGCGCGTAGGCGGGGATGAACACATAGGTCAGGTAGTCGATGATGAGGTCCATCAGCACGCCGTCGTACTCTGGCGCGTTGGACTTGACGTCGTAGCGGCGGGCAAGGGGGCCGTCGATTCCGTCCACGGCGAAGGCCACCACCAGCCAGAGCCACATCAGACCCCAGGCGGACTCGACGGCGGCCAGCATCGCCAGCATGGCGAAGACCGCGCCGCTGGCGGTGAGAAAGTGAACCGAAAGGGCCTTGAGCGACGCGGTCATCGGGCAAGGATGGCAGGGAGAGGGAGGCGGCGCAACGGGCGGATCAGCGGTTCGCGGCCGGCTTGCGCTCGACCTTGACGGCAAGCCTGTCGAGCCGCCGCGACAGCCGCCGCTCCAGCGCGCCGCGCGCCAGCTTGAGCGACTGGATCAGGATCCGCGCCGTCATGGTCGACGGCTTGAGATCGACCGAGGCGAAGACCCGCGTGCCCTTGTCGCCCAGGTCCATGAGTTCGACGTTGCCCAAAGCCATCAGCCCGTCGATGGTCCCGCGGATCGCAAGCTGCTGATCGGGATCGAAGGTCACCACGGCCATGTCGGCCCGGCGCCGCCGCCCGCGATAGTCGAAGGCCACCCGCCACGCGGCCCGTGCCGGCGCGCTGCCGTCGTCCAGCCGGGACACGTCCACATCGGCGCCGCGGGCCTGGGCCTCATGGGCGGGGAAGTCGGCCAGCTTCGCGAAGACGTCGGCGGGCTGTGCTGCGATATCCTTGCGGGTTGAGATCTTCATGGCGATAGGCCCGGGATTCGCGCGGTTGGGCGGCAGGGTGAAGTCAATTCAGCCGGTCCGCAAGCCAGTTCATCAACAGGAAATGCGCGATCGCGCCCGGGCGGGCGGCGCCGACCCTTGGGTGCTCTCCGGCCATAACGGTCAGCACCTCCTCGCGCCGCATCCAGATCGCGTCCTCGATCTCGGTCGGATCGACGCGGATGCCGGTGCTGACGGCCGCGGCGTGGCAGCCGATCATCAGCGATGCGGGGAAGGGCCAAGGCTGGCTGGAAAGGTACGATACCGTCCCTATCCGCACGCCGGTCTCTTCCCATGTCTCGCGGCGGACGGCGGCCTCCACGGTCTCACCCGGCTCCACGAACCCCGCGAGCAGCGAATACATCCGCTCCGGCCAGCCGGGGGAGCGGCCCATGAGGACGGCGTTGCCGGCGGTGACCAGCATGATCACCACCGGATCGGTGCGCGGGAAATGATGGCGTCCGCAGGCGGGACAGGTGCGCTGCCAGCCAGCCTGGGACGGCAGGCTGGCTGCGCCGCATCGCGCGCAGAAGCCGTGGGTTCGGTGCCATTCGAAGAGCCCGCGCGCGGTGGCCGACAGTTCCGCGTCGCGGCGCGACAGCAGCGTCATGGCGGCGCGCAGGTCGGTGAAGGCACCCGTGGCGATCAGCGGATGACGCTGCACCGATGCATCCGCGAACGTCCCCGGCGCGCCCGCGCCCTCGGCGGGCGTCCAGTGCGACAGGTCCACGGCAAAGCGCGGCACGCCGCCGTCGCGGCCCAGGAACAAGGGCGGCGGCGCCCCATCGAGCGCCGGATGATCGGCGGCCAGGTCCACCAGCAGATGGCCGCCGCTTTCCGCATCGGTGTCCAGAAGCGGCTTGCCGCGCCAGAGCACGATGGTGCGCGCGGCGGGATCCGACAGGAGCGCCTTTTGCGCCGCCGCGCCGCGCTCTGCCGCCGCGCGATCCAGGCCGGAGCTGCCGAAGGTCACCTGTTCCGCGGTCCTCATGGGCCGGACCATCCCCCGCCGGGCGCCGGGGTGCAAGGCGCAAGCCAACGGCGTTTGCAACCTATGCGTGAAGTGATACGGAAGGGCATACACTGGGGAGTGTGTCGGTGACAGTGACTTTACGGCAGCCGGCGATGGCGGCCGCACGGGTTCTTCTGCGGATACTGGCGACGACGGACCTTCATGCGGAGATCCGGCCGTTCGACTATGCCGCGCGCCGGGCCGACCCCTCCAAGGGCCTCAGCCGCGCGGCAAGCGTCATCGCGCGGCTCTCGCAGGAGGTGCCCAACCGCATCCTGCTGGACAATGGCGACTTCCTCTTCGGCCGCAGTTACGGGGGGTTGTCGGATCGCGGCACCCGCGGCGTGGTGGCGGCGATGAACACGCTCGGCTACGATGCGGGCACGCTGGGCAACCACGAGTTCGACGCCGGAGTCGGGATGCTGGAAAGCGCCATGGCCGGGATCGACCGGCCGCTGGTCTGTGCCAACCTGTTCCTGAGAGAGACCGGCGCACCCTTCCTGCCGCCCGACGTGCTGATTCGGCGCGACGTCGAGGACGTGGCCGGCAACCGCACGACGGTGCGGATCGGCGTGGTGGGCTTCCTGCCGCCATCGACCATGCAGAGCACGGGACAGGCGGTGTCCCGCAAGCTGATCGTCGCGCCGGTGGCCGAGATCGCGGCCGAGCGGATCGCGGATCTCAGGGCGCGGGGTGCGGATCTGGTGATCGCGCTCTGCCACGAGGGGCTTTCGGCGGCGGATGGCGACGATCTGGCCCGGCAGCTTGCGGGGATGGGCGGGATCGACGCCATGGTGCTGGGCCACAGCCACGGGCTCTTTCCCGGGCCGGGCTATGACAAGGCGCCCGGCGTGGACCTGCGGCGCGCGACGGTGATGGGCGTGCCGACCGTCATGCCCGGATTCTGGGGGCGGCACGTGGGCCAGATCGACCTGGCGCTGGATCCCGCCCCCCGGGGATGGCGTGTCGCCCCCCTGGCGGCGCAATGCCATCCGGTGGCGCGTCTGGCCCAGGACCGGATCGTGGCGCTGGTTCCCTGCGCGCCGGCGGTGCTGCGGGCCAGCGCGCCGCTCCATGCGGAGGCGCTGCGCCAGAGTGGTCAGGCGCTGGGCCGCGTGTCGGCGCCGATGCAGACCTATTTCACCCGCGCCGGCAGTTGCCGGGCCACCCGCACCGTGGCCCGCGCCATGCGCCGCGCGGTCGAGCGGAAGCTGGCCGGCACGCGATGGGCCGAAATCCCCGTGGTGGGCCTGGCCGCACCCTCGGCCTGCGGCGGCCGCGGCGGGCCCGAGGACTACCTGGACCTGCCTGCGGGGCCGGTCTTCGACGCCGATCTGCGTCGGTTGCACCCGTTCAGCGACCGCGTCGCGGGGATCGTCACCGACGCGGGCCAGCTGACGCTGTGGCTGGAACGCAGCGTCAGCGCCCTGGCCCAGGTGCTGCCCGGACGGCTGGTGCCTTCGTTGGTCGACCCGGAGTTCCCGGCCGCCGATTTCGACCTGCCGGAGCCGGCGACGTTTCGCGTGGATCTGTCCCGCCCGGCGTCCTTCGGGCCGCGCGGCACGCGACGTGGCGCGCCCGCCGGCCGGGTCCATGGGCTGGAGCTGGACGGCGCGCCACTGGATCCGCGGCGGCCCGTGGTGCTGGCCACCACGGCGCATCGCGTGAACGGCGGCGCCGGATTTCCGCGCCCCGACGGCCGCACAGTGATCGAGACGGACGAGACCGTTCCCCTGGCGATCCAGCTGCTGCTGAGCGGGCCGGAGGATCTGGCCGCGGCGACGGCCTTCCGGCTCGACCCGCTGGCCCAGGCGCTGGCGCTGTTCCAGACCGGGCCAGCCGCATCGCTGCACCGTCCCGCCTTGCCGGGCATTCAGGTGCGGGACATGGGGGTCAACGCCAACGGGTATCTGTCCTATCTTCTGGCCTTCGGCGGCGAGGCTTGAAACCGGTCCCCGCCGGGGGTATCTGATCGGCTGAGAGGTTGGCACGGGCAGGCACCTCGCCAACCCGGTCAGGTCCGGAAGGAAGCAGCCGTAACGAGCCTCGTCTGGGTCGTTGTCCAGCCTCTCACCCCTCTCCCACGGCCCGCCCGGCCCCGTGCCGCGTCAGCGCACGCGGGGCGGCCTGGAGCGATAGACCGGCAGCCGCCAGCCAAGCGCCAGAGAGCCGGCGCGGAGCGCGAAGGTGGCGACCGCGCCCGCGGTCAGCGCCGGGGGAGGGCCCGCGCCCAGCCATGTGGCCAGGACCGACGCTGCGGACCCGGCAAGCGCGGCGGTCGCGTAGATCTCACCCTGCCGCAGCACCAGCGGCACCTCGTTCGCGACCACGTCGCGCAGCAGCCCGCCGAAGGTGCCGGTGGCCACGCCCATGACCAGCACGATGGGCCAGCTCTGCCCGCTTTCCAGCGCGACGCCGGTGCCTGCCGCGACGGCCGTCGCCAGCGCGCCGGCGTCCAGCCAGTAGAGCGCGCCGAGCCGGCTTTCCAGCAGATGGGCGGTGAAAAAGACCAGCACGGCGGCAAGCCCGGCCAGTCCGAGATAGCTGGGGCTTTCGATCCACAGCACCGGCCTGTCCAGCAGCAGGTCGCGCAGGGTGCCGCCGCCCAGGGCGGTGACCGTGGCCAGGAACGCAAAGCCGACCAGGTCGAGCTGCGCGCGCGAGGCGGTCAGCGCGCCGGTCAGCGCGAACACGAACACCGCCGCGTGGTCGAGGATCGAGACCGCGGTCATGGCGCGCTCACCGCTTGTAGGGTGCCATGCCGGCGCGGGCCAGTTCGTCCGCGCGCTCGTTCTCCGGGTGGCCGGCGTGGCCCTTGACCCACTCCCATTGTACGCGATGGGTGGCCTGCGCGGCATCGAGGCGCTTCCACAGATCCTCATTCTTCACCGGCTTCCTGGCCGAGGTCTTCCAGCCGTTCTTCTTCCAGCCGTGGATCCAGGAGGTGACGCCGTTCTTCACGTACTGGCTGTCGGTGACCATGGTGATCGTCGTGGGCCGGGTCAGCGATTCCAGCGCCGCGATGGCGGCCAGAAGCTCCATGCGGTTGTTGGTGGTCCCGGCCTCTCCGCCCGACAGTTCACGGCGCTTGACCTCAGACGGGCCGTCGCGGGCGATCAGCAGCGCGCCCCAGCCGCCGGGGCCGGGGTTTCCGGAGCAGGCTCCGTCGGTATAGGCGTAGAGATCGGGCATCGGGCCTCCGCTGGTCCGGGCCTTCCTAGGGCAGGGCGGCGCCGGACAGAAGGGGGGTCAGAGCGCCACGGGAAGAAGGCAGATCACGACCACGCCCGTCAGGATCAGCCGCAAGGAGAGCCACCAGACAGGGGCCAGCCCCTGAGCCTGGAACATCGCGTCGAGTCCCAGGATGCCGACGAACCCCGCGATCAGGTAGATGGCCGCCGAGGTCGGTCCGCCGCCGACGAAGAAAAACGCCCACAGCGCGGGCAGGGTCGACAGCGCATAGCCGGTCGCCGCGACCACGCCCGCCGCGCGGGTGGCAAACCCCCAGAGCACGCCGGACATGAAGCTGAGGATCACCGTCCCGTAGGCCAGCTGTACATACGGTCCGGTGAATCGCGGGCCCAGGACCCCGGCCGACCATTGCGCCAGAGACGGGTTCAGCGTCGTGGCAAGGCCCCAGAGAAACGGCATCAGCCCTGCAAGGCCGAGGGTAAGCGGTGCTGTGGGGATGCGTGTCATGTCTGGCCTTCGGCGTCGTGGACAGCAGAGCCTAGGGCGGTCGGGCCCGGGCACAAGCGCCGCGATGGCCGATTTCGGCGGCGGCGCGCGCGCCGGTCAGGCGCGCTCCAGCGCCAGCCGCGCGGCAAGCCCAGCAAAGAGCGCCGCGATGCCGCGCGAAAGCTAGCGAAGCGCGGACGGGTTCTGGAGCACGCGGTCCCGCGCCCGGGCCGCAAGCGCGCCGTAAAGGACAAAGACCGCGAAGGTGAGCGCCATGAACAGGCCCCCGAGGACGGCCATCTCCAGGGTCGCGGTGCCGGGATCGCCGGACAGGAACGGCGGCAGAAGCGCCAGAAAGAACACCGACAGCTTCGGGTTCAGGATGTTGATGAGCGCGCCGCGAAGGGCGATGCGGGGGCCGGACAGGGGCGCCGCATCCGGCGCGACAGACAGCGCGCCGCCCGTGCGGAGCGCCTGCCACGCCAGCCAGAGAAGATAGGCGATGCCTGCCAGTTTCACGACCTGGAAGGCCAGCGCGCTGGCGTGAAGAAGGGCGGCGAGCCCCACGGTGGCCGCGGCCAGATGCGGCACGATCCCGATGGTGCAGCCCAGCGCCGCCCAGACCGAAGCGCGCCGTCCGCGTCCCAGCCCCAGCGCGACGCAGTAGAGCACGCCGGTGCCGGGGATCACGACCACCACGAGCGCGGTCAGCAGGAACTGGAGCGAGATCACCGGCGGCTCTCCCCGGGTGGACGTGACGGCACGGGCGCGCGCGTCAAAGGCTCAGGCCGGTTCGCGCAGCACGCGGGGGACCTTGAACTCGACGTGTTCCTCGGCGGTGACGACCTTTTCGACGGTGACCGCGAAACGGGCGCGGAACGCATCCACGACCTCGTCGATCAGGACTTCCGGTGCGGAGGCTCCGGCGGTGATGCCGACGGTCGAGATCCCGTCCAGCGCGCGCCAGTCGATGTCGTCGGCACGCTGGACCAACTGGGCGTAGGGACAGCCGGCGCGGCGCCCGACCTCGACCAGGCGCCGGGAGTTCGAGGAGTTCGGCGCGCCCACCACCAGCATCGCGTCGATGGCGGGTGCCATGGCCTTCACGGCCTCCTGACGGTTGGTGGTGGCGTAGCAGATGTCTTCCTTGTGGGGGCCGACGATGGCCGGAAAGCGGGCCCTGAGGGCAGCGACGATCTCTGCGGTGTCGTCCACCGACAGGGTGGTCTGGGTGATGAACGCCAACCGCTCGGGATCGCGCACCTCCAGCTTGGCCACATCATCGGGCGTTTCGACCAGCAGCACCTCTCCCGGGGGCAACTGGCCCATGGTACCCAGCGTCTCCGGGTGGCCGGCATGGCCGATCATCACCATCTGGCGGCCGTTCTGGGAATGCCGCTCCGCCTCGATATGGACCTTCGAGACCAGCGGGCAGGTGGCGTCCACATAGACCATTTCTCTGGCGCGGGCTTCGGCGGGCACGGATCTGGGCACGCCATGGGCCGAGAAGATCACCGGGCGGTCGGAGGGCGCGTCGTCCAGATCCTCGACGAATACCGCGCCCTTGCCGCGCAGACCGTCCACGACGAACTTGTTGTGCACGATCTCATGGCGGACATAGACCGGCGCGCCCCATTTTTCGAGCGCCATCTCCACGATCTTGATCGCGCGGTCCACGCCGGCGCAGAATCCGCGCGGCGCGGCAAGGTAGAGGGTGAGCGGCGGTGCGGTCATGGAACGGTCTCCTTGCCCGACACCTAGTCGCCCGCGCGCCGCGCGTCCAGATCGGCCGGCCCGCCCGGAGCGACGGCCGGAGCCTCCGGCGGGGATATTTTGGGGAAAGATGAAGGGGCGCGTCACCCCGATCCGGCATGCGGCGCGGCCGGCACGCCGGATCGGAGCTTCACCTTTCACGGCCATCGGCTTCCCAGCCTGTACCGCCCCCCTACGATGACGCACGAAGCCTAACGGATGGTGAACGTCATTCATCTTTCCGCAAATATCCCGGGGGAGCCCGAAGGGCGGGGGCAGCGCCCCCCCTGTACCCGTTCGGGCCGCGCGGCGCGGTCACGATGCCCTATCCGGTCAGACCTGCGGTGGCCGCGGCCAGGACGGCGTAGCGGCCGGTCTTGGCGACGCTTACCAGCGTCAGGAACAGCCAGAACGGCGTTCGAAGCACTCCGGCGATCACGGTGATGCCGTCGCCGAACGGTGCCCAGCTCAGCAGCAGGCTCCACACCCCCCAGCGCCGGTACCAGTCTTGTGCGCGGTCCAGTTGCGCATCCGTCGCGGGAAACCAGCGCTTGCCGCGGAATCGCTCGAGGCCGAGGCCCATCGCGTAGTTCACGACCGATCCCAGGACGTTGCCGACCGACGCCACCAGCAGCAGCGCCCAGACCGGAAGCGTGCCGCGCAGCTGGAGACCGGCGAAGACGATCTCGGACTGGAAGGGCAGGATCGTCGCGGCGCCGAAAGCCGCGACGAAGAGCCCGGCGAGCGATCCGGCCAGTTCCAAGGCCCGTCCCGTTCAGGCGCTGGCAGAGCGGGCGGCTTGCTGCTCTTCGCGCGGCGGACGGCCGATGACCTCACGCAGCTCGGCGAGTTCGATGAAGTTGTCGGCCTGGCGGCGCAGCTCGTCCGCGATCATCGGCGGCTGCGAGCGGATGGTCGACACCACCGATATCCGGACGCCGGCGCGCTGCAGCGCCTCGACCAGGGGGCGGAAGTCGCCGTCGCCGGAGAACAGCACCGCATGGTCGATCCGCGGCGCAAGCTCCATGGCATCGACCGTCAGTTCGATGTCCATGTTGCCCTTCACTTTCCGGCGACCGCTGGCGTCGGTGTATTCCTTGGCCGGCTTCGTCACCAGGGTGAAGCCGTTGTAGTGCAGCCAGTCCACCAAGGGCCGGATCGGGGAATATTCTTCGCTCTCCAGAAGCGCGGTGTAATAGAAGGCCCGCAGAAGTTTGCCGCGCCGCATGAATTCCTGGCGCAAAAGTTTGTAGTCGATATCGAATCCCAAGGCCTTCGCGGCCGCGTAGAGATTCGCTCCGTCGATGAACAGAGCCAATCGCTCGTCCCGGTAAAACATCATGTTTCCTTTTCGCGCGCGGACCGAGGAAATGCTCGTTTCTCCGCGCATAGATGATGGCGTCCGTCGGCCTTATATAAGTGGCGCGGGACGCTCAACATATCCCTACGGACTAGAAACATGACATCCATGCTTGTCGCGCTTGGCGCCAATATTCCGGGTCCGGCAGGGCCGCCGGCCGACACGATCGCCGCGGCGATCCAGGCCATTGGAAACAGGGGCGTTTCCGTTCACAGCATGGCCCGCCTCTATGTCAGCGACGCGGTTCCGGCCGGGTCCGGTCCGGCATTCGTGAACACATGTGTCGCGGTCGAGAACGCGGCGTCGCCGCGATCCTTTCTGGACATGCTGCACGGGATCGAGGCGGAACTGGGCCGCCGCCGCATCCGCCGCTGGGCGCCGCGCACACTGGATCTCGACCTGATTGCCGCCGGGGATCTGGTGCTGCCGGACCCGCCGACGCAGACACGCTGGCGGATGCTGTCCCCGGACGCGCAGGCGCGGGACGCGCCGGACGGACCCGTCCTGCCGCACCCCCGGATGCAGGACCGCGCCTTCGTTCTGAAGCCGCTTGCCGACATCGCGCCGGACTGGCGCCACCCGCTGCTGGGCCTGAGCGTCGCCGACATGCTGTCGGCCCTGCCGCAGGCCGACCGCGATGCCGTGCGGCCCATGGCCTGAGGCGGCAGGCACCGTCCTTTCGCCTTGTCAATCCCCATCGGTTCGCCTATCTCGGCAGTCTCATTCCCCGGGGCCGCCGACCGGCCCGACCGTATCTGCTGGAGGCATCCAATGGCCCGCGTGACCGTCGAAGACTGTGTTGACAAGGTTCCGAACCGGTTCGAACTGGTGATGCTGGCCGCGCATCGCGCGCGGGAGATCACTGCCGGCTCTGCTCCGACGGTGGACCGCGACAACGACAAGAACCCGGTGGTGAGCCTGCGCGAGATCGCGGACGAGACCCAGCAGGCCGACCAACTGCGCGAGCGGATGATCGAGAGCAACCAGACCCAGATCGAGGTCGACGAGCCTGAGGAGGACGCCATGGCGCTCCTGATGGGGGTCGAGCAGGACAAGCCGGCCGAGGACGACATGTCCGAGGAAAAGCTTCTGCGCGCGCTGATGGAAGCCCAGAAGCAACAGTGACCCGGAGCGCAGAGGCGCTTGTTGAATGGATGACGGCGCGATCTGGACGGGAGATGCGGAACGGCTTGCCGCCCGCGTTCGCGCCTACAACCCGAAGTCCGACGCCGACCTGATCCGCCGCGCCTATGTCTACGGCGCCCAGATGCATGAGGGCCAGTACCGCCATTCAGGCGAGCCCTACATCACTCATCCCGTCGCCGTGGCCATGGTCCTGGCCGAGCAGCAGCTGGACGACGCCACCATCGTCACCGCGCTGCTCCACGACACGATCGAGGACACGCGATCGACCTACGGCGAGATCTCGAACACGTTCGGGCATGAGATCGCGGACCTGGTCGACGGGGTCACCAAGCTCACCAAGCTGCAGCTGAGCTCGACCGAGACCAAGCAGGCCGAGAATTTCCGCAAGCTCTTCATGGCGATGAGCCGCGACATGCGGGTGATCCTGGTCAAGCTGGCCGACCGGCTGCACAACATGCGCACGATTAAGTCCATGCGCCCCGACAAGCAGGAGCAGAAGGCGCGCGAAACCATGGACATCTACGCGCCGCTGGCCGGGCGCATGGGGATGCAGTGGATGCGCGAAGAGCTGGAGGACCTGGCCTTCGGCGTGCTCAATCCGGAAGGGCGGCAGTCGATCATCCGCCGCTTCGTGACCTTGCAGCGCGAGACCGGCGATGTCGTGGACAAGATCACCGCAGACATCCGCATCGAACTCGACCGCGCCGGGATCGCCGGAGAGGTGCAGGGGCGGGCCAAGAAGCCGTTCTCGATCTGGCGCAAGATGGAAGAGAAGAAGATCGGCTTCTCGCGGCTCAGCGACATCTACGGGTTCCGGGTGATCGTCGATACGGAGGAGGCGTGCTACCGGGTGCTGGGGGCGATCCACCAGCGCTGGCGGGCCGTGCCGGGCCGGTTCAAGGATTACATCAGCCAGCCGAAGTCGAACGGATACCGGTCGATCCACACCACCGTCTCGGGGCGCGACGGCAAGCGGGTGGAGGTCCAGATCCGCACCCGCGCCATGCACGAGGTGGCCGAGACCGGCGTGGCCGCGCATTGGTCCTACCGCGACGGGCAGCGGGTCGAGAACCCGTTCGCCGTCGATCCCAAGGGCTGGATCAGCGATCTGACAGAGCAGTTCGACGCGGCCGCGGACCACGACGAGTTCCTGGAGGCGGTGAAGCTGGAGATGTACACCGACCAGGTGTTCTGCTTCACCCCGAAGGGAGAGGTGGTGAAGCTGCCCAAGGGCGCCACGCCGCTGGATTTCGCCTATGCCATCCATACCCGTATCGGGGACCGGGCGGTGGGCGCCAAGGTGGATGCGATCCGGGTGCCGCTGTGGCATCGCCTGAGGAACGGCCAGTCCGTGGAGATCCTGACCGCCGAGGGCCAGAGCCCCCAGGCCAGTTGGCTTGACCTGGCGGTAACGGGGCGGGCGAAGTCGGCGATCCGCAAGACCCTGCGGGAGGCCGACCGGGACCGCTTCATCCGGCTGGGCACAGAGCTTCTCCGCGTGGCGTTCGACCAGATCGACAAGCGCGTGACGCAAAAGGTGCTGACCACCGCCGCGCGCGCTCTGGGACTGTCTTCGCCGGACGATTTGCTGGCTCAGCTCGGCTCGGCCGAGATCGAGACCCGGCGCGTGATCGAGGCGCTGTATCCGGGCCTGTCGGTCGACAACCGCGATGAGATCGACGCAGCCGCCGCCATCGTCGGGCTGGACCCGGAAGCCGCGTTCCGCCGCGCGCGCTGCTGCCAGCCGTTGCCCGGAGAGCGGATCGTCGGCATCACCTATCGCGGTGAAGGGGTTCTGGTCCATGCCATCGACTGCGAGACCCTGATCGACTACGAGAACGAGCCGGAGCGCTGGATCGACCTGGCCTGGCACGCCGGCAACCACCCCCCCGTCCACGACACGACCTTCGATCTGACGATCGCCAACGACGCCGGCGTGCTGGGGCGGATCTGCACGCTGATCGGTGCCCAGAAGGCCAACATCTCCGACCTGAACTTTCTGGAGCGGCGGCAGGACTTCTTTCGCGTGAAGATCGACGTAGAGGTGAAGAGCGTCGAGCACATGCACGCCGTGCGCATGGCGCTGGACGCCGAGCCCGACGTGGCCACGATAGAACGGGTGCGCGATCCCGGCCGCCTGCTCTGAACCGGAATGTTCAAGCGCCGCGATCCCAGGACCATCCTTGCCCGCACGGGCCGTCTGCTCTGGCCCCGCGGCGGTTGGTTCAGGGCGCTCACCTACGTGGCCCACCGGGTGCGCCGGCTGCCCGATCCCGCCTACAAGATCAGCCGCGGCATCGCGGCAGGCGTGTTCACCTGCTTCACCCCGTTCTTCGGCCTCCATTTCCTGATTTCTGCCGGACTGGCCTGGATCATGGGCGGCAATGTCCTGGCGGCCCTTCTGGCGACGTTCTTCGGCAATCCGCTGACCTTCCCGATCATCGCCGGTCTCTCCGTGGAACTGGGCAACCGGATGCTTGGCCGTGAGACCTACGTGCCGCTCTGGCAGGTGTTCGACGCCTTCAGCCGCGTGTCGATCGAACTGTGGCTGAACCTCAAGGCGGTGTTCACCTCTCGCACCGTGCAATGGATCCACATGGAGAGCTTTCTCGACAACGTGTTCCTGCCCTACCTTGTCGGCGGGCTGATTCCCGGGATCATCGCGGGCATCGCGGCCTATATGATCTCTCGGCCCGTCATCGGGGCCTACCAGAAAACCCGGACCGCCCGTCTGAAGGCGCGCGTCGCCAGGCGGCGCGAGCAGATAGAGGAGCGCATGGCCGAAAAGGGGGGCGACCCATGAACGACAGGCTGAGGCTTGGGGTGAACATCGACCACGTGGCGACGGTCCGCAACGCGCGCGGCGGCGACCTGCCCGATCCGGTGCGCGCGGCCCGGCTGGCAGAAGAGGCGGGTGCGGACGGGATCACCGCCCATCTGCGCGAGGACCGCCGCCACATCTCGGACGCCGATATCGAGGCGCTGATGGACGCCCTGTCGCTGCCGCTGAACCTGGAGATGGCGGCCACCGACGAGATGAAGGCCATCGCGCTGCGCCACCGGCCCCACGCGGTGTGCATCGTCCCCGAGCGGCGCGAGGAGCGAACCACCGAAGGCGGGCTGGAGGTCGCGCGCGACGAGAACCGCCTGGCGCATTTCATCGGGCCGCTGGCGGAGGCGGGCAGCCGGGTGTCGATCTTCATCGCCGCCGACCGTCCGCAGATCGAGGCCGCGGCGCGGATCGGCGCGGCGGTGGTGGAACTGCACACCGGAGCCTATTGCGATGCCCATGCCGACGGCCGGATCGCCGATCGCGACGCCGAGCTGGCGCGGCTGACCGACATGGCGGCGCTCGCTCAGGATCTGGGGCTGGAGGTCCATGCCGGCCATGGGCTGACCTACGACACGGTGCCGCCCGTCGCGGCACTGCCGCAGGTGCGCGAGCTCAATATCGGGCATTTCCTGATCGGCGAGGCGATCTTTCGCGGCCTGGCCCCGGCGATCGCGGAGATGCGCCGGGTGATGGACGCCGCGCGGACGTAAGGTCCCGTGTGCGCGGCGGGCTTCAGTCCTGCGCGCGGAGGATCCGGGCGGGACGCGCGCCCAGCGGCGCCCAGGCAAAGGCCAACCCGGCCGCCAGCGTGACCAGCACGCCGCCCGCCACGATAACCAGGGCGGAGAGCGGCGCGAAACGGAACTCGGTCTCCATGATATAGACCGAAACGCCCCAGCCGGCCGCCGCACCCGCCGCGGCGGCCACCAGACCGGCCGCCAGACCCAGGATCGCCCAGCGAAGCGCGAAGCTGGCAAGGATCGTGGCGCGGGCGGCGCCGACGGTCTTGAGCACCGCGGCCTCATAGGTGCGCGCCCGCGTTCCCGCGGCCGCGGCCCCGATCAGAACCACGGCGCCGGTGACCAGCGTGGCCCCCGCGCCGTAGGTGACCGCCGCCGCGACCCCGGCCAGGATATCGGCCACCCGGTCGATTGCGTCGCGGACGCGGATGGCGGTGATGTTGGGATAGGCGTCGGCCACCTCCCGCAGGATCCGCGCCTCGGCCCCCGGTTCGGCATAGACGGTGGCGATCCAGGTGTGCGGCGCGCCGTTCAGCGCCGCCGGGTTCATGGCCATGACGAAGCCGATTCCGGCATTCGAGAAATCGACCTCGCGGAACGAGGCGATCTCTGCCTCGATGTCGCGGCCCAGGATATTGACGGTCAGCCGGTCGCCCAGCGACAGGCCCAGCTCCGCGCCCTCCTCTGCGGCGAAGCTGATGAGGTTCGGGCCGGTATAGTCGGGCGGCCACCATTCGCCCGCGATGATGTCGGTGCCCGGCGGCGGCGTCCGGGAGTAGGTCACGCCGCGGTCGCCGCGCAGAACCCAGTGGTCGCCGGCCACTTCCGTCGCGTCCCGGCCGTTGATCCGGGTGATGATGCCGCGCAGCATCGGCGCGGCCTCTACCTCCGTGACTGCATCGTCGGCGGCAAGGATGTCCTTGAAGCCGTCGATCTGGCCGGGCTGGATGTCGACCATGAAATAGGACGGCGCGCGCTCTGGCAGATCACGCTCGATGGCGGCGCGGAGGTTGGCGTCGATCTGTCCCACCGCGGCCAGGACCGTGAGCCCGAGTCCCAGCGACAGCACCACGGCCACGGCCTCTCCTCCCGGACCGCCCACGGCCCCCAGCGCGGTCCTGAGTGCCGTGCGGCCGCGAAGCGCTGGACGGCGGGCGGCGGCGCGGGCCAGCCGCCGCGTCAGGACCGCCGTGCCCAGAAGTGCCGCAAAGGCGGCGATCAGCCCGCCCGCAGTGTAGAACGTCAGGGCGGGGATCCCCGAAAGCCACGCCGCGCTGCCGGTCAGCAGGACCAGAAGCGCGCCGGTGGCCACGATATAACCGCGCCGGGGCAGTCCCGCAGGCAGCCCGCCCGCATCGCGAAAAAGGGCCGCGGCGCGGATGTCCTGCGCCTTGGCCAGCGGCCAGAGCGTGAAGAGGGCCGCGGCGAGGGTTCCGTAGAGCGCGGCTTCGGCCAGCGGCCCGGGATAGACGGAGATCGCCGCGGGCACGGGCAGCCGCGTGGTCAGCAGCGGTTCCGCCAGCAGCGGCAGCGCCGCGCCGAGGGCCAGTCCAAGGAGCGTCGCCAGCGCCGTGATCGCGCCGATCTGCAGGGCGAAGGCGGTGAAAAGCGTGCGGGACTCGGCGCCCAGCGTCTTGAGCGTGGCGACGGTGGCGGTCTTTTCCACCATATGCGCGCGCACCGCAGAGGCGACCCCGATGCCGCCCACCGTCAGCCCGGCCAGGCCGACGAGCACCAGGAACGCCGACAGGCGTTCGACGAACATCTGGATGCCCGGCGCGCCGTTGCGACGGTCCCGCCAGCGATAGCCGCCATCGGGCAGGGCGGCGGACAGCCGCGCCTCTGCCGCGTCGAGGTCGGTGCCGGGCGGCATGCGGATGCCGTATTCGGTCTCGTAGAGCGTTCCTGGTGCGATCAGCCCGGTGCCGTCCAGGTCGTCGGTGAAGAGCAGCGTGCGGGGGCCGAGGGCGAAGCCGCCGCCGGCGTCGTCGGGTTCCGAGACGATCCGGGCGGCAAGGCGAAAGGTTTTTTCGCCCAGCCGGAAGGTGTCGCCGGTATCCAGGCCCAGCCGGTCGGCCAGAACCGGGTCCATGGCGGCCCCCGGCGGATCCCCCGCCAGCGTGTCGGCCAAGGCGCCGGGCGGATCGAGGGTGAGCGTGCCGTAGAGCGGATAGGCGGCATCCACGCCCTTGACCTCTGTCAGGGCCCGCTCCGTGTCCCCGTCGCGGGGGACGGTGACCATCGACCGAAAGGAAATCTTCTCTGACACATCGCCCAGGGCGTCCAGCGCGGCACGTTCGGCGGGGTCGGCGAAGCGGTAGGTGAACTCCGCGCTTGCGTCTCCGCCCAGCAGGGTGGCGCCCTCACGCGACAATCCTTCGGTGATCGCCGCGCGGACCGACCCCACGGCGGCGATGGCGGCGATGCCCAGCGTCAGGCAGGCCAGGAACACGCGAAACCCGCGCAGGCCCTGGCGAAAGCCGCTGCGCAGCTCTCTTCGCGCGATGCGAAGGGCGGGGGTCATGGGCGCACGGGCAGGGCGGCCGGCCCCTCTGTCCCCCGGCGATGCCGCATGGCGGGCGGCGGGCAGGTCATTCGGCGGCCTCCGCCCTGCGGGTCAGGCGACCGTCCTCCAGCCGGATCGTGCGCGAGCAGCGGGCGGCCAGGTCCGGCGCATGGGTCACCAGGACCAGCGTGGCGCCGGAGCGGGCGTTGAGGCCGAAGAGCAGGTCCATGATCGCCTGTCCGGTCGTGCCGTCGAGATTGCCGGTGGGCTCATCGGCCAGCAGGATGTCGGGCCGGGGTGCCGCGGCGCGGGCCAGGGCCACGCGCTGCTGCTCGCCGCCCGAAAGCTCGGACGGGTAATGGTCCATCCGCGCGCCCAGGCCCATGGCGGACAGTTCCGCGGCGGCGCGGTCGAAGGCGTCGGCATGCCCGGCCAGTTCCAGCGGCGTGGCGACGTTCTCCAGCGCGGTCATGGTGGGGATTAGGTGGAAGGACTGGAACACCACCCCCATATGAGAGCGGCGAAACCGGGCGAGCGCATCCTCCGACAGGGCCGTGAGGTCATGCCCGAGGGCGGTCACGGTGCCGCCGGTGGCGCGCTCCAGCCCGCCCATGACCATGAGGAGAGACGACTTGCCCGACCCCGAAGGTCCCACCAGCCCCAGCGTCTCGCCGCGCGCGACGTCGAGAGTCACGCCGCGCAGGATCTCGACCGGACCGGCGTTGCCGTCCAGCGTGAGGCGCGCGTCCGAAAGGCTCAGGACGGTGTCGGCATCGGCCATGGCGGGCTCCCTGTTCCGCAGGGCATATGGGGCCGTGCGCGCGGGCCTCAAGCCGGTCGCGGCGATGTGTCTGCTGGCAGGACCGGCGGCGGCAGAGGTCACGGTGGCCGCTTTGGGGGATTCGCTGACCCAGGGCTACGGGCTGCCGCAGGAAGACGGGTTCGTGCCGCAATTGCAGGCCTGGCTGGATGCGCGGGGCGCGGAGGCGACCGTGGTGAACGCGGGCGTGTCGGGCGACACCACGGCGGGCGGCCTCAGCCGGGTGGACTGGACGCTGACGCCGGACGTGGATGCGATGATCGTGGCGCTGGGCGGCAACGATCTGCTGCGCGGCATCGATCCGGCCAACAGCCGCGCCAATCTGGACGGCATCCTGTCGGCCGCCGACGCCAGGGGCGTGGCGGTGCTGCTGGTGGGCATGGAGGCGCCAGGGAACTACGGGGCCGACTACAAGGCGGCGTTCGATGGAATGTACGGCGATCTGGGCCGCAAATGGGACGTCCCGGTGGCGGGGTCCTTCCTGGGTGCGCTGGCCGGTATCGCGGACCGGCAGGGCGCGATGCGCGACTACATGCAGCAGGACGGGATCCATCCCAATGCGGATGGCGTGGCCCTCATCGTCGAGGCGCTGGGTCCCGCGGTGCTGGATCTGGTCGAGCGCGCGGGCGGCTAGGGGGCGCCGCGGCGGATCTTGTAGGCGCCTTCCGGCAGATCCAGGGCGGCGGCCAGGTCCGACAGCTGCACCGGCGACAGGGTGATCGTCACCACCCGATCGGTCTGCGGATCCAGTTGTTCGAGCGTCACGCAATCCTCGAAGGCGTTCACGGTGACGTCCTCCTGCCGGTGGCTGGCGGGCTCATCCACCAGGGTGATGACGGTGGCGTCGAATTCGTGCTCGATGGTGAACATGGGGACTCTCGGGGTCTGGGCGCGCTGGGGTTAGCGTAACCCGCTGGCCTGCGCGATGCACCCGGGTATTGTGGGGATCGAAACCGTTCGAGGCCCGTTCCGGAGACCCCCATGCGCGCGATTGTCGTCAGTCTTTTCCTTCTCGTGGTGACCGCTTGCGGTCCGCAGGTCATCATCGGGGTGCCGGCCCCCGTGGCGCCGGGCCCCGCCGGCGCCGGGCCGCGCGCCCCGGTCCCGGTCCCGGCCCGCGGCCCCAGCCGGGCGGCGCAGGATTTCGTGCAGGTTGTGGACGACGTGATGCCCGTGGCGCGCGCGCTTTGCCGAAGCCGCACCCGGGGCGTGCGCTGCGACTATGCGGTGGTGGTGGACGACCGTCCGGGCCTGCCGCCCAACGCCTTTCAGACCCTGTCGCCACAGGGCCAGCCGGTGGTGGGATTCACCCTGCCGCTGATCCTGCTGGCGCGAAATATCGACGAGTTGGCCTTTATCCTCAGCCACGAGGCCGCGCATCACATCGAAGGTCACATCGCCCGCGGCCAGCAATCCGCGGCGGTCGGCGCGACGCTGGCGGCTGCGCTTGCCACCGCGGGCGGCGGCGACCCGGTGGCGATAGAGCGGGCGCGCAACTTCGGGGCCTTCTACGGCGCCCGGCGCTACGCCAAGGGGTTCGAACTGGAGGCGGACGCCCTGGGCGCGGTCATCGCCCGCCGGGCGGGGTACGATCCCGTGCGCGGGGTCATGTTCTTTCAGGACGCGCCGGATCCAGGCAACCAGTTCCTGGGCACCCACCCGCCCAATGCCGACCGCATCGCCACCGTGCGCCGGGTCGTCGGGCGCTAGGCCGCGTCCGGACGCCCGGCCCGGCCGGGGGCCTGTCAGTCGCCCGCCGGTTCGGACGGGCGGGCGGTGCATGGGCGCTGTCCGCCGATCCATTCCGAAAGCCCGGCCGAGTGTCAGGCCGGGTCGTCATTTTGGACGGCCCTTTGGGATTGTCGGCCGAGAGGCGTTGGCGCCGGGCACTCGACCGCAGCGGGCTTGGGCCGCCGGCCAGTCCGGACCGCCCTCAAAGGGCGATGCTACCCGTCCAGCGTCCCCCACAGATCGTAGGCCCCGGCCTCGTCGACGGTGACGCTGACGATCTGGCCCGGCGACAATCCCTTATGCCCGGCGTCGATGTAGAGATGGCCGTCGATCTCGGGCGCGTCGCCCATGGTGCGGCAGGTGGCGGCGTCCTCTTCGACCAGATCGACGATGGCCTGGAGGCGCGTGCCGACCTTGGCGGCCAGCTTCGCCTCCGAAATGGCCTGGGCCTTTTCCATGAACCGCTCCCAGCGGTCCTGTTTGACCTGCGGCGCCACGTGATCGGGCAGGGCGTTCGACCGCGCGCCGGCGACGTTCTCATACTGAAAGCAGCCCACACGGTCGAGCTGCGCCTCGTCCAGCCAGTCGAGCAGGGTCTGGAATTCGGTTTCCGTCTCACCCGGATAGCCGACGATGAAGGTCGAGCGCAGGGTCAGGCCGGGGCAGGACGCGCGCCAGGCCGCGATCTCGTCCAGGGTACGGGCGGCGGCGGCGGGGCGGGCCATGCGCTTGAGCAAGTCCGGGTGGGCATGCTGGAACGGAATGTCGAGATAGGGAAGCAGGCCCGACGCCGGATCGGCCATCAGCGGCACCAGTTCGCGCACATGGGGGTAGGGATACACATAGTGGAGCCGCACCCAGGCGCCCAGCGTGCCGAGATCCCGCGCGAGGTCGATAATCGGCGCCTTGGCCGCGCGGTCGCGCTGGTCCGTGCCATAGGCAGAGGTATCCTGAGAAATCACCAGGAGTTCGCGGACCCCGGCCTCGACCAGCCTCTCGGCCTCGCGCATCACCGCGAGGTGGGGACGCGATTCCAGCCGTCCGCGCATGTCGGGAATGATGCAGAAGCGGCATGTGTGATTACAGCCCTCCGACACCTTCAGGTAACTGTAGTGCCGGGGCGTCAGGCTGACCCCGCTGGCCGGCAGCAGATCCACGAACGGGTCGGGGCTGGGCGGCACGGCCGCATGCACCGCGTCGAGCACCCGTTCGTATTGGTGCGGACCGGTCACGGCCAGCACCCGGGGGTGCGCGCCGGTGATGTAGTCGGGCTCCGCTCCCAGGCAGCCGGTGACGATGACGCGCCCGTTCTCGCGCAGGGCCTCTCCGATCGCCTCCAGGCTCTCGGCCTTGGCGGAGTCGAGAAAACCGCAGGTGTTCACGATGACCGCGTCCGCGCCGGTGTAGTCGGAGGAGATCGCGTAGCCCTCGGCGCGCAGGCGGGTCAGGATGCGCTCGCTGTCCACCAGCGCCTTGGGGCAGCCAAGCGACACCATGCCGATGGTGGGCCGGCCGTCGCGCCTGGGCCGCGCAGCGTCCGATGGCAGGGCCGGACCGGTGGTGTCGAGGTCGCGCGCAAGCCGGGCGTTCGCGTCCTGCGGAACGCGGGCATTCGCCATATCCGGGCGGAGGTTCGGGGGGTTCTGGGCCATGTGCCGCCTCTAGCGTATTGCCCCGGTCACGGAAAGGGCGTCGACGCAGCGCCATTTACAGCGCGGGGCGGGCGCCAGAACCGTGCCCGAGAGGACCTGTTAGCGGCGCGTGCCCGCCTCCAGCCGCGCCCGTGCGACGAGAGCGGAGAGGCCACCAGCTTGTCCCGCGCAAAGTTCGCCGCCGCCCGGGCCACCGGCGCGGCGGCGAACCGCGTGACCGTCAGCCGGGGACGGTCCCCCCGCCCACCGCCACCCGGCATGCAGACCCTCCATCGCCGGATCCGGACCGGGCGGCCCTGCGCGCATGGGCGTCGTGAGGGCTTGCATCGGGTGGCCATCGCGGCAAGTGTCGGTTCCGTGATCCGCGCCATTGTCCTGTTGTCTCTGTCCCTTGCCGCCTGCGCGCCCCGCCCAGGTGTCGAAGTGGCGCGTGCGCCGGCCGCTGCCGCCGGCCTCTACCCGAACGAGACCCCGCGCCTTCGGAGCCTGATCCGGCGGTACGCGCAACTCCACGGCGTGCCGGAGAGCCTTGTCCATCGGGTCATCCAGCGCGAGAGCGGCTACCGCCCCGCCGCCCGCAACGGTCCCTACTACGGGCTGATGCAGATCCTGCCCCAGACCGCACGGACCATGGGCCATGACGGCCCGCCCAGCGCGCTGCTGGAGGCCGAGACAAACCTTGCCTATGCGGTGAAATATCTGCGCGGTGCCTGGATGATATCGGGAGGCGACGAGTCCGAGGCCGTAGGCTGGTACGCGCGCGGCTACTATTACGAGGCCAAGCGCCAGTGTCTTCTGGTCGAAACCGGCCTTAATTCGCGGGAGACCGCGGCCAGCTGCCGCTGATCCAGCCCCGCCGGGAAACCGGGCATTCTGCCCGCAATCCGGTCGCCGGCACCAGGCTGACGTCCAGGGCCGCGCCGCGACCTTTCCGATTTCCGTCGGCGCGCCTAAGTCTGCGGCCATGACATTTGCCGATCTCATCGATACACAGGCCGCGCAGATCCTTCTGCTGGGCGCGATCCTCGTGGCGGTCTTCTTGATTCACAAGATCGCGTGGCGCTTCCTCGGCCGCTGGTTCGACGCGCGCCGGGGCGTGTTCTGGCGCATCGCCGGGCAGTTGCGCCGTCCGTTGCGCATGGCGCTGCTGGTGCTGGCGCTGGCCCTGTCGATGCCGTTGCTGACCCTGCCTCTGGGGTGGGAGACCGTGCTGGAGCGCGTCGCCCGCGCCGCGCTGGTCGTGGCCGGCGGCTGGGTGGCGCTGGTCACCGTGTCGGTCCTGACCGAGCGCGCGATTTCGCGTGTCTCGTTGGATGAGGAGGACTATGGCTCTCGCAGCCACGCCACACAGTTGCGGGTGCTGCAGAAGGTGGCGCAGATCCTGATCGTGCTCCTGACGGCCGCGGTGGTGCTCTGGTCCTTCGAAAGCGTGCGCTCCGTCGGCGTGTCGCTCTTCGCTTCCGCGGGGGCGGCAGGGCTGGTGCTGGGCTTCGCCGCGCGGCCGGTGCTGGCCAATCTGATCGCCGGGATACAGATCGCGCTGACCCAGCCGATCCGCCTGAACGATGTGGTCATCGTCGAGGGGGAGTGGGGCTGGATCGAGGAAATCCGCGCCACCTACGTCATCGTTCGCATCTGGGACCTGCGCCGTCTGGTCGTGCCGCTGAGCTATTTCATCGAAAAGCCGTTCCAGAACTGGACCCGGGACAGCTCGACCATCATCGGCCAGGTCATCTGGTATCTGGACTGGACCGCGCCCGTGGGGGCGATGCGAGAGAGGCTGGCCGAGATCCTGGCGGCGAGCGATCTCTGGGACGGCAATACCTGCGTGCTGCAGGTGGTCGAGACCACGGCGGACGCGATCCAGCTCCGTGCGCTGATGAGCGCGCGCAACGCGCCGCGCGCCTGGGATCTGCGCTGCGAGGTGCGCGAGAAGATGATCGCATGGCTGCAGGAACATCACCCGAGCGCGCTGCCGCGCCTGCGCGCGGAAATGGCGCATGGCGCGTCGGACTATCCCGGCGGGGTGACGCAGCTGGAGTCCGAGACGGACACGCCGGGAATCGCCGATATTTCCGACCCGTCCCCCCGCCGCCATGATGAGGACTGAGCGCGGCGGGAGCAGCGGTTCCGGGACGGGGCCATCGGTTTCCGGGGTCCGATCCCGCCGCGTTCGCCCGGATTGCACGGCATACGTCCCTGCACCTCACCGTGGAAAACAGCCAGGCGAGTGCGCGCATCGACGGGCGGTCGTTCCCGGAGCAGGGCGGAGCCGTGGGGAGCTGGATGTGGTAGCGTGGGGCGGACTTGAACCGCCGACCCCAGCATTATGAGTGCTGTGCTCTAACCAGCTGAGCTACCACGCCACATCCGCGCCCGCAGGTATCCCCGGCGGAATCGGCTGTCAAGGACCGCGCGGCGCGCGCCGCGGATTTGGCACCTCCGGCCGGACCGGCATAAGCGTACGGTATGCGATCGAAAGGGGTTCCTTTCGCCGCAGCGCTCCCACAATATGGATGTTCCCTTTCGAAGGCCGCCGCCCATGCCCGCTCCGCCCGATTTCTGGTCCCGCCGCCGCCGTGCCGTCGCCGAGGACGCCGCGCGACAGGACGAGGCGCTCGCGGCAGCCGAGACTGCCCGCGCGCAAGATGCGTTTGCCGCCAAGGACGATGCGGAGCTTCTCGACCTTCTGGGGCTGCCGGAACCGGAGAGCCTGACACCGGCGGATGCCGCGGCGTTCATGGCGCGCACGATCCCCGTCCGGCTGCGGCGCCGCGCGATGCGCGCGCTGTTCCACCGCTTTCCGGAGCTTTCCGTGCCAGACGGACTGCTGGACTACGATGACGACTATACCGATGCCGGGCTTGCGGACCGTCCCGAGCCGAGGGTCTGGAACGCGGTGCAGCGTATCGCGCGATCCATCCCCGAGCCGCAGCCGGAGGGGGCCCCGGCGCAGACCGCGCATGATCCGGCCGCCGGGGCGGGTATCTCGCCGCCGGACGTTTCGCCGGCCGCAGGGACCGATGCCGATGCCGATGCCGACGGGCCGGAACCGCCGCCGCGCCGCATGGTGTTCCGCTTCGAGGACACGGACCGATGACGCTTCCCGACCCGCCCGACATCGCGCCGGAGGATCGCGCCCGCGCGGAGGTCTATTCCTACCTGTCGCTGATGCTCGCCGCGCCGCCCGATGCGGCGCTTCTGGCGCGGACCGCCGCCCTGACCGGAGACGACGAGACCGCGCTGGGACGGGCCATCGCGCGGATCTCCGCGGATGCCGCCCGGATCGACGTGGTCCAGGCGGAGCGCGAGTTCAACAAGCTCTTCATCGGGATGGCGCACGGAGAATTGCTGCCCTACGCCAGCCATTACATCACCGGTTTTCTCAACGACAAGCCGCTGGCCAACCTGCGCGGCGACATGGCCCGGCTGGCGATCTCCCGCGCACCCAACGTGTTCGAGCCGGAAGACAACATCGCGTCGGTCCTGGAGATGATGGCCGGGCAGATCATGGGCCGGTACGGCGCCATCGCTCCCGTTGCCGCGCAGCAGAGGTTCTTCGATGCGCATCTTCGGCCCTGGGCCGGGAATTTCTTCGACGATCTGGCGGAGTCGCCGACCGCGCGGCTCTACGCGGGCGTCGGCGTGCTGGGGCGCGATTTCATGGCGATCGAGCGCGAGGCGTTCGATCTGCTCTGAGCCCCGCGTTCATGCGCGGCCGATGTCGGCCCAGACGGGCAGGTGGTCGGACGCCCTGAGTGCCGAGGCATCGTGGAACACACCGGCCCGTTCGCAGCGCCAGTGCGATCCCAATGCGATCCGGTCGAGGCAGGCGACCGGACGCGCCGCGTGAAAGCTGGGGCCGGGGCAAAGCAGATCGAACCGGTCGAGAGGGGCGAAGCCGGCAACCCGCGACCATTCGTTCATGTCGCCTGCGATCACCGCACGTTCGTGCCGTGCCCCGATCTCTGCCACGATCCGCTGAAGCTGCTTCTGCCGGCTGCGGCGAGCCAGGCCCAGATGGGTCGCGCAGAACAGCAGCGGGCCGAGCGCCGTGTCGATCTCCGCCATCAGGGCGCCGCGCGGCTCCAGCCCCGGCAGATGGATGCCGTGGGCGACGCGTGCGGCAAGGCCGTTCCGCACCAGGATGGCGTTGCCGTGCACCCCGATGCTGGGTCCGTTGTCGACGGAGAGGGCGGTCATCCCGGCGGCGGAAAGCGCCTCCGGCGGCATCGCGCTGGGCCGGGAGCCGAGGCGCTTGTCGGCCTCCTGCAGGGCCAGGATATCCGCGTCCAGCCGCGCGATCGCACGGGCCACGCGCAGCGGATCGCGCCGCCAGTCGAGTCCCACCGCCTTGCGGATGTTGTACGAGGCGATTCGGATCATAGCTGCGGTGCCATCAACCGCGAGACGCGTGCCAGAACCCGGCGCAGCGCGGGCTGGTCGGACAGGGACTTTTCCAGCCGGTAGGCGTTCTCCATGTCGCGGGCCAGCATCGTCTCGACCGCCCGGGCGGCCCGTTGGCTTTCGATCAGCACCGTCAGCTCGAAATTCAGCAGACCGGAGCGGATGTCCAGATTGACCGACCCGACGGACACCAGGTCGTCGTCGATCAGCGCCACCTTCTGGTGCAGGAAGGCCGGGGTGTAGCGGTGGATCCTGCCGCCCGCCTGCCGCAATTCGTCGAAATAGGAGTACGCGGCCCAGTACGGCAGCCACTGATCGGGCGTGTCGGGCACCAGGATGCGCAGATCCACCCCGCGCAGCGCGGCAAGCTGCAGCGCGCCCATCACATCGGTGTCGGGCACGAAATAGGGGGTCGCGATCCACAGACGCTTTTGTGCGCGCTGGGCGAGGGCGACGAAATAGAGATTGCCGCTGTCGAGCCGATCGGTCGGCCCGATGGGCAGGGCGACGGCGCGCATGTCGCCGGAAGGCGGGGCCGGGCGCAGCATCCCGCGGATGTCCTCATCGATGGCCCAGGCCCAGTCGGCGGCGAAACTGCGCTCGAGCTGGTCCACCACCGGGCCGTTGACCTCGCAGAACGTGTCCCGCCAGGGCCCCAGGCCGGACTGCCCCAGATAGGCGCGGGTGCAGTTCAGCCCGCCTGTGAAACCGCGCGTGCCGTCCACCACCACCAGCTTTCGGTGGTTGCGGTAGTTCCACTGGAACGGTCCCAGGGCGCGGGTCGGCCCCTTGGGGCGGGCATGGCGGACGCCGGCCTGAGAGGCGTGACGCCAGTAGCGCCGGGGCAGGCCGATCAGCGGAAGTTCGTCGTGGAGAAGATAGACCTTCACCCCCGCCCGCGCCCGCGCGCACAGAATATCGCGCAAGCGTCGGCCCACATGGTCGTCGGCGATGGTGTAGTATTGCACCAGAACGTAGTGCTCGGCCGCTTCGATGGCCGCGAAAACGGCGTCGAAGGTCTGTTTCCCGTCGATCAGGAGGCGCATGTCGCAGCCTTCGCATACCGGGTTCGAGGACAGTCGCGAAAACACCGAAAGCCTGTCGTCGGGGGCCGCCGGTGCATGGGGGTCGATCCCGTCCTCACCGATGCGGGCATCGGATTCGCGGCGCCTCTGCGCGAACTTGGCGTAGTTGGCATAGCCGAAGACCGCATAGGCCGGCACGCCCACGTACGGATAGGCAAGGATCAGCACGATCCACCCGACCGCGCCCTGCGGTGTATGCGCGGTCCTGATCGCAAGATAGGCGGCGCCGACGGCCGGGATGGTAAAGATCGCCCGCGCGATCAGGTCTTCGATCTGGAAGAACATCGGTCCTCTTGGGATAATGCTGCGGCGGCATCCTAGCGCGGGTCGGCGCGGAGATGCCATCCGTGCTTGAAACATGCGCGCCGGCGCCGTATCTGCGGCCTGTCCGCTCCGGAGTTTCGACATGGCCGCCAAGACCAATCCGTTCCAGTTCATCCAGCAGACCCGCGCGGAGATCGCCAAGGTCGTCTGGCCGACCCGGCGCGAGGTCCTGCTGACGACCGTGATGGTGTTCATCATGGCGTCGCTCACCGCGGTGTTCTTCTTCTTCGTCGATTTCCTGATCCGCACCGGGCTGGAGATCCTTCTGGGCGCCGTCGGCTGAACCTGCCGGGCCCGGCGCTCCGCTTCGGCGCGCCTATTGAAATCTCCGAAACAGCCGCGTATGTGGGCGCCGAACGTGGCGTGCAGCAGATCCGGTTGCACGCCGCTTTTTTTACTCCGGACGGCAAGGTCCGCATCCAGGTCGAGGAACGCGTCATATGGCGAAGCGGTGGTATTCGGTCAGCGTGCTGTCGAACTTCGAGAAGAAGATCGCCGAGCAGATCCGCTCCGAGGTCGCCGAGAAGGGCCTCGAGGCGCAGATCGACGAGGTGCTGGTTCCCACCGAAGAGGTGATCGAGGTCCGGCGCGGCAAGAAGGTCTCGACCGAGCGGCGGTTCATGCCGGGCTACGTGCTGGTCCATATGGAGATGTCCGACCTGGGCTACCACCTCATCACCTCCATCAACCGCGTGACCGGGTTCCTGGGGCCGCAGGGCCGTCCGATGCCGATGCGCGACGCCGAGGTCGAGGCGATCCTGGGCCGCGTGCAGGAGGGCGAGGATTCGCCGCGGATCGAGATCAGCTTCGAGACCGGCGAGAAGGTGCGTGTGATCGACGGCCCGTTCGAGGGGTTCGACGGAACGGTGGAGGACGTGGACGAAGGTCAGCAGACGCTCAAGGTGTCGGTGTCGATCTTCGGACGGGCAACACCGGTCGAGCTGGATTACTCTCAGGTCTCCAAGGAGATGTGAGCGTTCGACGTGGGAGCTTCGGGCCACGGGTCCAGGCGAACCACGGCATGCGCCTTCGGGCGCGACTGTAGGGCGGGGATGCCCCCGCCGCGAACCGAAAGGAGGCCGTGATGGCCAAGAAGAAGATCGGCAGCATGAAGCTGCAGGTGCCCGCGGGCCAGGCGAACCCATCGCCCCCCGTCGGCCCGGCGCTGGGTCAGCGCGGCATCAACATCATGGAGTTCTGCAAGGCGTTCAACGCCAAGACGCAGGAGATGGAACAGGGGTCCCCCTGTCCGACCGTGATCACCTATTACCAGGACAAGTCCTTCACCATGGAGATCAAGACGCCGCCGGCGTCGTGGTACCTGAAGAAGGCCGCCAAGGTGAAGTCCGGCGCCAAGACGCCCAGCCGCGAGACCGTGGGCACCGTCACCGTCAAACAGGTCCGCGAGATCGCCGAGGCGAAGATGAAGGACCTGAACGCCACCGATGTCGAAGCCGCGATGAAGATCATCCTGGGTTCCGCGTCCTCCATGGGTATCGAGGTGAAGTGATGGCCAAACTGACCAAACGCCAGAAAGCCCAGAGTGCCGCTCTCGAAGGCAAGGAGAACCTGTCGGTCGAGGAGGCCGTCGCGCTGATCAAGCAGAACGCGACCTCGAAATTCGACGAGACGGTGGAGATCGCGATGAACCTCGGCGTCGATCCGCGCCACGCCGACCAGATGGTCCGCGGCACGGTGACGCTGCCCGCGGGCACCGGCAAGACGGTCCGCGTGGGCGTGTTCGCGCGCGGCGCCAAGGCCGAGGAAGCCGAGGCCGCTGGAGCCGATGTCGTGGGCGCCGAGGATCTGATGGAGCAGGTGCAGGCCGGCAACATCAATTTCGACCGCTGCATCGCCACGCCCGACATGATGCCCATCGTCGGCCGGCTGGGCAAAATCCTCGGCCCGCGCAACCTGATGCCGAACCCCAAGGTCGGTACCGTGACCATGGACGTGAAGGAGGCCATCGAGGCCGCCAAGGGCGGTCAGGTCCAGTTCCGCGCCGAGAAGGCGGGCGTCGTCCATGCCGGAATCGGCAAGGCATCCTTCGACGAGGCCGCCCTGGCCAAGAACGTCCGCGCCTTCGTGGACGCTGTCACCAAGGCGCGGCCGGCGGGCGCCAAGGGGACCTATATGAAGCAGGTCTCCCTCAGCTCGACCATGGGCCGGGGTGTCACCGTGGACGTCGTGTCGGCGACCGGCAACGACTGACGGACCCTGGTGCGGGGGTCGGGAAAGGGCGCATCCGGACGATGCGCCCTTTTGCCGCCGTGCAGGTGTGACGCGCCATCCTCCGGCTGGCACCTTTGAACGCGTTGGGGCGGCGATCTGCGGTGCCCGGGCCGTCGCCGCTCCGTGCGGACCATGCCCCGGCTGCGCATGCGTCGCGGGACGCCGCCGTGCCGGTTCGCGAATCGGCCCTTGCCCCTGCCGGCCCCAGACCTTAGTGAGACCACCGGAGACCCCGTCGCGATTCGCGTGGGGTCTTCATTCGTCCGAGACGGTGGGTGGGGTCGCCTGAGCGATGCCCGTAATTCCTGCCCGAGGCGGGAAGAGACATGTCTTGGGGCCGTTCCGATGGCCGCCACAGGGATGCGACGACCCGTTCGGACTGCGGTGCATCGGCCGATGCACCGTGACTGAGCCGGAGGGGTCGCCCTCCAAACTTGGAGTGAAACTGTGGATAGAGCCCAGAAAGAGAAAGTGGTCGAGGAACTCGGCCAGATCTTCGCAAGCTCTGGCGTCGTGGTCGTGTCGCACTACCAGGGCCTCACGGTGGCGGAGATGCAGGATCTGCGGGCGCGGATGCGTTCCGCCGGCGGGTCCGTTCGCGTGGCCAAGAACAAGCTCGCCAAGATCGCCCTGGACGGTGCGCCGATGGCCGACATCAGCGAGCTGTTCCTGGGCCAGACCGTCCTGTCCTATTCCGAAGACCCCGTGGCTGCGGCCAAGGTGGCGGACGAATACGCCAAGGAGAATCAGAAGTTCGTGATTCTCGGCGGCGCCATGGGCGAGACGAAGCTGGACACCGCCGGTGTCACGAGCGTGGCGAAGATGCCCAGCCGCGAGGAGCTCATCGCTTCCATCGCGGGCTGCATCGGCGCTCCCGCCTCGAACATCGCCGGTGCGATCGGTGCGCCTGCGTCGAACATCGCGAGCATCCTGTCGACCATCGAGGAGCGGGCGGAAGCCGCCTGACCCTCACGAGGCGCGGGTTGAAACCCGCGACGTTGGAACACATCTGAACGAACGGAAACAAGACAATGGCTGACCTGAAAGCACTTGCTGAACAAATCGTGGGCCTGACGCTTCTCGAAGCGCAGGAACTCAAGACCATCCTCAAGGACGAATACGGCATCGAGCCCGCCGCCGGCGGCGCGGTGATGATGGCCGGCCCCGCCGACGGCGCCGCCGCCGCAGAGGAGGAGCAGACCGAATTCGACGTGATCCTGAAGAGCGCCGGCGCTCAGAAGATCAACGTCATCAAGGAGGTTCGCGCCATCACCGGCCTGGGCCTCAAGGAGGCCAAGGATCTGGTCGAGGCCGGCGGCAAGGCCGTCAAGGAAGGCGTCGACAAGGCCGAGGCGGAGACCATCAAGGGCAAGCTCGAGGCCGCTGGCGCCGAGGTCGAGCTCAAGTGATCCTGGGGCTTCGGCCCGCATGATCGGACATTGACCGACCCCGGAGATTTCTCCGGGGTCGGTCGCCGCGTCTCGGCAAGGGTCAGATGACCTTTTCCCAGGTGCGGCGCCGGATCGGGAGGCTGCCTGTGGGAGGGCAGCCAGGTATGGATCCGGCCCCCCGTTTCGCCCGGACGCCCGGCCTTTCCCAGAGGCCGGCGCGTCTGCGAAGAGAAAAGGTGCACTCTACATGGCGACCAGCTATCTCGGCCAGAAGCGGCTCCGGAAGTACTACGGCAAGATCAGGGAAGTTCTGGAGATGCCGAACCTCATCGAGGTTCAGAAGGCCAGCTACGACCTCTTTCTGAAATCCGGCGACCAGTCCGAGCCGCAGGACGGCGACGGCATCAAGGGTGTCTTTCAGTCGGTCTTTCCGATCAAGGACTTCAACGAGACCGCGGTGCTCGAATTCGTGTCCTACGAATTGGAGAAGCCGAAATACGACGTCGAGGAATGCCAGCAGCGCGACATGACCTATTCGGCGCCGCTGAAGGTCACGCTGCGCCTGATCGTGTTCGATGTGGACGAGGATACCGGCGCCAAATCCGTCAAGGACATCAAGGAGCAGGACGTGTTCATGGGCGACATGCCCCTGATGACGCCCAACGGCACCTTCGTCGTCAACGGCACGGAGCGGGTCATCGTCTCCCAGATGCACCGCTCTCCCGGTGTGTTCTTCGACCACGACAAGGGCAAGACCCATTCTTCGGGCAAGCTGCTGTTCGCCTGCCGCATCATTCCTTATCGCGGCTCCTGGCTGGATTTCGAGTTCGACGCAAAGGATCTGGTCTTTGCCCGGATCGACCGCCGCCGGAAACTGCCGGTTACGACCCTGCTCTACGCCCTGGGACTGGACCAGGAAGCGATCATGCAGGCCTATTACGATGAGGTTCCTTTCCGACTCGTTAAGAACAAGGGCTGGGCAACGAAATTCTTCCCCGACCGCGCCCGCGGCACCCGCCCGACCTATGACCTGGTGGATGCCGCCACCGGTGAAGTCATCGCGGAAGCCGGCCAGAAGGTCACGCCGCGCACGGTCAAGATGCTGAAGGACGAGGGCAAGGTCTCTGAACTGCTGCTGCCGTTCGACCAGATCGTCGGACGCTACGTCGCCCGCGACATCATCGACGAGGAGACCGGCGCGATCTTCGTCGAGGCCGGGGACGAGCTGACCTGGGAGGTCGACAAGGATGGCGAAGTGTCCGGCGGCTCCCTCAAGGAGCTGATCGACAACGGAATTACCGAGATCCCGGTGCTCGATATCGACAATATCAATGTCGGCCCGTACATGCGCAACACCATGGCGGCCGACAAGAACATGGGCCGCGACACCGCGCTCATGGATATCTACCGCGTCATGCGCCCGGGTGAGCCGCCCACCGTCGAGGCCGCGTCGAACCTGTTCGACACACTGTTCTTCGACGGCGAGCGCTATGACCTTTCGGCCGTGGGCCGGGTCAAAATGAACATGCGCCTGGACCTCGACGCCGAGGACACGGTGCGGACCCTCCGCAAGGAGGACATCGTGTCCTGCATCAAGGCGCTGGTGGACCTGCGCGACGGCCGCGGCGACATCGACGACATCGACCACCTGGGCAACCGCCGGGTGCGCTCGGTCGGTGAGCTGATGGAGAATCAGTACCGGGTCGGCCTGCTGCGCATGGAGCGCGCGATCAAGGAGCGGATGTCCTCGGTCGAGATCGACACCGTGATGCCGCAGGACCTGATCAACGCGAAGCCGGCCGCGGCGGCCGTCCGGGAGTTTTTCGGCTCCAGCCAGCTGTCGCAGTTCATGGACCAGACCAACCCGCTGTCCGAGGTCACGCACAAGCGCCGCCTGTCGGCCCTGGGACCGGGCGGCCTGACCCGCGAGCGCGCGGGCTTCGAGGTGCGCGACGTGCACCCGACCCACTACGGCCGGATGTGTCCGATCGAAACGCCGGAGGGGCCGAACATCGGCCTCATCAACAGCCTCGCCACCTTCGCGCGGGTGAACAAGTACGGCTTCATCGAGACGCCCTATCGCGTGGTGACCGAAGGGCAGGTGACCGATGAGGTCCACTACATGTCCGCCACCGAGGAGATGCGCCATACCGTCGCCCAAGCCAACGCCAAGCTCGACGACCAGGGCCGGTTCATCCAGGAGTTCGTGTCGACCCGCCAATCCGGCGACTACACGCTTGCGCCGAACGAAAGCGTCGATCTGATCGACGTGAGCCCCAAGCAGCTGGTGTCGGTCGCCGCGTCGCTGATCCCGTTCCTGGAGAACGACGACGCCAACCGCGCGCTGATGGGCTCGAACATGCAGCGCCAGGCGGTTCCGCTTCTGCGGGCCGAGGCGCCGCTGGTCGGCACGGGCATGGAAGAGAAGGTGGCCCGCGACTCGGGCGCCGCGATCACCGCGCGCCGCGCCGGGGTCATCGACCAGGTGGACGCCACCCGGATCGTGATCCGAGCCACGGAGGATCTGGAACTGGGCGATGCCGGCGTGGACATCTACCGCCTGCGCAAGTTCCAGCGGTCGAACCAGAACACCTGCATCAACCAGCGTCCGCTGGTGAAGGTGGGCGACACGGTGACCAAGGGCGAAGTCGTGGCCGACGGCCCCTCCACGGATATGGGCGAACTGGCTCTCGGCAAGAACGTGGTTGTCGCGTTCATGCCCTGGAACGGCTACAACTACGAGGACTCGATCCTGATCTCGGAGCGGATCACCCGCGACGACGTGTTCACCTCGATCCATATCGAGGAGTTCGAGGTCGCCGCGCGCGACACCAAGCTGGGACCGGAAGAGATCACCCGCGACATCCCGAACGTCGGCGAGGAGGCGCTGCGCAACCTCGACGAGGCGGGCATCGTCTATATCGGGGCCGAGGTCGGTCCGGCGGACATTCTTGTGGGCAAGATCACCCCCAAGGGCGAAAGCCCGATGACACCGGAGGAGAAGCTGCTGCGCGCCATCTTCGGAGAAAAAGCGTCCGACGTGCGCGACACCTCCCTGCGCCTGCCGCCGGGCGATTACGGTACGATCGTCGAGGTCCGGGTGTTCAACCGCCACGGCGTCGAAAAGGACGAACGCGCCCTGCAGATCGAGCGCGAGGAGGTCGAGCGCCTGTCCCGCGACCGCGACGACGAGCTCGCGATCCTCGACCGCAACATCTACGCGCGACTGCGCGAGCTCATCATGGGCAAGATGGCGGTGAAGGGCCCCAAGGGCGTCAAGCCGAACACCAAGATCGGCGAGGCGCTGCTCGACGATCAGTTGAGCCGCGGCCAGTGGTGGCAGCTTGCCCTCGGCGATGAGGACGATGCCAAGATCATGGAGGCCCTGAACGACCAGTACGAGGCCCAGAAGCGCGCGCTCGACGCCCGTTTCGAGGACAAGGTCGAGAAGGTGCGCCGTGGCGACGACCTGCCGCCGGGTGTGATGAAGATGGTCAAGGTCTTCGTCGCGGTGAAGCGCAAGCTGCAGCCGGGCGACAAGATGGCCGGACGCCACGGCAACAAGGGTGTGATCTCCAAGGTCGTGCCGATGGAGGACATGCCGTTCCTTGAGGACGGGACGCCGGTGGACTTCGTGCTGAACCCGCTGGGCGTGCCGTCTCGGATGAACGTCGGCCAGATCCTGGAAACCCACATGGGCTGGGCCGCGCGCGGTCTGGGCATCCAGGTCGACGACGCGTTGGGCGAATACCGCCGCAGCGGCGACATGTCCCCGGTGCAGGATGCGATGCGGATCGCCTATGGCGACGACGTGGTGGACGAGGCTGGGCTCGACGACGACATGCTGCTGGAAGCGGCCGGGAACGTCGTGCGCGGCGTGCCCATCGCCACGCCGGTCTTCGACGGCGCAAAGGAGGCGGATGTGAACGACTCGCTCACGCGGGCCGGGTTCGACACGTCGGGCCAGTCGCGTCTGTTCGACGGGCGCACCGGCGAAGAGTTCAGCCGCAAGGTGACGGTGGGGGTGAAATACCTGCTCAAGCTGCACCACCTGGTGGATGACAAGATCCACGCACGCTCCACCGGGCCGTACTCGCTGGTCACCCAGCAGCCCCTGGGCGGCAAGGCGCAGTTCGGCGGACAGCGCTTCGGCGAGATGGAGGTCTGGGCGCTGGAAGCCTATGGGGCGGCCTACACCCTGCAAGAGATGCTGACGGTGAAGTCCGACGACGTCGCCGGCCGGACCAAGGTCTACGAGAGCATCGTCAAGGGCGAGGACAACTTCGAGGCCGGCGTGCCGGAATCGTTCAACGTGCTCGTCAAGGAGGTCCGCGGGCTGGGCCTCAACATGGAACTCCTGGATGCGGAGGATGAGGGAGAGCAGGCCGGCGAAGACGCCGAGTGATCTGAGCGGGGTGCGATTTTTCGACGAAAAATCGGCCCCGTCCCCTCTGACGCACCCTTATGATTAAGGACGGAATATGAACCAGGAACTCACCACCAACCCGTTTTCGCCCCTGGCGGCGCCCAAGACCTTCGACGAGATCAAGGTCTCTCTGGCCTCCCCGGAGCGGATCCTGTCGTGGTCCTTTGGCGAGATCAAGAAGCCCGAGACCATCAACTACCGGACCTTCAAGCCCGAGCGTGACGGGCTGTTCTGCGCCCGTATCTTCGGGCCGGTGAAGGACTACGAGTGCCTTTGCGGCAAGTACAAGCGGATGAAGTATCGCGGCATCGTCTGCGAGAAATGCGGCGTCGAGGTCACGCTGCAGAAGGTCCGGCGCGAGCGCATGGGCCACATCGAGCTGGCCGCGCCCTGTGCGCACATCTGGTTCCTGAAGTCGCTGCCCAGCCGCATCGGCCTGATGCTGGACATGACCCTGCGCGACCTGGAGCGGGTGCTTTACTTCGAGAACTACGTTGTGATCGAGCCGGGCCTCACGGACCTCACCTACGGTCAGATGCTGACCGAGGAAGAGTTCATGGACGCCCAGGACGCCTATGGCATGGACGCCTTCACCGCCAATATCGGCGCCGAGGCGATCCGCGAGATGCTGTCGATGATCGACCTCGAGGCCGAGGCCGACCGCCTGCGCGAGGAACTCAAGGAAGCCACCGGTGAGCTGAAGCCCAAGAAAATCATCAAGCGCCTGAAGATCGTCGAAAGCTTCCTGGAATCCGGCAACCGCCCGGAATGGATGGTGCTGACGGTGATTCCGGTGATCCCGCCCGAGTTGCGTCCGCTGGTGCCGCTGGACGGCGGCCGGTTCGCGACGTCGGACCTGAACGACCTCTACCGCCGGGTCATCAACCGCAACAACCGCCTCAAGCGGCTGATCGAGCTGCGCGCGCCCGACATCATCATCCGCAACGAAAAGCGGATGCTGCAGGAATCCGTCGATGCGCTGTTCGACAACGGCCGCCGCGGCCGCGTCATCACGGGGGCCAACAAGCGCCCGCTGAAGTCGCTGTCGGACATGCTTAAGGGCAAGCAGGGCCGCTTCCGCCAGAACCTTCTGGGCAAGCGGGTGGACTTCTCGGGCCGCTCGGTCATCGTGACCGGACCGGAACTTAAGCTGCACCAGTGCGGCCTGCCGAAGAAGATGGCGCTGGAGCTGTTCAAGCCGTTCATCTACTCGCGGCTTGAGGCCAAGGGCCTGTCGAGCACCGTCAAGCAGGCCAAGAAGCTGGTGGAAAAGGAGCGTCCCGAGGTCTGGGACATCCTGGATGAGGTCATCCGCGAGCATCCGGTGCTGCTGAACCGCGCGCCGACGCTGCACCGTCTGGGCATTCAGGCGTTCGAGCCGGTGCTGATCGAAGGCAAGGCAATCCAGCTTCATCCGCTGGTCTGCTCGGCCTTCAACGCCGATTTCGACGGCGACCAGATGGCCGTTCACGTGCCCCTCTCGCTGGAAGCGCAGCTGGAAGCGCGCGTGCTGATGATGTCCACCAACAACGTGCTGTCGCCGGCCAACGGCGCGCCGATCATCGTGCCGTCGCAGGACATGATCCTGGGCCTCTACTACATCACGATGGATCGCCGCGGCATGAAGGGCGAGGGGATGGTGTTTTCGTCGGTGGACGAGGTGCAGCACGCGCTCGACGCGGGTGAAGTGCATCTCCACGCGCGGATCCAGGCCCGTCTGTCGCAGATCGACCCGGACACCGGCGAAGAGGTGACGAAGAGGTTCGAGACGACGCCGGGCCGGATCCGTCTGGGCGCGCTTCTGCCGCTGAACGCCAAGGCGCCGTTCGACCTGGTCAACCGCCTTCTGCGCAAGAAGGAGGTTCAGCAGGTCATCGACACGGTCTATCGCTACTGCGGCCAGAAGGAGTCGGTCATCTTCTGCGACCAGATCATGACCATGGGCTTCCGCGAGGCGTTCAAGGCCGGGATCTCCTTCGGCAAGGACGACATGGTGATCCCGGACACCAAATGGCCGATCGTGGAGGACACCCGCGAGCAGGTTAAGGACTTCGAGCAGCAGTACATGGACGGCCTGATCACCCAGGGTGAGAAGTACAACAAGGTCGTGGATGCCTGGTCGAAGTGCAACGACAAGGTCACCGAGGCGATGATGACAACCATCTCGACCCCCGGCACGGATGCCGACGGGTCCGAGGCCGAGCCGAACTCGGTCTACATGATGGCGCATTCGGGCGCGCGGGGATCGGTCACGCAGATGAAACAGCTGGGCGGGATGCGGGGTCTGATGGCCAAGCCGTCGGGCGAAATCATCGAGACGCCGATCATTTCCAACTTCAAGGAAGGCCTGACCGTGCTGGAGTATTTCAACTCCACCCACGGCGCGCGGAAGGGTCTTTCGGACACGGCGCTGAAGACGGCGAACTCGGGCTACCTGACCCGCCGTCTGGTGGACGTGGCGCAGGATTGCATCGTGCGTCAGCACGACTGCGGGACAGAGCGTGCGGTGACCGCCAAGGCCGCCGTCAACGACGGTGAGATCGTCGCTTCGCTGTCCGAGCGTGTCCTGGGCCGTGTCGCGGCGGAGGACATCCTCAAGCCGGGTACGGACGAGGTTCTGGTCAAGGCTGGCGAGCTTCTCGACGAGCGCAAGGCCGATATGGTGGACGAGCTGCGCGTGGTCGAGGCCCGCATCCGCTCGCCCCTGACCTGCGAGGCCGAGGAGGGCGTCTGTGCCATGTGCTACGGTCGCGACCTTGCGCGCGGCACCATGGTCAACCAGGGCGAGGCCGTGGGGATCATCGCGGCACAGTCCATCGGTGAGCCGGGCACCCAGCTGACGATGCGGACGTTCCACATCGGCGGCGTGGCTCAGGGTGGTCAGCAGTCGTTCCAGGAAGCCGGTCACGACGGCAAGGTCGAGTATCGCAACGCGCAGGTTCTGACCAACGACTCCGGCGACAGCATCGTGATGGGTCGCAACATGACCTTGGCGGTGATGGACGAGAACGGCGTCGAACGGGCCACCTACAAACTGGGCTACGGCACCACGCTGAGGGTGACCGACGGCGCCGACATCAAGCGCGGCGACCGGCTGTTCGAATGGGATCCCTACACCCTGCCGATCATCGCAGAAGCCGCGGGCCGGGCGAAGTTCGTCGATCTCATCACCGGCATCTCGGTGCGGGATGAGACCGACGACGCGACCGGGATGACCCAAAAGATCGTCTCGGACTGGCGCTCGGCACCCAAGGGGTCGGACCTCAAGCCGGAGATCGTCATCGCGGACGGGAACGGAGAGCCGGTACGGACCGATCAAGGCAACCCGGTCACCTACCCGATGTCGGTCGACGCGATCCTGTCCATCGAGGACGGCGCCGACATCAAGGCCGGCGACGTGGTGGCGCGGATCCCGCGGGAAGGGGCCAAGACCAAGGACATCACCGGCGGTCTGCCGCGTGTGGCCGAGCTGTTCGAGGCCCGCCGTCCCAAGGACCACGCGATCATTGCCGAAGCCGACGGCCATGTGAAGTTCGGGCGCGACTACAAGAACAAGCGCCGGATCGCCATCGTGCCGACAGAGGAAGGCGCCGAACCGATCGAGTACATGGTGCCCAAGGGCAAGCATATCCCGGTGCAGGAGGGCGACTTCGTCAAGAAGGGCGACTACATCATGGACGGCAACCCGGCACCGCACGACATTCTGGCGGTGATGGGTGTCGAGGCCCTGGCCGAGTACATGATCGACGAGGTTCAGGACGTTTACCGGCTCCAGGGCGTGAAGATCAACGACAAGCATATCGAGGTGATCGTCCGCCAGATGCTGCAGAAGTGGGAGATCCAGGACTCCGGGGACACCACGCTCCTGAAGGGGGAGCATGTCGACAAGGTCGAGTTCGACGAGGCCAACGAGAAGGCGATGAAGAAGAACGGCCGCCCCGCACAGGGCGAGCCGATCCTGCTGGGCATCACCAAGGCGTCGTTGCAGACCCGCAGCTTCATCTCGGCGGCATCGTTCCAGGAGACGACCCGCGTGCTGACCGAGGCATCGGTGCAGGGCAAGCGGGATCGGCTTGTCGGTCTGAAGGAGAACGTCATCGTCGGCCGGTTGATCCCGGCGGGCACGGGCGGCGCGACCCAGCAGACCCGGCGCATCGCGGCGGAGCGCGACCTCAAGGTGCTCAAGACCGCCCGCGCCGCAGCCGAGAAGGCCGCGCAACTGGCGGCTCCGTCAGAGGAGCCGTCAGAGCAGCCCGAGGCCGAAGCGTTCGGCTTTGCCGAGGACTCCCGCGACTCCTGATCGTCGTGGAGCGCGTATGACATGGAAAAGGCCCTGCTTTGGCGGGGCCTTTTTTCCCGGCCCGGGCGGCTGTTGACACCCCCCGAGTCGGCCTCTATACGGCCCCAACCGTGCGACCGGGAGTCATCCCGGGCCGGCTAGCAAATTGATGGACGTGGTCAAGATCCAGGCCCACAAGCCTCGATCCTCTGCATACCCACCGCTTGGGCCGTACCGGCCCGATGCGGTGTTTGCGCTTTGCGGACGCGTGAGGCGCACGAGACGAGATGAACCGGGGTGCGCGCGCCCCAAGAGATAGACATGTGTTGCAACACGGGGATTGAACCGGAATGCCAACGATCCAGCAGCTGATCCGCAAGCCGCGGCAGCCCAAAGTGAAACGCTCGAAGTCGCTGCACCTCGAAGGCTGCCCGCAAAAGCGCGGCGTCTGCACCCGCGTGTACACGACGACGCCGAAGAAGCCGAACTCCGCCATGCGGAAGGTCGCCAAGGTGCGCCTGACCAACGGCTACGAGGTCATCAGCTACATTCCGGGCGAGAGCCACAACCTGCAGGAGCACTCGGTCGTGCTGATCCGCGGCGGCCGGGTCAAGGACCTTCCGGGCGTTCGCTACCACATCCTGCGCGGCGTGCTCGACACGCAGGGCGTCAAGGACCGCAAGCAGCGCCGCTCCAAGTATGGCGCCAAGCGCCCGAAGTAAGAGGAAGCCCAGATGTCCCGTCGTCACGCCGCCGAAAAGCGCGAGATCCTGCCCGACGCCAAATTCGGCGACAAGGTGGTCACCAAATTCATGAACAACCTGATGGTCGACGGCAAGAAATCCGTCGCCGAAACCATCGTCTACAACGCGTTCGACCGCGTCGAAGGCAAGCTGAAGAAGTCGCCCATCGAGGTGTTCCACGAGAGCCTGGACAACATCAAACCGTCGGTCGAGGTCCGCTCGCGCCGGGTCGGCGGTGCGACCTATCAGGTTCCCGTCGAGGTCCGCCCCGAGCGCCGCGAGGCGCTGGCGATCCGCTGGCTCATCGACGCCTGCCGCAAGCGCAACGAGAACACCATGGAAGAGCGTCTGGCCGCCGAGCTGGTTGATGCCGTCCAGGGACGCGGCACCGCGGTGAAGAAGCGCGAAGACACCCATAAGATGGCCGATGCCAACAAGGCGTTCAGCCACTACCGCTGGTAATCCGACCGGCGGCACCAGACTTTACGAGGACGCATCATGCCCCGCGACTATTCGCTCTCTCGCTACCGCAATTTCGGCATCATGGCCCATATCGATGCCGGCAAGACCACGTGCACCGAACGTATCCTGTTCTACACCGGCAAGTCCCACAAGATCGGCGAAGTCCATGACGGCGCCGCGACCATGGACTGGATGGAGCAGGAGCAGGAGCGGGGCATCACCATCACCTCGGCCGCGACGACGACGTTCTGGTTCCGGACCGAGGACGGCGAGAACCCCACGGGGATCTACGGCGACACGCCGAAGGACGCGTCGTTCCGGTTCAACATCATCGACACGCCGGGCCACGTGGACTTCACCATCGAGGTCGAGCGGTCGCTCGCCGTGCTTGATGGTGCGGTTGCCGTGCTGGACGCCAATGCCGGGGTCGAGCCGCAGACCGAGACCGTGTGGCGGCAGGCCGACCGCTACAAGGTGCCGCGCATCGTGTTCGTCAACAAGATGGACAAGATCGGCGCGGATTTCTGGAACTGCGTGCGCATGATCAAGGACCGGACGGGCGCCACCCCCGCACCGATCCAGATGCCCATCGGTTCCGAGGACAACCTCGAAGGCATCATCGATCTGGTCGCCATGAAGGAGTGGGTCTGGAAGGGTGAGGATCTGGGCGCCTCCTGGGTCGTGCAGGACGTGCGCGACGAGTTGAAGGAGCAGGCCGAGGAGATGCGCCAGCAGCTCATCGAGATCGCCGTCGACATGGACGACGATGCGATGGAGCAATACCTGGAGGGCAAAGAGCCCGACCAGGCAACCCTGCGGTCCCTGATCCGCAAGGGCACCCTGTCGATGTCCTTTGTCCCGGTGCTGGCCGGATCCGCATTCAAGAACAAGGGCGTGCAGCCCCTTCTGAACGCGGTCATCGACTATCTGCCGGGTCCGCTCGACGTGCCGGCTTACATGGGCTTCTCCCCCGACGACGAGACCGAGACCCGCAACATCGCCCGCCACGCGGACGACGATGAGCCGTTTTCCGGACTTGCGTTCAAGATCATGAACGACCCCTTCGTCGGCACCCTGACCTTTACCCGGATCTATTCCGGCAAGCTGGCCAAGGGCGATGCGGTGCTCAACACCACCAAGGGCCGGAAAGAGCGCATCGGCCGGATGATGATGATGCACTCGAACAACCGCGAAGAGATCGAGAACGCCTATGCCGGCGACATCATCGCGCTGGCGGGCCTGAAGGACACCACCACCGGCGACACGCTGTCCGACAGCCAGAACCAGGTGGTGCTGGAAACGATGACTTTCCCCGATCCGGTCATCGAGATCGCGGTCGAGCCGAAGACCAAGGCCGATCAGGAAAAGATGTCCACTGGGCTTCAGCGCCTGGCGGCAGAGGATCCGTCCTTCCGCGTGGAAACCGACATCGAATCCGGCCAGACGATCATGAAAGGCATGGGCGAGCTTCACCTCGACATCCTGGTCGACCGCCTCAAGCGGGAGTTCAAGGTCGAGGCCAACATCGGCGCCCCTCAGGTGGCCTACCGTGAGACCATCGGCCATGAGGTCGAGCATACCTACACCCACAAGAAGCAGTCGGGTGGATCGGGTCAGTTCGCCGAGGTGAAGCTGGTGATCTCCCCGACCGAGCCGGGTGAGGGCTATTCGTTCGAGAGCAAGATCGTCGGCGGATCGGTGCCCAAGGAATACATCCCGGGCGTCGAGAAGGGCATCCGGTCGGTCATGGACAGCGGCCCTCTCGCCGGGTTTCCGGTGATCGACTTCAAGGTGCAGTTGGTCGACGGCAAGTTCCACGACGTGGACTCGTCGGTCCTGGCGTTCGAGATCGCGGCCCGGATGGGCATGCGCGAGGGAATGCGCAAGGCCGGCGCCAAGCTTCTGGAGCCGATCATGCGCGTCGAGGTCGTGACGCCGGAGGAATACACCGGCAACGTCATCGGCGATCTCACGTCCCGGCGCGGCCAGGTGCAGGGCCAGGAGCCCCGCGGCAACGCCATCGTCATCGACGCCTTCGTGCCGCTGGCCAACATGTTCGGCTACATCAACAACCTGCGCTCAATGTCGAGCGGGCGTGCGCAGTTCACGATGCTGTTCGATCATTATGAGCCGGTTCCGCACAACATCTCGGAAGAGATCCAGGCGAAATACGCATAAGCGGCGCGCCCGGATCCGCTCCGGGCCCCGATCACACCAGATCCGGCAGACCCTGCGGCAGCGCGCCGGGGCGCGCCATCAATGACAGACAGGAGGCCATCATGGCGAAGGCAAAATTCGAACGTAACAAGCCGCATGTGAACATCGGGACGATCGGTCACGTTGACCACGGCAAGACGACGCTGACGGCTGCGATCACGAAGTATTTCGGCGATTTCCGGGCCTATGACCAGATCGACGGTGCGCCCGAGGAGAAGGCGCGGGGGATCACGATCTCGACGGCGCATGTGGAATACGAGACCGACGCGCGGCACTACGCCCATGTGGACTGCCCCGGCCACGCCGATTACGTGAAGAACATGATCACGGGTGCCGCTCAGATGGACGGCGCGATCCTGGTGGTGAACGCCGCCGACGGCCCGATGCCGCAAACGCGCGAGCACATCCTTCTGGGCCGTCAGGTCGGCATCCCGTCGATGGTGGTCTACATGAACAAGGTCGACCAGGTGGACGACGAGGAGCTTCTCGAACTGGTCGAGATGGAGATCCGCGAGCTTCTGTCGAGCTACGAGTATCCCGGCGACGACATTCCGATCGTGAAGGGCTCGGCGCTGGCGGCGATGAACGGCGAGAACCCGGAGATCGGCGAAAATTCGATCCGCGAGCTGATGGCGGCGGTGGACGAGTACATCCCGACGCCCGAGCGGGCCATCGACCAGCCGTTCCTGATGCCGGTCGAGGACGTGTTCTCGATCTCCGGCCGCGGCACGGTGGTGACGGGGCGCGTGGAGCGCGGCGTGATCAACGTGGGCGACTCGATCGAGATCGTGGGCATCCGCGACACCAAGACCACGACCTGCACGGGCGTGGAGATGTTCCGCAAGCTTCTGGACCGGGGCGAGGCGGGCGACAACATCGGCGCGCTCCTGCGCGGCATCGACCGCGAGGGGGTCCAGCGCGGCCAGGTGCTGTGCAAGCCCGGCTCGGTCAAGCCGCACACCAAGTTCGAGGCCGAGGCCTACATCCTGACCAAGGAAGAGGGCGGCCGGCACACGCCGTTCTTCGCCAACTACCGGCCGCAGTTCTACTTCCGCACCACGGACGTGACCGGGACGGTGCAGCTGGCCGAGGGCACCGAGATGGTGATGCCGGGCGACAACGTGTCGTTCGGGGTCGAGCTGATCGCGCCGATCGCCATGGAGGAGAAGCTGCGCTTCGCCATCCGCGAGGGCGGGCGCACCGTCGGCGCCGGGGTGGTGTCGAAGATCCTGGAGTAGGGACCGGCGTCGCCGCCGGCGACCCGATCCCGGTGGCAGAGGGCGATCGGCCGCGAGGCCCGTCGCCCGACGCCCCACCCCGACCCGCCGCGCCCCCGCGCCCGGCAGATCGGGGACCCGAGCAAACAGGTCCGACGTGGGGGCGGGATCCGCCCGTCTCCACCTCTCGACCGCACACCCGTCAAGGGAACCTGACCAATGGCCGCCAGCCAGAATATCCGTATCCGCCTGAAGGCGTTCGACTACCGGGTGCTCGACAGCTCCACCCAGGAGATCGTGTCGACCGCGAAGCGTACCGGTGCGTCCGTGCGCGGACCGATCCCGATGCCCAACAAGATCGAGAAGTTCACCGTCCTGCGTGGGCCCCACGTGGACAAGAAGTCCCGCGACCAGTTCGAGATCCGCACCCACAAGCGGATGCTCGACATCGTGGACCCGACGCCCCAGACCGTGGACGCGCTGATGAAGCTCGACCTCGCGGCCGGCGTGGCCGTGGACATCAAGGTGATGGGAGGCTGACATGCTGCGTTCAGGTGTGATCGCCAAGAAGATCGGCATGACCCGGATCTTCCAGGACGACGGCCGGCAAGTGCCCGTCACCGTCCTGCAACTCGACAAGCTGCAGGTCGTCGCCCAGCGCACGGCAGAGCAACATGGCTATACCGCCGTGCAACTGGGTGCCGGCAACGCCAAGCCCAAGAACGTGTCCAAGGCGATGCGCGGTCACTTCGCCATCGCCAAGGTCGAGCCGAAGCGCCGCATCGCGGAATTCCGGGTCGCCCCGGAGAACCTGATCGACGTGGGTGAGGAAATCACCGCGAACCACTATTTCGCAGGTCAATTCGTGGACGTGTCCGGCACCTCGATCGGCAAGGGCTTTGCCGGCGCGATGAAGCGGCACAATTTCGCGGGTCTGCGTGCCTCCCACGGCGTGTCGATCAGCCACCGTTCGCATGGCTCCACCGGCCAGTGCCAGGATCCCGGCAAGGTCTTCAAGGGCAAGAAGATGGCCGGTCACATGGGCGCTGCCCGGGTGACCACGCAGAACCTGCAGGTCGTCAAGACCGATGCCGACCGGGGCCTGATCATGGTCAAGGGCGCGGTCCCCGGATCCAAGGGCGGCTGGGTCACGATCAAGGATGCGGTCAAGAAGCCGGCGCCAGAGGGTCTGATCTATCCCGCCGCGTTGAAGTCCGCGGCCGAGGAAGCGGAGCGCGCCGCGCAGGCCGCCGCCGAGGACGCCGCCGCCGCGGAGGCCGCGGAGCAGGAGCGCCTGGCCGCCGAGCAGGCCGCCCAGGAGGCCGAGGCCCTGAAGGCCGCCAAGGAAGAGATCGCTTCCGAGGGGGCTGAGACGGATAATTCCGATGCCGCGCCCGAGAAGAAGGAAGGTGACGAATGAAAACCGATGTCCTGACGCTCGACGGCGGCAAAAACGGGTCCGTGGATCTGAACGAAGAGATCTTCGGCCTGGAGCCGCGCGTCGACATCCTGCACCGCGTCGTCCGCTGGCAGCGCAACAACGCCCAGCAGGGAACGCATAAGGTCAAGACCCGCTCTGAGGTCAGCTATTCGACCAAGAAGATCTATCGCCAGAAAGGCACCGGCGGCGCCCGCCACGGCGCCCGCTCTGCGCCGATCTTTCGCGGCGGCGGCATCTACAAGGGTCCGGTTCCGCGCAGCCACGGCCATGAGCTGACCAAGAAGTTCCGCAAGCTGGGCCTGCGCCACGCGCTGTCGGCCAAGGCCAAGGAAGGCAATCTGGTCATCCTGGAGGCTGCCGAACTGGCGGAAGCCAAGACCAAGATGCTGTCGTCCAAGCTCCGCGAGCTGGGCTGGAGGCGCACGCTGGTGATCGACGGGGCCGAGGTGAACGACAACTTCGCCCGCGCCGCGCGCAATATCGAGGGCATCGACGTGCTGCCGTCCATGGGTGCTAACGTCTACGACATCCTGCGCCGTGACACGCTCGTGATCACCAAGGCCGGGATCGAAGCTCTGGAGGCTCGACTGAAATGAGCGCGAAGACCGAACATTACGACGTGATCCGCAAGCCGATCATCACCGAGAAGGCGACAATGGCGTCCGAGAACGGCGCCGTCGTATTCGAAGTGGCCAAGGACGCGACAAAGCCCGCCATCAGGGAGGCCGTCGAAGCGCTCTTCGGGGTCAAGGTGAAGGCGGTGAACACCTCCATCACCAAGGGCAAGGTCAAGCGGTTCCGGGGCATCATGGGCCGGCGCAGATCGGTCAAGAAGGCCTACGTGACCCTCGAAGAGGGCAACACGATTGACGTCACGACGGGTCTGTAATAGCTGACCCGTTCTGCGGCCCCGGACCACTTTGGGGCCGCGTATCTCACTGATCCGGGACCTACGGGGCCCTTAAATTGCGGCGGGACCGACCCGTCGCCACAATCAACGGAAGACAGAAAGCATGGCACTCAAGTCGTATAAGCCGACGACGCCGGGCCAGCGCGGGCTGGTGCTGATCGACCGTTCGGAGCTGTGGAAAGGCCGTCCAGTCAAGGCCCTCACCGAGGGTCTGAGCCAGCACGGGGGCCGGAACAACACCGGACGAATCACGATGCGCCGCCGCGGCGGCGGGGCGAAGCGTCTCTATCGTATCGTGGACTTCAAGCGCACCAAACATGATGTCGAAGCCGTCGTGGTTCGGATCGAATACGACCCGAACCGTACGGCTTTCATTGCGCTGATCCAGTATGCGGATGGCGAGCAGCGCTATATCCTGGCGCCGCAAAGGCTGACAGTCGGCGACAAGATCGTTTCCGGCGCGAGGGTCGACGTAAAGCCCGGCAACGCGATGCCGTTCTCGGGGATGCCGATCGGCACGATCGTCCACAACATCGAGCTGAAGCCCGGCAAGGGCGGCCAGATCGCGCGGGCCGCGGGCACCTACGCCCAGTTCGTCGGACGCGACGGCGGCTACGCCCAGATCCGTCTGTCGAGCGGAGAGCTTCGGCTGGTCCGGCAGGAATGCATGGCGACGGTCGGCGCGGTGTCGAATCCCGACAACTCGAACCAGAACATCGGCAAGGCGGGCCGCAACCGGCACAATGGCATCCGCCCGTCGGTCCGCGGCGTGGTCATGAACCCGGTCGATCACCCCCACGGCGGTGGCGAAGGCCGGACCAGCGGTGGCCGCCACCCGGTGACGCCCTGGGGCAAGCCCACCAAGGGCGCCCGCACCCGCAACACCAACAAGGCGTCGCAGAAGCTCATCGTGCGCTCGCGTCACGCCCGCAAGAAAGGCCGGTAAGACATGTCACGTTCCGTCTGGAAAGGGCCTTTCGTGGACGCCTACGTCCTCAAGAAGGCCGAGAAGTCCCGCGAGTCGGGCCGCAACGAGGTCATCAAGATCTGGTCGCGCCGTTCCACCATCCTGCCGCAGTTCGTTGGCCTCACCTTTGGGGTCTACAACGGGAAGAAGCACATCCCGGTGAACGTGTCCGAAGAGATGATCGGCCAGAAGTTCGGCGAATACTCTCCGACGCGGACCTATTACGGTCATGCGGCCGACAAGAAAGCCAAGAGGAAGTAAGCCATGGGCAAGGACAACAATCCCCGCCGCGTGGCCGAAAACGAGGCGATGGCGAAGACGCGGATGCTCCGCACCTCTCCGCAGAAGCTGAACCTCGTGGCCGGTCTGATCCGCGGCAAGAAGGTCGATCGTGCGCTGCAGGATCTGACCTTCTCCAAGAAACGTATCGCCGCCGACGTGAAGAAGTGCCTTCAGTCGGCCATCGCGAATGCCGAGAACAACCACAACCTCGACGTGGACGAGTTGGTCGTCGCCGAGGCCTATGTCGGCAAGAACCTGACGCTCAAGCGGGGCCGTCCGCGGGCGCGCGGCCGGTTCGGGCGCATCGTAAAGCCGTTCTCGGAAATCACCATCAAGGTCCGCCAGGTCGAGGAGCAAGTCTGATGGGTAACAAAGTCAACCCGATCGGCATGCGGCTCCAGGTCAACCGGACCTGGGACAGCCGCTGGTACGCCGACACCAAGGATTACGGTGATCTTCTTTTGGAGGACATCCGGATCCGCGAATTCATCAAGGAAGAGTGCAAGGCCGCGGGGATCTCCCGCGTCATCATCGAGCGTCCGCACCGCAAGTGCCGCGTGACCATCCACACGGCCCGTCCCGGCGTCATCATCGGCAAGAAGGGCGCGGATATCGAGACGCTGCGCAAGAAGCTCGCCTCGATGACCGACAGCGAACTGCATCTTAACGTCGTCGAGGTCCGCAAGCCGGAGCTCGACGCCGTTCTAGTGGGCGAAAGCATCGCCCAGCAGCTTGAACGCCGGGTGTCCTTCCGCCGCGCCATGAAGCGGTCGGTCCAGAACGCCATGCGCATGGGCGCGCTCGGCATCCGGGTGAACCTTGCGGGTCGTCTCGGCGGCGCCGAGATCGCGCGGACCGAGTGGTACCGCGAGGGCCGGGTGCCGCTGCACACGCTGCGCGCGGACATCGACCACGCCACGGTTGAGGCCAAGACGGCCTACGGCATCATCGGGATCAAGGTCTGGATCTTCAAGGGCGAGATCCTCGAGCACGATCCGCAGGCCCGCGACCGCCGCGCCCAGGAACTTCAAGACGGTCCCGCCCCGCGCGGCGGCCGGCGTTAAGGAGAGCTGAGACATGCTGCAACCGAAGCGCACCAAATTCCGCAAGATGCACAAGGGCCGCATCCACGGCGAGGCGAAAGGCGGGTCCGACCTGAACTTCGGCTCCTGGGGGCTCAAGGCGATTGAGCCCGAGCGCATCACCGCCCGCCAGATCGAGGCGGCACGCCGCGCCATGACGCGCCAGATGAAGCGTCAGGGCCGGGTCTGGATCAGGATCTTTCCCGACGTGCCCGTGACTGCCAAGCCGATCGAGGTGCGCATGGGCAAGGGCAAGGGTTCTGTCGATCGCTGGACCGCCAAGGTCAAGCCCGGCCGGGTGATGTTCGAACTCGACGGGGTGACCGATGCGGTGGCGCGTGAGGCGCTGCGCCTTGCCGCGATGAAGCTGCCGATCAAGACGCGCGTCGTCGCCCGGGAAGACTGGTAGATCGCTGCCCGTGCGGCGAAACCCCTCTTGACTGATCGCATGAGGGCAGGGGGAAACCTCTGCCCTTTGCGCATGTCGCCGCGCTTCTATCGGGGCGTATGAGTTTTCTGCGAGAATTCCGCACGGTGCATCCGTGCTGCTTGTCGCAATGGCATAGGGCCCGGTCATGGCAGTGACATCCCTCTTCGTGACCCGCCTCTATCGGGGCCATCTTTCCGACCACGGGCAACTGGACGCGCAAGAGCTGGAACGTTCCTGTATCGCCATCGCGGAGGATGACGCGGCTGGCCAGGACTGGTGTGAGGCGAACGGCTATCCGGGCTACACCAGCTATGCGTCCCTGAGCGACCTGCCGTGGCGGTTCCCGATCTTCGCCGATCTGGTGAAGATCCTGGATGCCCATGTCACAGCCTTCGCCGCCGAACTTGCGTTCGATCTTGGGGACGGGCGGCTGGAACTGGAGGATCTGTGGATCAACATCTTGCCGGAAGGCGGCAGCCATTCCGGCCATCTGCATCCGCATTCCGTCATTTCCGGCACCACCTATGTCGCGATGCCCGAAGGCGCGTCGGCGATCCGGTTCGAGGATCCGCGCCACCCGATGATGATGGCGGCGCCGCCCCGCAAGCCCGACGCGCCCGCGGATCTCAAGCCCTTCGTCTATATCGCGCCCGCCGTGGGCGAGGTGCTTCTGTGGGAGAGTTTCGTGCGCCATGAGGTTCCGCTAAACATGTCCGAGGATGAGCGGATCAGCGTCAGTTTCAACTACAAGTGGGTCTGATCGCGATCGGACCGCGCCCCAACGGGCGGCTCACCGGACCGGGTCGAGAAGCGCGTCGGTCATCGCGCAGTCCCGCACGACATCGGGGCCGCAGCGGATCGGTGTCAGGTCGTCGCGGCTGAGGCAGATCCGTGCCTCCTGGATGCGACCCGCCTTGCAGGTAATGGTGATCGCGTCGGGGGAAAGGGCCGGATTGTCGGCAAGGAAGGCCTGTTCCACCACCCGTGCCGGTAGCCGAACCGGGTCGGGCAGGCGGCGCAGGACTTCAGGCCGGGCAACACCGTCGTAGGCGCGGCGGGCCAGGTCGAAATAGGCCCCGGCCTCCAGCCCGCTGCAGCGGCCGTGCTTCTTCCACTGGTACCAGGCGGCGCCAGACGCCCCCATGATGTCTGCCATGGCGCCGGTCTGGGCGCGGGACGGATCGCGCCCCGTGCCGGCGCAGTATTCGGGATATCCCCGGTCGTACTGCGGCCAGAGACCGTGCAGCACCCATCCCAGCGGCCGGTCGCATTGCGGCGCGTTCCGCGCCGTTCCTTCCAGCGCGCACCACGTCGGCGACCAGGAGAGGGCCAGCACGTAGTAGTCGAATGTGCCGGCGCGGTTCTGGGCCTGCGCGGGAAAGGATACCAGAACGAGGGCGGCAAGCTGGACGAAACGGCGCAACATTTGACTCTTCCCTTGCGGCGGCTGGGCGACTATATCGGCCCGGAGTTCCCCGACAATGCGAACTTGGCCCGGCTCCTCCGGGTCGGCCCGGAGCCCCGGGCCCCGGAGGCCCCATGTTCGCGAGACAAGGAGTGAGGACAGATGGCTGAGAAACCGATCATGGCCAAGGCCACCGCGGTCTGGCTGGTGGACAACACCACGCTCACCTTCAAGCAGGTGGCCGATTTCTGCGGGCTGCATGAATTGGAGGTCCAGGGCATCGCGGATGGCGATGTCGCCACGGGGGTGAAGGGATTCGATCCGATCGCCAACAACCAGCTGACCCAGGATGAGATCGACCGCGCCGAAAAGGACGCGGCCCACAAGCTGCGGCTGAAGTTCAACCCCGCCGCCGTCGGCGAGGAAAAGCGCCGCGGTCCGCGCTACACGCCGTTGTCCAAGCGCCAGGACCGCCCCGCCGCGATCCTGTGGCTGGTGAAGTTCCACCCCGAGCTGGCCGATGCGCAGATCTCCAAGCTGGTCGGCACCACGAAGCCGACCATCCAGTCGATCCGCGAGCGGACGCATTGGAACATCAACAGTCTGGAGCCCGTCGATCCGGTGGCGCTGGGCCTTTGCAAGCAGTCCGAACTGGACCTTGCCGTTCAGAAAGCCGCGGCCAAGAAGGCCAAGGACAGCCCGGTCATGTCCGACGATGAGCGGCGCAAGCTGGTCTCGACGGAGCAGAGCCTGTCCGGCGAGCCGGAGCCGAAGATGCCGTCCTCGATCTCGGGGCTGGAGACCTTTACCCTGTCCGACACCGGAGAGGAACTGGACGAAGAGGACACGCGCGACGTGAGCGACGCCGACAGCTTCTTCAACCTGCCCGACGACGACAACGACGCCGACGACGACAAGGGCTGACTGACGCCGCTGCGGATTGGCAACCTGCCCCTTCGGCGGCCAGGCTGCGTGGGTCTGCGCCCTGAGGGAGTGCACATGCGCCGCCTTCTTCCCGTTCGCTCTGCGCTCTTGGCGCGGCCGGCCAGCCTGCGCGTTTGCCGGGGCCCGGCGCGAACCCATCCGGCTGCGACGGCCGTCGGCGTTCCGCGGCGGGTCGCGGTCACCGTGAGCCGCGCAGCGCGCAGGGTGACTGCGGGATGATCCTGGGCATCGGTACCGATCTTGCCAATATCGACCGGATCGCCGCCACGCTGGAGCGGTTCGGCGACCGTTTCCGAAACCGCGTCTTCACCGATACCGAGCAGGCAAGGGCCGAACGACGCGCCGATACGCCGGGCACCTACGCCAAGCGCTGGGCCGCCAAGGAGGCGTGCTCGAAGGCGCTGGGGACCGGCCTCAGGATGGGCATCGCGTGGAAGGACATGGCGGTGCGCAACCTGCCCACAGGCCAGCCGGTGATGGAGGTGACGGGCTGGGCCGCGGACAGGCTGGCGCAGATGACCCCGCCGGGCCATGAGGCGATCATCCACGTTACCCTCACCGACGACCACCCCTGGGCGCAGGCCTTCGTCCTGATCGAGGCGCGACCGATTCGCTGACCGGGCGGGACAGGTTGCCGCGGGAACCTCCGGTCGCGACCCACGTTGGCGGCCGAATGAACGCAATCGGACGGCATCCCATGAAAGACACCGGCAACACGGAACCGACCAGCGCAGAACTGGGCGCGCTCGGACATGCCATTCGCCGCGCGCTCGAACTGGCCGAAAGCCACGACGACCGCGCGCCCATCGTCGCCGCTGTGCTGATCGGCGATGAGGTTGTTGCCTGGGGCGACAATGAGGTGCATGTGGACAAGGATCCGTCGCGCCACGCCGAGATCGTGGCCATGGCACATGCCGCCGGCGACCGTCCCGAGGGGGGCCTGAAAGGCGCCACCGTCATCACGACGCTGCAACCTTGCGAGATGTGCCTTGGCGCCATGGGTATGGCGGGCATCGAACGGGTGGTGTTCGCCGCCGGCCGCGACGCCGTGAAAGAGGGCTATTTCGCCTATCCGGGCCTGTTTCTGGCCGATTTCATGCAGGCCGCGCGGCATCCGATCGAATTCCTTGGACCGGTGATGGAGGCCGACGTGCTGCGTCTGTACGCGCCCTCAGGGCAGGATTGACACTGCCGTGCCCGCCCCGCATCTAGGCGCGGCATCAGGCGGGAGAGCGCGGCCATGGCCAAGGGCGAAGACAAGGGCGGCATCGTCGAGACCATCAAGACCGTGGTCTATGCGCTGCTGATCGCGGGTGTGTTCCGCACCCTCTTCTTCCAGCCGTTCTGGATCCCCTCGGGGTCGATGAAGGATACGTTGCTGGTCGGCGATTTCCTTTTCGTCAACAAGATGGCCTATGGCTATTCCCAGTATTCCTGTCCGTTTTCGCTTTGCACCTTCATCGACGGCCGTTGGCTGGGGTCGCAGCCCGACCGCGGCGACGTCGTGGTGTTCCGCCATCCGGTAACCGGATCGGATTTCATCAAGCGGCTGATCGGTCTGCCGGGCGACCGCATCCAGGTGCGCGGCGGCGTCCTCTACATCAACGGTGAGGAAGCCCCCCAGGAGCCGGCCGGGACCTTCGTCGAGACCTTCGAGAAACAGGGACCGGTCGGCAATCTGCCCCAATGCGAGAACGCCGGCGCGGCGCTGGGCACCGACTGCCTGAAGTCGCGCTTCATCGAGACGTTGCCGGGCGGGGTCAGCCACGACATCCTGAACGTGCGGACCTCACGTCTGGACGACACGCCGGTCTATACGGTGCCGGAAGGCAACTACTTCTTCATGGGCGACAACCGGGACAATTCCACCGACAGCCGTGTCAGCCAGAACGCCATGGGCGTCGGGTTCGTCCCGTTCGAGAACCTGATCGGGCGGGCCGACCGGGTGATATTTTCCTCTGCGGGAAAGTCGATGCTGTTCTTCTGGACTTGGCGTCCTGATCGGTTCTTCGAGAAGATCGTGTGAAGCTGACGGCCGAGCAAAGCGCCTTTGGCCGGCGGCTCGGCCATGATTTCTCACGGCCCGAACTGCTGCTCAGGGCATTGACCCATGGCTCCATCGCCTCCACCACCCGGCCGGACAACCAGCGGCTGGAATTCCTGGGCGACCGGGTGCTTGGTCTGGTCATGGCAGAGGCTCTGCTGCGGGCCGATCCCGACGCGGCGGAGGGTCAGCTCGCCCCGCGCTTCAACGCGCTGGTGCGCAAGGAAACCTGCGCGGAGGTCGCGCGCGACATCGGATTGGGTGACGTGCTCCGGCTGGGCCGGTCCGAGATGATGTCGGGCGGGCGCCGCAAGGAGGCCCTTCTGGGCGATGCCATGGAGGCGGTCATCGCCGCGGTGTACCGCGACGGCGGGTTCGAGGCGGCGCGGGACTGCATCCTGCGACTCTGGGGATCGCGGATCGCGCGGGTCGAAGCCGACGCCCGCGACCCCAAGACCGCGCTTCAGGAATGGGCGCAGGCGCGCGGGCTGGCGCCGCCGGATTACGTGGAGCTTGCCAGGCGCGGACCCGACCACGCGCCGGAATTCACCATAGAGGCGCGGCTGTCTTCGGGCCGGACCGCGACGGCCCGGGCGACGTCCAAGCGAGAGGCCCAGCAAGGTGCAGCGCGTGCGCTGCTTGAGAGCCTGGGCGGCGATGAAGATCCGTGAGGGACGCGCGCACTGGCCAGCGAAGCACCGCTCGGCTAGAACCCGGAGCCTGGCTGCCAGAGGAGTCGTTCCATGACCACACGCGCCGGTTTCGTCGCCCTGATCGGTGAGCCCAACGCAGGCAAATCCACCCTGCTGAACCGGATGGTGGGGGCCAAGGTCTCCATCGTCACCCACAAGGTGCAGACGACGCGTGCCCGGATCCGCGGGGTCGCCATGGAGGGCGACGCGCAGCTGGTGTTCGTGGATACGCCCGGCCTGTTCGCGCCGCGCCGCAGGCTGGACCGTGCCATGGTCGCGGCGGCCTGGGGCGGGGCCGCGGATGCCGACATCGTGGTGCTGCTGGTCGAGGCGCACCGCGGCCTGACCGAGGGGGTCGAGGCGATCCTCGACAGCCTGGAGGAACGCGGGGCGACCGGCGTGATCCTGGCGATCAACAAGATCGACCGGGTCGAGGCGCGGACCCTTCTGGCGCTGTCCAAGGCGCTGAACGACCGGTTCGCCTTTGCCGAGACGTTCATGATCTCGGCCGAGAAGGGACACGGGGTGGAGGATCTGCGCCGCGCTCTGGCCGGGATGCTGCCGGAGGGGCCTTGGCTCTATCCTGAGGACCAGATCGCCGATCTGCCGATGCGGATGATCGCCGCCGAGATCACCCGCGAGAAACTGACGCTGCGGCTCCATCAGGAACTGCCCTACCAGTTGACCGTGGAAACGGAGAGTTGGGAGGAACGCGACGATGGTTCCGCCCGTATAGACCAGATCGTCTACGTGATCCGGGACGGCCACAAGGGCATCCTTCTGGGCAAGAAGGGTGAGACGATCAAGGCCGTCAGCCAGGCCGCGCGCGAGGAACTGGCCGCGTTCCTGGGCCGCAAGATCCACCTGTTTTTGCAGGTCAAGGTCCGTCCCGGCTGGCTGGAGGAGGCCGAGCGCTATTCGGAGATCGGGCTGGACTTCAAGGACGGCGGCTGAGGGGCCCGATGGCGCGGTTGGCAAGCGGGATCTGGGTGGCGGCCTATCTGCGCCGGCTGCAGACGGCCGGCATCCCGGCCTATGTGATCGCACGCGGCGACGACACCGCCGGCGCCGTGGCCGTCAAGCTTGCCACGCTGGACGGGCGCGCGGTCGCATTCGCGCGGCGCTACGACTTCGAGTCCGACGCGACTGTCTGGGCGGAGTGGTCCGCGGGCGCCGAGGCGGAGGTCGATGCCGCCCTGCGCGCAGAGCGGTCGCGGGACCGGGACCTCTGGATCGTCGAGGTCGAGGACCGGCAGGGACGCACCCTCCTGGACCAGGAAGGGCTGGCATGAGAGCGGCCGCGCCGTGATCGAATGGCGCGAAGAGGGGATGGTGCTTGCCGTCCGGCGCCACGGCGAAAGCGATGCCATCGTCGAGGCCCTGACCCGCGACCACGGCCGCCACGCCGGTGTCGTGCGGGGCGGTGGCGGACGCCGGCTGGCCGCGCTGATGCAGCCCGGTGCGCAGCTTCAATTCGCGTGGCGCGCGCGGCTGGAGGACCACCTGGGCCATTATGCCGTCGATGCAGTTCGCAGCCGGGCCGGAGTGCTGGCCGATCCGCTGGCGCTGGCGGGGCTGACCTCGGTCACGTCGCTGCTGTCGTTCGTGCTGCCGGAGCGCGAGGCGCAGCCGGGACTCTATGAGGCGACGATGACGGTGGCGGATCTGATCGAGCACGGTGGCCATTGGCCGCTGGCCTATCTGCGCTGGGAAATGGGCCTCATCGACCGGCTGGGTTTCGGGCTGGATCTCAGCCGCTGTGCCGTCACCGGCAGCCGCGAGGATCTGGCCTATGTGTCGCCGCGGACCGGCCGGGCGGTGTCGCGCGCCGGTGCGGGCGGCTGGGCGGACCGGCTGCTGCCGCTGCCGCTCTGCATGCTGGGGCAGGGCCCGGCGGTCCCGGCAGAGATCGTCGCGGGCCTGCGCGTCACCGGGCATGTGCTCGGCACGCGGCTGGCACCTTCCCTGGGGGATCGGCCGATCCCCGCCGCGCGGGACCGTCTTGTGGCGCGCCTGTCCCGGCCGGCCTGAATCCGACTCGTTGCGCGTCGATTTCCGGCCAGCGCGGCGGGCTGCGCGATGCGATGATCGGGACAGGGCGGCGCATCCCGCGCGGCCCCTGGCGAAGGACCGATACCATGGGCGACAGGACGCCGAAGAAACCGAAGAAAGCCCCCAAGCCGAAGCCGAAGGCCGCCCCGGAGCCGACCCCGGCCCCCAAGGGCAAGCGCTGAGCCGGGCAGGGCGGCACCTCCCGGGCCGCCCGAACAAGCGTCTCAGCCGTAATGGGCGACGGGCGTGCCTGCGACGGCGGACATGTTCAGCAGGCCCCGCGCCGTGATCGACGACGTCACGATATGGGCGCGGTTGCCCATCCCCATGAGGATCGGGCCGACTTCCAGGCCTCCGGCCTTCATCTTGAGAATGTTGCGCACGCCCGATGCCGCGTCGGTATTGGCAAAGACCAGCACGTTCGCCGACCCGCTGAGGCGCGAATTGGGAAAGATCCGCTCGCGCACCCCCTGGTCGAGCGCGGCATCGGCGTGCATCTCGCCCTCATAGACGAAATCGCGCGGGGCGGCGTCCAGGATCTCCAGCGCCGCGCGCATCCTGACGCCCGTGTCGCAGTCGAAATTCCCGAACTGCGAATGGGAGCAGAGCGCGATCTTCGGCTCCACCCCGAAGCGGCGGACGTGGCGGGCGGCGGCGATGCAGGTCTCTGCGATCTGCTCGGGCGTTGGCTGCGGATGAACATGTGTATCGGCCACGAAGAGCGGCCCGTCTTCCAGGATCATCAACGACAGGGCGCCTATCGGGTGGCACTCCTTTGTCGAAAGCACCTGTGAGATGTAGTTGAGGTGCCAGAGATACTGACCGAACGTGCCGCAGACCATCGAATCCGCCTCCTCCCGGTACACCATCACGGCGCCGATGGCGGTGGTATTGGTGCGCATGATCGCCTTGGCGATGTCGGGGGTCACGCCCTTGCGCTGCATGATCTCATGATAGGTGTTCCAGTAGTCGCGATAGCGGGGATCGTTGTCGGGGGACACGATCTCAAAGTCGCGGTCGGGACGGATGGCAAGTCCCGCGCGTTCGGCCCTGAGCGCGATGACCTCCGGACGGCCGATCAGGATCGGCTTGTCGGTGGTCTCTTCCAGCATGGCGTTGGCGGCGCGCAGGACGCGCTCATCCTCGCCCTCGGCGAAGACGATGCGGCGCGTGGCGGTGGCCGCGGCCTCGAACACGGGGCGCATGATGAAGGACGACCGGAACACGCTGGCGTCGAGCTTGCGCTTGTAGGCGGCCAGGTCCTCGATCGGGCGCTCGGCGACGCCGGTCTCGCCGGCGGCGCGGGCGACGGCGGTGGCGACGACGCCCATCAGCCGCGGATCGAACGGCTTGGGGATCAGATAGTCCGGTCCGAAGGTCATCTGCTCGCCCTGGTAGGCGGCTGCCGCCTCGGCGGAGGTGGTGCGCCGGGCCAATTCGGCGATGCCCTCGACGCAGGCCACCTTCATCTCATCGTTGATCGTGCGGGCGCCGGCATCCAGCGCCCCGCGGAAGATGAACGGAAAGCAGAGCACGTTGTTGACCTGGTTTGGAAAGTCGGACCGTCCCGTGGCGATCAGCGCGTTCGGCGCGACCTTGCGGGCCTCCTCCGGGTCGATCTCCGGGCTGGGATTTGCAAGGGCAAAGATGATCGGCGCCGACGCCATCCGCGCCACCATCGCCGGTATCAGCACGCCCGGCCCGGAAAGGCCCAGGAACAGGTCCGCGCCGTCGATCACGTCGTCCAGCGTCCGTGCGCCGCCGGGTTGGGCATAGGCCGCCTTCTGCTCGGTCATGCCGGTCTGGCGCCCCTCGTGGACCAGGCCGTCCAGATCGCAGAGCCAGACATTCGCGCGCTGTACCCCGAGGGTGAGGAGCATGTCGAGACAGGCGATCCCGGCCGCGCCGCCGCCGGTCGACACGACCTTGATGTCGGCGAAGTCCTTCCCGGCCACCCGCAGCGCGTTCGTCGCGGCGGCACCCACCACGATGGCGGTTCCGTGCTGGTCGTCGTGGAACACCGGTATATTCATCCGCTCGCGGCAGATGCGCTCGACGACGAAGCAATCGGGGGCCTTGATGTCCTCCAGGTTGATGGCGCCGAAGGTGGGTTCCAGCGCGCAGACGATCTCTGCCAGTTTTTCGGGGTCGCTTTCCTCCAGCTCGATATCGAAACAGTCGATATTGGCGAATTTCTTGAAGAGGACCGCCTTGCCTTCCATCACGGGCTTTGACGCCAGCGCGCCGATGTCGCCCAGGCCCAGGACCGCGGTGCCGTTCGTCACGACTCCGACAAGGTTGCCGCGTGCGGTGTAATCGCGCGCGGATTGCGGATCACGCTCGATCTCCGTGCACGCGTCGGCCACCCCGGGGGAATAGGCGCGCGACAGGTCGCGCGCGTTCGCCAGCGGCTTGGTCGCGCGGATCTCCAGCTTGCCGGGCTTGGGATGGCGATGATAATTCAGCGCGGCCTCTCGCAAGGCTGCCTTCTTCTCGTCGCTCATGCCCGGTCTCCTCCCGCTGCGCCGATCCGCCACAGCCGAAGGGATACAGAAGCCGGTCAGCCGCGGCCAGTGCGCTCTTGCAGCGCGTCGATCCGGCGAGAGGCATCGGCCTTGCTGAGGTCGGGGTCGAAGGGTTCTCCGGCCTCCTCGCACAGGGTCTTGAGATAAGAGGCCTGCGCACCGGTCATGCGCTCGTCCCCGGTCACCCAGTCGTCCACGGGCTTGTCGGCGTTCGACGGGGCGTCGGTCTTGGGGTCGGTCAGATCATCGGACATTTATATGTTCCCATTTCGTTCCGATGAGCAACACCGCTGGGAAGGAAAGGGTTCCCGCGGCGATCATGCGCGCTCCAATGCCGCGATCCGGTCGTCGGCCTGCGACCTGGTGAGGTTGCCGTCGAACGCCTCATCGTGCTTTTCGCACAGATCTCTCAGCCTTGCGGCCTGGACCTCTGTCATCGGCTCGTCCCCGGCCGCGGCCTCATCGCCGCCCACGACGGCACCTCCGACCGGGAAACCGGCGGCGGGAGGGGCCTGGTTGGCGGGTTTGTCTTCGTCGGACATCACGCGTCTCCTTTCGGGGATCAATGACCGGAACGGCCCGTCGGTTCCCGCTTGCCAAGGTCCGGGTGCCGCCGCACCATGCCATGATGGATGACCTGATCGCCGCCGCCGCGGCCGTTCGGCTTAATGCCCACGCGCCCTATTCCGGCTTCAAGGTCGGGGCGGCCCTGCGCACAGCGGATGGCCGGGTTTTTGCCGGCTGCAACGTCGAGAACGTCGCCTACCCCGAGGGCACCTGCGCCGAGGCGGGCGCCATCGCGGCGATGGTGGCTGCGGGCGCGCGCGACATCGCGGAAGTCGCCGTCATCGCCGATAGCCCCAGCCCGGTGCCGCCCTGCGGCGGATGCCGCCAGAAGCTGGCCGAATTCGCCGCCCCCGACGTCAGGGTAGTGCTGGCGAGCGTCTCCGGTCAGCGGTCGGAAACCTGCGTGCGCGACCTGCTGCCGGGGGCGTTCGCCGCGGGCCACATGGACGCCCGGTGAGAACGGTCGACCTGCTTGCGGACCTGCGCGCGGGCCGCACTCCGGCGCCGGAGGCGCTGGGCGCCTTCGCGGCCGGTCTGGCCTCCGGCGCGGTCAGCGACGCGCAGGCGGGCGCCTTCGCCATGGCGGTCTGCTGCGGAAACGGTCTGGGAGAGGCCGGTCGGGTGGCCCTGACCCTTGCAATGGCCGGCAGCGGGACGCAGCTCGGCTGGGATCTGGACGGGCCGGTGGTGGACAAGCATTCCACCGGCGGCGTGGGCGATCCGGTGTCATTGGTGCTGGCGCCGATGCTGGCGGCCTGCGGGACCTATGTGCCGATGATCTCCGGCCGGGGGCTGGGGCATACCGGCGGCACGCTCGACAAGCTGGAGGCAATCCCCGGCGTCTGCTGTGAGGTGCCGGCGGCCGCATTCCGCGCCATGGTCGGGCGCCAGGGGCTGGCCATCGTCGCGGCCGGCGACGGGATCGCGCCGGCGGACCGGAGGCTCTACGCCGTGCGCGATGTGACCGCGACCGTGGACCAGATCGACCTCATCACCGCGTCGATTCTGTCCAAGAAGCTGGCGGCCGGGCTGGACGCGCTGGTGCTGGACGTCAAGGCCGGACGCGGGGCGTTCATGGCCGACCGCGCGGCGGCGGCCGCGCTGGCCCGCGCGCTGGTCGGCACGGCGCGCGGCGCGGGCTGCCCGACGACGGCGCTGGTCACCGCGATGGACGCGCCGCTGGCACCCGCCTGCGGCAACGCGCTGGAAATCGCGGCGGTGATGGAGGCGCTGCGCGGAGAAGGCGGCGGGCCGCTCACCGACGTGGCGCTGGCGCTGGGGGTGGAACTGCTGGGTCTGGTCGGCATCGACGGTGCGCAGGACCGTCTTGAGCGCGCTCTGGCCTCCGGCGCGGCGCTGGAGCGGTTCGCCGCAATGGTGGCGGCGCTGGGCGGGCCGTCGGATTTCGCCGAGCGTTCCGCGGACCACCTGCCCGCGGCGCCGGTCGTGCGGATGGTGGCGGCGAAAGCGCCGTGCCACGTGACGGGCATCGACGGCGCGGCGCTGGGGCGCTGCGTTGCGGAACTGGGTGGCGGTCGGCGGCGGGAGGGCGACCGGATCGACCCGGCCGTGGGTCTGGACGCCATCGCGCGGATCGGCGCCGCGCTGGCGGCAGGCGATCCGCTCTGCCGCATCCACGCGGCCAGCCAGGCCGATGCCGACCGCGCCGAGGCGCTTGTCCGGTCCGCCATGCAGACCGGCACCGATGCGCCCCCGCCGCAAGATCTGATTCTGGAGCGGATCGCATGACCGGACGCGCGTTTCTCGTGGTCCTGGATTCCGTCGGCATCGGCGGCGCGCCCGATGCTGCGGCATTCGACGACGCCGGGGCGAACACCGTGGGTCATATCGCCCGGGCGCTGGCCGGCACCGACCGGCCGCTTGCGCTGCCCAACCTCGACCGGCTGGGGCTGGGGCGGGCGGTGACGCTCGCCTCCGGTCTCGACGCGCCGGGGCTGGGCGCGGAGCCGCACGGTCTCTGGGGCGCCGCGACAGAGGTCTCCCTGGGCAAGGACACGCCGTCGGGGCACTGGGAGCTGGCCGGGCTGCCAGTGCCGTGGGAGTGGACGTTCTTCCCGCGCCAGACTCCGTGCTTCTCGGATCGGCTTGTCGCCCGGGTCTGCGAACTGGCGGGCAGCGACGGGATCCTCGGTAACCGTCACGCCAGCGGCACCAATATCATAGAAGAGGAGGGCGCCGCGCATATCCGGACCGGTCGGCCGATCTGCTACACCTCCACCGACAGCGTGTTCCAGATCGCCGCCCATGAGGAGGCGTTCGGCCTCGACCGGCTGCTGGACCTGTGCGCCGCCCTCGCGCCGGAACTGCACGCCAGACGGGTCGGCCGGGTGATCGCGCGGCCGTTCCTGGGATCGGAACGGGCGGGCTGGACAAGGACGTCCAACCGGCGGGACTTTGCCATCGCGCCGCCCGCGCCGACCCTGTGCGACTGGGCCAGAGCGTCCGGGCGGCCGGTCCATTCGGTGGGCAAGATTGGCGATATCTTCTCGATGCGGGGGATCGATACCAGGGTAAAGGGCACCGACGCGGAGCTGGTCGAGGCGCTGGCCGCCAGGATCGACAGCGCCGAGCCGGGGTCGCTGACCTTTGCCAATCTGGTGGAGTTCGACAGCCTCTATGGCCACCGCCGCGATCCGGTGGGATACGGGCGGCATCTTGAGTGGTTCGACGGCCAGATGCCACGTCTGATCGCCGGGCTGCGGGAGGGGGATATGATGCTCATCACCGCCGACCACGGCAACGATCCCACCTTCCGCGGCACGGATCACACCCGCGAACGGGTGCCGGTGCTTGTCGCCGGGCGCGGCGCCGGTCCGCTGGGCCAGGTGGCGTTCGTGGACGTGGCGGCCAGCGTCGCGGCGCACCTGGGCCTGACGGAACGCGGCCCCGGACGGAGTTTCCTGTGAGCGACCTTCCAAAGATCGAGCTGCACCTGCATCTGGAAGGCGCGGCGCCGCCCGATCTGGTGCGCGCCCTGGCCCGCGAGAAGTCCGTGGACCTGTCTGGTCTGTTCGACGCGGACGGCGGCGGCTACCGCTACGACGGGTTTCTCGACTTCCTGCGCGTCTATGAGGGTGCGACAAGCGTGTTGCGGAGCCCTGAGGACTACGCCCGGCTGACGCGTGTCGTGCTGGAACGCTCGGCAGAGACCGGCGTGATCTATACCGAGGCGTTTCTAAGCCCGGATTTCTGCGGCGGGCGGGACCCGTCCGCCTGGCGCGACTACCTGGCCGCGATCCGGGAGGCCGCCGGGACGGCGCGGCGCGACTTCGGAATCGACATGCGCGCCATCGTCACCTGCATCCGCCATTTCGGCCCCGACAAGGCCCGCGAAACCGCGCTCTGCGCCGCGGAGACCGCCGGCGACTTCGTCACCGGTTTCGGCATGGGCGGCGACGAGGGCCGCGGGCGGCAGGGCGATTTCGCCTATGCCTTCGACATGGCGCGGGAGGCGGGCCTGCGGCTGACCACCCATGCCGGGGAGTGGGCCGGGCCCGACAGCGTGCGTCAGGCGCTGGACGATCTGCGGGTCGAACGGATCGGCCATGGCGTGCGCGCCGTCGAGGATGCGGCGCTGGTGGACCGGCTTGCCGGCGACGGAATCGTGCTGGAGGTCTGCCCCGGGTCGAACGTGGCGCTGGGTCTCTATCGCTGGGCGACGCATCCGATAGAGACGCTGCGCGCGGCGGGGGTGAAGGTCACCGTGTCCACCGACGACCCGCCGTTCTTCCACACCGACATGGGCCACGAATACGACCGCCTGGCGGAAACATTCGGCTGGGACGACGATGCCTTCCGCGAGATCGCGCGGGTTGCCGCCCGCGCGGCGTTCTGCGACGACAGGACCCGTCAGGAATTGCTGGAAAGGATCGACCGATGACCGAGCATCTCCAGGTCGTCACCCACCCGCTGGTGCAGCACAAGCTGACGATCATGCGCGACAAGCGCACCCCCACCGCCGTATTCCGCCAGCTCCTGCGCGAGATCAGCCAGCTTCTGGCCTATGAGATCACCCGCGACCTGCCGGTGACCACCACGACGATCGAGACCCCCCTGACCGAGATGGAGGCCCCAACGCTCGCCGGTCGAAAGCTGGCGCTGGTGTCGATCCTGCGGGCCGGGAACGGACTTCTGGACGGGATGCTGGACCTCATCCCCTCGGCGCGGGTCGGGTTCGTCGGACTCTACCGGGATGAGGAGACGCTGAAGCCGGTGGAGTATTATTTCAAGGTTCCGGCTGAACTGGACAGACGTGTGGTCATCGCGGTGGACCCGATGCTTGCCACCGGCAATTCGTCTGTCGCGGCGATCTCCCGGCTGAAGGAGGCCGGGGCGACGGACATCCGCTTTCTCTGCCTTCTGGCCTCACCCGAAGGGGTGCAGAGGATGAAGGAGGCACATCCCGACGTGCCGATCGTCACAGCGGCGTTGGATGAGCGTCTGAACGGTCAGGGCTACATCGTTCCGGGTCTGGGCGATGCCGGGGACCGGATGTTCGGCACCAAGTGACGGCGCTTGTTCCGGGCGGCGGTCTGGGCCAAGCTGGGAGTCGGTCCACGTCCGGGGGGAATGGGATGTTCACGTCGGTCAAGTCGTTCAGGCTGCTGTCTGCGCTGCTGCTCTCCGTCCTTGCCACGCCGGGACTGGCGCAGATCAACACGCCCCCGGCCGGCTATTCGGGGACGCGGTTCGTCGATGCCGACGGCTGCGTCTATGTCCGCGCGGGCGCGGCGTCCTGGACCCTGTCGCGCGATGCGGAGGGCCGGGCGCAGTGCGGCGGCACGCCGACCCGGTTCGTGGCAAGCAACCCGCAGACCTTCCGCACGACCGTGACACCGCGGCGGGTGCCCCAGTCACGTCGCATGGTTCCGGCGGATACCGTCCCGCGGGGCTACAAGCGCGCCTGGACGGACGGGCGTCTTAACCCCTACGCGGGGCGGCAGCTTCTGTCGGGGGCGCTGCAGACGTCTCTGGTCTGGACCCAGACCGTGCCGCGGCGGCTCAAGACCCAGGACGGGCGCGATGCGACGCATGAGTACAATTATCTGATCTTTCCGTACACCGACTACGCGGCGCAGCGGGCGGCTCTCGCCTCCGGGCGCTACGTGACCGTCCGGACCCGCGCGGGCCAGCAGATCGTTCCGCGGGTCCCGCCGCAATAGGGCGACGGCGGCCGGTCACGCGCCGCAGACGCTCTGAAGCGCGACCCATTGCCCGTCCGACAGGATCGGCGGATCGGTCTGCGCCGCGGGGCCGGACCTGGCCGGACCCGGCACGCCGGTGCCGGTGAGATCGCGCGCCCGGGCATAGGGCGTCAGAGACACGCCGGCGCGCGCGAACCTGGCGGCAAGCGCGGTAGCATCTGCCTCTGGTTGCGGAGTCGAAAAGATCCGTTCGGCATAGGCGGACAGCTTTTCGGCCGGAACTTCGCCTCGGGTGAGCAGACCGACCGCCGTGCGTGGCCCGGTCAGGCGGATGAGGCGGCCCATCGGATCGTCGGTATCGGCGCGGGCCAGGGCGGCAAGCACGTAGCCGGCCACCTCTTCGGGGCCATCGTAATCCTCGATCAGCGCGCGGTCCACGACGACCGTCCGGCCCGGCAGCAGCGCGGCGCCGGCCATCCCGCCGGGCAGCACGACGATCCGGCCGCCGCCGGCCCCGAGCAGCCGGCGCGCGAGCGCGTCGAGCGGCGCCCGGGCGGATTCGTTTCGGCAGGGCGCACCGGCAAGCCCGGTCAGCTGCTCCAGAAGGCGGGCGCCGGTGTCGGCGCGGATTGCCGGCGGCACCGCCTGGGCGGCGTGGCGCATCAGTGCCTCGGGCAGCCAGACCGCCCCCGCGACGACAAGCCCGGCCATCGCCAGGGACAGGACGGCAACGCGTACCCGACCCCGGCGCGGGCTGCGGCGCGCGACCGACATGCGGACCCGCTCGATCGCGCCGATCATCGTGGCGTCGTCGATTTCCAGCGTTTCCCTGGCCTCGGATCCCGGCGCGTAGATGGCCGGAACCGCTCCGGGATTGCGCCGCTCGATAGCCGAAAGGGACCAGTGCGCAAGGGGCCGCTCGTCCGGCGCCACGATGGCAAGGGTAGCGTCCCCGACCGACACGATGACTTCGCGCCGCTTCTGATAGGACGAGGGCCGCCAGAGCGCCGGTGCCTCCAGCCGCTCGAAATCCGTCAGTGCGGTCATTGCCGATGCCGCGGCACGGGGCCGCCTCGCTCTTGCCTCTGATCGGCAAGTTTATGCCGGCGCCGCCGCTCCGGCAACACGGCTAACCGAACCGCTTGCGCAGCTCGTATTTCTGGACCTTGCCGGTCGATGTCTTGGGAAGCTCCTCGAAGATCACCTCCTTGGGAGTCTTGAACCCGGCCAGCCGCTCCCGCACGTAGGAGATGATCTCTTCGGCGGTCGCATCCTTGCCGTCCTTCAGTTCCACGAAGGCGCAGGGCACCTCGCCCCATTTATCGTCCGGCTTGGCCACCACCGCGCAGAGCGACACCGCCGGATGCCCCGCGACGCAGCCTTCGACCTCGATGGAGGAGATGTTCTCGCCGCCGGAGATGATGATGTCCTTGGCCCGGTCCGCGATCTTGATGTACCCGTCCGGGTGCTGCACGGCCAGATCTCCGGTCATGTACCAGCCGTTGCGGAACGCCTTCGCGGTCTCGTCCGGGCTGCGGTAATAGCCCTTCATCAGGCCGTTGCCGCGCATCCCGATCTCGCCTTGGGTCGTTCCGTCCCAGGGCACCGGGGTGCCGTCCTCTGCCAGCACCATGATCTCTTCGTTCATCGGCATGGGCACGCCCTGGCGGCTCTTCCTGTCGGTGCGCCCGTCGCGATCCAGCCCGTCCCAGTCCGGGTTCCAGGTACATTCGGTGGCCGGACCGTAGCTTTCGGTCAGACCGTAGACATGGGTGACGTTGAAGCCGATCTCCTCGATGGCGCGGAGCGTGGAGGGGGGCGGCGGGGCGGCGGCGACGAAGACCTCCACCGTGCCGGGCAGATCGCGCCGCTCATCGTCCTTTGCGTTGATGAGCGAGTTCAGGATGATCGGCGCACCGCCGAAATGCGTGGCGCCCTTGTCCGCGATGGCATCGTAGATGTTCCTGGCGGTGATGTCGCGGCAGCAGATCACCGGACCGCCCAGGGCCGGCATCATCCAGGTGTGGGTCCAGCAGTTGCAGTGAAACAGCGGCACGATGGTCAGCAGCCGCGAATACATGGTCATCCGCCATGAGATCGGCGTGGCCAGCGTGCAGAGATAGGCGCCGCGGTGATGGTAGACGACGCCCTTGGGCCGGCCCGTGGTCCCGGACGTGTAGTTGAGCGCGATGCTCTCCCACTCGTCCTGCGGCATGACCCAGTCGGCCTGGGGGTCGCCCCCGTCCAGAAGGTCCTCCCAGGTCGTGTGACGCCCCGAGGGCCGGTGACCCGGATTGGGGTCCGCGACCTCGATGATGCGGGGGGCCTTTCCCTGCATGGTCGCGCAGGCCTTTTCGGCAAGGTCCAGGAACACGCTGTCGGCGATCAGAACTTTGGCCTGCCCGTGGTCGAGGATGTAGGCGACCGTGCCCGCGTCGAGCCTGATGTTGATCGTGTTGATGACGGCCCCCGCCGCGGGGACGCCGAAGGTGGCGATGGCATGGGCCGCGATATTGGGCATCAGCGTGGCCACGACATCGCCCGGATCCACCCCCAGATCGGTCAGCCCCGACGCCAGCCGCGTGCAATCGGCGTGAAATTCCCTATAGGTCCAGTGCCGTTCCCGGTCGATCAGCGCATCGCGGTCTGCAAAGACGGTGCGGGCGCGCCGCAGATGCGACAGCGGCGTAAGGGGCAGATGGTTGGCTTCGGTCTTGTCCAGTCCGGTTTCGTCGTCCATCCAGCCCATCGCACGATCCTCCCCTGTCGGTACGGGATGAAAGATAGCTCTGGAACATGCGATGACAGGCCCATGATCATCTCAACGGGACGGCGATACATCTTCGTGCATATTCCCAAGACCGGCGGCACGTCCCTGGCCGCGGCCCTGGAGTCGCGGGCGATGCGCGACGACATCCTGATCGGGGACACGCCGAAGGCGCTGCGCCGCCGCGCACGCGTGCGGCGCCTGGAGGCGCGCGGGCGGCTCTGGAAACACGCGCGGCTGGCCGATGTCGACGGGGTCCTGTCGCCCGACCAGATCGCCGCGATGCGCGTGGTGACCCTGGTGCGCAACCCGTGGGACAGGATGGTCAGCTACTATCACTGGCTCAGGGCGCAACGCTTCGATCATCCCGCCGTGGGACGGGCGGGGGCGCTTGGGTTCAGCGCCTTCGTGCTGCATCCCGACACGCAGGCGGAGATGGAAAACGACACCGTGGACCGCTACCTGACCATGGCCGACGGACGGGTGGCCCGGGCCGACGCGATCCGCATAGAGCATCTGGAGGCCGACATGGCGGGGTTTCGCGCGCATCTGGGGTTCGACCCGGCGCCGGGGCGGCTGAACGTGTCGGACCGGCCCCGGGGCTATGCAGACGCCTACGACGCCGAGGCCCGGAAGAGCGTCGGACGGCTGTTCGCAGAGGATATCGCGCGGTTCGGCTACCGGTTCGAGGGGTGATCCGGCCGGGTGGGGGACCCGGCCGGACCCAGTCAGGCGGCTTCGGCCGCCGCGCCGTCGCCGTAGCGCGCGTAGAAGGTCTGCCCCGCCTCGGCCATCTCGCGCAGGAGGGCGGGTGTTTCGAACCGCGGACCTTCCTCCGCGGTCAGCGCGTCGCAGATCTCCACCGCGCGGTCTGCGCCGACGACGTCGAGCCATGAGAACGGACCGCCGGACCAGGGCGCGAAGCCCCAGCCGAGGATCGCGCCCACGTCGCCTTCGCGGATGTCCTCCAGCACGCCGTCCTCAAAGGCGCGGACGGCCTCCAGAACCTGCGCCATCATCAGCCGGTGCTGCACGCGGGTCAGCTCGGGCTGCGCGTCGGCAGCCGGATATTTCTCCGACAGACCGTCCCAGAGGCCCTGGCGCTTGCCCTTGTCGTCGTAGCTGTAGAAGCCCGCGTTGGACTTGCGTCCCAGCCGGTCCCGGTCGGCCATCCAGAACAGAACCTCGTCCACGGCCTCATCGGGGTAGGCTTCGCCCATGGCTGCCCGCGTCGCCTTGGCGATCTTCACGCCGAGGTCGATGGACGTCTCGTCGATCAGCTGCAGCGGTCCCAGCGGAAAGCCCAGGAGCTTGGCGGCGTTCTCGATCAGGGCAGGCTCCACGCCCTCCTTCACCATCCGCACGCCTTCGTTGATGTAGGGGATGATGCAACGGTTGGCGTAGAAGAACCGCGCGTCGTTCACCACGATGGGCGTCTTGCGGATCTGACGCACGTAGTCCAGCGCCTTGGCCACGGCGCGCGGGCCGGTCTTTTCGCCCTTGATGATCTCGACCAGGTTCATCTTGTCCACCGGGCTGAAGAAGTGGATGCCGATGAATTGCTCGGGCCGCTGGCTGGCCTGTGCCAGATCGCCGATCGGCAGGGTCGAGGTGTTGGTGGCGAAGATGCAGTCCGCGTCCACGACCGCCTCGACCGCCTTCGTGACCTCGGCCTTGATGCCGGTATCCTCGAACACGGCCTCCACGATCAGGTCGCAGCCCCTGAGCGCATCGTAATCGGTGGTGGCGGTTATACGGCCCAGAACCTCGGCCTTTTTCTCATCGGTCACCTTCTTGCGGCTGATGCCTGTGTCCAGGATGCCCTCGGCATGGCTCCTGCCCTTGTCCGCGGCCTCCTGCTTCTGGTCGATCAGCACAACCTCGATTCCAGCAAGGGCGGAGACATAGGCGATGCCCGCACCCATCATCCCCGCGCCCATCACGCCGACCTTCCGGACCCGCTGGTCGGGTGCGTCGGGGCGGTTGGCGCCTTTTTCCAGAGCCTGCTTGTTGAGGAACAGCGACCGGATCATGGCCGAGGACGACGGGTTCATCAGGACGGACACGAACCACCGCGCTTCGATCCGCAGGGCCGTGTCGAAGGGCACCAGCGCGCCCTCGTACACGACCGAAAGGAGCGCCTTGGCGGCAGGGTAGACGCCCTTGGTCTTGCCGTTGACCATGGCCGAGGCGCCGACGAAGGTCATGAAGCCAGAGGGGTGATACGGCTCTCCGCCCGGCATCTTCCAACCCTTCTGGTCCCAGGGTTTCACGATGTCGGCGTCGGATGCGCCCAGAACCCAGGCGCGGGCGCGGTCCAGCAGCTCGTCGGCGGGCACGACCTCATCCACCAGGGACGCGCCCTTGGCTTTCTTCGGGTCCAGCATCTTGCCTTCCAGCAGCACCGGGGACGCGGCCATGGCGCCCACCATGCGGCTGTAGCGGGTGGTCCCGCCGGCGCCGGGGAAGAGGCCGACCATGATTTCGGGCAGGCCGATCTTCGCCTTGGTGTCGGCCATGAAGCGGCGGTGGCAGGCCAGCGCGATCTCTGTGCCGATACCGGCGGAGGTGCCGGGGAGCGCGCAGGCGATCGGCTTGCCGCCCTTGTTCTTGTCGTCCATGCCGGCGCGCTCGATCTTGCGCAGAATGCGATGGCCCTCCATCGTGAAGTCGAAGAGCGCGCGGGCCGGGTCGTCGCCGGCCTCTTCGCGGATCTTCGCAAGCACGTTCAGATCCATCCCCCCGGCGAAGTCCTTCTTGCCGGAGGTGATCACCAGCCCCTTGACCGCATCGTCCGAGAGCACGTCGTCGATCATGCCGTCGACCTGCTCGAACGCCTCGCGGGTCATGACGTTCATCGACTTGCCAGCCGCGTCCCACGTCAGGACCGCCACGCCGTCATCGTGCTTTTCGAGCTTGAAATCAGCCATCCGTTCTCTCCCTTACACGCGCTCGATGATGGTGGCGGCACCCATGCCGGAGGCGATGCAAAGCGTGGCAAGCCCCGTCTCACGGTCGGACCGCTCCATCTCGTCGAGAAGGATCCCCAGGATCATCGCGCCCGTCGCGCCCAGCGGGTGGCCCATGGCGATGGCGCCGCCGTTCACGTTGACCCGGTCGTGATCCACATCGAAGGCCTGCATGAAGCGCAGCACGACGGAGGCGAAGGCCTCGTTCACCTCGAAAAGGTCGATGTCGCCGATGGCCATGCCGTTGTCGGCCAGGATCTTCCGGGTCACCGGAACCGGGCCGGTCAGCATGATCGTCGGGTCGGTGCCGATCTTGGCGGTGGCGCGGATCCGGGCGCGGGGCTTGAGGCCCAGCTTCTCGCCCAGTTCCCTGGAGCCGACCAGCAGACCCGCCGCCCCGTCCACGATCCCTGACGAGTTGCCGGCGTGGTGGATGTGGTTGATCCGCTCAAGATGCGGATATTTCATCAGCGCGATCTGATCGAAGCCGGGCATGGTCTCGCCCATGTCCTTGAAGGACGCGTTGAGCCCGCCCAGGGACTGCATATCGGTTCCGGGACGCATGTACTCGTCGCGGTCCAGGATGGTCAGGCCATTGCGGTCCTTGACCTCTATGACGGTCCCGTCGAAGCGGCGCTCTTTCCAGGCAGCGGCGGCGCGCTTCTGGCTTTCGACCGCCATGGCGTCTGCATCGTCGCGGGAGAATCCGTACTCCGTCGCGATGATGTCGGCGGAAATTCCCTGGGGCACGAAATAGCTGTTCATGGCGACCGACGGATCCACGGCGATCGCCGCCCCGTCAGAACCCATGGGCACGCGGCCCATCATCTCGACCCCGCCGGCGATATAGCCCATCCCGGCACCGCCGCGGATCTGGTTGGCGGCCATGTTCACGGCCTCCAAGCCGGACGCACAGAAGCGGTTGATCGCCACCCCGGGGATCGACTGGTCGAGATCGGAGGCGAGCACGGCGGTCCGTGCCAGGCAGCCGCCCTGTTCCTTGACCTGGGTGACATTGCCCCAGATCACATCCTCTACCGCGTGACCGTCCAGGTTGTTGCGCTCCTTCAGGGCGTTCAGCACCAAGGCCGACAGGCGCACGCTCGTGACCTCGTGCAGGCTGCCGTCCTTGCGTCCCTTGCCGCGCGGCGTGCGTACCGCGTCGTAGATATAAGCGTCCGTCATGGATCCTCCTCGTCAGCCCTCTCGGGGCATCAGGTCGTAGGGATGCGCCCAGCCCGGAAGGGACTGGATGTTGCTCAGCCAGCGGTCGATCTCGGGCCAGTCGGCGCGGTCGAAACCGAAGGGTTCGGGGTAATGCAGATAGGCGCAGCAGGACAGGTCGGCGATGGTGACGTCCCGTCCCACGATCCAGTCGCGGTCCTGAAGGTGGCGGTTCAGCACGTCGTAGGCCGCCCTGAGGCGCCCCTGCGTAAAGGCGATGACCTCCTGGGGACGCTTGTCCTCGGGCAGGAAGTTCATCAGGAACCGGGTCATTCCGGCCGGGCTCGACAGCTTGTGATTGTCCCAGAAGAGCCAGCGGAGCACTTCGCGCGCCTCGTCCTCATCGCGCCCGCCGAGCTTGCCGGACCGTTCCACCACATAGGCCATGATGACGCCTGACTGGGTCAGGGTGAGGTCGCCGTCGGTCATCACGGGCGCCTCGCCCATGATGTTGACGTCCCGGCGAAAGGCGTCGCTGCGGGTCTCTCCGTTGAAGAAATCGACGAACACGGGCGTCCAGTCGAGCCCGGCGAGTTCCAGGGCCAGCGCCGCCTTGTAGGCGTTGCCGCTTTCTCCGAAGCAATGCAGCCGGATCGTCATGGTAGTCCTCCCGGTATTGGATTGGCCGGGCGGGTGCGGACCTCCCGGGGCTTGCGTCTTTTGGCAGGATGGGGCGCAGGGCCGCCCGCGTCGAGTCCGCGCGCTTGCCGTTGGCGGACGCGAACCGGCCCGCCAGGTCAGAAGTTCGCCGCGTCCAGGGCCATGACCGGTTCCGCGCCGGATTCGATCCGCGCGCGGTGCATCCGCGTCGCGGGAAGCTGGCGCGCCATATAGTAGCGCCCCGTGGCCAGTTTCGCCTCGTGGAAGTCCGGGTTCGACGTGTCCGCGTCGAGCGCGGCCAACGACGCCCGGGCGATCCGGGACCACATCAGCCCCAGGCAGACATGGCCGAAGAGGTGCATGAAGTCGTAAGAGCCCGACAGCGCCTCATGCGGATTCTTCATGCCGTTCTGCATGAAATACGTCGCCGCCCCCTGGAGGTCCTTGGAGGCCGCCTTGAGCGGATCCAGGAAGTCGGACTTGAGGCGGAGGTCGGATTCGTTCTCCTTTATGAAGGTCTTGACCAGATCGAAGAAGCCCATGACCGTGCGGCCGCCGTTCAGCCCCAGCTTGCGACCGACGAGGTCGAGCGACTGGATGCCGTTGGTCCCCTCATAGATCATGGTGATGCGGGCGTCGCGGACGAACTGCTCCAGTCCCCACTCACGGGTAAAGCCCGACCCGCCCAGGGTCTGCTGCGCCAGCACCGTGGTCTCGAACCCCTTGTCGGTCAGGAATCCCTTCAGCACCGGGGTCAGCAGCGATACCAGCGCCTCTGCCTCCGCATCGCCGTTGCGCTGGGAGCGGTCGATCAGCTGCGCGCCCCAGAGCGCGAAGGCGCGCGCGCCCTCGACAAAGCTCTTCTGGTCCATGAGGTTCCGGCGCACGTCGGGGTGGACGATGATCGGATCGGCGGGGCCATTCGGGTTGGCGGGCCCGGTCACGTCGCGTCCCTGGAGGCGGTCGCGGGCAAAGCCCAGGGCGTTCTGGTAGGCCACGGCGCCTTGGGCGTAGCCCTGTACGCCGACGCCCAGGCGGGCCTCGTTCATCATGGTGAACATGGCGCGCATGCCCTTGTGCATCTCGCCGATGAGATAGCCCGTGGCGCCGTCGTAGTTCATCACGCAGGTGGCGTTGCCGTGGATGCCCATCTTGGATTCGAGCCCGCCGCAGGTCACCGCGTTGCGGTCGCCGAGCGATCCGTCCTCGTTCACCATGAACTTCGGCACGATGAAGAGCGAGATGCCCTTCACCCCCTCCGGCCCGCCGGGGATCTTGGCCAGCACGAGGTGCACGATATTGTCGGCCATGTCATGCTCGCCGGCGGAAATCCAGATCTTCTGGCCGGAGATGCGGTAGCTGCCGTCGTCCTGCGGTTCCGCCTTGGTGCGGATCAGCCCCAGGTCCGTGCCGCAATGCGGCTCGGTCAGGTTCATCGTGCCGGTCCACGACCCTTCCACCATCTTCGGCAGATAGGTCTGCTTTTGCTGGGCGGTGCCGTGGGTATGGATCGCGTTGTAGGCGCCGTGGCTCAGCCCCTGGTACATGTTGAACGCCATGTTGGCAGACACGAAGATCTCGCCCACGGCGGAGTTCAGCATATGCGGCATCCCCTGGCCGCCGTAGTCCGGGTCGCAATCGAGCCCGATCCAGCCGCCGTCGCACATCTGGCGATAGGCATCCCTGAACCCCTCGGGCGTGCGCACGACGCCGTTCTCCAGCCGGCAGCCCTGCGCATCGCCCACGGCGTTCAGCGGGTGGAGCACGCCCGTGGCCAGCTTGCCGGCCTCTTCCAGAACCGCCTTGGTGAAGTCGGGCTCCAGTTCCTCGTATCCGGGAATGTCGGACCCGGAGACTTCGAAAACCTCGTGGAAGAGGAACTGCATGTCATCGACGGGGGCGGTATAGCTGGTCATCGGGTCCTCCGGGGGTCAGGTCAGGCGGCGGGGTTGCGCTGCAACTCTTCCAGGGTCTTGGCGCCCCAGCGCAGTTGCGTTTCCAGTTCGGCGATCGCCTCGTCGAGTTCGACGCGCCGGGACTTGAGATCGTCGAGCCGCGCGCGCGCGATCTCGTAGGTCTTTCTGAGCTGGGTGATCTGCTGTTCACCCTCGCCATAGAGATCGAGAAGCTGGCGGATCTCCTCCAGGCTGAAGCCGAACCGCTTGCCGCGCAGGATCAGCTTCAGCCGGGCACGGTCGCGCCGGGTGAACAGTCTCTTCTGGCCTTCGCGAACCGGTGCCAGCAACTCTTTCGATTCGTAGAACCGCAGGGTGCGCGGCGTGACCTCGAACGCGTCACACATCTCACGAATCGTCATAAGGGTATCGGTCATTGTCTTCGCTCTCGACTGGTTACAGGCTGACGAAGGGTCAGATGCACCGCCAAGCGCATCTATACAAGGCTGCTTGACGTTAACGTAACTCGAACGTCACGTCAGCTGATCGCCCGTGACGTCGCGTTCCATCAGGAGTCGTCCAGGCGGCCGGCGACCGCATCGCGCGTCTGGCGGAGGCTGACGATCGCCTCCTTCAACTGCTCGACCTCACGTTCGAGCGCCACGATCTGCCCGTCGGCAAGGTCGACCCAAGCCTGCATCTGGGCGACGCTGCCCTTTTCGTCATAGATCAGAAGCCATTGGCGGATCTCTTCCAGACTGAACCCCCATCGGCGCCCGCGCAGGATCAGCGTCATTCTGGCGATGTCGCGCGGCCCGTATGTTCGCGCCCGCCCGTCGCGATCCGGGGATAGCAGTTCAATGTATTCGTAGTACCGCAGGGTCCGGGGCGTCACCTCGAACCGCGCACACATTTCCTTGAAGGACAGTGAGTTTTCCCTGTCGGTCATGTGGCCCTCCCGTTGCCGGGGATACTAGGCAGCGAAGGCGGCGATGCCTAGAGGGCGATCTCGCGCAGCAGGCGGGCCGCCGACTCTGCCTCCTCCGCCTCCTTGCGCCCGATGGCAGGGGTACGGTGGATCCAGTCGCCGGCCTCCACGCAATCGAGCATGAAGGCGGCCAGGTCGCCGTGCCGGGTCCGGATCAGGTCCGGTGCGATCACCTCAGGGGTCACCGTCGCGTCGCCCGTTGCGTCGCCTTCCATGAGCCATCCGGGCCGCACCGCGGTCCAATCCACGGCCGACGCGCGCAGCAGGCGCTCCATCTCGCCCATTTGGGTAAAGATCGGCTCCAGCGCCACGGTGGCGGCAGCGCGGAACGCCATCGGGCCGCGGTCGCGGGTCACCACGAAGCTGGCGGAGATCACGACGATGCGCGAGACGCCGCACCGCTCCATGGCATCTAGGTATCTCTTCGTGCTTTCGGTGTAGAGGGGCGGCGGCGACAGGGCGGTGCCGGCCGTCAGCGGCAGGCCGATGCAGGAAATTACCGCATCGCATCCGTCGATCGCGGGGGCGAGGTCGTCCTCGATCACATTGGCGGTGCGGCGGTCCACACGCTCGGGCAGGTCGTCGGTGTCCGGCCACGACTTTTCCACGGCCCGCACCGTATGTCCGCGGGACACGGCCTGACGCACGGCCTGCTTGCCGGTCTTTCCGGCGGCTCCGAAGATCGCAAGGGTCAAGGTGTCTACCATGGTTCCGGAACGCATGCGGCGCCCCCACGTTCCCCTTGTCCCCCCCGCGACCTACCGTCACAACCGACGCGACAGACGGAAGGCACCGCCCATGGCCCACGACCCCCAGGATATCGCACGGCATTTCATGGAGGCGATCCCCCACGCCCGCGACCTGAACATGGCGATCCTGGAGATCGGAGAGGGCCGCTGCACCATCGAGATGCCCTATGACGAGAAGCTGATCGGCGATCCGCGCTCGGGCGTGGTGCATGGCGGGGCGGTGTCGGCGCTGATGGACACGTGTTCCGGTGCCGCCGTGATGTGCCACCCGGACAACCCGGCCGGGACGGCGACGCTGGATCTCAGGATCGACTACATGCGGCCCGCCACGCCGGGGCAGACGATCCGGGCCGAGGCGGAATGCTATCACGTGACCCGCTCGGTCGCCTTCGTGCGGGCGCGGGCTCTCGACGACGACCGCGACAGGCCGGTGGCGACCGCGACCGGCGCCTTCATCGTGGAACAGGGAAAACGTCCATGAGCCGGCCGTCTCCCGAACCCGTTCAAATCATCAAGAAGCGCCGCGATTCGGCGCTGGAGGCGCTGGTCGGCGGCATCCCCTACGTCAGCTACCTGGGCATCCGGTTCGAACGGCGCGGCGATGAGCTGACCGGCATATTGCCGTTCGACGACAAGCTGATCGGCAACCCGATGCTCCCGGCGCTCCATGGCGGCGTGACAGCGGCATTCCTGGAAACCACAGCCTCGATCGCGCTGGCCTGGTCGCGGCTCTGGCAGGAGGTCGAGAGCGGTGAGGTGGATCCCGATTCGCTGGACCCGACGTCCTTGCCACGGATGCCGAAGACCATCGACTTCACGGTGGATTACCTGCGCTCGGGCCTGCCGCGGGATGCCTATGCGCGCGCCCGCATCGTGCGCTCCGGGCGGCGCTACGCGAGCGTTCAGGTCGACGGCTGGCAGGACAACCGCGACCGGCTCTACGCCTCCGCCTCCGGTCATTTCGTGATGCCCCAGGGGCGCGATGACTGACGCCCGCGCGGTCACGCACCGCAGGGTGCTGGCCGTCGCCCTGCCGATCGTGCTGTCGAATGCCACCGTGCCGATCCTGGGCGCGGTGGATACCGGCGTGGTCGGCCAACTTGGAGAGGCCGCGCCCATCGGAGCGGTCGGCATCGGCGCGATTGTGCTGGCCGCGCTTTACTGGATTTTCGGGTTCCTGCGGATGGGAACCACGGGCTTTGCGGCCCAGGCGCTGGGCCGCGGCGACATGGAAGAGGGCGCGGCGATCCTGACCCGCGGGCTGGTCATCGGCATGGCCGGTGGGCTGGCCATCGTCATGGCTCAGGTGCCGCTTTTCTGGGGGGCCTTCCGCGTGTCGCCGGCAAGCGCGGAGGTCGAGGCCCTGGCGCGGTCCTATATGGGCATCCGGGTCTGGTCCGCGCCGGCGCTGATCTCTCTTTACGCGATCACCGGCTGGCTGATCGCGGCCGAGCGGACGCGCGGCGTCTTTGCCATCCAGATCCTGATGAACGGGCTCAATGTCGCGCTAGACCTGTGGTTCGTGCTGGGACTGGGCTGGGGGGTGCCGGGCGTTGCGGCGGCGACTTTCATCGCCGAGTGGTCGGGCCTGGCCTTCGGTCTGTGGCTCTGCCGCGACGCCTTCGCCACGCCTGCCTGGCGCGACCGGGCACGGATCCTGGACCCCGCGCGCCTGCGCCGCTTCGCGCAGGTGAACGGCGACATCCTGCTGCGGTCACTCATGCTGCAGGCGATCTTCGTCAGTTTCCTGCTGACCGGGGCGCGGTTCGGGGATGTGACCCTGGCGGCGAACCAGATCCTGCTGCAATTTCTGGAGATCACCGCCTACGCCATGGACGGGTTCGCCTTCGCGGCGGAGGCGATCGTCGGCGGCGCGCTCGGCCGGGGAAGGCGCGACCTGTTCCGGCGCGGGGCGGTGGTGTCGTCGGTTTGGGGGGCGTTGACCGGCGGTGCGCTCGCGGTCCTCTTCCTGCTGGCGGGGGGGTGGGTGATCGACGTGATGACCACAGCGCCTCCGGTCAGGTCCGAGGCGCGCGGCTTCCTGCCCTACATGGTCGCCGCGCCGATCCTGGGCTGCGCCGCGTGGATGCTGGACGGGATCTTCATCGGTGCGACCCGCACCGCAGACATGCGCAACATGATGGCGCTGTCCTTCGCCGTCTATGTCGCCGCCGCGCTGGCCCTGGTGCCGACGCTGGGCAATCACGGGCTGTGGCTGGCCTTTCTGACCAGCTTCGTGGCCCGGGGGGTTACCCTGGGGTGGCGCTATCCGGCGCTGGAACGCTCCGTCGGCTAGAGCCACCGGTCCCGGTCGGTGCCGACCGCCTCCGCCACCGACGCGATGCCGTCCCGCGCCAGCAGCGCGTCCAGCCCGGTGGCGATGCGCGCGGCCAGCGACAGCCCGCCATAGACCAGCGCGGTATAGAGCTGCACCGCAGAGGCGCCCGCGCGGATCTTGGCATACGCGTCCTCGGCCGACGCGATGCCGCCGACGCCGATCAGCGGCAGGTCGGTAAGGGTGGAGAGCCGCGCCAGGACGCGGGTGCTGGGTGCGAACAGCGGCAGGCCAGAAAGCCCCCCCGCCTGGTCGCGGTGCTTCGAACGCAGCCCGTCGCGCGCAAGGGTCGTGTTCGTGGCCACGATGGCGGCGACGCCGCTGGCTGCCGCGACGCGGGCGATGTCCTCCAGTTCGCGGCCGGCCAGATCCGGCGCGATCTTGAGGAAGATCGGGATCCGGAGCGGGTTCGCCGCCATCACCCCGTCCAGCAGCCCGCGCAGGGCATCGGCGCCCTGCAGGTCGCGCAGCCGCTCTGTATTGGGCGAAGAGACGTTGACGGTGGCGAAATCCACTTCGGGGCCGGCCCGGCGCAGCACGTCCGCGAAATCGGCGGCGCGGTCGTCGCTGTCCTTGTTGGCGCCTAGGTTCAGGCCCCGGGGAACGGCCGTCGGCGTGGCGCCAAGGCGCGCGGCGATGGCCTCTACGCCGTCGTTGTTGAACCCGAACCGGTTGATCGCGGCCCGGTCCTCGGCCAGCCGAAAGAGCCTTGGTCGGGGGTTGCCGTCCTGCGGCCTGGGCGTCGCCGCGCCGACCTCCAGGAACCCGAAGCCTGCCCGGGACAGCGGACCCAGCGCCGTCGCGTTCTTGTCGAACCCTGCCGCAAGGCCCACAGGGTTGGGCAGGTCCAGGCCGGCCACCCGGCCACGGAGCCGGTCGCCTGTCACCGCCCCCGGTCCCGGCGCCAGTCCGGCGCGCAGGCCGCGCAGCGCCAGCCCGTGCGCCGTTTCCGGGTCGAGCCGGCGCAGCGCGGCCAGTCCGATCCGTTCGGCCAGCGTCACTCTTCGCCGAGCGTCAGCTGGTCGATTCCGTCACGCGGGATTTCCCTGTGCCAGAGCACGTCGTCGCGGGTCAGCTTGCGGTAGAGATGCGGGAACTCGGCCCCGTCCCGCGCCTCTTCCCATTTCAGGTGATCGCCCATGTCGTCGGTTTCGCAGGCGACCAGGATCAAATTGTGCTCAGCCTTGTAGTGGCGCGCCAGGGTCTCTCCCAGCGCGTCCTTGGGCGAGAAATGCACGTACCCGTCCCTCTGGTCGTCGGGAGAGCCGGCAGTCTCTCCGGTCCGCTCCAGCTCGTTCCATTCCGCAGCCCGGAACACCTTGTAGATCCGCATCATGCCACTCCTTGCGTCGGTTCGCCGTTGACCTAGGCCGCGCTGTCCCAAGGGGAAGCCGCGTCGCCGGGCCGGTGCGCGGGCGGGCTTTGACAGCCGCGCCGCTGCGGCGCAGTCTTCGGTCAGACCGAACCAGGGAGTCCCCAATGAGAGTGCATCTCTTCACCGCCGCCGCGGCGTCGGCCCTTGTCGCCGGCGCGGCGCAGGCCGAGTTTTCCATTACGATCCTGCACACCAACGATTTCCATTCCCGCTTCGAGCCGATCAACCAGTACGATTCGACCTGCAGCCCGGAGGACAACGAGGCCGGCGAATGCCTCGGCGGCTGGGCGCGGCTGGTCACCGCGATCGGGGACGCCACGTCGCGCAACGACACCACGCTGCTGGTGGATGGCGGCGACCAGTTCCAGGGCACGCTGTTCTACACCTACTACAAGGGCAAGCTGGCCGCGGAGATGATGAATTCGCTTGGCTACGATGCGATGACCGTCGGCAACCATGAGTTCGACGACGGGCCGGAGGTGTTGCAGTCCTTCGCTCAGGCCATCGATTTCCCGATCCTGATGTCCAACGCGGACCTGTCGTCGGAGCCGCTTCTGAAGGACGTGATCCGGAAATCCACCGTGATCGAGAAGAACGGCGAGAAGATCGGCCTGATCGGTCTCACGCCCGTGGATACAGACGAGCTTGCGTCGCCCGGCCCCAACGTCGTGTTCACCGACCCGTCGGAGGCCGTGCAGGGTGAGGTCGACCGCCTGACCGCAGAGGGCGTGACCAAGATCGTCGTGCTGTCGCATTCCTCCTATGCGGTCGACCGGATGGTGGCCGAGAACACCACCGGCGTCGACGTCATCGTTGGCGGCCATTCGAACACCCTTTTGGGCGAGATGGAGGGGGCCAAGGGTCCGTATCCGACCATGGTGGGCGACACCGCCATCGTGCAGGCCTATGCCTATGGCAAGTACCTCGGCGAGCTCAACGTGACCTTCGACGACGAGGGGACCGTGACGGAAGCCAGCGGCGCGCCGATCCTGCTGGATGCCGCCGTGACGGAGGATCAGGCGACGCGGCAGCGGGTCGAGGACGCCGCGCAGCCGCTGAACGAAATCCGCCAGAAGGTCGTGGCGGAGGCGGCGGAACCCATCGACGGGGACCGCGACAGTTGCCGTGCGCGGGAATGCCAGATGGGAAATCTCGTGGCCGACGCCATGCTCGACCGGGTCGCCGACCAGGGTATCCAGGTCGCCATCGCCAACGGAGGTGGCCTGCGCGCGTCCATCGACGCCGGACAGATCACCATGGGCGAGGTGCTGACCGTCCTGCCGTTCCAGAACACCCTGTCCACGTTCCAGGTGACCGGCGCGACGTTGAAGGAGGCGCTGGAGAACGGCGTCAGCCAGATCGACGAAGGCGGCGGGCGCTTTCCGCAGGTGGCGGGGATGACGTTCTCTGTCGATCCGTCGGCCGAGACGGGCGCGCGCGTCTCCGACGTCATGATTGGCGATGCGCCGCTCGACCCGGAGGCACGCTATGGCGTGGTCTCGAACAACTACGTCCGCAACGGCGGCGACGGCTACGCGATGTTCGAGGATGCCGAGAACGCCTATGACTACGGGCCCGATCTTGCAGAGGTCACGGCCGAATATCTGGCACGGAACACGCCGTACACGCCCTACACCGACGGACGCATCGCTATGGAATAGCCCGGAAACGATCGGGCGGGCCGTGTCTATGCCTTCTGAGCGGCAAGGCGGGCGTTCCGGTGTGCGGCTTGCAAAAGCGGTGGTGTGTCCGGCCCGTATGCGGGGTTTATCCGACCGCTGGCCTTGATGGTGTTCACGAGCCGTGTTCCCAACGGCTCTACGGGTTACGACAGTCTTGCCGTTCGGGGGCGTGGCCTGTTCGTTGCGACCGTTGCGTTGGCGTCGCCGGTTCGAACGCGTCTTTCTCTGGCAGCAGGTCGGGCGGAGGGGCGATCTTGCCAAAGCGTGGGCCAGGCGATTCTGGCACCCGCAGTCGTATTCGGTCCGGCGCCCGCGATAGCGATCGCCAAGGCGGTGGTCGGTCCGAGGTTGGAATTGCGTGGCGTACCGGTCCCAAGCGTTCGGACGGACCTCGATTTTCGGTCGGGCCTCGTACGGGCCAATCCGGTTGCCTGAGGGCGTCATGTGCCGGCACATGACCCTTACGACGGCTGGGGCGATCTTCCCGATCTCCTGTCGCGCGCTTTCGGTGATGCCCATGGGTTATCCGAGCGTCCTGTCCGGACCGCCGGCGCCGACCATACCGCGCTCGGTCCGGACCCCACGGAGAATGTCGGTCAACGGGGGCCTGGGGCGGGGCGGCGTTGGCATTACAGACCGGGCAGCGCCTGTCGATCTTCGGTCTTGTTCTCAAGCCACCCAATCGGCTGCCTTTCAGATCGTCTCGGCGTCGACGGCGTTGGAAATGCCCGACGGGCGCAGGACTACACGACATTCGTCGAACGGGCGGGATCGTGACCGAGCCACGACGGTTCCCGCGCCCGGAATACCCCAAGGCGCGCCTCGGTCTCGACATGGCTGGCTTGCGGCCTTGCAAGGCCACCGTGACTGTCTTGCGATGGAGGGGTCCATGCCATCGACCAGGCCGACCGGAAGCGGCGGTTGTTCAGGGTCCGCAACGATCGAGCGTGGGATCATGGACCGATTCGCGCCGAGCCGGTTCGTATCGTTGCACGTCACCGCCCGTCTGCACCTGCCAACTCGGGTCTCTTGCCACGCTCGGTCCGCGTCGCCTCAGCAGCGCCTCAGCGCGACGTTGAAGCGGGAGATTTCGCCCGCGACCTCTCCGGTCACCCCGAGCCGGTTGCGGCCGGCGGGCGTGAGAGTAAGCAGCGCCGGCGATCGGTCCCAGGTCCTGAGCGCGGTCAACGTCATCCGCTCCGGCGATCCGGCGACCGCCAATACCTCATATTCGATCCCGTCCGCGAAAATCCGGCGGGGGGTCAGATGCCAGGCGCCGTTGATGCCGCGACAGGTCCCGTTCGCTTCGGATCTCCACAGATCGGCCATCCGACGCTCATAGAATTGCCGCGCCTCTGGGCTGGGCTCAATCACACCGGTCCCGAACCCGCCGACCGGCGGAACCAGAACGGGCGACTCAGGTCTGACCGCACCCAGACCGCAGGAGGCGTCCGGTCCGCAGTATCCACCGGCCAGGACGGGCCCGGCAATCAGCAGCAGGATCGGCAAGAGGCGAAGCATGGCGGCATCTCCGGGTGGCGCACCGTCACACTGCAGGCGAGAGGTTTAGACTTGGTTACCGCCTCAGCAACGGGTCAGCCGGGTGTCGATCGCTTTCGAGACGCTGCCCGATCCCTCGCTGACGGCGCCATGGACCGTCGTCGCGCCGTCCCCGGCCGCGCTGAGGGTGAAGGTCGCCGGCTGGCCATCGCCCTCGCGCAGGACGTTCACGCCGATCCGCGCGCCGGTGCCTACCAGGTTCGTCACCGAATACCGGGTGCCGGACAGCACCAGCGCATCGCTTCCGATGCTCCAGTCGCATTGGCCGTCCGGACCGCGCCACGCCCCGGCCAGGGTCCGGTAGCCCGTCTCGGCCGGGTCCTCTCCGGTCGCGGCCGGAGTACTGCCCCCGTTGCCGCCCAGCGCATCCGCAAGCTCGGACGTGCTCGGCAGATCTGCGGTGCCATCCAGCGGCCGGGTCGTCACCGCACCGCCGAAATCGGGCGCCTCGACGGCCGCAAGACGATCGCAGCGCACCAGACTGGCGGAGTAGCCGGCTCCGTCGACCTGCAGACGTCCGGCCGCGATCCGCACGGACATGGCGCTGCGCTGACCCGTGGCGCGGTTCAGCAGATCCAGGCGCAAGACACCCGCACCCCCGCCCAGCCCCTGAAGGTCGAACCCGGTCCGCCCCGCGACGATCCGCGTGCTGCCGATCCGCCAGGTCTGGTCGGGCGTGTCGCAGTTCCCCCCGGCCGACGACCACTCTCCGCTGATGTCGTCCAGGGCCGACCATGCGGGAGAGGTCTGGGCGCCGGCCGGTGCGGCGAGCGCAAGACATGCAAGGCTGACAGACAGGATACGGGCGGACATTCGTGCACTCCTTGGGTCGGGGGTTCGGCGCGCGATCATAGCGTCACCGCCGCTTGTATCGCGATAACGTCCACGCGATAGGGGGGATGCCGTAACCCTATCCTCATGCGCCGGTCTGAAGCTCTTCGGATAGGGTGGCCGTCTGGGGCGTGGTCATTCGCGCGCTGCCGGTGGGCACGAAGCTGCCCTTGTCGGCCACGGGCGGACTGCTGGTGCGGATCCGGAGCAGCGCAAAGGCGACGATCAGCATATGCGACACCGACGTGACGGCAAAGAGCGACCGGTTGCCGAACGCCGTCATCCCGTAGCCCGCCGCCAGCGGCCCGACGATCGAACCCAGGCCGAAGACCAGCAGCAGGCCGCCCGACACCCGGATCGCGGCGCCTTCCCCGGCGTGGTCGTTGGCGTGGGCGACGATGACCGGATACATGGCGAAGATCGACCCGCCCAGCGCCGCGGCCAGCCACAGGTTCGCCGTGGCGCTTTCGGGCCGCCAGAAAAGAAAGGCCGCATCCGCGAGCAGGGCGGTGATCGCCACCCCGATCAGCACCCAGCGCCGGTCCATCCGGTCCGACAGCACCCCAACCGGAAGTTGTGCCACGGCGCCGGCAAGGACCGGGATCGACGCGAACACGGCAATGGTTCCGAGCGTCAGGCCGATGCGCTCTGCAAAGACCGGGGCCAGCGCGCCGAAGGACGCGTTCGACATCCCCACGAAGAACACCGCGAAGACGGCGATCGGTGAGGTGCGCCAAAGCCCCGGCAGGTCGAGCCGGACCTGAACCAGCGGCGTCGGGTTCGACTGGGTGGAGATCGACGTGGGCACCAGCGACATGGCGTAGAAGATGCCGGCCGCCGCGAAGAGGGCGAAACCGGAGGGGTCTCCCACCGTCAGCATCAGCTGGCCGGCGGTCGACGCTATCAGGTTGACCATGGTGTAGATGCCGAACACCCGTCCCCGGGTTTCCGGACGGGACCGGTCGGCAAGCCAGCTTTCGACGATCATGGCGGCACCAGCAAAGCAGAATCCGCAGATTCCGCGCAGGATGATCCAGGCCCAGGGGTCGATGATGAGCGCGGTGGTGAGGATGGTGATTCCCGCCAGCGACGCCAGCGCGCTGAAGGCCCTGATATGGCCGACCCGCGCCACCAGCCCCGCAGTCAGGAGGCAGCCCAGGACATAGCCGATCGCCCAGCCGGTCCCGAGAAGGCCCAGGGAAAAGGCGGTGAACCCCTCCGCGCCGCCGCGGATCGGCAGCAGGAGGCCGTTGATCCCTCCGGCGAAAAGCAGGCAGGCGGATCCGGTGAGAAGCGCGCTGACGGGAATGAGCTGGCGAAGCATCGCGGTCCCCTGATGGTCGAGAGCGCGGTTAGTCCGGTCCTTGGGGTTCTGCAACGGAAAGTTGAGCTTGCGAAGGTCCGGCGGGGGGGGCCTCTCGGCGTGCGACACCTCCGCCAATGCCCCGTGGCGGGGGGGGGGAGGCGGAGGCGCATGGTCCGGACATGAAAAGGGCCACGCCAGCGGGCGTGGCCAGTCCTTCAGGGAGAAAATTCACCGGGCCACCGCGCCCGGGGAATGCATCAACGTAACGTAAGGTTAGGGCGAAGTCAGGACTCCTGACAAATGCCGCGCTGCGGCGCGTTGCGATTTGCGGGAGCGCTGTTGCTTTTCCGCACCAGTTCGCGGCGCGCAAGGGCCGGAAAGACCGGCGTCAGAAGGCGATGCAACTGCCCGGTCCGCGGCGCCTCAGGGTCCAGGGCACGACAGCAGACGAATTCCTCCACCAATCCTGCCTGCTGTTCGTAGGGATAGGACAGGAACGGGCGATTTTCGGACAGGTCGAAGACATAGGGATCGGCGTCGGAACCGTGCTCCTGCGCGACCTTGAGCGGCGTATAGCCGGTCAGATCGCGCCTTTGCCATTGCCAGACATGGGTCAACTCATGGGCCAGCAGCATCATCGCCGGAAGGTCGGCGGTCTCAGGGTAGCCGGCCAGGAAATCCGGTCGGAACACCGGTCCGGCAACGAAGATCCGGTTCAGCAGAACGGTGGCCGCGACGCGGACCTCGACGGGCGCGGTCTCCGGCGGGTAGATCCTCTCCCGGCAGGTGACATAGGGTCTCGGGGGGCGGGTCATCGGGAACGCGTAGAGCGGGTTCACACCATGGACCCGGACCCGCGAGCCGTCGATGGCGGGGCCCTGAACGCCCCGGACAAAGGCCCGCTCGCCGGGGCTCAGGGGCCGCCCGCAGGCCGAAAGCAAGATCAGAAACAGCAGGATGCGGCAGAGCATGGCTTGGCTGGCGTCTCGCGGTTCGGCCCCGTGGTCCAGCCCCGCGCCGCCTGACCGCAGCGGCCGGGGACCGAGCCCTATCGCCGGGCGTTCAGGATCCGACGGCCCTCGGCAACACAGTACCCGTCAGCGACCTTTTCCGTCATGGTCTCCGGCCAGGAAATGGCCGTATCGAAGTATACTTGGTTGATGCCGTACAACTGGCAGGTGACCTGGCCGCCGTCGGTCCGGAGAGTCACCGGCAGCGACTCATACTGGGTGCACCCTGCAAGGGCAAAGGGAGCGAGAAGAAACAGGGCGCGCATATGTGTTCTCCGATAGGTGGTACTGCACGCTTAAAGCGAATCACGGCGATCGCACAGCCCTTTTGACATCGGGCGCGCCAGGTTGGTCCTGTCCGGGGCAAGACCGCCCGCGATTCAGAGGTCCAGCTCTTCCACGAACTGCGCGTTCTGCTGGATGTACTCGAACCGCAGCTCGGGCTTCTTGCCCATCAGCCGCTCGACCAGATCGCCGGTCTCTCCCGGCTCCTCGTCCACGATGCGCACGCGGATCAGCTTGCGCGTTGCGGGGTTCATCGTGGTTTCCTTGAGGTCCTTGGCGTCCATCTCACCCAGTCCCTTGAAGCGGGATACGTCGATCTTTCCCTTGCCGCCCAGCCCGGTCTTCATCAGACGGTCCTTGCCGGCTTCGTCCAGGGCGTATTCGCGGCGCGCGCCCTGGGTCAGGCGGAAAAGCGGCGGGCAGGCCAGGTAGAGGTGTCCGGCGTCGATCATCGGGCGCATCTGCGTGTAGAAGAACGTCATCAGGAGCGATGCGATATGGGCGCCGTCCACATCGGCGTCGGTCATGATGATGACCTTGTCGTAGCGCAGGTCATCCAGGTTGAACTTGGTTCCCATGCCGACGCCCAGCGCCTGGCACAGGTCCGCGATCTCCTGGTTCTGGCCCAGCTTCGACGATGCCGCGCCCAGCACGTTCAGGATCTTGCCGCGGAGCGGCAGCAGCGCCTGCGTCTCGCGCAGGCGGGCCATCTTGGCCGATCCGCCCGCGCTGTCGCCCTCGACGATGAAGAGTTCCGTTCCGGCGCGCGCCTTCGCGGTGCAGTCCACGAGCTTGCCCGGCAGGCGCAGCTTCTTGGTGGCCGACTTGCGCTGCGTCTCCTTTTCCTGGCGGCGTCGGAGGCGCTCTTCGGACCTCAGCACCAGATAGTCCAGGATCGCGCCGGCGGCCTTGGTGTCGGCGGCAAGCCAGTTGTCGAAATGGTCGCGGACCGCGGTTTCGACCAGCCGTTGCGCGGCGTTGGTGGCCAGCCGGTCCTTTGTCTGGCCGACGAATTCGGGCTCTGCGATGAAACAGGACACCAGCGCGCACCCCCCGGCGGTCAGGTCCTCGCGGGTGATGTTGGCGGCCTTCTTCACGCCCGCCCGCTCGCCGTGGGTGCGGATGCCCTTGAGGATGGCGGCCCAGAACCCGGCCTCGTGGGTGCCGCCCTCGGGCGTCGGGACCGTGTTGCAGTAGGATTGGATGAATCCGTCGCGTGCGGGCGTCCAGTTGATCGCCCATTCGACCTTGCCGGGCGCGTCGCGGAAGTCTACCGACCCGGCGAAAGGCGTGTCGGCGTAGGTGGCGACCGTGCCCAGCGTCTCCTTCAGGTAATCCGACAGGCCGCCGGGAAAGTGAAACGTGGCCTGTGTCGGTGTCTCCGCGTCGTCGATCTCGGATGTCCAGCGGATCTCGACCCCGGAGAAGAGATACGCCTTTGAGCGGACCATTTTGTGCAGCCGCGCGGGCTTGAGCCGCAGCGCGCCGAAGATCTCCGGGTCCGGGTGGAAGGTGACCGACGTGCCCTTTCGGTTCGGCGCGGCGCCGGCGGGGGCGGCGGGGCCCTGCGGGATCCCGCGCGAAAACTCCTGCGCCACCAGCTGCCGGTCGCGCGCGACCTCGACCCGGACGCGGTCCGACAGCGCGTTCACCACGGAGATGCCGACGCCATGCAGGCCGCCGGAGGTCTGGTAGGCCTTGCCGGAGAACTTTCCGCCGGCGTGCAGGGTACACAGGATGACCTCCAGCGCGGATTTATCGGGGAATTTCGGGTGCGGGTCCGTGGGGATGCCGCGCCCGTTGTCGCGGATGGTGGCCGCGCCGTCGGCATGGAGCTCGACCTCGATCCGGTTGGCGTGACCCGCCACCGCCTCATCCATGGAGTTGTCGAGAACTTCGGCCACCAGGTGGTGCAGCGCGCGTTCGTCGGTGCCGCCGATATACATGCCGGGGCGCTTGCGTACGGGTTCCAGCCCCTCCAGCACCTCGATGGACGACGCATCGTAGGTCTGGGGGGCGGCGCCCTTGAGAAGATCGTCGGCCATGCTCGTGCCTCTCGTTCTTGTTGGCGCGATTGTGTCAGGGGTCGGAGACGGCGGCAAGCGCCGCCTCGGTCGGGGGCCGCGGCCGCAGGATCTGCGCCAGGCGGCGCCCGCGCCCTTACCTGCGCAGCGACCGCGCCAGCACCGCAATCAGCAGGGCCAGCACCGCAAGCATCGCCAGGCCGATCCGCAGGGACGTCAGCGCCGCGATCGCTCCGATCAGGGGCGGTCCGATCAGCAGCCCGCCGTATCCCAGGGTCGCGACCGACGCGATGGCCTGTCCCGTGGGCACCGTGCCTTCGGCGGCGGCACGCGAGAAGGCCAGGGGAAAGATCACCCCCAGCCCCAGACCCAGAAGCGCAAAGCCCGGCAGCGCGACCACCAGCGACGGCGCCACGGCGACCAGCGCGGCGCCCGCCGCGGCCGTGAGCCCGCTGGCCCGCGCCGCCGCGACCGCGCCCATCCGCTCGGTCAGCCTGTCACCGGCCAGTCGTACCGCCACCATCGCGACTGCGAAGACTGCGTATCCCAGCGGCGCCCGCGCCTCGGACTGGGCCAGCGCCTCGATCAGATAGACCGCGCTCCAGTCGGCGACGGCCCCCTCGGCCAATGCGCCTGCCAGCGCCATGAAGCCCACCAGCACCAGCGGGCCGCGCGGCAGCGCGAAAGCGGGTGCGTCGTCGCTGGTGCGGCTGTGCCAGGGAACGCCGGTCAGTCGCCAGCAGATCGCCGCCGCCGGCAGTCCCACCGTGGCGAAGTGCCAGAACGGACCGATCCCCGCAAGGATCAGACCGGTTGCCGCCCCAAGACCGGAGGCCAGCGACCAGGCGGCGTGGAACGACGACAGGATGGGACGGCCCCGCGCCTGCTCGACCTCTGTCGCCCAGCCGTTCATCGCCACATCCGTCGCCCCGTAGGCCGCGCCGAAGAACACCAGCGCCGGTGCCAGAAGGACCACGGATGGTGCGGCGGGCAATGCCAGCAATGCCGCGACCTGCACCGGGATCAGAAGACGCGTCACGCGCGCGGCCCCGATCCTGTCGGTCAGCCGGCCGGCCAGGGGAAACGCGACGATCGCTCCGCCCGCGATGCAGAGCAGCAGCAGGCCAAGCTGATCGTGGGTCAGTCCGAACCGGTCGACGAACGACGGGATGCGCGCGGCCCAGAGGCCGAACAGAAGGCCGTTGAGACAGAATGCTGAGGTTGCCGCGATGCGGGCTTGGCGTGTGTCGGTCATGGCTCCATGCGTCGGGTCCCGTGCCGGAATTGGCAAGTGGCGTTTTGAACCCGCCACGCCGCCCAGGGCCGAAAATACCGGCCCTGTGACTGGTCGCGCGCCCTCCGCCGATCTAGCTGCTGACGCGATCGAAAAGGAGTTCAGCCATGCGTATTTTCTTTACCGGCGGCAGCGGCAAGGCGGGTCGGCACGTGGTGCCCTATCTTCGTGACCAAGGGCATGAGGTGACGAATTTCGACCGGGTGCCGCTGGATTTGCCGGGGGTCAAGAACATCACCGGCGACGTGACCGACGCGGGCAAGGTCTGGGGCGCGCTCACCATGCCGGCCGACTTCGACGAGCTTGAGGACGGCGACGGCGTCCGCCCCTACGACGCCGTGGTGCATTTCGCGGCGATTCCGCGGATCATGATCACCACGGACGTGGAGGTGTTCCACACCAACACCATGGGCACCTACAACGTGCTCGAAGCGGCGACGGGCCTTGGGATCCGCAAGGTGGTCTTTGCCTCGTCCGAGACGACCTACGGCATCTGCTTTGCCGACGGAGAGCGCAAGCCGGAGTACATACCCGTGGATGAGGAACATCCCACCGAACCGGGCGACAGCTACGCCATGTCGAAGGTCTGCAATGAGGCGACGGCCCGCGGGTTCCAGCGCCGCTCGGGCGCGGATGTCTACGGGCTGCGGATCAACAACGTGATCGAACCGCATGAATACGCGGATCTCTTCCCGGCCTTCGTCAAGGATCCCGCGCTGCGGCGGCGCAACATCTTCGCCTATATCGACGCCCGCGACCTGGGACAGATGGTGGATCTCTGCCTGACGTCGGACGGGCTGGGCTATGAGGTGTTCAACGTCGCCAACCCCGATCCCAGCGTGGATCTGACCAGCGACCAGATCGCCGCCCGCTTCTATCAGGGCGTTCCGCACCGGCGCGAGATGGCGGAGCACGAGACGTTCTATTCCATCGCCAAGGCCGAGCGGCTGCTGGGCTTCGCGCCGAAACATCGCTGGCGCGACGAGATCTGATCCCGCGCGCGCGGTCTTGCCCGGGCTCCGGCGCGGGCGTAGGGGCGTTTCATGTCCCTCAGAGAGCATATCGCGCGCACGCTGGCGCTGGGCGTGCCGCTGACCGGCAGCCTGGTGGCGCAGATGCTGATCCAGCTCACCGACACGGTGATGCTCGGACGCTACGACATCACGGTGCTGGCGGGTCAGGTCCTCGGCTCGACCCTCTTCACCATGGCGCTGCTGTTCGGGGCGGGGTTCGGCCTTGCGGTCACGCCGCTGGTCGCGGAGGCCGACAGCCGCGGCCGGACGGCCGACATCCGGCGCGTCGCACGGATGGCGATGTGGCTGGCGGCCGGCTGGAGCGCGGTGGCGATCCCGGTCTTTCTGCTGGCGCGGCCGATCTTCCTGGCGCTGGGGCAGTCCGGTGTCGTGTCGGACATCGGCGCGGAATACCTGGCGGTGCAGGGCTGGTCGATCTTTCCGGCCATGGGTGTGATGGTGCTGCGCGGCTACCTGTCCGGACTGGGCCGCGCCCGGGCGCAGTTCTGGGCCATGGCGGCGGCGGTCGTCGTCAACGCGGCCGTCAACTACGCGCTGATCTTCGGCAACTGGGGCGCGCCGGAACTCGGCGTGGTCGGCGCGGCGGTGGGATCGCTCCTGTCCATGCTTGCCGCCTGCGCCGCGCTGGGCGTCCATGCGGCGGTGGCGACGCGGGAACACGCGCTCTTCGTTCGGATATGGCGCCCGGATCCGGACGCCATGGGCCGGGTGTTCCGGCTCGGCTGGCCGATCGGGCTGGCGATCCTGGCCGAAGCGGGGCTGTTCTCTGCGTCGTCGGTCATGGTCGGCTGGCTGGGAGAGGTGCCGCTGGCCGCGCACGGGATCGCCATCCAGATCATCTCGATCGTGTTCATGGCGCATATGGGGCTCAGTCAGGCGGCGACGATCCGGGCGGGCAACGCGCTGGGACGGAACGACCGCACCGGGCTGGCGCGCGGCGCGCAGGTGGCCATGGGCCTGTCGGCCTGTATCGTGACGGTGACGGTGACGCTGTTTCTGACATTGCCGGAGGCGCTGGTCGGACCGTTCCTGCGGGCCGACGATCCCGATCGGGCAGAGGTGCTGGCGCTGGGCGTCGCGTTCCTGGCGGCGGCGGCGCTGTTTCAGGCGGTGGACGCGGCACAGGTCATGGCCATGGGCGGTCTCAGGGGGGTGCAGGACACCCGCGGACCGATGGTGATCGCATCGGTGAGCTACTGGCTGGTGGGCATCCCGGCGGCCTGGGTTCTGGGGTTCGGGCTGGAATTCGGCGGCGTCGGGGTGTGGCTGGGCATGGCGGTGGGGCTCTTTCTTGCCGCGGTGCTGTTGCAGATGCGGTTCTGGCGGATGGTTCAGTCGAACGGGTCGGCGGGATAGCGCACGTGCATGAGGCACAGTCCCTGGGGCGGGGCCACCGGCCCGCAGGCGGCGCGGTCGCGCGCCTTCAGCGCGGTCGAGACGTCGTCGGCCGACCAGGCACCGGCGCCGACCCGTTCCAGCGTGCCGACGAAGCTGCGCACCTGGTTGTGCAGGAACGACCGGGCGGCGGCATGGATGCGGATCTCCTGCCCGACAGCGCGGGGGATCGTCTCGACCTCCAGCCGGTCGAGCGTCTTGACCGGGGACGGAGACTGGCACTGGACCGACCGGAAGGTGGTGAAATCGTGCCGCCCCACCAGCCTGTCGGCCGCGGCCTGCATCGCGGCCGGATCCAGCGGCACACGCACATGCCACACAAGGCCGCGCTCATGCACGGGGGGGGCGCGGCGCCGGACGATCCGGTAGGTATAGTGGCGGCGCGTGGCCGAGAACCGCGCGTGCCAGTCGTCCGGCACCCGTGCGCAGGCGGTGACCGCGACCGGTGCGGGCTTGAGATGATAGTTCAGCGCCTCGGACAGGCGGAACGGCTCCCAGTCGCGCGACATGTCGGCCTGCGCCACCTGGCCCGTCGCATGGACGCCCGCGTCGGTCCGGCCGGCGGCGGCGACGGCGGGCACGCCGCGCTCCAGCCGGGCCAGCGCGGCCTCCAGCGCGCCCTGCACCGTCGGCTGGCCGGCCTGCCGCTGCCACCCGGAGAACGGCGTCCCGTCGTATTCGATGCGAAAGGCATATCTGGGCATGGGCGCGGCATAGGCCGGGCGTGGCGGGCCGGCAAGCGCGGACCGCGACTGGAAGCCGGGCGCCGCGGCGCATATCTGTTGGCGATGAATGGGACGGGGCGCGCATGATCGGGGAACTGGCGGACGGGATCGGATCCCGTGTGGGGGCGATGGGACGGCAGGTCACGGGCCGGTTCTTCGACCCGACGCTGCGGCTTGGCGTGACTGGCCTCAGCCGTGCGGGCAAGACCGTGTTCATCACGTCGCTGGTCGCGAACCTGCTGGACCGGGGGCGGATGACGGGCCTGCGCGCCGCCGCGGACGGCGCCATTCAGGCCGCGTATCTGCAGCCGCAGCCCGACGACACCCTGCCGCGGTTCGACTATGAGACCCACCTGGATGCCATGACCGGACCGAACCCGCACTGGCCCGAGAGCACGCGGGCGATCTCGGAATTGCGCCTGTCGCTGCGGGTGCAGCCCACCGGGCTCATCGCCGGGCTCAGGGGGCCGAAGGTGCTGCATCTGGACATCATCGACTATCCGGGGGAGTGGCTTCTGGACCTTGCCCTGCTGGAAAAAGCCTTCGACAGCTGGTCCGAAGGGGCGCTGGAGCGCGCCGGCCGGCGTGAGGACGGGGCCGCCTATCTGGCAAGGGTGGGGGGCGTGGACCCGACCGAGGCGTTCGAGATCGGCCGGGCCAAGGCGCTGGCCGAGGCCTGGACCGGCTACCTGCGTGCGGCCAAGGACGCGGGCTATTCCGACTGCACGCCGGGGCGGTTCCTGCTGCCGGGCGAAATGGCCGGCTCTCCGGCGCTGACCTTCGCGCCGCTGCCCCGGGGCGCGGCGCCCCGCGGATCGCTGCGGCGGGAGTTCGAGCGGCGGTTCGAAGCCTACAAGCGTGAGGTCGTGCGCCCGTTCTTCCGGGCGCATTTCGCGCGGATCGACCGGCAGGTGGTGCTGGTGGACGCGCTGGGCGCGATCCATGCCGGTCCGCAGGCGGTGGAGGATCTGCGCGTCGCCATGGCCGACATCCTTGGCGCGTTCCGTCCGGGCCGCAACGCCTTCCTGACCGAGATCTTCCGCGGCAAGCGGGTCGAAAAGATCCTCTTTGCCGCCACCAAGGCCGATCATCTGCACCATGCCCAGCACGGCCGCCTGACCCGGATCATGGAGGCGCTGGTGGCCGACGCGAAATCCCGCGCCGACTACGCGGGGGCGAAGACCGCCGCCATGGCGCTGGCGTCGCTGCGCGCCACCACCGAGGACCGGATCGAGCATGGCGGAGAGCTGCAGGACGTGGTGCGCGGCGTGCTGGCCGACGGGCGGCGCGCCGCGTTCCATCCCGGAGAGCTGCCGCAGGATCCGCGCGCGCTTCTGTCCCAGGGGCGCCGCGGGGCGGAGACCTGGCTGGACGGCGACTACGCCGTGATGGACATCCGCCCCCAGGGCGGTGCGCTGGCCCCGGGCGAAGGCCCGCCCCATATCCGCCTGGATCGCGCCGTCGAGTTTCTGATCGGAGACCGGCTGTGAGCGGGAGCGGGCCGGGCGGGGCGATACGCGTTCGGGACATGGACGCCGGCCGGTCGCGGACGCAAATCCGGCGTCCGGGTCGGCAGGACGTGACGGGGCAAGCGGCATCGGATACACGCGCCTGCGCTGCGGCACGGCCGGGCCTTCCGGCGGCGCGCGCGGGGGTGTCCGTCAGGACCGGGCGCCGTGCGGCGGCGAAGGCTTGCCTGCCGGCGGGCGACGCGCGGCGCGCGCCCGGGCAACGGGGCCGGCGCGGATGGTGACGCGCCGGGGACCGATCCTGATCGAGGAAGAGGCGGACGCGGTCCGGGCCGGTCCGGCAGAGGCGCCGCCGGTGCCCGATGCGGCACCGGCGGCATCGGGTCAGGCGATGCGGACCATGGCGGCCCTCGCGGCCAGGCCGCCATCGCGGCTGGGGCGCTGGTTCCGGCGGGCGCTGGGCACGCTCTTCGTCTTCGTGCTGTCCGTGGCGACATGGTCGGCGGTGACGGCGCTTCTGGCCGCGAACCCTCTGCTGGGCTGGATCGCCACCGTGCTGGTTGGCGCCGTGCTGGTCCTGTCCGTGGCACTTGCGCTGCGCGAGCTTTCGGCGCTCGCCCGGCTCAAGCGGGTGGGCGATCTGCAGGCCGCGGCAGGCGCGGCGCTGGCGTCGGCCGACCTGGAGGCCGCGCGCGGCGTCGTGGACCGGATCGACGCGCTCTATGCCCGCCGCGCGCCGCTCGACTGGCACCGGGCGCGGCTGGCCGAGCGGCGGGGCGACCTCTTCGATGCCGACGCGCTGATGGGGCTGGCGGAGTCCGAGATGATGCGCCCCCTCGACATGGCCGCGCGGGCCGAGATCGAGGCCGCGGCGCGGCAGGTCGCGGCCGTGACGGCGATCGTGCCGCTGGCGCTGGCGGATGTGGCCGCGGCGCTGGTGTCAAACCTCCGCATGATCCGCCGCATCGCCGAGATCTACGGCGGCCGGGCCGGCACGCTGGGGGCGTGGCGCCTGACCCGCGCGGTGCTGACCCATCTGGTGGCGACGGGCGCCGTGGCCGTGGGCGACGACCTCATCGGGTCGGTCGCGGGCGGCTCGATGCTGACCAAGATCAGCCGCCGCTTCGGCGAGGGGATCGTGAACGGCGCCCTGACGGCGCGGGTCGGCGTCGCCGCGATGGAGGTCTGCCGCCCGCTGCCCTTCGTGGTAGAACCGAAGCCGCAGGTGCACCGGATCATCGGACGCGCGCTGTCGGGCGTTTTTCCGCAGAGCAGGGGGGACTGACATGGAAAGTCTGGCACGGGATCTGCGGGAGATGCAGCGCATCCCGCTGCACGACAGCCATATCGACGCGCTGCGCCGCGCCGGTGAGATCCGCGACTACCCCGCCGGTCGGATGATCGGCACGCCCGGCCAGGCGATGTCGGAGTTCCTCTATGTCGAGGCGGGTGAGATCGAGGTCGTGGATCCGGCCACCGGTGGCAGGCGCCTGCCGCACACGCTGGGACCGGGCCAGTTCGTGGGCGAGATCTCGTTCCTGACGGGCGGCAGCTATACCCTGCCGATGCGGGCCTGCGCGGACACCTGCTGCATCGCCGTGCCGCGGGTCCGGATGCTGGAGCTGATGTCGGCGATCCCGGAGATGTCGGATATCGTCATCACCGTCTTCGCCGCCCGGCGGCGCCGCCAGATCGAGGACGGCGACACCGCGCTCAAGCTGATCGGCGCCGATGTGGACCGGTCCGTGGCGCGGATTGCGCAGTTCGCGGCGCGCAACCGCATTCCGGTGCAGCTCATGGACCTGCGCTCGGACGCGGCGGAGGCGGAGCGGAGCGTTTGCGCCCTGGACGGATGCCGCCCGGCGGTGACCTACGGCGGTCAGGCGATCGATGACCCGACGCCGCAGAGCGTGGCACGGCTCCTGGGGCTGGAGATGAACCTTGCCGGGGACGAGGTGTTCGACGTGGTGATCGTCGGCGGTGGTCCGGCGGGCGTGGCCGCCGGGGTCTATGCCGGTGCAGAGGGGCTCTGCGCACTGGTGATCGAGGACACCGCCATCGGCGGGCAGGCCGGAACCTCCAGCCGGATAGAGAATTACATGGGCTTTCCCACCGGCATCTCCGGCGGCGATCTGGTCTGGCGGGGCGAGATCCAGGCGATGAAGTTCGGCACCCGCTTCGCCATGCCGCGCCGGGTGGCCGGACTGGCCCGCCGCGACGCCGGGTTCTGCCTGTCTCTCGACGATGGCGAAGAGGTCTGCGCCCGAGCCGTGGTGGTGGCGACGGGGGTGCAGTACCGCAAGCTGGGGCTTGAGGGGCTTGAGCGGTTCGAGGGCGCCGGGATCTACTACGCCGCCACCGACATGGAGGCGCGCTGGTGCCGCGACACGGAGGCGGTCGTGGTCGGCGGCGGCAACTCCGCAGGACAGGCGGCGATGTTTCTCAGCCGCACGGCCCGGCATGTCCATGTGCTGGTCCGCTCGGACAGCCTGGCGTCGTCCATGTCCGACTACCTGTCGCGGCGGTTGCTGGAGGATCCGGCGATCACCGTGCATTTCGGTCATGAGCTGTCGGCCCTGAAGGGGGACGACCGGCTGGACGGGGTCGGGATCGACGGGCCCGACGGCACCTGGCACCTGGACACCCGGGCGGTGTTCCTGATGGTTGGCGCGGCGCCGAACACGGGCTGGCTGGCCGGCCATGCCGACCTGGACCCGCGCGGCTTCGTCAGAACGGGACGGGACGCTGGCGGAGGCTCTGCTTTCGAAACCTCGACGCCGGGCGTCTTCGCCGTGGGCGACGTGCGCGCCGGGTCCGTCAAACGGGTCGCGTCCTCCGTCGGGGAAGGCTCCGTCGTCATCAGCGCGGTCTGGGACCATGTGGCGCGAATGGCGGACAAGGCTATTCTGGCCGAATAGACCGCGCGCCACCGGCGTGATACCGGAACATCCGTGCCCTCTGCGACGTTGCATCGCAATAACGACGGAAACCCGCGTTGCCAGACATCCCCGACCCCCAAGGTCCTTCCGTTCAAGGCCCATCCGGCATCGCGCCGGACCTGCGGGAGTTGCAGCGCATCCGGTCGCTGCTAACCGTCATCGCTATTCTGGGCGTCATCATCGCGTTCTTCTTCGCGCGTGGCATGCTGCTGCCGATCATCCTGGGGCTGATGCTCGCATTGACCCTCAGCCCGCTGGTGCGCGGGGCCCGGCGGGCCGGCATCCCGCCTCCGATCACGGCCGTGGCGCTGATCATGGCCCTGGGTGCAACCCTGGCGGCGGCGGGCTACGGAATGGCCGGCCCGGTTTCGACCTGGATCGACGACGCACCGGCACTGGGTGACCAGATCCGCAACAAGCTGGAAGGGCTGTTCCGGTCCGTCGAGAAGGTCAAGGAGGCGTCGGACCAGGTCGATGAAATCACGTCCCAGACCGACAAGGGCGCGGTCCAGACCGTCACGCTGGAGCAGCCGGGGCTTCTGAACTCGGCCGCCAGCTATGCGGCCTCCATCGCCACGACGATCTCCGTCGCGCTGGTCCTGGCGCTCTTCGTGCTGGCCTCCGGAGACATGTTCTACGCCAAGATCGTCGAATCCTATCCGCGTCTGTCGGACAAGAAACGGGCGCTGAAGATCGTCTACGGGGTCGAGCGCGCGATCTCGCACTACCTGTTGACGATCATGCTGATCAACGCGGGACTTGGATGCGTGATCTTCCTGGCTCTATGGTGGATCGGGCTGCCCAATGCCTTCATCTGGGGAATCGCGGCCTTCGCGATGAACTTTTTGCCCTTCATCGGCGCGGTGGCCGGAACGGTGCTGGTGGCGGGCTATGCGCTCGTCACGCTGGACCCGGTGAGTCAGGCCATGTTGGCCCCCGCGGCCTATCTTGCGGCGACATCGCTGGAGGGGCAGATCATCACGCCGGCGATCCTGGGCCGGTCGCTCAAGCTCAATACCGTGTCCGTATTCACGACGGTGGTGTTCTGGGGATGGCTCTGGGGGATCGCCGGAGCGCTGATGGCGGTGCCGTTCCTGGTGATCGTCAAGGTGATCTGCGACAATGTGGACGGGCTGAAGACGCTGGGCAATTTTCTGGGATCGGCGGACACTGCCGTGGCCGAAAAGCGCGCGCCGGAACGCGCCTAGCGGCAGTAGCTGCCGGATCTGTAGCGTGCGGTATCCAGATGCAAGTTGTCCTGGTGATAGCGATCCGCATCGGGGCCCAGTACGGTTCCAAACGGGCCGCAGGCGCCTTGATGGATTCGCCGGAGCGCCGGACCGATGCGGCTGTCCGTCCAGCCATCCAGCACCGTCACCGTGCTCCCATCGGCCATGCGGAAGCCCGAGATGTCGACGGCGCGGCCCTTTCCGTGTTCAGAGACCTTGGCCCCGGCGACGTTGTTGCGGGTCCGGCAGGTGTAATGCGCCGCGACCTCCAGGCCGGCGACCTGATCCAGTGCGGGGCGAACGGATGCGGCCACCCAGGTGTTGAGGGCCCGGGCCGTGGGGCAATCCATGGTGGCGGGCCGCGACAGGCGCACGCCTGACACCTTCGTGACACTGACCGGCCGGGCAAGGCCGCAGGCGCTGATCCGCCCCGGGATCGGCGCGATGGGCACGCCCCGGATCGCCGCGTCTCCGCAGACCGAGCCGGGCGCGGTGCTGCGGCCGCCAGTCAGCGCGTCGGCGGCGCGCCGCAGGATCGAGGGGGGGCGTGCGTCGGGCCGGGGGGAGCTGATGACCGCCGGTGCCTCGGCGCGCGGTTCGGGCCGCTGGCTCGCCGTCGGCGCGTCGGCCGCGGCCGCCGTGGCCAGCGCGCAGAGCGCCAGCGCTGCGGCCCGTACCGTCACCCGTCCTGGCCCTTGAACCGGGCGATGGCGTGGACCACGCGGCGGCACGACGGCTCATCCCCCACGGTGATGCGCAGGCAGTGCGGCAGCTTGTAGCCCGCCACCAGCCGTACCAGCAGACCGTCCGCGCGCAGATATGCCTCGCACGCCACGGCCTCATCGGCGCTGTCGAAGCGGGCAAGAACGAAGTTGGCGGTCGAGGTGTCGGACATCACGCCGATCTCGGCCAGCGCCTTGGCGAGCCAGGTCCGCAGCCGCGCGTTCTCCGCGCGGGAGCGGTCCACGAAACCGCGGTCGCGCACCGCGGCCTCCGCCGCCACCAGCTGCGGCGTGCCCAGATTGAACGGACCCCGCACCCGGTCCAGGACGTCGATCACATGGGGCGGCCCGTAGGCCCAGCCGACCCTGAGACCCCCCAGAGCGTAGATCTTGGAAAAGGTGCGGGTCATGACCACGTTCTCACGCTCTGCCACCAGCCGCGCGCCGCCGTCGTAGCCCTCCACGTATTCGGCATAGGCGCCGTCCAGCACCAGCAGCACGTTCTCGGGCAATTCGGCCGCCAGGCGCCCGATGTCGTTCGAGCCGAGCATGGTGCCGGTCGGGTTGGCGGGATTGGCCACGAACACCAGCCGGGTGCGGAAGGTCACCGCCTCCAGGATGCGGTCCACGTCCACCTTGCGCTCATGCTCGGCCACCTCCACAGGCGTGGCCCCGGCAGCCAGCGCCGACAGGCGGTACATGGCGAATCCGTGCTCGGTGTGGATGACCTCCGTCCCCGGACCGGTATAGGCGGTGCACAGCATGTGGATCAGCTCATCGGATCCGGCGCCGCAGATGATGTTCCCGGCTTTCAGACCGTGAGTCTCTGCTATCGCGCGGCGCAGGGCCGCATGGTCGGTGGAGGGGTAGCGGTGCAGCAGATGCGCGACCTTCTTCAGCGCCTCCCGGGCCGATTCCGGCGGACCCGCCGGATTCTCGTTCGACGACAGCTTCACCACCTCCGACCGGCCCGGCACATGGCTCGCCCCACCCTGATAAGGCGCGATCTGGAGGATGCCGGGCTTGGGCTCTATGGCGTGGGTCATGGGTCGCGGTCTCCTGCTCCGGGCCGTCATAGCGGCGGACGGACCGTCGGACCAGAGGGCAGGGGGCGGGCTACTTGCGCTGCGTGCGTTCGACCGTTGCCAGGACCGCGCGGCGCGGCGCCAGGGGCAGCAGCCAGTCCAGCGCCAGCCGGATCGCGGCACGGTCGTAGGCGACAAGCCGGCCGGCCATCATCGCATCGTAGCCCGCGCGGGCCGTCTGTTCGGGCGTGCGCATCCCGGACTTGGTCAGCATCGTGCCCCGCAGGTCCGCGACATCCGCGAATTCGGTCTCCACGTAGCCCGGCGCCAGCACCGTGCAGGTGACGCCCCGGGGCCGCAATTCCTGGTCCAGAGCCTGGGAGAACGAGTTCACGAAGGCCTTCGTGGCGAAATAGATCGCCTGTCCCGGCCCGGGCATCATCCCCGCCGAGGAGCCGATGTTCAGGATCCGTCCGGAGCCGCGCGCGGCCATGGCGCCGCCGATCCGGTGGCACAGCGCGACCAGCGCCTTGACGTTGACATCGATCATCGCAAGTTCGCGCTCCAGCGGGCGCTCCACGTGGCGGCCGTGCCCACCGAAGCCCGCGTTGTTCACCAGGATGTCGGGAACCAGCCCGTCCGCGTCCAGCCTGTCGCACAGCGCCTCTGCCGCGCCGGGGGCGCCCAGATCCATGCTGCGCACATGCACGGCCGTCCCGTGGGCGCTTTCGAGTTCGTTTTTCAGCGCCTCCAGCTCCGGCTCTCGCCGCGCGGTGACAATGAGATCGCCGCCCCTGGCGGCGTGGAGCCGGGCCAGCGCACGGCCGATGCCCGAAGAGGCTCCGGTCACAAGGGCAAGATTGGGCATCGCGGTTCTCCGAAACTTGGGTGTGGTCGTCAAATAGCGCCGGCGCCGCTCCCGGCCACGGGTCACTCGGCGGACGGGCAACCATCACGAAAAGGACGGATCTGAGGCCCGCGAACCGGGCGCCCAAGGTTTCCTTCGCCGACACGATGCCTTGTCCGATGGACAGGCCCGCCGCCAGCGCCAACGATACGAGCGCCGCGCAGACCAGCGCGGTGTAGCCGTCGGCAGAGTCGGTGATCGCGCGGACCGACCCGCCCTCTGCGGCGACGTAGATCCCCGCCGCCACGATCACGATCAGCTTGCCGATGGCCAGGACCGCGTTGATCGACCGCAGCGGAACGCCGTCCTTGAGGTAGAGCACTTCTCCGCCCTCTTCCTCATCGGCGGTATCGACGCTGGTGCCGTCCCGCATCGGCTAGCCCTCGTGCCAAGCACGCTGTCTGGCCTTGCGCATGGGGCCGAAATCCCGGCCAGTGGCGCCGACCATCGCATAAGCGCCGGCCGTTGCCGATCATGCCGCCCATTCATCGGTGTGAAGTCGATGATCTGTACGGTTCTTGTAGCCGCCCGGGGGACCAGGGCCTCCAGCGCTTAGATCTGGATGGTGTCGAGCAGTCCGGACCAGATGCCCGGGACCGACATGCCGCAGGTGAACCACGCGCCCAGCACGACCCCAAGGAACAGCGACGGGATCGCCTGCCGCGTCGCCGGGGAGATGCCGTCCAGAACCACCCGCGGGCCTGGAAGCGTTGGCCGGACGGGCTTTCCAACACGTCGCCGGGGGCCGGCAGGGCAAGGGCCAGGAGGCTCACAACGGCAAGAAGGAGACGCAGGGGACACAGTCGGGTACCGGTCAGGTCCGGCCGGGGCGGGGGCACCGTCCGGAAGCCACGACAAGCCGCCGCTTGTCGCAACGGCAGCGCTAAAGTGTTCCCGGGAAAGAGCGCCGTGGACGCGAAAGGGCCGCGCCCCGCGGCACGGCCCGAAAAAACAGCGGGACGGGTCCCTTGGGACCGCGTCCTGTGCTCAGTTCTGGGCGTAGTATTCGATGACCAGGTTCGGCTCCATCTGCACGGGGTAGGGCACGTCGCCCAGGCCCGGCGTCCGCGTGAAGGTCGCCACCATCTTGGAATGGTCCACGTCCAGGTAGTCGGGCACATCGCGCTCCGGCAGGCCGGCGGCCTCCATGACCATGGCAAGCTGCTTGGATTTCTGGCGCACCTCGATCACGTCGCCTTCGCGCACCTGGTAGGACGGGATGTTCACGCGCTGGCCGTTCACGGTCACGTGGCCGTGGTTCACGAACTGCCGGGCGGCGAACACGGTGGGCACGAACTTGGCGCGGTAGACCACCGCATCCAGGCGCCGTTCAAGCAGGCCGATGAGCTGCTCGCCGGTGTCGCCGCGCATCCGCTCCGCCTCGGCATAGATGCGGCGGAACTGCTTCTCGGTCAGGTCGCCGTAATAGCCCTTGAGCTTCTGCTTGGCGCGAAGCTGCAGGCCGAAGTCGGACATCTTGCCCTTGCGGCGCTGGCCGTGCTGGCCGGGGCCGTATTCGCGGCGGTTGACCGGGGATTTGGGCCGGCCCCAGATGTTCTCGCCCATCCGGCGGTCGATCTTGTACTTGGCAGACGTGCGTTTGGTCACGGCTGATCTCCTTCTGACATTTCAAAAGGGCGTTGTCCTTTGCCCGCAGGCCGACAGGCATCCCCTTGCGGGGGCCACCAACACCAACAAGCGGCGGCTTATACGCCCATGTCGACAGCTGTCAACCGGCGGCGCGATCGGCTTGGCCCCGCCCGGCGCGCGCCATATAGGGTGAGCGACGGCATCCGGGGAGGGGACCCATGCGCATCTGCCGAACCAAGGCCGAGCTGCGGGCGGCGCGGACCGATCTGGGCCTTCGCGGCGCGCGCATCGGGCTGGTGCCGACCATGGGCTACCTGCACGACGGGCACCTGTCCCTGATCCGCGCCGCCCGGGCCGAGACGGACCGGGTGATCGCCACGATCTTCGTCAACCCGACCCAGTTCGGCCCGACGGAGGATCTGGCCAGCTACCCGCGCGACACCGACCGCGACCTGGCGCTGCTGCGGGCGGAGAACGTCGATGCGGTGTTCCTGCCGGAACCCGGAGAGATGTACGCCGAGGACGCGGAGACTGTCGTCGAGACCACCGAACTGGCCGGCGTCCTGATCGGGGCGCTCAGGCCCGGCCATTTCCGGGGCGTGGCGACGGTTGTGACCAAGCTTTTCAACCTGACCCGGCCGGATCGCGCCTATTTCGGGCAGAAGGACTATCAGCAGCTTTGCGTGATCCGCCGCATGGTCCGCGATCTGGACATCGGAGTGGAGGTCCGCGGCATGCCGACCCGGCGGGAGTGCGACGGGCTTGCCCTGTCCTCGCGCAACGTGCGCCTGACCGCCGCCGCACGCGCCCAGGCGCCGGCCCTCTACCGCGCGCTTCTGGCCGGGCAGGCGGCGCTGGAGGCGGGCCGGGGCGTCGCCGCCGCGCAGGATGCGATCCGCGCCGCGCTGGCGGACGCCGACCTGGCACTGGTCCGGTCGGTCGACATTCGCGACGCGCAGAGCCTGGCGCAGGTGCCCGACAGGCCCGACGCCCCGGTGGTCATCCTGCTGGCCGTCGCGTTCGGCGACGTGCTACTCATCGACAACCTGGTCGCAACCCCGAAGAGGCCCGCATGAGCACCGAAACCAAGCCCCCCGTCCGCCGCGTGACCGTCCCCCAGATCGCCGCGCGCAAGGGCGGGGAGCCGATCGTGTCGCTCACGTCCTATCACGCACACACGGCGGCCATCGTGGACCGCTACGCCGATTTCATCCTGGTGGGCGACTCGCTGGGGATGGTGATGCACGGCATGGAGACCACCGTGGGCGTGCCGCTGGAGCTGATGATCATGCACGGGCGCGCCGTGGTGCGCGGCACGCGGCGGGCGCTGGTCGTCGTGGACATGCCGTTCGGCAGCTATGAGGAGAGCCCCGGCGTGGCGTTCCGCAATGCCGCGAAGATCCTCAAGGAAACCCAGTGCGGCGCGGTCAAGCTGGAGGGCGGCAAGCGCATGGCGGAAACGATCCGCTTCCTGACCGAGCGCGGCGTGCCGGTGATGGCGCATATCGGCCTGACACCGCAGTCGTCCCACGTCATGGGCGGGTTCAAGACGCAAGGGCGCAACGAAGACAGCTGGCCGCTCCATATCGAGGACGCGCGCGCGGTGGCCGAGGCCGGTGCCTTCGCCGTGGTCGTCGAAGGGGTGGTCGAGCCGCTGGCGCGGAAGATCACCCGCGCCGTCGCCATTCCCACCATCGGCATCGGCGCATCGGCGGAGTGCGACGGCCAGATCCTGGTGCTGGAGGACATGCTGGGCCTTGGCGAGCAGGCGCCGAAATTCGTCAAGGTCTACGGCCGTCTCGGGGAAGAGATCGAAGCGGCCGTGAAAGCCTATGCGACGGACGTCCGGGACCGCTCCTTCCCGGGCGAGGATCAGGTCTATCGCTGAGGCGCCCGGGCCACAGCTTCGCCGGGCTTTCGCGTCGCCGGGATTGATCCCTCCGGTTGCGGGCGTCACCGTCTCTGCAACGAATGGGCTAAGTAGCCCATAAGATAGCGAAACCTTGATCTTTCGGATGAGACACTAGGCGGGTTTCCACTTGCCGCAGGCCTCTATCCGTAAAACGGTAAGACTTGGAAATAGTACTGTTTTAACAAAGAGACATTATGGGAATTGTAACGCGTTTTACCGAGTTGAGCGCCTCGTTTCGGCTGTGCGATGCCCAGTTGAGGGCGGCCCTGTCCCACGGAGACTCCATCCGCCGCCCGGCGGCGCTTTTGCGACTGACCGCGAACCTGATGGAACGGATCGTGGCACATGAGCCCGCGTCGGTTTCCGAGCTGGACGAGATGATCGATTTCTTTGCCGCGCGGCGGCTGGAGCACGGCGCGGTCGGACGCGCTGAGTTCGACCGTGTGGCGGACCTGCTGACCAGGTATCGACATGCGGGGCTGCCCGACCTTGCAGAGCTTGCGACGCGGCGCGCCGCCGTTCCGGAGCAGCTTCCGGACGTGATGGAGGGCCGGGATCTGGCGCGGCTGATCACCGGATCGGCCGGACGGCTTGCGGCTGTCGGTCAGGACAAGCGCTATCTTGCCGTCAGTTCCGCAGAGGCCACGTACCGTCGGCTGCTGCCCGAGCAGATGGCCGGCAAGCACCTGCTGGAGGTCATCGGCTGCGGCCATTTCCAGGTCCGCAAGAAGCAGCGGCTGGACCTGGCGCTGTCCGGCCGGGCGCAGGACTACGTCTACTCCGTGTCCAACGATGGCGCCGACATGCCCGTCATGCGCTGTCGCTGCAATGCGGTGCGGGACGGGTCTGGCCTGATCTACGCCGCGATCATGCACATCTCCGAGGCGGACGACGCGGACGCCGGCGACCCGAAAGTCGCGTGACGTCCCGGCAACGCAGGTCGCCGGGCGGCTTTCGGTCGGCTCCAGAAAGGGTCCGGGCCCTGTTCCGGCGGATCGTCGGGCGGGCGCCGACACGAAGAATGACACCGCGGGGCGCTCTGTTCCCCGGCCGCCGGGCGACCCTCAGGGGCCGCTCTGCGGGTCAGAGATCTTGCGGCGCGACCTGGTCGGGGGGGCGGTGACCGTCGGCGAAGGTCTTGATGTTGATGATGACCTTTTCCCCCATTTCGGCGCGGCCTTCCACCGTGGCCGATCCCATGTGCGGCAGCAGGACCGTGTTGGGCAATCCGCGTAGCGCCGGATTGACCTCTGCGCCATGCTCGAAGACGTCCAGCCCCGCGCCGGCGATCCGGCCCTGTTCCAGCGCGCGGGCGAGCGCGTTCTCATCCACCACTTCCCCGCGGGAGGTGTTCACCAGCACCGCCGTGGGCTTCATCAGCCCGATCCGCCGCGCGTTCAGCAGATGGAAGGTGGACGGCGTATGCGGGCAGTTCACGCTGACCACATCCATGCGCGCGATCATGTGGTCGAGACTGTCGTGATAGGTGGCGTCGAGCTCACGCGCGATGCTGTCCCTGACCGGGCGGCGGTTATGGTAATGGATCTGCATCCCGAAGGCGCGCGCGCGACGGGCCACGGCCTGACCGATCCGCCCCAGTCCCAGGATGCCGATCCGGCGTCCGGCGATGCGCCCCCCCAAAAGCGCGTTGGGCGCCCAGCCGGTCCATTCGCCCGCCTGCATCGTGGCCAGTCCCTCCGGGATCCGGCGGGTCACGGCCAGCATCAGCGCCATCGTCATGTCGGCCGTGTCGTCGGTGGAGGCGCCCGGCGTGTTGGACACCAGGATCCCGCGCTGCCGGGCCGTCGCCACGTCGATATTGTCCACGCCGGAGCCGTAATGCGCGATCAGCTTCAGCCGCTCGCCCGCCCGTGCCAGAAGGCCCGCGTCGATCCTGTCCGTGACGGTTGGCACAAGCACGTCCGCCCGCCCGACCGCCTCTGTCAGCGCGTCCCGCGTCATCGGCGCATCGTCGGTACGCAACTCCACGTCGAAGAGTTCCGACAGGCGGGCCTCGACCTTCTCGGGCAAGCGTCGCGTGACGACAACACTCAGGCGATCAGCGGACATGCACTCCTCCTCGTGAATTTGCATCTCTTGCGGTTTGGCGCAAGGTGACGGCGAACGGGGCCGGGCACAAGCCGAAGACCCCGGATCCGCCAACGGCGGAAGGCAGGATGACAGCGGGTTCAGGCCGGAACATGGCGAAACGCAGAAAGATGGCGGCCCTTGCCGTGCTGGCCGTGACGATCGCCATGGCGCTCGGCGCGGCGGGGGCGCGTGCGCAGCAGATCCTCGGGCCGGAGACGAACCTGCCGCTGCCGCGCTTCGTGTCGATGAAGGCCAGCGAGGCGAACGTCCGCCGCGGGCCGTCCCGGACGCACCGGATCGACTGGGTCTACAGGGTGCGCGACCTGCCGCTGCTGATCACCGCGGAATACGGCAACTGGCGGCGGGTGGAGGACCGGGACGGGCAGGGGGGCTGGATCCATTACTCGCTGCTTTCGGGGGTCAGGACGGTTCTGGTCGAGGCCGATGAGGTGCCGCTCAGGATGAAGCCCGTCGCGGACGCGCCGGAGGTGGCCATCGCCCGGCGCGGGGTCGTCGCCCGTGTGGACAGCTGCGTTCCGGACTGGTGCCGGATCCGCAAGGACGGGTACAAGGGCTGGGCGGAAAAGGCTGCGCTCTGGGGGGTCGGGCCGGACGAGATCATCGAATAGGCGTGGCGGATCGCCATGGCGCGCACGGTCTCAGTTGCGGGTGTCGAGCAGGCGGCGGGCGATGACCTGCGCCTGGATCTCGGCGGCCCCTTCGAAGATGTTTAGGATCCGCGCGTCGCAGAGGATCCGGCTGGCGCTGTATTCCAGCGCGAAGCCGTTGCCGCCGTGGATCTGCAGCCCATTGTCGGCCGCCGCCCAGGCGACGCGCGCGCCCAGAAGCTTGGCCATCCCGGCCTCCAGGTCGCAGCGGCGGCCGTTGTCCTTCTGGAACGCCGAGAAATAGGTGAGCTGTCGTGCCAGCATGATCTCGACCGCCATCATCGCCAGCTTGCCGGAGACACGCGGAAAGTCGATCAGCGACTTGCCGAACTGCTTGCGGTCGACGGCGTAGCGCATGGCCACGTCGAGCGCCGCCTGGGCCACGCCGATGGCCCGCGCGGCCGTCTGGATACGGGCGCTTTCGAAAGTCTCCATCAGCTGCTTGAAGCCGCGGCCTTCCTCACCGCCCAGAAGGTTGTCGCCCGTGACCTCGAACCCGTCGAAGGCAAGTTCGTACTCCTTCATGCCGCGATAGCCCAGGACCGCAATCTCGCCGCCGGTGATGCCGGCATCCGGGAACGGGGCGTCGTCGGTGCCGGGGGTCTTTTCGGCCAGGAACATCGACAGGCCGGCGTAATTCGTCGTGCCCGGATTGGTGCGCGCCAGAAGCGTCATCATATGGGTGCGCGCGGCATGGGTGATCCAGGTCTTGTTGCCGGTGATGGTCCAGCCGTCCCCGTCCTTGACCGCGCGGGTGCGCAAGGCCCCCAGGTCAGAGCCGGTGTTGGGTTCGGTGAAGACCGCCGTCGGCAGGATCTCACCGCTGGCAAGGCCCGGGAGCCACTTCTGCTTTTGCTCTTCGGTACCGCCGCAGAGGATCAGCTCTGCCGCGATCTCTGAGCGGGTGCCGAGCGAGCCGACGCCGATATATCCGCGCGACAGCTCTTCGGACACGACGCACATGGACGCCTTGGACAGGCCGAACCCGCCGTATTCCTCCGGGATGGTCAGGCCGAAGACGCCCATTTCGGCCATCTCCCGGACCACGTCCATCGGGATCAACTCATCGCGCAGATGCCATCCGTGGGCGTGGGGCTCGACCTTTTCCACGGCAAAGCGGCGAAACTGTTCGCGGATCATCTCAAGCTCATCGTCGAGCCCCGAGCGGCCCACGGTGATCTCCGCCGACCGCTCCTGCATCAGATCCACAAGGCGGCTGCGCGCGGCCTGGGAGTTGCCCCCGGCGATCAGCGTCTCGACCGCATCGGTGGCGAGCGGGGCGGCGTCGATGCCCAGATCGGCGGGACGCAGGATCTCTCCCTGGCTCATCGGAATCCCGCCGCGCATCTGGGCAAGGTATTCCCCGAAGGCGATCTGCAGGATCAGCCCCTCGACCTCACCGAAGGTGCCCGTTTCGGTCAGCCGGGTGGCCCAGCCCTGCATCTGGCGCAACGCCTCCGTGTAGGTCGCCAGCCAGGCAAGCCCGTGGGCGGCGTGCTGGTGGGTGTCGATCGCGTCACCAGAGGCGCGCCCGTCCCTGACCACCAGATCGCGCAGCGCGGCGGTAGCGGCATCCAGCAACGCTTCTGCGGCGGGCACAGCCGCGCCGGTCAGTCCGACAAGGTCGTCCAGCAACTCCGTCGCAGGGGTGGGGCGGGTGAGATCCTGGCCATCGGGCATTTGGGGGGCTCCGTCTTTCTGCGTTTGCGAAGCGGCGTAGCGCGGTCGCAGCGAGCGCGCAAGAAGATTTCGCGCAGAACCCCCTGCAAGTACGATTGTGACGCAGACAGAAACCGGCTGCACGGGGCGCGGGCCTGCGCTACCACAAGCCATGCTGACCGATCTGCTGTCTCCCGCGGTTCTCGCCTTCTCTTTCGCGGTTACGCTGGCCGGGGGGTTCGTCAAGGGTGCGGTAGGGTTCGCCATGCCTCTCATCATGGTGTCCGGCATGTCCATGGTGATGGAGCCACGACTGGCCGTCGCGGGACTGGTGATCCCCACCGTTGCGTCGAACCTGCTTCAGGTCGCCCGCGCGGGCAGGTCCGAGGCGCTGGCCGCGGCACGGGATTTCTGGCTGTATATCCTGGTGGCCTGCACGATGGTGTTCGTTGTGGCACAATTCCTGGTGCAGATTTCGGCGGAGGCCGCCTATCTGGCCATCGGCCTGCCGGTCTTTGGCCTGTCGGTGGTGCAACTGATCGGCTGGAGGCCGACCGTCGCGCCGACCAGCCGGGCTTGGGCCGATCCGGCGGTAGGGCTGGTGACGGGAACCATCGGCGGGGTGGCGGGCAACTGGGGACCGCCGACCGTGCTCTACCTTCTGGCGCTGGGCGTTGGGCGCACCCGGCAGATGGCCGTGCAGGGTGTCGTCTATGCGATGGGCGCGATAACGCTGCTGGCCGGGCACCTGCGGTCCGGTGTGCTCAATGCGGAGACGGTGCCGCTTTCGGCGATACTGCTGGTTCCGGCGTTTCTGGGAATGTGGGCCGGGTTCCGGTTCGGAGACCGGCTGGATCCGCGACGTTTCCGGCGCTGGACGCTGGCTGTCCTGTTGGTGGCGGGCCTCAATCTGATCCGCCGTGGACTTCTGGGGTAGGGCGCGCCCGGAAGAGCGCGCCCGCGTCTCTCAGTTGCCGACGGAGACCTCTGTATCGTCGGGTAGTTCCTGATCGGCGTTGAACTCGAAGTTCGAGGCGCGTTCGATCTGCTGCTCCGTCATGTCCTGTAGGACGATCTGCCCGCCCTCGACGGAGACATCCGACAGCGGCACCGGCACCTCCTTTTCGCCGAGGCCGAGAAAGCCGCCGCTGCCGACGACAAGCATCTGCTCGCCATCCATTTCGATGACTGCAGAAGGAGCGCCAAGATTGTCGCCGTTCGATGTCACCACGTCCATTCCCAGCAGGTCGCTTGCCATCAGCGCGCCGCCGCTCATGGACGCCGCCTGTCCGCCGGAGGACTGGTCAGTGCCGCCAGTGGCATCTGTGGACCCACCCTCGGCAGGGGCCTGTCCGGACGATGCGTCCTGACCGGACGATCCTTCTGCGGGCTGGTCCTGCGCCGGTGCCGCTGCCGGCTGCTCGCTGGACGCGTTGTCACCCGAGGACGACGGATCCGCTGGCGGCTCTGCGGCCTGCTGGTCGGCAGGCTGCTGCGCCGAGGATCCCCCGTCGCTCGCCTGCGACGTATCTCCGGACCCTTCGCCGGAGGTATCGGAGGACGCCTGCTGCTGCGCGTCCGCCGCGCTGCCCCCGCCGTCAGAGGATTGCCGGGCCTTTCGCGCCTGACGTTCCTCTGCGGTTTCCATGGTCACGCTCGCCTCGCCGGACTGGGAGACCTCCACAGTCGGTTGCTGCGTGAACGTGACATCTACCTTGGGCTCGGCGCCGGCGTAGGTCACGGTAGGATCCGCGCTGGACACCTGCACATCCGGCTGGGCATCCGGGGTCTCTACGATCTCGACCGTCGCCTCGCCGGAACTGGTGGTGACGTTGCCCTCGGCGGCCGCGCCGTCCGCAGAGCCGCCGCCGTCGCCTCCGGCGGAGGCCGTGTCGCCGCCACCGGTGTCGCCGGTCTGGGGTTCGGCATCTTCGCCTTCGGCCAGGGCGATATTCACCGACGGATCGGCCTGGGTCACGCTGACAGTGGGCTGACCTTGCTCGACCTCGACCTGCGGCTTGTCGGTCTCTACCGAAACCGACGGATCGGCTCGCAAGACATACACCTTTGGCGCGGGAATTTCGACGCGAACCACAAGCTCCGGGATTTCCACGCTGACCGTGGGCTGCGGCTGCTCAAGCTCGATTTCGGGTGCCGCCTGGTCGATGGCGACGCGCGCCTGGCCTTGGGTCACGCGGACGGTGGGGCCGGGCACATCGACGCTGACCTCCGGATCGGGCACGGTCGCCTGAGCCACGGCCTGCACCTCACTGGTGGCGGTGACCTCTTCCGACGCGCTTTCGCTCTCGGTGGCCGATGCGCTTTCCTGATCTCCCGCGGCCTCATCCTGGGCCGGTGCGGCACTCTGGCCGGACTGACCGGACTGGCCGTCCTGCGCCGATCCGTCCTGTCCGGACGCATCGTCCTGGCCGGTGTCGCTGTCGGACGCTGCGTCTTCCTGCGTGCCGGAGGCGCTGTCGTCGGGTGCGGCCTCTCCGCCCGACGAGCCGGCGCCCTCTGACGGAGCGGCATCCTGCGCGCTGGCCTCCGGTGCCGATCCGCCGTCCGCCCCGGTCGCAGGGTCTTCGGCGGCAGGCGCGGTATCGGACGACTGCATCGACTCCTGGCTATCGCCGGACGCCGATCCGCTCTGCGCATTTCCGGCGTCGCCTTCCGGCGGGGCATCGCCCGCGGACCCGGCCTCCGGTGCCGATCCGCCGTCCGCCCCGGCGGCGGGATCGTCGGCAGCGGGCTGACCGTCCGATGCCGGTGCGGCCTCCTGGGCGCTCCCTGCTGCGGCGGCGACCTGACCGGCAAGGGTCGAGCACGTCTCTTCCACATCGTCGTTGATCGCGGTCACGACCTCCTGCGGGTCGGCATCGCCGGACTGGCCGTCCATCTCCATCACGGCCTGCCCAAGGCTCTGGCAGGCCTCCGACTTTTCGTTGAGCTGTGCCTCGTCGATTTCGATCGTCTGGGCATAGCCGGCGGTCGCAAGCGGAAGGGTGAGTGCCGTGCCGAGCAGCAGGCGGCGGGTCCGTGTGTTCATGGGGCGTCCTCAAGAATGATTACACTGGCCGCGCCGAACCGGCGCAGAGACTCAAAGCAGAGCGCGGTGCAATGTTCCCGATCCCGTGACCGCGACAGACAGGACCACGGGCGTTCGTCCCGGAGGAAGGGGCCGGTCGGCGGCGTCAGCCAAGGGCGATGGCGCGCACGTCCTCGTCGATATGCCCTTCATACTGCGCGAAATTCTCTGAGAACATGCGCACCAGCTTTTGGGCCTGCGCATCATAGGCCTCCGGCTCGTCCCAGGTCCTTCGGGGGTTCAGAAGAATGTCCGGCACGCCTGCCACGGTGGTCGGAACCTCGAAACCGAAGTTCGGGTCCTTGCGGAACGGCGCGTGGTCCAGCGTGCCGTCCAGGGCCGCAGACAGAAGCGCGCGCGTGGCCTTGATCGGCATCCGCGCGCCTTCGCCGAAGGCGCCGCCGGTCCAGCCGGTATTGACCAGCCAGCAGGTGGCGCCGTGCTTGGCGATCTTCTGTTTCAGAAGCTCACCGTAGACTTCCGGCCGACGCGGCATGAACGGCGCGCCGAAGCAGGTGGAAAATGTCGGCTGCGGTTCCGTGACGCCGCGCTCCGTGCCGGCGACCTTGGCGGTGAAGCCGGACAGGAAATGGTACATCGCCTGGGCGGGCGTGAGGCGGGCGATGGGGGGCAGGACGCCGAACGCGTCGCAGGTGAGCATGATGACGTTCTTGGGATGGCCGCCCAGAGCGGTTTCCGACGCGTTCGAGATGTAGTGCAGCGGATAGGCGCAGCGCATGTTGGCGGTCAGGCTCGCATCGTCGAAGTCCAGCTCCCGGGTGGCGGGATCGTAGACCATGTTCTCGATGATCGTGGCGAAACGCCGGGTGGTGGCGTAGATTTCCGGCTCTGCCGTGGGGTCGAGCCCGATGGTCTTGGCATAGCACCCGCCTTCGAAATTGAACGTGCCGCGGTCCGACCAGCCGTGCTCGTCGTCGCCGATCAGCACCCGCCCCGGATCGGCCGAGAGCGTGGTCTTGCCGGTGCCGGACAGACCGAAGAACACGGCCGTGTCGATGGGGTTGCCCGGCGCGTGGTTGGCCGAGCAGTGCATGGCCATGATGCCCTTTTCGGGCAGCAGATAATTTAGAAGGGTGAAGACCGACTTCTTGTTCTCGCCCGCATATTCCGTGCCGCCGATCAGGATGGTCTTATCGTCCATATTGATCGCGATCACCGTCTCCGACCGGCAGCCGTGACGCTTCGGGTCGGCTTTGAAGCTGGGGCAGTTGATGATCGTGAAATCGGGTGTGAACGTGTCGAGCGACGCCGGATCCGGCCGGCGCAGCAGGTGCCGGATGAAGAGCGAATGCCAGGCGAGCTCCGTCACCACCCGCACGTCGAGCCGGTGCGCGGGGTCGGCGCCGCCGTAGAGATCCTGCACGAAGTAGTCGCGCCCTTCCATATGCGCGATCATGTCGGCCTTGAGCGCGTCGAAGCTGGCCGGATCCATGGGCGCGTTGTTCTCCCACCAGATCTGGTCCTCCACCGACGGGGTGCGGACCACGAACTTGTCCTTTGGGGATCGCCCCGTGTGCTTGCCGGTCGCCACCAGCAGCGTGCCGCCCTGTCCCAGCTGCCCTTCGCTCGCGGCAAGTGCTGCTTCGATCAGCTGGGGTTCCGTGAGGTTGTACCGGACGGAGCCGAGCCCGGAGATGCCCTGGTGGTCGAGCGTATGGTTCGGGTTGACGCGTCCGTCGGTCATATTCAGGTCCTGATTGTCTGGCGGGTGAGTACGAATATTGCCCGAAATCGTCCTTCGGGGACATGACTTGTTAGCATGGGCGCCGCCCGAGACCAGTGCGTTTAGCGCCACCAGATCCGTTTTAGCGCCATCATCCTTTTTCGACCCACTAGTGCAATTAAGTCGCCCTCAACTATTTCCGCCTCTTCTGGTCGGGCTGGAACTCCATGATTCGCGGAAACTGGTGTCTAGTCGGTTCCAAGGCCGGGAAAAGGCCAGATTGAGGCGGACAGGCACAGTCGCGCAGTAAAAGGACATCCCGATGTCGAGGATCGCTCTCGTGGACGACGACAGGAACATCCTGACGTCCGTCGCGATGACCCTTGAGGCGGAAGGCTTCGAGGTCGAGACCTATAGCGACGGTCAGCAGGCGCTGGACGCGTTCAACAAGAAGATGCCGGACATGGCGGTGTTCGACATCAAGATGCCGCGGATGGACGGCATGGATCTGCTGCAGCGGGTGCGTCAGAAGACGGCCATGCCGGTGATCTTCCTGACCTCCAAGGACGATGAGATCGACGAGGTTCTCGGCCTGAGGATGGGCGCGGACGACTACGTGAAAAAGCCGTTTTCGCAGCGGCTCCTGGTTGAGCGGATCCGCGCGCTGCTGCGCCGGCAGGACGTGCTCAACGGTGAGGAGGTCGCCGTCGCGGACGCGCGCCAGCCCATGTGCCGCGGGGCGCTGTCCATGGACCCGGCCCGGCACACGGTGACCTGGAAGGGCCGGAACGTGTCCCTGACGGTGACGGAGTTCCTGCTGCTGGAATCCCTGGCCCAGAGGCCCGGCTTCGTGAAATCCCGCGATCAGCTCATGGATGTCGCCTATGACGACCAGGTGTACGTGGACGACCGCACCATCGACAGCCACATCAAGCGGCTGAGAAAGAAGATGCGCACCGCGGACGAAGGGTTCTCGGCGATCGAGACCCTCTACGGTATCGGCTACCGCTACAACGAAGAGTGACGCCATGGTCATGGTGTCCGATCTGTCGGAGGATACCACGGACGGGTCGGGGACGGCGGCCGGAAAGATCCGGTCCGGCCCCGGACTCCGCACCCGGCCGGCGCGCGCGCGCCGTCGGCTGATCTCGATCAACCGCTCGCCGCTTGCGCGCAAGATCATCGGCTTCAACCTCCTGGCGATGCTGATCCTGGTCGCCGGCGTTCTCTTTCTGAACCCGTTCCGCGACAGTCTGGTGTTCCAGCGGGAGGCCAGCCTGGTCGCAGAGGCGCAGCTGGTCGCCGATGTGTTCGAGGCGCAGATGCGCCCCGGCGCGCGCCTGGGCGACGGTGTCGATGCCGCCGGAACGGTGCGGGCGCTCGATCTCTCCGGCCCGTCAGAGGTCTATGTCTTCGACGCCGCCGGACGGCTGCTGGCCACGTCCATCGGCCTGGCACGGGCGGGTCTGCCGGAAGCGGTCGCGCCGGCGCGCGACATCGGCTCGACCCTGATCACCGATGCGCTCGATACGGGATGGAGCTTCGGCGCGCGCGTTTTCGAGGACGCCGATGCGCGGATCGGCGCCGCGGAGAGCGAACGGCTCGCCAATCGGCTTGTCGCCCGCAGCCTGGAGGGCGCCACCCATGTGGAAAGCGGTCTGGCGCAGGGCGGGTCGAGCGTTTTCGCCGTTGCGACGCCCATTGTCTCCGGCGGAGAGGTCATGGGGGCGGTCGCGCTGACCAGCGGCGCGGGCGAACTCGACGACCTGATCCGGTCTGAGCGCGAGCAGGTGTTGCAGATGTTCGTCATCGCCATCCTGGTGTCCATCGGCCTCAGCCTCGTTCTTGCCTCGACCATCGCCAATCCCCTGTCCGATCTGGCCGCCGCGGCTGAGGTTGGACGGGACAGGGCGGACCCCACCCTGCATCCCAGCCGTGTGAAGATCCCCGACCTGTCGTCGCGGCCGGACGAGATCGGGCGCCTGTCCGCCGCGCTCAGGGGCATGGTGGCGGCACTCTACGACCGTATCGACGCGAATGAGGAATTCGCCGCCGACGTCGCGCATGAGATCAAGAACCCGCTGGCCTCGCTGCGATCGGCCGTGGGCTCCCTACGCTGCGTCGCGAAGCAGGAGCACCGCGACCGGCTGCTCGAAATCATCGAGCATGACGTCCGCCGGCTGGACCGGCTCGTGACCGACATCTCGAACGCGTCGCGGTTGGACAGCGAACTGGTGAAGGAGGTGGAGGACCGGTTCGACCTGCTTGCCGTCCTGTCCAGCCTGGCCGATCACATGGGACGGGATGCGCGCGCGGCGGGGCTCGATTTCATCGCCGACCTTCCGGCGGAGCCGATCCTGCTCGACGGGCTCGAAAGCCGGCTTGCGCAGGTCTTCGTGAACCTGATCTCCAACGCGATCTCGTTCTGCGGACCCGGCGACACGATCCGCGTCTGGGCCCGCCGCCGCGACAACAGGGTGCTGGTCGTGGTCGAGGACACCGGCCCGGGGATCCCGGAGACCGCACTCACCCGCATCTTCGAGCGGTTCTATTCGCAGCGCCCCGAGAACCAGTTCGGCAACAATTCCGGTCTCGGGCTGGCGATCTCGAAGCAGATCGTCGAGGCCCACGGCGGTGTCATCTGGGCCGAGAACATCGTTTCCGACCCGCCGGGGCCTGCGTCGGCGCCGATGGGCGCGCGGTTCGTGGTCGGCCTGCCGGTATGACGTCCGCGCCCGTGACCCTTCATGCAAGCGCGGTGTCATGGCAGGGCAGGGGCGCGCTGATCGAGGGCCGGGCGGGGGCCGGAAAATCGGCACTGGCGCTTGCGCTGATGGCGCGCGGCGCGCGGCTCCTGGCGGACGATCGCACCTGTGTCGCCCGTCGCGGCGAAAACGTCGTGGCCTGGGCGCCCGCGGCGATTTTGGGATTGATCGAGGCGCGGGGCGTGGGTCTCCTGCGGGCCGAGCCCGGACCGCCCGCCCCCTTGACAGTGATCGCCGACCTGGACCTTGCGGAGCCCGGACGCCTGCCGCCACACCGCACCCGCGACATTCTGGGTATCGACGTCACGCTGGTGCTCGGCGCCGGCCACCCCTATCTTGCCGATGTTCTCATTCAGATACTCAAGGAGGGGCTGGTTCCGGCGCCATGATTTTCCGCGCGGCAATTTGCAGCACATCTGTCCGCACCGCGGCCCGATGCCAGAACGGCGCGCTGCGGCCGGTCTGCCTTCGCCGGTCGCGCCCGTGAACGCCCCGGCCCGCCAGACACGCGTGGTTCTGGTCACCGGACCCTCCGGCGCGGGCCGGACCACCGCGATCCACGTGCTCGAAGACATGGGGTTCGAGGCGATCGACAACTTGCCCTTGTCGCTGGTCGACCGTCTGCTGACCACCGACGGGGACGCACGGCCGCTTGCGCTGGGCATCGACGCCAGGAACCGCGATTTCTCCACGCAGGCGGTGCTGCTCCTGGACGACCGCCTGACCGGCGATCCGCAGGTTGCCGCGGATATCCTGTACCTGGACGCGCGCCGCGATGTGCTGGTCAACCGGTACTCGGAGACCCGCCGCCGCCACCCCCTGGCCCCCCAGGAGACTCCGGGCGCCGGGATCGAGCGCGAGATCGAGCTTCTCCAGCCGGTCCGGGCCCGGGCGACGGTCCTGATCGACACATCGGATCTGTCTCCGCACGATCTCAGGGAAGAGGTCGAGCGTCTCTTTCATCATGGCGGCGCGCCCGGTCTGGCCCTGTCGGTGCAGAGCTTTTCCTACAAGCGCGGTCTGCCCCAGGGCGTCGATCTGGTGCTGGACCTGCGATTCCTGCGCAACCCGCACTGGGAACCGACGCTGCGCGACAAGGATGGGCGCGATGGCGATGTCATGGCCTACATCGCCGGGGATCCGCGATTCGCCGATGCCTCGGCCCGGATCAGGGATCTGATCCTGACACTTCTCCCGGCCTATATGGAAGAGGGCAAGGCTCATCTCTCGGTTGCGCTGGGCTGTACCGGAGGGCAACACCGGTCGGTTGCCGTGGCAGAATGGCTGGCCAAGGCCCTTGCAGCGGCCGGTTGGCGCGTGTCAACTCGACACAGGGAGCTTGAGCGGCGCGCCGCCATCGCGCCGGCCCAGGGCAGGAGTTCGGAGACGTGATCGGCATCGTCATTGTCGCCCATGGGGGCCTGGCGCGGGAACTGCTCGCCGCGCTCGAACATGTGGTCGGTCCGCAGGACGGCGTGCGCGCCGTCTGCGTGGAGCCCGAATGCGACAGGATGCAGAAGAGCACCGAGATCTGTTCGGCCGCGGATGCCGTCGATCAAGGTCATGGGGTGATCCTGGCGACCGACCTGCACGGCGGCTCGCCGTCGAACCTCAGCAAGGAGGCTTGCCGCCCGCCCGGGCGCATGAATGTCTATGGCGTCAACCTGGCGGTGCTGATCGTGCTTGCCAAGTCGCGCCATCTGCCGCTGAGCGAGGCCGTCGCGATCAGCGTCATGGGCGGGCGCAAGTATCTGGGCTCTCCCGGCGAACAGCCGTCGGATCTGCGCCTGGCAAGTGGCCACGGCTGAATGGTGCGCCGCAGTCTGGAGATCGTGAACGAAAAAGGACTTCATGCCCGGGCGTCCGCGAAACTCGTCGAGGTGGTCGAGGCCCATGACGCGACCGCGATGGTGCATCGCGATGGGCAGTCGGCCTCTGGCGACAGTATCATGGGGCTCCTGATGCTTGCAGCCCATCGCGGCACCACGATTGAGATCGAGACGGACGGTCCCGATGCGGAGACCTTGGCAGATGCTCTGCAAACCCTTGTCGCCACCCGTTTCGGTGAGGACATGTAAGGGCAGCGGGCGTCCGGGCATCATTGCTATGCGACAGGTCGGGCAGTGCAAGCTGATCGGATTGGTATGGCTGAACCGAGACGATTGCGAACTGCTGATCCGCCGGGTTCTCGTCGGCTATTGCTCTGGCATCCGATCCGAGCGCGTATCGTTGGTTCTTTAGGCGGGCATCGTTCGTCAATCCTTCTGTTGTTCGTTCCTTCGGGAATTGCGCGCGGAAGAGTTCAGGTGTCAGATCCCGCTTGATTGTATGGCCGCTTTTTGAAGAGCCTTGGCTTTTGGCGATGCCAGTCCTTGAGGGCGTCGATAGGCGTTCTGCCCTTCAGGACGGATTGCGGGAGCTGGCCGTTGTAGAGGCGGACATAGCGCAGGATCGTCTGCTCAAGGTCCTCGCCTGATCGGAAGCGATGACTCTGCAGGACGTCCTCGATCCGCCCGTTGAAGCGCTCCACCATGCCGTTGGTTTGCGGCCGCATCGGTGGTGCGAGGCGATGCTCGATCCCGAGGTCGGCACAGAGGCGGTCGAACTCGTGGTTGCCCGTGGCCGCGCGCTTGCGCAGGCCGAACAGCCGGTCGGTGAACTCCTTGCCGTTGTCGGTGAGAACACGTGTGATCTTCATCGGCGCGGCGCGCTCCAGGTCACGCAGGAAGCGGCGCGCGTTGGCGGCCGTCTTCGCTGGGTAGATGCGGACGAAGACCCATCGGGTCGCACGGTCAATCGCCACGAAGAGGTAGCGTCGCCGCTGCTCGTCCGGCATCTGCGGCAGGTATTTCACGTCGACATGCAGATAGCCGGGCT
>NZ_JQEY01000003.1 GCF_000743715.1 Palleronia rufa
GCCGCTTCCTGCGGGACCTGGGGSGCGCCGCGCCGATGAAGATCACACGTGTTCTCACCGACAACGGCAAGGAGTTCACCGACCGGCTGTTCGGCCTGCGCAAGCGCGCGGCCACGGGCAACCACGAGTTCGACCGCCTCTGTGCCGACCTCGGGATCGAGCATCGCCTCGCACCACCGATGCGGCCGCAAACCAACGGCATGGTGGAGCGCTTCAACGGGCGGATCGAGGACGTCCTGCAGAGTCATCGCTTCCGATCAGGCGAGGACCTTGAGCAGACGATCCTGCGCTATGTCCGCCTCTACAACGGCCAGCTCCCGCAATCCGTCCTGAAGGGCAGAACGCCTATCGACGCCCTCAAGGACTGGCATCGCCAAAAGCCAAGGCTCTTCAAAAAGCGGCCATACAATCAAGCGGGATCTGACAGATATGTCGCATGATTGACTAGGTGGAGCAGGATATCCTCACGGGTCATTGCGCCCTGCCCACCCCCAACAAACGTGAACTCGATCGTTTCGGCCAGATCGCTGGTCGTCCAGTCCCTTGCACAGCGCACGTAGTAGCTGTTCATGGCGCGCAGCCGCGTTGCCACTTGTGGAAAGTCGAGAACACTGGCCCGATGCCGCGCATCATGGCCATGGGAGCGACCTTCCAGATGCGCCTGAAAGATCTCTCCGACGACCAGAGTATGATCGAACGTACCCGCAATCGACTTGAAGAGAGCATCGCGCGGCGCACTTACGGCGTCCTGTGGCAGCCTTTCGGCGGCGGAGAGCATCACATCGTCGGCCCACTCCATGTAGGCTGTCATGCGGTGACAAAGCGAAAGCGCAGGCATTGAATATTCTCCTTGATTTTCCATGAAATGAACTGTCCTAATGTTCCGATCAAGGTAATCATTGTACTCGGAGCAATTTTCGCTTGAAGCCCTATACCGAAATCGCGGATCGTATTGCGCTGCGGATCGCGACCGGAGAGTTGCCCCTGGGTGCGCGCCTGCCCCCGCAGCGCGACTTCGCCCACACCGAAGGCATCGCCGTCTCGACCGCCAGCCGCGTCTACGAAGAGTTGCGCCGCAGAGGTCTCGTCGTGGGAGAAGTCGGGCGCGGCACCTTTGTCGCAAACCGGTTCCGGCCACTCGATCCTGCCTTGCAGGAGCCTTCGGGCCGCGGCATCGATCTGGACATCGTCTTCAGGTTAAGCGCGGAGGGGCGAGACCGTATCGCCGCATCGACAGTGCGCTTTTTCCGCCAAGGGTTGGAACAATCCGCGGTTGCACCATCTTCGGCGTCGACCGAGCCTTCGGCAGCTTCGGTCTTCGCCGAGATTGTCGGCTCTACCGAGCACCCTGTTTCTCCCAACTCGCTCGTCCTCGTCGGGAACGGCAAGCAAGCCATCTCGACCTGCCTGGCCGCTCTGGCCCCTCGCGGTGGGCGCATCGGCGTCGAGACGATGACCTATCCTTACGTGGTTGCCGCCGCCCGCCAGCTTGGCATCGATCTCGTTCCCCTTGCAATGGACGCCGAAGGGGTGACGCCAGTCGCCCTGGATCGTGCGGCGCAGACGGGACTACAGGGCGTTTATCTCCAGCCGACGTTGCAAAGTCCCCTCGTCCTGACGATGTCGGAGGACCGCAAGCAGCGCATCGCCGACGTGCTGAAGAGCCACCAGCTAAGTGCGATCGAAGACCGCATCTACAGCTTCCTCAAACCGACCGTGCCGTTGGCCGCCTATGCGCCCAACAATGTCATTCGCACCGACAGCCTTTCAAAGAGGCTCATGCCGGGTCTTTCCTTGGGTATCATCGCACCACCAGAGCCGATTGCCGACGCGATTAGGCGCGCGGCACGATCCGGCGGTTGGATGGCGCAGAGCCTCGCCGTTCAACTCGCCCGGCATTGGATCGAGGACGGAACTGTCGCCTCCGTCGAGATGAGCAAGCGGCATGAGGCGCGCCAGATGTTCGACGTTGCGGCGAGGACGCTCGCAGGTCTCGACTTTTCAGGCGCACCGGAAGCCCTGCACGGATGGCTTACCCTCCCAAAAGGCTGGCGTAGTGAAACCTTTGCAGCAGCCTGCGCCGAGATAGGCATCGCCGTCGCGCCAGGGAGTGCTTTCGCAGTGGTCCCTGGTGCGGCCCCGTCCGGGGTCAGAATTGCCTTCTCGGCAAACGACCTGACGATCTGGACCTATGCCCTGAGAGAAGTGGCACGCATTGCAAAGAGCGCGCCAACAGAACTGGCGCAAGTCTTCTCCCCTGCCAGCGCCGTGGCCAGCACAGCCGCAGAAAGAAGACCCCGTTCCGACAGGAGGCCCAGATGATCGGAGACATCAATCTTGCTCTGATCCTGCTGGCGCATCTTGCTGCCAGCGCAAGTCCGGGACCCGCGACACTTGCGATCGCAGGCACATCGATGGCGCGGGGTCGCCCCTCCGGGCTCCTGCTCGCCTCCGGCATCGTGATCGGATCACTTACCTGGTCTCTGGCGGCCGCTTTTGGCCTAGGTGTTCAGTCCCGAACGATCACATAGACTCTCGCCGGTCTGCGCTCTTCATGGCAAGGTCGTTTCTGCGTGAGGTTCGGGATGGGGGACGATCATGCTGATCTCTCTTCACAAGCAGGCGACGACGACACCCAGGATCAGAGCTGCGATGCAGGCGAGCGATGAGCCGGCGTGGATGGTTGCGGAGCGCTACAGCATCTCCGAACAGACGGTCTGGAAGTGGCGCAAGCGGGATGGCGTTCACGACCACAGCCACACCGCGCACAGGCTGCAGACGACGCTGACCCCTGCCCAGGAGGCGGTTGCCGTAGCGTTGCGGAAGGCTCTGCTGTTGCCGCTCGACGACCTGCTGTCCGTCGTTCGCGAGTTCCTGAACCCGAACGTCTCGCGCTCCGGGCTGGATCGCTGTTTGCGGCGACATGGGGTGAGCAAGCTCCGCGACCTCACACCAAAGGCGCCGAAGCCTGCGCACAAGCCTTTCAGGGCCTATGAGCCCGGCTATCTGCATGTCGACGTGAAATACCTGCCGCAGATGCCGGACGAGCAGCGGCGACGCTACCTCTTCGTGGCGATTGACCGTGCGACCCGATGGGTCTTCGTCCGCATCTACCCAGCGAAGACGGCCGCCAACGCGCGCCGCTTCCTGCGTGACCTGGAGCGCGCCGCGCCGATGAAGATCACACGTGTTCTCACCGACAACGGCAAGGAGTTCACCGACCGGCTGTTCGGCCTGCGCAAGCGCGCGGCCACGGGCAACCACGAGTTCGACCGCCTCTGTGCCGACCTCGGGATCGAGCATCGCCTCGCACCACCGATGCGGCCGCAAACCAACGGCATGGTGGAGCGCTTCAACGGGCGGATCGAGGACGTCCTGCAGAGTCATCGCTTCCGATCAGGCGAGGACCTTGAGCAGACGATCCTGCGCTATGTCCGCCTCTACAACGGCCAGCTCCCGCAATCCGTCCTGAAGGGCAGAACGCCTATCGACGCCCTCAAGGACTGGCATCGCCAAAAGCCAAGGCTCTTCAAAAAGCGGCCATACAATCAAGCGGGATCTGACACCTATGGAACGAGACAACAGAGCGAACCGGTATTCACCTCAGACCCGCGAACGCGCGGTTCGAATGGTTCTGGAGAACTTGGGCAATCATAAGGACCGGTCGGCGGCGATCCGGGCGATCGCGCCGAAGATCGGGTGCAGCCGCGAGTCCCTTCGCCGCTGGGCAGCACAGTCGGAGATCGACACCGGTGGCCGGAATGGCGTGACCAGCGAGGAGCGCGCCCGGATCAAGGATCTGGAACGCGAGGTTCGAAACCTGCGGCAGGCGAATGAGATCTTGAAGAAGGCCGGTGCGTATTTTGCCCAGGCGGAGCTCGACCGCCCGTTCAAGCGATGATCGATTTCATCGACGAGTTCGGCATGAGGCCGCCATCGGTCCGAGGCCCATGCCGGACGCGTCCAGCATGGGGTCGAGCCGATCTGCCGGGTCCTGCCGATCGCCCCATCCGTTGCCCGGCAGGCGATTGCGAAGCAATCTGCCGAGAGGGGACCTACCAGCCCACGCTGCGACGGCCCGCGATCCTTCGCGTGCGAGCGATCGCGCCCGGCGGGATGCCAGGCTTGTGCCGGAGGTCCAACGGGTCTGGGAAGAGAACTTCCAGGTCTATGGCGTGCGCAAGGTCTGGCGACAGCTGCGCCGCGAAGGCTTCGATGTCGCCCGCTGCACAGTGGAGAGGCTGATGAAGAAGTCGGGAATACAGGGCGTTATCCGTGGCAAATCCCAGAAGACGACGATCCCGGATCCGGCGCTGCCATGCCCGAAGGACAGGGTGAACCGCCAGTTCCGGGCGTCGGCGCCGAACCGGCTCTGGAGTCGTCCATCGGGGCGCCATCGGTTCAGGCCCGATGGACGACGATTTCACCTACGTCTCGACCTGGCAGGGCGTCCGGCATGGCCCTCGGACCGATGGCGGCCTTATGCCGAACTCTACGTCGCCTTCGTCATCGACACCTTTGCCGACAGGATCGCCGGCTGGCGCGCTTCCCGTTCACGGCAAACGCAGTTCGTCCTCGATGCCCTCGAACAGGCACTCCACGAGCGCCGCCCGGGCGAGGGTCTGACCCATCATTCGGATCGTGGCGGTCAATATCTGTTGCGACGCTACACCGAACGGCTGGCCGAAGCGGGCCTCGAGCCATCGGTCGGATCCGCCGGCGACAGCTACGATAATGCCCTGGCCGAGACGATCATCGGGCTGTTCAAGGCCGAGGTCATCCACCGGCTCGGCCCTTGGAAAACGGCGGACGCGGTGGAATGGGAGACGCTGCGATGGGTGGATTGGTTCAACAACCGACGCCTGCTCGGGCCCATCGGAAACATCCCGCCAGCCAAGGCGGAAAGGAATTTCGCTGATGCCGACGTCAACCTCGATATGGCCGCCTGAAACCAACTAACCAGCCTCCGGTGAAACCTGGGCGGTTCATCGTGTCCGCAAAAAAGGGGCGGCGGCTGATGAAGGCGCACGATCCGAACCCGCGACGGCGAAGGCGTTCGTCCGCACGACCGACAGCGATCGCGATGGACCGATCTTGGCGTTCGCGGCGAATGGCCGAGGGGCGCATTCCAGTGTGGCGGCAACAAAGCACCGCGGATGTCATGCACCGGACGGGCCGCCCTGAAGGTTGGCTGGCCGCCCGAAACGGTCCGCCTCCAGCGTAGGACCGTGCGCCAACTGCGCGCTCCGACACTTGCACGCGACCTCTGAGCCCGGCGCAATTTGCGCGCCTATACGTCCAATGCGGCGCCAGCACCGGTTTCGGCGGCGCCGCCTTGTTCGGGCAGAACGCTCTTGATGCTGACGCCGGCGGCCGTTCTGTGTGCACAGGCCAGGCCCTGATCGGCAGGAAGCGCCCGCGCGCTCTAGCCGGCGCCGTCACCGCGCAGCTTGCGCACCTCAGACGTGGCGCCGAGCGCGTCAACCAAGGCCGCGAACCGCGCCTGGGCCACCTCTCCGAACAGGTCGTGCGCATCCTCCGCCAGGCGCAACTCCAGATGCTTTTTCTTGGGGAACCAGCGCAACTCACCGTGGCTGAGCGGCGTCTCGGCAGAAAACATCGCGCCGAAACGCATGGCGCGGCCCAGCACCTCCGCCTCGTCCATCTCCGACGTGTCCAGGATGCCCAGCATCTCGTCGAACCGGGTCCCCATGCGGGACCCCTTGTAGCGATGCAGCAGCGCCAGGCCCAGGAACACCCGCTCGGCATGGGTCATGCCGCCCAGATTGGCCCGGGTGGCGCTGTCGAAACAGGCGTCGTGGCGGTAGTCGGGATGGGCGCGCCAGTTCACATCATGGAGCAGGCAGGCCGCCCGCACGATCCTGAGCCGGGACGCTTTGGCCGACCGGAACAGCGGCAGGATGAAATGATACAGCGCACGCCCGAAGCCGGGCTGGCGCGCGTCCTTCTGCTCGGAGAACCGGCAGGCCTCGATCAGCGGGTCGCGGTCGCGGAGCGGCTGGGGCATCTGCTCGAACAGCACCCCTTCCCGGATGCCGTAGGAGGAGATCGCGATTTCCGCCGGTTTCAGCGCCTTGACGACCTCCTTGAGCACCAGGCTGGCGAGCGGGACCAGCGCCATCCGGCTTTCGCCGATGCCGGTGGCGCTGCGCAGGTCCGCGACCGACGACTTCTGGATGAACTTCACCGTCTCGCGCACGTCCCGGGGCGACATGCGGTATTCGTGCAGGACGTGCAGCGGGTAGCCGCGCCGCTCCATGTCGATCCGCGCGATGGCCCGCCAGGAACCGCCCACCAGGAACAGCCGGTCGTGGCGCGCGCCGACCGCGTCGCCCAGCGCGGCCACGGTGCTGCGGATCTCTGCTCGGACGGCCTTCTGCCCGCCCTCGATCCCCAGAAGCCGCAGCGGCCCCAGCGCAGAGGTCATGCAGCGGCCGACCTGGCCGTCGTTGACCAGCGCGAGTTCCATGGAAGAGCCGCCGATGTCGCAGACCAGACCCCGCGCCCCCGGCCAGCCGACGAAGACGCCCTGCGCCGACAGGCGCGCCTCTTCCTCGCCTTCGATGATGGCGATGCGGATGCCGGTCTCGGCCTCGACCTCATCGCGAAAGGCGCGGCCGTCCGCGGCCTCGCGCATGGCGGCGGTGGCGATGGCGATGACCGGGGACGCGCCCATCCCGTCGATCAGTTTGCGGAACCGCCGCATGGCCGACATGGCGCGGCGCTTGCCCTCGGGGTTCAGCCGGCCGGTCTCGGCAAAGCCGGCGCCCAGGCCCGCCATGACCTTTTCGTTGAAGAAATAGGCCGGCGACCGGGCGGCACCGTCGAAGATCACCATGCGGATGGAGTTGGAGCCGATGTCGATCACCGCCAGGCGCGACAGCGCCCGCGCCGCGGGATCGTCGAAGAGCGGCGGGCCGAACGGCCCGTACTCGTCGGTGCGAGGGACTTGGGCGATGGTCATGGGGCTCTTGTTCCGGGATCCGGGGGACAAGATGACACGGCCGCCCCGAAGGTCAATCGCCTTGGCGCCCCCGCGACGTTGCGAAACCGCGCGCGCTGCCCGGTCAGTCGTCGCCGTGGGTCAGTTCCGGCACATCCGCGGCGCCCGCCGACCCCCGTCCCGACAGCGACGGATTCTCCATGAAGAACCGGTGACAGGAGAACGGGCGCGCATCGTCGTCGGCGGCCGGACGCTCATAGCTGCCATCGGGGCGCAGGATCCAGCTCTGCGCGGTGTCGGCCAGGTTCGCGGCCATGATCTGCCGCACGATCTGCGCCTTCACGGTCGGATTGTTGCATTCCACCAGGGTTTCCACCCGGCGGTTGAGATTGCGGCCCATCCAGTCGGCCGATGAAATGAACACCCGCGCCTTCTTGGACGGCAGTTCGCGCCCGTTGCCGACGCAGACGATGCGCGAATGTTCCAGGAATCGACCCACGATGGACTTGATGCGGATGTTCTCCGACAGGCCCGCGATTCCCGGCCTGAGCCCGCAGATGCCGCGAACCACCAGGCTGACCTTCACCCCGCGCCCCGAGACCTCATAGAGCTTGTTGATCACGTCGGTTTCGATCAGGGAGTTCATCTTGGCCCAGATCGCCGCGGGCTTGCCGGCCTCGGCGTTCTGCGCCTCCTGCTCGAACATCTCCAGAAGGCGCGGCTTCAGCGTCAGCGGAGACACGGCGAGGTTCTCCAGATCCTCCGGCTGCGCGTAGCCCGACAGGTAGTTGAAGAGCCGCGTCGTGTCGCGCCCCAGCGCGCCGTCGGTGGTGAAGAACGACAGGTCGGTATAGATCCGCGCGGTGATATGGTGGTAGTTGCCGGTCCCGAAGTGCGAATAGGTCACCATCCGGTCGCCCTCGCGCCGGATCACGGCAGAGATCTTGGCATGGGTCTTGAGGTTGATGAAACCGTAGACGACGTGGACGCCAGCGCGCTCCAGCTTGCGGGACTGGCGGATGTTCGCGGCCTCGTCGAACCGGGCCTTGAGCTCGACCAGGGCGGTGACCTGTTTGCCGGATTCGGCGGCTTCGCACAGCGCGTCGACGATCGGGCTGTCGTGGGAGGTGCGGTAGAGCGTCTGCTTGATTGCGACCACGGCGGGATCGCTGGCGGCCTGGTGGAGAAACCGCACAACCATGTCGAAGGTCTCGTACGGGTGGTGCAGCAGCATGTCCTTCTGGCGGATCGCCGCGAACATGTCGCCCTCATGGTCCTGCACGCGCTCCGGCACGCGGGGGATGAACGACGGCCACAGCAGGTCCGGGCGGTCCTTCAGCACCAGTTCGGCCACATGGGCCACGCCGATCAGCCCGTCGGTCTCTATGGTCTCGCTCTCGGTGACCGGAAGCTCGTCCATGATGATCCGCTTCAGCCGCTCCGGCGCATGGGCCGAGATGTTCAGCCGCACGACCTCGCCCCTGCGGCGACGCTTCAGCGCGACCTCGAATTCGCGCACCAGGTCCTCTGCCTCGTCCTCCAGTTCCAGGTCGCTGTCCCGGAGCACACGGAACGTGCAGTATCCGGTCACCCTGTAGCGCGGATAGAGCGTCCCGATATGCAGCAGCAGCATGTCCTCCAGCGCCACGAAGCGGTGTTGTCCGTCGGGCGCGGGCAAGCGGATGAAGCGGTCGATCTGCTGGGGGATCGGCAGCAGCGCGCGCAGGATCCGCCCGTCGCTCTCGCGCTCCAGCTGCAACGCCAGGGAATAGCCGGTGGAGGGGATGAACGGGAACGGATGCGCGGGGTCGATGGCCAGCGGGGACAGCACCGGAAAGACGCGGTTGAGGAACGTCTCTTCCAGGAATGCGCGATCGTCGCCGGTCAGTCTGTCCGCGTCGAGGATGTGGATGCCCTCCTCGGCCATGCGGGCCGTCAGCTCGGCGAAGACGACCTGCTGGCGCTCCATCAAGGACCTCGCGTTCGCGTCGATCCGGGTAAGCTGCTGGGCCGGCGACAGACCGTCGGCGCCTGGCGTGGTATTGCCGGAAATCGCAAGCTCCCGCAGACCGGCGACGCGGACGGTGTAGAACTCATCCAGATTGGTCGCCGAGATCGACAGGAACCGCAGCCGCTCCAGAAGCGGGACTCGCGCGTTTTCGGCCTCTTCCAGCACACGCCAGTTGAAGGCGAGCCAGGAAAGCTCTCGGTTGAAGTAGCGTCCGGCGCCGGTGAGGTCCTCACCGTCGGAGGGGTCCACGGACGCGGGGAAGGGCGCGGCCAGGAAGTCGGTCTCGATCATGGCTGGTCGCCCGGCGCCGGGGTGTGACAGAGCGACGACACCCGATCCAGCGCAAGTCTGGCCAGCGGGACGGTCACCGCCTGCTGGCGGGCAAGCGACAGGCGGTCGATCTCTGTGGCCAGGGCGCGTGCAGCCGCGGCGGTGCGCGGCATCCGCGGGACGAGGAACATCAGCACCTGTGGCGCGACATCCATCCCCCGGTCCGCGAACTGCTTTTCCAGAAGCGCCCCCAGCAGCGCCTCGTCCGGAGGGTTCAGCTCGGCCGCGGTCAGCGCGCGCATCCGGCTGCGCAGGTCTGGCAGGGCCAGGGGCCAGTGAGCGGGCAGGGTGCGGCCGGTCAGAAGCAGAAAGCCGCCCGCCGCGCCCATGCGGTTGTAGAGATGGAAGAGCGCCGTTTCCGCCGCCGCGTCGCCGCCGATCGCGGGCACGTCCTCTACCGCGATGCGTCCCGCCCCGGCCAGCGTGGCGGTGTCCAAACGCGCCAGCTCCGCGGCCCCGACGATCACCGCGCCGGTATCGGCTGCCCAGACATGGGCCAGGTGGGTCTTGCCGGACGCCGCGGGTCCGCTCAGCGCCAGCCGCCCGCCCGGCCAGGGACCGCGTTCCAGGATCTCCAGCGCCGCCATGTTCGCCCGGGTGACGACGAAGGCCTGCCTTCCCAGAGCGGGCCGCAGGGCCAGGTCGAGCGCGAGCTGCTCCGGCCTCATGGCTCCTCCGACGTGCCGCGGTAGAGCGCGCTCTGGCGGTAGCGATGGGTCAGGAACCGCGCGATGACGCCCAGCGCGGCGGAAAGCGGCACCGCGACCAGAAGGCCCACGAACCCGAAGATCGATCCGAAGGCGGACAGCGCGAACAGCAGCCAGACCGGATGCAGCCCCACCGACGAGCCGACCAGCTTCGGCGTCAGGACGTTGCCCTCGACGAACTGTCCGGACTGGAAGATCGCCCAGACCACGACGATCCAGAACCAGTCGCCCCAGAACTGAAAAAGCGCCAGGCCGATGGCGAGGATCCCGCCCACCAGCGCGCCGACGTAGGGAATGAAGGTGAGCGCCCCGGCGATGGCCCCGACGATGAAGCCGAACTGAAGCCCCACCAGTCCCAGCGCCACCGCGTAATACGTCCCCAGGATCAGGCAGACCAGCCCCTGTCCGCGCACGAAGGAGGCCAGCGTCCTGTCCACGTCGCGCGCCACCTGGCGGATCGTCTGCTGGTGCTCGCGCGGGAGCAACGCGTCGATCTGGGCCACCATCCGGTCCCAGTCGATCAACAGGTAGAAGGCCACCACCGGTACGATGACGAACAGCACCAGCGTACTGAAGAGCCCGGTGACCGACACCAGCACGCCCTCCAGCAGCAGGCCCGCGCGTTCGCGCAGCGCGTTGCTGAAGTTGGTCAGCATGGTCCTGAGAGACGTCTCGATATCCGCGAAGTCGGGGAAGCGCTCCACCAGACCCGGATAGTTGGTCGACAGCCAGTCCTGCAACCGCGCCAGCAGGGACGGGGCCTGTTCGACCAGCATGGCGATCCGCTCTGACAGCATGATAGCCTGGCTGATCAGCGTGGGGATCACCAGCACCACCATCGCCACCAGGATCAGCACCATGATCACCGCGATGACCGCCACAGAGGCGCCGCGGCTCAGGCCCAGACGCTCCAGCCGGTCGGCGATCGGGTCCAGCAGATAGGCCACCGCGGCCCCCAGCAGGAAGGGCATGATCACGTTCCCGAGCCACCACAGCAGCACGAAGAACACCAGGGCGGCGATGCCCCAGTACTTGAGCTGGTCTCTGACGGGGAGGGCCATGGGCTTGTGCCTTGTTCGCGGGATGATCCCTTGTCTCGCATGGTCCCGCCGGACGCAAGCCAGGCGGCCATGCGTCGGCTGTCGCAGGCCGTCCCGATGCGCTAGGTCAGGGCCCATGAAACAGATCGTCTGCATCAACTGGGGCACCAAGTACGGCCCGCCCTATATCGACCGCCTCTACGGCATGGTCGCGCGCAACGTCACGCCGCCGTTCCGCTTCGTGTGTTTCTGCGAAGATCCCGCCGGCATCCGTCCGGAGGTCGAGACGCAGCCCCTGCCGCCCATCGACTACGAGATCCCGGAGACCAGGACCGGGATCTGGCCGAAATCCCGGCTCTGGGGCGCGCGGCTGGGCGATCTGGAGGGGCCGGTGCTGTTTCTTGACCTCGACGTGGTGGTGACCGGATCGCTCGACCCGTTCTTCGAGGCGGGCGACCCCAACCGGGTGATCTTGGCTCCGAACCCGACCAACCCGCTGGAACGGCTTGGCCAGACCAGCGTGTTCCGCTTTCCGGTGGGCGCTTTGCTGCCGCTCCAGCAGGCGTTCGGGGCGGATGCCGCGCGCATCGCCGCCGAGTACCGCTATGAGCAGCGCTTCGTGACCCGCATGGCCCCCGGCGGCGCGCAGTTCTTCCCGAAAGGATGGGTGGCGCATTTCCGCCGCCATTGCCGCAGGCCCTTTCCGCTGAACTACGCGCTGGCGCCGCGACTGCCGAAGGAAGCGCGGATCGTGATCTTCGCCGGGCACCTGGGTCCGCAGGACGCGATCGCGGGACGCTACCGGGCAGAGGGGGCCACCACCGCCCGCGCGCATCTGTCGGAATTGCTGCGGGTCCGTCCGCGCGGATCGGCCTGGGCGCATCTGCGCCATTTCATCCGCCCCGCCCCTTGGGTGGACGAGCACTGGCGCGCGTGATCTTGCGGGGGCCGGGCCGATGGCTTAGCCATCGCGACGCACCGTCCAGGAGCCCGTCCCATGCGCCTCAGCCGTTATTTCCTGCCCGTTATCAAGGAAACGCCCAGCGACGCCGCCATCGCCAGCCACCGGCTGATGCTGCGCGCGGGTATGATCAAGCAGGCCGCCGCCGGGATCTATTCGTGGTTGCCCCTGGGGTTCAGGGTGCTCAGGACGCTGGAGCGGATCGTCCATGAGGAACAGCAGAAGGCGGGCCACATCCCGATGCTGATGCCGACGTTGCAGCCCGCCGACCTGTGGCGCGAGAGCGGCCGCTTCGATGCCTATGGCGATGAGCTTCTGCGCATCCGCGACCGCCACGACCGCGACATGCTCTACGGTCCCACCAACGAGGAGATGATCACCGACATCTTCCGTGCCCATGTCGGCAGCTACCGCGAGTTGCCGCTGACCCTCTACCACATCCAGTGGAAGTTCCGCGATGAGGTGCGCCCGCGGTTCGGGGTGATGCGGGGGCGGGAATTCTACATGAAGGACGGCTACACGTTCGACCTGACCCGCGACGACGCGATCCATGCCTACAACCGCCATATGCTGAGCTACCTGCGCACCTATGAGCGCATGGGGCTGAAGGCGATTCCGATGCGTGCGGATTCCGGGCCCATCGGCGGCGACGACACCCATGAGTTCCTGGTGCTGGCCGAAACCGGTGAATCAGAGGTGTTCTACGACCGCGCGATCCTAGATCTGCGCTTTGGCGACCGGCCGGTCGATTTCGACGACCGCGCGGGCTGCCAAGCCATCGTGGACGAATGGACCGCCCCCTATGCCCGCACGGATGAGACCCACGACGCCGACCGTTTCGCGCAGATTCCTGCGGACCGGCAGATGACGTCGCGCGGCATAGAGGTCGGCCAGATCTTCTATTTCGGCACCAAGTACTCCGAACCCATGGGCGCGACCGTCTCGACCGCCGAAGGCGCTCAGGTGCCGGTCCACATGGGTTCGCACGGCATCGGCGTGTCCCGTCTGGTCGGCGCGATCATAGAGGCAAGCCACGACGACAAGGGAATCATATGGCCCGAGGGGGTCACCCCGTTCCACTGCGGCATCGTGAACCTGCGTCAGGGCGACGGCGATTGCGACACCGCCTGCGCCCGGATCGAGGGCGAGCTGGCCGCCAGGGGGCTGGAGGCGCTCTACGACGACCGGGAAGAGCGGGCGGGCGCCAAATTCGCGACGATGGATCTGATCGGATTGCCCTGGCGCATCACCGTGGGGCCGCGCGGCCTGAAGGACGGCAAGGTGGAACTGACCGCCCGCAGAACCGGCGACACCGAAGAGATGTCGGTCGCGGCGGCGATCGACCGCGTGGCGCAGATCTACGGGGTCTAGCCAGCCGGGGCCGCGAACGAAAGCGGGCCGGCCCAAAGGGCCGACCCGGATAACTCGTGACCAAGCAGATCACTCACTAAAATATCAGAGCCCGGAATATCGTGGGCTTGAGTATGGCCTATTCACGCGCGGCGGCGGGGGAAGTTTCCGGCCGGGCCGGTTTTTTGGATCACGGAATCGCGATCCGGCGTGTCGGACGTGGCGGAACACACGCGCGCCGATGCGGTTGACCTGTCTCAAAGCCCGGAGGATCCCCATGCCCACCCGTCTGATCGCCGCCGTCCTTGCATCGACGCTTGCCGCGCCTGCCCTTGCCCAGCCGGTCGAGCAGGGTCCGAAGAACGTTCCCGAATTCTCTCCCGCCTTCGACGCCCAGACCCGCGCTCCGGCCCTGCCGGAAACGCAGGTAGAGGTCGCCGAGGTCGCCGGCGGGCTCGATCGTCCCTGGGGGATCGAGGTCCTGCCCGACGGGCGCTATCTGGTCACCGAGCTCAAGGGCACGTTGCGTCTGGTGACCCGCGACGGTGAGGTCGGAACGCCCATTTCCGGAGTGCCGGAGGTGCTGTACGAAGGGCAGGGCGGACTTCTGGACGTGGCATTGGCAGAGGATTTCCAGACCAGCCGCGTGGTATTCCTGACCTATGCCAAGCCCATGCCGGACGGGCTGAACGCCACCGCCGCCGCCCGCGGTGTGCTCAGCGGCGACGGCACCGCGCTGAGCCAGGTCACCGACATTTTCGTTCAGGATCCCCCGGTCGAGCCGCCGATGCATTTCGGATCCAGGCTCGTGCCGGATGGCGCAAACGTCTATATCACGACCGGCGAACATTCGTCGCAGGCCACCCGCGTCTTTGCCCAGGACCTGGACAAGACGTTCGGAAAGGTGATCCGCGTCACCTCCTCCGGTGAGATACCCGAAAACAATCCATTCGCGGATCGAGACGGCGCCAGGCCGGAGATCTGGACGCTGGGGCATCGCAACATCCAGGGGGCGGACCTCAACCCCGACACCGGCGCGCTCTGGACCCTGGAGCACGGCCCCGCCGGCGGGGACGAGTTGAACCTGATCGAGCCGGGCGCCAACTACGGCTGGCCGCAGGTGAGCTATGGGCGTCAGTATGCCGGTCCCCTGATCGGCATCGGAAAGCCGCGCGCGGAGGGCTTCACCGAACCGCGCTACTACTGGGACCCGGTCATCGCCCCCGGCGGCTTTGCCTTTTACGACGGCGACATGTTCCCCGACTGGCAGGGCGACGTGCTGGCCGGTTCGCTCAATCCCGGCGGCCTGGTCCGCCTGACGCTGGACGGCGACACCGTGACGGGCGAAGAGCGTCTGGTGACCGACCGGGGCCGGATCCGCGACGTTGAGATCGATAAGGACGGCGCGGTGCTGCTGCTGGTCGATGCGCCCGACGGCAGCCTCCTGCGCGTCACCCCCGCCGGCTGACACCGCTTCGCCTGCGTCGCGGCGGATCGCCCGGGGTCTTGGCGCAGGCGGACGGCCCGTGCCGGGCGCGTGGCGCTACCGCCGCCGGGCGTCACGCACCGCGCGTTCCAGTTCCATGGCGCGGCGCATGTCCGTCTCGGCGATCTCGGCCAGCAGGGCGCGGCGGCGCGTCCGGTCCACCTCCGATGACAGCCTTGCCCGCAGGTCTTCCAGCTTTCTGTTCAGCACCACGACGGGCGGCGTGTAGCCCGATTTGCGGAGTGATTTCGGCACCACGGGATCGCCCGCCCGCCAGGTAAAGGGCTTGCCCGCGCCCGGAAGGTTGTCGAACGCGCCCTCTTCCATGGCTGCCTCGATCCGCTCTTCGGCGATGCGCTGGAAAAATCGCATGGAACCGCCGTCGGTCAGGGCGCGGAGAGCGTCGCCGTCATGCGGAGAGGCCCAGTTCATAGGGGTGGATCTCGAAGGTCGGGTGCTGCTCGGCGCCGACCACCTCGGGGCGCGCATGCCGGAAGGTCGCGCGCCAGAAGGGCTGCACCACCACGCCTTCCTCGCGCAGGATCGTTTCCAGCTCTCCCATCAGCTCTGCCCGGCGATCGGCATCGGCGATGCCTTCCGCCTCCGACAGCACCCGGTCGAAATCCTCGTTGGAAAACGCGGTCTCGTTCCAGGGCACGCCGGACTTGTAGGCCAACGCATAGGTCTGGATGCCCAGGGGACGGTGGCCCCAATCGGTGGCCGACAGCGGATATTGCGTCCAGTTGTTCCAGAACGTGGCCCCCGGCACGACAGAGCGCGACACGCTCAGGCCCGCATCGCGCAGCATCGCCGCCATGGCGTCCGCGGTGTTGCGCCGCCAGTCGTCGTCCAGCGACACGATGTCGAACGCGAATCCCGCCTGGCCCGCGTCCTCGAGCAGCGCCATCGCCTCGTCCGGGGCATAGGTCGAGGGACCGATATCGGCGAAATCGGGCTGGATCGGCGCCACATGGTGGTTCGCGGCCTCCGCCCCGCGTCCCGAATATCCCAGTTCCAGCAGGGTCGCGTTGTCGGTCGCCATCTGCAGCGCGCGCCGCACCCGCACGTCGTCATAGGGCGCGCTCGACTGGTTCGCGCGGATGACGACAGTGGCCGAGGTATCGGCCTCTGAGAGGGTCCAGCCGATGGTGTCGAAGAGGTCGATGAATTCGCCCACGGATTCGTACACCATGTCGATCTCGCCGGCATCGGCCGCCGCGAACCACGACGCGGGATCCGTGCCATAGTCGATGAACTCGATCCGGTCGAGCGTGGCGGGCCCGAAGACCTCCGCACCCCACCAGTCGTGGCCCTCGCGCTTCTCGATCGCGGCGCGGACGCCGACCTCGTACTCCGCCGGGGCGTAGGCGCCGGTGCCCTTGGTCTCCAGCGGATCGCCCGAAAAGTCCCGGGGTACGATGGCGGCAGAAAAGTCGGAGAAGCTGGCGATCAGAGTCACGTCCGGCCTGGACAGGGCCAGCCGCACCACGCCGTCGCCGGACACCTCGATCGCGCCCTCGCGGGCCTGGCCGGTCTCCTCGTCTATGAGCGCGCCCATGCGCGGGGCCATGGTGTTGCCCTCGACCGCCTGTTCGCACCAGCGGCCGATGTTGAACGCCACGTCCTCGGCGGTGAAATCGGTGCCGTCGGACCAGGTGACGCCGGGGCGGATGCGCAACGTGTAGCCGGTCGCGTCCTCGTCGATCTCCCAGCTTTCCAGCAGCATCGGGGAGAACGAGCCGTCGCGCTCGTACCTCACCAGGTATTCCAGCCAGCCGCGGGTGACATTGGCCATCTGCGGCCAGTCGTAGAGCCGCGGATCCTTCAGCGCCCGCACGTCCTGCTGGATCCGCAGGGTGCCGCCCGGGCGGCGCTCCTGCGCGCGCGCGGGCGCGGGGACCAGGCCCAGCAGCCCGTAGGCCGCGCCGGTCGTCAGACCCAGCGACGTGGCCCGGGTCAGAAACTCGCGCCGGGACAGGGCGCCGCGGGCCGCATCGCGCAGAAGTGTCCGGGCGTGGGGGTGAGAAACGGTCATGAGCGGGTCCTCGAACTTTCGGTTTCGGGGCGAAATAGCGGGCGCGGGCGCCCTATCCAGTCACGGTGCGGTCAGCGGCCCGCTTCAGGTGGCCGCGGCCTTGACCCGGCACGCGGCTTGTCCCAAGGCTCCGCCGACCCGTCCAGGAGATCCGCCCCATGGCGACCACCGCCCCGTTCTCGCGCTTCGAATGGCTGATCGCCTGGCGCTACCTGCGCGCCAAGAGGGCCGAGGGCGGGGTCAGCGTGATGACCTGGATCAGCCTGGTGGGGATCACCCTGGCCGTGTTCGCGCTGATCGCCACGCTGGCGGTGCGCTCCGGCTTCCGGGCAGAGTTCGTGGACACGATCCTGGGTGCCAACGCCCATGTAACGCTCTACTCCGCGCCCTACCAGACAGAGGCGGGCACGACCTCGCGGGCGATCACCGACTATGCCGCGATGGCCGAACGGGTGGCCGCGGTGCCGGGCGTGACACGCGCGGCGCCGCTGGTCCGGGGTCAGGTCATGGCAAGCTCCACGGGACAGACCACGGGGGTAGAGGTCTTCGGCATCGCGGCCGAGGATCTGGCCACGATCCCGCGCATCGCCGATCCGGTAGAGGCAGAGGGCGATCTCTCGCGCTTCGGCGCCGACGGCGTGGCGGGCATCGCCGTGGGCTCCGGGGTGGCGCGGGAACTCGGTGTCGGCGTGGGCGACGTGATCCGGCTGATCTCTCCGGACGGTGCGCGCACGCCCTTCGGCACCTCGCCGCGCGTGTCGAACTATGAGATCGTCTATATCTTCACCGCCGGGCGCTACGACATCGACCGCACCCGCGTCTACATGCCGTTCGAAGAGGCACAGGTCTATTTCAACTCCGAAGGTGCGGCGACCGAGCTGGAGGTGATGACCGAAAACCCCGAGGACGTGGATGCACTGACCCTACCGCTGCTGGCGGCGGCGGGCGACCGCGCGATCATGTGGACATGGAAGGATGCGTCGGGTTCGTTCCTGCGCGCGCTCGACATCGAGGACAACGTGATGTTCGTGATCCTGTCGGTGCTGGTGCTGATCGCGTCCATGAACATCGTCTCCGGCCTCATCATGCTGGTCAAGAACAAGGGCCGCGACATCGGCATCCTGCGCACCATCGGGCTGACCGAAGGATCGATCCTGCGGGTGTTCTTCATCTGCGGTTCGCTCACCGGGGTCATCGGCACGGTGCTGGGCGTGATCCTCGGCTGCATTTTCGCGCTGTTCATCGACCCGATCTTCTCGGCGGTGAACTACATGTCGGGCGGCAATGCGTGGGATCCGTCGATCCGCGGCATCTACGCCCTCCCGGCCAAGCTGCAATGGGGCGACGTGCTGTCGGCCGTGGTGCTGTCGCTGGGCCTCAGCTTCGTGGTGACGATCTTTCCCGCCCGGCGCGCGGCGCGCATGAACCCGGTCGAGGCGCTGCGCTATGAGTGACCCGGCGCTGGAGCTTCGCGGGATCGAGAAGCACTACAACCGCGGCACCCCGGCGGAGGTACAGGTCCTGCGCGGCACCTCCCTGACCGTGCGGCCCGGAGAGATCGTGGCCATGGTCGCGCCCAGCGGGGCTGGCAAGTCCACGCTGCTGCACATCGCGGGCCTTCTGGATTCGGCCGATGCGGGGCGCGTCTTTCTGGGCGGAGAGGACATGACCGACCTGGGCGACCGCCGCCGCACCGCCGCGCGGCGCTCCGACGTCGGCTTCGTCTATCAGTTCCACCATCTGCTGCCGGAATTCACCGCGGCAGAGAACATCGTCCTGCCGCAACTGGCCGACGGCGTGGCGCAGGACGCGGCAGAGGACCGCGCCCGCGATCTGCTGGACATCGTCGGCGTCGGCCACCGCGCCGGGCACCGGCCCTCGGCGCTGTCGGGGGGCGAGCAGCAGCGCGTGGCCTTCTGCCGGGCGCTGGCGAACCACCCCAAGGTGCTCTTGGCCGACGAGCCGACGGGAAACCTGGACCCGGAGACCTCGGCCACGGTGTTCGCTGCCCTCATGGCGCTGGTGCGCGAGACCGGCCTGGCCGCGCTCATCGCCACGCACAACCTGGATCTGGCGGGGCGGATGGACCGTGTCGTGCGGCTGAAGGAGGGCGTGGTGGTCTGACCGGCGGGCGTCCGCGCCCATTTCGCGACACCCGGTCGGGGGCGGAGGTCCCGCCCCGCGGGTCACGAGGCGATCGCTCTGTCCAGGCCGCGGGACAGCTTGTCGGCCAGTTCGCCGATCTGATCGTCCTCGATGATGAAGGGGGGGGCCAGCAGGATGTGGTCGCCGCGCTGCCCGTCGATGGTGCCGCCCGCCGGGTAGCAGATCAGCCCCTCCGCCATGGCGGCATTCTTCACCTTCTGGTGCAGTTTGCGCGCCGGGTCGAACGGGGCCTTGGACTCTCGGTCCTCGACCAGCTCGATGCCGCGAAACAGTCCGCGGCCGCGGATGTCGCCCACATGGGGGTGCTGTCCGAAACGGTCCCGAAGCGCATCGGCCAGCCGTTCGCCCCGCGCCGCGACCCCCGCGGCCAGCCCGTCGTCGACCAGCCGGGTCAGCACCGCATGGGCGGCGGCGCAGGCCAGCGGATGGGCGTGGTAGGTATGGCCGTGCTGGAACGCGCCGGAGCCGTCGGCGATGGCGCGATAGATCCGCTCGGACGCCAGCATGGCCGATACCGGCGCGTAGCCCGCGCCCAGCCCCTTGGCGCAGGCGGCGATGTCGGGCGCGACGCCGTCCTGCTCGCAGGCGAAGAGCGTCCCGGTGCGACCCATGCCGCACATCACCTCATCGAGGATCAGCAGGATGCCGTGGCGGTCGCAGATCTCGCGGATGCGGCTGAAATAGCCCGGCACCGGGGCGACCGCGCCGGCCGTGGCGCCGACGACCGGCTCGGCCACGAAGGCGATGACCGTCTCCGGTCCCAGCGCCGCGACCGTGGTCTCCAGCTCGTCGGCCACGCGCCGGCCGTATGCCTCGGCGCTCTCGCCGTCTTGCTGGTCGCGGTAGGCGTAGCAGGGGGCGATGTGGTGGCATTCGATCAGCAGCGGCCGGTATTTCTCACGCCGCCAGGCGTTGCCGCCCGCCGCAAGGACGCCCAGCGTGTTGCCATGGTAGCTCTGGCGGCGGGCGACGATGTGGCGCCGCTGCGGCTGGCCGATCTCCAGGTAGTACTGGCGCGCCAGCTTCAGCGCGGCCTCCATCGCCTCGGACCCGCCGGAAAGCGGATAGGCGCGGGTCAGCCCGCCGGGGGCGTGTTCGACCAGCTTGGCGGCCATCCGCTCGGCCGCGTCGGTGGAAAGGAACGAGCTATGCGCGAAGGCCACCGCGTCGATCTGGGCGTGCATCGCGTCACGCACGGCCGCGTCGGAATGGCCCAGGCACGACACCGCCGCACCGCCCGACCCGTCGAGATAGCGCCTGCCGTCCGCGTCGATCAGATAGCAGCCGTCGCCGGCCACGGCGCGGGGCAGGGCGTCATGGGCGGCGGTGCGGCCGAAGACCGCGCTGTCAGCCACGGACGATGAACACCGACTGGCGGGCGTGGCGGACGACCCGCGCGGCGTTGGGACCCAGAAGATACTGGCTCAGATCCGCCCGGGGCGCGCCCATCACGATGGTCTCGACGCCCAGACGCTCGGCCGCGCTGACGATCTCGTCGTAGACCCGGCCGTGCGTGACATGGGGGTGCACCTCCTGGCTGTCGGGGACATGGGCGTTGACCCATTTGGTCAGCTCCTCGCCCACCTCGTGGAGCGCGCGTTCGATGAAGCCGTCGTCGAAATAGGTGCCGACGACGGGCATGGCGAAATTCGGGATCACGGAGATGACGTGCAGCGCGCCCCCGCGCGTCAGGTCGAGCGCCCGCGGCAGGGCGTTCTCCCATGTGGCGGGCGCAGCCAGGTCGACGGGCAGAAGGATGCTTTGGGTCATGTTCAGAACGCCGGTTTTGTCTGGCGCCGGCGCTGCAGGACAATCACCAGACCCAGCACCAGAAGGGCCGGAAGGTAGAAGATCTGCGCGGGAAGGCGGCTGTTGTTGGGGCCGAGAACCTCTGAGATACGCACGGGCTCATCGGAATAGAAGTCGAAATTCGCCAGCTTCTCCTGCAGTTCGGTGCCGAACATCGGCTCTTCCAGGACCGTGCCGTCGCCGTCGGGGCGCAGCATGATGCCGCTTTCGGTCATCCGGGTCGCGCCGTCGCCCTCGGGCACGCTGAGCGACACGGTGGTTTCCGTCTGGCCGCCGGTATTGAAGTCGGGCCCGCTGATCCTGAGCCTCAGCCGCGTGTCCACCGGCGAGTCCGCCAGAACCTGGGCGAAGGCCTCGGGGTTTTCCTGAACGAAGCGGGGCTGGACCTGGTTCAGCCAGAAGTTCGGAACGAACAGGGTGAAGGCCACCAGCAGCAGCATCGCGCTTTCGGCGATGTTCGACCGGGTCAGGAAATAGCCCTGGGTCGCCGCCGCGAACAGCAGCATGGCGAAGGTCGCCACGACAAACACGAAGACCGCGTGCGCGACCCCTGTGAAGGTGGTCAGATCCACCCCGTAGAGGATCAGCGTCGGATTGTAGATGAACAGGAACGGCAGGGCGACGGTCCGCAAGCTGTAGAAGAAGGCGATGAATCCGGTCTTGATCGGATCGCCCCCCGACACGGCGGCGGCGGCGAAGCTGGCCAGGCCCACGGGCGGCGTCACGTCCGCCATGATGCCGAAGTAGAACACGAAGAGATGCGCCGCGATCAGCGGGATGATCAGCCCCTCCTGCGCGCCCAGGCTGACCACCACCGACGCCATGAGCGACGAGACCACGATATAGTTGGCCGTGGTCGGCAGCCCCATCCCGAGCACCAGCGAGAACAGGCCGATCAGCACCAGCATGACGATCAGGATGCCGCCGGAGAGCTGCTCGACCAGCCCGGCAAGCTCCGTGCCGATGGGCGTCTTGGTGACGGTGGCCACGATGATGCCGGCGGCCGCGGTGGCCACGCCGATGCCGATCATGTTGCGCGCGCCCGCGATCAGCCCGTCGACCAGGTCCCACAACCCCTCACGGGTCTGTTCGGCGATGGATTCGCCCTTGCGGAACATCGCCTTCAGCGGCTTTTGCGTGACGATGATGAACAGCATCAGCGCCGTGGCGTAAAAGGCCGACTTGGCCGGCGACTGCTGCTCGACCATCAGGAACCAGACCAGCACCAGGATCGGCAGCACGTAGTGCAGACCGGTCTTCCAGACGTCGGCCACCTTGGGCAGCTCGATGTCGCCGGATTTCTCCTCCAGCGTTTCGGGCGTCAGGTCGGTCTGCCGCGACGCGATCCAGACCAGCCAGACATAGACCGCCGCCAGACCGATCATCACGATGGGGGTTACCAGCGCGGGCACCAGCGCGCCCAGCCCGTCGATGAGGTAGATCATCGCCGTGAAGCCGACGCCGAACACCGCGAAGCCGATGAAGAAGTTGAGCAGCATCCGCGGCAGGGAGGCCCCCTCTCCCAGGCTCTTCATGTCCTTCTTGAGCGCCTCCAGATGCACGATATAGACCAGCGCGATGTAGGAGATCACCGCCGGGACGAAGGCGTGCTTGATGACCTGGACGTAGCTGATGCCGATGAACTCGACCATCAGGAAGGCCGCGGCACCCATGACCGGCGGCATGATCTGCCCGTTCACCGACGACGCCACCTCGACAGAGCCGGCCTGTTCGGAAGTGAAGCCCACGCGCTTCATCAGCGGGATGGTGAACGTGCCGGTGGTGACCACATTGGCGATGGAAGAGCCGGAGATGAGGCCGGTCATGGCCGATCCCACGACCGCCGCCTTGGCCGGCCCGCCGCGCAGGTGGCCGAGGCCGGCAAAGGCCAGCTGGATGAAGTAGTTGCCCGCGCCGGCCTTGTCGAGGAGCGAGCCGAACAGCACGAACAGGAACACGAAGGCGGTGGAGACGCCCAGCGGGATGCCGAAGACCCCCGCCGTGTCCAGCCATTGCGCCGTGATGAGCGAGGTGAAGGACAGCCCCTCATGGCTGATGAGGTCGGGGATCAGCCAGCCCTCGCCGTAATAGGCATAGGCCAGGAAGATCGCCCCGACCACGGTCAGCGCCGGACCGAGCGCGCGCCGGGAGGCCTCCAGCAGCAGCACCAGGCCCACGGCGCCGATGATGACCTGGGTGTCGGTGGGAAGGCCGGACCGCGCCGTCCGCGACAGTGTGTCGGCCGCGAAAAAGATGTAGAGCACGGTGCCGGTTGCCACGATGGCCAGCGCCCAGTCCACCAGCGGCACCCTGTCGCGCGGAGAGGACTTGAACGCCGGATAGCACAGGAACGCCAGGAAAATCGCGAATGCCAGGTGCAGGGGCCGAGTTTCGGAGGCGTTCAGGACCGGCAGATAGGCCCCGAACCACAGCATTGGCTGCGCGATCCAGAGCTGGAACAGCGACCAGGCCAGGGCGACGCCGCCGATCAGCAGCGCGACCCACCGGGTGGTCGGCGTCCGGGCGCCCGCGTCCGAGGAGGCGACGAGGTCCTGAAGCTCTTCGTCAGAGAATTGCCGCTTGCCGCTGGTTTCTTCAGTCACGCGGAATGCCTCCGTGGGTAAGGGATGCTCGTCTTGTCTCCGACACGGTTACGCCGGCGGCGCCTGCCCGATCGGGACCGGCCCATCCGTTGCGACCCGGCGAACCGTTGCCGAGTCGCGCACTGACCGGACCATGGAGACGGCGAAGGCGGCCGGAGTCAATCGTTCACAGGTCGGCGACCTTGCGGGAGCGGTCCGGATCCGGCCCGGCGCGCCCGCCGATCCGCCTCTGGTCCGGAACGTCGAGAGCCGTGCCCGGCACGGCGCGCGGGGGCGCTCGCGGCCCACGCGGCCCGGGGCACGGCGCCGGACGGTGGCGCGATCGCCGCACCGCCGCGTCGTTCAGGAAGACGGCGTATCGGCCGGTCGCGCCGCAGCGGGTCGCGTGGCGATGCGGGGCGACGGGCACGGCGCGGACGGAGGATACCGGCCGCGCCCTGCCCGGCGGCATGCGCCGTCAGCGCCGACCGGACCACGGTCGTTCCGGTCCCGCGCGGTCTTGGGAAAAGCGTGACGTCGGCCATCCCGGCGCGGCGGAGGGGACGGCGGGCGCGCGCCAGCCGTCCCGTTGTCATGTCACTGCGACATCAGACCGGCTTCGGTATAGTACTTCTCGGCGCCCGGATGCAGCGGGGCGGACAGGCCGTCGTTGGCCATCTGCTCCTTTTCCAGGTCGGCGAAGGCCGGGTGCAGGCTCTTGAACTGGTCGAAGTTCTCGAACACCGCCTTGACGACCTCATAGACCACATCCTCGGACACGTCCGAGCTCGTCACCAGGGTCGCGCCGACGCCGAAAGTCGTCACGTCCTCGTCGTTGCCGCGATACATGCCGCCCGGAATGGTCGCCATGCGATAGTAGTCGTTGTTCTCGACCAGCGACTGGGCGGCCTCGTTGTCCACCGGCACCAGGACCGAGTCGCAGGCGGTGGTCGCCTCCTGGATCGAGCCGGACGGGTGGCCGACGGAATACACCATCGCGTCGATGTTGTTGTCGCACAGCGCCTGGCTCTGCTCGGCGGCCTGAAGCTCGGCGGCAAGCTGGAAATCGGCGGTGGTCCAGCCCATCTCTTCCATCATCCGCTCCATCAGCGCGCGCTGGCCGGAGCCGGGGTTGCCGATGTTCACGCGCTTGCCCTTGAGGTCGTCGAAGCTTTCGATGCCGGCATCGGCCCGGGCGACCAGGGTGAACGGCTCCGGGTGGATCGAGAACACCGCGCGCAGCTTCTCGTCCGGGCCCTGGGATTCGAACTCGCCCTCGCCCTTGGAGGCCTGGTACTGGATGTCGGACTGCGCGACGCCGAACTCCAGCTCGCCGCTGCGGATGGCGTTGACGTTATAGACCGATCCGCCGGTCGACTCGACGGAGCAGCGGATGCCGTGCTCGGCGCGGTTGCGGTTCACCAGGCGGCAGATCGCGCCGCCGGTGGGATAGTAGACGCCGGTCACACCGCCGGTCCCGATGGTGATGAAGGTCTCTTCCTGGGCGGCGACGGGGGCGGCCATGGTGGCGGCGACGGCGGCGATGGAGAGGCTCTTGAGGTAGGACATCGTATCTCCCTTGGGATTGTGGCGAACCGCGTTCGTCGCGGTCTTGTGATGGGGGGATGATGGGGCGGTTGGCTGGCGACGGCAAGCCCCGTCGCCAACGGCGCCTGGCGGCCCCCCGGGGACGTCGCGCCCCCTGGGCGGCGCCACCGGGCCCATCACGATGCCGCGACGCCCCGGGACGGCGCCGGGCTGGCCGCAACCCTGGCGGTGCGCCCCGGACGGGCCGCTGGCGGGCGTTTGCAGGGGCCGCGCGCCTTGGGGCACCGCTGCGACGGTGCGGCGCAGGACCGCGCCGGGACGCCCGCCGGGGCTTGCCAATCCGCGCGCAACGCTGACAGATTGCGCGGATGTCAAATCCCGCGGCCGAGATCCCCGATGACGGGCTGGATGAGATGATCGCCTGTCCCCAGTGCGACGCGCTCTACCATGCCCGGATGCCTCCGGACGGACGCCGCGCAACCTGCAGGCGGTGCCACACGGTGCTCATCGCACCGCGGCAGGGGGCCTATGCGCGCGTCATCGCCCTGGCCCTCACCGTCATGGTGCTGATGATCGGCGCGACGACTTTTCCGTTCCTGGCGGTGAACGTGGCGGGGTTCTCGAACCGCGCATCGGTGCTCGATTCGGCGCTGGCCTTCGTCGACGGCGGGCTGATGGCATCGCTCGCCGTGCTGGTGGTCGCGTTCATCATCATGGTGCCGGTGCTGCGCGCCGCTCTGGTGATCTACGTCCTGGGGCCCCTGGCGCTGGGCCGCGCGCCGCTTCGGGGCGCCCGCAAGGCGTTCAAGGTCAGCGAGGACCTGCGCCCCTGGTCGATGGCGGAGATCTTCATCATCGGGGTCGCCGTGGCGCTGACCAAGGTCTCTGACCTGGCCAGCGTGGAGTTCGGGCCGGCGTTCTGGATGTTCGCGGGGCTGGTGGTCGTCATCGTGCTGAAGGACGGCGCCATGGACAGGTGGAGCATATGGAAATCGCTGGACAGCGGATCGTAAGCGCGCGCGAGACGGGGCTGGTGGCCTGCCGCCGCTGCGCACGGGTCTGGCCCATGGGGCGGCGGACCTGCGGGCGCTGCGGCAGCGCGCTCCGCTCCCGCGATTGGGGCTCGCTCCAGCGGGTCTGGGCCTGGCTGACCGTCGGCATCATCTGCTACATCCCCGCCAATCTCTTCCCGATGCTGAAGACACGCGTCCTGTTCTCCGAATCGGAGGACACCATCGTGGCCGGCGCGATAGAGCTTGCCCTGAACGGCAATATCGGCGTGGCGATGATCATCCTCATCGCCTCCGTGGCGATCCCGATCGGCAAGTTCGTCGCCATCGGCTACCTTGCCATATCCGTCGCCCGGCCGGAGCGGCTGCGTCCCGCGCAGCGCCACCGGCTCTACCATATCGTCGAGTTCATCGGGCGCTGGTCGATGATCGACGTTTTCGTGGTGGCCATCCTGTCGGCACTGGTGCAACTGAATTTCGCGGCGTCGATCAATCCCGGCCCCGCGGCTATCACCTTCGCGCTTTCTGTGATCTTCACCATGCTGGCGGCGATCAGTTTCGACCCGCGGATGATCTGGGACAGGGACGGGCAGGGGCCCGATAGACAATGAGCGACGACAACCAGACCCCAGGAGGCGCCGCCGAGCCGGCGATGGACGACGGCCGCCGGTCCTGGCGCGACAGGGTGTCCATCGTCTGGGTGCTGCCGATCCTGGCGGTGCTGATCTCGCTGGCCGTGTTCTGGCGCAACTACGCCGACCGCGGGCCTCTGATCGAGGTGACGTTCGACAACGCCGCCGGCGTGCGCGCGGACGAGACCCAGTTGCGCTACCGCGACGTGGTGGTGGGAATGGTCGAGGCCGTCACCTTCACCGACGACCTGCGGCAGGTGGTGATCGGGATCCGCGTCGACAAGTCGGTCGGACCGTTCATCGACAACGACGCCAAGTTCTGGATCGTCCGGCCGGAAGTTTCGGCGCAGGGGGTGTCCGGCCTGGATACCGTGCTGGGCGGTGTCTATCTGACGGCAAGCTGGGACGGCAAAGGCAGCGAGCCCCAGCGTGAGTTCACCGGGCTGACCACGGCGCCCCTGGCGACCAACGGTGAGGAGGGGCTGCTCTTCCAGCTGCGGGCCAGCACGGTGGCGGGGCTGAGCGAGAACGCCCCGATCCTTTATCGCGGCATCAACGTCGGTCGCGTCGGCAACCTGCGGCTGGGCGACGATGGCGTGTCGGTGATCGCTGATGCCTTCGTCCGCGAGCCCGAGTCGCAGCTCATCAATTCCGCGACGCGGTTCTGGGATACGTCCGGGTTCGACTTCTCCTTCGGGGCGTCCGGGGCGCAGCTGTCGGTCAATTCGCTGGCCTCGCTGGTGACCGGCGGCGTCACCTTCGAAACCACCGTCTCTGGCGGCACGGACCTGCCGGCGGATCCGGTGTTCCGGCTCTATTCCGATGAGGAAAGCGCCCGTTCCTCGGTGTTCGATTCCACCACCGACGGAGAGCCGGTGAACTTCTCCGTGGTGTTCGAAGAGTCCGTGCCCGGACTGGAGGTCGGCGCCGACGTGGAGTTCGGCGGCATCGTCGTCGGCCGGGTCGCGGGCCTGACCGGCGCGCTGGATGAGGAGACGTTCGGAGACCGCGGCGTGCGGCTGCTGGCCACGATCGAGATCCAGCCCGGCAAGATGGGGCTCGACCCCGAATCAAGCCCCGAGGACGTGCTCGATTTCATGCAGTTCGCGGTGCAGAACGGCTTGCGCGCGCAGTTGCAGTCCGCATCGCTCCTGGGCGGCCTCCAGGTCGCCCTGGTCCAGCTGACCGATACGGTCCCTGCCCAGATCGACCCGGAGGCGCAGCCCTACCCACGGATCCCGTCTGTTTCCGCCGATCTGTCGGATTTCGCCGACACCGCCGAAAGTGTGTTCAACCGGGTCAACAACCTGCCCATCGAAGAGGTGCTCGACAACGCGATCCTGGTCATGCAGTCGGTCACCCGGCTGCTGAACGACGACGGGGTGACGGAAACCCCGTCGGAGGTCCTGGCGCTTCTGGGCGACGTGCGCAGCTTCGTGAATTCCGAAGGCATCCAGTCGATCCCGGACGAGGCCGGCCAGACCATGACCTCGCTCCGCGAGACGGCGGGCCAGTTGCAGCAGGTCGTGGCCCAGCTGAACGAGGCCGGGGCCGTGGACGCGCTGATTTCGGCGCTCACCGCCGCCGAGGATGCCGCCGATTCGGTGTTCGAGACCATGGAGGACGGTCCCGCGACCCTGGACCAGATCAACGAGGCGCTGGACAGCCTGAACACGCTGATCCTCACCGTGAACGACCTGCCGCTGAACGGCGTTCTGACGGAGGTCGAGGGCTCCGTCGCGGCGCTGCGCACGCTGCTGGCCGAACCGGCGACGCAGGGGCTGACCGGCGACGTGTCTGACCTGCTGGGAGAGGTCGAGGGACTGGTCGCGGAGGTGCGCGCCTCCGGCCTGGTCGAGACCGCGAACGCCACGCTGACGCAGCTTCGCACCACGGTGAACGAGGTCTCCGAACAGGCCACTCCGATCCTGGAAGAGGTCCGCACCGCCATCGCCTCGGCCCAGGGGTCCATCGACAGGGTGCCCGCGCTGCTGGAGAACGTGGACACGCTAACGCAGAACCTGTCGGCGGTGGCCGAGGACGTGCAGGGCATGGCGCTCGATGAGGCCGTGGCCAGCGCCAACCGGCTGCTGATCTCGCTCGACACGTTGGTCAGCGCCCCGCAGACCCAGTCGCTGCCCGAAGACGTGTCCACCACCCTGGCCGACCTTCGCCTGGTCTTCACGGCACTGACGGAGCAGAACGGCACGCTCGACCGCGCCAACTCCCTGCTGACCGCCAGCCGCGACTCCGTCGCGGAGATCGTCGCCGCCCTGCGCCCGGTGCTGGTCGACGCCCAGCGGGCCGCCACCGCTGTGGCGGACGCGGCCGACACCGCGCCGGAGGTGGCCGACCGGGCCAAGCGCGTGGCCGACCAGATCGAGCTTCTGGTCAACGAGGCGGCGAACCTGCCTTTGCAGGAGATCGGCGAACGCACCTCCTCGCTTCTGGCCTCGGCCGACACGCTGATCTCCGCGCCCGATACCCAGCGCGTGCCGGGGGCGCTGTCGGACGCTCTACAAGAGGTCCAGCGCCTGCTGATCCAGGTCCAGGAGGGCGGCCTGATCGAGAATGCCAATGCCACGCTGGCCTCGGTGCGCAGCGCCGCGGACCGGCTGCCGCGGCTCCTGAACGACGTCAGCACGCTGCTGGGCCAGACCGGCACCGTGGTGGCGGGCTATGAGGCGCGCGGCGCCCTCGGCTCCCAGGTGCAGGCCACCTTGCGCGACATCCAGTCGGCCGCAAGCTCGGTCGACAATCTCGCGCGCCAGCTGGAGCGCGCGCCCAATTCCCTGTTGTTCGGACGGTGACCCTGATGAAGATGCCCCTGATCGCCGCTGCCCTCGGACTCCTGACTGCCTGCGGGGGCGGGCCGTTGCGCTTCGATGTGCCCAGCGCGCCGCCCGCGGCCCGGATCCCGGTCTCCGTCGGGTCGGTCGAGGTGTCCGACGTGTCGCTGCCGCTCTACGCCGCGCAGGAGGTCATCTTCTTCGAGGACGAAACCGGCGCGCTGGTCTCCGACGACAACCTGCTCTGGGCCGACGACCCGGAGCGGGGCTTCACCGAGGGGCTGGCCTTTTCGCTCGCCGCCCGGACCCGCGCCCGCGTCGCGGCCGAACCCTGGCCATTCTTCGACCGGCCCGACGTGCGGCTGGATGTGCGTGTCAGCCGCGCGCTGCCGGGGCGGGACGGGATCTACCGCCTGTCGGGGCAGTATTTCGTGGCGTCCGTCAGCGGCACCAGCCGCGAGGTCGCGCGCCGGTTCGACCTCAGCGCCCCCTACCAGGCGCTGAACGCGGGCTCCATCGCGGCGGCCAAGGCGCAACTCATCGACGAACTGGCGGCGCTGATCGCCCGCGACGGGCTCTAGAGCATGATGAGATTAGCTTGAAGCGTATCCAGTATTGGCGAGGTAGTTCGCGCACTCCTGTGGGCTGAAGCGGTCGAGCAGTGTCCCGATCCTGCGCCACGTTGCCTCAATTGTGCGCTCGGCTGCGTTGCGGAGCATGTGTTTGAGCTTCGAGAAGACCTGTTCAATCGGGTTCAGGTCGGGGCTGTAGGGCGGCAGAAAAAGTAGATGCGCTTTCGCGTTACGGATCGCCTGCCGCACGGCTTGCCCTTTGTGGCTGCCCAGATTGTCCATAACCACCACATCGCCCGGGCGCAGGGTTGGGACGAGCACGTGCGCGACATAAGCCCGGAACGCTTCGCCGTTGACGGGACCGTCCAAAACAAAGGGCGCGTCGATCCGATCATGACGCAGCGCTGCGATAAAGGTCATGGTGCGCCAGTGACCATGCGGGGCCCGCCCGATCAGGCGTTCACCTCTGGGAGCCCAGCCGCGCAGCGGGGCCATGTTGGTCTTGGCCCAGGTTTCATCAATGAACACGAGACGACGGGGGTCGATCCGGCCCTGGTGCCGCTTCCAGCGCACACGGCGGCGGCTCACGTCGGGGCGGTTCTGCTCCTCGGCGAGTTGGGTCTTTTTTTGAACGAGTAGCCCGTGCGGCGCACGAAGGCCCAGACGGTGCGGTAGTCGACCTTGAGCCCGCGCTCGGCCAGTTCCACCACCAGTCCGCGCAGTGTGAACGGCTCCGTTATCCGCTCCAGAAGCCACGCCTCATGCCCGCCTGCAATCTTGCGTGGCGGGTGGCCGCCTGTCCCTGCCGGAGCGCAACTCCCGGTCGCACGCAAACGCTGCGACCACTTCACAACACTGGACGGAGCCACATCCAGGGCCGCTGCGACCTGACGCACGCTCTCGCCCCCCAACAGCCGCGCCATTGCCCTCTCTCGAAGGTCCATTGAAAGTGCTCTACCCACTACTCGCCCTCCATCTTGTGGTCGGCAACAGTGAATCACCAAAATGCAGGCCTATGAATCCTCTATCGATTCAGGCTGATTTCATCCCGCTCTAGCTTTACGGCCTCCGGCCCCGCGGGCGCGTCGCTGCGGCCCCTGGAAACGCGACGGGCGCCCGCGTTGGGCGCCCGTCGTCGATGCCGGACCGAAGGACCCTATTCCTCGACAGGCAGAGCCACGAAGCGCGGATCGCCCTCGCGGCGGATCAGCAGCAGGACGGTCTTGCGCCCGGCATCGCGCGCGGTTGCGATCTGGTCCTCCAGATCCGCGACCGACGCGATCTTTTCCTGTCCCGCCTCGGTGATCACGTCGCCGGCGCGAATGCCCTTTTCATAGGCCGCACTCTCGCCGTTGACGTCCATCACCGCCAGACCCTCGGTCCCGCCCGGCAGGCCCAGGCTGTCGCGCATCTCTGCGCTGAGCTGCTGCACCGTAACGCCCAGAATTTCCGACTCGGACGAGCTCTCGGGCGCGTCGCGGTTCACCGACGCAGGCACGGCTTCGGCATCCTCGCGTCGGCCCAGCGTCACTTCGAGCTCTTCGGAATTGCCGTTGCGCCACACGGTGACGGGGACCGTCGCCCCGATCTGCGCGTCGCCGACCCGGCGGACGAGCTCGCGGGTGTCGCCCACGTCATTGCCGTTGAACGAAAGGATCACGTCGCCGGCTTCCATGCCCGCCTCTGCGGCAGGCCCTTCCGGCACGTCGGAGACCAGCGCACCGCGGGCATCGGCCAACCCGATGGATTCGGCCAGATCGTCGGTGACGTCCTGGATGCGCACGCCCAGCCAGCCGCGGCGGGTCTCTCCGAATTCGCGAAGCTGGTCCACCACCTTGCTGACCACGTTCGACGACATGGCGAAACCGATACCGATGGAGCCGCCGTTGGGCGACAGGATCGCCGTGTTCACGCCGACGACCTCACCGTTCATGTTGAACAGCGGGCCGCCCGAATTGCCGCGGTTGATCGCGGCGTCGGTCTGGATGTAGTCGTCGTAGGTCCCCGACAGCGCGCGGTTGCGCGCCGACACGATCCCGGCCGAGACGGAGAACCCCTGCCCCAGCGGATTGCCCATGGCCATCACCCAGTCGCCGACCGCGGCTTCGTCGGAATCGCCGAAGGGAACGGGCTTCAGGGGCGCGTCGCTGGCGACCTTGAGAAGCGCAAGGTCGGTCTTGGGGTCGGTGCCCACGACTTCGGCATCGAGGGACTCGCCGTTGAAGAACTCGATGCTGATTTCATCCGCGCCGTCGATGACGTGGTTGTTGGTGACGATATAGCCGTCTTCGGAAATGACGAAGCCAGAGCCCAGCGCCTGGCTGCGGCGTGGTTCGCCCTGACCCTGTCCCTGGCCGCGATCCATGAAGTCGCGGAAGAAATCCTCGAACGGGGAGCCTTCGGGCACGACCGGCCCCGGTCCGGTGCGCGCGGCGACGGTGGTCGAGGTCGTGATGTTCACGACCGAATCGGAGATCTTTTCGGCCAGCGGCGCGAAGGTTTCGGGCGTCGTCTGAGCGCCCACGGCGGGTGCTGCGACCAGCGCCGTTCCCACCATCAACGCAGTGGTCAGGCGGCGGATCCGGGGACCGGCGGGAATGACTAGTGAGTTCACGTCTCTCTCCTTGGGACTTGGATGCTTCTGGCAGGGCGGCGGAACAATCCTGCCGCGAAGAATGTCAGGCGTACGATGTCCTACGAGATAGGAAGCCCGCGGAACAACACAACGATCCGTCGCGGCCGCTCAACAGCCTGTGACAGGTCGAAACACGGAGCCGATCACCCCGCCAACAGGTGCGCCAGGGTGAACAGGGCGGCGCCCGCCACCACGGCGATCAGGCCCAGCAGGCGGCGCGCTTCGATCGGCATGGCCCGGAGGGTTTCCAGAAGATCCTCCAGCCGCGAAGGGGCCAGTGCCATGACCAGCCCCTCCAGACAGAGCACAAGGCCCAGCGCCATGAGCAGCGTGCCCACCATCAGTTCGTGGGCGTCTCCGAAGCGTCGCCTTCAGCGCTGATGGACGCCGCATCGGGCTGCGCCTCCTGCTCCGGCGTCGCGCTGCCGGCCTCGGGCTGCGACCCTTCTTCCGGCGCCGCGTTGCCGCCGTCTTCGGGCTGCGGTTCGTCCTGCGACGCTGCGCTGCCGGCGCCCTGCGCGGATCCGCGGAGGGTTTCCGCGGCGCGCTGGTCCTCGCGCGCCGTCGTGCCGCGTGGCTGGTCAGACTTGAGATAGTCGAAGAACTCGCTGTCGGGCGACAGGATCAGGGTCGAGTTGTCGCCTTTCAGGGACCGGTCATAGGCAGCCAGGGAGCGGTAGAATTCGAAGAACTCCGCGTCCTTGCCAAAGGCGGAGGCAAAGATCCCGTTGCGTTCGGCATCGGCCTCGCCTCGGGTGATCTCGGCCTCGCGCTCGGCCTCCGAGGTCAGCTCGACCCGCGTCCTGTCGGCCTGGGCACGCACCCGCTGCGCGGCTTCCTCGCCCCGGGCCCGCTCGTCGGTGGCCTCACGCTCCCGCTCGGCCCGCATCCTTTCGAAGGTCGCCGCCAGGTTCTGGTCCGGCAGGGCGGTATCCTTGAGGCGCACGTCGAGGATCTCGACGCCCAGATCGTCCGACCGCGACCGGGCCTCATCGCGGATGCGCGTCATCAGCGTCGAGCGATCCTCCGACAGGATGCTGTTCGAGGTGACGCCGTCAGAGCCCAGCACCGCCCGCGTCTGGGCAACCAGGATCGCGGCCAGACGGCTCTCGGCCGCGCGGATGCCGCCCACGCCCACGGCGCGGCGGAACTGCTCCACATCCACGATCCGGTAGCGCGCGAAGGCATCGACGATGAGGCGCCGGTCGTCCGATGGCGTGACCTCGATCAGATCGGTGTCGAGCGACAGGATCCGGTCGTCATAGCTCACGACGTCCTGGATGAACGGGATCTTGACGGCAAGACCCGGATCCTCCTTGACCGACCGGATCTGGCCGAACTGGAGCACCAGCGCCTTTTCGCGCTCGTCCACGACGAAAAGGGCGTTCATCGCGGTAAACAGGACCGCCGCGACGATTGCCAGAAGGATATATCCCTTGCGCATCAGTTCGAACCTCCGTTCGCGGCCGCCGCCTGGCGGGCCGCGCGGTTGTTGGTCAGCTCATTGAGCGGCAGATACGGCACGACACCCTGGCTGCCACCGCCCTGCTCGTCGAGGATCACCTTGTCGACGCGGCCCAGAACCTGCTCCATCGTCTCCAGGTAAAGGCGCTTGCGGGTGACTTCCGGCGCCTTCTGATACTCTGTCAGCACCGCAGAGAAGCGGGATGCCTCACCCATCGCCTCGTTCACGACGCGGGCGCGGTAGGCTTCGGCCTCTTCCAGGGTCTGCGCGGATTCGCCGCGCGCGCCCGCAAGCACCCGGTTGGCATAGGCGTCGGCCTGACGCTCCAGCCGATCACGCTCCTGCTCGGCGGCCTGGACGTCGCGGAAGGCGTCGATGACCTCCGTCGGCGGATCCGCCTTGTCGAGGTTGAGACGCAGGATATTGACGCCGGAATCGTAGCTGTCGAGCGTCGTCTGGATCAGCTCCTGAACGTCGACGGCGATCTGGCCGCGGTCGCGGTTCAGGATCGGCGCCAGTTCGGACTGCGCGACGACCTCACGCATGGCGCTTTCGGAGACGGCGCGGATCGTTTCCTCCGGCTCGGCCAGGTTGAACAGGAACTGGGCCGGGTCGCGGATGTTCCAGACCACTTCGAAGTCGATGTCGACGATGTTCTCGTCGGTGGTGAGCATCAGGCCGTCACCGGCGTCAGCGCCGCTGCCGACGCCCAACTCTTCGGTCTGTTCGCGCGTCACCGGGATGACTTCGGCGGTAACCAGGGGCCAGGGGGCGAAGTTCAGGCCCGGCTGCCCGGTGGACGAGTATTCCCCGAGGAAGAGTTCGACCGACTGCTCCTCCGGCCGGACGGTGTAGAAGCTGGCGAAGAGCCACAGCGCGACCAGCAAGAGCCCGCCGACGATCCAGGTCGAGCGGCCGAACTGCGGACCTCCGCCGCCGGAGCCGCCCTTGCCGCGTCCGCCCTTGCCGCCCATCAGGACGCGGAGCTGCTCCTGCCCCTTGCGCATGATGTCGTCGATGTCGGGGACCTGCCCCCCGCCCTGGGTCGGACGCTGCCCGGGCGGCCGCCTGTCGCCGCCATCGTTGCCGCCGCTGCCGCCGCGGTTGCCGCCGCCCCAAGGGCCGCCATTGTTGCTCGCCATGTCTGGTGAGTTCCCCTTGCTACTCTGTGTCCCGCTTCATGGTCTAAATGTGGACGGAACAAAAGCCGTTCAACCCGCGCGCACCGGTTGCGACATGGTGACGAGCTCTTCGGCCGCTGTCGGATGGACCGCGCAGGTGGCGTCGAACTGCTCCTTGGTGAGGCCGTTCTTCACCGCGATGCCGATCAGCTGGATCATCTCACCGGCGTTCTCCGACACAAGATGGGCGCCCATCACCACCCGGGTTTCCTTGCACACCACCAGTTTCATCAGCGTGCGGTCGGGCCGGTCGATGAAGGCCGTGCGCATCGGCCGGAACGACGCGCAATAGACCACGATCTCGCGGTCGTCGCGGGCCTGCTCCTCGGTCATGCCGACGGTTCCCAGTTCCGGCTGGGTGAATACCGCAGAGGGGACCAGTTCGTGGTCCACCGGACAGTCCTCTCCCAGGAACACGGTGCGGGTAAAGGCCATGGCGTCGCGGATCGCCACCGGGGTAAGCTGCACCCGGTCGGTCACGTCGCCGATGGCATAGACCGATGGCACGGAGGTCTGGGAGTAGGCATCGACCTTGACCTTACCCTTGCGGCCCAGCTCGATGCCGACGTCTTCAAGCCCCAGATCGGCCGTGTTCGGACGCCGCCCGGTGGCGAAAAGCACATGGTCGAAAACCTGCTCTCGCCCGTTGGTGGCCTTTACCCAGATCGGGCAACCGGCATGGGCGCGCGTGCCGCTTTTCGGGTTGTCGGCCAGATCGGGCTGCGGATGCGGTTCCGGGCGCTCCATCCGCGGCGCGCCCATCGCCGCGTCCGATTGCCCGCCGGTGGGCAGGTGCTCACCCGCGTCGGCGCGGTCCATGTCCATGATCGTGGTGCCGCTGTGGATGTCGATACCGTGGTCGCGCATCATCTCGGCCACCAGCCCGCGGCATTCGTCGTCGAATCCGTTGAGGATCTGGCCACCGCGCAGATACATGGTCACCTTCACGCCGAGACCGGCCATGATGCACGCGAACTCGCAGCCGATATAGCCGCCGCCCACGATCAGCAGCGTCTCCGGCAGCCGGTCGAGCAGGAACATGTCGTTCGAGACAAGTCCCAGGTCGGCCTGGGCCATATCGGGCCGCACGGGGCTGCCGCCGGTGGCCACAAGGATGTGCTTGGCAGAGACAGCGGTGCCATCCGCCATGGTGACCTCATGGGGCCCGGTGAGGCGCGCGCGGGCGTCGAAGATCTCGACGTCCGAGGCGTCGAGCATCTTGCGATAGACGCCTTCCAGCCGGTCGAGCTCGTCATGCAGGTTGCCACGGAAGCCGGTCCAGTCGAACCCCTTGATCTGCGCATCCCAGCCGAAGCCGCGCGCATTCTCGACTTCGCGGTGGAAACCGGAGGCGAAGACCATGATCTTTTTGGGAACGCAGCCGCGAATGACGCAAGTGCCACCCAGACGGCTTTCCTCGGCCAGGGCCACACGGGCGCCGGTCGCGGCGGCGGTGCGGGCGGCGCGGACGCCGCCGGATCCGCCGCCGATGACGAACAGGTCGTAGTCGAAATCGCTCATCCGATCCTCCGGCGCTGGCTCCGCGCGGGGTATTTCATACCCGGACGACCGGCGCCACCCGGAAGGCGAAACGGGCGCCAGCGGCGCCCGTTCACGATTCCGTCTGGAACGAAGAGATTCAGTTGTCCTTGACGGACTTCTCGACCTTGCCGGCGTTCTTCTGGACCTTGCCTTCGACCTGGTCGGCCTCGCCTTCGGCTTCGAGCTTCTCGTTCCCGGTCAATTCGCCGGCGGCCTCCTTGGCCTTGCCCTTGAGTTCCTTGCCGTGGCCTTCGGTTTCGTTCTTGTTCATGGCGCATTCTCCTGCACTGTTTACACACCATCAACACCGGCGGGACCGGCCGCGTTCCACCCGGGAGGTCAAATTCGCGGCACACCCGTCAGACCAGGCGCGACACCTCCTTGGCCGCGCGCACGAAATCCGCGAACAGGGGATGCGGCGCGAAGGGCTTCGACTTCAGCTCCGGATGGAACTGCACGCCGATGAACCACGGATGGTCCGCGACCTCCACGATCTCCGGCAGGCGCCCGTCGGGGGACATGCCGGAAAAGCACAGCCCTGCCTCCTCCAGCACGTCGCGATAGCGGATATCGACCTCATAGCGGTGCCGGTGCCGCTCTTCGATGCGGTGCGTGCCGTAGACCGCGGCGACCTTCGAGCTGTCTTTGAGATGAGCGGTGTAGGCCCCCAGCCGCATGGTGCCGCCCTTGTCGTCGAGCACGTCGCGGGCGATCTTCTGGTTGTCCTTGATCCATTCCCTGAGGTGAAAGATCACCGGCTCGAACCGCTCTTCCCCGGCCTCGTGGTCGAACTCCTGGCTGCCGGCATGGGTCAGCCCGGCCAGGTTCCGCGCCGCCTCGACCACCGCCATCTGCATCCCCAGGCAGATGCCCAGATAGGGCACCTTGCGTTCTCGCGCGAACTGCGCCGCCTTGATCTTGCCTTCGGTCCCCCGCTCCCCGAACCCGCCGGGAACGAGGATCGCGTCGAAATTCTCAAGGTACGGCGCGGGGTCTTCCGTGTCGAAGATCTCGGCATCGACCCAGTCGACCTTGACGCGGACGCGGTTGGCCATGCCGCCGTGGGTCAGCGCCTCGGCAATGGATTTGTACGCGTCCTCAAGCTGGGTGTACTTGCCGACGATGCCGATCCGCACCTCCCCTTCGGGGTTGAACACGCGGTCGGCCACGTCCTCCCAGCGGGTCAGGTTGGGCCGCGGCGCGGGGCTGATCCCGAAAGCGTCCAGCACCGCCTGGTCCAGCCCCTCGCGGTGATAGGCCAGCGGCGCCTCGTAGATCGACTTCAGGTCATAGGCGGCGATGACGCTGTCGGGGCGGACGTTGCAGAACAGCGCCAGCTTTTCGCGCTCCTTTTCGGGGATCGGTCTCTCCGACCGGCAGACCAGCACATCGGGCGCTATGCCGATAGAGCGCAGCTCCTTGACCGAATGCTGGGTCGGCTTGGTCTTGAGCTCGCCCGACGCCGCAAGCCAGGGCAACAGGGTCAGATGCATGAAGATGCACTGGCCGCGGGACCGTTCCTGGCCGAACTGGCGGATCGCCTCAAAGAACGGCAGGCCCTCGATGTCGCCCACCGTGCCGCCGATCTCGCATAGCATGAAATCGACCTCATCGGCGCCGATTGTCAAGAAGTCCTTGATTTCATTCGTAACGTGGGGGATCACCTGGATCGTCTTGCCCAGGTAGTCGCCGCGACGCTCCTTTTCCAGGACGCTGGAATAGATCCGCCCGGAGGACACGCTGTCGGTGGACCGCGCCGCCACGCCGGTGAAACGCTCGTAATGGCCCAGGTCCAGGTCCGTCTCCGCGCCATCGTCGGTGACGAAGACCTCGCCATGCTCGAACGGGCTCATCGTGCCGGGATCGACGTTGAGGTAGGGATCCAGCTTACGCAGCCGGACCGAAAAGCCGCGGGCCTGCAACAGCGCGCCCAGCGCCGCCGAGGCCAGCCCCTTGCCGAGTGAGGACACCACCCCGCCGGTGATGAAAACGTAACGCGCCATGGGCCGGAAAGTCCCCCGTGTCTCGAAGCGGAATGGATCGAAACCGGGCGGCAGAACACCGCCCGTCACGGGGGTCGAGGCTTAGAAGAGTTTCGCCCCGGCCGCAACCGGAACGCTAGATGTTGGGGATCATTCGGCCCGGGGCGGAAGCTGCGGCGCGTCGCCGCCCGATGGCGGCAGCAGGTCACCGCCCAGCGGCGGCACCGAAGGCGACTGGTCGCCTTCCTCGATCGGCGCGCCCTCTACCCCGCTCGAAATCCTGTCGAGCACGGAGCTGTCCGCGGAATTCTGCGCCGCGATCACCGTGAGCCAGATCGAGGTGGCGATGAAGCATACGGCCAGACCCCAGGTCATCTTTCCCAGGGCCGTGGCCGCGCCCCGCGCCGACATCGCGCCGCCCCCGCCGCCGCCCATGCCAAGCCCGCCGCCTTCGGAGCGCTGGAGCAGCACGACGCCGATCAGGCTGAGCGCCAGGATCAGATGAATGGTGAGAACGATGTTTTCCATGGCGGCGACCCTGCCTCGCGTGACCGGTCCCATCTAGGGCAGGTGCCCAAGCGGCGCAACCCAAGGCCGCTTGCGCAATCGGGCGGCGGACGGCATCCTGCGGCCCATGCCCCATGACGACCACGACCACCCCCACAGCCTGTTGCCGCCGGACCCAGCGCTCCGGGTCAAGGCGCTGGAGACGCTGCTGGTCGAAAAGGGGCTGGTCGATCCGGCCGCGCTCGACGCGATCATCGACACCTATGCGCATGAGGTCGGGCCGCGGAACGGCGCCGCGGTGGTCGCGCGGGCCTGGAGCGATCCGGCGTTCCTGGACCGCCTGCGGACCGATGCCACGGCCGCCGTGGCCGAGATGGGCTTCACCGGCCGTCAGGGGGAACACATCGTCGCCCTGGAGAACACCGCGACGGTCCACAATCTTGTCGTCTGCACTCTGTGCTCCTGCTATCCGTGGACGCTCCTCGGGATACCGCCGGGGTGGTACAAATCCGACGCCTACCGCGCCCGCGCGGCCCGTGATCCCCGCGCCGTCCTGTCGGAATTCGGTGTGGTCCTGCCCGCCGCCACCGCCGTCGACGTCTGGGATTCCACCGCCGAGATCCGCTATCTCGTCATTCCCCGGCGCCCGGAGGGAACACAGGAATGGGGGGCCGACGCGCTGGCCGGGCTGGTCACGCGCGACAGCATGGTGGGGACAGGGCTGGCGCGCGACCCCGGCACATGCCCGTGACCCGGGTGCACGACATGGGCGGACGCCACGGCGACGGCCCCGTGACCCCCGCGCCGCAGGACGCGCCCCCGTTTGCCCGGCCGTGGCACGCCCGCGCCTGCGCGGTGACCCTGGCCGCGGGAGCGCTGGGGCTCTGGAGCATCGACCGCGCGCGTCACGCGCGGGAGTGCCTGTCGCCCGCCGACTACATCCGGTTCGGCTACTATGAGAAGTGGATCGCGGCGCTGGCGGATCTGCTTGTCGCCACCGGCGCCGTGACCCGCGAAGAGCTGCGCGGCGCGCCCGCAACCCCGTCGCCTCTGGCGTCGCGCCGTCTTGCCGCGGCCGATGTGGCCCCCGTCATGGGCCGGGGATCGCCCTACGGACGCGACGGCGCGGGCCCGCGCTTCGCGGCGGGCGACCCGGTGCGGACCCGCCGCCCGGCGCGCAACCTGTACGTCTCGGGCGGGCACACCCGCCTGCCCGCCTATGCCGCCGGGCACAGCGGCACCGTCATCCGCTGCCATGGCGCCCATGTGCTGCCCGATGCCAGCGCGCACGGCCTGGGCGAGCGTCCCGAGCCGCTCTATACGGTCGCGTTCAGGGCCGCCGACCTCTGGGGCGTGTCCGCACATCCCGCCGACAGCGTCCGGCTGGACCTGTGGGAAAGCTACCTGGAGAGCCCGTGACCGGCGCCCCCTCCCGCGAAGCCCCGTTCGAGGCCCCCTTCGAAGCCCCCTTCGAAGCCCCGTGGCAGGCGCAGGCCTTCGCGCTCACCCACCACCTGGCCGACCGGGGCGTGATCTCCTGGCCGCAATGGACCGCCGCCCTCGGCGACACGATCGCCCGGGGCGGGGCGGCCGATACCGACGCCTACTGGTCCGCCTGGCTGGCGACGCTGGAGCGGCTCGTCGCGCCGGATCCCGCCCTGTCGGCCCGCCTGAGCGACCTGCGCCGCGCGTGGGAGGCCGCCTACCGCCACACGCCCCATGGCGCCCCCGTCCGCCTCTGACCCGCCGTTTCGCGCTTTCGCCCCGTCCCGCGCACCGCTAGACAGGCCCGGTCCAATCCGGGGGAGAATTCCATGGCCAATGTCGCGGTGATCGGCGCCCAGTGGGGCGACGAGGGCAAGGGCAAGCTGGTCGACTGGCTGAGCGAACGCGCCGATGTCATCGTCCGCTTCCAGGGCGGGCACAACGCGGGCCACACTCTGGTCATCGACGGGACCACCTACAAGCTGCACGCGCTGCCCTCCGGCGTGGTGCGTCGGGGCAAGCTGTCGATCATCGGCAACGGGGTGGTGCTGGACCCCTGGCACCTGATCCGCGAGATCGAGGGGCTTCGCGGCCAGGGGGTCGACATCACCCCCGAGACGCTGATGATCGCCGAGAACACGCCCCTGATCCTGCCCTTCCACGGAGAGCTGGACCGCGCCCGCGAAAGCCAGACGTCAGTCGCGCGGATCGGCACCACCGGCCGCGGCATCGGTCCGGCCTATGAGGACAAGGTCGGCCGCCGCGTGATCCGGGTCGCGGACCTGGCCGACCGCCGGACGCTGTCCCTGCGGGTGGACCGCGCGCTGACCCATCACAATGCGCTGCGCTCCGGGCTGGGCCTCACGGCCATCGACCGCGACGCGCTGATCGCGGAGCTGGAGGCCGTCGCGCCCCAGATCCTGCCCTATGCCAAACCGGTCTGGAAGGAGCTCGACCAGGCGCGGAGACGCGGCCGCCGGATCCTCTTCGAAGGGGCGCAGGGCGCGCTTCTCGACATCGATTTCGGCACCTACCCCTATGTCACGTCGTCCAACGTCGTCGCGGGGCAGGCGGCCACCGGATCGGGCATGGGGCCGGATGCGGTCGATTTCGTCTTGGGGATCGTCAAGGCCTACACGACCCGTGTGGGCGAAGGCCCGTTCCCGACCGAGCTCGACGATGCCGATGGCGCGCGTCTGGGCACCCGTGGCCATGAGTTCGGCACCACCACCGGGCGGCAGCGGCGCTGCGGCTGGTTCGATGCCTGCCTCGTGCGGCAGACGGCGGCGATCTCGGGGATGCACGGGATCGCCCTGACCAAGCTCGACGTGCTGGACGGGTTCGACCGGCTCAGGATCTGCGTGGCCTACGATCTGGACGGCGAACGGCTGGACCACCTTCCCACGGCGTCGGAGGCGCAGGCCCGCTGCGTGCCGATCTACGAGGAAATGGACGGCTGGTCAGATTCCACCCGGGGCGCGCGCAGCTGGGCCGATCTTCCGGCCGGTGCCATCAAATACGTGCGCCGGGTGGAAGAGCTGATCGGCTGTCCGGTGGCGCTCTTGTCCACCAGCCCCGAACGCGAGGATACGATCCTTGTCACCGATCCGTTCCGGGACTGACGGCCATGGCTCTGTCGCACAAAGCCAAGAGGCGCTGGTCGCTGGTGATCCTGCTGGTAGGTCTGCCGATCTGGATCGTGGTCGCGTCCAGCGTCATGACCGCGTTGGGCCGGCCGCCGATCCTGGTCGAATTGCTGGTGTACATGGTGCTGGGCGTGGTCTGGGCCCTGCCGTTCCGGTCGGTCTTTCGCGGCGTCGGACAGGCCGATCCGGGCAGGCCGCACGACGAGGACGGGCGATAGACACCCGCCGGCGCGCCGGACGATCATGCCCGGCCTGGTTTCGGCCGGGGGGCGGTGTCCCGCTGCACCCGCGCCTGCCCGCGAACGCGCGATGCGGTGGCGCTGATTGAGGGGCATCCCCTTCGACCGGAGGGCCGGGGGGCGGCCGTTGCGGCGCCCCGGTTTCGCGCCAGAGATCGCCGGCACGACCTGCGGCGCGCGCTCACGCCTCTTCGGCCGCCCGGCTGCCGAATGTAGCCGGGCTTTGCGACCATCGACTGCCGGCAGTGCCTGATCGCGAGGCGGATTGGTGGCGCGGTCCCGGTCGATGCCGAAACCCTGCCGGCGCGGATTGAGGGACGCTCCGCGGCGTTCCGGCATCGGGCCACAGCGAAATCCCGTCGCCCCGGGATGTCCGTGCCGGCCACGGGCTTCCAGCTCGACGGGGCCGTTGTCCTCCGCCCCCGCGCGAGCTGTCCGGAGACGGCGGTTCGATCCGGAGCTTCAGCGCGTCGTTCAAGGGGGCATTCGTCCGGAAACGCCCGGCTCCGGCGCTGGATTGCCCCATGTTCGGGACATTCAAACAGAGGCGATGCCGCCGGAAGGTTGACGAAGGGGCTGTCGTCTGTCGGTCCCGATGCCGCCATGCGCCCGTCCGCGGCACCGGCCCGGCCGCGCGCCCCGTGCCGTTTGCCAGGGAGCAAAGGCGCCGACAGGGTACACACCGCACAGCCCGGACATGCCACGGCCCTGCGGCTCTGTTGCCGGGCGCAGTCAGTTGGGCCGGACTGGGCTTCGACATGTCTGCGTCACTGTGCCCCCCGCGCGTCGCGGCCTTGCGGGGCCGGAGGTTTCGCGCGGCCCGCATCCGTCCCCAGGGTGCGGCAAAGGGATGTCAGTCGGCGGACGCGGGGCGGGCCAGGGCAAAGCGGCCTGTCGGCAGCCTGCTGATCCGTCCGGTCCGCAGCGCCTTGGCGAAGCCTGCCAGCCCATCCTCACGCGACACGTCTCCCGCATGGACGGATGCCGCACGGCCGATCAGTTCGGGCCGCGACGCGTCGGAAGAGCCTTCGGCCAGCGCCGCGTAGGCCGCCGCCGCGACGATGAGATCCGGCAGGTCCTCTGCGCCCCTGTCGCGGGCGAAGGCGGCGAACTCCGGTGATGGCACGCGATGCGAGTCTCGGCGTTCCCCCGTCCCATCGGCCCCGGGTGCGGTCGCGACCGGTTGTTCCGTCTGGCCGCCGTCGCTTTCCTCCGCCGCCGGGCCACGGGATGGGGGCGACGCGGGCGCCACCGGGATCGCGGGCGCCGTCCGCCCCGCATCGCGCCCGGCCTGCGGGCGCGCGCCGCCGTCGCCACCGTCGCCGTCGCCGTCGTTGCCGGGCCGGACGGCGCGGTCCAGATCCTGCCGGAATTCCGACAGTCTCCGGCCCGTGCCGGTCCAGCGGTCGCGCAGCCCGTCATCGGCGACGGTGGCGGCGACCGCGCGCTTGAGATGCGCGATGGAGGTGCGGCGGCGGTTCGCGTCGGGCTGGCGGAACTGGACGTCGGTCTCATCGATCAGCCGGTCCAGTGTCGCGTCGCCGGAGCCCCCCAGAGGCGACGCCCGCCGCCGCTGCCGCCGCCCGCGCCCTGCCGCGACGGGGCGCGGGCCGCCATCCGGCCCGGCCTCGCGTTCGAGCCGCGTCAGCTCCAGAGCCAGGGCGGTACGCCGGGCCTCATCGAGCGGGGATTTCGCCAGGAGCGCGACGATATCGCCGTCGGGCTCCGCTTCGGCAGCGGACCCGGCATCGGGTGTCGGATCTTCGCTCTCGGTGATCTCCTCGATCTCGCCGGCGGCCAGTGCGGCGTCGAACTCCGATCGCGTCATCCTGAGGGTGCGCGGCGTGCCGTCGTCGTCTTCGACCTCGATCTCGATCTCGGCCGGATCGGGCGCCGTATCGCCGGCGGTGTCCCCGTCCGGGGCAGACGCAGGGCGGCCGTAGAGCACCGACACCGCGTCCCCGGAAAACAGGTCCGGTCCGTCCCCGTCCTCCTCCGGCCGGAGGTCATCCGCCGTGCTGTCGCCGCCGGCCGTGCTGTCGCCGACGGCCGTATCCTCCCGGTGGCCGATCTGCGTCAGGCAGATGCCGGTGGCCGTGGGGCGGGCCTCTACCACCAGATGCTCCTCCAATCGCGCGATGGCCAGCAGCGCGTCAGGCTCCGGCCCGGGATCGCCCGCGGCGGACTGGCGCGATTCAGCGGCGAGGTCGCGAAAATACTCGACGATGGCGTGCATCGTGTTGAAGGGCATGTCGAAGCCCTCCAATGTGCAGGTGAACGTGCCGTAGGAGACCGTCACCGTCTTGTTCGATCCCGTCATCGCCCGCTTGCCCACCGCTCTTGCACCATCCGCAACGACCCGGTCCCGGGCCGATCCGCAGGCCGGCGCCGATCGTCCCTGCCCGCCTTCGGCGCGATCATGACCAACGATTACGGCAAGGATGAGGCCGTCGTCGAGTCGGAGGCGGGCGTCACGCTCCTGGGGGGCACGACCGTGCTGCGGGCGGATGTCGACTGGGCGCTTCGCCGGGCCCCGGTTCTGGTTGCGGCCGATGGCGGGGCGGCATGGGCGCTGGCCTTCGGGATGATGCCGCGCCGGGTCATCGGCGACATGGACTCCCTGTCGGACCGGGATGCGCGCCGGATCCCGCAGGAGCGGCTGGTACGGGTGGCCGAACAGGACAGCACCGATTTCGAAAAATGCCTGGACCGGATCCGCGCCCCTGCGGTCATCGGGCTGGGGTTTCTGGGCGGTCGGGTCGATCATACCCTGGCCGCGCTCTCCTGCGTCGCCCGGCGCGGCGCGCCCTGCCTGCTGGTCGGCCCGCATGACGTGGCCTTTGCCGCGCCGCCGCAGATCGGTTTGGACCTGCCGGAGGGCTGCCGCCTGTCGCTGTTCCCCATGGCGCCGGTGACCGGACGATCCACCGGGCTGGCGTGGCCCATCGACGGGATCGACCTTGGGCCGACGGCGCGGATCGGGACGTCGAACCGGGCGACCGGGCGGGTGACGCTGGCGTTCGACGGTCCCGGCATGGTGGTGCTGCTGCCGACCGCGCAGCGGGACGCGGCCTGGGACGCGCTCAGCAGTTCGGGACGTTGACCGCCAGCCCGCCCAGCGAGGTCTCCTTGTACTTGTCGCTCATGTCCCGGCCGGTCTGGCGCATGGTCTCGATCACCGCGTCGAGCGGGACGAAATGGGCGCCGTCGCCCCGCAGGGCAAGAGACGCGGCGCCCACCGCCTTCATGGCGCCCATGCCGTTGCGCTCGATACAGGGGACCTGGACCAGGCCGCGCACCGGATCGCAGGTCATGCCCAGGTGATGCTCCAGCGCGATCTCGGCGGCGTTCTCGATCTGGCCGGGGCTGCCGCCCAGGACCGCCGCCAGACCGGCGGCGGCCATGGCGGCGGCGCTGCCGACCTCTGCCTGGCAGCCGCATTCGGCGCCGGAGATCGACGCGTTGCGCTTGACCAGCCCGCCGATGGCGGCGGCGGTCAGCAGGAACTCCGGCACCCGGTCACGGCGCGCCGCGGGCACATGGTCCAGCCAGTAACGGATCACCGCGGGCACCACCCCCGCCGCGCCGTTGGTGGGGGCCGTGACCACGCGGCCCCCGGCGGCGTTCTCCTCGTTCACCGCCATCGCATAGGCCGACATCCAGTCCATGGGCGTGTGCGGCATCCCCTGGTTCGACCCGTGCTCGGCGCGCAGGCCGTCGTGCAGCGCCTTCGCCCGGCGGCGGATGTTCAGCCCGCCGGGCAACGTGCCCCCCGTGGCAAGCCCGTTGTCGATGCAGGCCGACATCTCCGACCAGATCCGCTCCAGCCCGTCGTGAAGCGCGGCGCGGGAGACACGGCTGAGCTCGTTCGCGCGCTGCAGTTCGGCGATGGACAGGCCGGTGCGGGCGCACATCTCCAGCATCTCGTCGGCGCGGCGGAAGGGATGCGGCTCGGCGACCGTGTTCCCGTCGGTGTCGCCGCCCTCAAGCTCGGCCTCGGTCACGACGAAGCCGCCGCCGACAGAGTAGAACACCTGCCGCAGGATCACGTCGCCTTCGGCATCGGTGGCGAAGAACTCCAGCCCGTTGGCATGGCCCGGCAGCGCCGCACCGGTGTCGAAGACCAGGTCCGCGCCGGGATCGAACCGCAGGTCCGGCAGGCCGTCGGGGCGGACGGTGTGCTCGGCGCCGATCCGGGCCAGGCGCGCCTCTGCCTCATCGGCGTCGTAGGCGTCCAGCGTCATGCCCGACAGGCCCAGGATCACCGCGCGGTCGGTCGCATGGCCGCGCCCGGTATGGGCAAGCGACCCGCGAAGCTGGACGCGCAGTCCGGCGGGGGTGAAGGCCCCCCGGCGCAGCATGTCCAGGAACCGGCCCGCCGCCACCATCGGTCCCATGGTGTGGGACGATGACGGGCCGATCCCGACCTTGAAGAGTTCCAGCACGGATACGAACATGGGCGCACCTCCGGTCGATGTCGTCGCATCGGCCGCCCCCCGGCGCTGGTCCGGGACCGACATCTTTGACGACGGGACCGGCGCGCGCCCCAAGTGGATCGCGCCGGTCCGCAGCCAGGGCAAGGGCCTGCGCGGTTTCTGGGATGGCGGCATGGCCCCGGCGCGCCTATAACGTCCGCGACCGCCTGCAGGAGACCCCGACATGACCGCCAACCTCTCTGCCGTCGACACGGCGAAATACGTTGCCGCAAAACGGGCCTGCGACTTCGTCGAGGACGGTATGCGCCTGGGGCTGGGAACCGGATCGACGGCCGCTTGGCTGGTCCGCTGCCTGGGCGAGAGGGTCCGGCAGGGTCTGCGGATTACCGGTGTGCCGACATCGTCGCGCACGGCCGAGCTGGCCCGGCGGGCGGGCATTCGCGTGACGACCCTGGATGAAGCGGGGTGGCTCGACCTGACCATCGACGGCGCCGATGAGTTCGATGCGGACCTGAACCTGATCAAGGGCGGCGGCGGCGCGCTCTTGCAGGAGAAGATCGTCGCCACGGCCTCCGACCGGATGATCGTGATCGCCGACGGCACCAAGGAGGTGGCCACGCTGGGGGCCTTTCCCCTGCCGGTGGAGGTCATCCCGTTCGGCTGGCAGACCACCCGGTCGCTGATCGAAGAGACGCTCGCCGGGCTCGACGTGATGGGCGAGACGGTCACCCTGCGGATGAAGGACGACGACCAGCCCTATGTCACCGATGAGGGCAACCGGATCCTGGATCTGCATCTGGGCCGCATCGGCAATGCGCGCCGGATGGCGTCGCGCCTGAACCAGATCCCCGGCGTCGTCGAAAACGGTCTCTTCATCGACATCTGCGACCTGGCGGTGATCGGCAGCGGCACCGGTGAGGTCCGCGTCAGGGACGCGAACGCGGGTACGACCGCGACCGAGACGATCGACGTGGACCGCCAGGACAACGTGTTCGCGGATCTCAAGCGCTAGACGCGGCCGCCCCGCTCAGAAGTCGAGCGTGATCTGCCGCGTCAGGCCGATACGCAGGCCGTACTGGTCGCGCTCACCCTGTTCGACGATGGGGCTGTCGGCGGCGTCGCCCATGAAGCGGTCGTAGGTCACGGCACCCTGCACGCCCCAGACGTCGTTGATCTCATAGCGCGCGCCAAGCTCGACGCCCGCGCTGACCACCCCGCCATCCGCCGCATAGGCGGTGTAGTCGCTGGCCGCGGCTTCGGCCGCGGAAATCCCGAAATAGGTCGAGGTATAGTCGTCCGAGCCAAGAAGGACGCGCGGCCCAAGCGAGACGGTCAGCCGGTCCGCAGGCTGGATCTTGTAGTCGGCGCCCAACTCTCCGACAAGGCTCTCATGGCCGCCGATCCCGTAGCGCACATCGGCGAAGGCGTCGAAGTTGCGCGACCGGTAGCCAAGCCCAAGGCCCAGTTCCACCGTCGCATCGACGTCGTCCAGACCGTCGAGCTCGGGGTAGTCGCCGGCGACGCGCTCACCCACGTAGCGGAACGACCCGCGCAGGCCGATGCCGCTGGCCGGATCGCCGTTCAGGGAGCCGAAGTTCAGCGGCCCGAAATTCAGGTAGTTCAGGCGAACGCCGAAGGACGGTCCGGCGCCGTAGTCGCTCGATCCGAAGTATTCGGGCTTCACGGCCAGACCGGCCCCCAGGGTCAGCACGACCTCCGGCCCGCCGGCCGAGATCGGTTCGGGGGCGGTATAGACCGGCTGCGCTGCGTCGGCAGGCATCGCGATGCTTCCGGCCTGGGCCACGGGCGCCGCAACCAGCGCACAGAAAGTCAAAAGGCTGCGATACACCATTACACGGATCCCGAACACGTCCGCCTTCTATCTAGGGTCCCGGGCGGGCGCGCGAAAGGCCAGATTTCTCTGCGCGCGCGAATTCGGTCATTTCGGCTCTCTCCTTTGCACAGATGCAACAGACGTCTATATCAACGGGATGTTCACAGATCTCATCCAGCGGCTGACACGGCCCGACACGGGCGGAACGCCCATGCACGACACCGACGCGCGGCTGGCGCTGACAGCGCTGCTGGTGCGGCTCGCCCGATCCGACGGCGACTATTCCACGGCAGAGCGGCGGCGGATCGACCGGGTGATCTCATCGCGCTACGCCATGCCCCCCGCAGAGGCCGCGGCCCTGCGCGCGGAGGCCGAGCGACTGGAGGCCGAGGCGCCCGACACGGTGCGTTTCACCCGCGCGATCAAGGACGGCGTGGCCTATGACGACCGCATCGGCGTGATCGAGGCGCTCTGGGACGTGGTGCTTGCCGATGGCGAGCGCGACGCCGCGGAGGATTCGATCATGCGGATGGTCGCGCCGATGCTGGGGATCAACGACCGGGACTCGAACCTGGCGCGCAAACGGGTCGAAGACCGCCGCTGATCCCTGCCGGCCTCAAGTCCGGCGCAGGCGGATCACCACATCCACCGACGCGATGCGGGCGCCCTCGGGCGGGTCGGGCAGGCGCGCGATCCGGAAATCCTCCGGCGGGGCGTCCACCAGCTGGCCGGTGTCCTCCCAGAAAAAATGCGGGTGGTCGTCCATCCGCGTGTCGAAATAGCTGCGCGCCCCCTCGACCGACACCTCCTGCATCAGCCCGGCATCGCAGAACGCCCGAAGGGTGTTGTAGACGGTGGCCAGCGACACGGTCTCGCCGCAGGCGCGGGTCGCGGCGTGGAGCGTTTCGGCGGTGACATGCCGGTTCCGCCCGTCCCCGACCAGAAGAGCGGCCAGCGACAGCCGCTGGCGCGTGGGACGCAGGTCCGCGCGCGACAGCCACCGGCCCCCGCGCGCCAGCCGGTTCTCGTCGATATGGGCGTCGATCTCTGTCATCACCGGATATATAGGTCGAAAGTCCCCGTGGATTCAATGTCCCCGCGCAGCGGCGCCCTTGCACGTTTTCAAGACGGGGTGATACAGCCGGTCTGGCAAACGTGGCAGGGAGGCCCGCATGCCAGACTATCCCACGTCGTTCGGCAAGGACGACCTGATCGCTTGCGCGCGCGGCGACCTCTTCGGCCCCGGCAACGCGCAGCTGCCGCTGCCGCCCATGCTGATGATGGACCGCATCACCGAGATTTCGGCCGATTCCGGTCCCAACGGCAAGGGTCACGTGGTGGCGGAGTTCGACATCTCGCCGGACCTGTGGTTCTTCGAGTGCCACTTTCCCGGCAACCCGATCATGCCGGGCTGCCTGGGGCTTGACGGGCTGTGGCAATTGACCGGCTTCAACCTGGGCTGGCGGGGTTGGACGGGGCGCGGCTATGCGCTGGGCACCGGAGAAATCAAACTGACCGGCATGGTCCGGCCTGACCGCAAGATGCTGACCTATAACGTGAATTTCACCAAAGCCATCCAGTCGCGGCGGTTGACCATGGGTGTCGCCGACGGGACCGTTCACGCCGACGGCGAACTCATCTATCACGTCAGGGACATGAAGGTCGCGCTCTCGGAAAGCTGAGACCGGCGAAAAGGGAAGGGCCCCGCGCCGCGATGGCCACCGAACATGAGGAGTAGCGCGATGCGTCGTGTCGTCGTCACCGGTCTGGGCATCGTCTCGCCGATCGGCAATTCCGCCCAGGAGGTGGTCCAGTCCCTGAAGGCGGGGCGGTCGGGGATCGAGTCCTCGCCGGAAATGGCCGAGCGCGGGTTTCGCAGCCGGATCGCCGGCACGCTCAAGATCGACGTGGCCGAGCATGTGGACAAGCGCACCCTGCGCTTCATGGGCGAAGGCGCCGCCTATGCCCATATCGCCATGCGTCAGGCCATCGCCGACGCGGGCCTGCCCGAAGAGGTCGTGTCGAACCCCGCCACCGGCCTGATCGCGGGGTCCGGCGGGCCGTCCACATCGGCGCTCTACGACGCGCACCGCATCGTCGACGAAAAGGGCAGCCCGAAGCGCATCGGCCCCTTCGCCGTGCCCAAGGCGATGTCCTCTACGGTCAGCGCGAACCTCTCGACCGCGTTCAGGATCAAGGGGATGAACTTCTCCATCACCTCGGCCTGCTCGACCTCGCTGCATTGCATCGGCATGGCCGCGCAGCAGATCCAGCTGGGCGTCCAGGACGTGATGTTCGCGGGCGGCGGGGAAGAGCTCGACTGGACGCTGTCCTGCCTCTTCGACGCGATGGGGGCGATGTCCTCGAAGTTCAACGACACGCCCGAACGCGCCTCCCGCGCCTTCGACAAGGACCGCGACGGGTTCGTGATCGCCGGCGGCGGCGGCATGGTGGTGCTGGAGAGCCTGGAGCACGCCCAGGCCCGCGGCGCGAAGATCTACGCCGAGGTCACCGGCTTCGGCGCCACCAGCGATGGGCACGACATGGTGGCGCCCTCGGGAGAGGGCGGCGAACGCGCGATGCGCATCGCGCTGGGAAACGTCGATCCGGGCCGCGTGGGCTATATCAATGCCCACGGAACCTCGACCCCGGTGGGCGACGTCGGAGAGGTCGAGGCCGTCCGCCGCGTTTTCGGAGAGGGCACAACGCCCCCGATCAGCTCGACCAAGTCGATGACCGGCCATTCCCAGGGCGCGACCGGTGCGCAGGAGGCGGTCTACTGCCTGCTGATGCTCGAACACGACTTCATCGCGCCCTCGATCAACGTCGAAACGCTGGACCCGGCGATCCGCGACGGAGAGATCGCGACGAGGCTGGTGGAGGGGGCGGGGCTGGACACGGTGATGACCAATTCCTTCGGATTCGGCGGAACGAACGGGTCGATGCTCCTGTCCAGATGGAGGGCATGATCCGATGGGATTGATGGACGGCAAACGCGGCCTCATCATGGGTGTGGCAAACGAACGGTCGATCGCCTGGGGAATCGCCCGGGCGATGCGCGACGCCGGCGCAGAGCTGGCGTTCACCTACCAGGGCGACCAGTTGCTCAAGCGGGTCGGCCCGCTGGCCGAGCGCGCGGGATCCGACATCCTGCTGCAGGCCGACGTGTCCGACGACGCCTCCATGGACGCCGCCTTCGCCGAGCTGAAGACCCGGTGGGACACCATGGATTTCGTCGTCCATGCCATCGCCTTTTCCGACAAGGACGAATTGACGGGCCGGTTCGTCAACACCAGCCGCGCCAATTTCCAGTCGTCGCTGACAATCTCATGCTATTCGCTGATCGATGTCGCCCGCCGCGCCACCGACATGATGCCCGACGGGGGAACGGTCCTGACCCTGACCTACCAGGGGTCGAACAAGGTCACGCCGTTCTACAATGTCATGGGCGTGGCCAAGGCGGCGCTCGAATCGGCGACCCGCTATCTGGCGAACGACCTTGGGCCGCAGGGGGTGCGCGTGAACGCGATTTCCCCTGGCCCGATGAAGACCCTGGCGGGCGCGGCCATCGGCGGCGCGCGCAAGACGTTCAAACATGCAGAGCAGAACGCCCCGATGCGCGCCAACGCAACGCTCGACGCGATCGGGGCGACAGCCGTGTACCTGGCCTCCGACGGCGGGGCCTCCACCACCGGTGAGATCATCCATGTCGATGGCGGCTACCACGTGTTGGGGATGCCGCAGGTGGACAACATCTAGATCCGCGATGCGGTATGGGGCGACATGAAAACGCCGCCCCGGATGGGGCGGCGTTCTCTTTCGACCGGGCGCCAGGTGTCAGTGCTTGCTATCCCCGCCGCCGCCCCCAGCGGAGCCCTTGTCGCCGCCGGACGATCCGCCGTCGCCACCGCCGGACGCATGATCGCCGTCGCCGCCGGAGCCCTTGTCACCGCCATCTCCGCCGCCGGAGCCCTTGTCGCCGCCATCTCCGCCGCCGGAGCCCTTGTCGCCGCCGGACGATCCGCCGTCGCCACCGCCGGACGCATGGTCGCCGTCGCCGCCGGAGCCCTTGTCACCGCCGTCTCCGCCGCCGGAGCCTTTGTCGCCGCCGGACGATCCGCCGTCGCCACCGCCGGACGCATGATCGCCGTCGCCGCCATTGCTGCCGCCGCCGCCGTTCTCGCCGCCGCCGCCGTTGCTACCGCCGCCACCGTTGCTACCGCCGCCGCCGTTCTCGCCGCCGCCGCCGTTGCTACCGCCGCCGCCATTGCTACCGCCACCGCCGTTCTCGCCGCCGCCGCCGTTGCTGCCGCCGCCACCGTTCTCGCCGCCGCCGCCGTTCTCGCCGCCGCCGCCAGTGCTGCCGCCGCCGCCAGTGCTGCCGCCGCCGCCATTGCTACCGCCGCCGCCGTTGCTACCGCCGCCGCCGTTCTCGCCGCCGCCGCCGTTACTGCCGCCGCCGCCATTGCTGCCGCCGCCACCGTTGCTGCCGCCGCCGCCATTGCTGCCGCCGCCGCCGTTCTCGCCGCCGCCATTGCTGCCGCCGCCGCCGTTCTCGCCGCCGCCACCGTTGCTGCCGCCGCCGCCGTTGCTACCGCCGCCGCCGTTCTCGCCGCCGCCGCCGTTACTGCCGCCGCCGCCATTGCTGCCGCCGCCGCCGTTGCTGCCGCCACTGCCGTTCTCGCCGCCGCCGCCGCCATTGCTGCCGCCGCCGCCGTTGCTACCGCCGCCGCCGCCGTTGCCGCCGCCGCCCTGCGCTGGAGTTTGGCCGCCGGTCGGGGGGTTGGCGGTTCCGCCGTTGCCGGGTCTGGTGAAGTTATCGTTGTCTTCCTCACCGGTTTCGACCACGCCAGTGATGGGAATGCCGTCCCGATCGACCACGGCAATGTTCGGCGTTCGCAGAACCTGCTGGAGCTGGGTCTGGTTCAGCTCAGGGCACTGCTCGATCTGCCTGGGCGTCAGCAGTTCATTCCGGTTCTCAGACGCGCAGCAGAGCGCGAAACTGCGGCTGTCGGTCTGTTCGCATTGCGTCGGCGTCATCGCGACGAGGCCGCCCGCGGAAACGGACAGGGGAAACAGGCCGATCACGGCTACGGTTGAAAGAAGGGATCTGTAACTCATGCACTGCTGCCTTCAGGTTGCGGATTGCGATTAGACACGTTCCAGATCTGTAAAAGTTCCGGAAAATTGTAGGTCTTCGGCACGAAGCTTTCGGCAATGTTGCCGGAGAACGGCATTCAGGGCTTGTTTTTCAAGGGCATACACGGCCCGTTCTGGACCGCGACGGAAAGACCATCCGTCTCATTGCCGATATTCGCGCATCCACGCCGCTGGTGCAAGGTCCCCCACCCGGATGCGCCCGGGACGCAGACGCGGTATCCCGCCGGCCGCCACGGGCCCCGGCACCGGCCTTCCACGCGCTATGCGCCGGACCGCGGCCGCTCGGCACGGGATGCCAACGGCCGGCGATTTCGCGTGACAATCGCGCCAAGATGCGCACGATGCCTGCCGCGGGCGCATGGTGCGCCATCATCCGTCCTTCCCCATACCGACGAGACCACAGTGCAGAGACTCCAGTCCCAAGGCCTTCACCACATCACCCTGATGGGCGCCGACCGCCAGTCCTCCATCGACTTCTGGGAGGGCGTTCTGGGAATGCCATTCCTGTTCGAGCAGCCCAACCTGGACAATCCCGACGAAAACCACCTGTATTTCGATCCCGGCGACGGACGGCTCATCACGGTCTTCACCGACGAGCAGCGCGCCGTCGACCCCACCGGCACCCCGAGAGAGGTGGGTTGCGTGCACCATATCGCCTTTGCCGTCAGCCAGTCGACGTTCAGCCAGCTTGCGGCGCGCCTGGACGCGCGCGGCATTCCCCATTCCGGGGAGAAGGACCGCGGGTTCATGAACTCGATCTACTTCAAGGACCCGCTGGGGCTGCTGATCGAACTGGCCTCCTACCGCTTCGTGCCGCCTGCCGGTGCCAGCCATGCGGATGTGCTGGTCGAGGCGTTCCGGGTGCGCCAGGCGGCCGGGGACGACAACATAGAGGATGCCCACCTGGCCGTGGCGATCGAGACCCTGTCGGCGCGCAACCATGCGCGCAGGACGGACGGCTGACGCAACAGAGCGGCCCGACGGAACAACCGCGCCAGGAACGCGGCGCGCGATGGCGCCGGATCGCTCCGGACCCTTCTCGGCGGATGTCGGCAACTTGCCGCGGCGTGAAGGCCGGTCCGTGTCGCAAGATGGCCCCCGGCAAGCCCCGGCCTCCGCCGTTGTGCCACATCGTCGCGGCGCCGGACGTGGCACCGTGCCTGGCCTGTCGCCGCCATGCGACCGGGTCCGCCACCGATGCCACGACGCCAACTCCCGCCAGCTCTGATCGAACCAGTCGCCGACATCCGGATCCCGGCAACGTGCCGGACCGTTTCGGACCGCGATGCAGCCACAGATCTCGATCATCCGCCGGCCCCGAGCCAGGACCGAAGGCGAGAACCGGTTGTCGACCCCGGCCTCCAAGGTCGATGCCGCGCCCAACGCCTCTTGCGCCGCCGCCGGCCGGGGCGCGGGTCCGCGCCTTCTACGGCTCAGCAGGCGGGGTCGTGCAGCCCCCCGGAACAGCCGCGCGAGAGGGTGCCATGCAGGATCGCGTGCTGGGGGCCGCCGCGCCACGGCCGCGAAGGTGTCGCGGATCGCATCGATGAGGGGATCCCGGGCGCCGACCGTCACTATGGACGTTCCCCGCGATCCAAACCTGTCCCGGCGGAACGACAGGGCATCCAGCCCGGCCATCGTGACATCGGCGAATGACGACGTCATGGGGTAGAGAGACATCTGCGCGCCGATGAACATGAATCATCTCTCTGCGGCGTTGACGGGATCAGATTTGGAGGGTTCGCGCGGCCCCGCGCGTCCTGACCCCGTCGGAGCGCCCCTGGTCGATGGCTATACGGCCGGTCCGGGGGCGCTGTCGACCGCATGTCGGGTGGATGCATCATCCATGACCCCGCGCCGACGCCCGTCGCCCTGTGCAGAGCGGCGTGGCACGGCGGTCACAAGGTCCTGCGGCCGCGACAGGCACAAAGACGGTCGCACCCGTGATTGTCGGAATGGACATGGCGGGTTCCGTCGCGCCGCCCGCAGGTCGATGGGGCCACCCTGCGGGCCAGCCCCTCACCGTAAATGTTGATAAGCGCCGCCGGCCTCCGGCGGCGCTCGTGCGCGTGCGTGATCCAGATCCCGAACTTATCTTCGGGGAGGTTTTCAGGTCACATCTTCGAAGGGAAGCGCCGATGGATGTCCACCTCCGGCCGCCCGAGACGTCGGACGCCGAAGTCCACTACCGCTACCCTCCGCAGGCCTCCATCGCCCGCATGTATGGCGCAGGTGCCGGCGCTCTGCCGAAACCGACGATGGCGCGGTCGTCCGAATGGCTCGCGTGGATCATGGGTCAGTCTTATGGGGCAATGATAGACGTCGACGGCGAGCCTGTCGGCCACGTCAGACTCCACTCTTTGAGCAAGGCTGATCGGAAGGCGCGCCTCGCCATAGGATTGTTCTCGGAAGCGATGCTTGGGCGCGGCGTCGGACGTCGAGCGATCACCCTCTGTCTCGACCACGCTTTCGGACCGATGGGTCTGCATCGCGTCGATCTGCGGGTTCTCGCGTTCAACACCCGGGCCATCCGCTGCTACCTTGCCTGCGGCTTCCACCACGAAGGAACGGAGCGGGACGCAGCGCTCATTGATGGTGTCTGGCACGACGATTGGATCATGGGAATCCTGGCGCATGAGCATCAGCGGCGGGCGGCGGCTGGAATCGTCAACACTTAGCGTAAGGGGCTGGGCCCTGCGGGTCCGGACCGGGCGCTGGAGTCGCACCGTGATCGCCTATCCCCAATCCATCACGACCTTGCCGGACCGGCCCGATCGCATCGCGGCAAATCCGTCGGCGAATTCCTCGATCCCGATCCGGTGGGTGATCAGCGGCGCAAGGTCCAGCCCCGATTGCACGAAGGCGATCATCTTGTACCAGGTCTCGAACATCTCGCGCCCGTAGATGCCCTTGAGCGTCAGCATCTTGAAGATCACGTTGTTCCAGTCGATCTCGAACGCCGCGGGCGCGATGCCCAGGATCGCCACCTTGCCGCCGTTGTTCATCTTGTCGATCATGTCGCGGAACGCCGGGGCGGCCCCGGACATCTCCAGCCCGATGTCGAACCCCTCCGTCATGCCGATGTCGCGCATCACGTCCGCCAGATCGCGGGCCGACGCATCGACCACCGTTTCCACGCCCAGCCGGCGGGCAAGGTCCAGCCGGTAGCGGCTGATGTCGGTGATCACCACCTTGCGCGCGCCCGCCCGCCGGGCCACCAGCGCACCCATGATCCCGATCGGACCGGCGCCGGTGACCAGAACGTCCTCACCCACGCAGTCGAAACTCAGCGCGGTGTGCACGGCATTGCCGAACGGGTCGAAGATCGCCGCGATCTCGTCGGGAATGTCGTCGGGGATCGCAACGACGTTGTCTTCGGGGATGCAGAGGTATTCGGCGAAGGACCCCGGCCGGTGCACGCCCACGCCGCGGGTGTTGCGGCACAGGTGCCCGCGCCCCGCGCGGCAGTTGCGGCAGGCGCCGCAGACGATGTGCCCCTCTCCCGACACGCGCTGCCCGACGCGAAACCGCGTCACCGCGGGCCCGATCTCGGCGATGCGGCCGCAGAACTCGTGCCCGACCACCATCGGCACCGGCACCGTCGCGCGCGCCCAGTCGTCCCAGTTCCAGATATGCAGGTCGGTGCCGCAGATGGCGCTCTTGACGACGCGGATCAACACGTCCGTCGGCCCCGGTTCGGGGACGGGAACCCGCTCCATCCACAGGCCCGGCTCCGCCCGGGATTTCACCAGCGCCCTCATGCCGTTCGTCACCGGATCGCCCCCAGCTCGCGCCCGGTCTCGGCAAAGGCCGCCACCGCCGCCATGACATCGTCGCGCCCGTGCGCCGCCGACAGCTGCGTGCGGATGCGCGCCTGGCCCTCGGGCACCACCGGAAAGGAGAACGCGACGACATAGACGCCGCGCTCCAGCATCCGGCCCGCGAAGCGCTCTGCCAGACCGGCATCGCCGAGCAGCACCGGGACGATCGGATGCCCCGCCCCGGTCAGGGTGAAGCCGAGCGCGGTCATCTCCTTGCGAAAGAGCCGGGCGTTTTCGGACAACCGCTCGCGCAGGTCCTGGCCGCGCTCGATCATGTCGAGCGCCGTCAGCGTGGTCTGGGCGATCACCGGCGCCAGCGTGTTCGAGAACAGATAAGGGCGAGAGCGTTGCCGCAGCAACTCGATCACCTCGGCGCGGGCGGCGGTGTAGCCGCCCGACGCGCCGCCCAGCGCCTTGCCCAGCGTGCCGGTCAGGATATCCACCCGGTCGGCGACGCCGCACAGCGCCGGCGATCCGCGCCCGCCCTCGCCCAGCAGGCCCACCGCGTGGCTGTCGTCGACCATCACGATGGCGTCGTGGCGGTCGGCCAGATCGCAGATTTCGGGCAGGTTGGCGATGATCCCGTCCATCGAGAACACGCCGTCCGTAGCGATCAGCCGGTGCCGGGCCCCCGCCGCGGCGCGCAGGCAACGCTCCAGGTCGGCCATGTCGTTGTTGGCGTAGCGGTGGCGCTCTGCCTTGCACAGCCGCACCCCGTCGATGATCGAGGCGTGGTTGAGCGCGTCCGAGATGATCGCGTCCTGCGGCCCCAGCAGGGTCTCGAACAGCCCCGTGTTCGCGTCGAAGCAAGAGGAATAGAGGATCGCGTCCTCGGTGCCGAGAAACCCCGAAAGCCGCCGCTCCAGCGCCTTGTGCTCTTCCTGCGTGCCGCAGATGAAGCGGACCGACGCCATGCCGTAGCCGTACCGGTCGAGCGCGGTCTTCGCCGCATCGACCAGATCGGGGTGATCGGCAAGGCCCAGATAGTTGTTGGCGCAGAAGTTCAGCACCCGCCCGCCCGGCTCGGCGTCGATCCGTCCCGCCTGCGGAGAAGAGATCACCCGCTCCGACTTGTAGAGCCCGCTGTCGCGGATCCCGCCGAGTTCGCCGCGGATGTGGGCGATGAAGCCATCCGAACGCTGCGCCTGCGGTATCGTCATCTCACGTGCCCTCCCTCAAGGCGGTGGCCCCTTCGGGCCGAGCCGCCCCATGCTCGCGGGTTTGGGTCAACCGGTACCCCCCACGCGCGCAGAGGTCCATCCGTCGCCTTGGGCACGGCGCGCCCATCCTGCCCCGTGCAGCCCCGCCTGCCCCGCAGACCGCGCGCGCCTAGAAATCGCGGTTGTTGTAGGCCTCCAACGCGCGGTTCCGCCCCTCCTTGGGGCCGACGATGGGCTGGTCGGGATAGGTGTCCGTCGCGGACATGGGCCAGTGCCGCGGGATCGCGTCGTAGAAGCTCAAGGCGGGATCGGGGGGATCGTCGCTCAGTTCGGCCAGGAAGCGGGTGACATAGGCGCGGTCCTTGTCGAACTTGTCCAGTTGCGTGACCGGGTTGAAGATGCGGAAATAGGGCGCCGCATCCGGCCCAGAGCCACTGGCCCATTGCCAGCCCAGCGCATTGGAGGCCGGATCCCAGTCCACCAGGCAATGCTCGAACCAGGCCTGCCCGATCTTCCAGTGGCACATCAGGTTCTTGGTCAGGTAGTTGGCCACGATCATCCGCGCGCGGTTGTGCATCCGGCCGGTGACGTAGAGCTCGCGCATGGCGGCATCGACAAAGCGGATGCCGGTCCGCCCCTGCTTCCAGGCCTTGACCTCGGCCAGGCGCTCGTCCTCGTTCCAGGGGAATGCGTCCCAGTCCTCGCGCCAGTTGCCCGACACCAGGCGCGGCGTGTGATAGACCAGATGGTAGGCGAAGTCGCGCCAGACCAGTTCCTGCAGCCAGGCCGCCGCGCCGTCCTTGCCCTCATCGAGCGCGCGCTGGCCGGCGTGCCAGCAGGCGCGGGTGCTGATCTCGCCGTAGGTGAGGTTCTCGCTGAGGCCGCTGGTGCCATCGACCCCCGGATAGTCGCGCCGCGCGTCGTAGCGGTCGATGCGGTGCTGCACGAAGGTGGCCAGGCGCTGCTGCGCCGCTTCCTCGCCCAGGGTGAGCCAGGGGCGCACCACCCCGGCGCCGCGGTCCATGGCCGCGCCCATCTTCCAGTCGGCGATGTCGTCGCTGCCGGGCCAGCTTTCCGGCGCCGCCAGATCGGCGGGCGCGGTGAGCGCGGGGGACTGGTCGCGCTCCTTCACCGCGCGCCAGAACGGCGTGTAGACCTTGTAGTAGCCGCCCTGCTTGGTCTCGACGGTCCATGGCTCGAACAGGACGTGCCCGGGGTGAGAGCCCGCGTCGATGCCCCTCTCCGTCAGCGCCGACTTGACGGCCCGGTCGCGCGCGATGGCGTCGGGATCGTAGGCGCGGGTCCACCAGACGGCCCCCGCGCCGGTTTCCTCGACCAGCGCCTCCAGCACCTCCCGGGCGCGGCCGCGCCGCAGGACCAGACGCGAGCCGATGCCCGCCAGCCGGTCCGCGAAATGCGCGACCCCCAGGCCCAGCCGCCACTTCGGGGCGGCGCCGTGGGTCTCCACCACCTCGTCGTGGATGAAGACCGGGATCACCGGCCGTCCGCTCTTGGCCGCGGCGTCCAGCGCGGGATGGTCGGTCAGCCGCAGGTCGCGGCGGAACCAAAGGATGATCGGAGAACCGGTTTCGCTCATGGCCGACAGCTAGGGCACGGCACCGGCGGGGGAAGGCCCCGATCCGGGCGGCGCGATGTCGCTGGCCCCGCACGTGAAGATGCCGGACCGACGGATCGGCCCGGCATCCTGCCTCGGCGTCGGATCGCGGTCAGCGCGGCTCGGTCCTCAACCCCTGGACGATGGCGAAGCACATGAGCAGCAGCACGACGGTGAACAGCAACCCGGTCGAGATGACCATGGATTGCAGCGCCGCCAGCCCGCCTCCGATCAGGAGCGCGATGGCGACGGCCCCCTCGAACACGCACCAGAACACCCGTTGGGGTACCGGCGCATCGATCTTGCCGCCTGCCGTGATCGTGTCGATCACCAGGCTGCCGGAATCGGACGAGGTGACGAAGAACACGATCACCAGCACGATGCCGATGAAGGACGTGATCGACGCCAGCGGCAGCGGGTCGAGCATCTTGAACAGTTGCAGCGGCAGCTCGGCGTCCTGCGCGGCGGTGTAGCCTTCTGACACCACCTGGTTGATCGCCGCGCCGCCGAAGATCGCCATCCACATGACGCAGACCATGGACGGGATCAGAAGCACGCAGATCATGAATTCGCGCACCGTCCGGCCCCGGCTGACGCGGGCGATGAACATGCCCACGAACGGTGACCAGGAGATCCACCACGCCCAGTAGAACGACGTCCACCCCTGGCTGTAGTTCACGTCCTCTCGGCCGAAGGGTGCGGCCAGCGCCGGCAGATACTGGAAATACGCAACCAGGCTGTCCCAGAAGAAGGTGAGCAGGAACACGGTCGGCCCGGTGATGAGGACGAACAGGAACAACAGCGCCGCCAGCCCCATGTTGATCTCCGACAGGATCTTCACGCCGCCGTCCAGCCCCCGCAGAACCGACACCAGCGCCACCGCGGTGATCGCCGAAATCAGGATCACCTGGGTCGTGATGCCCAGCGGCACGCCGAAGAGTTCGTTCAGCCCGGCGTTGGCCTGGGTCGCCCCGAAGCCGAGCGAGGTCGCAAGCCCGAAGAGCGTCGCGAACACCGCGATGATGTCGATGACATGTCCCCACCAGCCCCAGACACGCTCTCCCAGGATCGGATAGAAGGCCGAGCGGATGGTCAGCGGCAGACCCTTGTTGTAGCTGAACAGCGCCAGCGCCAGCGCGACGATGCCGTAGATCGCCCAAGGGTGCAGACCCCAGTGATAGATCGTGGCCGCCATCCCGAGCCGGATCGCTTCCTGCTCGTTCCCGGCGGCGCCGCCGAGCGGTGCCCAGTCGGTCCGCACGCCGTTTTCCACCGTGGTGCCGCCCATGGAGGTGGAGAAATGCGTGATCGGCTCCGACACGCCGTAGAACATCAGCCCGATGCCCATGCCCGCGGCGAAGAGCATCGCGAACCAGCCCAAGTAGGTGTAGTCCGGCACGGCGTCCTTGCCGCCCAGGCGCACGGCGCCCCAGGGGGTGAAGATCAGAACGATGGCGAAGATCACGAAGATATCCGCCGCCCCGATGAAGAACCAGTCGAACGACTTGGTGGTGAAGTTGAACATCGCGGTGAAGGCCGCGTTGGCCTGATCGGGAAGGGCCAGCGTGTAGAACACGAAGGCCACGATCGAGATGCCGGATATGAGAAAGACGGGGTTGTGGATGTCGAACCCGAACGGGCCGAAATTACCCTGAACGTTGTTGTCGCCGATACTGTAGTCGGTGTCGATCTGGTTCACCGACCCGGTCGGGTCGGGAATGCCGGGTGGGCTGGTGGTGTCGGCCATGCGAATGCCTCCTGTCGGGTGGATCGTGTCTTTTCATTGGTTACCGCTACCGAAAGGTTAGCAGCGCCCATCCGACATCGCAAACCAATGCGACCTTTCGTGTCCCGAATACGTCACGGGGCGCGTCTTCTCCCCGCGCGTCAGGCGATCTTTACCAAGACGCGGCCCTTGACCCGGCCCTTGAGGATATCGGCCCCCAGCCCGGGCAGGTCCTCCAGCGCGGCCGGCTGGACCATCGCCTCCAGCTTGTCCATGGGCAGGTCGCGGGCGATGCGCTGCCAGGCCCGCTGGCGGTTGTCGTAGGGCTGCATCACGCTGTCGATGCCCAGAAGGTTCACGCCGCGCAGCAAGAACGGGATGTTCTTGGCCGGCAGGTCCGAACCGCCCGCCAGACCCACCGCCGCGGCCGACCCGCCATAGCGAAGCTGCCCCAGGACCCGCGCCAGCATCGCGCCGCCCACCGCGTCGATGCAGCCCGCCCAGCGCTCGCTTTCCAGGGGGCGCTTGACGGTTTCGGCCAGATCTTCGCGCGGGACGATCTCGGTGGCGCCCAGGTCCCTGAGGTAGCTCTCGTTTTCGGGCCGCCCGGTCACCGCGGCGACCTTGTAGCCAAGCCGCGCCAGGATCGCCACGGCCACCGACCCGACCCCGCCGGAGGCACCTGTCACCAGCACCGGCTCCGGCGCATCGGGCGTCAGCCCGTGATCCTCCAGCGCCATCACCGCCAGCATCGCGGTGAATCCCGCCGTGCCAACTGCCATGGCCTGGCGCGTGCTCAGCCCGTCGGGCAGCGGCACGAGCCATTCGCCCTTGACGCGGGCCTTTTCCGCATAGCCGCCCCAATGCGCCTCACCCACCCGCCAGCCGGTCAGCACGACCTTGTCGCCGGGGCTGTAATCCACGTGATCGGACGCCGCGACGGTGCCGGCGAAATCGATGCCGGGCACATGGGGATAGCTGCGGACCAGCCCGCCGCCCGGACCGATGCACAGCCCGTCCTTGTAGTTCAGCGTCGAGTATTCGACCGCGACGGTGACATCGCCGTCGGGCAGGCGGTCCTCGTCGATGTCGCGGACCTGCGCATCGGTCTTGCCGTCCTCGTCCTTCTCGACAATCAGCGCTCTCATCACCGTCTCCTCCCATGACCTCGGCCGCTCTCGCAGCCTAGGGCGGAGGCGCGCCGCGTCCAGCGCAAGGCGCGGCCCCCTGCCCGTCTGGACGCTTGAATTTCCCGGCGAACCGGCCCATATTCCCAGTGTCTCTTCGGAGACTATGGACATAAACGCGCTCGTCATAAGCGGATCGGACCCGGGGGCGGTACCCGGCGGCTCCACCAATATCCCGTTGTTGGGGGGGATCATGGGGCCGAAACAGGATCGACGGACGTCTAAAGGGGTTGCTTTGTCTCGGTGAGCTACCACCGATATCGGTGCAGAAAAGTACAATTGCCAACAACAATCGTGCTCCGGTTGCTCTGGCTGCGTAAGCAGTTCGAGGAATCGAAATCTAAGTCCTTGCGCCTAGCAGCGTAAGGCGGGGTTCGCAGGCACCTGGCAACAGAAGCCTGCACTTTCATATTCATAATTTGTTCACGCTTTGGGTCTATCCATGCAGATGCAGCTTGGGAGCAATGGGCCTTGGCACATGATTCTGGCGATATCGTCCGCGCCTTCTTCGATACGGTCTGGGTTCGGGGCGATGCCGCCGCGGGACGGGCGTTCTTCGCGCCGGATGCCGAAGCGGCCGGTTTCCTGACCGACATGGCCCTGCGTCCGGAGGATTTCGAGATCTTCGTGGACATGGTCCACATGCATGTGGACGATCTGAAGGTGGAGATCCTCAACGAGGTGGTCGAGGGCAACTGGATCTCGGCTCTGGTCCGCTTCACCGGCGTCTCGGCGCAGACCGGACAGCCGATGACCGCGGCCGGGCAGACGATGATGAAAGTCCGCGACGGCCTCATCCTGTCGGCCTACAACCATTTCGACCTGATCGGATTCTTCATCCAGATCGGAGCGCTTCCGCGCGATGTCGTGGAACGGGCGCTTGGCGGCGACAAGGCCGCCTGACAGCGGTCCGGCCGGCCCGCTCCGCTGAACCCCCGGGATCGACCGCCTCCGGCGCGACGGCCCGCCGCATCCCGGGCGCACCGCAGGCAGACGCCGTTGCCGTTGCCGCGACCCTTGCCACGTGGCGGGGACCGGTCGCGGGCACGGTGCCGGAAACCCGTCGCGGTTCCGCAGTCGCAGCCACCAAACCGCGCCCGGCCGCGCCATCCTGCACAGGCCGCACGCCCCCGCGATCCGCCGGCTACACACCGCGGGCCGTTCCGCCGCGCCGCGCCGACCGTGGATCCGGTTTCTACCCCGCCCCGATGCGCGCAAGGCGCGGCGGGCTCCGGCGCGGTCGCCACAGCGGGGCCAGCAGGCGCGTCGCCGGGATCTCCACCGGCCGTCCCCCGGCGCCCAGCTTGAACCGGGTCAGCCCCGGGCATCGCTCGGGGTCGATCAGCCCCAAGTCGAGCGCATCGGCGCCCCGGTCCCGAAGCCGTGCCATGGCCCGGTCGAGCAGGAGCTGATGCGCGCCCAGCCGCCGCCCCTGCGCCCCGTTCCACCCCAGAAGGTATGTGGCCCCCGCCCCGTGCCGCGCGAAACACATGGCGCCCAGCGGCGCGCCGTCGCGGTAGGCGACCAGCGTTTCGAGACACCCGGGCGCCGCGCGCGCCAGGCTGCGGACCCACCCCCCGGGCAGCCCGCGGACGCCGCGGGCGCGGCGGATCGCGGCCTCCGCCCGGATCAGCCAGTCCGGGCAGCCCGTCTCGACGAAGACGCAGAGGCCCTGCCTGCCGGCGCGGGTCAGCGCGTTGCGCCAGGACTTGGCCATGCGGGCGCGGGGATCGCCGGCCAGATCCAGCCGCGCGACGGTGCGCCCGGGCGCCACGATGCGCCCGTCGTGCCCGGCATGGAGCAGCCAGAAAAACCCGGGAAGTTCGCGTTGCAGCCGCGCCGCCGCCTCCGCGCCGGGCGGCCGCCGCCACAACACGCCCCGCGGCAGGAGCCCCAGCCGAACCGGCCCCACCCCACGAGAGACGATCTGCGCCAGCCCGTCGGGATCGCCCGGATCGCCCAGCCCCAGGCGCCAGACCCGCGCGCCCTGCGCCTCCGCCGCCGCGCCATAGGCCCCAGACATCTCGAACGGGGCGGCGCCGCAAATGCGGTCCCACTCGGGACCCGGATCATACCACGTCAGCATTGCCGGACCTTTGCCCGGACATGGTTAACGCCGGATGAACGGCCGATCGGGGTTTCTCAGCGATAGAGCAGCGAGCGCCCCTCGTGGAACACGTGGACCTTGTCGGGATCGGCGCCCAGCTTCACCTCGCGTCCGCGCAGGTCCTGGTGGACGCCCTGAAGCTTGGCGATCACCGCCGCGTCGCCTTTCTCCAGATCCTCCATCGACGCATCGCCGGTCTCGAAATACAAAAGCGTGACCTCGCCCAGCGCCTCGGTGATGTCCACCTTGCCCTCGAAAATGTAATCGCCGCCGTCGGCCTCGCGGAAATCCTCGGGCCGCACGCCGATCTTCACCTTTGCCCCCTTGTCGGCGTCGGTGGTGGCGTAATGGGACACCGCCGTGCCGCCGCCCTCCATCCTGACCACCGTGCGCTCGCCCGTCTCGACGACCTCTCCGGGCAGCAGGTTCATCGCCGGAGAGCCGATGAACTGGGCCACGAACTCGTTCTCCGGCTTCTCGTAGAGCTGCAGCGGCGTGCCGACCTGGCTGATCCCGCCCCCCGCCAGAACCACGATCCGGCTGGCCAGCGTCATTGCCTCGACCTGGTCGTGGGTGACGTAGACCATGGTGCTCTCGGGCATGTTCTCCTTGAGCTGCGCGATCTCGATCCGGGTCGCCACCCGCAGCGCCGCATCCAGGTTCGACAGCGGCTCATCGAAGAGATACACCTTCGGGTCGCGCACGATGGCCCGGCCGATGGCGACCCGCTGGCGCTGGCCGCCCGACAGCGCCTTGGGCAAGCGGTCGAGATAGGGGTCGAGTTGCAGGATCTTCGCCGCCTTGGTCACCGCGGCGTCGATCTCTTCCTTGCTCTTCTTGGCGATCTTCAGCGCGAAGGCCATGTTGTCGCGCACCGTCATGTGCGGGTAGAGCGCGTAGGACTGGAACACCATGGCGATGCCGCGCTGGCTGGGCGGGACGTTGTTGACCACCCGGCCGTCGATCTCCAGCGTGCCGCCGGTGATCTTCTCCAGCCCCGCGATCATCCGCAGCAGCGTGGACTTGCCGCAGCCCGACGGTCCGACAAAGACGATCAGCTCGCCCTGCTTGATGTCCAGGTTGATGTTCTCCAGCACCTTCACGCTGCCATAGGCCTTTGCCACGTCGGTGAGTTTCAGGTCTGCCATGGTCGTCCTCCCTTATTGGCCCGCGGCCGCGAAAGCGGCCTGCCAGGGCGGTAGAATGATGTCGTTTCCCTCCGTCGCGTGGACGAAGGGGGCGTCGGTCAGGATGGTCCAGCGGCCGTCGGGCAGCGACACGCGCTGTGCGGCATCGGTGAGGTTGAAGGCGCAGAACAGCCGCTCTCCCGCGCCGTCGCGGATCATCGCCAGCACCGCGTCGTCGGCCCGCCGCACGTCGAGCGCGCCCTTGGCCAGGGACGGATGCCGCCTGCGGAAGGCCAGGAACGCGCGGTAGAAGTTCAGCGTCGATCCCGGGTCGCGGTCCTGAAGGCTCACGGCCATGTCGCGGTGCTCCACCGCCACCGGGAGCCAGGGCCGGACGTCCGAGAAGCCGCCGTTCACCCCGGTCGTCCAGGGCATCGGCGTGCGGCATCCGTCGCGGCCCTTGAACTTGGGCCAGAACCTCTTGCCGTAGGGGTCCTGAAGGTCCTCGTAGCGGATGTAGGCCTCCGTCAGCCCAAGCTCTTCGCCCTGGTAGAGACAGATCGTCCCCTTCATGCACATCAGCAGGCCCGCGTAGAGCTTGCGCGCCGGCACGCTCAGATCGAACCGCGTGGGATAGCGCACCACGTCGTGGTTCGAGAACGCCCAGGACGCCCAGCCGTCGGTCACGATCCGGTCGAACCGCTCAAGCACCTCGCGGATGCGGCTGCCCGACGGGAATACCGTCCCCAGGAAATCGAAATCGTAGGCCATGTGCAGCAGGTCGTCCCCGGCGGTGTAGTCGCGCTGGGTTTCCATGCCGCGCTGGCTCTCGCCGACCTCGCCGACGCTGGTGATCGCGGGATATTCCTCCATCACCGCGCGCAGGCGGCGCAGAAAGTCCAGGTTCTCCGGCCGGGTCTTGTCGTAGAGATGGTCCTGAAAATTGTAGGGGTTGACCGCCGGCGCCGTGTTCTCGTTCCGCGCGTCGGCGGCCAGGGGCGGGTTGTCGCGCAGCGCCTTGTCGTGGACGTAGAAGTTGACCGTGTCCAGCCGGAACCCGTCCACTCCCTTGTCGAGCCAGAACCGCGCCACGTCCAGCAGCGCGTCCTGCACGGCGGGACAGTGAAAGTTCAGGTCCGGCTGGGCGGCCAGGAAGTTGTGCATGTAGTACTGCATCCGCGCCCCGTCCCACTCCCACGCGGAGCCGCCGAAGATCGACAGCCAGTTGTTGGGCGGGGAGCCGTCGGGCTTGGGATCGGCCCAGACGTACCAGTCGGCGCGGCCGTTGTCGCGGCTGATGCGGCTTTCCGCGAACCAGGGGTGGCTGGCAGAGGTGTGGCTGAGCACCAGGTCGATCAGCACCTTGAGGTTCAGCGCGTGCGCGCGTTCGACAAGTGCGTCGAAGTCGCGGATCGACCCGAACATCGGGTCCACGTCCCTGTAGTCCGACACGTCGTAGCCGAAATCCAGCATGGGCGAGCGGAAGAACGGAGAGATCCAGATCGCGTCCGCCCCCAGCCGCGCCACATGGTCGAGCCGCTGGATGATCCCCGACAGATCGCCGATGCCGTCGCCGTCGGTATCCTGGAAGGAGCGCGGATAGATCTGGTAGATCACCGCGCCCCGCCACCAGTCGCGATCCACGCCGGGGTCGGCGCGGATCGCGCCGGCCGCCCTGTCGGCCATGGAGTTCATTACTTGACGGACCCTGCCAGCAGGCCGCGCACCAGGAACCGCTGCATGGAGAAGAACACGATCAGCGGCACGGCGATCGACACGAAGGCGGCGGTCGCGAGGATTCCCCAGTCCCCCCCGCGAGAGCCCAGCAGATCGTCGGCGATCTTGACCGTCATCACCTTGGACGCATCGTCGGAGGGCAGGAACACCTTGGCCACCAGCAGGTCGTTCCAGGTCCACAGGAACTGGAAGATCGAGAAGGCGGCCAGGGCCGGCAGGCTCAGCGGCAGGACGATCCTGATGAACAGCTCGAAATCCGTGGCGCCGTCGACCTTGGCGCTTTCGATGATGTCGCGCGGCAGCCCGACCATGTAGTTGCGCAGCAGGTACACCGCCAGCGGCATCCCGAAGGCCGTGTGCGCGAACCAGATGCCCATGAAGCTCTGCCCGATCCCGATCCTGTTGTGCAGGTTCAGCATCGGCACCAGCGCCAGTTGCAGCGGCACCACAAGAAGCCCCACGACCACGGCGATCAGCACGCCGCGTCCGGGAAAGTCCATCCAGGCCAGGGCATAGGCCGCGAAGGCCGCGATCAGGATCGGGATGATGGTGGCCGGGATCGTCACCGTCAGCGTGTTGATGAACGCCCGGTCCATGCCGTCCGATGTCAGCACCTGCTCATAGTTGTCGGTGGTGAAGCTGGGCGGACTCTCGGCCGCGAAATAGACCCTCTGGCCGCGGTCGCCGGGGTCTTCGGGCGTGCGCCATTCGTAGGTGCCGTCGCCGTTCACGACCAGGCTCTCGCCGTCGCCCAGATCTACCGGGGTTCCGGCCTCGAACTCGCCGGGATTGCGCCCCGACGTGCCGAAGGCGACGATCTCTCCGCCGCCGCCCGGAAAATAGCTCTTGGCTTCGGGGTCGTCGTAGATGTTGCCGGTGACGACATAGACGTCACCCTCCTGTGTCGCCTCGGTCCCGGTGCGGCCCCGCGCGGTCAGCTCCACCGCGAAGGGCGCCTGCCACCATCCGCTTTCGGAGATCTGGTCGCGGTCGCGGAAGGACGACACGAACAGCCCGATGGTCGGGATCAGCCACAGCAGAACCAGCGCCAGCACCGACAGATGCGTGGCCCAGGTCAGAGAGGATTTCGTTCCGGCGATGTTATCCATTGCTCGCTCCTGCGGTCGGGCCCATCAGCGTGTCTCCTTGCGCGCTTCGATGATGTTCCAGACCATCACCGGCAGCACCACCAGCATGATGACGAAGGCGATGGCCGTGGCCCGCCCGTCGTCGCGGAACATGAAATCCATCATGTAGCTGGGCAGGATCTCCGTGCCGAAATTGCCGCCCGTCATGGTGTAGACGATGTCGAAGACCTTCAGCACCAGGATGGTGATGGTGGTCCAGACGACCACGATCGTGGCCATGATCTGCGGCACCTTGATCTTGAAGAACAGCTGCCAGGGGTTGGCGCCGTCCAGGATCGCGGCCTCGATGGTCTCTTCGGGGATGCCGCGCAGCGCCGCCGACAGGATCACCATGGCAAAGCCGGTCTGGATCCAGATCAGGATCACCATCAGGAAGAAGTTGTTCCAGAACGGGATCTGCAGCACGTCGATGGGATTGTCGAAGCCGAACATCGCCCGGACCGCGTTGATCAGGCCGATATCGGCGTCGTTGGCATAGACGAACTTCCAGATCAGCGACGCGCCCACGAAGGAGATCGCCATCGGCATGAAGATCAGCGATTTGGCGATATTGCCCCAGGAAAGCTTGTCGGTGAGCTGGGCGACCAGCAGTCCCAGAAAGGTCGAGGCGGCGGGGACCACGATGGCCCACAGGAAGTTGTTGAAGAAAGAGATCCGGAAATCCGGCGACTGGGCCAGCGACACGTAGTTGCCGAAGCCCACGAAATCGTTCGGATTGCGCCCGAAGAGAGAGCGCCAGAACGATCCCACAACCGGATAGACCAGATAGAGCCCCAGGACGAAGATCGCCGGAAACAGAAACAGCCACGGCCGCACCGCGTTGGCGCGGTTGATGTTATCGCCGACCGACGATCCCTTTGCGGGAAACAGCGTATTGAATGCCTTGAACAGAAGAAAAGTCGCCACCAAAAAAACGGCCACTGCCAGCAGAGCACTGATGGTCGACACATCCGATAGTGCTAGGAAACCGATTCCCAATGCGCCGAATACCGTTGGGCCAACGTAAAGGAAAAAGAGCAACCCCAGAGGAATGATGAGACAGATAATGGCTCCGACAAGACGTCGCGATGGCGTCTCCTTGGCCGGAAAGATGACCTTGTCGAGCGCCAGGTTGGACAGGTAGAAATAGCCCACGCATCCCCCCACGCCGATCAGGATCGTGATCAGGCCCTGCACGATGATCGGCATCGCTATCCCCCCGTTTTTGTTTTGACCGCCCACCGGCCATGCGGCCGGGACGCGTTTCGGTCAGTTTGCGCTAACCCGCCGGAAAAGCAATCCCTGCCGCGGCGCGCCGGACCGAAGGCCGGACCGGGACGCAGACGGCCACGGGGGCGCCGGTCGCGCCGCGCCCCCTGCCCGTGGCGGATCAGTTCTTCAGCGCGTCCCAGCGGCTCTGAATGGCCTGGGCCGCCGTCTCCGCGTCGATGGAGCCGGTGGTGAACTCCACCATCTGCGTCCAGAACGCGCCCGCGCCGATTTCGCCGGGCATCAGGTCGGACCCGTCGAACCGGAACGTGGTCGCGTCCAGCAGGATGTCGTTCGCCCCCCGTGCGGCATCCGACGCGAACACATCGGGGTTGATGCCGGTGTGCGGGGTCAGAAGTCCGCCCTGCGCCGCCCAGATCTCATGGGAAAGCGGCGTCTTCAGGAATTCGATGAAGCCGCGGGCGGCCTCGCTGTCCTTGGTGATCGCGAAAAGCGTTCCGCCGCCCAGAACGGGCTGGCCCAGGTCGCCTTCGGCGGGGGCCGGGAAGTAGAAGAAATCCACGTCCTCGCCGACCACCGTGCCTTCGGGAAAGAAGGTCGGGATGAAGGTCGCCTGGTGGTGCATGTAGCATTCCGGCGGGAATTCGAAGAGACCGCCGGGACTGTCGCGGAAGTCGGTCGTCGCCGCCGCCTCGCGGCCGCCGTTCACATAGCCGTCCTGCAGGAACCAGCCGTATTCGTTGATCGCGTTGACCACCTTGGGATCGTCGAAGGGCAGCTCGTTGGTGGTCCAGGCGTCGTATTCCTCCGGGGTGACGGTGCGCAGCATCAGATCCTCCACCCAGTCGGTGGCGGGCCAGCCCGTCGCCGCGCCGGATCCCAGCCCGATGCACCAGGGCGTCACCCCGTCCGCGGCCATCTGCTCGGTCAGCGACTTGAGGTCCTCATAGGTCTCCGGCACCTCGTAGCCGGCTTCCTCGAACTGCTCGGGCACGTACCAGACCAGCGACTTCACGTCGATCTTGTAGGGGAACGCATAGAGCGCCTCCTCGCCCTCCGGTCCCTCGAAGGTCGCCAGATCCACCCAGGAGTCGCCGGCCGCGTAATTCTCCGCGATCCAGTCGGAGGTGCCTTCGGCCATCGGCTCGATGGCCCCGCGGGACGCGAGGTCGGCCAAGAGGCCCGGCTGCGGGAAGACGGCGATGTTGGGGGCCGAGTTCGCCTCCGTCGAGATCACGATATCCTGCTCGAAACTGTCCGAGCCGGAGTAGTTCACCGTCGCGCCCGTCGCGTCCTCGAAATAGGCGATCACGCTGTCCACCAGCTCGGCGTCGCTGCCCGTCCACGGGCCGGTGATGTCGATGCTCTGGCCGGAATAGTCGTTCTCGGAGGCGAACTGCTCCAGGCTGTCCCAGCTGAACGCGCCCTCGCCCTTGGGGAACACGAGGTCCTGGGCCTGGGCGGACCCTGCCCCCAGCGCCAGGATGGCCACGCCGGCGTATAGCGATTGGTTGCGGTGAAGTTTCATGCGGTCTCTCTCCCATTGGCGGCGCGGTGTCTCCGCGCCTGTTTCGCGGTCCCGGGTTCGGCTGGCGCCGCCCGGACATCTCCCTAAGGCTCCACAAACCGAAGCTAGGAGTCAAACCCCCAAGCGCCAACTGAAATCTGACCCCGCCCTGCAACCGCGCCCGGCGCTCCGGCGGGCCGACGGCGTTTTGACGCGGGGGGGGCGCCGCCATATGTTGCCCTCTGGCACGCAAAGGACGCTCCATGCTCAAACTGACCCGCGCAGACTTTCCCGAAGGCTTCCTGTTCGGGGCGGCCACGTCCTCCTACCAGATCGAGGGCCACGCCCAGGGCGGCGCCGGCCGCACCCACTGGGACGATTTCGCCGACACGCCCGGCAATGTCGCGGGCGCGCAGAACGGGGCCATCGCCTGCGACCACCTGAACCGCTGGGAAGCGGACCTGGACCTGCTCCGCGACGGCAATTTCGACGTCTACCGCTTCTCGACCTCCTGGGCGCGGGTCATGCCGGAGGGGCGCGGGGCGGCGAACCCCGAAGGGCTCGACTTCTACGACCGTCTGGTGGACGGGCTGCTGGACCGCGGCCTGAAACCCGCCGCCACGCTCTACCACTGGGAACTGCCCTCTGCCCTGGCGGACCTCGGCGGCTGGCGCAACCGCGACATCGCCGGCTGGTTCGCGGATTTCACCCATACGATCATGTCGCGGATCGGCGACCGGCTCTGGTCCGCCGCCCCCATCAACGAGCCGTGGTGCGTCGGCTTCATGAGCCACTTCATGGGCCAGCACGCGCCCGGCCTGCGCGACATCCGCGCCACCGCGCGGGCCATGCACCACGTGCTGCTGGCCCATGGCCGCGCGACGGAAGTGATGCGGGATCTGGGCATGTCCAACCTGGGGGCGGTGTGCAACTTCGAATACGCCGTTCCCGCCGATGCCGGCCCCGAGGCCAAGAAGGCCGCGGCCACCTACGACGGCTATTACAACCGCTTCTTTCTGTCGGGGCTGATGAACCGCACCTATCCCGACGACGTGCTGGAGGGGCTCGGCCCCCACATGCCCGCCAACTGGCAGGACGACATGGACCTGATCGGCCAGAGGCTCGACTGGCTGGGGCTGAACTACTACACGCGCAAGCTGATCGCCGCCGCCCCCGGCCCCTGGCCCGGACTGGAGGAGGTGCCCGGCCCCCTGCCCAAGACCCAGGTGGGATGGGAGATCTATCCCGAAGGGCTCTACGCCTTTCTCAAGCGGGTCCACGACGGCTACACCCGCGGCCTGCCCCTCTACGTGACGGAAAACGGCATGGCCTGGGACGACCGGCTGGTGAACGGCGCGGTCCGGGACGACCGCCGCGTGGCCTATCTCGACGCGCATCTGGCCCAGGTCGCCCGCGCCGCGGCGGACGGCGTGCCGGTCAAGGGCTATTTCACCTGGTCGCTGCTGGACAATTACGAATGGAACGTCGGCTACGACCCGCGCTTCGGCATCGTCCACGTGGATTACGCGACGCAGGCCCGCACGCCGAAATCCTCTTATCTGGCGCTGCAGCGGGCGCTGGCACGGTGAGTCTGGTCCTGGTCTCGGACGTCGGCGGAACCAACACCCGCGTGGCGCTGGCAGAAGGCGGCACCGTGCGCCCCGCCACGATCGCGCGGTTCCGCAACCGCGACTACACCGGCCTGGCCCCGATCTACGCGGCCTATCTGGCCGGCCAGGGCGATCCCGCCTGCGACGGCGCCTGCATCGCCATGGCCGGTCCGGTGATGGACGGGGCCGGAAAGCTGACCAACCTGGACTGGAGCTTCGACCGGGACGCGCTGGCGGCCTGCACCGGGGCGCCCGTGACGGCGATCCTGAACGACCTCCAGGCCCAGGGCCACGCCGTTCCCGTCCTGCCGCGCGAGAGCCTGGTAGAGATCATCCCCGGGCCCGGCCCCGCCAGCCATACCGCGCAGCTGGTGATCGGCGTCGGCACCGGGTTCAACTCCGTGCCGGTGTTCCGCACCGAGACCGGCGAATACGTGCCGCCCTGCGAAAGCGGCCACATCACCTTTCCGCAGCTGTCGCCCGACGACGCGTCGCTGGCCCGCTACGTGGCGCGCGGCCACGGCTTTCCAGAGGTAGAGGACGTGCTGTCGGGCCGCGGCCTGGAACATGTCTACGCCTGGGCCAGCGGCGCGGACGTGGCAAGAAGCTCGGCCGAGATCATGGCCGCCATCGCCGCCGGAACGGATGCGGTGGCGCTCCGCGCGGCGGATGCCTTCTGCCGCGCGCTGGGACGGGTGGCCGGGGATCTGGCCCTGACCCACCTGCCCTTCGGCGGCGTGTTCCTGGTCGGCGGCATGTCGGCGGCGATGCGCCCCTACCTCGCGCGCCACGGCTTTGATGAGGCGTTCCGCGCCAAGGGCCGGTTTTCCGGCTTCATGTCCCGCTTCGCGGTCTGGTCCGTCGCGGACGACGACGCCGCCCTCACCGGCTGCGCCCGCCACGCCAAGGGTCTGCTGAACGGATGACGCGGGACCGGGCCGGCGGCGCTCAGCCGAAGAACAGGGCCGGGACGAAATCCGCCGTCAGGATCCAGAAGAACCGTAGCACCACCGGGGCGAAGATCAGAACATAGGCCGCGACGAACAGGATCGTGGTCGCCTGGCGGGCGCCTTCGCGCGACTGGTCGTCCGCCAGAAAGCGCCGTTCCTCCAGATCGCGCCGCTCTGCCTCGCGGTACGCGTCGATCCGCGCGGGCTCGTCCAGATCGCGCAGCGCATCCCGGTCGATCCGGTACGGAACCGGCCCGCCCCTCAGGACGGCAAAGAGCTGATCCGCCTCGGACAGATAGGTCTCTGCCATCGTCCGCCGCCCGCGGGAGGCATGCTCCCGCGACAGGCTCAGCGCCAGTTCGGCATCGCGCAGCGCCTCGTCCCGCGACACCCGGGCCGGCGCCGCCACGGAGACGATCACCCGGCCAAGGATCACAGCCCGATGCCGACATAAAAGGACAGGAACGTGGCGCGATTGGCCGCGACCCAGTCGAGGACCGGCGTCCAGTAGGCCGACACCAGCTCCGCGCTGTCCCAAAGCCGCGTCTCGGCGCGTTCGAGACCCTTTTCGATCCGGGTCGCCGCGTCGAGCAGCGCGTTGAAGAGGCCGATCACGAACGGCAGCACGGCGAAGAACACCGAAAGCCGTCCCAGCGGCCCCTCGGCATGGGTCCGAAGGGCCGTCCAGCCCATCGCGTTCAGCCTCCGCGCACCCAACCCGGGCGCCTATTCCGCCGCGCGTACGGAGCGTGAGGCGTCGGCCTTGGTCTGGGTGCGGCCGTCGGGCTCTGGCGGCTTGAAGCTGCTGGCGCTGGCGCGGTTCCAGCGGCGGCGGAACACCTCGTCGTCGAACTCCATGTCGCGGACCAGGAACCCGATGGGCATGTACTGCCAGACGTCGGAGGCCTCGACCATGTCGCCGTCCCCCTCGCGCTTCATGAAGTGATAGGGCAGGAAGTCGCGCGGATCGCTCAGGCCCGCCGCGCCGGTCATCTCGGCCAGGGCGCGCATGGTGTTGCGGTGGAAGTTGGCCACCCGCGGCGCCTTTTCCGGCACCACCAGCGCGCGCTGGCGCAGCGGATCCTGCGTCGTCACCCCAACCGGGCAATGGTTGGTGTGGCAGGCCTGGGCCTGGATGCACCCGACCGAGAACATGAACCCGCGGGCGGAGTTGCACCAGTCCGCGCCCAGCGCGAAGGCCCGCGCGATGTCGAAGGCATGGATCAGCTTGCCGCTGGCCCCCAGCCGGATCCGGTCGCGCACATCCGCCCCGCGCAGCACGTTGTGCACGAAGGTCAGCCCTTCGGTCAGGGGCATTCCGACGTGGTTGGAAAACTCCAGCGGCGCGGCTCCGGTGCCGCCTTCGGTTCCGTCCACGACGATGAAGTCCGGATAGATGTCGGTCTCGATCATCGCCTTGACAATGCACATGAATTCCCGCCGGTGGCCGATGCAGAGCTTGAAGCCCACCGGCTTTCCGCCGGACAGGTCGCGCAGCTCGGCGATGAACGCGCACAGCTCCAGCGGGGTGGAGAACTGCGAATGGCCGGCGGGCGACACGCAGTCCTCTCCCATCGGCACGCCGCGGGCCTCGGCGATCTCCTCGGTGATCTTGGCGGCGGGCAGCATGCCCCCGTGGCCGGGCTTGGCGCCCTGGCTCAGCTTGATCTCGATCATCTTGACCTGGGGATCCTGGGACTGGGACGCGAACAGCCCCGGGTCGAAGCCGCCCCCCTCGGCCCGGCAGCCGAAATAGCCCGATCCGATCTCCCAGATCAGGTCGCCGCCGTTGCGGTGGTATTTGGAAATCCCGCCCTCTCCGGTGTCATGGGCGAACCCGCCCATCTTGGCGCCCTTGTTCATGGCCTCGATCGCGGCGCCCGACAGCGACCCGAAGGACATGGCGGAGATGTTGTAGAGCGACGCGTCATAGGGCTGCTTGCAGTCCCGCCCGCCGATGCGGACGCGGAAATCGTGCCGGTCCAGATGCGTGGGGTTGATCGAATGGGTCATCCACGAATAGCCGCCCTCGTAGACCTTCTTCTTGGTGCCGAAGGGGCGCACCCCCTCCTGGTTCTTCGAGCGCTGGTAGACGATCGAGCGGTCCTCTCGGCTGAACGGCTCCTCGTCGCTGTCGGCCTCGAAGAAATACTGCCGGATCTCCGGGCGGATCTTTTCGAAGAAGAACCGGATATGGCCCAGAACCGGATAGTTGCGCAGGATCGCGTGGTCGCGCTGCGCGAGGTCGCGCAGACCCGTGGCCGTCAGCCCCAGCGCGACCAGCGCCAAGAGCCACCACCATCCGCCCGCCCAGAGCGCTGCGCCCAGGAACACCAGCGCCGCCAGCGCCGCCACCCCCAGCCCCAGGAACCGGTCCAGCGGTCCGACCCGGTCCGGATCGTAGCCAAATCGCTCCAGCATCTCAGCTCCTTTCGAATACGAGTCCCATGGAATCGCGCAGCACGATCGGACCCGAGACGTAGTCGTCGCCGATTCCCGGCGTGCGCAGTATACACCGCCAGCCGCTGCCTTTCAGCCCCGGTATCTTCAGGCGCAGCGGATCGAACTCCTCGGACGCGCCGCCCTCCATGTGGGTGATCGCGTAGATCTCGCTTCCGGGGCCCTTACGGTAGCTGGTGAAGATCGTCCGCCCCTCCACGGGCTGCATGTAGTCGAAGTGATCCTGCGGCCCAAGGTTGTGCCGCAGCCACGGGTTGTTGCGGCGGAAGGACCGCAGATCCAGCATGAACCGCGTCTGCACCGGGTTCAGCGCAGAGGTGGAATTGGCGACGTTGCAATATTCGTGCATGTCGTCCATCCAGGCCCGCGCGATGGTCTTGAGGTCCAGGACAGAGAACGTGCCCGGACCGGCCAGCGGCGGCTCCACCCCGTTCAAGAGCCGCACGATATGGTCCAGATCGTAATCCGTGACCTCCACCAGCGCGGGCAGGAAGTCGAAGAACCGCGCCAGTTCCTCGCGGGTGCGGAACCCAAGCTCCTTGAGCCTGCGGAAGTTGCCCGGCACCGAATAGCGGTATTCGTCCACCTGCCATTTCAGGCTGATCGCCTCTTCGGCCACGACCTTGACGCCGTACTGGTCGTCCTGGTTGCGGATGAAGCCCCAGTTGGCCCGCGCCGTCGCGTTCAGGAAATCCATCGGCACGCCGGGCAGGGCCGCATAGGTCAGCATCGACACCGCGGGGTTGTCGTAGGCTTTCTCCAGGATCTCCATCCGCGTCTCGCCCAGGCGGGTGTTGATGTTCAGCTTGGGGTTGACCTGGGTGCCGCGCCGCAGCGTGTCGTGGTTCGCGGTGCCCGAGATCCAGTGCGATCCGCAGGCCAGGATCTCCTTGATGCGCCACCATTTCGACAGCCAGTAGCCGTAGATGAACGGCGTGTTGTGCGCGAAGGTCAGCGGCCCCCACTGGAACACGTCGCCGTCGGTCTGCGCGTCGATCACCGCGCGGTAGGTGGACGACAGCTCCCAGTCCTCTTGCGGCCAGGGGCGGCCGTCCTCGAACACGAACCAGGGGCGGTAGCGGGTGCCCGCCACCTCCTGCACGATGTCGGACATGGATTGCAGGAACTCGTCGTCGTGCTTCATCTCCTGGGCCTGGGGGTCCCACCACTTGAAGTCCTGCGCCCCGTCCACGCGCACCCCGTCGGCGCCGAAATTCACCTTGCGGCGCTGCATCTCCAGCAGGATCGCGCGCACGGCGGGGTTCCGGTAGTCCATGTTCTGGCCGTACATGTTCGGCCCGGCGAAGAAGTGGCTGTTGAGCGCGCCCAGCCCCTGGTTGTCCGAATGGCCATAGACCACGTCGAAGACCAGCATCTTGGGACGGGACGGAAAATTGTGCAGCGCGGCGGCGAAGTCCGACAGCTCGTCGGGGCGGCAGGATTCCAGCAGCGCCGGGTTCACCGTGCCCATGCCGCTGATCACCACGTCATAGCCCCAGTTGGTCGTGTCGGGCCGGGTCAGCTCGACCTCCAGCCGGTCGTCGCCCATGTCGGTCTCGGCCCAGAAGCCGGGGCCTTTCTCATAGACCGTGGTCGGCTCGACGGGCAGCAGCTGCACCGCGTCGTAGCCCAGGTAGATCTCGTCCATCGGGTCGATGGGCAGGTTCTGGCGCAGCCGCTCGGACAGCCGCTCGAACTGGCGGGTCAGGCTGGCGAGCGTGCCGCCGGCGGTCGCCGTGGGGACATGGATCTGCAGGATGTTGGTGGGCGGGCCGAACTTGTGCGGCGCGTCGCCCGCGAACCCCTGCCAGTAGTCCTTGTCCCGGCGCCCGGCCCGGAGCCGGGCCAGATCGTAGAGCTCTGCCGGGGCGAAGGCGCCAAAGGGCAGCGACATGGCCAGCGGGTCCAGGATCCGGTGCCAGTCGTCGTTCTGGTCGCGCCAGACGAGCGCGTAGAAATCGCCGCCCTCCTCGCGCGATCCCGCGCGCATCCCGGTGGCCACCGCGAAGGTATGCGCCTCGTAGCGCGCGACGGGCAGGTAGATCCGCTCGAAATCGACGCGCTGGTGCGCCCGGGTCAGGTCCAGCGGACCGGCGGGCGACAGCACCTCCAGGAACACGTCGCCGTCGGGGATGCGCGCGTCCAGAAGCTCGGGCGTCCAGAACCCGAATGTGGCCGCGTCGCCATCCACCTGTCCGCCCAGACGGCGGGCGATGGCCTGGTGCGCGTCGAATGCCGTCTCGGCGGTGTTCAGCGCCTTGCGGCAGGCCGCTGCAAGCCCCTCCGCCCGGTCCATGTCGGCAAAGACGCGGTCCTTCAAAGTCATGTCGGTCCTTTCTCAGGCGCGCACGTCGGGTTCGGTGCGCCCCGTATGGTGTTCGATCCGCGCCAGCTCATGGGCGGCGCGGGCGACGTCGGCCAGGGCGTCCTGCACGTCCCGCCCGAACGTGGCGGGGTCGTCGCTGCGGTCCTCCAGATAGACGCGCAGCGTCGCGCCCTGGGTGCCGGTGCCCGACAGGCGCAGCACGATCCGCCCGCCGCCCTCCAGGTAGAGCCGGATGCCCTGCCGCTCGGCGACCGAGCCGTCCACCGGGTCGGTATAGGCGAACTCGTCGGCGGCTTCGACCCTGCGCCCGGCGGCTTGCGTGCCGGGTAGCCCGTCCATCCGACCGCGCAGGTCGTCCATCAGCGCCTCGGCCTTTTCGGTCTCGATCGCCTCGAAATCGTGGCGGGTGTAGAAGTTGCGCCCGAACTCCCGCCAGTGGTCGGCCATCAGTTCCGGCACGCCCTTGCCCGTGCCCGCCAGGATGTTGAGCCACAAGAGCACCGCCCAGAGGCCGTCCTTTTCGCGCACATGGTCGGATCCGGTGCCGGCGCTCTCCTCGCCGCAGAGGGTGATCCGCCCGTCGTCCAAGAGGTTGCCGAAGAACTTCCAGCCCGTCGGCGTCTCATAGCAGTCGAGCCCGCGGGCCTTCGCCACCGCGTCCAGCGCGCGGCTGGTCGGCATGGACCGGGCGACGCCCTTCAGCCCGCCCGCATAGCCCGGCGCATGGGTCGCGTTGGCCGCCAGGACCGCGACGCTGTCCGACGGCGCCACATACATCCCCGGACCCATGATCATGTTGCGGTCCCCGTCCCCGTCCGACGCGGCGCCGAAATCGGGCGGGTCGTCCCCGTGCATCGCCGCCATCAGATCCCTGGCCCAGACCGGGTTCGGGTCCGGATGGCCGCCGCCGAAATCGGGTTTCGGCCGGGCGTTGATGACGCTGCCCGGCGCCGCGCCCAGCCGCCGCTCCAGGATCTCGGTCGCATAGGGGCCGGTCACCGCGTGCATGGCGTCAAAGACCACCCGGAACCCGCCCGCCAGCAGGTCCCCGATCGCGTCGAAATCGAACAGCTCCTCCATCAGCGCGGCGTAATCGGCCACCGGGTCCACGACCTCCACCGCCATGTCGCCCAGGTCGCGCGTGCCCGGCGACGACAGGTCCACGTCCTGCGCCTCCAGGATGTGATACGCCTCGATCGCCCTGGTCGCCGCGTAGATCCGTCCCGTCACGTCCTCGGCCGCGGGGCCGCCGTTGGGGGTGTTGAACTTGACGCCGAAATCCTCGTCCGGGCCGCCGGGGTTGTGGCTGGCCGACAGGATGATCCCGCCGTCGGTCCCGCGCGCGCGGATCAGGTGCGATGCGGCCGGCGTGGACAGCAGCGCCCCCTGTCCGACGATCACCCTGGCCGCCCCGCCGGCGGCGGCCATGCGCAGGATCACCTGCGCCGCGCGGTCGCCGAAATAGCGCCCGTCGCCGCCCAGCACCAGCACCTTGCCCGCCACCCCGCCGATCCCGTCCCAGATGCTCTGGACGAAATTCTCCAGGTAATGCGGCTCCATGAAGGTGCGGGTCTTTTTCCGCAGCCCGCTGGTGCCGGGTTTCTGGCCCTCGATGGGCCTTGTCTGGATCGTCAGGCGTTCCATGGAATATGTCCTATCTGTCGGCGTCGCGCATGATGATGGCCGTGCGGGCCACCGCGTCAAGCTGGCCCAGGGCGCCGGCGGGGGTGTCGATCCGGCGGCGCCAGTTGGGGTGATCGTGGACCGTGCCGGGCAGGTTCGGCTGCTCCACGCGGCCCTCCAGGTCCTCCAGCTGGCAGACCACCAGCCGCGACGGCGTGGCCGCCAGAAAGGCGTGCAGCGCGTCGATCCCGTCGCCGCCCAGCATCTCGCACAGAAAGCCGACCTCTTCGGCGCGGCGGGCGCGGGCGCTGGCCTCCGCCGCCTCCGACCAGCCGTCCAGCGCCGCGCGCCAGTCGATGTCGCGCCCCGCCTTCCAGCCTTCCCAGGTCGGCAGGTCGTGGCTGCCGAAGGACGTCAGCGCCCCGCGCGCGTAGTCCGCGGCGGCGCGGAACGTCGCCCGGTCGGCGTCCCAGTGCTGCTCGAACTGGACCACCCGGCAGCCCAGGACGCCGCTTTCGTCCAGCGCCGCGCCCAGCCCCTCGGGGATGTTGCCCAGATCCTCTCCGACGATCGTGGCCCCGGCGCGCGCGGCCTCGATCCGCGCGACCGCCAGCATGGCGTCGCGCGGCATCCGCACATAGGCGCCGGGCACGTCGCCCTGCGGCACCCAGAACGCCCGCTCGAACCCCAGGATGTGATCGATCCGCAGCAGCTTGGCATGGGCCAGGGACCGGCGCAGGATCCGCGCCAGCGGCCGGAACCCGTCGCGGGCCAGCGCGTCGGGGCGGAGCGGCGCCAGCCCCCAGCTCTGCCCGCCCGGCGAGAACGCGTCCGGCGGCGCGCCCAGCGACACGCCCTGCGCGAACAGCCCCGGCTGGCCCCAGGTCTCGGCCCCTTCGGGATGGGTGCCGACGGCCAGATCCAGGTACAGGCCGAACCGCATCCCGGCCGCCAGCGCCTCTGTCTGCGCATCCGCCAGCTGGGCGTCGGCGCGGTACTGCAACGTGGCGTGAAAGCGCACGGCGGCGGCCTCCCGCCGCGCGAAGGCCTGCGCCGCATCTCCGTCGGGGTCGTGATATTCGGGCGGCCAGGCGGGCCAGTAGGGGCCGAACCGCTCGGACAGGGCCTGGTGCAGCGCGAACCGCCAGAGCCCCGCGTCCTGCGCCGCGGCCCAGTCGTCGAAACCGGCAGGCTCGGGGTCCGCGCGCAGGGCCGCCAGCCGCGCGGGCTGCGCCACGGACCAGTCGAGCAGCTCTTCGCCGGGCAGCGGCGGCTCTGAGTCCGGGGCCACGTGGATCCCCGCCAGCCGCCCCCGGTGCGCCGGCGAATAGGGCGAGAACGCGCCCGGGTCGGTGGGAAACCCCGCATGGACCGGGTTCACGCCGACGAAATCCGCCCCCGCCGCGCCCAGTGACCGGCAGGCGCGCGCCAGATCCCGGTAGGTGCCGATCCGCCCGTCGCCGGACAGGCCGTAGAGCGGCAGCGTCACCCCCCAGGCGCGCGGCGGCTCTGCCAGCCGCGCCGGCGCGCTGATGAGCCAGACCCGCGCGCCGTCCGCCTCCAGCGCATGGATGCCCAGCGGCAGCGCCCCCAGCGCCGCGCCCCGCCCCTCGGACGCGGTGCCGTCCTCCTGCGCCAGCCGCCAGTCCCGCCCGGCGAGCGCGTCCAGCCGTATCGGCGCGCCGGCCTCGACCACCGCCCAGTCCGGCAGGTCCGGCCCGGCGTCCAGCCGCGCCAGCATCGCCGCCGCCCCGGCCGCGTCGTCGGGCGCGTCCATGGCGCGCAGCAGCGCGTCGCGGCTTTCGGGCGTCAGTTCGTGGCGCCGTCCGGTCGCGTCCTCATAGGACGGGACCACGCCCAGCCGCTCCGCCAGCCTGTCGCGCGCGTCGCTCATGGCGCCGGTTCCAGCACGAAGACCGACACGCTGTCGGCGGGGATCCTGGCCGCGCCGGCGACCCGGCCGGCACCCGGATCCGGGCAACCGTCCGGCACGGCGGTGTCGATCCGCCAGTGCCAGCCCATGCCGTCGGGCGGGACCGGCAGCCGCCAGGTCTGCGCCGGACCGCGGTTGAACACCGCAAAGATCGCCTGTTCCGTCTCTGCATAGGCGGGGGTGCCGCTGGCCATCCTGAGCTCCATCGCAAGGGCGTTCAACGCGCCGCGGGTCCAGTCCGCATCCTGCATGGGCAGGCCGTCCGGGCGCCACCAGAACAGATCCTCGCGCCCGTCCACCGCCCGCTCGCGCGCGTGGAGGAACAGTTTCTGGCGCAGCAGCGGATGGCGCGCGCGGAACCCGATCATGGCACGGGTAAAGGCGTGGAACGCGGCATCCGGTTCCGTCCAGTCGATCCATCCGGTCGCGTTGTCCTGGGCATAGGCGTTGTTGTTGCCGCCCTGGCTGTTGCCGATCTCGTCGCCCGCCAGGATCATCGGCGTGCCCTGGCTCAGCATCAGCGTGGCCATCATGTTGCGCCGGCGCCGCGCGCGGGCCGACAGGATCGCGGGATCCTCCGTCGGCCCCTCGACCCCCATGTTGTCGCTGTAGTTCTCGCCATGGCCGTCGCGCCCGTCCTCGCCGTTGGCGTCGTTGTGCCGGGCGGTGTAGCTGACCACGTCCCGCAGCGTGAACCCGTCATGGGCGGTCAGAAGGTTCACGCTGGCCGTGGCGGGCCGCCCGGAATGGTCGAACTGCAGCGCCGAGCCGGTCAGCCGGTCCGCCAGCCCCGGGGCGGAGCCCGCGTCCCCCCGCCAGAACATCCTGACCCGGTCGCGGAATTTGTCGTTCCACTCCAGGAAGGGCGGCGGAAAGGCCCCCAGCTGGTAGCCGCCCGGCCCGATGTCCCAGGGTTCCGCGATCAGCTTGACCTGGCCCAGCACCGGGTCCTGCCGGATCGCGTCGAAGAACGCCGCCCCCGGATCGAAGCCGCCGTCGCCGGCCCGCCCCAGGGTCGGGCACAGGTCGAACCGGAACCCGTCCACATGCATGACCTCGACCCAGTAGCGCAGGCTGTCCATGATCATCCGCAGCACCATCGGGTGCTCCACGTTCACCGTGTTGCCGCAGCCGGTGTCGTTGACGTAGCGGCGCGGGTCGCGCTCCAGCCGGTAGTAGCTGGCGTTGTCCAGCCCGCGGAAACTCAGCGTCGGGCCCCGCTCGTCGCCCTCGCAGGTGTGGTTGTAGACCACGTCCATCAGCACCTCGATCCCGGCGGAGTGGAACCGCGCGACCATCTGCTGAAATTCCGAGATCCGGCCCCGCGCCAGATACCGCGGCTCCGGCGCGAAGAAGCCCAGCGTCTGGTAGCCCCAGTAGTTGGTCAGGCCTTTCTCATGCAGGAAGCGGTCGGTCAGGAAGGCCTGCGCGGGCAGAAGCTCGACCGCGGTGATGCCCAGATCCGTCAGGTAATCCAGCATCGGGTCCGACGACATCGCCAGAAAAGTGCCCGGATCGCCCACATCGGGCCGCGTCGCGGTCAGCCCCTTCACATGCGCCTCGTAGATGACCGTCTGTTCCACCGGGGTGCGCGGCGCGCGGTCCCGGCCCCAGGAGAACGCCGGATCCTCCACCACCGAGCGGGGCATCCAGGGCGCGCTGTCGCGCGGGTCGATCACCGTGTCGTCGCCGCCGTCGCGGTGGCCCATCAGTGCCGGATGCCAGACCGGATGGCCGGTCAGCCGCTTGGCATAGGGGTCCATCAGCAGCTTGGCGGGGTTGAAGCGGTGCCCCTCGCGCGGGGCCCAGGGCCCGTGCGCGCGGTAGCCGTAGCGCGTGCCCGCCGTCAGCCCCGGGATGTAGCCGTGCCACACGTCGCCGTCGCGCTCGGGCAGGTCGATGCGCTGCGGCGCGCCGGTCTCTGGGAACAGGCACAGCTCCATCCGGGTGGCGTTCTGGGAGAAGACGGCGAAATTCACGCCGTCGCCGTCGAAGGTCGCGCCAAGGGGGGCGGCGCGGCCCGCGGCAATCGGAAATCTCTGGGTCATGCGGCGGGTGTCAGGTCCCTGTAGAGTGCGGCGTACTGGCCGGCAGAGACGTCCCACCCCACGGGGTGGCGCATGGCCACCTTGACCATCGCCGCCCAGGTCCCGGCCTGCGCGTGAAGCCCTACCATGCGCGACAGCGCGAAGGCCAGAGCGTCCGCGTCGTCCGGGCGGTGCACGATCCCGGTGGCGACGCGCGCCTTCAGCGCCGCGTCGTTGGCGTCGATCACCGTGTCGGCCAGCCCGCCGGTGCGCGCCACCACCGGGATCGTGCCGTAGCGCAGACCGTAGAGCTGCGTCAGCCCGCAGGGCTCGAACCGCGACGGCACCAGCACCGCGTCGCCGCCGGCGATCATCCGGTGGCTCAGCGTGTCGTCATAGCCGATATGGACCGACACGCCCGCGTGCCGCGCGCCGGCCTCCTGCCAGGCCAGTTCCATCGCCCGGTCGCCGGAGCCCAGCAGCGCCAGCTGCCCGCCCGCCTCCAGATAGGAGGGCAGCGCCTCCAGCAGCAGGTCCAGCCCCTTCTGCGCCGTCAGCCGAGAGATCACCACCGCCAGCGGTCCCGCGGCGTCGGGCAGACCCATCTCGCGGCGCAGCGCCTGGGTCGCCCGGGCCTTGCCCCGCCCGGAGCGGTAGCGCCGGATCGCCCGGTCGGTGGCGGGGTTCCACACCTCCGCGTCGATGCCGTTCAGGATGCCGGTCAGATCGGCGCGCCGCGCGCGGATCAGCCCGTCGAACCCCATGCCGAACGCCGGCGTCGCCAGCTCCCGGGCGTAGGTGGGCGACACGGTGGTGATCCGGTCGGCATGGACCAGCCCGGCCTTGAGGGTGGACACCCGGCCCCAGTATTCCACGCCCTCGACGCGGAAATCCCGCGCGTCGATGCCCAGCGCGGCCATGCGCTCGGGCGGCGCCAGCCCGGCGAAGGCGATGTTGTGGATCGTCATCACCGACGGCACCGGGGCCGTCTCCTGGCTGAGATAGTAGGGCAGCAGCCCCGCCTGCCAGTCGTGGCCGTGGGCGACCTGCGGAACCCAGTCCCCGGCACGGCCCGCGCAGATCTCCGCGCCGGCGCGGGACAGCGCGGCGAAGCGTTCGGGGTTGTCGTCCCAGTCGCGCCCCTCCTCGTCCAGATAGATCGTGCCGCCGCGCTCGAAGAGATGCGGGGCCTCCAGCACGAACAGCGACAGCCCCCCCGCGCGCACCGCCAGCAGCCGCGCCGGTCCGCCCATCAGCGTGTCGAACCGATGCACCTGCCGCGCCTCCGGCACCGCCGACAGCACCCGGCCGTAGCCCGGCAGAAGCACCCGCATCTCGACCCCCTGGGCCGCCAGCGCCAGCGGCAGCGCGCCGACCACATCCGCCAGCCCGCCGGTCTTGACCAGCGGCGCGCATTCGGACGCGACCGACAGCACCCGTGTCACCGCGCGGCGCTCCAGGCATCCACCATGGGCTGGGTGACCAGCGTGACGCCGCCCTTCGACACCTCGAAGAACGCCGCGTCCGCCTCGGGGTCCTCTCCGGCGACCAGGCCCTCGGGGATCTGCACCCCCCGGTCCACCACGCATTTGCGCAGCCGCGCGTGGCGTCCGACGACCACATGCGGCAGCACCACCGTCTGCTCCAGCGACGCGTAGCTGTTGGTATGGACCTGGGTGAACAGCAGCGACTCGCGGATTTCCGTTCCGGAGATGATGCACCCGCCCGCCACCATGGAGCTGATCGCATGGCCGCGGCGGTTTTCCTCGTCATGGATGAACTTGGCCGGAGGCGTCAGCTCGGAATAGGTCCAGATCGGCCAGTTGGTGTCCCACAGGTCCAGGTCCGGGTCGAAATCCGTGAGCGAGATGTTGGCCTGCCAATAGGCGTCCACCGTGCCCACGTCGCGCCAGTAGGCGGGCGCGCCGTCGCGGTGCCGCACGCAGCTTTCCGAGAACCGATGCGCCTGCGCGCGGCCGTTGCGGACGATATGCGGGATGATGTCGCCGCCGAAATCGTGGCCCGACCCCTCCAGATCGGAGTCGCTCAGCAAAAGCTCCCGCAGATAGGACCATTTGAAGACATAGATCCCCATGGAGGCCAGCGTCTGCGTGTCGTCGCCCGGCATCCCCGGCGGATCGGCGGGCTTTTCCAGGAACGACGTGATCCTGAGGCTGTCGTCCACCGCCATCACCCCGAAGGCGGACGCCTCGTCGCGCGGGACCGTCAGGCAGCCCACGGTCACGTCGGCACCGGTGTCCACATGCTCGGCGATCATCACCTCGTAGTCCATCTTGTAGATGTGATCGCCGGCCAGGATCAGGATGTACTCGATCCCGTAGCTGTCGATGATGTCGATGTTCTGGGTCACCGCATCGGCGGTGCCCAGATACCACTTGTCCTCGCTCACCCGCTGGCTGGCGGGCAGGATGTCCAGAAACTCGTTTCGCTCGGCGCGCAGGAACGACCAGCCCCTCTGGCAATGCCGGATCAGGCTGTGGGCCTTGTACTGCGTGGCGATGGCCATCTTGCGGATGCCGGAGTTCAGCGCGTTGGACAGCGCGAAATCCACGATCCGGGTCTTGCCGCCGAAATAGACCGCGGGCTTTACCCGCCGGTCGGTGAGCTGTTTCAGCCGGCTGCCCCGCCCGCCCGCCAGCACGAAGGCCAGCGTGCGCGACGACAGCCTCTTGGTCGGTCGTTCCATGGTCTCTCCCCCCCCTTGTTTTTCTTCGGGCCTTCGGTCAGCCCTCCTTGACGAAGATCACCGTCGACAGCGGCGGCAGCAGCACCCGGGCCTGCGCGGGCTGGCCCTTGTGCGGCGTCTCTTCCGCCGTGACCCCGCCCATGTTGCCACGCCCGGCGCCGCCGTAGATCTCCGCGTCGGAGTTCAGCGCCTCGCGCCAGCGGCCCGCCTGCGGCATCCCCAGCGTGTAGGGCCGCTCCACGGGGGTGAAGTTGCACGCCACCACCGCCTCCGGGTCCGGCCCGCCGGATCGGCGGATCCAGGCGAACACGCTGGCCTCGGCGTCGTTGGCCTCGATCCACTGAAAGCCCGCCGGGTCGCAGTCCAGCGCATGCAGCGCGGGCTCCGCCCGGTAGAGCGTGTTCAGATCCCGCACCAGGCGCTGCATCCCGGCGTGCCTGGCGTCGTCGAGCAGGTTCCAGCTCAGCTGCGTGTTGTGGTTCCATTCGCTGGGCTGGGCGAACTCGCAGCCCATGAACAACAGCTTCTTGCCCGGGTGGCCCCACATGAAGCCGTAATAGGCGCGCAGATTGGCGAATTTCTCCCATTCGCCGCCCGGCATCTTGTTCAGCATCGACCCCTTGCCGTGCACGACCTCATCGTGGCTGATCGGCAGGATGAAATTCTCCGAGTAGGCGTAGTGCATCCCGAAGGTCATCAGGTGGTGGTCGAACTTGCGATAGATCGGATCCTTCTGCACATACCGCAGCGTGTCGTTCATCCAGCCCATGTTCCACTTGTAGCCGAAGCCCAGCCCGCCCCCGTCCACGGGACGCGACACCTGCGGAAATGAGGTCGACTCCTCGGCCACGGTGACGATGCCGGGATGTTCGGCATAGGCCACGGTGTTGACGCCCCTGAGAAAGTCGATCGCCTCGTAATTCTCGCGCCCGCCGTCCTTGTTGGGGACCCATTCGCCGTCCTTGCGCGAATAGTCGCGGTAGAGCATGGAGGCCACCGCATCCACGCGCAGCCCGTCCACGTGGTATTCCTCCAGCCAGTAGAGCGCGTTGGAGGTCAGGAAGTTCTTCACCTCCACCCGGCCGTAGTTGTAGATCAGCGTGTTCCAGTCCTGGTGGAACCCCTCCCGCGGGTCGGCGTGCTCATAGAGATGCGTGCCGTCGAACCGGCCCAGCCCGTGGGTGTCGGCCGGGAAGTGCCCCGGCACCCAGTCCAGGATCACGCCCATCCCCTTCTGGTGCGCGGCCTCCACCAGATCGCGGAACTCATGCGGCGGGCCGAAGCGGATCGTCGGCGCGAACAGCCCCACCGGCTGGTAGCCCCAGGACCCGTCGAAGGGAAACTCGCTGACCGGCAGCAGCTCCAGGTGGGTGAACCCCATGTCATGGGCGTAATCGACCAGAACCTTCGCCGCCTCCTTGTACGAGATCGGCCGGTTGCCCTCCTGGGCGACCCGTTTCCACGACCCCAGATGCACCTCATAGACAGAGATCGGGGCCGTGCGCCCGTTGCGCCCGTCGCGTTCGGCCATCCACTTGCCGTCCGTCCAGCCGTAGCCGCGGATGTCGCGCACGATGCTGGCGTTCAGCGGCGGATGCTGTGAGCCAAAGCCCACGGGGTCCGATTTCAGCGGCTGCAACTCTCCGCCGGGGCCGAGGATCTCGTACTTGTAGGCCTCTCCCTCCTCGACGCGGGGCACGAAGATCTCCCACACGCCGGTGGCGCCGCGCTTGCGCATCGGGTGCCGCCGCCCGTCCCAGTGGTTGAACCCGCCCACCACGCTGACGCGCTGCGCGTTCGGCGCCCAGACGGCGAAATGCGTGCCGCCCTGCCCCTCGCGCTCCATCACATGGGCGCCGAGCACGGTCCAGATCCGCTGGTGCGTGCCCTCGCCCAGAAGGTACTCGTCCATCTCGCCGATCACCGGGCCGAAGCGGTAGGCGTCCTCGAAATCCCAGCTCTTGCCGCCGGCCTTGCCGCGCAGCCAGTAGCGCCCGTCGCCCGGAACCTCGCCGGCAAAGACCATCAGCCCCTCGGCGACGCGGGCCAGCTCGTGCTCGGTGCCGTCCACGACCGCGAACATGGCCTCGGCCCCCGGATCGAGCGCGCGGACCATCCGCCTGCCCTCCACCTCATGGGGGCCGAGCACCGCGAACGGATCGCCGTGGCGCCCCTGCTGGAGGGCTTCGGCATCCTTACGGTCGATGGACGGGGCGGGGTTGCGCAAATATCCTGTCATGGACCCAAGGCTAAACCGCGCGCGCCGCTTTGCAACGGGCCATCGCGAAGAAACCCCGCCGCGCCGCGCGGGACGGATCGCCGCCGGGGCCGGGCGGGCGGATGCGGAGAAACGGATTCCGGCCCGTCAGACCGGCAGCAGGAAGTACCTGGCGATCCCGTAGACATAAAGCAGGGAGAATATCACGTTGATATATTTCAGCTGCGGCTCCGATCTCAGCCATCCGCAATAGACCCAGATCAGGCAGAACGGCAGCCCCAGCACCATGGCCGCCAGCGGCCAGCCCTGCACGATGGAGACGGTGCTGAGCAGGCCCAGCAGGAAGGCGACCCATTTCAGCCGCTGTTCCAGGCTGGCAGACGTCGAAAGCGTCATCTTCGGATGTCCGGGCGATCAGCGCCGTTCACCCGGCGATCTGATGGCCGCACCATAAGGGACCGCCGCGCGGAAAGCAACGAACGCGGACCCGCGGCCGGAACGCGCCGCGGGTCCGACCGCGGCCTAGCCGACGCTGATCGCGCGCGCGTCCCAGATGTCGGCCATGTAGTCCCGGATCGTGCGGTCCGAGGAGAACCAGCCAGAGCGCGCGGTGTTCAGGATCGCCATCCGGGTCCAGCCCGCGGCGTCCCTGCGCGCGGCCTCCAGCTCCCGGCTGGCGCGCCAGTAGTCGGCGAAATCGGAGGCGACCAGGAAGTAATCCGCCCCCGACACGTTCCCGGTGATGCTCTCGAACCGCTCTCCGAACGTGCCGTCCCGGATCGCGTCCAGCGCGCGGGCCAGTTCCGGGCAGGCCGCGATCGCCCGTCCGGCATGGTCCGCGACGCCGCGCCGTTCGACGGCCTCATCCGCCGTCATGCCGAAGAGAAAGAAGTTCTCCGCCCCGACCAGCTTGCGGATCTCCACGTTGGCGCCGTCCAGCGTGCCGATGGTCAGCGCCCCGTTCAGGGCGAATTTCATGTTGCCGGTGCCCGACGCCTCCTTGCCGGCGGTCGAGACCTGCTGGCTGACCTCCGCCGCCGGGATCAGCTTTTCGGCCAGGGACACGTTGTAATTGGCCGGATAGGCCACGCGCAGCAGGTGCCCGGTGTCGGGATCGGCGTTCACCACCTCCGCCACCGCGTTGATGAGGTGGATGATCTCCTTGGCGAACACGTATCCCGGCGCGGCCTTGCCGCCGAAGATCTTGACCTGCGGCACCCAGTCGCCCTGCGGATCGTCCTTCATCGCCTGCCACAGGGCGATGGTCTGCAGGATGTTCAGGTGCTGGCGCTTGTATTCGTGGATCCGCTTGATCTGCACGTCGAACAGCGCGTCCGGGTCCACCGGGGTGCCCCGCGCGCCCAGGTAGTCCGCCAGATCCGCCTTGTTGGCGCGCTTGGCCGCGGCATAGTCCTCGCGGAAGGCCGCGTCGTCGGCCAGGGGCTCCAGCTTCTGCAACTGCTCCAGGTCGTCCACCCAGCCGTCGCCGATGGCCCGGGTGATCAGCCCGGAAAGCCGCGGATTCGCCCCCAGCAGCCAGCGGCGCGGGGTGATGCCGTTGGTCTCGTTCACGATCCGGTCGGGATGCAGGCGGTTCAGCTCCGCGAACACCGTGTCGCGCATGAGGCCGGTGTGCAGGGCAGACACGCCGTTGACCCTATGTGCCATGGTGAAGGCCAGAGGCCCCATCTGCACGTCGCCGTCGCCGATAATGACCGCCCGTCGGTCGGGATGGGCCTCGGCGTGGGCGGCGTCGATGCGCTCGATGATCTGCATGTGGCGGGGCAGCAGATCCGCCATCAGCCCCACCGACCAGCGCTCCAGCGCCTCCGGCAGCAGGGTGTGGTTGGTATAGCCAAGGCAGGCGCGCGCCGTCTCCACCGCGGCGTCGAAGGCCATGCCTTTCTCGTCGTGCAGGATGCGCACCAGCTCCGGCCCGGCGATGGCCGGATGGGTGTCGTTGAGCTGGATCGCCACCTTGTCGGACAGGAGGGACAGGTCGGCGTACTCGTCCTCGAACCGGCGCACGATGTCGCGCAGCGACGCGGCGGTGAAGAAGAACTCCTGCTTCAGCCGCAGCCGCTTGCCCTCTTCGGTGGTGTCGTCGGGATAGAGCACGCGGCTGATGGTGCGGGCCAGGTTCTCCGGCTCGGCCGCGCCGTAGTAGTCGCCGGCGTTGAACCGGCCCAGGTCGAACACCGTCTCCGGCGTCGCCGACCACAGCCGCAAAGTGTTGGCCCAGCGCCCCTGCCAGCCGACGATGGGCGTGTCGTAGGCCTCGGCCACCACGGTCTCCGACGGGGTCCAGACGGCGCGGTCGCCCGGCGTCTCCACGGAGCCGCCGAAGCCGATCCGATAGACCGATTCGGGGCGCTCGAACTCCCAGGCGTGGGTCTGGCTCAGCCAGTCCTCCGGCGCCTCGATCTGGCGGCCCCGCTCGAAGCTCTGCTTGAACAGCCCGTGCTCATAGCGGATGCCGTAGCCATAGGCCGGGCAGCCCACGGTGGACATGGACTCCAGGAAACAGGCCGCAAGCCGTCCCAGACCGCCGTTGCCCAGCGCCGCGTCGGGCTCGTCCTGCATGATCTCGGTGGCGTCCAGTCCGCGCCCCTCGAAAAAGCCGCGCACCTCGTCCATCAACCCCAGGTTGACGGTCGCATCCTCCAGCAGGCGGCCGATCAGGAACTCCATGGACAGGTAATAGACCCGCTTGCCGTGCTGCGCATAGGTCGCGCGGGTCGAGGCGAACCACGGGTCCACGATCCGGTCGCGGATGGCGTAGCTGAGCGCCAGCCGCCAGTCGGTGACGGTGGCATGTTCGGCATCCTTGCCGAAGGAATATTTCAGATGCTGGAGAATGGCATCCGACAGGGTCTCTCCGATCAACGGAACACGGGCGTCTTTCATGTGGTCTCTCCCACGGCAGCATAAGGGTTAGCGGTATCGGACCCGCTCTTGCGCCCCATGTGCGGCCAACCGCGCCAGAGTGCAAGGTGGCCGCGTCCCGCAGAGCGAAGAGGTCCCCCCATCTGTCTCACTATGTCGCGCCCCCGCCGCGATTTCGGGCAGGGCGCGGACCGGGCGCGCCGTGCGGGGCGCGCGCCGTTCGTTTTGTGCGCGAAATCGGGCGGGATTTCGACGCGGGCCGTACAATTCCGCGGTTTCGGCGACTCGGCGCGTACAAAACGCCAGGCGCAGGCGTACCGATCGGCCGCCCGGCTACTCTGCGTCCAGCCCCAGCCGGTCGCGGATGAAGGCCAGCGCCACGCTCAACCCGTCCGGCGCGATACCGTGGCCCGTGCCCTTCATGACATGGGCGAACACGTCCAGCCCCGCGCCCTGCAGCGCCTCGGCCGCCGCCGGCAGCGACGCGGGCGGCACCACCTCGTCCCTGTCGCCGTGGATCAGCAACACCGGCGGGCGCGACACGATTTCATCGGCCAGCGCCTCGGGCCTGAGCAGCCGGCCGGAGAATCCCACCAGCGCCGCCACCGGCTCGGGCCGCCGCAGCGCCACGTGCAGCGCCATCATCGTGCCCTGGCTGAACCCCACGATCACCAGCCGGTCGGCGCCGATGCCCTCCTCGGCCAGCACACCGTCCAGATAGGCGTTCAGATCGTCGGCCGCCCGGTCCATCGCCGCCTCCGCCTCCGCGGGGTCGGATCCGTCCAGCCAGGGGATCGGAAACCACTGGAATCCCATGGGGTTGACCACCGACCTTTCGGGCGCGTTGGGTGCCAGAAACACCGTGTCCGGCAGATGCTGCGCCAGCGGATCGGCCAGGCCCAGCAGGTCCGCGCCATCGGCGCCATAGCCATGCAGGAACACCACCGCAGAACCCGCCCTGCCGGAGGCCGGCGCCCGCCGCTTCGCATCCAGTGCCCGTGTCATCGCCGCTCTCCGCTGTCAGGTTCCGCCCGACCTAGCCCGCCGCGGCGGCGCGATCAACGCCGCGCCCCCCCTTCATCTTTCCCGAAATATCCCGGGGTTCGGGGCAGAGCCCCGAACGGGCAGAGCCCCGAACGGGCAGAGCCCCGAACGGGCGGAACGCCGAACGGGCAGAGCCCCGGCGGTCACGCCACCCCCTCGCGCGACTTGGCGACGGCATACCACGCCCAGAGCCCCCGCGCCGCGACGCCGCGCCAGGGCCGCCAGCCTTCCGCCAGGTCGCGCAGCGCGCCCTCCGACGGCCGCGTCTCCATCCCGTAGAGCATCCGCGCGGACTCCTGCAACGCCAGGTCCCCGGCCGGAAACACGTCCGCGCGCCCCAGGGAGAACAGCGCGTAGATCTCCGCGGTCCAGCGCCCGATCCCCGGCACCGCCACCAGCCGCGCCACCACGGCATCGCTTCGCGCCGTCTCAAGGGCGGCGAAGTCGATACCCGCCTCGGCGAGCGCGCGCAGGTACCGCGCCTTGGGGCGCGACAGCCCGCAGGCCCTCAACGCCGCCTCATCCGCGCGCCCCACCGTCTGTGGGTCGTGAAACCCCGCCGCCTCCACGCGTGCTCCGATCGCGCGGGCCGAGGCGACGCTGACCTGCTGCGATACGATCGCACCCACCAGCGCGGGGAAGCCGCCCGGCCGCAGCCGGTCCGGCCAAGGGCCCGCTTCCTGCCACGCGCGGGCCATCCCCGCGTCCCGCGCCGCAAGCCACGCGGCCCCTTCCGCAACGCAGGAGGGTCCCGTCAGGATCCGCTCTCCGGCGACCTTCGGCACCGTCACTGGATCATCCTGCGCACCCACAGGATCGCCGCGGACACCGTATCGAACCGGATCGATTCGGGCTGTGGGGGGCGGCGGATCATCGCGACGTCGATCGCAAGCTTTCGCGCCGCATCGAGCTTCGTGCGCGACGACGATCCGCCGGCATTGCGCACCACCAGCCACGCCACGCCCAGCCGCCGGAAGAGTGCGGCCTCCGCCTCCACCGGAAAGGGCGGCCGGCCCACCACCCAGTCGCCGTCCTCGAACGGCACGGGCGTGTCCGGCCGCCGGTCGAGCTGCCGGACATAGACCCGGCGCCCCGGCATGGTGCCGAACGCGTCGAGCCCCATGCGACCGGTGGCCAGGAATGCGGTCGCCCCCTCCGGAACCTGGCGCGCGGCGTCGGCCTCGTTCTGCGCGAAATGCCAGCGGTCGCCCGGTTGAGGGCGCCAGGCGGGGCGCAGCAGCAGACCGTAGGGCACGCGCAAGTCGCCACAGATCCGCGCCGACCGGGCAGAGATGCGGGCGGCGAAAGGATGCGTCGCGTCCAGCACCGCACCGATCCGCTCGCGATCGAGAAAGTCGCGGAACCCGTCCTCGCCGCCGAACCCGCCGATCCGGGTGGCCACACCCAGGGCGTTGGGCGCCCGCGCCGGCCCGGACAGCGATGCCATCACGGTCAGGCCGCGCACCGCCCCCAGCGCCGACGCGAGATGCCGCGCCTCCAAAGTGCCTGCAAGGAGCAACACGCGCAACGACATCGCAGGATCCTTCCGTCACCGGCCATGGGCCGCGCTCCCTCTCGGGGCTAAGCCGGAGAAGGGCGGAAAGCCCCGGGGGCGTCATGGCGGCCCGGTGCCGCGCCATCCTGACATCCCCGCGCTGGACATACCCGCACTCGCCCCCCGGGCCAAGAACACTGTGCGCCGCGGCATACCGATCGCGACGAAATCGGCTGGCGGGTCCGGCGGCCGCGTATGCAACCGGCAGCCCCATTCCGAAAACGAACCGTACGACCGGCGCCGCCACGGCCGTGGCGGTACGCTCGCGGGGACCTCCGCGCCACGTCGCCCGGCCTATGCGGGCCTGTACCGTGCACGGCACGCTCTTCCGCCGGCACGGGGCGCCTACCGCCCCGTGACCGCCATCCGCATCAGCCTCAACCGCCGCAGCGCCGGGGCCCGAAGGAGCCTCCCGTCGCGCACCCGCGCCGGCTCGGACCGGGCCAGGCGCAGGACCGGACCGGCCTCCCAGGCCGAAAGGGCGGCGGGGCGCGCGGCACGGCTGACCGGGCAGAGCCGCGACAGCCCGGCCTGGGCAAGCGCCCGGATCCCGTCATCGGAGGGATCGGGCAAGGACGACAGCCCGGCAGCCTCCAGCCGCGGGACGGAGGCCAGCCAGCCCGCCATGCCGCCGGCCAGCCCGACACCGCGGACGGCGGCCTCATCGGCTGCCCCCAGCGCCCGCGCGGCCGCCCAGGCAAGCCCGCCCGCCACGTCCTCAAGATACCCCAGAAGCTGCGCCTGCCCGGCGAACGGTTCCCTCGCGATCTCCCAGCGCCGCGCCGCGATCGCGCGGTCGAGGATGGCGGCACCCTTCGCATCCAGGATCTCTCCCAGTGGGGTCGCGACCTCATGGCGGCGCGGGGGCTTGCCGCTGGCGATCTCCTCCAGGGCGTCGCGCCACCATTGCAGGCGGATCTCGGCGATCATCGGCTCTGCGGTCACCCAGGGCGCGCGCGCCGCCTCGACGTTCAGCGCATAGATGGGAAAGAGCACGCCCCGTGACGCCGGCGGCGCGGCCATGGCCGACAGGAACCGGTCGGGATCGCCCTTGCGGACGATCTCGGCGCAGGCGCCGACGCTCATCGGGCGCGCCTTCCGGCCGCCTCAGGCATCGCGGACCAGCTTCCAGACGACCGCGTCGATCAGCGCCTCGAAGGACGCGTCGACGATATTCGCGCTGACCCCCACGGTGGACCAGCGGCGGCCCTGGCCATCCTCGCTGTCGACGATGACGCGGGTCACGGCCTCGGTCCCGCCCTGGGTGATCCGGACCTTGAAATCGACAAGATGCATGTCGTCAATGATGTGCTGGTAGGGGCCAAGATCCTTGGCCAGCGCTTTCGACAGGGCGTTCACCGGCCCGCGGTCGGACCCCGTCGCGTCCATGCTTTCGGAGACCGACAGCTTCTTCTCGTCGCCGATCTTCACCACCACGACCGCTTCCGACAGACTCACCATCCGGTCGTACTTGTTCTTCCGCCGCTCGACGCTGACCCGGTAACGCTTGACCTCGAAGAAGTTCGGCAACTGGTCCAGGGCGCGCCGGGCCACCAGCTCAAAGCTCGCCTGTGCGGTGTCATAGGAATAGCCCTTGTCCTCCAGGGACTTGATTGCCTCAAGGATCCGTCCCAGCCGCGGATCGCCCTTTTCCACCGACAGGCCCATGTCGATCAGGCGCGCGCGCAGGTTGGACTGTCCGGCCTGGTTGGACATCGGGATCACCCGCCGGTTTCCCACGGCCGCCGGATCCACGTGCTCATAAGTGGCCGGATCCTTGGCGATGGCGCTGGCATGAAGCCCCGCCTTATGCGCGAAAGCCGACGCCCCAACGTAGGGCGCGTCGTTGCGCGGCACCCGGTTCAGGATGTCGTCGAGCCTGCGGGAAATGCGGGTCAATCCGGCCAGCCCCTCGGGCGTCACGGAAATGGCGAACCGGTCGCGGTATGGGGGCTTCAGCAGCAGGGTCGGGATCAGGCTTACCAGATCGGCGTTGCCGCAGCGTTCGCCCAACCCGTTCAGCGTGCCCTGAACCTGGCGCACCCCGGCCTCGACCGCCGCAAGGCTCCCCGCCACGGCGGTTCCGGTGTCGTCATGGGTGTGGATGCCCAGCCGCGTGCCGGGGATGCCGCTGTCGATCACCGCGCCGACCACCTCGGCGATCCGGTCCGGCAGCGTGCCGCCGTTGGTGTCGCAGAGTACGATCCAGCGCGCTCCGGCCTCTGCCGCGGCGTGCAGGCAGGCCAGGGCATAGCCGGGATCGGACGCATAGCCGTCGAAGAGATGTTCCGCGTCGAACACGGCCTCCCGGCCTTTGGCGACGCAATGCGCGATCGACCCCTGGATCGCCTCCAGATTCTCCTCCCGGCTGACTCCGAGCGCGGTCCTGACATGGTAATCGTGGCTTTTCCCCACCAGGCAGACGGCGGGGGTGCCGGCGTTCAGCACCGCGGCCAGCACATCGTCGTTCGACGCCGAACGCCCTGCCCGCCTGGTCATACCGAAGGCCGCCATGGTGGCCCGCGTCGGCGCCACGGTCTCGAAGAACGCGCTGTCGGTCGGGTTGGCGCCGGGCCAGCCGCCCTCGATATAGTCCACGCCCAGCGTGTCCAGCATCGTCGCGATGGCCAGCTTTTCGGCGACCGAGAACTGCACCCCCTGCGTCTGCTGCCCGTCGCGCAGGGTGGTGTCGTAGAGGGTGAGCCGCTCGCGGGTCATTTGTTGGGACTACGTCTGAGCCATCGCTCGCCCTCGGGAGTGACGATTATCTGAAAACCCAACTGAGCCGCTTCTTCCCGCAACCTGTCTGCAGTATCAAAGTCTTTTCTAGCTCTAGCGTTTCGATAACTTTCTACCATATCTGCGATCCCCGCGTTCCTCGCAGCTTTAAATACATTCAATAGTATGGCTTGGTCGGGATGAACCACCTTATATTCTGGGTAGAAGTCAGTCTGTAGATTACGAAGATTTTTGAAGAAGCCTTCCGCTCCCAAGAGCGGTGCCTCCAAGTATTGATCCGTAACCTCCTGAACTGACCTTCGGCCAATTTCAGATGTTGGGCGAATCTTGATTCCCAGAAATGCAAGACCGGAGATCAGGCTGTCATAGTCGCCCTCGGCAAAGAACTTTCGGATATAACTGACGGCTTGAGGTGTATTCAGGTCGTTTGAAAGTGCCTCGACTATCCCGGGCGGGACTTGACCGGGAGAAAGGCCTCGCGTCACAGTCGCATATTTCTCCAGCTCTATCGAAGCTTCACGCAGTTTATCTCCACTCCACTCCAGTACAGAAGAGTACTTTGCGGACATAAGCACCCAACGGATTACAGGGCCCCGAAATTTCTTCTCGAGCAATTCCCGCACAGTGAAGAAATTGCCCAGCGATTTCGACATCTTGCGGCCGTCGACCAGCAGCATCTCATTGTGCAGCCAGACCCGCGCCATGGGTGCGCCGCCGTGGGCGCAGACCGATTGCGCGATCTCGTTCTCGTGGTGCGGGAACATCAGGTCTCCGCCGCCGCCGTGGATGTCGAAGGTGGTGCCCAGATACTCCGCGGCCATGGCCGAGCATTCGATATGCCAGCCCGGACGGCCCCGGCCCCACGGGCTGCCCCAGCCCGGTGCACCGTCGTCCGAAGGCTTCCACAGCACGAAATCCATCGGATCGCGCTTATAGGGCGCGACCTCGACCCGCGCGCCGGCGATCATGTCCTCGACCGACCGCCCCGAAAGCCGGCCGTAGCCGTCGTAGCTGGAGACGGAGAACAACACATGCCCCTCCGCCTCATAGGCATGGCCGTCCGCGATCAGCCGGCCGATCATCTCGACCATCGGGGGGATATGGGCCGTCGCACGGGGGCTTTCGTCCGGCGGCAGGCAGCCCAGCGCGGCCATGTCCTCCACGTACCACCGGCCCGTCTCCTCGGTGATCTGTGCGATCGGGCGCCCGGTTTCGGCGGCGCGGGCGTTGATCTTGTCGTCCACGTCGGTGATGTTGCGCACATAAGTTACCGCGGCCACCCCGTAGACCTGGCGCAGCAGCCGGTAAAGCGTGTCGAACACCACCGCCGATCGGGCGTTGCCCATATGCGCGCGGTCGTAGACCGTCGGCCCGCAGACATACATCCGGACGTCGCCCTCGGTCAGCGGCGTGAACGTCTCTTTCCGGCGGGTCGCGGAATTGGTCAGGCGGATCACGGCATGTCCCTCTTCCGGCGATGGCGCGCGCGGTGTCGCAAGATCGGCGGGACGAGGCAAGCCCAAAGGCAAGGGGGCCGGCCTTTCGGCCGACCCCCCGCAAACAGTGCCGATCGTCGGATCAGAACTGGTAGGCCACGCGGGCCTGGAACGTGGTGGCGTCGAAGTCCACGCCGGTGTTGTCGAAGTCGTCCCACTGCTGGTACAGAACTTCGCCGCCGACGTTGACCGCGTCCGTCACCTTGTAGTCGACGCCGGCGCCGACGACATAGCCGGTGTCGGAGAAGTCGGAGCCGAAAATGTCGGCCTTGGCATAGGCCGCGCCGAGCACGCCATAGACCAGCGTGTTGCCCGCGTCGTAGCCCGCACGCAGTTTCAGGCGGTGGATCTGGTCGATGGAGACGTTGCTGTCGTCATCGATGTCGTTGTCGTCGAAGACATCGCTGATGCTGTCGTCGTCGAAGTCCAGGTTGGCCGCGTTCAGGTCCAGTTCGGCGCCAAGCACGTAGCTGCCGAAGTCGTACTGGTAACCGGCGAACACGCCGCCGATGGCGCCGTCGCCGTCCACGTCGAAGGTGATGTCGTCATCACCGAAGAACTGCGTGTCTTCGTCCTCGAGTCCGTCGAGGCCGTCCTCGTCGATCAGGCCATAGCCCAGCGACGCACCGGCATATCCGCCGGACCAGTCGGGGGAGGACACGATGGGCGCGGGCGCGACCACCATGGGCTCGACCGGGGCGGTGTTCACACCGCCGGCATGGGCGGCTCCGGCGATCAGCGCGCCGGCGGCGGTCATGGTAACGAATTTCATGGGATCTGCTCCTTGTGGTTTCTTGATCCGTCACGCCGCGTGAATGCGCGGCGCTCTCCCGGACATCTGCGCGCAAGACGCACAGACTGCACGGAGGTTCCCGGGAAGATTTCAGTCATAAGCCATTCATGGCGGAGAGCGCACGGCTGTTTGGGCAAGATCGCGCCGCCCTGCAGCATTCCCGCAACGGATCGCTCAAAACTTCGTGTTCAGACCTCCGCCCGGTCGGTCAGGGTAAGCCATTCGTCCTCTGCCGCGGACAGACGGGCCTGACGGTCGGCCAGCGCCTCTGTCGCCTTGCGGAATTTCACCGGCTCACGGGTGAAAAGCTCCGGGTCCGACAGCAGCGATTCGAGCTTCGAGATCTCGGCCTCCAGCCGCGCGATGTCATCGGGCAGGGTTTTCAGACGATGCGCTTCGGTAAAGGACAGCCCGCCTCCGGACCGGGACCGGTCCTGCGCACGCACGGTCCTGGCAGGCGTCGCCGGGGCCGTTTCCGGCGGGGTCTGTGCGGGTTTCTGCGACTGGTAGTCGGTCCAGCCGCCCGCATAGACCGCGGCGCGCCCCTGCCCCTCGAACGCCACGGTCTGGCTGGCCACACGGTCCAGGAAATCGCGGTCGTGGCTGACCAGAAGCACCGTGCCGTCATAGTCGCCCAACAGATCCTGGAGCAGGTCCAGCGTCTCGATGTCCAGATCGTTCGTCGGCTCGTCCAGGACCAGCAGATTCGACTGTTTCGCCATCAGTTTGGCCAGCAGCAGCCGCGCCTTTTCCCCGCCCGACAGCGCGCGCACCGGCGCCCGGGCCTGCGCTTCCGAAAACAGGAAATCCTTGAGGTAGCCCACCACATGGCGCGGCGTGCCGCGCACCATCACCTGATCGGCCGCGCCCGACACCCGCATGTCCGGGCTGCCGATCAGGTTCTCCCACAGGGTCATGTCGCCGTCGAGCTGCGCGCGGGCCTGGTCGAACACCGCGATCTCCAGGTTGGTGCCGTGGCGCACCCGGCCCGCGTCCGGCGCAAGCTCTCCGGTCAGCATCCTGAGCAGCGTCGTCTTGCCCACCCCGTTGGGCCCGACAAAGGCGACCCGGTCGCCCCGCCCGATGCGGATCGAGAACGGGCGCAGGATCTCGTGATCGCCGTAGGATTTCGTGATCGCCTCGGCCTCGATGACCTTCTTGCCGCTCTGCGAGCCCTGCTCCAGCGCCATCGCCGCGGTGCCCTGGCGACGGATCATGCCCGAGCGGTCGTCGCGCAATTGCTGGAGCGCCCGCACCCGGCCCTGGTTGCGCTTGCGCCGCGCGCTGATGCCCTCCACCGCCCAGCGACCTTCGGCCTTGATCTTGCGGTCGAGCTTGTGGCGCTGGGTGTCCTCTTCGTCCCAGACCCGGTCGCGCCAGTCCTCGAAATCGGCGAAGCCCTTCTCCTGCCGCCGCACCGCGCCCCGGTCGATCCAAAGGGTCGCGCGTGTCAGGTTGCGCAGAAAGGCGCGGTCGTGAGAGATCAGCACATAGCCCGCGCGGGTGCTCCTAAGCTGATCCTCCAGCCAGGCGATGGCGCGGATGTCCAGATGGTTGGTCGGCTCGTCCAGCAGCATCAGTTCCGGCGCCTCGGCCAGCAGCTTGGCGAGTGCGGCGCGCCGACGCTCGCCGCCGGACGCCTTGGCCGGGTCGGTGTCGGGATCGAAGGTCAGCCCCTCGGCCACCATCTCGATCCTGTAGCGCTCCGCCTCGTCCAGGGTAGAGGCGGCGAAATCGCCCAGCGTGGCGAAGCCGTCCATGGTCGGCTCCTGCTCCATGTAACCCACCGTGGTGCCGGGTGAGAGCACCCGCGCGCCGCGGTCCGGCTCGACCAGCCCGGCCATGACCTTCATCAGCGTGGACTTGCCCGACCCGTTGCGACCGACCAGCGCCACGCGGTCCCCCGGCTGGACCACCAGATCGAGGCCGGAGAACACCGGATCGCCCCCGAAGGTCAGGGAAATGTCGGAAAGCTGGAGAAGGGGTGCGCGCGCCATGGCCGCGACCTAGAGGTGCCCGCGGGCCGCATCAAGCCCGTGTCGCCCTATATCACCGCCATGGCCGATGACGACACCCTCCTGAAACCTGCGGCGAAGGCGAAGGCCACGCGCCCGCCTCTCTACAAGGTGATCCTGCTGAACGACGATTTCACGCCGCGGGACTTCGTGACCCGGGTGTTGAAATCGGTGTTCCGCATGGGCGAAAGCGACGCGCTGGGCGTCATGCTCACCGCCCATCGGCTGGGGGCGTCGGTGGTGGCGGTCTTCACCCGGGAGGTCGCCGAGGACAAGGCCGCCCAAGCCAACGAGATGGGCGCGGCAGAGGGCTATCCGCTGACGTTCACGACCGAAAAGGAGTGATCACGCCGCCATGGCGCGCAGCAGCCGCCTCCGCGCGGGCGGGATCGCCCCGACCTCGACGCCGGTGAACACATGCATGGTGCCCATCTCCTCATCGACGACGGCATGGTCGGACACCCAGCCCCCCATGCCAAGGTACGTCCGCAGAAGCGGCGGCAGGCCCGCCGCGGCGCGTTGCGCATCGAACGGCCGCGACAGCGCGCGGGCCAGGGACACGATCCGCGGCGCCTTGACGCGGGGGCGCCATCGCAGCGGTGCGCGGTGACGCGCGTGCAGCATCGCAAAGGCATCCGCGTGGGTCCGCGCGTCCGTGCCCGGGAAGGACGCGCAGCCGAACAGCATCCGTGCCCCCTCACGGTCCACGATCCGTGTCAGCGCGGCCCAGGCGACGCGCAGGACGTCGCCGTTCACTTCGTCGGGATGGACGCAGAACCGGCCCAGTTCGACCATCGGACCGTCATAGACGCCCAGCCGGTCCAGCCCGTAGAAGCGCGCCGCATAGCTGCCGCCGATCTCCCCGCCGCCCGCCAGCGGCATCAGCCGGAAGGTGCACAGGACGCGGCCGCGCCGATCCTCCACCAACACGTGGCGGCAGCGTGCGTCGTAGGGGTCGGGCGCCGCCCGATCGGACGGAAACAGCCGCGCGCGCAGCGCCATGGCGCGGGCCACCTCTCCGGGATCCGCGGACTCGAACGCCCGGTATCCACCCTTCGTCACCAGCGTCACGGCGCCGCCTCCCGCCTTTTCAACACATCTGATCGAGCCTATATTCCTCAAGGAAAGCAATAACAGAAACCGGGCGACGGTTTCGTGACCGATCGGCGAAGGACACCATGGACAGAATCGAAAAATCCGACGCCGAGTGGCGCGCGCAGCTTTCGGACCTGGCCTACAAGGTCACCCGCAAGCACGGCACCGAACGTGCCTATACCCATGAGGATTTTCCCGACGGCCCCGGCACGTTCAACTGCGTCTGCTGCGGGCTGCCGGTATTCGACGCGGAGCACAAGTTCGACAGCGGCACCGGTTGGCCGTCCTTCTACGATCCCGCCGACCCGGAGAACGTCGGCACGTCCGAGGACCGCAAGTTCTTCATGACGCGAACGGAAGTGCATTGCGCGCGCTGCGATGCCCATCTGGGCCATGTCTTTCCCGATGGACCCCAGCCCACCGGCCTGCGCTACTGCATCAACGGGGTCGCGCTGGAGTTCGAGCCGGCCGACAGGGCGTAGCGCCCGCCGCGACGCCGTGTCGCGCCCGGGCTACTCGTTGAAGAAGTCGCCCGGATTGAACTGGCCGATATTGCCGAAGAGCTGGCGCAGGAAGCCCACGCCCTTGACGTTCTGCTCCGTCACCCGGCGCGACAGCGGCACGACGCGGCCGCGCTCAAGGCCGAACCGCTCGATGTTCTCGATCCTGCCGTCCGCCGCGAAGGAGATCGCTACCACCTCGCGGTCGATCTCCTGCGGCGCGCGGTAGCCGGACTGGCGGAACCGGCTCTGGACGTAGTACCACGCGTCCTCGCCCAGCACGCCCTCTGTCGTCGGACGGCCGACCAGTTCCGCGACCTCCGCGCGGCTGTCCCGGCCCACCGCCAGTTGGCGCAACTGGTCGTCCGGCGGCACGTAGCCGTGATTGCGGACGATCGGCGCACAGGCCGCAAGGGCAGCCGCCAACAGGCACGCGCATATGAGCCGGACTGGTCGATTCATCTGATCTGTCCCGTTGCCTTGCCCGAGGGCCTGAGGGGTGCCTACATCAAGACCCGGCCCGGCATCAAGAATGGAGACACCATGACAGCCACAGCCCCCCGGTCCCGCCTGCGCCTGTCGGGCCGCGCGGATCGCACCGCCCACGCCTTCGACCTGCAGCCGGATGCCGAGGTCCGCGCCGCCATGGCCGCGGAACTCGGCCTGTCCTCCCTGCGCAAGCTGCGCTTCTCGGGGCAGCTGGTGCCGGAGGGGGCGCGCGACTGGCGGCTCGACGCCACGCTCGGCGCCACGGTCGTGCAGCCCTGCGGCGTTACGCTGGAGCCGGTCGTCACGCGCATCGACCAGCCCGTCGCGCGCCGCTACCTCGCCGAATACCAGGACGCGCCGCCCGACGCTGAAGAGGTCGAGATCCCGGAGGATACCGAAACCGAGGCGGTCCCCGGGGTTCTCGACCTCGATGCCGTGATGATCGAGGCGCTGTCGCTCGCCCTCCCCGCCTTTCCGCGCGCCGAAGGTGCCGGGATCGGCACCGTTACCGCGACGGCACCGGGGGCCGAGCCGCTAAAGGACGCCGCGTTGAAGCCCTTCGCCGGGCTGGCCGACGCGATGAAGACGCCCAGGGACTAGGTCGTGGACTCATTAGTCCTGATCCAGATGCGGGTTGAGGCGAGGTGGAGGGCGGCGAGGAAGTTCGTTGCGGTCTTGAAGTAGCGCGTGGCGATGCCGCGGAAGTGTTTCAGGCGGTTGAAGAACCGTTCGATCCTGTTGCGCTGGCGGTAGAGGTCCCGGTCGACGCTTCGCACCACCCTGACGTTCGATTGGCTCGGGATATGTGCCGTCGCACCGCTCGCCTCGATGGCGGCGATCACCGCCTGTCCGAAGTAGCCCCGGTCGCCGACGACGTCGCCGGTCAGTCCGAGCGGCGCGACAAGCTCCGGCGCGGTGGTCTTGTCCGAGGCCTGGCCGGGCGTCAGGAGCAGCCGAACCGGCAGGCCGCGACCGTCCACCACCGCATGGATCTTGGTCGTCAGGCCTCCACGGGAGAGACCGATGGCGTGATCCTCGCCCCCTTTTTTCCGCCGGCGGCGTGCTGGTGGGCGCGGACGATGGAACTGTCGATCAGATGCAGCGACCCCGGGGAGCGCTCCGCCAGAGCCTCGAAGATGCACAGCCAGACGCCGCTCTTGGCCCACCTGTTGTACCGGTTGTAGACGGTCGTCCGAGGACCGTAGCGCTCCGGGAGATCGCGCCACGGTGTCCCGGTCCTGAGAATGTAGAAGATGCCGCTGATGACCCGCCGGTCGTCAACCCGCGCGACGCCCCGTGGCTTGTTCGGCAGGAGCGGCGCGATCACAGCCCACTCCGCATCCGTCAGATCGTGCCTGCCCGACATATATCACCTCCACCTCCCGGAAGTGAATCACGACACAGAAACCAAGGGAATCCTGTTTATGGGTTCACGACCTAGGCGTCACTCCGGCGCGGTCAGGCCCTCGAACCAGTCGAGCGCCATGTCCGTCCAGCCGGGCGGGATCTCGTGCCCGCCGTCGAAAAGCGCAAGTTCCAGCGGGGCGGCGCAATCGCTCCACCGGCGGCGCCAGAAATCGCCCGAGGTGTCGAAACCGTCGGCCTGCAGCTTCGGGCAGCCGTTGGTATCGCGCCAGATCCGCATGGCGGCGAAGACGTCCCCCTGCCGAAGGGCGCCCCCGCGCAGCACGCGGCCCTCCAGCGGCACGGTGCCGTCGCGCCAGCCGTGGGTGTGGAACATCGGCGCGGGGCCTGCGCAGCTTTCGGGGTAGGGGCGCCAGAAATTGCCGCTGACCGGGGCGTAGGCGGAAAAGGCGCCGGGCACGGCGCAGGCGACATAGGCGGTCATGGAGCCGCCGATGGAAAAGCCCGCCAGCAGCATTCGCGCGGGGTCCAGGTCGAACCGCGCCACCGCATCGTCCCGGACCGCTTGCAGAAATGCGATGTCGTCGCGGCCGCCGGACCGGTCGGGGCGAAAGCTCCATGTGCGTCCGTCGCCCGACTGCATCGGCTGGCCGGAGGGGGCGATCACCGTGTAGCCCCGCTCCAGCGCGGCCTCGACCATGCCGCGGGCGCGCATCATCGCCTCGCCGCTGGAGTTGTAGCCGTGGATGAACACCAGCGCGCTGCCGTCCGGCGCGTCCGGACGCGCAGCATGGTAGTCGCCGCCGTCGATGGCGCAGGGCGCGGGATCCGGGCCGCACCCCGCCTGCGCGGCCTGTCCCGCGATGAGGGCGACGATGAGCCCGATGACCCTCATGCGCCACTGACACGGCGCGCGGCGGTCCCGAACGTCCGATGATCTGCCGGCGGGTCCGGCGGGACCGCGGCGAGACGCTCAACGTCGTGCGACCGCGGGCGGAAAACGGCGGACCGGGCGCGCCGATCGTCGTCGTCCGGTCCGGCAAACGGGACCGTGCGGCCGATAGCCCGCGGGGCGCCGGTCAGTCCCGGACCGTCCCGGCGATGCCGGGCCGGTTCCGGCGTCTCGCGGTCATCCGTATCGCGCGCGTGTTCGGGCGTGCCGGGGCGCGGATCCACGTTGCGCCCGGCAAGGCCGGTCAGCGGCAGGGCGACGTCAACCTGCGCGCCGGGCGCGCATCCCAGACACCGCGGTGGATGACGTCCGTCGCAGCGCCGCTCGGGGCCGTGGGTGCCGGGAAAGGCGCCCAATCCGAGCGCCCCGCCGGTGCCGCCGAACGGCCGTGGGCCCTGCGCCGCCTCGGCGCCGGTCGGCGCGGCACAGGCCGCCGACGCTTGCTTCATCTGTAAAGCTCATCGAACGCGGTCTGATCCGCCTGGGCTCCGAGTCCGAACCAGCCTTCTTCCTCGATCTGTCCGATGATGCGGGGGTCGCGGCGGAACCACGGCCCCTTGCCCCCGGCATCGGGGTTTTCGTCCGCCCAGACCTTGGTCCAGCGGTCCGCCTTGACCGTCTCGCCGCCTTCGGCGGGGGTGATGGTCTGCACCAGATAGATATTTCGGGCGCCCAGGTCGGGATCGTCGATCAGCAGCCCGTCCACCACCACGTCCGTCCCGCAGAACGGCAGGAGTTCGACTGCCGCACCGGTAAAGGCGGGCTGGCCGTTCTTGTTGGGAAAGACCAGCACGTCATCGGCGGCGCGGACCAGTCCCAGCTGCCGTGCACCGTCGCCGCAATTCTCGGGACAGTCGCCGGACAGTTCGCAGAGGATATCGACCACGCGGGCCTCGAACTTCGCAGGCTTTTCTGCAGAGAGGTTCCACGACGACGCTTCGGAGCCTTCGGAAAAATCCTGGGCCGCAGCGGGCAGCGCCAGGACAAGGGTGGCGATGAGGGCGCGGATCATGGCGGCGGCTCCTATTGCTCTATCGCGCTGTCGGGAATGGCGAAGCCCGGCACGGCACCGTAGTCGAGGTGGTTCCGGACCTGGATATCCTGGTCCGAGACGACCTTTTCCACGATCAGATAGTTCAGCCCGTCACGTTCGTACAGGAGTCCGTCGGCGGTGATCACGTGGCTGGCAAGGCTGAGCTGCGTGTCGCCGCCGGCGCTGTCGGCGCTGCCATCGATCTTCATCACCATGTAGACGGTGCCGTCCTCTGCCAGCAGGCCCACGGGGATCCCCCCGGCCGAGCACCAGAGCGCGCAGGTGTGATGCGCCGATCCCACGACCGCGTCCGGCCCGCCCATGACCCCGGAGAAATAGCACCAGGTGTCGATGATCTCACCGGTGACCTGCACGCGCTCTCCCCCCTGGGCCGAGGCCGTTCCGGCAAGAACCATTCCCGCTATCGCCAGTCTCAGCATGTCGATTCCTCCGATCCCTGTGGTCAAGCCTATCCTACGGGTCGCTCTGCCGGCCTGACAAAGCCGTGACAGGTCAGATCCATCGGCCTTCGCCGCGGTCGGCGTTCGATGGAACGGCCGCCGCGACCGGTTCGGCTCCAGCCGCGCCGGACAAGGCGGGGACCGGCCGGCATCGCTCCTGCGTACCCGTCGCCTCGGCGGCCGGGACCTGACTCTCAGCGCGATGTATCGGGCGCCCCCGCGCCCGAGAAGGTCTGCCGCCAGCGCGCGATGAAGCGGCGCGACTTGGCCTGATCCATCGCCACCAGAAGCGACGGGCCCAGACCGATCGGCACGCGCCGCCCGCCGGTCGTCTCCTCGCCGGTCTGCCCCGCATCGGTCAGGTGGTTCCGCGCCAGGCTGCGGATTCCGTCCGGGGACAGCAGGTAGTCGAGAAGCGCGCCCGCCTCCGGCCCTGCCACCGGACCTGGCAGCAGCGCCGCGCGCGACAGCACCACCGTATAGTCCGCAGGCTCCACGATCCCCAGGGACGGGTCGTCGGCCGCCGCACTCTGCGCGTAGGAGCCGAGCACGTTGTAGGCGATGAGATAGGTGCCGTCGCTCACCCCCGCGATGATTTCGGACGAGCAGCATGTGGCCACCGCTCCGGTTCGGGCGAACCCTTCCATCAGCGCACCGAAGGTACTGGCCTCCTGGCTGTCCACGAACGCGAAGAGATACCCCAGCCCCGACCGCTCTATGTCGTAGGTCGCGATCCTGCCGGCATAGGCGGTGTCGGCCGGGCGCAGCAGGTCCAGAAGGTCGAAGCGCGACAGCGGAACCTCCTCCGGGGGGACAAGGTCGCGGTTGTAGACCATCACCGCCGGTTCGCTTGAGACGCCGAAGAGCTCATCCCGCCACGACAGAGCCGGCGAGAGGGCGGCCGTCGCGTCCGACCGCCACGGCGCGGCGCAGCCGTCGTTGACCAGCCTGACCATCTGATGCACGCCGGAACTGATGACCAGGTCCGCTGCGGGCGTGCCGGCGCGGCATTCGGCGGCCGTCAGCGCGAACAGGTCGTTCGATCCCCATTGCTCGTAGTCCAGCGCCAGATCGGGGCGGGTGGCCAGAAACCGCACGACCGTCGGGGCCAGGATATCCATGTCGGTGGTGGTGCGCAGGGTCAGGCGCCGGGGGGCATCGGCGGGTCCGAAACTGCGGCTGACCTCTTGCGCGGGGGCAGCGGCACCGAAGAGGACCGGGAGCACGGCCAGAGCCGCAAGCCGCCTCATGCCGGATCCTGCGGGAAGGCCAGTCCGATGCGGAACGCATCCGGTCGGTCCTCCACCCAGAGCCGCCCGCCGAAGGAGCGCGCCATCTCCGACGCGATGGCCAGGCCGAGCCCGGAGGATGCTCCGCGGGATCCTGTGGCGCCGAGGAACCGGTCGCCCAGCCGGTCGCGGAGCGCGGGCGGTATGCCGGGGCCTTGATCTTCGACCCAGATCCGCGCGCCCTTCGCCAGGTCCGTGCCGATCCGGACCGGCGGCACGCCGTGGATCAGCGCATTGGCCACGAGGTTCGACACGGCTTCCCTCAGCGACAGCGCATCGCCCCGCACGGCGACCGGATCCTCTCCGATCTCCAGCCGCAGTTCCGCGCCCGGCGCCACCAGCGTGTGGTCGCCCGACTCCACCACATCCAGGGCGATGTCGCGCAGGTCGATCCGCGCCCGCCGGACGGCGTCGGCGCGGTGCGCCACCCGCGCCCGCGCCAGCATCTGGTCCAGCAGACGGCCAAGGCCGATGGTGCGCGCATGGATCCGGCCCACAAGCTGCGCGCGCTGGCGGTCGTCGGTTGCCCCGGCGGCCAGGTCGGCCTGGGCGCGCAGGGCCGCCACGGGGGTGCGCAGCTGGTGCGCACTGTCGGAAATCAGCGTCCGCATGGAGGCAAGCTGCCGGTCCAGCCGGGCCATGAACCCGTTCATCGCCTCGACCATGGCGGCCACCTCGCGCGGCACGCGCGTGTCCAGCCGGTCGAGATCCTGCGGGTCGCGGGCCGAGAGTGTGCGGGCCAGCTGGTCGAGAGGGCTGAGTGCGGTGCGGATCACCACCACCGCCATGATCAGGACCGCGCCCCCCAGAATCCCCAGCACGATCAGCGCGCGACGGGTGATGTCCCAGGCAAGCTCGGTCCGGGCCCGGCGGGTCTGCCCGACGGTGATCTCGACCCGCCCCGAAAAGCTGCGCTCCGCAAAGAGGCGCGAGGTGCGCACGTAGCGGGCGGGTTCCGTGCCGAAGGGCGCGTCGTAGAAGACCGTTCCGGCGCGCTCCGGTGCCGGTCCGGCGGGCAGGTCGGCGTAACCGGTCAGAAGCCCGCCCCCGGGCCCGGTGACGCGGTAGGCCACCCGGTCGTCCGGCGCCAGGGCCAGAAGCTCGAAGGCGGAGACGGGCAGGTCCACCACCGGGGTGCCGTCCTCCACCGACACCGATGCGGCGATGGAGGCCGCGGCCCCCACAAGAAGCCGGTCGAACGCGTCCCGCGCCGCGGTGCGGCCGTAGATCAGCGCCGCGACCGACAGGGCCGCACCGCCCACCAGCAGAAGCGCGGTCAGACCGATGACCATCCGCGCCGTCAGGGACATGGTATGCGCCGCCATGCGTTCAGCCATCGGCTTCGAGCACGTAGCCCTGTCCGCGCAGCGTACGGATGACGACGCCGCCCCCGGCGATCTTCTTGCGCAGCCGCGCGACGTAAAGCTCGATGGCGTTCAGGCCCACGACGGCGTCATCGAAGGAATAGAGCCCCTCAAGGAGCCGGTCCTTGCTCAGCACCTGACCGCGGTGGCGCAGCATCAGATCCAGCAGCGCCAGCTCCCGGCGGGTCAGGTCCACGCATTCACCATCCTTTCGGACGCGCCCGCCGATCGGATCGTAGCTGATCCGCCCCAGCCGGATCGCACCGCCCGGATCGGCAGCGGGGCGGCGCACCATCACGTGGAGCCGCGCCTCCAGCTCACGCTGGTCGAAGGGCTTCACCAGATAGTCGTCCGCGCCGAGCGAGAACGCGGAGAGCTTGTCGTCGACGGAGAACTGCGCCGTCAGCATCAGGACGGGCACCTTCCGGCCGCGCCGCCGCATGTCGCGGAGCAGATCGGTGCCGGAGCCGTCTGGCAGGTTGATGTCGAGCACGACGGCGTCATAGGCCTGCACGTCCAGATGCGCGCAGGCCTGGCGGATCGTCGCGGCCTGGTCGCAGGCGATCCCGCGCGCAGCCAGTCCGGCGGCGATGGTGTCCGCCAGGTCTGCGGTGTCCTCGATCAGAAGGATGCGCACGCGGTTGTCCCCGTTCCGGCCAGGCGGCAGCATCCGACAGGTTCCCGACAGGTTCAACCGCTATGCAGGTCGGCAAGGCCGCGGCGCATCTGCGTCAGACGGTCGAAAGAGGAGGAAACCGATGACCATCACGTTCTTCCGCGGCGCTGTCGCCGCGGTTACCATTGGCCTTGCGGGAAGTGCCGCGCTGGCCGAGAGCCATACCGGCTTTACCCCCGAAAACCCCGAATGCATCGCGCCGGCCAATCCCGGCGGCGGATGGGACTTCACCTGCCGCCAGGTCGGCAAGTCGCTTCAGGACGCGGGCCTGCTCGACCAGACCATGCAGGTCGTGAACCTGGCCGGCGGCGGCGGCGGCGTGGCCTTTTCCGAGGTGGTGACCAAGCGCCCCGACGATGACGACCTGATCGTCGCGGCCTCTGCCGCCACGGCGACCCGGCTGGCCCAGGGCGCCTATCCCGGCAACACCATGGACCAGGTTCGCTGGCTGGCCTCCATCGGCGCCGATTACGGCGTGATCGCGGTGGCGGCCGACAGCGAGGTCGAGACCCTTCCCGACCTGCTCGACCGGATCAAGTCCGATCCGACCGCCGTGTCGATCGCTGGCGGGTCGGCGGTGGGCGGCTGGGATCACCTCAAGGTACTGATCGCCGCCTCGGCCTACGGGATCGAGGACGTGCGCTCGGTCAAGTATATCGCCTTCGACGGCGGCGGAGAGGCGGTAACGCAGCTTCTGGCCGGATCGGTCCAGGCCTTCACCGGCGACATCTCCGAGGCCAAGGGATTCGTGGATTCCGGCGATATCAAGGTCATCGCGGTGCTGGCGCCCGAACGGCTGGACGGCGAATTCGCCGAGATGCCGACCGCGCGCGAGCAGGGGGTGGACGCCATCGGTGCCAACTGGCGCGGCTTCTACGCCCCCGGCGGCATGAGCGACGCGGCGTATGAGGGCTGGGTCGGCAAGATCTCCGACCTCTACGCGTCCGACGCGTGGAAGACGGTCATGGAGAACAACGGCCTTGCCCCGCTCGACCTGCAGGGCGCCGCGTTCGAGCAGTTCGTCGCGGACTCTGTCGCGCAGATCCAGGAGATCTCCAAGGAAATCGGGATCATCCAGTAACGGCCCCGTCCGTGACCCGCGCCGCCATCCCGCGGCGCGGGCAAACCGATCCGCGGAGGATGACATGAGCGACCGAATTTTCGGGGCCGTCGGGTTGATCCTGGCCGCCTTCTACGCATGGGCCACGCTGCAGATCCAGGTGAGCTTTCTCTCCGACGCCGTGGGGCCCAAGACCTTTCCGCTGGCCATCGCCGCGATCCTGGCGATTTCGTCGCTGGCGATCCTGCTGCGCCCTGACGAAGGGCCGGACTGGCCCGGCATCGGCCGGCTGGCCGAAATCGCCGCCGCCACCGTGGTGATGATCCTCTATGCGCAGTTCCTGCCCGAAGTCGGGTTCGTGACCGCGACCGCGCTCGCCTCGGCCTATCTCAGCTGGCGGCTGGGCAACACGATCCTCATGGCCATCGTCGCCGGGATCTCGATCTCGGTCGGGATCTACGTCGTCTTCAACCTCGTCCTCGGTCTGTCGCTCGCGCGCGGACCGTTCGGCTTCTGAGGAGTTCACCCATGGAAACCCTCGCATCGCTCGGAGACGGCTTCGCCGTCGCGCTGACCTGGCAGAACATCGGCCTGGCGCTCCTGGGCTGCTTTCTGGGCACGGTCATGGGCGCGCTGCCCGGGCTGGGGCCGTCGAACGGCGTCGCCATCCTGATCCCCCTCGCCTTCACCATGGGGCTGGGGCCGACGCCGTCGCTGATCCTGCTGACCAGCGTCTACTACGGGGCGATGTACGGCGGGCGAATCTCTTCGATCCTGCTGAACATTCCCGGCGACGAACCGGCGATGATGACCTGTCTCGACGGCCACCCCATGGCCAAGAAGGGCCTGGCCGGAGAGGCGCTGTCGCTTTCGGGCATCTCCTCTTTCGTGGGGGCGTTCCTGGCGACCTGGGGTCTCATCCTTCTGGCGCCGCAGCTTGTGAAGTTCGCGCTGCTCTTCGGACCTGCGGAATATTTCGCGCTCTTCGTGCTGGCCTTCGCCACCCTGGGCGGCGTGTCCTCTACCAACCAGGCGAAATCCGCCTTTGCGGCGATGCTGGGGCTGGGCGTTGGCGTGATCGGCGTGGACACCCAGACGGGGGTGCCGCGCCTCACCTTCGGAGAGGTGCACCTTTATGACGGGATCGACTTCCTGGTGGCCATCGTCGGCCTCTTCGCCCTGTCGGAGGTGTTCATCTTCCTGGAAACCCGCCACGACAAATCCGACTCCGTCGGCCGCGTCGAGGTCGGCCGCCTGACGCCGCCCTGGTCGATGATCAAACGCTGCATCCCGTCGATGCTCCGTGCCTCCGGACTTGGCTTCGTGGCGGGCGTGCTGCCGGGGGCCGGCGCGTCGCTGGGATCGTTCATCGCCTATTCGATGGAAAAGCGCATGGTCGACAGGGAGGGCACCTTCGGCACCGGCGATCCCCGCGGCGTCGCCGCCCCCGAAGCCGGCAACAACGCCGCCGCGGGGGGGGCACTGGTGCCGATGCTCGCGCTCGGCGTGCCGGGGTCGGGCACCACTGCGGTGCTGCTGGCGGTGCTTCTGGCGCTGAACATCACACCGGGGCCGCTGCTGTTCACGGAGAACCCGGACGTCGTCTGGGGCCTGATCGCCGCGCTCTTCATCGCCAACTTCATGCTTCTGGCCATGAACATCCCGATGGTGGGCATGTTCACCCGCGTGCTGATGGTGCCGCCGAAGATCCTGATGCCGCTGGTGGCGATGGTCAGCTTCGTGGGCATCTACGGCATTTCGGGGTCGTCCTTCGACCTGATGGTGATGGTCGGCTTCGGCGTTCTGGGGTGGGTGCTGCGCAAGCTCGACGTGCCGCTGGTGCCGATCATCCTGGGCACGCTCCTCGGCTCGACCATGGAGAACAATCTGCGCCGCGCGGTGACGATCTCGAACGGGGACTACCTGACGCTGGTCGGTAGCCCGCTGGCCATCGGGCTCTGGGTCGTGGCCATCGTCGGCTTCGTGCTGCCGGTCTTCGTGGGGCGGCTGGTGCGGTCGCGGATGCGCGGCGCGCGGGACCAGGACGCCGGAATCACCGACTGACGGGCAGGGGCCCGGCCCCCTAGGGGGCCTTTTCATGAACTCTCCGTGATCCGCGGCCAAGTTTCCCATGGAACAGCGTGTCTTGGCCGACTAGCGTCGCTGGAACCAGGGGAGACACGATGACGGTATTGACCACCACCGACGGCCAGCAGGGGCTACCGCGCTATTTCACCCATGTCTTCCAGATGGCGCGCGAGATGCAGAACGGCCGGCTCGACATGGTGCTGCCGGATGGCCGCCGGTTCCGCGCCGACGGGCGCAATCCCGGCCCGGTGGCAGAGCTGGACATCCACAATCCGGAGATTTTCGCGCGGCTGATCCGAGAGGGGGATCTGGGTTTCTGTGAGGCCTATGTCGATGGCTGGTGGTCCACCCCCGACCTGCAGGCGTTCATGGATCTGGTCCACGCCGGCAACGATGAGATGTATGACGGCTTTCCCGGCATGGGGCTGGTGCGGCTCTACGAAAAGACCCGCTTCTGGCTCTACCGCAACACCCGCCGCCAGGCCCGGCGCAACATCGCCGCGCATTACGATCTGGGGAACCGGTTCTACGGCCTGTGGCTGGACGATACGATGACCTACTCATCGGCCAAGTTCGGGACCGGGCAGGAAAGTCTGGAGGCCGCGCAGGTAGCGAAATACGCCTCGATGGTGGACCAGATGGGGGCCCGGCCCGGCGAGCACGTGCTGGAGATCGGCTGCGGCTGGGGCGGCTTCGCGGAATACGCCGCGCGCGAGAGGGGGCTGCGTGTCACCGGGCTGACGATCTCGCGCGAGCAGTTCGACTACGCCCAGGCGCGCATCGCGCGGGCCGGCCTGGCGGACCGGGTCGAGATCAAGATGCAGGACTACCGCGACGAGCGCGGGCGCTACGACGGCATCGCCTCGATCGAGATGTTCGAGGCGGTGGGCGAGAAATACTGGCCCGTCTATTTCGACACGCTGCGCGAGCGACTGAAGCCCGGCCGCAATGCGACGCTACAGATCATCACCGTGCAGGACCGCCGCTGGGAGGTCTACAAGCGCGCGCCGGACTTCATCCAGAAATATATCTTTCCCGGCGGCATGCTGCCGTCGCCGAGCGCCTTGCGGGCCGAGATCGCGCGGGCCGGGCTGGGGCTGGTGCGGTCCGTCGAATTCGGCGACAGCTACTCCCAGACCCTGCGCCGCTGGCACGAAACGTTCAACGACAAGTGGGGTGAGATCGCGGGCCTGGGGTTCGACGACCGGTTCCGGCGGATGTGGAATTTCTACCTCACCTCCTGTGCGGCCACCTTCCACAGCGGCAACTGCGATGTGACGCAGATCACCGTTTCGCGGGCGTGACGGGCGGGGGCACGGGAATGGCGCGCGGGCCGCTTTTCGTCTTCGGCACGCTTCTGGACCCCGAGCTTCGCGGCACCGTGTTGGGACATCACGTCGCCGCCGTCCCGGCAGTGCTTATCGGACACCGCGTGGAACGTTCGCAGGCCGGCGACTGGCCGATCCTGGCGGCACGCGCCGGCGCCCGGACGGAGGGGCTGCTGCTGGACGCTGACGCCACCGCTCTGGACCGCGCGCATTTTTATGAGGCCGGGTTCGGCTATTTGCCAGAGACGGCAGAGGTAGAGGCCGGCGGCCCGGTGCGCGCCGTGATCTATCGCGCGCCGGAGGGCGCGGGCAGCGGCGAAAGCTGGTCGCTCGACCGCTGGCAGGTCAGCCACGGCGCACTGACGCGCGCCACCGCCGCGCGCGCCATGGCCATGTACGGCAGCGCCACGCCGGAGGAACTGCGCTTTCGGATGCCGACGCTGCGGGCGCGGGTCTTTTCCGAGCTTCAGGCCGCCCGGACTCCGGTTCCCCGGACCTTGCGCGCCGACATCCACCGCGATCGTGTTCAGGTGCTGTCACATGACACGCCGTACTGCCACTATTTCGCCCTTGCCGAAACGCGGCTGCGCCATCCGCTTTTCGGGGGCGAGCTGAGCCCGGAGATCCTGCGCGCCGGGTTTCACGGCGGCGATGCGGTGACGGTGCTGCCCTACGATCCCGCCCGCGACCGGGTCATGCTGATCGAGCAGTTCCGCTACGGCCCTTGGCTGCGGGGCGACCTGTACCCCTGGGCGCTCGAACCCATAGCAGGACGCGTCGATCCCGGCGAAACGCCGGACAGGACCGCCCGGCGCGAGGCACGCGAAGAGGCGGGGCTGGAGATCGGCGCGCTCCATGAGGTCGGGTGCTATTACGCCAGCCCGGGGGCGGTCACCGAATACGTCACCAGCTACATTGGCCTTGCGGATCTCCCCGATGCCGCAGAGGGCATCGGCGGCCTTGACGCAGAGGCAGAGGACATTCGCGCCCATGTTATTACGTTTCGGCGGCTCATGGACCTGCTGGACAGCGGAGAGGTAGATACCGGACCGCTCATGGTGTCGGTCCTGTGGCTGGAGCGTGAACGGAATCGCGGCCGCTTCGCTTGAGGTCGCGCGTCTAAGGGCCTACCTCCTGGCCCTGACATCGTGACAGGGAGTTGCCGCTATGACCATCCACAGCGACTTGGCCTCAGCCGTCGGGAACACGCCCCTGATCCGCCTGAGCGGCCCGTCCGAGGCGACGGGCTGCGAGATCCTCGGCAAGGCCGAGTTCATGAACCCCGGCCAGTCGGTCAAGGACCGGGCGGCGCTCTTCATCATCCGCGACGCGGTCGAAAGGGGCCTGCTGGAGCCGGGCGGCACCATCGTCGAAGGCACGGCGGGCAACACCGGTATCGGCCTCAGCCTGGTGGGTGCGTCGATGGGATTTCGGTCAGTCATCGTCATTCCGGAAACCCAGAGCCAGGAGAAGAAGGACATGATCCGCCTGGCGGGTGCGCATCTGGTCGAGGTTCCGGCCGTGCCTTACAAGAACCCCAACAACTACGTGAAATATTCCGGTCGCCTGGCCGATGAGCTGTCCCGCAGCGAGACGCACGGCGCGATATGGGCCAACCAGTTCGACAACACCGCCAACCGCCGCGCCCATTTGGAGACCACCGGCCCCGAGATCTGGGAGCAGACCGGCGGCAAGGTGGACGGCTTTATCTGCGCGGTGGGATCCGGGGGCACCGTGGCCGGCGTGGCCGAGGCGTTGCAGCACCGGGGCGTCAAGATCGGGCTGGCGGACCCAGAGGGATCGGGTCTCTACAAGCTCTACACCGGTGAGGAAAACCCGGGCGACTCCATCACCGAAGGCATCGGCCAGGGCCGCATCACCGCCAACCTCGACGGGTTCACGCCCGACTTCTGCTACCGCATCCCCGATGCCGAGGCGCTGCCCATCGTGTTCGATCTGCTCCAGGACGAAGGGCTCTGCATGGGCGGCTCCACCGGCACGAATGTCGCGGGCGCCATGCGCCTGGCGCGCGAACTCGGGCCGGGTCATACGATCGTGACCATCCTGTGCGACTACGGGACACGCTACCAGTCGAAAATCTTCAACCCCGATTTTCTGCGCGAAAAGGGCCTGCCCGTGCCGCAATGGCTGGTCCAGGCCGCGAATCCGGATCTTCCGTCGGTGTTCGAGGACGCATGACCCGCCACATCCTCGCCGTCGTTCTGTGGCTTGTCCTGGCGCTGACGGCGCCGGTGGCGGCCCAGGACAGCGCGGCGCCGAACTACAGCTCCTGGGCGGCCCTGGCAGACCAGGCGCGCGCCGCGCTGGACGGAACGCCCGGCGTCGACCGACTGGAGGCGCTCCGTTCCAGGATCGCAGATCGAAGGGCGACCTTTCTCAAGGCTCAGGATGAGAACGCCGCGCAGATCGAGACCGTCCAGAGCCAGTTGAACGCGCTTGGGGCCCCTCCGGCGGACGGCGCGTCGCCGGAAAGCGAACAGATCGCCCAGCGGCGCAAGGCACTGAACGACCAGCTGGACACCCTGCGCAAACCGGTCCAGGCCGCCGAGGAGGCCTACACCGAGGCCGACGGGCTGGTGGCGGCGATCGACCGGCGGATCCGGGATGCCTATGCCGCGCGGCTTCTAGCCCGTGAGCCGACTCCGCTGAACCCCCTCTACTGGTCCGGCGCGGTTGCCGCCGCGGTCGATACCGGTCTCAGCCTTTGGGAAGAGGCGAAGGCGAACTGGGCAGTGGATACTGTTCGGAACCGGGCGCGCGGACTCCTGCCGCTTGCCGGGGGCTTGGCGCTGATCGGTCTCCTGCTGGTGTTTCGATCGTCGCTGTGGGTCTGGGTGCTGGAGCGCTGGGCCGTTGCCAAGAGCCGCCGGGGAAGGGGGGTGCTGGGCTTCTTCCTGTCCCTTGGGCAGGTCGTCCTGCCGCTGGCGGGGGTGACGCTGATCGCCTACGCCGTCGATCTCACCGGTCTTGCCGGACCGATGGCGATCGAACTGGCCCGCGCGCTGGCCACCATCGCCTTTCCGTTCGTGGCGGGACTCTGGCTGGCGGGGGCGCTGTTCCCCACGGACCGCACGGGTCCGATGCGCCTGGCCGATGACCTGAGCGTACGGCTCAAGCGCGCCTCCCGCTTGCTCGCTCTGGCCACGACCCTGATCGTTGCCATCCACGTGCTGGCGGGACTGACCAACCGTGACGACATCGCCGTGTCGGTCCTGCTCTACATCCCGCGCCTGCTGCTGGCCTTCGCGATCTATCGCACCGGCCGTCTGCTTATGCTGGCCCGCCGCGCCGCGCCCGCAGACGGCGAGGAGGACGCAAGGTCGATTACCGGATCCATGACGCGCGTCCTGGGTCGTCTGTCGGTTCTGGCCGCCGTCCTGGGCGTCGTCCTGGCGACGGTCGGCTACTCCAACGCGGCCGAGATCATGCTGATCCCCACGGTCGTGACCCTGGCTCTAACCGGGTTCCTCCTGGTACTCCAACGGCTGGTCTATGACGTCTACGCCCTGATCACCGGCACGCCGGAAGGGGAAACCGACGCTCTTGCCCCGGTCCTGATCGGCTTCGGCCTCACGTTGGCGGCCCTTCCGGTCTATGCGCTGATCTGGGGCGCCCGGGTGGCCGATCTGACGGAGATCTGGTCCCGGTTCCGCGCCGGTTTCACCTTTGGCCAGACGCGCATCTCTCCGGCGGACTTCCTGACGTTCCTCATCGTCTTCGCGATCGGCTACGCGGCCACGCGGTTCGTTCAGGCGACGATGCGCAGCCAGATCCTGCCCAAGACGAAGCTCGACGTCGGCGGGCGGAACGCGATCGCCTCTGGGATCGGCTATGTCGGCATCCTGATCGCGGTCATCGCCGCCGTGACCAGCGCCGGGATCGACCTGTCCAGCCTGGCCATCGTCGCCGGTGCGCTGTCGGTCGGCATCGGTTTCGGTCTGCAGAACGTCGTGTCGAATTTCGTGTCCGGCATCATCCTGCTGATCGAGCGGCCGATCAGCGAGGGCGACTGGATCAGCGTGAACAACCAGACAGGCTATGTGCGGGACATCTCGGTCCGCTCGACCCGGATCGAGACGTTCGACCGTACCGACGTGATCGTGCCCAATGCCGATCTCATCTCAGGAACCGTGACCAACTGGACGCACGGCAACAACGTCGGTCGCGTCATCGTGCCCGTGGGCGTCGCCTACGGCACCGACACAAGGCTGGTCGAGAGGATCCTGACGGAGGTGGCAAAGGACAATCCCATGGTGTCTCTCAAGCCGCCGCCATTCATCTATTTCAAGGGATTCGGTGCAAGCTCTCTGGATTTCGAGCTGCGCGCGATCCTGCGTGACGTGAATTTTGTGCTGAACGTGCACTCGGAGATGAACCATGAAATCGCCCGCCGTTTCGCGCAGGCCGGTATCGAGATCCCGTTCCCGCAGCAGGACCTGTGGCTGCGCAACCCCGACACGTTGCGGTCCCCGCCTGCCTACCGGGACGAGCCGCCACCCCCCGGCGCCGCGGTCCCCCGCGGCAACCAGATCGCTCCCCGCCCGCCAGAGACCGACACGGCTGCCGATCCCGCGGACGCGAATGCCGACAGCGGTAGCGACGGACGCTAGGTGTTCAGTCCAGGCATTTGGTGGATCGGGTTGAGGGTGGATCTGTCCGCCTCCGACGCCCTGAGCTTGCAGATGTATTCGCAGGGCGTGCGGCCACCGGGGGGCTTTGGCCCTCGGGCGACATCCTGGGCCGCCATGAAGTCGCCAAGGTGCCTGCGCGGCTGATTGTGAGTGCCGTCGTGGACGCGCCTTGCGGTCGAGTCCTTCATGGTGGACTTCACCCCATCGACCTGGCCCGTGGTCCAAGGATGGTTCGACTTGGTCAGCCGGTGCTCGACGCCGTCGGCCTCGCAGATCGTGTCAAGGCGCAGGGGCCGGGGACAGGATCGTGGCCCTTTCCTGGCTGCCCGGCGACCTCGATGCCGCTGTCCGTGAGAACGATATGAATCTGATAGGGCACCGCTTCGAGCATGTGCCGAAGGAACTCCCACGCCGCCTTCACGTCTGCCGTCTCGATGATCTGGGTGACGGCAAATCTGCCGGTCCGGTCGATGCCTGCGAAGAGGTAGAGCTTGCCTGCGGAGCTCCGCACCTCGACGATCTCGACGTCGAAGAACCCGATCGGGGCGCGCTTGGACTTCTGTCGCTTCGGCTTCTCCCCCTCGACGTCCGGCAGGCGGGAGATGCCGTTACGTTGCAGGCACCGGTGCCGCGCTGAGCGCGTCGGATGCGGAACCGATGGCTGCAAGGCCTGCAGACCGTCGTCCGGCGGCAGCGGCGTATGACGCCGGAACGCGACGATCATCGCCTCCTCCGCCTCGGCCGGACCCGCGGACCGCGGCATCCTCGGTCCGGTTTTCTGACGTGGCCCCCGAGAACCGGTCATCCGGCCAAGCTTGCCGCCAACGGTGGCAAGGACGGATAGCGTGGCTGGCAAACGAAGGAATTGCGGTGCCGAGTGCGAGGCGAAGGTGGCGCTCGAGCCGATCCGTGGTGAGATGACGGTGGCCGGGCCGGTGGCGAAGCGCGGCGTGCATCGGGCTCCGATCGACACCTCGAAGCGGCAGGCGCTCGCGGGCATGTCGGGGATTTTTCCGGGCAAGGCCGAGGCGAAGGCCGTCGGGAAGGAGGGCGAGATCGAGAAGCTGCACGCCAGGATCGGCCAGCTTGGGGGAGACCGCGATTTTCCGGCCAAAGCCTCCGGTCGGTGAGCGCGGCCCGGGAGGCCTGAGACGATCGCCGCCCCCCACCCGGCATTGTCGATCCCCCGACAATGCGCCCTGATCGGCATCAGCCGGTCGCCCGGGCAAGGGCGAGAGCCCGCTGAACCTGGCGCTGACGAAGCCGATCGACGCGCGGTTCATGGAGACGCCGTTCCACGGCAGCCGCCGGATGGCGAGGCACCTGCGCAACCAGGGCCACTGCGGTCCGGCGGCCGATGGCCCGGATGGATCCGCGGGCCGTCCACCGGCGGCCGCGCACGACTGTGCCTCACCCGGAGCACCGCAAGTATCCGTCTCTGCTCCGGGGTCTGCCGATCGACCGGCCAAACCAAGCCTGGTGCGCGGAKATCGCCTGCATTCCGATGCGGCGGTCGCGATCGTGGACCGGGCGACACGCCGGGTGCCGGCATGGCGGCTGTCGAACGCCATGGACGCCGAGTTTCGCATCGAGGCACCGGACGATGCTCTTCCGGGGCTCTTCGGCTCCGGGCGACCGGATTCGACACGGACCAGGGCAGCCAATTCACCAGCCCGCGGTTCACGCAAGCCCTGCCGGATGCGGCGGTGAAGGTCTGGGTGGACGGCCGCGCTCCGGATGGACAACGTCACGATCGAGCGGCCATGGCGGTCCCCGAAACACGACTGCGTCTGCCTGCGCGCCTTCGAAACAGGGTCCGCGGCACGGGCGGACATCGGCAGGTGGATCGACGTTCACAACACCGAGCGCCCACACTCCGCGCTCGGCGGACCGATAGAGGCCCACCAGGGCCCCGGTCTGAAGGCGGCACGATCAACCGGCAAGCCTGACAGCGCCGCCAACCCGTCCGGGAACCGGGGACTACCTCAGTTCGCCTACGACGACGCCGGCGACATCTATCGCTGCCCGGCCGAGGAGGAGCTGACCTATCGCTACACGACGGAGGAGGACGGTCTGCATCTGCGTCGCGACCGGACGAACGCGTGCCGCGACTGCCCGCTGAAGTATCGCTGCACCACCGGCAAGGAACGCCGGATCACCCGTTGGGAACACGAGCATCTGGTCGAGGAGATGCAAAGGCGAATCGGCGGTGGCGGGGGATGGATGCGGCTCAGACGCGCCACCGTCGAGCACCCATTCGGCACGATCAAGGCGTAAGTGGGCGCGACCCACTTCCAGATGCGGCGCTTGAAGAACGTCCGGACCGAGATAGCGTTGCAGATTCTGGCTTACAACATCAGGCGAATGCTCTCGATGATGGGAACGATTGGCCTGATGGCGGCGCTATCGGGCTGACAGGCGGGGCAGAACCCGCGCCTCGAAGCCCAAACCCGTCTGCCGCAAAGAACTGACCTCCACCACGCCGCTCAGCTCGGAGTTTCCACACAGCCTCGGACCATCCGGGTCGTGCTCATCAACGGGCGTTCATCGGAATTGGACCGATCCTCGGCCGGACCGACGTTCGGGGCTGCGAACTGCCACGCGACATGACAAAGCCCGCAGGGGGCGGCTTGGAACTGTGCGGCAAAGCCCGTCGCGGCGACATGGGGCGGGATGACCGATATCCGGGGTGCACTCAGCACCGGAGCCGAAAGGTCATTGGCCCGGCCGATGTGGTCCGGCGATGGGCTAATCGTTGGCGACATAGCGATTGCAGATGTATCGTGCGCAGCTAAGCGCCGCCGGATCGGGTGGCCATTTGTCCATGTCGCGGCGAACAGGAAATTCTTTTGACAACAGAAAAATCTGTGGCAACGTCCTGACATAGGCAATCAATGAAAGGAGGTGGTCCAGTGTCGAGAATGATGCAGGAGTGTGGGGTCGGAACAGTCATGGGAGCCAATGTCTGAGGGCAGCCCCGGACGGAACTTCCATGGTTGGGTCGGACCCTAACCGGGCCCACCTCCGAAACATTCGAGGGACCGCCGGATGCCGGCGGTCCCTTTTCTTTTCGCTCGCAAGTTCGCAAGTCTCGACGGCGGTCTTCATGGTGCTCTCCGGGAAGGGGGCGCCGCCCCCATCGCCGCCAGAGCGGCGACCCCCCGGGATATTTTTGGAAAAGTGAAAGAGGGGGATCCACGCGTTAAGGTTAATCGCGGGAACCGCGGGCCGCTCGGGGATCAGGCAGTCAGGCAGATCGGTTGCTGGCGGTTTCATCTTTCCAAAAATATCCCGGGGTGCCGCGCCACCGGCGTGGCAGGGGCAGAGCCCCTTCCAGTCGCGCGGCGGGGTCGGCCCCCTTTTTCCGTCTCACGCGTTCGCGACCGAAGCGCCCTTTCGGCCGGAGACAGCATTGCCTGAAGTCCTTCAGATCACCGCCTACCCTCTTGCCGGGCTGGTCGCCGTCTTCGTGTCCGCCGCCATCGCCATCTGCATCGCCGGCACCCGTCTGAGCTATGTCGCCGACGAACTCGCCGACCGCACCGGAATGGGAGAGGTCATTGCGGGTGCGGTTTTCGTGGGCGCCGCAACGTCGCTCCCGGGCGCGATCACCTCCGTCAGCACCGCACTTCAAGGCCAGCCGGAACTGGCCATCGGCAATGCCCTGGGCGGGCTGACCGCGCAAACCGCCTTTGTCGCCGTGGCCGACATCGCCTATCGCCGGGCCAATCTGGAACATGCCGCAGCAAGCGTGGCGGGCCTGGCCCAGGGCATCCTGATGGTCATCATGCTCACCATCCCGCTTCTCGCTTCGGCCGAAAGCGACATCACCATCTGGCGCGTCCACCCGGCCACGCTGGCAATTCCGATCACCTATATCTTCGGTCTGCGGCTGCTGTGGCAGATCCAGAAGAACCCCATGTGGATCCCCAAGGACACCGACGAGACCGAAGAGGTCCTCTCCGACGTCGAGGCGATAGAGGGCCGGATGCCCCGCCTGTGGGTCGAATTCGCGCTCTTGGCTGGCGTTACCGCCTTGGCCGGCTTCGCCATCGGACAGGCCTCCATCGGGCTGCTGGACAAGACGTCGCTGGGGGCCGGTCCGGTCGGCTCGATCTTCGCCGCCGTCGCCAACTCCCTGCCCGAACTCGTCACCGCCATCGCCGCGGTCCGCGCCGGGGCGGTCAGCCTGGCCATCGGCAACATCATCGGCGGCAACGCGTTCGAGGTGATGTTTCTGGCCGCCGCCGATGTGGCCTACGACGGTTCCATCTACGCCGAAATGACCGCCGCGGACCGCTCGACCGCCCTGATCGCGCTGCTGATGACCGGGATGCTGCTTCTGGGACTGGTCAAGCGCGACAAGGAGGGACCCGCCATGATCGGATTCGAGAGCGTCACCGTGCTTGCGCTCTACGGCCTATCGGTGGTTCTCATCGTGACATGAGCCTCAGGATCACCGACCGCATCGCCATCCAGGACTGGGAATTGACCGAGCAGTTCACGCGCGCGGGCGGCCCGGGCGGGCAAAACGTCAACAAGGTCTCGACGGCCGTGGAACTGCGGTTCGAGGCAGAGCGCTCGCCAAACCTTCCCGCTGCGGTCAAGACCCGGCTGCGACGGGCCGCGGGGAGGCGCTGGACCAAGGACGGCGCCGTCCTGATCCAGGTCGCCGAGACCCGGCACCAGGCCCGCAACCGCGAGATCGCGCGCGAACGCCTGGCAGAGCTCATCCGACGCGCCACCGAGGCGCCGCGCAGGCGGATCCCGACCCGCCCGACGCTGGGGTCGAAAAAGCGCCGCCTGTCGCAAAAGAAACAGCGCGGCGCGGTCAAGGCGCTGCGGGGCCAGGTCGATCCGGAGAACTGAGCCGGGGACCGCCCCGGCCCCGCACCTTGCCCGCTGCCTCGGGGGGTGCACATATGCACCCGACTTCACGGGAGAGTGACATGGTCGACATCGCGACCCGCGTCTGGAACCACAAGTGGAAGATCGACCCTATCGTCCGGTCCCTGATCGACACGGATTTCTACAAGCTGTTGATGTGCCAGACCGTGTTTCGCCGCCATCCGGACACCCGCGTGACCTTCAGCCTGATCAACCGGACCACGTCGGTGCCCCTGGCCCGGCTGGTGGACGAGGGCGAGTTGCGCGAACAGCTGGATCACATCCGCGGCCTGTCGCTCAGCCGGGGCGAGTCCACCTGGATGCACGGCAATACGTTTTACGGCAAGCGGCAGATGTTCACCCCCGCCTTCATGGACTGGTTCGAGGACCTGCGCCTGCCCCCCTATCACCTGGAGCGCGTCGGCGACCAGTACGAGCTGACCTTCGAAGGCGCCTGGCCCGAGGTCATGCTATGGGAGATCCCGGCCCTTGCCGTGCTGATGGAATTGCGCGGCAGGGCGGTGCTGCGCGATCTCGGCCGGTTCGAGCTGCAGGTGCTCTACGCCCGCGCCATGACCAAGCTGTGGGAAAAGGTCGCCCGGCTGAAAGCGCTGGACGATCTGCGGATCGCGGATTTCGGCACGCGGCGCCGGCACTCGTTCCTGTGGCAGGACTGGTGTGTGCAGGCCATGCAGGAGGGGCTGGGCGCAAGCTTCACCGGCACGTCGAACTGCCTGATCGCCAAGAATCGCGACCTGGAGGCGATCGGCACCAACGCCCACGAACTGCCCATGGTCTACGCCGCCCTCGCCGATACCGAGGATGCGCTGCGCCAGGCGCCCTACGACGTGCTGGCCGACTGGCACGAGGAGCACGAGGGCAACCTGCGCGTCATCCTGCCGGACACCTACGGCACCCGGGGATTTCTCGATCATGCGCCGGACTGGCTGGCCGGGTGGACCGGAATGCGCATCGATTCCGGCGATCCGGCGGAGGGCGCTGAAACTGCGATCGCATGGTGGAAGAGCCGGGGAGAAGATCCGGCGGAAAAACTGATCATCTTCTCGGACGGGCTCGACGTCGGCAAGATCGAAGAGCTTTACGCCCGGTTCTCGGGCCGGGTGCGGGTCAGCTTCGGCTGGGGCACGCTTCTGACCAACGACTTCCGGGGGCTGACGCAAGGCGACGCGCTGGCCCCGTTTTCCCTGGTCTGCAAGGCGCGCTACGCCAACGGCCGGCCGACGGTCAAGCTGTCGGACAACCCCGAAAAGGCCACCGGCCCCGGCGAGGAGGTCGCGCGCTATCGGCGGGTCTTCGACGTGGGCCACCAGAAGCGGCGTGAGGTCGTCGTGTAGCCCGGGCCCGCCGGGCCCGATCCGGCAGCGATCAGGGCGACAGGGGCGGATGGTCCGCGATATCGGCATCCACGGGGGTCTCGAACGTCTTCACGACGAACGCCAGCAGCGTATAGGCACCCACCGTCGCCATCAGATCGAGCGTACCTTCCGCGCCGAGCCGATCGACCAGAGCGGCGCGGAGCGGCGCAGAGATGCAGGCGTCATCGACCAGCTCATCCACGGCCTGGGCCAGCATCCGGTCGTCCGGCCCCATGTCGGCGAGCGGCCCGGATAGCGCCGCGATCCGCGCGTCGCTCAGGCCCCGGTCGCGGCCGCGCACCACATGATGCGCCCATTCGTAGGCCGCGCGCCGCCGATGCGCGGTCCGCAGGATCACGACCTCGCTCTGCTCCGGACCCAGGGTCGAGTTCAGCACGACATGCTCGCGAAAACCTGTCCAGGCTCGGATGAGCGCCGGGTGTCGGGCGAGGACCCGGTAGACGTCCAGCCGCCCGGCGAACCCGTCCCTGAGATCGGCGATGGTTTCGGGCCAGTGCGCGTCGTCCAAGGGCGTCAGAAGGCTGCGGTCCGTCATCGGGGGCTCCTTTCGAGGGGTCGCGAAAGCATCGGGGCGGACGGTGGGCAGGTCAATCGCCGTCGCGGCCCCCAGCCGCGATAGCTTGGCGCGCCCAGGATCGATCCGGCGCTCGACAACACCGTGCGTCCCGTCCCTGCCCCTGCGATGCCCGCGGCACGGGGTGGCTGCGGCGGCCGCGGCGCAACGATCCGCGCGGACCGGGCAGAGGTCTTTCGTGGCCGCGGTCCTGTCAGTGGCCCAGCCCCGCGCGGACATCCATGGCTTTTGATCCGCACGAAGGACGCGGCCGACCGCCACGGTTTCCGGCCAGGGCCACGGGGGGCTTCGGCGGCGATGGCGCAGGGGCTCAGCCGGACCCCGCAAGCGTCGCCAGCGTGACCCAGCCCGCGACCTCCGACGCGACCTGCACGGCCCCCAGAACGTCCCCCGTCTGACCGCCGATCCGGGCGCGTGCCACGCGCGCGAGAAACAGTGCGGTCAGCGCCATGGCCGCCAGGGCCGCAAACGCCGCCGCACCCGTCCACACCGCCAGCATCGCCGTGACGGCCAGCCCCGGCCACAGACCGCCGCGCCCGGCCGCCGACCGGCCCAGCCCGTCCGGGCGGACCGGGGGCAGGGCCTGTAGCACCGCCAGCATCGCCGCCCGGCTGGCCACCCCGATCAGCAGGAACGCCGCCAGCCCCGGCGCAGCCCGCGCCATCGCTAGCGTCGGCAGCGCCACGGCAAGGACCAGCGCCAGCACACCCCAGCTTCCCACCGTGCTGTTGCGCATGATCTCCAGCATCCGTGCCCGATCGCGGCCGCTCCACAGCCCGTCGGCTGTATCGGCCAGACCGTCGTGATGCAGACCCCCGGTCACCAGCACCGCCGCCAGCACGGCAAGCGCACCGCCAAGCGCACCGCCGACGGCGGCGAAGGCCACCCAGGCGGCCAGTCCCGGCAGAACCCCCGCCAGCGGAAAGGCCCAGCGCGCGGACCCCATGTCGGGCAGCGGGTCGATCCGGCCCACGGGAACCCGCGTCAGGAAGGTGACGGCCAGCCGAAGCTCATCGCGGCGGGACATCAGCCACCGATCCCGGCCTCCGCGAAGGTGGCCATGCCGTCGTGGCAGGCCAGCGCCGCGCGCAGCACCGCAAGCGCCAAGGCCGCCCCGGACCCCTCTCCCAGGGCCATCCCAAGGTCCAGGATCGGGCGCTTGCCGATGGTCTCCAGCATCCTGGCATGACCCGGTTCGGCACTGCGATGGGCGGCAAGGCAGTGGTCCAGATGCTCCGGCGCCGCGCGCCACAGCGGCAGGACGGACGCCGTGCAGATGAAACCGTCCAGCAGCACCGGAATACGGTGGCGCCGCGCCTCGATCACCGCGCCCGCGATGGCCGCCTGCTCGCGCCCGCCAAGCGCCGCGAGCAGGCCCAGCGGAGACAGACCGCCGTGCCGCGCGACGCCCTCCGACACCGCAGCCACCTTGCGCGCCACCCCCTCGGCGTCGGAACCGGTGCCGCGCCCCACCCAGTCCCCGGGCGCGCCGCCCAGGCAGGCGCAGGCCAGCGCGGCGGCGACCGTGGAATTGCCGATTCCCATTTCGCCCAGCACCAGCACAGAGGCCGCCCGGTCCACCGCCCGCGCGCCCGCCGCCATGGCGGCGGCGCACTCATCCTCGTCCATGGCCGGCGCGACGGTGAAATCCGCCGTCGGGCGATGAAGCTCCAGCGGCACGACCGTCAGCTCTGCCCCCGCGACGCCGCAGAGCTGGTTGATCGCGGCCCCGCCGGCCCGGAAGTTGGCGACCATCGCCGCCGTGACCTCCTGCGGGAACGGGTTCACCCCGCGCGCGCAGATCCCGTGGTTGCCGGCGAACACCAGCGCCTGCGCGCGCTCGATCCGCGGCCGGGCCGTGCCGTGCCATCCGGCCATGAAGATCGCCAGTTCCTCCAGCCGCCCCAGCGATCCCGGCGGCTTGGTCAGCGTCATCTGGCGCGCCTGCGCCGCTTGCGCCGCGGCGGTGTCGAAGGCGGGCAGATCGCGCGGGTCTGGCAGGGGAGCGGTCATGGGGCGGGTTTCACCTTGATGGGCTGGCCGGCGACGCAAAGGTGAACCTCGTCGCAGGCAGCGGCGACGGTCTGGTTCAACTGCCCTGCGGCATCGCGGAACGCACGGGCCAGCGCGTTGTCCGGGACGATCCCCAGGCCGACCTCATTGGTCACCAGAACGACCGGCTGCGCAAGGTCGGGGATCAGGGCACGAAGCGCCGCGGCCTCCGGCCGCCAGTCGCGCTCCGCCAGCATGAGGTTCGACAGCCACAGGGTCAGGCAGTCCACCAGCCGGGGCGCATGATCGCTGTCGCGCAGCGCCCCGATCAGATCCAGCGGCGCCTCGACCAGCGACCAGTCCCCGCCGCGCCGGGTCCGATGGGCGGCGATGCGGTCCGCCATCTCCGCGTCGCGGGCCTCTGCCGTGGCGATATAGACGGGGCGCGACCCGAGCCCCAGCGTCAGCCGCTCGGCCAGCGCGGACTTGCCCGACCGCGCGCCTCCGGTGATGAGGATCGACTTTGCCATCGCGAGGTGACACATCATACCGCGCCGCAAAAAGGAAGCCCGCACGCGATGACCCCCGGCACCGAGATGCTGCTGATCCGCCATGCGCCGGTCGCGGAGCCGGGGCGTCTGGCCGGGCGGACGGACCTTGCCGCGCGGATCGAGCCAGAGGCCATCGCCGCGCTGGCGGCGCTGCTGGCCGCGCCGCGGCGGATCGTCACCAGCCCCGCGGCGCGGTGCGTGGAGACGGCGCGCGCGCTCTTTCCGGGCCGTGCCGCGACCACGGACCCCCGTCTCTGGGAGCAGGATTTCGGCCGGTACGACGGCGCGCCGCTCGAAAGCCTGCCGGACATCGGGGCGCTTTCCGCCGCTGCCCTGGCCGCTCATCGCTGGGAGGGCGGCGAGAGCTTCGAGGACATGGCCGCCCGCGTCGCATCGGCGCTGTCCGGCCTGCCGGGCGGCGGTCCGGTCGCGATCGTCGCCCATGCCGGCACGGTCAGGGCCGCGCTTGCCTGGGCCATGGGGGCCACGGCACCGGCGCTCGCCTTCCAGGTCGCGCCCCTGTCGCTGACCCGGCTGATCCGGCACCCTGCCGGGATCGCCGTCGGATGCGTCAACCGGACCGCCGCGTGACACGGGTCGCCGGCCATCTAGGCGAATGGCTGCAGGGGCGGCTGGGTCCCGCGGGTCCAGTCGCGCTCATCACCCTGTGCTGCCCGGCGCTCGGCGTTGCGACCTGCGCCCCGCCCGGACGGCTTGCCGTGCCGCCCGGCGCACGCGCCCGCTTCGCGGCGGCGCTGGGCGTGCCCCTGCCCGACCTTGGCCTGTCCGCCGACATGCCGCCCGGCGGCGGCGCGGGCGTGTCCACCGCCGCGCTGGTCGCCCTGGCGCGGGCGGCGGGCGTCGTCGATCCCGCCCGGATCGCCGCCGCCTGTCTGACGGTCGAGGGCGCGACCGATCCGCTGATGCTGCCCCGTCCGGACGCCGTGCTCTGGGCGCCGAGAGAGGCGCGCACGCTGTCGGACGTCCCGCAGCCTTGCCGCGCGGAGATCGTCGCCGGGTTCCTCGGCCCCGTGGAGCGGACCGACCCCTCCGACGACCGCTTTCCCGACATCTCCGACCTGGTGGCGCGGTGGTGCGAAGGCCCGCGCACCCTCCGCGCACAGGCCGCCCTCGCCGCCGTCTCGGCCGAGCGGACCACCGCCCTACGCGGCCCCGCGGACGATCCCATGGCCCGGCTTGCCCGGGATCTGGGCGCTCTGGGACATGTCCGCGCCCATACCGGATCGGCGCGGGGGCTGGTCTTTCCGCCCGGCACCGCTCCCGCCGCGGCCTTGGAAGCCCTGGCATCCGTTGGTGCGACGGGGGTGATCGGCTTCGCCACGGGCACGCCATGACCGCCGCGATGCTGCTGGCGGCCCTTTTGGACACGGCGTTCGGATGGCCCGGTCCGGCGGTCCGGCGGATCGGCCATCCGGTCATCTGGATAGGCACCCTGATCGACCGGCTGCGCGCGCGCCTCAACCATGGCAGCGCGGCGCGCCGCCGGGCGATGGGGGCCCTCACGGTCCTGCTGGTCACCGCCGCGGCCGCCCTTCCGGCCCTGCTGGTCCAGACGGCCCTGCCGGACGGGATCAGCGGGACGGTCCTGACCGCCGTCCTTGCCTGGCCGCTGGTGGCGATCCGCGCGCTTCGCGACCATGTGGCCGCCGTCGCGGTGCCGCTGGGCCGTGGCGACCTTCCTGCCGCGCGACGTGCCGTGGCGATGATCGTCGGGCGCGATCCCGAGCGTCTGGACCGCGCCGGCGTCGCCCGCGCCACCATCGAAAGCCTGGCCGAGAACGCGTCGGACGCCGTGACCGCGCCGCTTTTCTGGGGCGCGCTTCTGGGCCTTCCGGGGATCGCGGCCTACAAGGCCGTCAACACGATGGACTCGATGATCGGACACCGCACGCCGGAACTGGCGGATTTCGGACGCGCCGCGGCGCGGCTGGACGACCTTGTGAACCTGCTGCCCGCACGGGCCACCGGGGCGCTCTTCGCGCTGGTGTCGCCCGCGCCCCGCGCGGTGTTCGCCGCGATGCGCCGGGACGCGCCCCGGCACCGGTCGCCCAATGCCGGCTGGCCGGAGGCCGCCATGGCCGCGGCCCTGGGCGTCCGCCTGTCCGGACCGCGCGCCTATGCCGAAGGGCAGGCCGATGAGCCCTGGCTGAACGCGGGTGCCCCGGACCCCGGCGCGGCGGACATCGACCGCGCGCTGTCGCTCTGCCGCCGTGCCCTGCTGGTGGGGCTGGCCGCCCTCGCGGCAGTGGCGCTGGCATGAGCGGCGCGCGCGACCACGGCGGCGACCTCGACCGCGCCATGGCAGAGTTCGGCGGCGCGGCGCATGAGTGGCTGGACCTGTCCACCGGCATCAACCCGCGGCCCTACCCGCTGCCGCCCCTTCGCCCCCGCGACTGGACCGCGCTGCCCACCGGCGCCGCGCTGGATGCGCTGGCCCGGAGCGCCGCCCGCGCCTATGGCAGCCCGGTCCTGCCGGTCCCGCTGGCCGGTGCGCAGGCGGCGGTCCAGATCGTCCCCCACGTCGCCCCGCCGGGTCCGGCCCGCGTGCTGGGGCCGACCTACAACGAACATGCCGCCGCCCTGCGCGCCGCGGGCCGCCGCGTCCTGCAAGTCGCGGCCCCGGGCGATCTGGCCGGCGCGGCCGTCGCGGTGGTGGTGAACCCGAACAATCCCGACGGGCGCCGCCACACGCCGGCGGCCCTTGCCGTGCTGGCCGGAAAGGTCGGATGCCTCGTGGTGGACGAAAGCTTCGCCGACCCGAACCCCGCGCTGTCCCTCGCGCCGCGGCTGGCGACGCTGGACAACGTCATCGTCCTGCGGTCCTTCGGCAAGTTCTACGGGCTGGCCGGGGTGCGGCTGGGCTTTGCCCTGACCGCCCAGCCCCTGGCCCGGCGTATCGCCGCCGCCGCGGGGCCATGGGCCGTCTCCGGGCCCGCCATCGCGGTCGGACGCGCCGCGCTGGCAGACACCGCATGGCAGGCCGGAACGACCGCGCGCCTGGCGCGGGACGCCGCGCGGCTGGATGCCCTGGCCGAAGGCGCAGGCTGGGCCCTTGTCGGGGGCACATCGCTGTTTCGCACCTACGACACCGCGGACAGCGCCGCCGCGCAGACACGTCTGGCACGAGACCGCATATGGTCGCGGATCTTTCCCTATTCCGCCCGCTGGATCCGGCTTGGCCTGCCGGACGGAGACGCCGCCTGGCAGAGGCTCTTGCGGGCACTGGGCTAGCTGGCCGCGTCGAACAGCCCCTCGACGTCGAGATGCGCCTCCAGATGATCGGCCAGCGCGTCGAGCACCCGCTCCAGCCCCGCGTCGTAGCCCGCCTCGGACGCCACCCCGAACCCGGCCAGCCACGCCGCGCGGAACCGGTCGTCGCGGAACATGCCGTGCAGATAGCTGCCGGAAATGCGCCCGGTCCCGTCCGACGCGCCTTCGTCCGACCCGTCCACCCGCGCGAAGGGGCGGGCACGGTCCGGGCCCTCGGTCCGGCCCAGGTGGATCTCATAGCCCGTCAGGGGTGCGCCGCTGGGCACATGCACGGCCGCGACCTCTCCCAGACGCTTCGCGGGCGACATGACGGTGTCCACCTGCAAGAGGCCAAGGCCCGGATCGGCGCCCGGCGCGCCCTCCAGCCCCTGCGGATCGGCCACCGACCGGCCCAGCATCTGGTAGCCGCCGCAGATCCCCAGCACATGCCCGCCGCGCCGCACATGGGCGGCAAGGTCCACGTCCCAGCCCTGCGCGCGCAGCCACGCCAGATCACCGCGCGTGGACTTGGTCCCCGGCACGATCACCACATCGGCGTCGCCCGGCAGCGCCGTGCCAGCCCCCAGCATGGTCAGCCGCACGCCCGGCTCCTGTGCCAGCGGATCGAGATCGTCGAAATTGGCGATCCGGGACAGGCGCAGGCAGACGACATGCAGCCCGCCCCCCGTCCGTTCGGTGCGGATGTCCAGCGCGTCCTCCGCCGGCAGTCGCCAGGCGTCCGGGAACCACGGGCAGAGGCCGAAGCCGCACCAGCCGGTGCGGGTCTCGATCATCCGGTAGCCGTCGTCGAAAAGGCGCGGGTCGCCCCGGAACCGGTTCACCACGAACCCCGCCACCATCGCGGCGTCGGCCGGGTCGAGGACCTGCCGCGTGCCGACGATCTGCGCGATCACCCCGCCCCGGTCGATGTCGCCGGCCAGCACAACCGGCACCCCGGCGGCCCGCGCGAAACCCATGTTGGCGATGTCGCCGGCGCGCAGGTTGACCTCGGCCGGGCTGCCGGCACCCTCGACCAGCACCAGGTCATGCGCCGCGCGCAGCCGCGCGAAGCTCTCCAGCACCGGAGCCATCAGCCGCGGTTTCAGCGCCGCGTAGTCGCGCGCCCGCACCGTGGTCAGCCGGTGCCCCTGCACCACCACCTGCGCGCCGGTATCGGTCTCGGGCTTCAGCAGCACCGGGTTCATGTCGGTCACCGGCGCCAGCCCCGCCGCACGGGCCTGCAGCGCCTGGGCGCGGCCGATCTCGCCCCCGTCGGCGGTCACGGCAGCGTTGTTGGACATGTTCTGCGGCTTGAACGGCGCGACCGACAGCCCGCGCCTGTGCGCCGCCCGGCAGAGCCCCGCCACCAGCAGCGACTTGCCCACGTTGGACCCGGTGCCCTGGATCATCAGCGCGCGGCTCATCCGATGTCGACAACCGTGATGGCGGGCGGGATGCCAAAGCGGATCGGCAGCAACGAGTTGCCCAGCCCGCCAGAGACCACAAGCTGCCGCGTCCCCTCACGGAAATGGCCCAGATCGTAGCGGGTGCCGTAGCGCGACGGACAGTAGAGCGCCCGGCCGAAGAGCCGCACCTGCCCGCCATGCATATGTCCCGACAGCGTCAGGTCCACATGGCCGGGAAGGTCGGGAAAGATGTCCGGCTCATGGGCCAGAAGGATGGTGAACCGGCCGGGGTCGATCCGCGCGGAGACGGACGCGAAATCGTCGGCGCCGGGACGTTTCCGACCATGGGCCATCTGCGAATCGAGCCCAGCAAGCGTGACCTCCAGCCCGTCCTTGCGCAGCGTCGTCGCCGCGTTGTGCAGCGTCGTCAGCCCCGCGTCCCGGAAGGCGCGGTGCCAGCGGGTTTCGGGGATTTCCCCGCGGCGCGCGGGCAGATCGTCCAGCCAGTCGTGGTTGCCCATGATCGCCACCACCCCCAGCGGCGCGCGCAGTGCGGTGAGACGCGGCACCACCTCATCGGGCGTCAGGGGCGTGGTGCCGCGCGTATGACCCGGGTAGTCGCCCAACAGGCAGATCAGGTCGGCGCCCAGGCCGTTCGCCTGCGCCACGATCCGCGCGATCCGGTCCTCTGCCATGCCGGGACGGCAGGCATGCAGATCGGCGATCATCGCGATCTTCAGCGGCGGCACCGCCACGTCGCGCAGGGCCCGGATGCGGTGGGTCACCACACGCTCGGACCTGTCCCTCACAGGCCCAGGATCCCGGGCAGGCGGTCGCGCGTGTCGGCGGCGAAGCGGAACGTCCGCCACCCGCGCCGCGCCGCCTGGGCCACGTTGTCCGCGCTGTCGTCGATCAGCAGCAAGCGGTTCGGCGGCACACCGGTCCAGCCCTCGACGTAGCGGAAGAACCCCGGATCGGGTTTGGCCGCGCCGATCTCGCCGCTGGCGAGCACCGTTTCGACCAGGCGGCCGGCGCGGGTCCGCTCGGCGATGTAGCGGGCGCGGGACGGCGGATTGTTGGTGGCGATCACCTTGCGCCCGTCATGGGCGGCCAGCCAGCCCACGGCCTGGTCGTCCGGGCGGTCGTCGGAAACGAGCCAATGCTCCAGAAAGGCCTTGCCGTCGATGGCATGGCCCTCGTCCTCGATCCAGCGGCGCAGGCGCGCCAGAAGGTCGGCGTCGCCCTTCAGCACGTCGCGGGCCTGTCCGGGTTCGTTCAGGAACCGCCGGAAGGAGGCCGGCGCGATGCCCAGGTCCTCCTTCAGCCGCGCGACCCAGGGAAACACCTCTCCGCCCGGATTGACGTTGAGCACGCCGTCGAAATCCCAGACGACTACATCGACCCCGCTCACCATCGGACGCGCGCCGGGGTGCGGACCGGGGGCCTGCCGCGCATCAGAACTCCACGCCCTTCTGCGCCTTCACGCCCTCGCGGAACGGATGCTTCACCTGCTCGAACTCGGTCACCAGGTCCGCCGCCTCGATCAGCTCGGGCTTGGCATTGCGGCCCGTCAGGCAGACATGCGTCATGCGCGGCTTGCTCTCCAGCAGGAAGGCCACCACCTCATCGATGTCCAGATAGTCGTAGCGCAGGGCGATGTTGATCTCGTCCAGCAGCACGAACCGAATCTCCGGGTCCAGGATCTGCTCCTGCGCGATGCGCCAGCCCTCCTTCGCGGCGGCGATGTCGCGCTCCCGGTCCTGCGTCTCCCAGGTGAACCCCTCACCGGAGACGAAGAACCGGCATTCGCCGGCGAACCGATCGCGCAGCAGGGTTTTTTCGCCTGTGTCCCAGTTGCCCTTGACGAATTGCACCACGGCAGATGGCATCCCCCAAGCGATGCAGCGCATCACCATGCCGAACCCGGCCGAGGACTTGCCCTTGCCCTTGCCGGTATGGACCAGGATCAGGCCCTTCTCCTCGGTCTTGGTCTTCATCATCTCGTCGCGGGCCGCCTTGATCTTCTTCATCTTGGCATTGTGGCGCTCGGTCGTCTCGTCGCTCATGTCACCTTCCCCTCGTTGAACCCTGGATGGCGCGGCAGGTCGTCGTCGATCTTCAACCAGGCGAGTTGCGCGTCGGTCATCACGTAGCAATCGGGCCTGTAACCGGCCGGATCGTTCATCGTCGCAGCGTGAAGGAACACCCCATCCGGATAGCGCGCGCCGCGGAACGCCAGGGCAGAGCTGCAGACACCACAAAAAAGCCGCTCGTTGCCAGGCGCCGAGGCGTAGATTGCCGGACGGCCTTGCCAAGTCACATGGCATCGAAGTGCGCCCAAAAACGCCACGATTGGTGCGGAGGCGATCCGGCGACAGTCGTCGCAATGGCACAGCGCCGACCAGGTCACCGGGCCGTCGACGCGCCATTCGACCGCGCCGCAATGGCAATGTCCACGCATGGTTCTTCCTTGACTCGGGACGATGGCTCGGCGCATGTGTCGCCCGCGCCGGTGCCCGTTGCAACGGGTGAAAAGGGAATGGGACATTGATCCCAGCCGCCCCCGCGACCGTGACCGGAGAGGTCCGCCAACGCCACTGGGTCGTCCCGGGAAGGCAGGCGGGCCGCGGGCCCCGCGCCCACATCCGCAAGCCGGGAGACCTGCCAGCGCCGAGAGTGACACGAGCCGGACGGGGTGTGCCGGGATCGGAGGACGGGGCCGCCGCCCCCATTCCGCCCTTGCCCGCCTCCCCGGCCAGAGAGGGTGAGCCATGCCGGGGAGCGATCCGGGGACCGAGCTTCTGGTCTGCGTGAAATGCCGTCGCGGAATCGACGCCCCCGGCGAGCCGCGCCGCCCGGGAGAGGTGCTGGCCGACCGGGTGGCCGAACGCCTGCCCGACGGCGTGCGCCTGACCCGCACCGAATGCCTGTCGAATTGCGAGCGCGGGTGCTCGGTCGCGCTGCGCGGCCCGGGGCGCTGGACCTTCGTCTATGGCAATCTTACGGAAACCGACGCCGACATCGTGACCCATGGCGCCGCGCTCTATGCCGGGCAGCCCGACGGGCTGGTGCCGTGGCGTGAGCGATCCGAACATTTCAAGCGCAACTGCATCGCGCGAATTCCCCCCATGCCGGAGACCCAGGATGGCTGACCTTGCGAAACTTCCCATTACCGTCATCACCGGGTTTCTGGGCAGCGGCAAGACCACGCTGGTCCGGCACCTGATGCAGAACCCGGGTGGCCGACGTCTGGCGGTGGTCGTGAACGAGTTCGGCGACATGGGCGTGGACGGAGAGATCCTGAAGGGCTGCGCGATCCCCGACTGCCCGGCGGAGAACATCATGGAGCTCGCCAACGGCTGCATCTGCTGCACCGTGGCCGACGACTTCATCCCGACGATCGAGGCGCTGATGGCGCTGGAGCCGCGCCCCGATCACATTCTCATAGAGACCTCGGGCCTCGCCCTGCCGAAACCGCTGCTGAAGGCGTTCGACTGGCCCGACATCCGCTCGAAGATCACCGTGGACGGGGTGATCGCGCTGGCCGATGCCGAGGCGGTGTCCGCCGGCAGGTTCGCCCCCGACGTGGCCCGCGTGGACGCCCAGCGCCTGGCCGACGACAGCCTGGACCACGAAACGCCCCTGTCCGAAGTGTTCGAGGACCAGATCGCCTGCGCCGACATCGTTCTGCTGACCAAGCCCGACCTCGCCGGCCCCGACGGCGTGGCCCGGGCCCGCGAGATCATCGCAGCCCAGGCGCCCCGCCCCCTGCCGGTGGTCGAAGTGGCGGAGGGCGCCGTGGATCCGCGCATCATCCTGGGACTGGAGGCGGCGGCGGAGGACGACATCGACGCCCGCCCGTCCCATCACGACGGCGCGGCGGACCACGACCATGAGGATTTCGACAGCGTCGTCGTGGACCTGCCGGAACTGGACGATCCCGCCGCGCTGGTCGCCGCCATCGAACGCCTCGCGGCCTCCCACGACATCCTGCGGGTCAAGGGCTACGCCGCCGTGCGCGGCAGGCCCATGCGCCTCCTGGTACAGGCCGTCGGCGCGCGGGTGCGCCACCAGTTCGATCGCCCCTGGACTCCGGCGGAAGGGCGCCGGGGCCGGCTGGTGGTGATCGCCGAGCATGACGACATCGACGCAACGGCAATCCGCGCGGCGTTGGGCCAGCTTGAGGCCGCCGGGTGACATGACGCGCGCCGCCGACTCACGCACACCGCACGATGCGCCTCGCGCCGGTGTGACGTGCGCGCGGGCCGGGGCCGGAACGGGCGGGTCGATCTGACATGCATGTCGTCTTCCGCGAAAGTCACGGGCTGGATGAGGCCGACGCGCCCCGCGACCTGGCCCAGAGCCCGGCCGATCTGGTTGTGTTGTCCTTCTCGGATTCCGATCTCGGCGCCTTTGCGGCCGGCTGGCACCGCGCGGCGGAGGGCGATGGGCTGCCCTCTCTCCGGCTCGCCAACCTGGCCGCCCTGCGCCATCCGCTGTCCGTGGACACCTATGTCGAGCAGACGCTGTCAGGCGCCACCGGCATCCTTATCCGTCTGATCGGCGGGGCGCCCTACTGGTCCTACGGCCTTCAGCAGGTCGCGACCCTGGCGCGCGCGCGGGGCATCGCCCTTGCCGTCCTGCCCGCCGACGGGCGCCCGGACACGGCCCTGGACGCGGCCTCGACCCTGCCGGTCTCCACGCTGCGCCGTCTGGCGCATCTCTGCGACACCGGCGGTGCGGTGGCGGCGCAGGCGGCGCTGGCGCAGATGGCTCTGGCATCGGGGCTATACGCGGCCCCCGTGCGCGGGCAGAAGGCGCTGCCCATGGTGGGGGCGTGGACACCGGAGGACGGGGTGTGCTGCCCGGCGGCGACCGCGCCGGGGCTCTGCCCCGGACCCCGGGATATTTCCGGAAAGATGAAGGGGCGGGTGCTCGTGACCTTCTACCGCTCCTACCTCGTGGCGGCGGATCTGGCGCCGGTCGCGGCGCTGATCGAGGCGCTCCGCGCGCGGGGGTTCGAGGCCATGGGGGTGTTCGTGCCGTCGCTGAAGACACCCGGGGCGGCGGGCTGGCTGGCGCGGCAGATGGCGTTTCACCGGCCCGTGGCGGTGGTCAACGCGACGTCGTTCTCCGGGCGCGGGGCGGATGGGACGTCGCCGCTGGATGCCGCCGGGGTGCCGGTGTTCCAGGTGGCGCTGGCGACCTCCGACCGGGCGGCCTGGGGCGGGGCCGAGCGGGGGCTGTCGCCCGCGGACCTGGCCATGCACGTGGTGTTGCCGGAGATGGACGGGCGCGTGTTCGCGGGCGTCGCGTCGTTCAAGGAAGCCGGCGCGCGGGATGCGGACCTGGAGTTCGCGCGCGTCGCCCATCGTCCGGACGCGGGCCGGATCGACGCCATCGCCGGGCGGGTGGCGGCCTGGATCCGACTGGGCGCGACACCGGCCCGCGAGAGACGGGTGGCGCTGGTGCTGTCCACCTATCCGGGGCGGAACTGGAACATGGCCCATGCGGTCGGGCTCGATGCGCCAGCCTCGGCCGCGGCGATCCTGTCGGACCTGGGTGCTGCGGGCTATGCGGTCGGTGCGGTCCCGGATCTGCCCGCGCGTCTCGCCGAGCGGACGCTTTGCTGGCCGCTGTCGGACTACCGCGCGGCCCTCGCGCGGCTACCCCGCACCCTGCAAGACGGTCTTGCGGCCGCCTGGGGTGCTCCGGAGGACGACCCGAACATCGCGGATGACGCGATCCGCTTCGCCGCCATCGAGACCGGGCGCGGCCTCGTCGCTCTCCAGCCCGAGCGCGGCAGCACGGCGCACCGGGGCGATGACTACCACGACCTGTCGCGCGTCCCGCGCCACGCCTATGTCGCCTTCTACCTCTGGCTCCACGCCCGCGCCGACGTGCTAGTCCATATCGGCGCCCATGGCACGCTGGAATGGCTGCCCGGCAAGGCGGTGGCCCTGTCCGGCAGCTGCTGGCCAGAGGCGCTGACCGGCGACCTGCCGGTGATTTATCCGTTCATCGTCAACGATCCGGGAGAGGCCGCCCAGGCCAAGCGCCGCATCGGCGCGGTGACGCTCGGCCACGTCCCGCCCCCGCTCCGGCCTTCGGACACGCCCGACCGGCTGGCCCGGCTCGAGGCCCTGCTGGACGAGTTCTCCAACGCCGACGGGCTCGACCCCCGCCGCCGCGACCGGCTGATGGACGACATCCGCGACGAGGCGCGCGGCCGCGGGGTCGAGGACGACCTGGGCCTTGCGTCCGATCTCTGCGGCTCCGAGGCCATCAGCCGCATCGACCGCTTCGTCTGCGACGTGAAGGACAGCCAGTTCGGCGACGGGCTGCACGTCTGGGGCCGGGCCAACGCCTTCGGCCCCGGCACCGACGAGCGCGACGCGCTGCTGTCCGCGCTGGACGGCCGCCGGATCCCCGCCGGCCCCTCCGGGTCGCCCTATCGCGGGCGGCGCGACGTGCTGCCCACCGGGCGCAACCTCTACACCGTGGACGCCCGCGCCATCCCGACCCGCGCCGCCTATGCCCAGGGTGCGCGCCTTGCCGACGAGTTGGTGCGCCGCCACCTCCAGGATAAGGGCGACTGGCCCCGCGCCACGGTGGTGGACCTCTGGGGGTCCTCGACCATGCGCACCGCGGGCGAGGATTTCGCCATGGGCCTTGCGCTCATGGGCGTGCGGCCGGTCTGGGACGACGGCTCCGAGCGCGTCTCGGGGATCGAGATCCTGCCCATCGCCGAACTCGACCGCCCCCGCTGCGACGTGACCCTGCGCATCTCCGGGCTGTTCCGCGACACCTTCCCGCAGCTTTCCACGCTGCACGGACAGGCCGCCCGCGCCCTGGCCGCGCGCGACGAGGCGCCGGACTGGAACCCGTATGTGGGCCGCCCGGGCCACCGGGTCTACGGCCCCGCGCCGGGAAGCTTCGGCACCGGCATGGACGTGGAGGATTATTCCGAGGCGGGCCGCCGCACGGCGGGAGAGGCCTGGCTTGCCGCCAGCGCCTATGCCCATGACGGCCCCGTACCTGTGCAGGACTCAGGCGGTCTGCACGACCGGGTCGCCGCCGCCGACAGCTTCGTCCACGCCCAGGATCTGGCCGAAAGCGACCTGCTGCTGGCCGGCGACTACGCCACGCACGAGGCCGGGTTCGCCGCCGCGCAATCCGTCACCGGCGGCCGCGCCCGGCTCTGGCACCTCGACAACACCGACCCCGCCCGCCCCCGCACCCGCAGCCTGCCCGAAGAGATCGCCCGGGTGGTCCATGGCCGCGCCACCCAGCCGGGCTGGATCGCGGGGATGATGCGCCACGGGTTTCGCGGCGGGGCGGAGATCGCCGCCACGCTCGAGCACATGGCCGCCTTCGCGCAGCTTGCCGATGCCGTGGCGCCGCATCTCTTCGACGCCTATCACGACGCGACACTGGGCGATGAAACGGTCGTGGCCTTCCTGGAGTGCGAGAATCCGCTGGCGCTGGCGGCCATGCGCGACCGCTTCGCCGCGCTTCATGCCGCGGGCCTGTGGCAGACGCGGCGGAACTCGATCCTGTCGGGGCTGGAGGCATGACGGGCGCGGTCAGGGGATGGTGCCCCGGCGCGTGGCGGCCGATGATGTCGGGCGACGGGCTGGTGGTGCGGGTGCGTCCCCGGCTGGGCCGGTTGGCCTGCGACGCGGCACTGGGACTGGGTGAGATCGCCGCCCGCCATGGGTCGGGCGTGATCGAGTTGACCCGGCGCGGCAACGTACAGATCCGGGGGGTGTCGCCCGCCGCCCATGACGCGGTCCTGACCGGACTAAATGCCCTCGGCCTGCTGGACACCGACCCCGAGACGGAGGCCCGGCGCAACATCCTGGTCCAGCCGTTCTGGGCGGCGGGCGACACGACACATCGCTTGGGCCACCGTCTCCATGAGGTCCTTGCCGACCTGCCCGACCTGCCGGCCAAGTTCGGTCTCGCCGTCGATACCGGCGCCGCGCCGATCCTCGGCCGCGATCCCGCCGACATCCGGGTGGAGCGCGCCGCCTCCGGGCTGATCGTCCGGGCCGATGGCGCGGCCACGGGTCGCGCCGTCCTTGAGGAGGGCGCCGTGCCCGCCATGCTCGACCTCGCCCGGTGGTTCGCGGCCAACCGCGGAGACACGCGCCGGATGTCCGCCCTGCTCGACCGCGCCGCCCTGCCCGACCGTTTCGCCGGAGCGCCGCCGCTGCCACCCGCCGCGCCGCCGCGGCCCGGCCCGACTCCCCACGGTTCCCTTGCCGGCGTGCCCTTCGGCCAGATCGAGGCGCCGCTCTGGACCGCTGCCGCGCGCGCCGCGACCGCGCTCAGGATCACGCCGTGGCGGATGCTGGTTCTGGAAGGCGCCGATACGGCGCCGGAAGGCCTCATCACCCGCCCCGACGACCCGATCCTGGCCGTGGACGCCTGCCCGGGCGCGCCGTTCTGCGCCAGCGCCAGCGTCGAGACCCGCTCCGTCGCCCGCGCGCTGGCGGGCCGGGTGGCCAGCCTCCACGTCTCCGGCTGCGCCAAGGGCTGCGCGCGGTCCCGCCCGGCCGCCGTAACGCTGGTGGGGCGTGACGGACGGTTCGACCTTGTCACCGACGGCCGGGCGGGCGACATACCCACCCGCCGGGGCCTGACCCCGGTGCAGGTCGCGGACGCCCTCTGATGCCCCATGTGTACGAGAAAGACGGCGCTGCGATCTACCGCCAGTCCTTCGCCACGATCCGGGCAGAGGCCGACCTGACGCGGTTCGACGCCGACGCCGAACCCGTCGTGGTGCGCATGATCCACGCCGCCGGCATGGTCGGACTGGAGCGCGACGTGCGCATGTCGCCGGATTTCGTTCCCGCCGCCCGCGCCGCGCTGGAGTCCGGCGCCCCGATCCTGTGCGACGCGCGCATGGTGTCCGAGGGCATCACCCGGCCCCGCCTTCCGGCCGGCAACGCGGTAATTTGCACGCTGAACGACCCCAAGATACCCGGCATGGCGCTGGAGCAGGGCAACACCCGCTCCGCGGTGGCGCTGGAACTCTGGCGCCCCCATCTGGACGGCGCGGTGGTGGCCATCGGCAACGCACCCACCGCCCTGTTCCACCTGCTGAACATGCTCGAGGACCCCGCCTACCCGCGTCCGGCGGCCATCGTCGGCTGTCCGGTGGGCTTTGTCGGCGCGCGCGAATCAAAGGACGCGCTCTGGGCCGCGCAGCCGGTGCCCTCGCTGATCGTCGAGGGGCGCTTGGGCGGTTCGGCCATCACCGTCGCGGCCGTGAACGCGCTGGCGAGCCGCGCGGAATGACCACGCCGGGCCGCCTGGTCGGCGTCGGCCTCGGCCCCGGCGACCCGGACCTGATGAGCGTCCGGGCCGACCGCCTGATCCGCGGCGCGCGCCATGTCGCCTATTTCCGCAAGGCCGGCCGCCCCGGCCGCGCTCGTACCTCGATCGACGGGATGCTGCCCGAAGGCGTGACCGAGTTTGCCATGGAATACCCGGTCACGACGGAGATCCCTCTGGACGATCCGGCCTATAACGCGACCCTCTCGGCCTTCTATGGGGACGTCTGCGCCCATCTCCGAGATCTGGTCATGGGCGGCGCGGAGGTCGTCGTCCCCTGCGAGGGCGATCCGTTCTTCTACGGCTCCTTCATGCATCTCCATGCCCGGCTCAAAGACCGGATCCCGGTCGAGATCGTGCCCGCCATCACCGGCATGTCCGCGGCCTGGACCGCCACCAACCGGCCGATCACCTGGGGCGACGACGTGCTGTCGGTGCTGATGGCGACCCTGCCCGAGGACGTCCTGGCCGCCCGCATGGCAGAGGCCGACGCGCTGGTGGTGATGAAGATCGGCCGCAACATGGACCGCGTCCGGCGCGCGCTCCGCACGGCGGGCAAGTTCGACCGCGCCTGGCTGGTGGAATGTGCGGCCATGGAGGCGCAACGGGTCATGCCGCTCCTCGAGGCGGAGGGCCGCGCGGTGCCCTATTTCTCCATCGTCCTGGTCCATGGACGGGGCCGCCGCCCGTGACCGGCTGGCTGCGGATCGTGGGCCTCGGCCCCGGCGCCGGACGGCTGGTCACGCCCGAGGCACAGGCGGTGCTGGATCAGGCCACCGACGCTGTCGGCTACATCCCGTATGTCGCGCGCCTGCCGGACCGCGACGGCCTTGTGAAACACGCCAGCGACAACCGGGTGGAGCTCGACCGCGCCGCCCATGCGTTGACCCTCGCCGCACAGGGCCGCCGGGTCGCGGTGGTGTCCTCGGGCGATCCGGGGGTGTTCGCCATGGCCTCGGCGGTGTTCGAGGCGGTCGAGACGGGTCCCCCCGCCTGGCGCGCGCTGGACATAGAGGTGCTGCCCGGCATCACCGCAATGCTCGCCGCGGCGGCCCGCGCCGGCGCGCCCCTCGGCCACGATTTCTGTGCCATCAACCTCAGCGACAACCTCAAGCCCTGGGCGCTGATCGAGCGCCGCCTGCGCCTGGCGGCAGAGGCCGACTTCGCCATGGCCTTCTACAACCCCCGCTCGGCCGCCCGTCCGGAGGGTTTCGCCCGAACCCTCGCCATCCTCCGCGAGACCTGTGCGGATGCGCGTCCCGTGATCTTCGCCCGCGCCGTCTCCACCCCGGACGAATCGCTCCGCGTGGTCCCCTTGCCGGACGCAACGGCCGGGATGGCGGACATGCGCACCGTCGTCCTGATCGGGTCGTCCCGCACCCGTCTGATCCGGCGCGACGGCCGCCCGCCCATCGTCTACACCCCCCGCTTCGCCGGCTGATCCGCCCTCCGCCGACATCGAAACCCGGACCGGGCAGCCCCCCTTCATCTTTCCCGAAATATCCCGGGGGAGGCGCCAGGGGCGCCGGGGGCAGCGCCCCCCCGACCTCACCGCCCGGCGATCCAGTCCAGCGCCGCCCCGGCCGATGTCACCTCGTCGCGCTCGGGCAGCGCCGGTCGGTCGACCATCACCACCGCAAGCCGCAGCGCCCGCGCCGCCAGCAGCTTCGCGCGCGCACCGCTTCCGCCCGCGTTCTTCGACACCACCAGATCGATTCCGTGCCGCTGCATCAGCGCGCGGTCGCCAGCTTGCGTGAACGGCCCGCGCGAGACCTCGACCCGCGCCTCCCGTAGCGGCAGCGCCTCACGCGGCGGATCGACGAGCCGCAGCAGGTAGGCGTGCTGCGGCTGCACCGCGAACGCGGGCAGATGCATCCGGCCCACCGCCAGCATCACCCGCCTGGGCGGGCCCGCCAGGGCAGCGACCGCGCCGGCCATGTCGGGTACGCGCCGCCAGTCGTCGCCCGGTCCCGCCTCCCAGGCCGGCCGCGTCAGTGCGACCAGCGGCACATCGGCCAGACGCGCCGCCGCGACCGCGTTCCGCGAGATGGCCGCCGCGAAGGGATGGGTGGCGTCCACCAGATGGGTCACCGCCCCGGCCCGCATCCACGCCGCCAGACCCTCGGCCCCGCCGAAGCCGCCCACCCGCAGGGGCAGCGCCTGGGGGGCCGGCCGCTCGACCCGACCGGCCAGGGACACGGTGCCGCGGATACCGGCGGCGGCCAGCGCCTGCGCCAGCGCCGAAGCCTCGGTCGTTCCGCCGAGGATCAGGATGTTGGGACCCGTCATGGCCCGACGTCATGCCGCCAGCCATCCGCCCGCGCAAGAGCTTGCCCACGCCCGCGACCCGTGACACCCCTGCGCCATGGAATTCCCCTGGCTGACCATCGTGGGACTGGGAGAGGACGGCGCCGCCGGCCTGATCCCGGCCGCGCGCGCCGCCCTCGACGCGGCCGAGACGGTGATCGGCCCGCCCCGCCACCTGTCGCTTTTGCCCGGGCTGACCGGCCGGCAGGTTGAATGGCCCGCCCCCTTCGCCGACGGCCTGCCGCTCCTGCTGGCGCAGCGCGGACGTCCCACCGTGGCCCTCGCCTCCGGCGATCCGTTCTGGTTCGGCGCCGGCCGCATCATCGCCGGCGCGCTGTCGCCCGACGAATGGACGGCGCTGCCCGGACCGTCGGTCTTCTCGCTCGCCGCGGCGCGGCTCGGCTGGCCGCTGGAGCGCACGGCCTGCCTCGGGCTCCATGCCGCACCGCTGTCGCGCCTGCGCCGCCATCTGGCTCCCGGCGTCCGCATCCTCGCCACCCTCCGCGACGCCGCCGCCGTGGAAGAGCTCGGCGCCTATCTCACCGGCCTCGGCGGCGGCGCCAGCATCGTGCATGTCTGCCAGGCCCTCGGCGGTCCGCGCGCGCGCCTCGCCACGGCACGCGCCGACGCGCTGGCCGGTGACCACGCCGCCCCCGTCACCGCCGCGATCGAGCCCCGGGGCATCGCCGCCCTGGCGCTGTCCCCGGGCCGCCCCGACGCGCTCTTCGACAACGACGGCCAGATCACCAAATCGCCGATCCGCGCCCTGACCCTCGCCGCCCTCGCCCCGCGCGCGGGGGAGCATCTGTGGGACATCGGCGGCGGATCCGGGGCGGTGGCGCTCGAATGGCTGCTCTCGGGACCCTCGCTGACCGCCACCAGCATCGAGCGCCGGGCCGACCGCGCCACCCGCATCCGCGCCAATGCCGACGCGCTGGGTCTCGAACTCACGGTGATCCATGGCGCCGCGCCGGAGGCCCTGACCGGCCCGCCCCCCGACGCGATCTTCGTCGGCGGCGGGCTCACCGCGCCCCTTCTCGACGCGCTCTCCGCCCGCGCACCGGGCGCCCGCCTGGTGGCCAACGCCGTCACCCTGGAGACGGAGTCGCTGATCCTCGCCCGCCAGCCGGTCCTCGGCGGATCCCTTCTCCGCGTTGCCACGGAAAGCCCGGCGCCGGTCGGCGCCTTCCGCGCCTGGTCCCCCGCCCGCCCGGTCCTGCAATGGAGCACCACGCTGTGATCGTCGCCGGCTTCGGCTTCCGCGCCGGTGCGACCGCCGCCAGCCTGCGCGACGCGCTGGAACGGACCGGCGGCGTCCCGGACGCCCTGGCCACCGCCGCGGACAAGGCCCGCCACCCGGCCTTCCGCGCCCTGGTCCGCGATCTGGCCTTGCCCGTGACCGGCCTCTCACCGGAGCACCTGCGCGGTCAGCCCACCGCCACGCGCTCGACCGCGTCCCTTACCCATCGTGCCACGCCCAGCCTCGCCGAAGCCGCGGCCCTGGCCGCCGCCGGGCCGGGCGCACGGCTCGTCGGCCCCCGCGCGGTCTCGGCCGACCGGATGGCCACCTGCGCCCTGGCCACCGGAGCCTCCCCATGACCGTACACTTCATCGGCGCCGGACCCGGCGCGCCTGACCTCATCACCTTGCGCGGCCGCGACCTGATCGCCTCCTGCCCGGTCTGCCTCTATGCCGGCTCGCTCGTGCCCCGGGCGCTGCTCTCGCACTGCCCGCCGGACGCGCGCATCGTGAACACCGCGCCGCTCGATCTCGACGCCATCGTGGCAGAGATCGCCGCCGCCCATGCCGACGGCCACGACATCGCCCGCCTCCACTCCGGCGACCTGTCGGTCTGGTCCGCCATGGGTGAGCAGATCCGCCGTCTCGACGCCATGGGCATCCCCTGGACCGTCACGCCGGGCGTGCCCGCCTTCGCCGCCGCCGCAGCGACGCTGGGCGCGGAACTCACCCTGCCCGGGGTGGCGCAATCGGTGGTGCTGACCCGGACGCCCGGCCGCGCCTCGTCGATGCCCGCGGGCGAGACGCTGGCCGGTTTCGCCGCCACCGGCGCGACCCTCGCCATCCACCTGTCGATCCACAACCTCGCCACCGTCGCGGCGGAGCTGACCCCCGCCTACGGCCCGGAGTGTCCCGCGGCCGTGGTCTACCGCGCCAGCTGGCCTGACGAGCAGCTCTTCCGCGCCACGCTGTCCACCATCGCGGCGGCAATTCCCGATACCGTGTCGCGCACCGCCCTGATCCTCGTCGGCCCCGCCCTCGCGGCGCGGGACTTCACGGAAAGCCGCCTCTACGCCACCGGCTACGACCGCCGGTACCGCCCCCAGTCGGCGGGCAGCCCCTGGTCGGACTGGACCCCCTCCGATGACTGACACGCGCTCCGCCCCTTCATCTTTCCCCAAATATCCCCGCCGGAGGCCGCGCAACGCCTGCCGCGGGAACCGCAGATGATCCCGGGCCTCCTCGTCTCCGCCCCCGCATCCGGAACCGGCAAGACCACGGTGATGCTGGGCCTTCTCCGCGCCCTGGCCCAGGACGGGCTGGCAGTCCAGCCCTTCAAGTCCGGTCCGGACTACATCGACCCCGCCTTCCATCTGGCCGCCGCGGGACGCGCCTCCTACAACCTCGACAGCTGGGCGATGGACGAGGCACTGCTGGGCGCCATCGCCGCCCGCGCAGCCGGCGCCGACATCTGCATCGCCGAAGGCTCCATGGGTCTCTACGACGGCGTCGCCACCAGGGGCCGCGCGGGCTTCGGCTCTTCGGCAGAGACAGCGCGGCGCATGGGTTGGCCGGTGGTCCTGGTGATCGATGCCGGCGGCCAGGCGCAATCCGCCGCCGCCACCGCCCTGGGGTTCGCGCGCTACGCCCCGGACCTGCCGTTCGCAGGCGTGATCCTGAACCGCGTCGCCTCGCCCCGGCATGAACGCCTGATCCGCGCCGGGATGGACCATGCGGGCCTCGCTGTCCTGGGCGTTCTGCCCCGGCGCGGGGATCTTGCCCTGCCCGAGCGGCACCTGGGCCTGATCCAGGCCGTCGAGCACCCGGATCTGGAGGCCGCCATAGCCGGCTACGCGACCTTTCTGCGCGACAACGTGGACCTCGCCGCGATCCGCACCGCCGCCCGCATCGGACCCGCGCCCCCGCTCGGATCCCTTCCGCCGCCCCCCGCCCAGCGCATCGCCCTGGCCCGGGACGCGGCCTTCTCGTTCACCTACCCGCATCTCCTCGAAGGCTGGCGGCAATCGGGGGCCGAGATCCTGCCATTCTCGCCGCTGGCCGATGAGGCACCCGCGCCGGAGGCGGACCTCGTCTGGCTCCCCGGCGGCTATCCTGAGCTTCACGCCGGACGCCTCGCGGCCGCCGACACCTTCCGCGCCGGCCTCGCCCGCCATGCCGACACCCGCCCCGTCCACGGCGAATGCGGCGGCTACATGGCGCTGGGGGCGGCACTGATCGACAAGGACGGCACGCGGCACCGGATGGCCGGCCTTCTTGGTCTCGTCACCAGCTACGAGACCCGGAAGTTTCACCTGGGATACCGCCGCGCGGTGCTGACCCGGCCGATGCCCGGCCACCCTCCCGGCACGGCGCTCCGCGGCCATGAGTTCCACTATTCCACGATCCTCGACAGCCCGGACCCGCCCCTGGCCAAGGTTGCCGACGCCGACGGCAATCCCGTCCCGGAGACGGGCGCCTGCCGTGACCGCGTCAGCGGCACGTTCTTTCACATGATCTCGGCCGAGCCCTGATCCCCCGGGCGCCAAGATTCTCGGAACGAGAATCTTCCCCCGCCCCGGTGCAGCGCGTAAAGCCCCGCCATGACCGGTTTCGTCAGCTTCGTGGGCTCCGGCCCCGGCGACCCAGAACTTCTGACCCTGAAGGCGGTGGATCGCCTGAAACGCGCCGACGCGGTGCTGTTCGACGACCTGTCCGCAGGGCCGATCCTGTCCCATGCCCGCGCGGGGGCCGACCTCGTGGGCGTCGGCAAGCGGGCCGGGCGCCCGTCCCCGAAACAGGACCACGTCAGCCGCCTGCTGGTGGATTACGCGCGCCAGGATCTGCGCGTGGTGCGGCTGAAATCCGGCGATGGCGGCGTGTTCGGGCGGCTGGAGGAGGAACTCGTCGCGCTCCGCGCCGCCGGCATCGCCCATGAGATCGTGCCAGGCGTTCCCTCGGCCATCGCCGCCGCGGCCGCCGCCGGCATCCCGCTGACACGCCGCCTCACCGCGCGCCGGGTGCAGTTCGTCACCGGCCACGACGCCACCGGCGCGCTGCCTACCGACATCGACCTGGACGCGCTGGCCGATCCCACCGCCTCGACCGTGGTGTTCATGGGCAAGCGCACGTTCCCGGCGCTTGCCCGCGCGCTCATTGCCCGCGGTCTGCCCGCCCACCAGCCCGCCATCCTGGCCGAGGCGGTCTCGACCCCCGACCAGACCCTGACCCGAACCACCGTCGCCGCCCTGGCCGATGCACTCTCCCACGCCACCGGCGCCCAGCCGGCGCTGATCCTCTACGGCCCCCTGGCCGACGGCCCCCCGGATGACTGAACTCTGGCTCATCGGCATCGGCACCGGATCGCCCGGCCACGTGACGCTCGAGGGGCAGGCCGCGCTGAAAGCCGCGCGCACCGTGCTGATCCCCCGCAAGGGGACGGGCAAGGAGGATCTCGCCGATCTGCGCCACCGCATCCTGCACAACGCCGGCAGCACCGCGCGGCAGGTCCATTTCGACTACCCCGCGCGCGACCCCGCCCTGCCCTACGAGCCCCGCGTGCGCCTCTGGCACGATGAGATCGCGCGCCGCTGGCAGACGGCGCTCGGCGGCGCCGAATCCCCCGTGGCACTGCTGGTCTGGGGCGATCCCGGACTCTACGACAGCACCCTCAGGATCGCAGGGCGCCTGTCTCCGAAACCGCGGCTGAAAGTCATCCCCGGCGTCACCGCGCTCCAGGCCCTGACCGCGGCCCACGCCATCCCCTTCAACACCGTGGCCGGCGCGGTCACCGTCACCACCGGGCGCCGCTTGCGCGATCACGGCTGGCCGGAGGGGGCGGAGACGCTTGCGGTCGTGCTCGACGGTGAGGCGAGCTTCCTAACCCTCGCCCGGCCGGACCTGACGATCTGGTGGGGCGCCTATCTGGGGATGGCCGAGCAGATCCTCGATCATGGACCGCTGCCAGAGGCCGGGCCGCGGATCGCCCGCACCCGCGCCGCCGCCCGCGCCGCCCATGGCTGGATCATGGACACCTACCTGCTGCGCACCGAAGACACGGCATGAGCGCCACGGTCACCCTGTGTACCACCTGCGGCGCGGCGGATCCGGTCCCCGCCCTGACCGCGCGGCTGGCCGCAGAGGCCCTGCCGGTCGCGGTGCGGGGCCATCCGTGCCTGAACCTCTGCGCCGCGCCGACGGCCATGGCGCTCCAGGGGCCGGGCCGGGCCAGCTACCTGTTCCACGGGATCGACCCGGTCCGCGACGCCGCCGACATCGCCGCCACGCTGCGGCTCTACCTGGCGGCACCTTCCGGCTGGATCGAGGACGCCACAGGCTGCGGACGCCTGCGCGACTGCCTGGCCGGACGGATCCCGCCGCTCTAGCGCGCCTCCCGACCCGGCGTCGCTATCGTCCCGGCCGGCCCGCCTGTCCCGGCGCGTGGCATGGACTGTCAGCCGCCGCGCGCCGCGTCTGGGGATGGACCGGGCCCCGCACGCCCGGCCCGGCGCCCCCGTCGACACGGACGCGGGCTGGAGTCTTGCCTTGCGTGCTTTCAAGTTCGACGAACCCGGGCGCGAAACCGATGGTCCCCGGCATCGGATCGCGACGGCTCGCCGCCTGGCAGTTCAGCCCGGCCGCCGCGTTTGGGGGGGGGGAAGCTCGACCTGTGCGCCCGGCTGAGCGCTTTCAACAGGTTTGTCACCACCTCGAAAAAAAAGACGAACAAAATCAATGTTCTGTAAATCGGCGTTTCACTGGTTTTGTCACGTTCGGGGGGTGATCGGGGCGATTTACTGGTTCTGTCACCGAGAAAATTCAATGGAATCAGCGCGGGGCAGTTCGGACCGTTAAGCGTCCGCTTAACGGTTACAGGTAGCCAACCGCGATTTTCGCACCGGTGGCTTTCGCGTCTTCGAGTTCGCGGAAATACGAATCGCGGAAGCGCCACGCCCGGTCGAAAGCCGCCTCTTCGGCCTTCTTCATCCAGTCTTCGCTTCCTACTTCGAGTGCTCGTCCAGGCGGTGCGGGGCGAAGGGACGCCCTGGAACTTCGCGCATAGTCTGGCCGGCATCTGGGGTTACGCCCCGCCTGACTTCCGCACGGTCCCGGAAGCGCGAGTAACGTTAGCATCGTTCATCGGACGCTACCGGATGATGATCGTGGACGAAGCGCAGTATCTCGACCAGAAGAACCGCCGGACGGGCAAATGCGGCGAGGCGCTGGAATGGCTGCGCGGCATGGCGGAGACCGGCGGTTTCCCGGTGGTATTGTGCGGCGACTCGAACCTCATTGCCGCCGTCTCTTCGATGCCGCAGCTGCAAAGCCGGATGCGCCGCCCTGTCGTGATTGAAGGCGTTCGTCCAAAGGATGTGGAAGCCCTCGCCAGTGGAACCGGCCGGGACAGCCCCGAGGCGGTCAAGGCGCTGGCGGCGGTCGCACGGAAGCGCGGCGGGTTGCGGAACGTCGAGAATATCATCCGGCGCGCGGGTCTCTTCGCCGGGCGCGACGTGCCGAACCTGTCGCATCTCAAGGCCGCGATCCTCGACATGAAGCTCGCCCCGAAAGGAGACCTGAAATGACCGTCAACTTTACACTCCCCACCGAACTCACACCGGAACAGGTCGAAGGCAAATGCCTGATCTACATGGTTGCGGGACCGGGTGACGCGCTCGACGCCATGCGCCGGGTTGCGGCCGCGCAGCTGGCCTTCGCGGAAGCCGAGCGCGCCCGCGAGGATCGGCCCGCTGCGCGAGAGGCGGTCGCGAATGCAGCCGCGATCCTTGATGCCTTCGTTCATGCCGATGCGCAGGGTCCGTTCCCGCGTGTCAAGAAGGAGTCATCCAATGACCCGGCGTGCTGACCGGGACCAGGCGGATCGGCTGAACGACCTTCACCTGGCGCTGTACGACGCGGCCTGTGTCTTCGACGCAYTCGGCCGGGGCGATCTGGACGAAGGCGAGGCTCTGGCGATTGCGCGCCTGGCCAGCCAGGCGATCCGGCGGATCGCGGAGACGGATGGGGAAGCCGCGGTGCTCTACGGCGGCGGCCAGGCCGGAAAGGACGCGCCATGAGCATCGCCAAGCGGCAGATCGCGCTGCTGCATGTCGCGAAAGGCAAGCTCGACCTGTCGGAAGAGCACGACCGCGCGACCTTGGTCCACATGGCGGGTGTGACCAGATCCACGGCCCGACCAGGACGGGTTCGACGCGATCATGGGGGTCCTCGCGTGGATGGGGCTCCGGCCCCTGGCGAAGACCGGCCCGAACGGCGGCGACCGGCCCGGCATGGCGCGCTTCGCGCAGCTCGAACCGATCCGCGTCCTGTGGGCCGAATGGACCAAGGGCGCGGGCACGGCGGACGGACTGAACACGTGGATCGAACGAACCTTCCACGCGTCGAGCCTGCGGTTCCTCACGAAGGGCCAGGGTCGGAAGGCAATCACGGCGCTCAAGGCGATGGAGGCCCGCGCGGCCTGAGCGACGCACCTGCGAAGATGAAGGGCGGCGGTCGCGCGGGTCGCCGCCCTTCGGCGTTTTCGCTAGACGCGCTGAGCGGCCCGATGAGCGCCATCTTCTCCATTCGGCCCCCCGGGTCCTGAAACCCGAGTTGGCCACACAGACCCCTTTAACTGGTATTAAATGGACGCGTTGCGTGCCGTTCCTCGGGGCCGATTGGCGTCTGCCGTTGAAATCGGCCCCAAAAGGGGGTATTTCGAGGGTGACGCGCCTGAGCCAGTCGGAGCACCCGGTCGTGTGCCGGGAGGGATGCGTTCCGCCCCTCCAGGCGCGTCATGCGCCGTCTCTTGATTTCGGTCGTCACCCGTCGCAGAGTTTCGGCGCGGCCGAACCGGACGGAGCGCCGGCTCTGTGCCGGGAGGGACCTTTCCGCCCCTCCGGACGCGCCCCCGACACCTGTCGGCGGAGACATGTGTCGGCCGATGCCACATACCTCCGGGCATATATCCGGACCCCTCCGACCTTCCGATCCCGAGCTGCGCCGAAGCGCGGTCCATGGGCTTCGACATCCCTGGGCTGATCCCCGCCATGGAGGCGGAGCTGGGCGTCGAGACGTGCCGCACACGCCGGGTCCGGCACGCCGGCCAGCGCGTCGATCTTCCCCGGACCGACCGAGCCCGGCCGGACGACCCGCATGCGACCGCCATCCTCTGGCTGAGCGACCGGCCGGGCTTCGGCCAGCTCTTCGTCCCGCTCGGCCCCGCCCGGCGCAACATCCGCGCCGCCCGGGCGGTGCTGCGCACCAGCCGGAACGGCCACAGCACTGACCGGATCGCCTCTGCCCTGGGCATCGACACCCGGACCGTCACCCGCTACCGCGCGCGGCTTCGCGCCCACGGCCATGACCTCACCCCGACCACCGACAGGACCCACCGATGATCGTCAACAGCCAGAACCTCGACCTCGCCTACAGGGGCTTCAAGACCGTCTATACCGACGCCTGCACCAAGGCCCCCGTCACCTGGGACAAGATCGCCATGACCGTGCCCTCGGCCGTGCGAGAGGAGACCTACGGCTGGCTCGGCCAGTTCCCGCAGATGCGCGAATGGCCGGGCGGCGGGCGCGTGCTGAAGGACATCGAGGCGCAGTCCTACACGAGCGCGAACCGCAAGTTCGAGAGCGCCTTGAACATCCGGCGCGAGGATGTCTCCGACCGCCTGGGCATCTTCAAGCCGATGATCGCCGGGACGGGCCACACCGCGCGGCTGCCGCCCGAAGAGCCCCTCTRCGGCCTGCTGGAAMCCGGAGCCTCGGCGCTCTGCCATGACGGTCAGGCGGTCTTCGACGCCGATCGCCCGACCGTGGATGCGGACCGTCGGCAATTGCGATGGCGGCACGTCGGGCACGCCGGGTCCGGCCTGGTATCTCTTCGACACGCCCGCGCCATGGAGCATCACCAGGCGGCAGATCGCGCTGCTGCATGTCGCCAGAGGCAAGCTCGACCTGTCGGAAGAGCACGACCGCGCGACGCGCGTTCACATGGCGGGTGTGACCGGATCCACGGCTCGACCGGGACGGGTTCAACGCGATCAACCGCCCCGGCGATGCGCATGTCTTGATGACCGGCGAGATGACCGGCGCGTTCCTCTGCGGCGTCCGCGCGCGGGTGAATGCGGGCTTCGGGCCGTGGCATCTCGGCTTCGCCTCGAAGGCCCCGCGCACGGGTCCGGAACGACGTCTCCGCCCGCACCGCGATGAGGCGCCCGCGCGGCGGCAAGGGCCGCATCCCGAGCGTCACGCCGAACACCGTGGTCGTCCCGCCGGAGCTGGAAGACGACGCGCTGCACGTCCTCGATACCGAGCTGACCGAGACCGGCGGGAGATGGAGGACCGCGCCCGCGATGCCGGGGCCGGGGTGGATCCGGTTCCAACCCCGCAAGGCGACGGCCGAGCCGGTCGTGACCCCGCTCCCGGCGGGCCGACCATGGCCGCCCCGGCCGCCATCCGCCAAGCGCAGCGCCTGCCGGACGGCACGGCGCGGACCCGGCCCGTCCACCTCATCCCGGTCGGCGCGTCTCCCGTGCCGCCCTACCAATAGAGCCAAGACGTGACCGATACGCCCGATCCGATGACTAAGGCCCTCGCCGCTCTGGATGAGGCCGCAGCCGCGCTGGCCACCGCTCGCGCCGCTCTTGCATCCGCCCTTGAAGGGGATGTTCAACGCCCCCGAAACACTCCGTTCAAGCCGCCCGCCACAACGCCCGAGGAGCACCGGCGCGAACATCGCTCCGGCAAGCCGTGCCGGGCGGCGCGACCGGACGGACGATCCGGCCGCGGTCATCCGGCGCACCCGCGACCGGGGTGTGGACCCGTCCGTGGACCATGCGCACCCCTCGGCCCACCTCGCGCTTCGCAAGAACGGGCCGGTCCCGGCCGCGGGCCGGATCGGGGAACCGGTCGCCGGGCCGGACGGGCTATGGGGCCGTGTCGAGTGGACGGCACGGGCGCGCGCGACGATCCCCGCGCGGGAGGACCGCTGCCCGAGCCCCGTCTCCACCCCCGCCCCGCAGCAAGATCCCGCGCGTCGAGGGCGCGGGTCCGGTCCGCGAACCGAACCTCGAACTCACCGCCCTGTCCCGCCAGGAGGCCACGATGAACGAACCCGACCCCGCCACCGACCCGACCGACCTCGCCCGGATCGCCGCCGCCCCCGGCCCGGGGATGCAGACATCGACGCGATCCGCGCCGCCCCGGACGGGATGACAGCCGAGAACCGCGCCGCTCCGGACCCGGCCCGCTCCGCGCCCGTCGCAGCCGTCGCCGAGCTGATGCGCGCCCATCGCGACCGGTCCGCCAGCATGTCCGACCGGGAAGCCGAGGCCCGCGTGGACGCGGCAACCGTCGCGGGCCACATCACGCCCGCGATGCGCGATTGGGGGCGCTCCGCCGCCAGTCGCCCGACAGTTTCGACGAGTTCCTCTCATCCTCGGCCGCGCCGTTCGCGAAGCTGTCCGAACCGCAGCACCGGCCGCGCCCGCGCGCATCCGGCCCGGCGCATATCGACGCCGGCACCGCCGCGCCCGTCGCGAAGCTGTCCGAGCCGCAGCGCCGGCCGCGCCCGCGCGCCGCGGATGACCGCCGCGGCCCCCGACGGATCCGGCGCACGGCCTGCGGCCCTCGCGGCCGTGGACGACGCCGCCGCCGCGCCCGCGCGCACCCGGCGCGGCTCAGGTGGATGCCGGCACCGCCGCGCCCTGCCGCCGGCTCGACCCTCGGGCCGAGCGCCTTCGGCTGACCCATCGCCGGCCGCGGGCCGGGGGCGACACGCGGCCGGGTCCGGGTCCGGGTTCGGGTTCGGGAGGCGTGCGGGCCGAACGGAGCGCGTCCATCGCTCGACCCGGTCCGCCACGTTCAGCGCCACCCGTGCCGCCTCCGCAGATCCGCGGCATGTCCGAAAGCGACGAACAGCGCGCGAAGGCACCCGCACATGCCGCTTCGGCATTCGGGGMGCCGGCACGGGCCCTGCGTCCGGAGGGCGTCGCCATGACGGGCGCGGCACGTATCGACGCGGCCCGGAATGGCGCTCGATGTCCTGCAAGGGCAGCCGCGCGGTCGGTCGGGCCCGTGCGCCGCGGATGACCGCCGCGGCCCCCGACGGATCCGGCGCGTTGCCTGGCGCCCCGACGGATCCGGCGCACGGCCTGCGGCCCTCGCGGCCGTGGACGACGCCGCCGCCGCGCTGGCAACCGTCCGGGCCGCGCCCGACGCCGCCCGTGAACGGGACGTTCGACGCCCCCGAAACACCCCGTTCACCCCGCCCGCCACACCGCCCGAGGAGCACCGGCGCGCGCACCGATCCCGACGGCCGCGCCGGATCGACATAGGACCCGGACCCGCGCGCCTTCATCAACGACCGGATCGACCACATGACGTTCGCGCAGGTCGCAAACGCCGTGGCCGAACACTTCCCGCCTGACCGCCGCGTCGGCCGGTCGGCAATCCACGCCTGGTGGAAGCTCCGGCGAAAAACGACACCTCTATCCTGACCTTATCCGACGTCACACCATTCCGGATAGGAGCCGGACTTCCGGTCTCTTCCGTGTCAAAACCCCCTGTAACTCCCTGTCAGAAACAGGTGTAACCACACAGCCCTGGCCTCTGCCCCCCCCAACGCGAATGTCTCGCAGGTCGGCTTCTGCCTGGACGACGACACGCCCGGACCGTTCTCCATGAGGTTAACCCGCGAACCTGGGCATCGCCAGCACCGCCGGGATCCCTGCAGGACGGGGATCTGCGGCAGCAGTACCTCGCCATCTAGGCCTTTGGCGCTATGGTTTTCCCTGAGGCGAGGGGTAAGTCTCTCACAGGTTCGCGCCCCTGCGGCGCGTATTGAACAACCGGCGCGGGCCAGACCCCGTCATCGCGCCATCGCGAGGAGGAGAGCACATGAAGGACGAAGACGCAGCCAAGATGCACCCGCCGTCGGAGGCATTCGCCAGGTCGGCCCACGCTGATGCGGAGACCTACGAGAAGATGTACGACGCGTCCATCGCAGACCCGGACGCCTTCTGGGCAGAGCACGGCAAGCGCATCGACTGGATCAAGCCCTACAGCAAGGTCAAGAACACGACGTTCGACTACGGCAAGGTGGATATCCGCTGGTTCGAGGACGGCACGCTGAACGTCGCCGCAAACTGCATCGACCGGCACCTGAAATCGCGCGGCGACCAGACCGCGATCATCTGGGTACCGGACGCGGACGACGGCTCCGACCAGACGATCAGCTATAGCCAACTGGCCAGTCATGTCGGCAAGTTCGCCAACGTCCTCAAGGAGATGGGGGTGGAGAAGGGCGACAGGGTCATCATCTACCTGCCGATGATCCCGCAGGCCGCCTATGCCATGCTGGCCTGCGCGCGGATCGGCGCGGTCCATTCGGTCGTCTTCGCGGGCTTCTCCCCCGATGCGCTGGCCCAGCGCGTCAACGGGTCCAAGGCCAAGGTCGTGATCACCTCTGACGGGTCGCTGCGCGGCGGCAAGGTCACGCCGCTGAAAGCCAATGCCGACAAGGCGTTCCAGAAGGTCGAGCACGACGCCAAGATGCTGGTGGTCAAGCGCGCCGGCAACGACATCGACTGGACCGACGGCCGCGACCACTGGCTCCATGAGATGGAGGACACGGTGTCCAACGACTGCCCGCCGGAGGAGATGGCGGCAGAGGATCCGCTGTTCATCCTCTATACCTCGGGCTCCACCGGGCAGCCCAAGGGCGTCGTCCACAGCCAGGGCGGCTATCTGGTCTATACCGCCATGACCCACCAGTACACGTTCGACTACCACGATGGCGACGTCTACTGGTGCACGGCCGATGTCGGATGGGTCACCGGGCACAGCTACATCGTCTACGGCCCGCTCGCCAACGGCGCCACGACGCTGATGTTCGAGGGGGTGCCCACCTATCCCGACGCGGGACGGTGCTGGAAGATCTGCCAGGACCACAAGGTGAACCAGTTCTACACCGCCCCCACCGCGATCCGCGCGCTCATGTCCAAGGGCGACGACTTCGTGGAAAAGTACGACCTGTCGTCGCTCAAGGTGCTGGGCACGGTGGGTGAGCCGATCAACCCGGAGGCCTGGAACTGGTACAACGATGTCGTCGGCAAGGGCGAATGCCCCATCGTCGACACCTGGTGGCAGACAGAGACCGGCGGCCACATGCTCACCCCCCTGCCCGGCGCCACCCCCACCAAGCCGGGGTCGGCCACCCGGCCGTTCTTCGGCGTCCAGCCGGTGGTTCTGGACCCCGAAAGCGGCAAGGTCCAGGAGGGCAACGGCGTGTCGGGCGTGCTGGCCATCGCCGACAGCTGGCCGTCGCAGATGCGCACGGTCTACGGCGATCATGAGCGGTTCATGAATACCTACTTCCAGCAGTACAAGGGCTACTATTTCACGGAAGACGGCTGCGAACGGGACCAGGACGGCTATTACTGGATCACCGGCCGGGTGGATGACGTCATCAACGTCTCCGGACACCGGATGGGCACGGCAGAGGTGGAATCGGCCCTTGTCGCCCATGACGCGGTATCGGAGGCCGCGGTGGTCGGCGTGCCCCATGACGTGAAGGGTCAGGCGATCTATTGCTACGTGTCGCTCATGGACGGACAGCAGCCGTCCGACGGGCTAAAAAAGGAGCTCAGCGACTGGGTGCGGAACGAGATCGGCCCCATCGCCAAGCCCGACTACATCCAGTGGGCGCCCGGCCTGCCCAAGACCCGGTCGGGCAAGATCATGCGGCGGATCCTGCGCAAGGTCGCGGCGAACGAGCACGATCAGCTTGGCGACACCTCGACGCTGGCGGAGCCGGAGGTCGTGGACGATCTGATCGAGAACCGCCTGCTGAAATAGGGGGCACGGGCGCGCGGGACCGGGCGTCCGCGCGCCGTATCCGTGGCTTCGGCCCCGCAGGCCAAGGCCCTGCGGGGGCCGGGGCTGTGTTGGCCGTCGGACCGGGACAAGGACCCGGCCCGGCGCAGGTCATGCCGCGCCCGCCTCCGGTCTCAGCCTTGGGGCGCGCGCGGGGCGGGGACCAGCGCGACGACCGCCAGCCCGGCCAGGATCGTTCCGGCGGCAAGCACGCCCAAGCCCGTCAGGCGTTCGCCGACGACCCAGACCGCAAGGACCAGCGCGGTCACCGGCTCGGCCAGCGCCAGGGTCACGCCGGTGGAGGCCGCCATCCGCGTCAGGCCCCAGGTATAGAGCGCATAGGACAGGCCCGTCGCCCCGATCCCCAGAAAGATCAGCGGCCCCCAGACCCCGGGCGCGCCCAGCCAGCCGAGCGGAGCCAGCGCCAGCACCGGTGCCGCAAGGGCCGCCGCCACCACGAACGTTCCCGCGGCCAGCGACGTGGACGGCACGCCCCGCCCGACGCGGCTGGTCGCCAGCGAATAGGCCGCGTAGCAGGCGCCCGCGGCCAGGGCGAGCGCAACGCCCTGCCCCGCCGTCCCGCCTGTCCCGCCGCCCAGCCCCAGCAAGCCGACCCCCAGGACGGCCAGACCCTGCGCCCCGCCGCGCAGCCGGCCGGGCCAGCGACGGTCCCACGCGATCTCCCAGGCCGTGGCCCAGATCGGCGCGCTGCCGATGGTGACGGCGGTGCCGACGCCCACGCCCGCATCGCTGACCGCGCGGAAAAACAGCAGGTTGTAGGCGCCGATGGCGATCCCGGCAAAGAGGACGCCCCGCCAGGGCAGACGCGCCAACCCGCGGCGGGTATCGGGCCGCGACAGGGCGAGCGCCAGCAGCGCCAGCGCGCCGATGGCCAGCCGCAGGGCGCCGACGACCAGCGGCTCCCGCGCGTCGGGCAGGGCCGTCTGGACCGTGCCCGTGCTTCCCCAGAGCACCGCGGCGGCCAGAACGGCGGCGATGCCCGTCCATCTCGCCCTGGTCATGTCGCCCTCCCGTCGTCATGCCGCGCGGCCCGGCGGACCGCCCCTGTCCGTCGCAAGCCGACCGCGCCGCCGCAAGGCGAATCTGTGCCTGCCCCCTTCCCCACCGTCGCGCGGCTGGGCTAGGCTGCGCCCAGACCCCGATCCGGAGCCCGATGTGACCCTGCGCGCCCTTCTGCTGCTCCTTGCAATCGCCCTGGCCGCGCCCGCCGCGGCACAGGACCGCGCCGGCGTGGAACGCCAGTTCCGCACCTGGCTGGAACGGACCGTCTGGCCCCGGGCCCGCAACCAGGGCGTCGCGCGGGCCACGTTCGACGCGGCCTTTGCGGGCGTGGCGCTCGACTGGGATCTGCCGGATCTCGTCCCGCCGGGCAGCGCGCCGCGCAGCGCCCGCACCCAGAGCCAGTCCGAATTCGGCGCGCCGTCGCGCTACTTCAGGCGCGGCACGGTGGACGGGGCCACCTCGGTGGGGCGGCAGATGGCGCGCGCCCATGCCGGAACGCTCGCCCGGGTCCAGTCCGCGACCGGCGTGCCCGGCCGCATCATCCTGGCGATCTGGGGTCGCGAAAGCGGCTACGGCCGCGCCGCCATCCCCCATGACGCGTTCCGCGTGCTGGGAACCAAGGGCTTCATGAGCACCCGGGCGGACTATTTCACCGATGAGCTTGTGGCCGCGCTGCGCATCGCCCAGGCCGGCTACGCCCCCGAAAGCGCGATGAGATCCAGCTGGGCGGGCGCGCTGGGACAGCCGCAGTTCATGCCGTCGAGCTTTCTGCGCTATGCCGCGGACGGAGACGGCGACGGGCGCGCCGACATCTGGCGGTCGGAGGCCGACACCATCGCGTCGATCGGCAGCTACCTGGCGCGGCACGGCTGGGTCGCGGGCCGCGACTGGGGGTTCGAGGTGACGCTGCCGGCCTCTGTTTCCTGCACGCTGGAAGGCCCCGACCAGGGCCGCCGGATCGCCGACTGGGCGGCCATGGGCATCACCCGCGTCTCCGGACGGCCCTTTCCGGACGCGGAACTGCGGGGCGAGGGGTTTCTCATGCTGCCGGCGGGCCGGAACGGTCCCGCCTTCGTGGTCACGCCGAATTTCTACGTGCTCAAGGACTACAACATGAGCGATCTCTACGCGCTCTTCGTGGGCCACGTGGGCGACCGGATCCAGTATGGCGTCGGCGATTTCGCCGCCCCCTGGGGACAGGTCGGGCGGATGATGCGCTCGGACATCGCGGCGATGCAGCGGGGGCTGGAGGCCATGGGCCACGACGTCGGCGGCGCGGACGGATTGCCGGGCTACAAGACGCGTCGCTCCATCGGCCGCTGGCAGGAGGCGACGGGCCAGCGCGCGACCTGCTTTCCGCAGCCGTCGATGACGTCCGCCCTGGCCCGCTGAACGATGGCCAGAGACCATCCGGAGACGCCGGACGGGCGCTATTTCGTCGCCAAGGGCCGGCTCTGGCGCAGGACCGATCCGCGCCTGCCCGACGCGGAGCGCCGCGCCGCCGTCAAGGCGCTGATGCAAGCCCGCCGCGACGTGGGGCGCGCGACCGGCGACGACGAACGACGGGACGCGCGCAGCCGGGTCGATGCGGCCAAGCACCGGCTGGGCGAGCGCGGGCCCGTCTGGTGGACCGACGGCGCCCCGGACGAAAGCCGGCGCGCGCCCTGGAACAGCAGCTATGCGGCGTGGTGGGCGGCGCTCGACGACGCGACCAGGGCCAGGGGCGCGCCTCAGACCCCGTGACTGCGGTCGTAGCCGGAGACCGGCGGCTCCCGCCACGCCGCCAGGACCGCGGCGGAGGGGGCCAGAACCTCCATCTCCAGCGGATGGCAGGCGGCCGTGTCGCTGGAATGTTCGGTCCCGCAATCGCCGCCCGGGCAGGCGCTGAGCACCGCCAGAAGGTCGATTTCGGCCAGAAGGTCAAAATGGTCGCCGGGGCGCACCGGGCTGGCCTTCATGAAATACTGGCCCCTGTCGGCGGTGAAGCCGGTGCACATGAACACGTTCAGGACATCGTGGACATGGGCCTCTGCCGCCACCCGGCCCAGACCCGTGGCCTGCGCCAGCGCGCGGGTCAGGTTGGAGTGGCAGCAATGGTGGTAATCCGCATCCGACAGCAGCCGCCCCGTATAGGGATCGCAGCGCGTGCCGATCACGTCATGGACCCGCGCGCCCCAGGCATCCGTGCCGTACCAGTCCAGACTGTCGGCCGCCACCGTCGCCATGGGCCGCAGGTAGGGAAAACAGGACCACATCCGGTCCCCCGTCCCCAGATGGGTGCCGTGGAGGGCGCGGGTCTTGCCGGAATAGAACCGCTCGGCCAGGTTCGCGGCGGCGAACAGGTTCAGATCGCCCACCTGGGGGCCCTCGACGCTGAGGATCCGCAGGACGTGACCTTTGGGCACCCGGATCGCTGCGGCGTCGCGGGGCGGCACGCGCAGGCCGTCCACGGGGGTCAGATCGGACAGGACCGCGTCGATGCGCCCCGAGTCGGGGCGGGGCAGGCGTTCCGCGGGATAGCAGAGGACGGGGGCGACGGCGCGACGCTTCGCGGCGTCCGCCGGGGCGTCAGGCATCGCAGACCTGGACGCCCTGATCGTTCAGCAGGCGAACGCCCTCGGCGGTCTCGGACTGTACCAGAACGATCCCGTAGCAGCCGTCCGCGTCGCGGATTAGAAAGGCCGGGTCGATGCCCGCGGGCAGCGCCGCCAGGGCGGCGGGGGAGATGTTGCGAAGGCGCCCCTCCTCGTCGTATTCCGACATCACGCAGGCGCCCAGCAGCAGCAGCGCCGCCAGGCCGATCGATCCGTTCCGCATGCGCCACGTCTCCCCTGCTGCGACCTCGCGGAGGCTAGCAGAGGGCCCAAGGGGGTCAAGGAGGGGCCGGAGCGGCGCCGGACCCGGCCCCGCCGCGTGGCAATAACACATCGGTCGCGCGCCGCGGCCCGGTCGCCTGCCCGCAGAACACCGCGATTTTCCCTGCGGCGTTCGCCTTTCCCCCGCCGTAACCCTATCATATAGACAGCCGAACAGGGGCCGATCCACGATTGGCCGGAACAAAGCGACGAGGACGGCATGAGCGACACGCGGCACGATTCCGATGTGGCCTTTATCAAGGCCCTTGCCGAGCTTCTGCGAGAGAACGACCTGACCGAACTGCGGGTAAAACGCGAATACGCCGAGGACGACAGCCTGGATGTCCGCGTCTCCCGCGGCGGACCGCCGCCCGGTCCGGCCCAGATCCAGGCGCCGCAGCCCGCCGCACCCGCCCCCGGCGCCCAGAGCGCCGGTCCCGCGCCCGCCGGCGGAGACGCCGCGGACCCTGCCGCGGATCCCGGCGCCATCGCATCGCCCATGGTCGGAACGGTGTATCTGGCGCCGGAACCCGACGCCCCGCCGTTCATCAAGGTCGGCGACACCGTCGAAGAGGGTGAGACGCTGCTGATCGTCGAAGCCATGAAGACGATGAACCACATCCCCGCTCCGCGATCGGGAAAGGTCACCCGGATCATCGTCGAGGACGGCGCGCCGGTCGAATACGGCGCGCCCCTCGTGATCCTGTCCTGAGGCGGGCGCATGTTCGACAAGATCCTCATCGCCAATCGCGGCGAAATCGCGCTTCGGATCATCCGGGCGGCACGGGAGATGGGGATCGGATCGGTCGCGGTCCATTCCACCGCCGATGCCGACGCCATGCATGTGCGCATGGCCGACGAAAGCGTGTGCATCGGACCGCCCTCCGCCGCGCAGTCCTACCTGAACTTTCCGGCGATCATCTCCGCCTGTGAGGTCACCGGCGCCCAGGCGATCCACCCCGGCTACGGCTTTCTGTCGGAGAACGCCAGTTTCGTGCAGATCGTGGAGGATCACCAGCTGACCTTCATCGGCCCCACGGCCGAGCATATCCGGATCATGGGCGACAAGATCACCGCCAAGGACACGATGCGCGCCCTTGGCGTACCTTGCGTTCCGGGCTCCGACGGCGGCGTGCCGGATCTGGAGACGGCGCGCGCCGTGGCGGCCGACGTGGGCTTTCCGCTGATCGTCAAGGCAACCGCCGGCGGCGGCGGGCGCGGCATGAAGCTGGCGAAGACGCCCGCCGATCTGGACCGCGCCTTCCAGACCGCGCGCGCGGAGGCCAAGGCCGCCTTCGGCAACGACGAGGTCTATCTGGAACGCTACCTGGGCCGCCCCCGCCATATCGAGGTGCAGGTCTTCGGCGACGGGCGCGGCGGGGCCGTGCATCTGGGCGAGCGGGACTGCTCGCTCCAGCGCCGCCACCAGAAGGTTCTGGAAGAGGCGCCCGGCCCGTCGATCACGCCGGAGCAGCGCGCCGACATCGGCGCCCGCTGCGCCGCCGCCGTGGCGCGGATCAACTACGCCGGCGCCGGCACGGTCGAGTTCCTCTACGAGGACGGAGAGTTCTTCTTCATCGAGATGAACACCCGCCTCCAGGTCGAGCACCCCGTGACCGAGGCGATCTTCGGTGTCGATCTGGTCCGCGAGCAGATCCGCGTCGCCGCCGGCCTGCCGCTCAGCTTCACGCAGGATGAGCTGGTCCCCCGCGGCCACGCCATCGAAGTCCGGATCAACGCCGAGAAACTGCCCGCCTTCTCGCCCTCCCCGGGGCGGATCACCCAGTATCACGCGCCCGGCGGCCTGGGCGTGCGGATGGACAGCGCGCTCTATGACGGCTACCGGATCCCGCCCTATTACGACAGCCTGATCGGCAAGCTCATCGTTCACGGGCGCGACCGGCCGGAGGCTCTGGCGCGTCTGGGCCGCGCCCTGGGAGAGTTGATCGTGGACGGGGTGGACACCACGGTGCCCCTCTTCCATGCGCTTCTGCAGGAAGAGGCGATACAGACCGGGGACTATACGATCCACTGGCTCGAACACTGGCTTGAGACCCATCTGGGGTGAGCGCCCGCGGCCTCACGCCGGAGCTTTTGCTGTCGGCCTATGCGCGCGGCATCTTCCCCATGGCCGACAGCCGCCATTCGTCAGAGATCTACTGGATCGACCCGCGGCTGCGCGGCGTGCTGCCGCTGGACGGCTTCAGGGTCTCCCGGTCGCTGCGCCGCACGATCCGCAGCGCGCGGTTCGCGCTCGGCTTCGACGCGGATTTCGCGGGCGTCCTGGACGGCTGCGCCGACCGGGCAGAGACCTGGATCAACCCCGAAATCGCCCGCCTCTACATGGAACTCCACGCCGCGGGCCACGCCCATTCCATCGAGGTCCGGGAGGGCGGCACGCTGGTGGGCGGCGTCTACGGCGTCACGCTGGGCGCGGCGTTCTTCGGGGAATCGATGTTCTCGCGCCGCACGGATGCCTCCAAGGTGGCACTGGCCTATCTGGTGGACCGGCTTCGGCTATCGGGCTTCCGCCTCTTCGACACCCAGTTCCTGACCCCGCACCTGGCCTCTCTCGGCGGGGTCGAGATCGGCCGCGCGGACTACCATGCCGCATTGGACCGCGCGCTCGCCATCCCGGCCCGGCTCGACACATCCGCGCCGGACCCCCCGGCTCAGGTCCTGCAGCGCATGACCCAGATATCGTAGCGGGGATGCTCCAGCGCGTTCAGCGCCGGAGAGTCGGCGATCATCCAGCCCGCAAAGGACGGCTGCTGCGCGCCGGGCTCGCGGATCACCAGATAGGCGTAGGCATTGCCGTTGGGGTCCGTCACCGGATAGCGGCACTCTCCCAGGGTGACCTGCAGACGGCCCACCTCGGCAGTCTCGCCCACCGCGACCTCCAGATCGCCGACATCGCCCGTCAGCTTGTCGAGCCCGCGCAGAACGGCGCCGCCGGCCTGCTCGACACGGTCGCTTTCCTCGGTGGTGACGTCGCCGCCCAGCGGACCCAGCACGCCGTTTTCCCAATCGTCCCGAAGCTGCTCCTCATCCACCTCGTCGGAAAACAGATCCTCGGCGCCGGGGATAATCTCCTGCGCCGGAGCGGATCCGGCCCAGAGGACGAGGCCCAGAAGGGCCCCGGCAGTGAGGAGGGTCATTCCGGCGTCCATGCCTCGTAATCCTCTTTCGGGGCCGGCTGGAGCCGCCGGATCGATCCTGCGGGCGCGTAGGCCGCGGGCGTCCCGGTCAGGTTCGGCAGATGCGGCTTCTCCCAGGACTTGTGCGCAATGGGACGCTCCGTCGGCGGCGCGTCCCAGGTGTGGTGCAGCCAGCCATGCCATTCCGGCGTCACCCGGCTGGCCTCTGCCTCGCCGGAGAAGATCACCCAGCGGCGCCCCTCCTTGGAACTGTAGTAGGTGTTTCCGGCCTCGTCCTCGCCCACCTTGGTGCCGTGACGGCTGGACCACAGCAGCGTGTTCAGCGTCGCCCCGTTCCACCAGGTGACGGCCTGCAGCATGCGGTTGAGGATACCCATGGGTCTCTCCGTTCTCGACTGGTCCGCTATGGCCCATGGAAGCGCCAACGTCCAGCGCCGTCACTCCGGCAGGCGGGCGTCCACCTCGATCTCGATCTTCATCTGCGGTGTCTGCAACCCGGCGACGAACATCGTCGCGGCGGGCCGGATGGCGCCGAACACGGTAGAGGTCACCGGCCAGCAGGCCTCCCAATCCGCCCGGTCGGACAGGATGTAGCGTACCCGCACCACGTCCGCCATGGAGGCCCCGGCCTGGGTCAGCGCCGCCTCGATCGTGAAAAGGGCGTTGCGACATTGCGCGGCCACGTCCTCGGGCATCTCCATGCTGGCGTAGTCGTAGCCCGTGGTCCCCGCGACGCAGACCCAGCCATCGCTGACCACCGCCCGGCTGTAGCCGATCCGCTCTTCGAAGGGCGATCCGGTCGAGATCAGCTTTCTCATGCCCGCGTCCCTTCCGACATGGTCCGGGCGCACCTGCTCCCGGCCGCGCGGGGATCCTTGGAAAACGGCCGGTGGCCCCGCAGGGCCCCTCTGCCGGATCGGCCGGCAGGGCGCATCAGCCCGCGCTGGCCGATTCCTTCTGGTCGGCATAGATGGTCAGCGGCGCGGCGTCCGATGTCACGGCCTCGTCGTTGACCACGACCTCCTGCGCGTTCTCGGTGCCCGGAAGGTCGAACATCGTGTCCAGCAGGATGTCCTCCATGATCGACCGCAGCCCCCGGGCGCCGGTCTTGCGCTCGATCGCGCGCTTGGCGATGGCCGACAGGGCATCCTCGGTAAAGCTCAGCTTTACGTCCTCAAGCTCGAACAGGCGCTGGTACTGCTTGACCAGGGCGTTCTTGGGCTGGGTCAGGATGGTGACCAGTGCCTCTTCGTCCAGATCCTCCAGGGTCGCGATCACCGGCAGGCGGCCGACGAATTCGGGGATCAGACCGAACTTCAGCAGATCCTCGGGCTCCAGCTCCTGGAACTGCTCGCCCACGCCGCGGTCGTCGTTGTTCTTCACATCGGCGCCGAAGCCGATGGAGGATCCCTTGCCGCGCTGGGCGATGATCTTTTCCAGCCCGGCAAAGGCGCCGCCGCAGATGAACAGGATGTTCGTCGTGTCCACCTGCAGGAATTCCTGCTGGGGATGCTTGCGCCCGCCCTGCGGAGGAACGCTCGCCACCGTGCCCTCCATGATCTTCAGCAGCGCCTGCTGCACGCCCTCTCCGCTCACGTCGCGGGTGATCGACGGGTTGTCGGACTTGCGGGTGATCTTGTCGACCTCGTCGATATAGACGATGCCGCGCTGGGCGCGCTCGACATTGTATTCCGACGCCTGCAGCAGCTTGAGGATGATGTTCTCCACATCCTCGCCCACATACCCCGCCTCGGTCAGGGTGGTGGCGTCGGCCATGGTGAACGGCACGTCGAGGATCCGCGCGAGCGTCTGGGCCAGCAGCGTCTTGCCGCAGCCCGTGGGGCCGATCAGCAGGATGTTGGACTTCGCCAGCTCTATGTCGGACTTGCCGGCGTTGTTGAGCCGCTTGTAGTGGTTGTGGACCGCGACCGACAGGACCCGCTTGGCGACCCGCTGGCCGATCACGTAATCGTCCAGCACGTCGCAGATCTCCTTTGGGGTCGGCACCCCGTCGGAGGATTTCAGCCCGGTCGTCTTGGTCTCCTCGCGGATGATGTCCATGCAGAGCTCGACGCATTCGTCGCAGATGAACACCGTCGGCCCGGCGATCAGCTTGCGGACCTCATGCTGGCTCTTGCCGCAAAACGAGCAGTAGAGCGTGTTCTTGCTATCGCCTGAGTTGTTCGCCATCGATCATCCTTCGGGGCATCCCGCCCTTCTCGTCCTGCACGGCACGCGCCTTCGGCAAAGCCTAGGACGGCGGTGCCGCGCTCGCAATGTCAAAAACCTCGAAAAAGATCGCGGCCGACGGGGCTCACCCGGCCTCCTCGCGCTCCTTGCGGTTCTCCACGATCTCGTCGATATGGCCCCATTCCTTGGCCTCCTCTGGCGTCATCCACTTGTCGCGGTCAAGCGCCCTCTGCACCGTTTCGAAGTCCTGCCCGGTGTGCTTGACGTAGAGCTTGTAGAGTCTCTCGCGGTTGCGTTCGATGTTGCGCGCCGAGATCAGGATGTCCTCGGCCGTGCCCTGGAAACCGGCCGAGGGCTGGTGCACCATGAACTCGGAGTTGGGCAAGGAGAACCGCATTCCCTTCTCACCGGCCATGGACAGCACCGACCCCATCGACGCCGCAAGCCCGCAGACCAGCGTGGACACTTTCGGCCGGATGTACTGCATCGTGTCGTAGATCGACAGGCCCGCCGACACCGACCCGCCGGGAGAGTTGATGTACATGGAGATCTCCTTCTTCGGATTCTCCGCCTCCAGATGCAGCAGCTGTGCGACGATCAACTGGCTCATGCCGTCGTGGACGGGGCCGTTCACGAAGACGATGCGCTCCTTCAGCAGCCGCGAGAAGATGTCATAGGCCCGCTCTCCGCGGGAGGTCTGTTCGACCACCATCGGGACCAGGTTGTTGGTGTAGTTCTCGATGGGGTCGCGCATGAACCGGCCTTTCCTGTGCCTGCCTCGAAGTCGGACGAGTCTTAGTCACGCGCCGGGACAGCCGCAAGGCTTGGCCGGTCCGACGATCGCCCCGCAATTGCGGGGCGGGGCGGGGATGTCAACCCGGCGCGCGGGACGCTACCACGCCGCCTCCAGGATCCCGACCAGCACGCCCGCCTCCAGCGCCACCGGATTTCCCCGCATCGACGACGACCCGGCCGCCGCTTCGGCCACATCCCGAATGTCGTCGCGCGACAGGCCCATCTCGCCCAGGCGCGGCAATCCGTGGCGCCGCGCCCAGTCCCCGATGTCGCCGCCGAGCGCCGCGCGGCTCCACGCCTCGACCTCCGCGATCCGCTCCGGCACGGCGCCCGCGGCCCGGTTCGCGGCCAGCCCGTGGGGCAGGAGCGCACCGCAAATGGCCCCGTGCGGCGCGCCCGAGACCCCGCCCAGCGGTCCCGCCAGGCCGTGCACGACCCCCAGCCCGGCATTGGCCAGCGCCATTCCGCCGCACAGGCTGACCCAGGCCATGCGGTCGCGGGCGTCCGCGTCCTCGACCTCCATGAGCCGTGCCAGGGCCTGCAGACCCGCCGGGATCGCCGCGCGGCAGAGCGCGTCCGTCAGCGGGTTGGCGCGGGCGGACAGGTAGGGCTCGATCACTTGGCAGACCGCGTCGAGCCCGGAGGCCAGCGTGACCGGTTTCGGGCACCCGTCGGTCAGCGACGGGTCCACCAGCGCCAGATCGGCCAGCATCCGGTCGTCCCGAAGCGAGACCTTGCGCCGCATCTGCGGGACCGCGATCACCGCGTTCTTGGTGACTTCCGCGCCGGTCCCGGCAGTGGTCGGAATCGCCGCGAAGGGAAGCGGATCGGCGTCCAGCGGCCGCCCCTCCCCCACCACTTCCAGATGCCGCATCGCGCCGCCGGGTGCGGGCAGCAGCGCCGCCAGGGCCTTGCCGGCGTCGATCGCCGATCCGCCGCCCAGGGCCAGGACCACCTCGGCGCCCCGCGCCCGCCGCACACCGTCCTCGACCAGCGCGACGTCGGGCTCGCGCGGGACGGACAGCCGCACGACCTCGCAGCCAAGCGCCTCCAGCGCCGCCGCCAGCCCGTCGGAGCGCCCCGCCGACGCCCCCCCGACCACGCAGACCCGCCGCCCGCGCGCTACCGCCCAGGGCGCCGCCTCGGCGGCGACCCCGCGCCCGAAACGGATCTCTCCCGCCGTGCGAAACGTGAACGTCATCCAAACCCTCCGATCCGACCCCGCGGGCCGTGCCCCCGCCACCGGCGCGCGGCGCCCGCGGGCTTTCCGCCACGGACCGCGCCCGGAACTCCGGAACCGCGCTCCCCCGCCAACACCGCGCCGGCACCGCATCCCGAACCCCCGGGAGCCGCCCGCCGCGGACGATGCATCTTCATCTTTCCAGAAATATCCCGGGGGGCCGCCGCAGGCGGCGGGGGCAGCGCCCCCTCCCACCCCTCATACCGACATCGTCGCCGCGACGGCGCGTTTCCAGCGGGCGTATTTCCCGGCGCGCAGGTCCGCCTCCATGGCCGGCTCGAACGATCGGTCCAGCCGCCAGCTGTCCGCGAACCCCTCCATCCCCGGATAGATCCCGGCCCGCATCCCCGCCAGCCAGGCGGCGCCCAGCGCCGTGGTCTCCAGCACCTCGGGCCGGTCCACCCGCGCGCCGATGATGTCGCTCAGGAACTGCATCGCCCAGTCAGAGGCGCTCATGCCGCCATCGACGCGCAGCGTCTCGGGCTCGCCCTTTCCGGACCAGTCGTCGAACATCGCTTCCAGCAGGTCGCGGGTCTGGTAGCCCACGCTCTCCAGCGCCGCGCGCGCGACCTCCTCGGGCCCCGTCGCCCGCGTCAGCCCGTAGACCGCGCCGCGGCAGTCCGCGTTCCAGTAGGGCGCGCCGAGGCCCACGAAGGCGGGCACCAGCACCACGTCCTGGCCCTCGTCCGACCTCTCGGCCAGGGCTTGCGTCTCTTCGGCCGAACGGATGATCTTCAACCCGTCCCTGAGCCATTGAACCACGGCGCCGGCGATGAAGATCGAGCCCTCCAGCGCATAGGTCGTCCTGCCGTCGATCTGGTAGGCCACCGTGGTCAGCAGCCGGTTCTGCGACCGCACCGGCGTCTCGCCGGTGTTCAGAAGCGCGAAGCACCCGGTGCCGTAGGTCGATTTCATCATCCCGGGCTGGAAGCAGGCCTGGCCGATGGTGGCCGCCTGCTGGTCGCCCGCGACGCCCAGGATCGGGATCTCGCGGCCGAAGAGATCGCGCCGGGTCACGCCGAAGTCGGCGGCGCTGTCCTTGACCTCGGGCAGCATCTCCATGGGGATGTCCAGCATCCCGGCGATGGTCGTGGACCACCCGCCCTTGAAGCTGTCATAGAGCAGCGTCCGGCAGGCGTTGGTGGCGTCCGTCACATGGGACTTCCCGCCGGTCATCTTCCAGATGAGATACGTGTCCACGGTGCCGAACAGCAGCTCGCCGTTCCTCGCCCGCGCGCGGCTGCCGTCCACGTGGTCGAGGATCCATTTCAGCTTCGTCCCCGAGAAATACGGGTCGAGCAGCAGCCCGGTCTTCTCGATCACCTGATCCTCGTAGCCACTGTCCTTCATCTCCGCACAGATCTCCGAGGTGCGGCGGTCCTGCCAGACGATGGCGTTGTGGATCGGCTTGCCGGTCTCCTTGTCCCAGACCACGACGGTCTCGCGCTGGTTGGTGATCCCGATGCCGGAGATTTCGCCCTCCGGCACCCCGGCCTTCTCGATCGCCGACCGGCACACCGCGGCGGTCGAGGACCACAGGTCCGACGGATCGTGCTCGACCCAGCCCGACTGCGGGTAGTGCTGCTCGAACTCCTCCTGGGCGCTGGCCACGACCTTCATGTCGCCGTCGAAGATGATCGCCCGGCTCGACGTCGTGCCCTGGTCGATCGCCATGATATGAGACATGCGCTTCCTCCCTGTTCCTGCCGTGCGTCCGTTCCGGCACGCTGCACAGCACCTAGGGCGCGCGGCGCTGGTGCAAACCGGCGTTAAATCCTACCGCGTCTCCAGATCGGGAAAAGGCGTTGCGCATGAAACTCGGGTTGTAGGTCGGGACGCTGGCCGGAACGGTCCTTGTCCACAGCTGGATCGCGGCGGTGCTGGTGTCGTTCTCGTCCGAGGCGATGGCCGGCCGGGTGCTGGCCGCCCTCCGGGACACGCCTTTCGGCGGTGCGGTGGTCGAGGCCGCGGGGCATCGTGCCCTGGAAGACCGGATCGAAGCGCTCCGGGGCGACCTGGACCGGCTGCGCGCCGAGCGCGACCGGGCACGCGGCGCGCTGGAGGATGCGGGTCGGCTGATCGCCGTCTCCCGGACCGGGCAGGACCGATTGCAGGACATGCCGGACGACGCGGGGCGACGCCTCGCGCTGGCCGTGACGGCCGGAGGGGAGGCAGAAGAGCGCCGGAAGCAGCAGGAGAGACGGATCCGCGCGGCGGCGGGCGCGGTGCGCTCGGCCTCCGCCCAGGTTGCGCGGCGCACCTCGCGCGCCGCCGCGCGCAACACGCGCGCCTGCCGGCCGAGGTGATGCCCTTCGCCGGCGTGGCGGTCATCGTCGGGGCGACGCCGCTCGATCTCTGCGACGTCTGCGCCATCATCCGGGACATGAACCGGATCCGCGCCGCGGTCGGTCTGGACCAGCTGCACGACACCGTCTCGGCGACCTGCGCCTGGACCGAGAAGATGAACACCTACGTCCCGTGTCACGCGCCCGACCGCGCGGCCCAGGTCGCGACCCTGCGCCAACAGGGACTGCCCGAGGATGCCGAGGCGCTGGCGGACACCTGCACAGAGGACGGCTGAGGCTATTCCGCCGCCTGGACCGCGCCGCGTTCGGCCTGCATCCACTCGTCCAGCGCCGCGATCTGCTCCTCGGTCATCCGCAGGCCCAGCTTGGTGCGGCGCCAGACCACGTCGGCGGCGCGGCGGGCGTATTCGCGGCTCATCTGCCAGCGCACCTCGGCCTCGGTCAGCGTGCCGCCGAAGTCGCGGCCCAGATCCTCCAGGGAGCCGGCCGCGCCCAGGATCTCCCGCGCCTCCGTGCCATAGGCGCGGAACAGGCGCGCGGCGTGGTAGTCGCCCAGGAACGGATAGGCGGAGCGCAGCTCTGCGGTGCGGGCCGCCACCTGATCCACGGGAAAATCGCCGCCCGGGAGCGCCACGCGCGCGGTCCAGGCGTCGCCCATGTCGGTAAAATAGGGCTTGAGCTTGGCCAGCGCCTGCTCGGCCAGCTTGCGATAGGTGGTGATCTTGCCGCCGAACACGTTGAGCAGCGGCGGCTCCATCCCCACCGGACCGTCGGTCATCGGACCGGCCTCCACGCTCAGCACGTAGTCCCGCGTCGCCGCCGTGGCCGATTTCGCCCCGTCGTCATAGAGCGGGCGCACGCCGGAATAGGTCCAGACGATGTCGTCGCGGGTGACGGACTTCTCGAAATACTGGGTGGCGAAATCGCACAGGTACTGCTGTTCCTCCGGCGTGCATTCGGCCTTTACCGACGGGTCGTGGCCGTGGTCCTTGTCGGTGGTGCCGATCAGGGTGAAGTCGGTCTCGTAGGGGATCGCGAAGATGATGCGACCGTCCTCACCCTGGAAGAAATACGCCTTGCCGTGATCGTAGAGGCTGGGCACCACGATGTGGCTGCCCCGGACCAGCCGCACCCCTTCGGTCGAGTTGATCCGGATCGTGCTCTTGACCACGTCCTCGACCCACGGACCGCCGGCGTTGACCAGCCCGCGTGCGCGGATGCGCTGGGTATCGCCGGTCTCGACGTCGCTCACTGTGACGGTCCACGCGCCGGCCTCGCGCTCGGCCGACACGACCCTGGTCCGGGTCATGATGCGCGCGCCCCGCGCCTCGGCATCGCGCGCGTTGAGCATGACCAGGCGGGAATCCTCCACCCAGCAGTCGGAATACTCATAGGCAAGCTTGAAGCGGTCGCGGATCGGCTTGCCCTCGGGGGCGGTGGTCAGGTCCAGCGTGCTGGTGCCGGCCAGATACTTCCGCCCACCGAGATTGTCGTACATGAACAGACCCAGCCGGATCAGCCACGCCGGCCGGCGCCCCTTCATCCAGGGCATGACCGTATTCAGCAGCTTCGATGTCGGCGTGTCGCCCTCGAACCGCATGTCGGGGCTGTAGGGCAGCACGAAGCGCATCGGCCAGGAGATATGCGGCATCGCCTCCAGCAATACCTCGCGCTCGACCAGCGCCTTCTTGACCAGGCCGACCTCGAAGAACTCCAGATAGCGCAGCCCGCCGTGGAACAGCTTGGTGGATTTGGAGGACGTGGCCTCTGCCAGATCGCCCATCTCGGCCAGGCAGACGTTCAGCCCGCGGCCCTGCGCGTCGCGGGCGATGCCGGTGCCGTTGATGCCGCCGCCGATCACGAAAAGATCGTAGACGTATTCGGCCGGTGCGTCGCTCTGGGTCATGGGTGTCTCCGATTGGGTCGGCGTTCCCCTGTCATATAGAAAGACTGTCCGGGTTTCAGGGGGGTGGGCGGGGTTTCGCGGCGAAATCACGCGCCTGCCCGAAAAACGGGCGGTCTATCCGGCGCGGATGCGTTCGGCGACGATGGCATCGGCCAGATGGTGGGGGCTGGTCCGCGCGGCGGCGGCGCGGGTCAGGATCCGGTCCAGCGTCCGCCCCAGCGCATCGAGCTTTTCGGCCACGAAGGCGGGCGCGTCGTCGATGCGCAGGATCTCGGTGGCGACGTTGACGATACCGCCGGCATTGGCGATGTAATCGGGCGCGTAGAGGATGCCGCGGCGGTGCAGCCGGTCCGCGTCCTCGGGGCCGGCCAGCTGGTTGTTCGCGGCCCCGCAGACGGCGGCGACGCGCAAGGCCGGGACCGTGTCGGCGTTCAGCACCGCGCCCACCGCGCAGGGGGCCAGGATGTCCGCGTCGACGGCCAGGATGCCGTCGGGCGCGGCGGAGCGGGCGGACAGATCGGCCACCGCGCGATCCACCTCCGACGCGCGGGGATCGGCCACGATGAGGCGCGCGCCCGCCCCGGCCAGAAGCTCTGCCAGCGCCCGGCCCACATGGCCCAGCCCCTGCACGGCGATCCGCAGCCCCGACAGATCGTCCGACCCGAAGCGGTGGCGGGCGGTGACGCGCAGGCTCTCGAACACGCCCCGCGCGGTGACGGGGGACGGATCGCCGCTGGCGTGGCGGCCGGAGGCCAGGCCCGCCACATAGCCCGTTTCCCGCGCCAGTTCGGCCATGTCGCCGGGGGCCATGCCCATGTCCTCGGCGGTCCAATAGAGACCGGCAAGCGATTCTACAGCCCGCCCCATGGCGCGAAGCTGCGCGGGCGTCTTGGCGTCCGGATCGCCCAGGATCACCGCCTTGCCGCCGCCCAGCGGCAGGTCGGCGGCGGCGTTCTTGTAGGTCATGCCCCGGCTCAGGCGCAGCACGTCCTCCAGCGCCGCCGCCTCGTCGCCATAGACCCGCATCCTGAGTCCCCCGGCCGCCGGGCCCAAGGTGGTGGAATGGATGGCGATGTAGCCGGTCAGGCCGGAGCCCTCGTCGGTGACGCGCAGAACCCGCTCATGGGTGTCGGTCGCCATGTCCTCGATCCGCATGTCCCCTCCGCTGTCGACCCGGTCCCGTCCTATCGGACGCGTGCCGCGCGACTTCAACCGGTCGCGCGCCGGGTCCGCGATGTTTCCCCGGATCAGAGCTTCTGGATCAGCGCGTTCACGCTCTCCTTGGCGTCGCCGTAGAACATCCGGGTGTTGTCCTTGTAGAACAGCGGGTTCTCGATCCCCGAATAGCCGGTGCCGGAGCCGCGCTTGCACACGAACACATCGGTGGCCTCCCAGACGTGCAGGACCGGCATCCCGGCGATGGGAGAGTTCGGATCGTCGTTCGCCGCCGGGTTCACGATGTCGTTCGAGCCGATGACGATCACCACGTCGGTCGATTTGAAATCGTCGTTGATCTCGTCCATCTCCAGCACGATGTCATAGGGCACCTTGGCCTCTGCCAGCAGCACGTTCATGTGGCCCGGAAGGCGGCCCGCCACGGGGTGGATCGCAAAACGCACCGTCTTGCCCTCATCGCGCAGCTTCCGGGTCAGCTCGCTCACCGCCTGCTGCGCCTGGGCCACGGCCATGCCGTAGCCGGGCACGATCACCACGCTGTCGGCCTCCTTCAGCGCGTCGGCCACGCCGTCGGCGTCGATCGCGACCATCTCGCCCTCGACCTCCTGCTGCGCGCCGCCGCCGGAGCCGAAGCCGCCCAGGATGACGCTGACGAACTGCCGGTTCATGGCCTTGCACATGATGTAGCTGAGGATCGCGCCCGACGATCCCACCAGCGCGCCGGTGACGATCAGCAGGTCGTTGCCCAGGGTGAATCCGATCGCCGCCGCGGCCCAGCCCGAGTAGCTGTTGAGCATCGACACCACCACGGGCATGTCGGCGCCGCCGATCCCCATGATCAGGTGGTAGCCGATGAACCCCGCGATGATCGCCACCAGGAAGATCGTCCAGATCCCCGCGCCGTTGAAGTAGAGGATGCCCAGCAGGATGCAGAGCGCCAGCGCGCCCGCATTCAGGACATGGCCGCCCGGCAGCTTGGTGGCCTTGCCGTCGACCTTGCCGGCCAGCTTGCCGAAGGCGATCACGGACCCGGTGAAGGTCACGGCCCCGATGAAGATGCCCAGAAAGACCTCTACCTTGAGGATCGCGATCTCGACCGCGTCCTTTTCCCACAGCTTTTCCCCGAAGCCGGTCAGGTCGGCCTCCGCAAGGCCGATGCCCTGCGCCTGCATCTGCTGCACCGCGCCCAGCATCAGGTCGGCGTTCAGCCCGATGAACACCGCCGCCAGGCCGACGAAGGAATGCAGCGCCGCGACCAGTTGCGGCATCTCGGTCATCTGGACCTTGCCGGCGATGTACCAGCCCGCCGCCGCGCCGATGGCGACCGCGATCAGGATCAGCGCGATGTTTTGCACGCCGGGGCCGAACACCGTGGCCAGCACCGCCAGGGCCATGCCGACGATGCCGTACCAGATGGCGCGCTTGGCGCTTTCCTCGTCCTTGAGGCCGCCCAGGGCCAGGATGAAGAGGATCGTGGCGACGATATAGGCCGCCGACTGGAGTCCCAGTTCGATCATATGTCCCGCTCCCTTAGGATTTCACGAACATCGACAGCATCCGGCGCGTCACCAGAAAGCCGCCGACGATGTTGATGCTGGCGATGAGAATGGCCACGAACGACAGGATCACCACCAGCCAGTTGCCGGCGCCCACCTGCAGCAGCGCGCCCAGAATGATGATGCCGGAAATCGCGTTGGTCACGGCCATCAGCGGCGTGTGCAGGCTGTGCGCCACGCCCCAGATGACCTGAAAGCCGACGAAGCAGGCCAGCGCGAAGACGATGAAATGGCTCATGAAGCTTTCCGGCGCGACCGAGCCGATCAGCAGCATCACCACCGCCCCCACGGCCAGAAGCCCGATCTGGCCGCGGGTCTGCCTGGCGAAGGCGGCCTTTTCCTCGGCGTGCTTCTCCTCGCGGGTCTTTTCCTTCTTCTTCTCCTGCCGCGGCTTCTGCGGAGACGGGCTTTCCGTCTTTGGCGGCGGCCAGGTCACCTCTCCGCCATGCGCGACTGTCGCGCCGCGGATCACCTGGTCGTCCATGTCGTGGTTCACCTGACCGTCCTTCTCGGGCGTCAGGTCGGTCAGGAAGTGCCTGATATTGGTCGCGTAGAGGGTCGAGGACTGCTTGGCCATCCGGCTGGGGAAATCCGTGTAGCCGATGATCGTCACGCCGTTGTCGGTGACGATCTTCTCGTCCTTCACGGTCAGCTTGCAGTTGCCGCCCTTCTCGGCGGCCAGGTCCACGATCACCGAGCCGGGCTTCATCGCCTTGACCATGTCCTCGGTCCACAGCTCGGGCGCCTCCCGGTTCGGGATCAGCGCCGTGGTGATGACAATATCCATGTCCGGCGCGATCTCACGGAACTTCGCAAGCTGCGCCTCGCGGAACTCGGGGCTGGACGGGGCGGCGTAGCCGCCGGAGCCTTCCTCCTGCTCGCCCTCGAAGTCGAGATAGACGAACTCGGCGCCCATGCTCTCGACCTGCTCGGCGACCTCGGGGCGGACGTCGAACGCGTATGTGATGGCCCCGAGGGAGGTGGCCGCGCCGATCGCCGCCAGACCGGCGACGCCGGCGCCCACGACCAGGATCTTGGCCGGCGGCACCTTGCCCGCGGCGGTGATCTGCCCGGTCATGAACCGCCCGAAATTGTTCGCCGCCTCGATCACCGCGCGGTAGCCGGCGATATTGGCCATGGACGACAGCGCGTCCATCTTCTGCGCCCGGCTGATCCGGGGCACCATGTCCATGGCGACCAGCGTGGCGCCCTTGTCGGCGGCGGTCTTCAGCAGCGCCTCGTTCTCGGCCGGGTAGAAGAACGAGATCAGCGTCTGCCCCTCGCGCAGGCGCTCCACCTCCGCTTCGGTGGGCGGGCGGACCTTGCCGATGATGTCGGAGACCTCGAACACCTTCTCGGCGCTGTCCAGAACCTCGACGCCCGCCTCGCGGTAGAGATCGTCGGAGATGTCGGCCCTGGCCCCGGCGCCGGCCTCCACCACGATCTCATGGCCGAGCTTGCGGATCTGCTCGGCCGAGGCCGGGGTGAGCGCAACCCGCGCCTCCGTTTCCTGGCTTTCTTTCACGACCCCAAATTTCATGGCGTCCGTCCCCCTGTTTCCGGTCTCTCAGCGCATATCCTGCGCAATATTGTTTCGCAAGCGCGCCGGACGGCTCAGACCCATCGCCTGACCCCGGCGCGCCAGCGGCAGAACCCCGCGCCGAAACCGGCGCGGAGACGCGCTTCCTCGGGTAAGATAAATCGGCGCGTGAGGATCGCCACCAGGGACGGGATCAGCAGCACGCCCCAGACCGTTCCGGCCCAGAACACCGCGCCGCCCAGCACCAGTACGTCGCCCAGGTAGATCGGATTGCGGCTGAACGCGAAGGGTCCGGTGGTCACCAGCGCGTCCGGCACGCGATGCGGGATCACCGTGGTCCGGTGCCGGGCCATGACCGCCACCGCCCAGACCATGAGCGCCAGGCCCAGAACCGCCAGCGCAGCCCCCACCCCGTCCCAGACCGGTCCGTCCAGGCGCGGGCCCAGACCGCGCCCCAGCCACAGCGCGGCCAGATGCGCCGCCGTCCAGACCGGCGGCAGGTCGGCCCAACGTGTCCAGCCCATTGCATCCCCTCCGCGTCGCGGCCACCCTAGCGCAAACGGAACGGGAGGGGCCATGACCGATCTCAACGCACGACACGCCATCGTCACCGGAGGAGGGTCGGGCATCGGCCTGGCCATCGCGCGGTCCCTGGCCGGCGCCGGGGCCGACGTGACGATCACCGGGCGCACCCTGTCGCGGCTGGAAGAGGCCGCGGCGGGCGACCCGCGGCTGCATCCCCTGGCCATGGACGTGACGGACGAATCGTCTGTCGCCGACGGCATCGCCGGGGCCGTCGCCGCGCGCGGGCCGATGGCCATCTGCGTCGCCAACGCCGGCGTGGCCGAGGGGCGCAACCTGCTCAAGACAGACCTGACCTTCTGGCGGCATATCATGGCGACCAATCTCGACGGCGCGTTTCTGACCATCCGCGAAAGCCTGCGCAGCATGGCCGCGCTGGACTACGGACGGGTCATCGCGGTCAGCTCCATCGCGGGGGTGCGCGGTCTGAAGGGCGCGCCGGCCTACTCCGCCTCCAAGCATGGCGTCATCGGCCTGATCCGCGCCCTGAGTGAGGATTTCCTGGGCAAGCCGGTGACCTTCAACGCCATCTGCCCGGCCTATGTGGACACCGACATCGTGACCCGGAACGTCAACGCCATCCGCGACCGCGCCGGGGTGACGGATGAGGAGGCGCTGCAAATGATGGTTTCGCAGAACCGCCACAAGCGGCTGATCGACGCCTCGGAGGTCGGCGCCGCGGCGCTGTGGCTCTGCGATCCGGCCTCCGGCTCCGTGAACGGGCAGACCATAGAGATCGCGGGCGGCCAGGCGGCGTGACCGACTTCGCCGCCACGCGGGCGCTGTTCGACCTGCCCGACGGGATCGCCTATCTCGACGGCAACTCCCTGGGGCCGCTGGCACGCGCCGTGCCGGACCGGGTGGCGCGGACGATGACGCGCGAATGGGGTGGCGATCTGATCGGCGCCTGGAACAGTGCGGGATGGATGGACTGGCCGGAGCGCCTGGGCGACCGGATCGCGCCGCTGATCGGCGCGGCGCCGGGCACCGTCACGCTGGGCGACACCCTGTCGATCAAGGTGCACCAGGCGCTGGCGGCCGCACTGTCGCTGACCGACCGTCGCGTGATCCTCAGCGATACCGGTAACTTCCCGACCGATCTTTACATGGCGCAGGGGCTGGTCCGGACGCTCGACGCCGGCCATGCCCTGCGTGTCGTTGCGCCGGAGGAGGTCGAGTCCCACCTGTCCGACGACATCGCCGTGCTCCTGCTGACAGAGGTGGACTACCGCACGGGACGCCGCCATGACATGGCCCGGCTGGGCGACAGAGCGCGCCGGAACGGCATAATCACGGTCTGGGATCTGGCCCATTCCGCCGGGGCGCTGCCGGTGGACGTGACCGCCTGCGGCGCCGATTTCGCGGTCGGCTGCACGTACAAGTATCTCAATTCCGGCCCCGGCGGCCCCGCCTTCCTGCATGTCGGCCCGCAGATCGCGCACCGCATCGACCCCGCCCTGCCCGGCTGGCTTGGCCACGCGGCGCCGTTCGACTTCGACCCGCAGTACCGCCCCGCCGCCGCCGCAAAGCGGTTCCGCATCGGCACGCCGCCGGTCCTGCAGATGGCCGCGCTCGACGCCGCGCTGGATGTCTGGGACATCGCCTCGATCCACGATGTGCGCGCCCGGTCCGTGGACCTGTCGCGCCGGCTCATCGACGGGGTCGGCGCGGCCTGCCCGGCGCTGGTCCTCGCCTCGCCCGGCGACGATGCGGCGCGGGGCAGCCAGGTGTCGTTCCGCCATCCGCAGGGCTACGCCATCATGCAGGCGCTGATCGCCGACGGCGTGATCGGCGACTTCCGGGCGCCGGACATCCTGCGGTTCGGGATCACCCCGCTCTATATCGGCTTGGCCGAAATCGACCGCTGCGTGGAGACCCTGGCCCGGATCATGGACCGCGGTCTCTGGGACGATCCCGCCTTCCGCCGGAGGCAGGCGGTGACGTGACGCAGGCGCCGCGCGATGGGATCGCCGGGCGTGTCGCGGCTCTGCGCCATCCCCTCGGGTGCCGCGCCGCGTTGCGCGATCGATCGGGTCGGCGGCTGGCCCCCGGACGGACTGGATCGCCGGACCCGGCACGCGCGCTATCTGCACGATGCAGCGCGGGGGCGCTGCGTGCGCCGCGGCCCGCAGGAGGTTCCCCATGCGTCCGATCGTGCTGATGTGCGGGCTTGCGTGGGCGGCGGCGGCGGTCCCGGCCATGGCGCAGGAGGGCGACGACACCCGGCTGGGCGGTGTCGGGCGGATGGTCTGCGCCCAGCTCGCCGGGGCGCGGAATGCACCCTATCTGGGGCAGGTGGGCGACTGGGCGCTGGGCTACATGGTCGGCCGCGTGGACGCCGGCCAGACGCCCGTGGACGGCGCGACCCTGTCCACGGCGGACCCGGCGGATGTGGTGGCCGGCGTGGCGCTGCGCTGCCGGCAGGATCCCGACATGGCGGTGATCGACGCGGTGCGCAGCTATGCCACGGAGGTGTTCGGAGAACCGGCCCGGGGCGGTCCGGTCGCGGCCGATCCGCTGCCGCCCGCGGCCGCCCCGCCCGACATCCCCGCGCCCGACCTGCCCGCAGATCTGTCGGGCGAGGCGATCGACCATACCCCGAAACCCCGGCCCCGTCCCGCCGCCGAAACGGCCCAAGGCGCCGGTGCGGAGGCGGACGATGACCCCGCGGACGGCGGCGGCGGTGACGACGGCCCCGCGGACACGCAGGATGACACGGGCCCCGGCGGGACCGGCGGCGCCGGGCCGAGCGCCGATCCGGGCAACACGTGACGCCCGGGCGGGCAGCCCGATGCGGCTCCGGTCACGCGATGGCGCGGGTGGGCACGCGGGCGGCGCCGTCGGCCCAGTCGCGCAGGGCCGCGCCGAAGGCGCCGAACAGCGCGCGCGAGACCGGATCCCGCGCGGCATCGTATTCGGGGTGCCACTGGACCGACAGGGTGAACCCCGGCGCATCGGCGATATAGGCGGCCTCCGGCGTGCCGTCCGGCGCCCACCCGTCGATCGCGAAGCGCGGACCGGGGGCCATCACACCCTGCCCGTGCAGCGTGTTGGTCATCACCCGCTGCGCGCCCATGAGCCGATGGAACGGGCCGCCCTCGGAAAAGGTCACCTCATGGCGGAGGGCGAATTTCTCCGCGATCGTACCGTCGGGCGGCATCCGGTGGTTGAGCCGCCCCGGCAGGTCGCGGATCTCGGGGTGCAGTACCGACCCGAAGGCGACCGCGACCTCCTGATAGCCCCGGCAGATCGCCAGAAACGGCTGGCCGCGCTCTGTCAGGCTACGGATGAGCGGCAGGGCAACGCGGTCGCGGGGCCGGTCGAAGGTGCCGTGGGCCTCGGTCTCGCCATGGCCGTATTCCTCGGGATGGACGTTGGGCCGGCCGCCGGTGAACAGGAACCCGTCGCAGGTCTGCATCAGATCCTCGACCGACACCAGCGCCGGGTCCGACGGCACGATCAGCGGCACCGCCCCCGCCACCTGCGCCACCGCCTCCGAGTTCATGCGGCCTCCGCCGTGAATCTCATAGGTGTCGTTCACCAGATGATAATTGCCGATGATGCCGACAACCGGGCGGGGCATGGGGTCATCCTTTGTTGCGAATAGCCCCTATCTAGTGCCCGCCCACCCCGGTAGGCAACCGCGTCGCGCCCGGCGATTGCCGCAGAGCGGTTGCGACCGTCAGGCGGCGCCGGTCAGGCCGGCGGCCTCCAGCCCCTTCATCCCGGCCGCGGCGTCGTTGTCCGACGTGTCGCCGGTCACGCCCAGCGCGCCGATCACCGCGCCGGCTTCGCTGATCAGGATCCCGCCCGGGACCGGGATCACCGCGCCCCCGAAGGCCCCGTTGGCGGCGGTCATGAAGTAGTGCTGCTCTTCGGCCCGCTGCATCTGGGCGGAACCGGGCATCCCCAGCATCACCGCGCCGTAGGCCTTGCCATGCGCGATGGCGAAGCGGCCGGGCGACGCGCCGTCCTGCCGCTCGAAGGCCAGGACATGGCCGCCGGCATCCAGCACGATGGCCGAAAGCGGTTTCAGTCCCGCCTCCGCCCCGGCGTCGAACGTGGCGCGGATCGCGGCGCGGGCGACGTCGAGCGTGAGGGTCATTGGGTCATCTCCTTTTTCTCGCGGCGGCGCGCGTGCAGGACCGGTTCGGTATAGCCCGAAGGCTGCTCGCGCCCCTCAAGGACCAGATCGCAGGCCGCCCTGAAGGCCGGACCGTCGAAGCCCGGCGCCATCGGGGCATAGGCCGGATCGCCGTCGTTCTGGCGGTCCACAACCTCGGCCATCTTGCGCATGGTCTCCATCACCCGGTCGCGGGAGACGACGCCGTGGTGCAGCCAGTTCGCCAGGGCCTGGCTGGAGATGCGGCAGGTCGCGCGGTCCTCCATCAGCCCGACGTCGTGGATGTCCGGCACCTTCGAGCAGCCGATCCCGTGGTTCACCCAGCGCACCACATAGCCCAGGATCCCCTGTGCGTTGTTCTCGATCTCCTCGTCGATCTCCGCATCGCCCCAGTCGGCCTGCGCCAGCGGCAGCGTCAGCAGGTCGTCAAGCGACGCGCGCGGCCCGCCGCGCGCCAGTTCCTGCTGAACCGACAGCACGTCCACCTCATGGTAGTGCAGCGCATGCAGCGTCGCCGCAGTGGGCGACGGCACCCAGGCACAGTTGGCGCCCGCCTTCGGATGGCCGATCTTCTGTTCCAGCATCTCCGCCATCCGGTCCGGCATGGCCCACATGCCCTTGCCGATCTGCGCGCGGCCGCGCAGCCCGCAGGCCAGCCCGATGTCCACGTTGCGATCCTCATAGGCGCGGATCCAGGCAGAGTTCTTCATCTCTCCCTTGCGCACCATCGGACCGGCCTCCATCGAGGTGTGGATCTCATCGCCGGTGCGGTCCAGGAAACCGGTGTTGATAAAGGCCACCCGGCCCTTCGCGGCGCGGATGCATTCCTTGAGATTGGCGGAGGTGCGGCGTTCCTCATCCATGATGCCGATCTTCACGGTCCCGGCGGGCAGGCCCAGCATGTCCTCGACCCGCGCGAAGAGACGGTCGCTGAAGGCGACCTCCTGGGGTCCGTGCATCTTCGGCTTGACCACGTAGATCGAACCGGTCTGCGAATTGCCGCCCTCCCGGTTCAGGTCGTGGAGCGCGAGGAGACAGGTCATCACGCCGTCCAGCAACCCCTCGAACACCTCGTTTCCGTCGCGGTCCAGGATCGCGGGCGTGGTCATCAGATGGCCGACATTGCGCACCAGCATCAGCGCCCGGCCCTTGAGCCGCAGCGCGCCGCCGTCGGGGGCGGTGAACTCCCGGTCGCCATGCAGGCTGCGGGTGAAGGTCTCACCGCCCTTTGCGATTTCCTCGGACAGATCGCCCCGCATGAGGCCAAGCCAGTTGCGATAGGCCAGCGCCTTGTCCTGCGCATCGACGGCGGCGACGGAATCCTCACAGTCCATGATCGCGGAAATGGCGCTTTCGATCTCGACATCGGCCAGTCCGGCCGCGTCCCGCTTGCCGATCCGGTGCTCCCTGTCGATCACAAGAATGACGTGCAGCCCGTTGTTCTTGAGCACGATTTCGGTCGGTGCATCCCTGTCGCCGCGGAACCCGACGAAGGTCTCGGGCCGGTCGAGGGGCAGCGCGTGCTCGACCCGCGGCGTGTCGCCGGACGGCCGCGCCTTGTCGCTCTTGCGGGTGGCGTCGGCCGTGCGCCAGTCCTCGCCGTTGAGGATCAGCGCCTCCAGGCCCTGCGCTCCGATGCGGTATCCGACGGCCATCTCGTGGCTGCCGGACGCAAGCGGAAAATGCGTGTCGAGGAACGTCTTGGCGCGGGCGATGACGCGGTTGCCCCGCGCGGGGTCGTACTCCGTTCCTTGGGGGGCGTCGCCCAGCGCATCCGTGCCGTAGAGCGCGTCATAGAGCGATCCCCAGCGCGCGTTCGCGGCATTGAGCGCATAGCGGGCGTTCATGATCGGCACCACGAGCTGCGGACCCGGGATGTCGGCAATCTCCGGATCGGTCCGGCCGGTCTCGATGGCGAAGTCGGGGCCCTCCTCGACCAGATAGCCGATTTCGCGGAGAAAGTCCCGATAGGCGTCGCCATCTGCGACCGGGCCGGGCCGGTCCCTGTGCCAGGCGTCGATCTTTTCCTGCAGATCCGCGCGGGCCGACAGCAGCGCGGCATTTTCCGGGCCCATGTCGTGCAGGATCCCCGAAAGCCCGGACCAGACCGCCTCGGCGGTCAGATCCAGCCCCTCAAGAGCCTCTTTTTCCACGAATTCCGCCAGGGGGGCGGCCACCCGCAGCCCCCCGCGCTCAACCCGTTCGGTCATGTCGTCGTCTCCCTTGTCCCGCGGCTGCGGCATTTTGCGCTGCAGTACTTCACACGGTCCCAGTCCGTCCGCCACTTCTTTCTCCATGAAAACGGATGTCCGCAAACGGCGCAGGTCTTGCTGGGCAGGTCTGCCTTGCGGACCCGCGGGGCGGGCGCGTCACTGCGTGCTTGTCGCGGCACCCGTTCCGCCCTGTTCCTCGCCGATGGGTTTGTCGTTGCCGGGCTCATTGCCGGAGAAGCTGAGCCAGACCAGCAGGCCGATCAGCAGGACCGCAGACCAGACCACCGTCCACACCATTCCGACCAGCGGCACCTTGTGCTGCTTTTCCTGCTTCTTCACATTCGTCTCGGGCGCTGACATGTCGTTCCTTTCGGCTGTGCGATCTGCCCGGTTCCGGGCATTCATGCCGATAACGTAAGACGGCGGCACAAGGTTCGCCACGACCCCCAGGAGGTTTCGATGAAAGATGCCCAGCCGCGCGCGATCCGCCTGTCGGACTACAGGCCGCCGGCCTATCTGGTCGATCACGTCGATCTGACGTTCCGCCTGCATCCAAAGGCCACGCGCGTGCTGTCGCGCATCGCGTTCCGGCGCAATCCGGACGGTTCGGGCGGCCCCCTGGCGCTGGACGGCGAAGGGCTGCGGCTGATCGGCGCATGGATCGACGGCGCCCCCGTGACGCCCCGCCTGACGGACACGGGCCTGGAGATCGCGGCGCCGGACAGCTTCACCTGGGAGGCGGAGGTGGAGATCGCGCCGGAGGAGAACACCGCGCTCGACGGGCTCTACATGTCGGGCGGGCTCTACTGCACCCAGTGCGAAGCCGAGGGCTTCCGCAAGATCACCTATTATCCCGACCGCCCCGACGTCATGGCGCCCTTCCACGTGCGCATCGACAGCGACCTGCCGGTGCTTTTGTCCAACGGCGACGCGGTCCGGACCGGCGGCGGCCACGCCGTCTGGCACGACCCGTGGAAGAAGCCCGCCTATCTCTTTGCGCTGGTCGCGGGCGATCTGGTCGCCCGGTCGGACCGGTTCACCACCATGGACGGTCGGGACGTCACGCTGAACATCTGGGTCCGCGCCGGGGACCAGGACCGTTGCGCCTACGCCATGGACGCGCTGAAGCGCGCCATGCGCTGGGACGAGACGGAGTACGGCCGCGCCTACGATCTGGACGTGTTCAACATCGTCGCGGTGGACGACTTCAACATGGGGGCGATGGAAAACAAGGGGCTGAACATCTTCAACGCCCGCTACGTCCTCGCCTCGCCGGAAACGGCCACGGATGCCGATTACGCCCGGATCGAGGCGATCGTCGCGCATGAGTATTTCCACAACTGGACCGGCAACCGCATCACCTGCCGCGACTGGTTCCAGCTCTGCCTCAAGGAGGGGCTGACCGTGTTCCGGGACCAGCAGTTCTCCGGGGATGCGCGGTCCGGCGCGGTCAAGCGGATCGAGGACGTGCAGATGCTCCGCGCCCGCCAGTTCCGTGAGGACGCAGGGCCGCTGGCGCATCCGGTGTTGCCGAAATCCTACATAGAGATCAACAACTTCTACACCGCGACGGTTTACGAGAAAGGCGCCGAGATCATCGGCATGCTCAAGCGTCTGATCGGGGACGACGCCTATCGCGCCGGGTGTGACCTCTATTTCCTCCGTCATGACGGGCAGGCCTGCACGATCCAGGACTGGCTGAAGGTGTTCGAGGACACGACCGGCCGGGACCTGGCGCAGTTCGCCCTGTGGTATCACCAGGCCGGAACGCCCAGGGTCCATGTCGCCCACCGGATGGAGGGCGGCACCATGGTGCTGGAGGTCCGCCAGGAGATCCCGGCCACGCCGGGACAGGACGCGAAGGCCCCGCATCTCATCCCCCTGGAGCTTGGCGTGATCGGCGCGGACGGCGCCGAGCTTGTGCCGAGCCAGGTGGTCGAGCTGACGGAGCCGCGCCAGGAATTGCGGCTGGAGGTCGGGGCAGAGGCGGCGGTGCCGTCGGTCCTGCGGGGCTTCTCCGCCCCGGTGATCCTGACCCAGACGCTGTCGCGTGCCGACCGCGCGCTCCTTCTGGCCCATGACACCGATCCGTTCTGCAAATGGGAGCAGGGCCGCATCCTGGCACGCGACTCCCTGCTGGGGATGGTCGCGGACGGAGCCGCCCCGGACCCCGCCCATATCGACGCGCTGGCGCCGGTGCTGACGGATGGCACGCTGGATCCGGCGTTTCGCGCGCTGGTGCTGGGGCTGCCGTCGGCGGACGACCTGGCGCAGGCCCTGTCGGACCGCGGCACCGTCCCCGACCCCGCGGCCATCGACGCGGCCCGGACAGCACTCCAAACCGCCATGGCCGATGAGCTAAAGCCCGTGCTGACCGATCTTTTCGACCGGATGGCCGTCGCCGGCCCCTACAGCCCCGGCGCGGAACCGGCCGGGCGGCGCGCGCTGCGCAACGCCTGCCTGTCGCTGCTGACCCGCCGGGACGGGGGCGCGCGGGCGCGGGCGCAGTTCGCGGCCGCCGACAACATGACCGACAGCATCGCGGCACTTGCCGCCCTTCTGCGCATCGGCGCAGGCGATGACCAGGCCGCGGCCTTCCACGACCGCTGGCAGGGGGACCGGCTGGTGCTGGACAAGTGGTTCTCGCTCCAGATCACCGCGGCGCCGGGCGACACGGGCGCGGCCGTCGCCGCCCGTCTGACCGGCCATCCGGCCTTCGACTGGAAGACCCCGAACCGGTTCCGTGCCGTCATCGGCGCGCTGGGGACCAATCACGCGGCCTTTCACGCCCCCGACGGCAGCGGCTACGATCTGGTCGCGGACTGGCTGATCCGGCTCGATCCGCTGAACCCGCAGACCGCCGCCCGGATGACCACCATGTTCGAGACCTGGCGCCGCTACGATACCGGCCGCCGGGACAGGGCGTCCCGGGCGCTGGAGCGCATCGCCGACACGCCCGGCCTCAGCCGCGACACCGCCGAAATGGTGTCGCGCATCCTTGGCGCCTCCGCGGGCTGAGGCGGAACCGGCGACGCCGGCGCGGGGGACGCTGACCCTACACGGACCCGCGCGCGGCCTGAGACATGCGGCCGCCCCGCGGAACCCGCCGCGCCCCGCGCCGTTTCGCCCCCAGGATCAACCGACATGTTACAGAGTGAAAGGATGCATCCCATGGACCGTATAGACACCGCCAGAATCGCGATCTTCGCCACCGACGGGTTCGAGCAATCCGAACTGACCACGCCCAAGAACGACCTGACCGACGCCGGCGCCACCGTGACCGTCGCCACGCCGGACGGATCCTCCATCAGGGGATGGGACGGCGACGACTGGGGCGACGTCACCGCGGCCGACGCCAGGATCGAGGATATCGACATCGCCGATTTCGACGCGCTCGTGCTGCCGGGCGGCCAGATCAACCCCGACCTGCTGCGCGCCATGCCCGCGGTGGTGGACAAGATCCGCGCCTTCGCGGACAGCGGCAAACCGGTCGCCGCCATCTGCCACGCGCCGTGGCTGCTGATCGAGGCTGGCGTGGTCGAGGGACGGCGCATGACCTCGTTTAACTCGATCCGCACGGATCTGAAGAACGCCGGCGCCGACGTGGTGGACGAAGAGGTGGTGACCGACGGCAACGTCATCACCAGCCGCAACCCCGGCGACCTGCCCGCCTTCGTCAGGGCCATCGTGGACGCCGTGACACGCGCGGCGTCCGAAGGCCGGGCCGCGTGACGGCCGCCCGGGCGGCGATGGGCGGGTCGCTGCCCAGCCGCCCGATTCCGTATGCCGTGCCTTGCCTTTCGGTGGTCCTCGGGCCATTTCAACATGATATGCGTCATGTCCCGAGGCACCCATGGGGATGAAAGAGCGGATAGACGAGCAGATCGTCGAACGGGCCGGATGGCTCGAACGCCCGAATCCGGTGGTTTCCGGCATCCGGGCGGTGCTCAACCGGATGCTCAGCTACGACCGCACCATCGCCCTGGCCCGGGAGATGGAAAGCTGGTCCGGACCCCGGATCATGGACCGGATGGGCCGGATGCTGGCCCAAGAGGTCGAGGTGACCGGCCTGGACCGCATTCCCCGGGCGGGCGGGGCGCTGATCGTGTGCAACCATCCCACCGGCATCGCGGACGGCATCATCCTGTGGTCGCTGCTGGCGCCGATCCGCCCGGATCTTTTCTTCTATGCCAATTCCGACATCCTGCGGGTCGTCCCGCAGCTGGAGTCGATGATCGCGCCGGTCGAATGGCGCCAGGACAAGCGCAGCCATTCCAAAACGCGCGAGACGATGGCCTATACCCGCGAAGCGCTCAGCAACGACCGGCTGGGCATCATCTTCCCTTCCGGCCGCCTGGCCAAGAGGCGCGGTCTGCGCCTGTACGAACGGCCCTGGATGACCTCTGCGGCGATGATCGCGCGCAAGTTCGACGTTCCGGTGATCCCCATCAACATCCGCGCCCGCAACTCCGCGCTGTTCTACATCTTCGACCTGATCCACCCGTCCTTGCGCGACATCACCCTGTTCCATGAGACGTTGAACAAGGCGCGCCAGCCCTACCGCATCAGCGTCGGGGATCCGATCTCGCCCAAGGCGCTGTCGGCGGATGCGGAGGACGCCATCGACGTGATGCGCCGCGCCACCCTGGCGCTGGGCGGACGCCACGCGCCCGAAGTGTCGCTTCTCGACATGACCAAGCGCCCCAGCTGGTCCGCCCGCCCCTACTGACCCCCGGACACAGGGGCCGGGCGTCCCGGATCGTCGCCGAGCACATCGTCGTCGTCCCGCGCGTCCGAGGTCTCTGCCAGGTTCGACGCCGGCGCGCGGCCGCCGCGCAGCCCCGCCTCGGGCCGCTGCAACGGCACCAGCGGCGCGCGGTAGGGGCCGGACACAAGGGTCCGGGGCGCCGGTCGCGGCTGCGGGCGCGGGCTGACGCCGATCTGGCAGTACTCCTGCGACCGCAGCCAGCGCCGCATGTCCTGGCGCTTTTCCGCCGAGCGCATCGGGCCCCAGTCGGCCGAGACCCCGGACCAGCGCGGCTGGCGCGCGTGAATCACCCCGTCGCGGGGCACGGTGCGGGCCATGATGCGGATCGCGCAGGACAGATTGGCGGCGCCGTCCTTCAGCGCCTCTCCGGTTCCGGCGGCGCAGCCGTACTGCCGCGCGGTCGAGGGCAGGATCTGCAGCAGGCCGTACCACAGACCGCCGCCGCCCACGGCGCGGGGCTTCCAGGTGCTTTCGTATTTCGCAAGCGCCGACAGGAACCCGACCCAGAAGGCCCGCCGCTCCGTCCCGGACGCGCGCGGATAGCCGGGACACCAGCGGCGGACATCGCGGGGGGTGTAGTCCACCAGCCTGCGCCCATGGGACTTCAGCGCGGTGAGAGAGGCCCGGCTCCAGTCCTCGCCCTCGGGGCGGAAATCCCAGCGCGTCACCGGGATCGGGTCCGCCACCGGGCGGGGTCTGGGGCGCTGGGGCTCTGCCCAGAGAGGCTGGGCCGCCAGCAGCGCCAGAAGCAGGATGAGGGCGCGTCGCATCCGCGTCAGTAAACCGCCCCCGCGCCTCTGGCGCAACGGCCCGCCCGGCCCCGTCGGCGGATTACGCCTGCGGTCGGCAGTAGGACTGGGACCGTGTCCAGGCCGACATCTCGGCCCGCTTCGCGGCAGAATAGAACGGTCCCCAATCGCGCATCCCCCGGGCGATGGTGCCGCGCTTGGTCACCTGCCGCGCCGCGATCCGCACGCCGCAGCGCAGGTTGGCGATGGGGTTCTTCAGCGCCTCTCCGGACTGCGCTTCGCAATCATAGGCGCGCGCGGTCCGCGGGTCGATCTGCACCAGCCCGTACCACAGCCCGCCGCCGCCCACGGCCTCGGGCCGCCAGGTGCTCTCGTGCTTGGCCAGCGCGGAAAACAGCCCGGCCCAGAACGCGGCGCGGTTCTCTGCCGTCTGGTCTGGGTAGGCGGGGCACCATTCGGCGTAGTCGGCGGGCACCATCGCCGGCAGGCCCGCGCCGAAGGTCTGCAGCGCCTCCATTGTGCTTTCGGTCCAGGGGGCGCTGTCGGGCCGGAAATCCCAGCGCATCACCGGCGGCGTCTCCGGCTCTTCGGGCTGCGCCGCATTGGGGGTAGTGGCGCAGGCCGAAAGGCCAAGAAGGCCCAGGATAAGCAACAGTCGCCGCATTTTCTCACTTGCCGGTTGCGCCGGCTCCGATGCGGCCGGCAGCGGACCCCTAGACCGATTCGCGGCCGACTGGCGAGTCCCCGCCGGCGGAGTCGGCGGCGTTGCGCTCACCCGCGGCCGGGGATAGGACACCGCCACCCGCGAATGAAGGAGTCCGGCCATGCTCGACCTGACCTATGAGCCGCCCGCGCCCAAGGTGATCCAGGGCGCGCGAGACGACTGGGAACTGGTGATCGGGCTGGAAGTCCACGCCCAGGTCGCAAGCGCGGCCAAGCTGTTTTCGGGCGCCTCCACGCTTTTCGGCGCGGAGCCGAACGCCAACGTCGCCTTCGTGGATGCCGGAATGCCCGGCATGTTGCCGGTCATCAACGAGGGCTGCGTGGCGCTGGCGGTCAAGACCGGTCTGGGGCTGAAAGCCGCGATCAACCTGACCTCCGCCTTCGACCGCAAGAACTATTTCTACCCCGATCTGCCGCAGGGCTACCAGATCAGCCAGCTCTACCACCCCATCGTGGGCGAGGGCGAGGTGATCGTGGACATGGCCCCCGGCATCGCCCGCCGGGTGCGGATCGAGCGCATCCACCTGGAGCAGGATGCCGGCAAGTCGATCCACGACATGGACCCCGCCCTGTCCTTCGTGGACCTCAACCGCACCGGGGTGGCGCTGATGGAGATCGTGTCGCGCCCCGACATCCGCGGGCCGGAGGAGGCCGCCGCCTACGTGCTGAAGCTGCGCCAGATCATGCGCTACCTCGGCACCTGCAACGGCGACATGCAGAACGGCAACCTGCGCGCCGACGTGAACGTGTCGGTCTGCCGCCCCGGCGATTACGAGCGCTACCAGGAAAGCGGCGATTTCGCCCATCTGGGCACGCGGTGCGAGATCAAGAACATGAACTCCACCCGGTTCATCCAGGCCGCCATAGAGGTAGAGGCCCGGCGCCAGATCGCCATTCTGGAGGACGGCGGCACGGTGGTGCAGGAGACCCGCCTGTTCGATCCCGACAAGAGCGAAACGCGATCCATGCGCTCCAAGGAAGAGGCGCACGACTACCGCTATTTCCCCGATCCCGACCTGCTGCCGCTGGAGATCGAGCAGGCCTGGGTGGACGACATCGCCACCTCCCTGCCGGAGCTTCCCGACGAGAAGAAGGCGCGCTTCGTGCTCGACTACGGCATGACGGAATACGATGCCGACGTGCTGACGGCCGAGGTCGAGAACGCCGCCTATTTCGAGCAGGTCGCCCAGGTGTCCGGCGATGGCAAGGCCAGCGCCAACTGGGTCATCAACGAGCTTTTCGGGCAGCTCAAGAAGGACGATCGCGACATCGGCGACAGCCCGCTGTCGGCAGCGCAGCTCGGCCGGATCGTGGCGCTGATCAGGGCCGGGGACATCTCCGGCAAGATCGCCAAGGACCTGTTCGAGATCGTCTATCTGGAAGGCGGAGACCCGGAGGCCATCGTCGACGAGCGCGGCATGCGCCAGGTCACCGACACCGGCGCGATAGAGGCGGCGGTGGACGACGTCATCGCCGCCAACCCGGCTCAGGTCGAGAAGGCCCGCGCCAATCCGAAGCTGGCCGGCTGGTTCGTGGGTCAGGTGATGAAGGCCACGGGCGGCAAGGCCAATCCCGCGGCGGTCAACCGGATCGTCCAGGACCGGCTGGGGCTCTGACCCGCCGGGCCGCGGGCCAAAGCGAATTTCCGGGGCGCGCGGCATGTCAGGGCCGGTGGGGCGATCGCGCCACGTAACCCGATGCCGGTCTGCAAGGGGCAAGACCGGCATCGGGCCGCGGAAGGGTCAGTCAGCAGGATGTAGGCTCACCGGCCGCGGCGAAAGAGCGGCCCCGCGGCTGCCGGGCCGGCTCACTCCGCTTCAATCTCGTTGTCGAACCCGTCGCTGGGATTTTCGATGGTTTCCGGCTCATCGACCGAGGTGATCTCCCTGGCGGTCGGCCCGCCGGTCTGGCAGGCGGCGAGGAACACGAGAAGGGCTGAGAAGGCGGTGATACGGGTCATGTGGTCTCCTTGAAGATCGGTGAGGTGAAAGGTCCGCAAGAGAAAGGCCAATCGTGGATCGGTGCGACGGGTCCGCGCCGGCGGACGGCACGGGGTTGCCGGGACGGGAACCTGCGGGGCAGGTTCACCATTGCCCACGTCCCGAACCGGCTGTGAAAGCGGACGGACATGGCGCCGCGTCCGCGTTCTGCGCCCCGGAACTCCGAGGCAACGGCGGAACCCGCCGGGGGTTCCCGCCGCCGGGCGAAAAACCGCGCCGCCCCCGGCTTGCGCAGGTCCGGTCCCTTGACCTAGAGATCGGCGGGCCGATCCAGAGAGAACGCCCCATGTCCCACTACGAATATCGTGTCGTGCCGGCCCCCGCTTCCGTGCCCCGCATCAAGGGGGCCAGGACGCCGGAGGATCGCTTTGCCCAATCCATGGCGCAGATCCTGAACGCCGAAGGGCTGGCGGGCTGGGAATTCCAGCGCTCCGAAAGCCTGACGGCGGAGGTCCGGCGCGGCTGGCTGGGCAAGCGGTCGCCGGAGACGCTGGCGGTGCTGATCTTCCGCCGCTGGATCGACACGGGAACGGGGGACGCATGGGACGACAGCGCCGCCGCGCCGGACGACACCGCCCCCCTCCGGCCGGAGCCCGGCGTCGCGCAGCCGCGACCGTCCGCGTCCGAAACGGCCCGTGGCGATCCCGTGGATGCGCCGGGCCAGACCGGCCCGCGCCTGTCGGCCCGGCGGGAGGGAGACGGCCGGCTCCGGCCCCTGCCCGGGACCTCGCGCGACTGAGGGCGCTATGCCGCGCCGTCAGCCGTCCGCGTCGATCGCCAGGGCGTGGATCCGGTCCATCAACCCCTGTCCCAGCGCGTCATGCACGGCCCGGTGGCGCGCGATACGCGACATATCGCCCAGTTCTCCGGCACGGATGCGCACGGCGAAATGGCTCTGCCCCCCGTCCGGGGCCCCGGCGTGACCCGCATGGAGCGCGGACTCGTCCTCGACGGCCAGTTCGCGCGGGGCGAACCGGGTCTCCAGCCGCGATTTGATCTCTTCGGCAACACGCATTAGAAGCATCTCCCTCTTCACCTCTCGCGGTGGACCTCTAAACTCTCGTCTCCGAGTCGGAAAGGAGCACTGCCCCATGCCGAAAAGCGACCCATTCGGATTCGACATGCGCGTGTCGTCGGCGAAAAAGAAAAACCCGCGCGGCAAGCGGGGCATGTCCGGCGCGTTCGAGACCTCGACGCGGGTCTGCGAACATCCCGGCTGCGCCGAAAAGGGTCTCTACCGGGCGCCCCGCTCACCCGATCACCTGGATGAGTACCTGTGGTTCTGCAAGGATCACGTCAGAGAGTACAATCTGAAGTGGAACTTCTTCAACGGCCAGACCGAGGAGGAATTCGACGAGCAGATCTCCAAGGACAAGGTCTGGGGCCGCGACACCAAGCCCTGGCGGTCCGAGGAGCAGCGCGCCTGGGCGCGGCTGGGCGTGGACGACCCGCATCAGGTGCTGGGCAACAACGCCACCCGCAACCCCGGCAAGTCCGAGACCGGCGGCACGACCCGCCGACTGCCCCCGACAGAGCGCCGCGCGATCGAGATCCTGGATGCGCGCGACCACTGGACCAAGGCGGAAATCCGCAAGGCCTACAAGGCTTTGATCAAGGTTCTTCACCCCGACATGAACGGCGGCGACCGCGGTCACGAGGAACAGCTGTCAGAGGTGGTCTGGGCCTGGGATCAGATCAAGGACAGCCGTCACTTCACCGGCTGACGCGTCGGGCGCGCACCTTGCGGCCGCGCCCGGTCAGGTCCGCTCTAGCCGACGACCTTCGCGCCCCCGGCGGAGGGGGCGAAGTACATCGCCACGCCGTTCATGCACCATCTCTGTCCGGTGGGCTCCGGCCCGTCCTGGAACACATGACCCATGTGACTGCCGCAGCGGTCGCAATGGACCTCCGTGCGCGTGCCGAACAGCCCCGGGTCGGGCTTGGTGCCCACGGCATCCTCAAGCGGCGCCCAGAAGGACGGCCAGCCGGTGCCGGACTTGAACTTGGTGTCCGACGGGTAGAGCGCCTGATCGCAGCCCTTGCAGTGATACGTTCCCTTGTCCGTGATCGCGTTCAGCGGTGAGCTGAACGCCCGTTCGGTGCCCTCGTCCCGCATCACCCGGTATTCGGCGTCGGTCAGCATCGCCCGCCATTCCTTGCGCGAGCGGGTCACCTCGAACGCCTCTGCGGCGCGGGCGGCGCCGGGCAGCAGGGCGGCCATGGCGCCGGCGGTCAGGAAAGCCCTTCGGTACATCGGTCGTCCTCCGGTTTGGATCTTCGGTGGATACAGTAACCCGCAGGGCCGGCGGGGCGACAGCGGCATGGCGCAGACGTGATCGACGTGTCAGGCGTCTTCTCAGGCGTCTTCCACCGCGCCGACCGCCAGGATCGGACCCGAAGGCGCGGCATCCGGAGAGCCGCCGGGCGGTTCGTCCGAAATCGCCAGCGTCCCGGTGGGAATGGCGCCGGCGAGATCGTCCGGCACGTCCACCTCGACCTCCCGGCCCTCGGGCAGCACGCCCAGAGATACCGGGCCTTCCGCGCCCTCCGCGATCAGCCACAGCTCCAGCACCCGTCCCGGCGCCGGGCCGCCCGCCTGGCGCAGCACGGTGATCGCGTTGTCGCGCGGATCGAAACGGGCCTGCACCACCAGGTCCGAGTCCTCTCCCTGCAACTGCGCGGCATAAAGCGGCCCCGAATAGGGCGGCTCGATCCGCGGCAGGGCCACGGTCAGAAACAGGACCGCCGCGCCCGCCGCCAACAGCCCGCCCAGACCGCCGGCGAACAGCCGCCCCAGCACCGAACCGCGCCGCCGCCGCTCATTGTGGCGCGCGTCGGCCACGGCCTGTCTCAGCGCCGCGCGGATGCCGGCGGGCGGATCGACGGGCGCGACCGTGTCGGCCAGCTGCGCGAACCGCTCGCTCCACTGTGCGACAAGAGCGCGGAACGCGCCATCGACGGCCAGCCGGTCCTCTGCCGCCCTGCGCGCCTCTGGCGGCAGCAGGTGGAGGACATATTCGCCCGCCAGCACCGCATCGCTCCCGAAGGGTCCGTCGATCGTCCCGTCGCTCATCCGCCCAGGCACTCCCTCAGCTTGATCAGGCTCCGCCGGAGCCATGTTCGCATCGTGTTCAGCGGCACGGCGAACCGGTCCGACAGGTCCTGATAGGACTGGCCGTCCAGATACGCACCCCGCACGGCGGCGGCGCGGTCGTCGTCCAGCTCATCCAGGCAGCGGGCGATCTCCCGCGCCTGGGAGGCGGCGATGGCCTGCGCCTCCGGGCCGGGCGCCTTGTCCTCAAGCCCGCCCACGGCATCGGCATCCTCATGGACCACCTTGCGCGCGCGCAGCCGGTCGATCGCCGTGTTCCGGGCGATGGTGATGAGCCACGTCATCGGGCTGAGCCCGTTCGCGGAATAGCGCCCGGCATTGCGCCAGACCTTCACGAAAACCTCCTGCAAGACCTCTTCCGCATCGGGCCTGCTGTCCAACACACGCAGGCAGACGCCGAACAGTTTCGCCGATGTCGCGTCGTAGAGAGCAAGGAAAGCGTCCCGATCCTGTTGCGCGGTGCGGGCGATCATCGCCTCGATATCGTCTCTGGTGGTGGTCGCCAACGGCGTCGCTCCGGATCTGGGGACGGTCACTGACCGCGGTTAGACCAAACCGGCGCTGTTCTGGCCAGACGGAAAAGGCCTTTCCCTTGCGGGCGGGGGCCATATGTTGCACGACGCCTGCGACACGCGACCCCCGCCCCGGCGCGGAGAAAGAAGGACCCAGACATGGCCGACGGCAGCCTCGACATCCAAGCCAAGCCGAACCGCAAGGTCTCGGTGCGCGAGACCTTCGGCATCGACAGCGACATGGTGGTGCACGGCTTCGCCGATCGCTCGGAGCGGGTGCCGGAACGCGACCCGACCTATCGCTTCGACGCCGACACGACGCTGGCGATCCTGGCCGGGTTCGAGCACAACCGCCGCGTCATGATCCAGGGCTACCACGGCACCGGCAAGTCCACCCATATCGAGCAGGTGGCCGCGCAGCTGAACTGGCCCTGCGTGCGCGTGAACCTCGACAGCCACATCAGCCGGATCGACCTGATCGGCAAGGATGCGATCAAGTTGAGGGACGGGGTGCAGGTCACGGAATTCCAGGAAGGAATCCTGCCCTGGGCGCTGAGCAACCCGACCGCCATCGTGTTCGACGAATACGACGCGGGCCGCGCCGACGTGATGTTCGTGATCCAGCGGGTGCTGGAGGTGGACGGCAAGCTGACGCTCCTGGACCAGAACAAGGTGATCCATCCGCATCCCTATTTCCGCCTCTTCGCCACGTCGAACACCGTGGGGCTGGGCGACACGACCGGACTCTATCACGGCACCCAGCAGATCAACCAGGGCCAGATGGACCGCTGGTCGCTGGTGGCGACGCTGAACTACCTGGAGCATGACGCGGAGGCGCGGATCGTGCTGTCGAAGATGCCCGGCTACGACACCGACACGGGGCGCCGGACCATCAACCAGATGGTGACCGTGGCCGATCTGACCCGCACCGCCTTCATGAACGGTGAGCTGAGCACCGTGATGAGTCCCCGGACCGTGATCGCCTGGGCCCAGAACGCCGAGATCTTCGGCAATGTCGGCTACGCCTTCCGGCTGAGCTTTCTCAACAAGTGCGACGAGCTTGAGCGCGAGACCGTGGCCGAGTTCTACCAGCGCTGCTTTGACGAGGAACTGCCCGAAAGTGCCGCCAGCGTCAGCCTGGGCTGACCTGCGCGCGGCGCGTTAGGGCCGCCGAAAGGCGCGCCGGGGCATCACCCCCCGGCGCGCGACAGGACGACGACAGGGATCAGGGGCCACCTCCGGCCTGGCAATCGGAGGGGGTGGCCGCAACGGTCTCACCGGTGAGAGAAACGGCCCGGGGGTGACGCCCCGCCGCAGCATCCCTGCCCCGACCGGGTGGCGCCACCAATCGTCCCCATCACGGACATCCGCCGTCCCCCGGCCCGCCTTGCGGGGCTCCGGGGCGAAAGGCGTGGCGGCGGCCGGCAACATCGCCCGGCCCCATTGTGCCTGCCGTCCCAGCGGCTAGATTGCACCCCATGGCGAACAAGACCGAAAATCCGGCCGATCCGTTCAAGAAGGCCCTGGCAGAGGCGACGCGCACGCTCGCCAACGACCCGGAGATGGGCGTGACCTATTCGGTCGATCCGCCGGGGATTTCCAACGACGGGCTGCGCCTGCCGCAGGTCAGCCGCCGCATGACCCGCGACGAGGTCATGCTGGCGCGCGGCACCGCCGACAGCTACGCGCTGCGCCGCCGGTTCCACGACGGCGCGACGAACCGCCGCTACGCCCCGGAGGGCGATCTGGCGCGGGAGATCTTCGAGGCGATGGAACACGCCCGCTGCGAGGCGATCGGCGCCCGCGCCATGCCCGGCACCGCGTCCAACATCGACACGCGGATCGAGGCGGATGCCGCGCGCAAGGGCTACAAGTCGCTGGTCGCCAAGGAAGAGGTGCCGCTGTCGGTCGCCGCGGGCTACCTGGTGCGTCAGATGGCCACCGGCCGCGACCTGCCGGAAGGCGCCGACGTGGCCGCGAACCTGTGGCGCGCGCATTTCGAGGATCAGGCCGGGGCGACCCTGGGCGAGCTGGACGACGCGCTGTCCGACCAGGCCCGGTTCGCGCGGATGGCGCGGCAGGTGATCGACGATCTGGGCTACGGCGACCAGCTGGGCGACGATCCCGACGGCGACCCGGACGAGGAGGGCGACGACCAGGAGGCCGATGCCGCGGAGGAGGACCAGCCCGATTCGACCGGCGGCGACCAGGAGGACAGCGACGAACAGGAGGCCGCGCCCGACCAGAGCCAGGAGACCCAGACCGACGCGGCCGAGGCGCAGGTCTCCATGGACGACATGGCCGATGCCGCCGAGGGCGAAGAGAGCGACCTGCCCGACGGCGACGCGCCCCTGGAGCCGCCGCCGCCCCCCGCCGTGAGCGAGGCCGACAGCAACTACAAGGTGTTCCTGCAGCAGCACGACGAGATCATCCGCGCCGAGGAGCTGGCCGAACCGGCCGAGCTGGAGCGGCTGCGCGCCTATCTCGACAAGCAGCTGGAGCCGCTGAAGGGCGCGGTGTCGCGCCTGGCCAACAAGCTGCAGCGCCGTCTCCAGGCCAAGCAGAACCGGTCCTGGGAGTTCGACCGCGACGAGGGGCTGCTGGATGCCGGGCGGCTGGCGCGGGTGGTGGCGTCGCCGACGACGCCGCTCAGCTACAAGGTCGAGAAGGACACCGAGTTCCGCGATACCGTGGTCACGCTGCTGCTGGACAACTCCGGCTCGATGCGGGGGCGGCCGATCAGCATCGCCGCGATCTGCGCCGACGTGCTGTCCCAGACGCTGGAACGCTGCGACGTCAAGACCGAGATCCTGGGCTTCACCACCCGCGCCTGGAAGGGCGGCCAGAGCCGGGAGGCGTGGCTGGCCGCCGGCCGCCCGCAGTTGCCGGGCCGGCTGAACGACCTGCGCCACATCATCTACAAGTCCGCCGACGCGCCCTGGCGCCGCGCGCGCGCGAACCTGGGGCTGATGATGAAGGAGGGTCTGCTGAAGGAGAACATCGACGGCGAGGCGCTGGAATGGGCCTACCGGCGCATCGCCGCACGGCCGGAGCAGCGCAAGATCCTGATGGTGATCTCTGACGGGGCGCCGGTGGACGACAGCACCCTGTCGGTGAACCCGGCGAATTACCTCGAAAAGCACCTGCGCGACGTGATCGCCATGGTCGAGAAGAGGCGCGCCGTGGAACTCTGCGCGATCGGCATCGGCCACGACGTGACGCGGTACTACGACCGGGCGGTGACGATCACCGATGCCGACCAGCTGGCCGGCGCGATCACCGAACAGCTGGCGAGCCTCTTCGACATCGACCGCCGCAAGCGCGCGCGGATGCTGGGCAGGCCGGGCCGCGCGGCCTGACGGCGCGCAAGAAGGGGGCGCTGCCCCCGTCGCCTGCGGCGACTCCCCCGGGATATTTCGGGAAAGATGAAGGGCGGGGCCATGTTCCAGAGCTTTGAGACGGCGGGCGAGCGGGATGCGGGGCCCGGACGGCTGATGCAGTTGCGCGCCGCCATGGCCGCGGCGCGGCTCGACGCGTTTCTGGTGCCCCGCGCCGATGCGCATCAGGGCGAGTATGTGGCCGAGCGCGACGCACGGCTGCGCTGGCTGACGGGCTTCACCGGATCGGCGGGGATGGCCGTGGTGACCGCGCAGGCGGCGGCGATCTTCGTGGACGGGCGCTACGGCGTGCAGGTCCGCGCGGAGGTGGCGCCCTGCTTCGAACCGCAGCAGGTGCCCGGGCGCAAGGTTTCCGACTGGCTGGCCGGCCGGCTGGGACAGGGGGCGCGCGTCGGCTTCGATCCGTGGCTGCACACCCGGTCCGACATCGACGGGCTGCGCGACCGTCTGGGCGCCGGGATCGGCGTGGTGCCCGTGACGCCCAATCCGGTGGACGGGATCTGGACCGACCGCCCCGCCCCGCCCCGGGGTCCGGTCCGCGCCTTTCCCGAAGCCATCGCCGGGGCCACACGGGCGGAGAAGATCGCCGGCATCTGCGCGGCGATGAAAGCGGAGGGACAGGCCTTTGCCGCGCTCAGCGTGCCGGATTCGATCTGCTGGCTGCTGAACATCCGCGGAGCGGACATTCCCCGCACCCCCGTCGTCCACGCCTTCGCCCTGATCGAGACCGCCACCGGCGCCGTGACGCTCTTTGCCGATCGAGCCAAGTTCCGCGACATGGACCCCGGCGTGCCGGTGCTGCCGCAGGAAGCCATCGTCCAGGCGCTGTCCCAACTCTCCGGGCCCGTGCGCGTGGACCGCGACACCGCCCCCTTCGCCTTTGGCGACATGCTGGAGGAGAGCGGGGTGGAGATCGCCTGGGCGCCCGATCCCTGCATCCTGCCCAAGGCGCGCAAGACCGGCGCGGAGATCGCGGCGACCCGCGCCGCGCATCTCCGCGACGGGGCGGCCATGGCGCGGTTCCTGCACTGGCTGGCGGGCGCGGAGGCGCGCGTGCTGGCCGGCGACCGGGTGACCGAGATCGACGTGGTCACGGCGCTGGAGGGGTTCCGGCACGAGACCGGCGCGCTGCAGGACATCTCGTTCGAGACCATCGCCGGCAGCGGTCCCCATGGGGCCATCGTCCATTACCGGGTGACGCGGCGGACCGACCGGGCGCTGGCGGCCAGAGAGCTGCTGCTGGTCGATTCGGGCGCCCAGTACGAGGACGGGACCACCGACATCACCCGCACCGTGGCCATCGGCGCGCCCGGCGCCGAGGAAATCGCCTGTTTCACGCGCGTGTTGCAGGGGATGATCGCGCTGTCCCGCGCGCGCTGGCCCGAGGGGCTGGCCGGCCGCGACCTGGATGCGCTGGCGCGGGCGGCGCTGTGGCGGGCGGGACAGGACTACGACCACGGCACCGGCCACGGGGTCGGCGTGAACCTGTCGGTCCACGAGGGGCCGCAGCGGATCTCTCGCCAGTCGGCCACGCCGCTTGAACCGGGCATGATCCTGTCGAACGAGCCCGGCTACTACCGCGAGGGGGCGTTCGGCATCCGCATCGAGAACCTGGTCGCGGTCGCGCGCGCGGCGCCCCCCCCGGGCGGCGATCCGGACCGCGAGATGCTGGAGTTCGAGACGCTGAGCTTCGCACCCATCGACCGGCGGCTGATCGACACGGACGCGCTCTGCGCCTCGGAACGCCGCTGGCTCGACGGCTATCACGCCGCCGTGGCGGCGCGGATCGGTCCGCTGGTCCCCGCGGAGGTCGCGGCCTGGCTCCGGGACGTGACCCGGCCCCTGTGACACGCGCCCCCGGTTGGGCGCGTCCCCGGTGACGGGCGCCCCGCAAAGCGCCTGTCGCAATTGCCTGCGACGCGCGACCTGCTACAGTCCACCGACCGGGCCCGGATCGGCGGCCCGCGACCGGGGGAGAACACCATGGCGGAAAAGATCACCATCGAAGAGGCCGACGGCACCTGGGTCGTGCGGGCCGGCGGCGCGGTCATCGGCGAAAGCGCCGCGGCGCTGCGGCTGATCGAGGACGGCCATGACGACGTCATCTACTTTCCGCGCGGCGATGTGGCGATGGCCTTCCTGGACCCCTCGGACACCACGACGGAGTGCCCGCACAAGGGAACGGCCAGCTATTTCAGCATCCAGACCAAATCGGTGACGCTGAAGGACGCGGCCTGGAGCTACGAGCAGCCCAAGGCCGGCGTGGGCCGGATCGAACGCTGCCTGGCATTCCAGGGCGACACGGTGACGGTCGAGCAGGTCTGAGCGGTCATTTCTCCGGGATCAGCCCGCGCGGACTGAACCGCAGCACCAGCAGCAGAACCACGCCCATGGTCAGCAGCCGCATATGCGCGACCGAGTCGAGCAGATGCGATTTCAGCGGCGAGGCGTCGGACATGCCGGACGTGGCCAGCGACATGACCAGCTGGCCCAGAGGCTCGACCTGGACCCAGAGAAACCAGATCAGGAACCCGCCCAGCACGGCCCCCAGGTTCGAGCCCGACCCGCCGACGATCACCATCACCCAGATCAGGAAGGTGTAGCGCAGCGGCTGGTAGGTGGTCGGGGTCAGCTGCCCGTCCAGTGTGGTCATCATCGCGCCGGCCAGCCCGCAGACGGCGGAGCCCAGGACGAACACCTGCAGATGGCGGCGGGTGACGTCCTTGCCCATGGCGCGGGCGGCAACCTCATTGTCGCGGATCGCGCGCATCATCCGGCCCCAGGGGCTGTGTAGCGCCAGTTGCGCCAGGACGAAGACGATCGCCAGAACCACGGCGAAAAGCCCGCCATAGAGCAGCTTGACCCAGAGGCCGGAGGCGGTGACGGGGTCGATCCCCAGCGCATCGGCACGCTCCACGAAGGCGGAGGAGCGCTGCAGGTCGATTTCGTAGGGGACGGGGCGCGGCAGTCCGATGACGTTCTTGACGCCGCGGGCCAGCCAATCCTCGTTCTTCATGACGGCGATGACGATCTCGGCGATGCCGAGGGTGGCGATGGCCAGATAGTCGGACCGCAACCCCAGCGCCGTCTTGCCGATGACCCAGGCGGCCCCCGCGGCCAGCAATCCGCCCGCGGGCCAGGCCAGCAGGATCGGCAGTCCCAGCCCGCCCAGATAGCCGGTGGTCGAGGCGTCCACCGACTCCACCGCCGCGACGCCCGGATCGAGCACCGCGCGGAACAGCACGAACCCCAGGATCAGGATCGCCACCATGGCCACCGCCCGCACCCGGCCCGGCGCCAGCAGGCGCCAGGCGGCAATGGCCGCCGCGATGCTGACGGCCCCCAGCGCCAGCCCCGCCAGGATGCGCAGCCCGCCGGCCGACCAGGCCGCCCCCACCGGCGGCATGGAGACCAGCACCGACGCCAGACCGCCCAGCGCCACGAACCCCATGACACCGACGTTGAAGAGCCCGGCAAAACCCCATTGCAGGTTCACCCCCAGCGCCATGATCGCCGAGACCAGCCCGAAGTTCAGGATGAACAGAGCCGAGTTCCAGCTTTGCAGCACGCCCGTGCCCAGGATCAGCAGCGCCACGATGCCGAAAAGGCCGGCGTTGCGGACGGGTTCGCTCATACCGATTTCCCCCTGAAAAGGCCGGTCGGGCGGAACAGCAGCACCACCACCAGGATCATGAAGCTGACCGCGAACTTGTAGTCGGTGGACAGCAGCTGGACCAGGCCATCCGGCTCCCACCCGTCGGGCGTCAGATAGCCCAGCACCTTCTTCCAGGCGTAGGTGACCGTGACCTCTGAAAAGGCGATGACGAAGCCGCCGGCGATGGCGCCCAGCGGGCTGCCGAGCCCGCCGACGATGGCGGCGGCGAAGATCGGCAGCAGAAGCTGGAAGTAGGTGAAGGGCTTGAACGACTTGTCGAGCCCGTAGAGCACCCCCGCGATGGTGGCGAGTCCCGCGACCAGCAGCCATGTGACGGTGACCACCCGCTCGGGCGAGATCCCCGAAAGCAGGGCAAGGTCCTCGTTGTCGGAAAAGGCGCGCATGGACTTGCCGGTGCGGGTGCGGTTGAGGAACCAGAAGAGCGCGGCCACCACGATCACCGCGGTGACGACGGTGACGGCCTGCGTCGTGCGGATCGCCAGCCCCTCCTCAAGCCCCGTGGCCTTGCGGAAGTCGCCGACCGAGATCAGGAACCGCGCCCCGTCCGCGAAACGCTGGTCGTCGGGTCCGATGACGATCCGGGTGATGCCGTTGTAGATGAACATCACCCCCATGGAGACGATCACCAGGATCACCGGATTGGCCTTTTGCGCGCGGTAGAAGCGATAGACCAGCCGGTCGGTGCCCAGGAGCAGCAGCGCGCAGCCGGCGATCCCGAAGGGCAGCGCCAGTAGCGCGGTGGGCACGGGGCCGAGGCTCAGCCCCATGGACTGGAACCACCACGTGAACAGCACCGTGACCATGGTGCCGATGGCCATGGTGTCGCCATGCGCGAAGTTCGAGAACCGCAGGATCCCGTAGACCAGCGTCACGCCCAGCGCACCCAGCGCCAGCTGGCTGCCATAGGCGATGGCCGGGATCAGGACGAAATTGGACAGCGCCACGACGGCGTTCAGAAGGTCCATACGGCGGGCTCCGTTCCGTTCATGGAGAGCAGGTCGGGCGCGGTCTCAGCGCAGCTGCCCGTCCAGTGCGGCTGGTCGAGCCCGCCCGGCTGCGACCAGTCGGGCACTTTCAGAAGGCTAAGATCGGATCTTTCGATTGCATATTCCATCGTATCGAACGGAGCGCCGGACCCAAGATAGTCGACAAAGGCGTATTGGCGTTCGTGGGGCACATAGGTGATCCGTCTCAGCCGCTCTTTCCGAATGACAAGGGTCGCGGTCGCGCCCCCTTCCCTCAGCGAGAACCGATGCGTTTCGGGTGCGATCGGAACGCAGTTTGCCCCCAGGATGCGCCCGTCGCACCGCGCCGTGACGGTGCAGTTCAAGGTTGTCATATCGGCCTGTGCCGTCGATGACAGGGCGAGCGTGAAGGCCAGCAGGGGAAGCCACCGGATCATTCCGTCACCCCCCCAAGAACGACTTGCGGACTTCGGGGTCGGCCAGAAGCTCCTGCCCCGTTCCGGAGAATCCGTTGCGGCCCTGGACCAGCACATAGCCGCGGTCCGCGATCTCCAGCGCCTGGCGGGCGTTCTGCTCGACCATCAGCACCGGCAGGCCGGTGCGGGCGACCTCGATGATGCGGTCGAAGAGCTCGTCCATGACGATGGGGCTGACGCCGGCGGTGGGTTCGTCCAGCATCAGCACCTTGGGCCGGGTCATCAGCGCGCGGCCCACGGCGACCTGCTGGCGCTGGCCGCCGGACAGCTCCCCGGCCATCTGGCGGCGCTTTTCGCGCAGGATCGGGAACAGGTCATAGACCTGCTCCATGGTCGGGCGGATGTCGTCGCGGCGGATGAAGGCGCCCATCTCCAGGTTCTCCTCCACGCTGAGCGAGGTGAAAATGTTCGAGGTCTGCGGCACGAACCCCATGCCCGCCGCCACCCGGTCCTGGGGCGACAGAGCGGTGATGTCCCGCCCGTCCAGGATCACCGCGCCCTCGCGCAGGTCCAGCATCCCGAAGATCGCCTTCATCGCCGTGGACTTGCCCGCGCCGTTCGGCCCGACGATCACCGCGATCTCTCCGGCGTTCACCGACACCGTGCAGTCGTGCAGGATGTCCGGCCCCTTGCCGTAGCCGCCCGTCATCGCGCGGCCTTCCAGGAACGGCGCGTCCGCCACCTGCGGCGCGGGGCCGCCGGTCCGATGCGCCGCACGCAGCCTCCCGCCCCCGCGCGGGTTCACGATGGAGGCGTCGCGCGTGCCGCGCCCGCCGTAGTCGGTGCCGCTTTCACTCATTGCGCGGGCCACATCAAAGGGCGAAGTCTCTCGACCCGTTGATTTGCAAGCCGCAGCATCTGCCCGCGCAGAAATGCTCGCGGATCCGGGATCGGATCGAGATAGCGCCAGGCTATCGCACCGTAGCCCGGCGGCTCCGCCGGGATTGGCGCGCCGGACGGCACGAATCCATAGACCGCCTTTGCATGGAACCGCAGATAATCCGCGAACGGGCCGGACGTGTCCGAGAGCGCCGCCAAAGGTTCCGCGATCAGGGCAAGATTGCCTAGCGCGGTATAATATCGGGGGTCCCGCACGGTCGCACCCGGCCAAAGATGCGCGACCGTCCAGCCCTTGGCACTGTGCGTTGCGCGAATCCCGTGTGACCAAAACAAGGCCCAGCGCGGAGTGGTGTTGTCATCGACCAGCACGTCGGACGTGCCGTGCCGGATCACACGCAAGCGATCTTTCATCGGACCGCGAACGGACGGGAACATCGCACCATTCATTTTTGCGACGACATCGGGGTGCGGCAACAAGGTGTGACGCGCGGCGATGCGGATCAGGTCGGCTACGTCCGCGCCGAGGGCGGGCGCTCCCGGAAGCACGGGTTGGTCCGTTTTCTCTCTCACGCGCCCGTCCCCAGCTTGTCGCGATTTTTAAGGCCGGTGCCCAGATAGGCCTCGATCACGTCGTCATTGGCCTTGATCTCTTCCAGGGTGCCTTCGGCCAGCACGCGGCCTTCGGCCATGCAGATCACCGGATCGCACAGCCGGCCGATGAATTCCATGTCGTGTTCGATGACCACGAAGGTATAGCCGCGCTCTTGGTTCAGGCGCCGGATCGCGTCGCCGATGGTGTTCAGCAGCGTCCGGTTCACGCCCGCGCCGACCTCATCGAGGAACACGATTCGCGCGTCCACCATCATCGTGCGGCCCAGTTCCAGCAGCTTCTTCTGCCCGCCGGAGACTTGCCCGGCCTTGTGATCGGCCAGGTGCGCGATGGTCAGGAACTCCAGCACCGCGTCGGCCTTGGCGCGCAGGGCGCGCTCCTGCTCCGCGATGCGGCGGCGGCCGAACCAGGTGTCCCAGAGCCGCTCTCCGGCCTGGCCGCCGGGCACCATCATCAGGTTCTCCCGGCAGGTCATGGACGAAAACTCATGCGCGATCTGGAAGGTCCGGAGCAGACCCTTGTGGAACAGCACGTGGGGCGGCAGCCCGGTGATGTCCTCTCCGGCCATGGTCACGCGGCCGGAGGTAGGCTCAAGAACGCCTGCGATCACGTTGAAAAGCGTGGTCTTTCCCGCGCCGTTCGGTCCGATCAGTCCGGTGATCGTGCCCTCGCGGACGGTCAGGCTGGCGCCATCGACCGCGCGGAATCCGCCGAAATGCTTGTGAACGTCCTGAACGACGATCATGCCCCTGCCCCTGTCATGCGAAAACAGCCCGAACGCGCGTCCGGGCTGCCCTGTCGTCGGATCGTGCGATCAGCGGTAGCCGACCACCTCCAGCGCGCCGTCGGTGACGGTGTATTCGGCGTAGCTGCCGGCGGCCTCGCCGGGTTCGACGAGCTCCACGCCGGTGGCGCCCTGATAGTCCACATCGCCGCCGTCGGCGATGATCTGCAGCGCCTTGGCAAGCTCACCGGGCAGGATCGGCTCACCGGGGGCATTGGCGATCCCCATCACCTCTCCCGCGTAGTCGGAGGCCGAGGTCGAGCCGGCCTTCGCCATCGCCAGCAGCAGCAGTGCGGCGGCGTCGTAGCTTTCGCCCGCATAGACGGAGGTGCCGTCGATCCCCGCGCCCGAGGCCATCTCGGCGAACATGCTGCCGCCTTCGTTGTCGGAGCCGGGCGCCGTGCCAACGGTGCCGTCGATGTCGGTGCCGAACCGCTCGGTCAGGCTGTCGCCGATCATGCCGTCGCCCAGCGCGAAGGTGTCGAACGCGCCGCTGTCCAGCGCCGACTGGATGATCCCGGCGCCGCCCTGGTCCACGTAGCCCAACACCACCAGCGCGTCTCCGCCGGCCGAGGCCAGCGCGCCGACCTCCGCCGAGTAGTCCGCCTTGCCGTCCTCATGGGCGGCCGACAGGGTGATCGTGCCGCCGGCGTCCTGGAACGCGGCTTCGAACGCGTCGGCGAAACCCTTGCCGTAGTCGTTGTTCGTATAGGTCACCGCGACCTCAGACATGCCCTTTTCGGACAGGATCGTGGCCAGCACCTCGCCCTGGCGGGCATCGGACGGCGCGGTGCGGAAGAACAGGCCGTTGTCCTCTGCGTCGGTCAGCGCGGGGGATGTGGCCGCGGGAGAGATCATCGCCACGCCGTTGGGCACCGCCACATTGGCCAGCACCGCGGTGGTCACGCCGGAACAGTCGGCGCCCATGATCGCCGTCACCCCGTCGGAGGTCACCAGCCGCTCTGCCGCGGTGGTGGCGGCGGCGGCGTCCACGCAGGTGGCGTCGGCGCGCACCGGCTCAACCGTGGAGCCGTCCATGAAGTTGGCGTCGCCGGAAACCTCGGAAATGGCCATTTCCGCGCCGGTGGCCATGGCGGGGGTGAGGCTTTCGATCGGGCCGGTGAAGCTGAGCAGGACGCCCATCTTCACGTCCTCGGCCCAGGCGGCGCCGGCGATCAGGGTAAGGGCGGCGGTGGTCGTCATCAGGTGTTTCATCGTCTCTCCTGTTGGCTGTCCGGGCCCGTGCGGCGGGCCTTCCTTGACGGGCGCATTGGTCTGGAACTCCGCGCGATCGTCAATGATTATTGCGGATAGGTGGCGAAAACCCGGCGTCTCAGGCGTTTTTCGCGGCGTCCCGGCCGGCCTGGCGAATCTGGCCGAGGCTCTGGCGCGGGGTCAGCGCCTCTGCCGAGACGTCCAGATCCAGAAGCCCGCCGGTCGGCGAGGCAAGGGCACGCGCGAAGGCGGCGGCGAAGTCCGCCGTCGCCGCGATGCGCTCGGCGTGGAACCCGTGGGCGCGGGCCAGGGCGGCGAAATCGGGGTTGGCCAGGGCGGTGCCCGACACGCGGTCGGGGTAGTGGCGTTCCTGATGGGCGCGGATCGTGCCGTAGGTGCCGTTGTTGACCACCAGGATCACCGGGCAGGCGCGCTCCTGCGCCGCGGTGGCCAGTTCCTGCGACGTCATCTGCAGGTCGCCGTCGCCCGCCACGCAGACCACAGTCCGGTCGGGATACGCGATCCTTGCGGCGATGGCGGCGGGCAGGCCGTAGCCCATCGCGCCCGACTGCGGCGCCAGCAGGCGCGCGTCCTCTGCGTAGCGGAAAAGCTTGTTGGACCAGATCGAGAAGTTGCCCGCCCCGTTGGTCAGGATCGCGTCCCCGGGCAGCACGTCCTGGAGGTGCGCGATCACCGCGCCCATATCGACCGCAGAGGGCTGCGGCGGCACGTCCAGGCTGGCCTCGTACCCCGCGCGGGCCTCCGCCCGCCAGCCGGCCCAACCGCCCGAGATGGGAGAGACCGCGCGGACGAACGCGTCGTGATGGGCGTGGATGCCGAGCGCGGGCTGGTAGACCTTGCCGATCTCCCGGTCGGAGGCGTGGACATGGATCACCCGCTGCCCGGGCACCGGCACGTCGAGGAGGGTGTAGCCGCCGGTGACGTTCTCTCCGAACCGGGTGTTGAGCGCCAGAATCACATCGGCCCCGGACATGAGCGCGCGCACATGGGGCGGCATCCCGACGCCAGCTTCACCCGCGAAAACCTTGGAATTGTTGTCGATCTTGTCCTGGTAGCGGAACGCGGCCACCACCGGGATGTCGGAGCCTTCGGCAAAGGCGCGCAGGGCGGCGCGGCCCGCCCCGCTCCAGTTCGCGCCGGCGATCAGGATGAGCGGGCGGGCGGCCTCTCCCAGCATCCGCCGGGCCTCTGCCACGGCGTCGGGGTCCGGCGCGGCGGGGGCGATGCGCGCGGCGCGGGTCAGCGGCGCCACGTCGGAGCGCGCCGACAGCATGTCCTCCGGCAGGGCGACGACCACGGGACCGGGCCGCCCGGTGGTGGCCGTGGTCCAGGCGCGGGCGACGAGTTCCGGCAGCCGCCCGATCCGGTCGATCTCGACCGTCCATTTCGCCAGGGGGCCGAACATGGCGCGGTAGTCGACCTCCTGGAACGCCTCGCGCCCGGTCATGGCGGTGCCGACCTGGCCGATAAACAGGATCATCGGCACCGAATCCTGCATCGCCGTATGGACCCCGATGGAGGCGTTGGTGGCCCCCGGCCCGCGGGTGACGAAGGCGATGCCCGGACTGCCCGTCAGCTTGCCCCAGGCCGCGGCCATGAAACCGGCGCCGCCCTCCTGCCGGCAGTTGACGAAATCGAGCCTTCCGGCCGTGTCGTGGAGCGCGTCGAGCACGGCCAGGAAGCTCTCTCCCGGCACGCCGAAGCACTTGCGCGCGCCCAGCGCCACAAGGCTGTCGATCAGGATCTGTCCGCCGTGGCGCATCTGCCGTCCCCTCCGTTGCGATGCGCCGATCCTGCACGCCCCGCGGTCGCGGCGAAACCGCGAAATGGCGCTGCCCGCGTCGGTTTCCGTCCGCCCGCCGTCGGTGGCGCGCCACGCGCCGTCCGGAAACGCCGCTAGCGAGGGGCAAGGGGTTGCACCTGCCTCTCGCCCCGCCGACACCCCCGACGCCGGTGTGCCCGGCCCCAACCCATTTCCGCCCGGAGCCCGTCCATGGACACCATCGCGCTGACCGTCACCTGCCCGTCGACCCGCGGGATCGTCGCGGCGATCTCGGTCTTTCTGACCGAAAAGGGCTGCAACATCGTGGACTCCGCGCAGTTCGACGACCTCAGGACCGGCCGGTTCTTCATGCGCCTGTCTGTGCGGGCCGAGACCGGCGCGACGGCAGACGGCCTGGCCGAGGCCTTCACCGCGGTCGCGCAGCCTTTCGACATGGAATTCGCCTTCCACGACGAGTCGCGGAAGATGCGCGTGGTGGTCATGGTCTCCCGGTTCGGGCATTGCCTGAACGACCTGCTCTACCGCTGGCGCATCGGCGCGCTGCCGATCGACATCGCGGGCGTGGTGTCGAACCATCTCGACTACCAGAAGGTGGTGGTGAACCACGACATCCCGTTCCACCACATCCGCGTCACCAAGGACAACAAGGCCGATGCGGAGGCGCGGCAGATGGAGATCATCGACGAGGCCGGCGCCGACCTGATCGTGCTGGCGCGCTACATGCAGGTCCTGTCGGACCGGATGTGCCGGGAGTATTCGGGGCGGATCATCAACATCCACCACTCGTTCCTGCCGTCGTTCAAGGGCGCCAACCCGTACCGGCAGGCGTTCGAGCGGGGGGTGAAGCTGATCGGCGCAACGTCCCACTACGTGACCGGCGATCTGGACGAGGGCCCGATCATCGAGCAGGACACCGTGCGGGTGACCCACGCCCAGTCGAACGAGGATTACGTGAGCCTGGGCCGCGACGTGGAGGCGCAGGTCCTGGCCCGCGCGATCCACGCCCATGCGCGCCACCGGGTGTTCATCAACGGCGACAAGACGGTGGTCTTTCCGCCCTCCCCCGGCTCCTACACCTCGGATCGAATGGGGTGAGCGCCGATCCGGCTCTGCCGGCGATCGCTCCGGTGGAGCGATCGAGGCGCGAACGGGCGGAGCCCCGCAGAGCGCCGATCCGGCTCTGCCGGCGATCGCTCCGGTGGAGCGATCGAGGCGCGAACGGGCGGAGCCCCGCAGAGCGCCGATCCGGCTCTGCCGGCGATCGCTCCGGTGGAGCGATCGAGGCGCGAACGGGCGGAGCCCCGCAGAGCGCCGATCCGGCGCATCCGGCGATCGCTCCGGTGGAGCGATCGGGGCGCGAACGGGCGGAGCCCCGCAGAGCGCCGATCCGGCTCTGCCGGCGATCGCTCCGGCGGAGCGATCGGGGCGCGAACGGGCGGAGCGCGGCAGTCGTCGATCGCCCAGAGCGGTTCCGGCGCCGGGCGGACCGGGCTCCGGCGAGCGCCGTTGCGGGGTCGCTGGGCCGATCGCGGCGGTCGGCACCTGCGTGGCGGCGTGCCTTGAGTTTTTCGCGGGAGGGGGCGCTGCCCCCGTCGCCTGCGGCGACTCCCCCGGGATATTTTGGGAAAGATGAAGGGCGGGACGGGCGCGGGCGCGGGCTGCGGTCCGGCGACGCGTGGGCGCGGGCGGTGTCTGTTACGCGGGGGGTGAGCCGGTCTCGCGCAGCGCGTCCCCGACCGTGGCGGAGAGCCGGGCGAGCTGGCCGCCCAGCGGCGTGGTGCGGCGCCAGATCATGCCCAGGCGCCGGGACGGGGCGGGCGGGGCGAAGCGGCCGGTGGCGACCCGGGCCAGCCGGGTTTCCACCGGGACGGCCATCTCCGGAACCAGGGTGACGCCCATGCCGGCGCCGACCATCTGCACCAGGGTCGAGAGCGAAGTGGCGTCCAGCCCATGGGCGGTGTGCGCCCGGTCCATGTCGCAAAAGGACAGGGCCTGATCGCGGAAACAATGGCCCTCTTCCAGCAGCAGCAGGCGCATCTCGCGCAGCGCGGCGCGGTCCGGCATGGGGCGGGAGCCGTCGGCGGCGGGACGCACCAGCACGAACGGTTCCTCGTGAAGCGGCTCTTCGTGCAGGCCGGGTTCGGAGACCGGCAGGGCGACGATGGCGGTGTCGAGCCGCCCGTCCGCGATTTCCCGCAACAGATGCGCGGTGGCGGTCTCGCGGATGTCGATGGCGAGCCCGGGCCAGCTGCGCTGGAGACGGCGCATGAGTCGCGGCAGCAGATAGGGCGCGACGGTCGGGATGACGCCGAGGCGCAGGTGGCCGGTCAGGCCCTCTCGCGCCGACCGGGCCAGGTCCTCCAGGTCGTCCACCGCGCGCAGGATGTCGCGGACGCGGGCGGCAAAGCCGTCGCCGAAGGCGGTCAGGCGGACGCCCTTCGGCGCGCGCTCGAACAGCGGCGCGCCCAGCCCGGTCTCCAGCGTCCGGATCTGCACGGACAGGGCGGGCTGGGAGACGTGGCACAGATCGGCCGCGCGGCCGAAGTGACGCTCCTGCGACAGGGCCTCGAAATAGCGAAGCTGCTTGAGGGTCAGGTGACTCATAGCGCAGAGTTATCGCGCGGATATGGAAATGCAATTTTTCTTTATGCTGAGGGTTTGCTAAACACGTCGGCAAACCAGACCCAGCGGGAGACCAGACCATGATGGACGGAAACGACCAACCCACCAAAGGCGGATGCCCCGTCGCCCATGCCGGCGCGCGCCATGTCATGGGCAGCACCCGGTCGAACCGCGACTGGTGGCCCAACCAGCTGAACCTGAAGATCCTGCACCAAAACCTGCCGCAGGTGGATCCCAACGGCGCCGATTTCGACTATCGCGCGGAATTTGCCAAGCTGGATCTGGGCGCGGTCAAGGCCGACCTGGCCGCTCTCATGACCGACAGCCAGGACTGGTGGCCCGCCGATTACGGCCATTACGGGCCGTTCTTCGTGCGCATGGCCTGGCACAGCGCCGGCACCTATCGCACCGCGGACGGGCGCGGCGGCTCGACCAGCGGCTCCCAGCGGTTCGCGCCGCTGAACTCCTGGCCCGACAACGGCAACCTGGACAAGGCGCGGCGCCTGCTGTGGCCGATCAAGCGGAAATACGGCAACGCCATCTCCTGGGCGGACCTGTTCATCCTGACCGGCAACGTCGCGATGGAAACCATGGGGTTCAAGACCTTCGGCTTCGGCGGCGGGCGCGAGGATATCTACGAGCCGGAGGAGGACATCTACTGGGGCATGGAGGACACCTGGCTGGACGACAAGGACACGCGCTACGGCGCGGGGTCCGGTCAGGGGCGCTATCTGGAGAACCCGTTGGCCGCGGTGCAGATGGGGCTGATCTACGTCAACCCGGAGGGCCGCAACGGCGAGCCGGATCCGATGAAATCGGCCGAGGACATCCGCGACACCTTCGCCCGGATGGCCATGGACGACGCGGAGACCGTGGCGCTGACCGCGGGCGGCCACACCTTCGGCAAGGCCCATGGCGCGGGCGACGCAGGTCTGGTGGGCGCCGAGCCCGAGGCCGGCGGCATGGAGGACATGGGGTTCGGCTGGAAGAACGCGTTCGAGACCGGGCACGGGCCGCACACCACCACCAGCGGCATCGAGGGGGCCTGGACGCCCACGCCGGTCACCTGGGACATGAGCTATCTGGAGACGCTGCTGAACAACGAGTGGGAGTTGACCAGATCCCCCGCCGGCGCGCATCAGTGGAAGCCCAAGGGCGATGCCATGGCCGATGCGGTTCCGGACGCCCATCGCGACGGGATGCGCCACGCGCCGATGATGACCACCGCCGACATGGCCATGAAAGCGGACCCGGAGTACCGCCGCATCGCCGAGGGCTATCTGGCCGATCCCGCCGGTTTCGCGGACGCCTACGCCCGCGCGTGGTTCAAGCTGACCCACCGCGACATGGGACCCAAGGCGCGGTATCTGGGCGCCGAGGTGCCGGCGGAGGATCTGATCTGGCAGGACCCGATCCCGGCATGGGAGCATGACGTCATCGGGGCCGATGACATCGCCGCGCTGAAGGACCGGATCCTGGACAGCGGCCTGTCGGTGGCGGATCTGGTGCACGCGGCCTGGTCCTCCGCGGCCAGCTTCCGCGGGTCGGACCGCCGCGGCGGGGCCAACGGCGCGCGCATCCGTCTGGCGCCGCAAAGGGACTGGCCGGTGAACGATCCCGACCGTCTGGCCGCCACGCTGAAGGTGCTGGACGGTATCCGCGACGGCTTTGCCCGGCCGGTATCGCTGGCCGACCTGATCGTCCTGGGCGGCACGGCGGCGGTCGAGAAGGCCGCCCGCGACGCCGGCCATGACATCGAGGTGCCGTTCACGCCGGGCCGGGCCGATGCGACCGAGGACCAGACCGACGCGGAGTCCTTCGCGCCGCTGGAGCCCAAGGCAGACGGGTTCCGCAACTACCAGGACCGTGCCTATACCGCCTCTCCCGAGGCGCTGCTGGTGGACCGCGCCCAGCTTCTGACGCTGACGGCGCCGGAAATGACGGTGCTGGTCGGGGGGCTGCGCGTGCTGGGCGCCAACACCGGGGCCACGTCGCACGGCGTACTGACCGACCGTCCGGGGCAGCTGACGACCGATTTCTTCGTCAACCTGCTGGACATGGGAACGGAGTGGAAGCCTGAGTCCGAGGGCGCGGTCACCTACGTGGGCCGCGACCGCAAGACCGGCGAGACATTGTGGACCGGAACCCGCTGCGATCTGGTGTTCGGCTCCAACTCACAGCTTCGCGCGCTGTCGGAGGTCTATGCCCAGGACGGGGCCGGACCCAAGTTCGTCCGCGATTTCGTCGCCGCCTGGACCAAGGTCATGGACCTGGACCGTTTCGACCTGCACAAGTAGCCGCCGGAGGGGGCGCCGTCCGCAGGGGGGCGCCCTGCCCGCCCGGGCGCGGGATGGGGCCGGGCGGCGCGGTGCCAGGCGCCGGGTCGCCCGGGCACCGCCGCCGCGACCGTCCGCGCCGCAGCGCGCCAGTCGGGCCGCCAGTCGGGCCGCCAGTCGGCCGTCAGTCGGGCAGGATGACGCCGGAGCGCTTCTGCTTGTGCTCCGGCTCGACATGGATGGTGATCCGCGCGCCGTCGATGGCGGTCTTGAGCGCGGCCTCCAGGCGGTCGCATATCTCATGGGCGTCGAACACGGTCGTGTCGCCGGGAACGACAAGGTGGAAGTCGATGAAGGTCGCCTGGCCCGCGTGCCGGGTGCGCAGGTCATGGGCCTGGACGGCGCCGCCGGCCTCCGAGGAGATGACGGCGCGCACGGTGTCCAGGGTCTTTTCGGGCACCGCTTCGTCCATCAGCCCGCTCAGCGATTCGCGCACCACGTGCGATCCGGACCACAGGATGTTCACCGCGACAAGGGCCGCCAGGATCGGGTCGAGCACCCACCAGCCGGTCAGGATGGCCAGAAGCACCCCCAGCGCCACCCCGACCGAGGTGACGACATCCGTGAACAGGTGCCTGCCGTCCGCGACCAGCGCCGGAGAGCGCGCGTCGCGCCCGCGGCGGACCAGCACCCCGGCCCAGATGGCATTGAGAACCGTCGCGGCACCGTTGACCAGCAGCCCCCCGAACGGCAGGTCCAGCGCCGTGGGGTTCAGGATGCCCGCATAGGCCTCGCGCAGGATCAGCAACGCGGCGACGATGATCATCACGCCCTCCAGAACGGCGCTGAAGAATTCGGCCTTGTGATGGCCGTAGGGATGGGACGCGTCGGCCGGCCGCGCGGCGATGCGGATCGCGATCAGCGCCGCGAAGGCGGTGGCGACATTGACGGTGCTTTCCAGCGCGTCGGACAGGAGCGCCACCGATCCCGTCAGCCACCAGGCCAGGATCTTGATGGCCAGCACCAGCGCGCCTACGAATATGCTTCCGATGGCGAGCCGAACGGTGGTGGTCATCGCAGCCTCCGGGGGTCTGACCGGTCGTCGTGAGGCGGGAGCGGCACGGGCGGCGGGCGGTCGCGCCTCGCAACGACCCCGTCGCGGCGTGCTCTAGCGTCCTTCGGCGGGCGGGCATAGGCCAAAGATCGCGACCGGGCCGCCGCCGCCAGACGGGCCGCGCGCCCGCTGCCGCCCGCGCCGAGGGTCACGATTGCGAGAGATCGCAGGGGTTGTCGCAACGGGAACCCGGCGCAACCGGCGGCAGGACGACGCGGGCCGGAACCGCACGCACGAAACGCCATTGAGAGGGACGGAAAGATCCCCAAGGAGTCCCTCGTCATGAAAGATCACGCAGCAACCCAGGGCGCCTGCCCGTTCCGCGGCACGCGCGTCGGCGGCGCGCTCGGCTCGGAGCCGCAGCTCGACCACTGGTGGCCGAACCGGCTGAAGGTCGAGTTGCTCCACCAGAACCCGGTGCAGGCCAATCCGCTTGGCGAAGGGTTCGACTACCGCGAGGCATTCGCGCGCATCGACTACGAGGCGCTGAAGGAGGACGTGCGCGCCCTGCTCCATACATCGCAGGACTGGTGGCCGGCGGATTACGGCCATTACGGTCCGCAGATGGTCCGCATGTCGTGGCATTCCGCGGGAACCTACCGCATCGCCGACGGCCGCGGCGGCGCGGCCGAGGGGATGCAGCGCTTTGCGCCCATCAACTCCTGGTGGGACAATGGCAACACCGACAAGTCGCGCCGCCTGCTCCTGCCGATCAAGCAGAAATACGGCTCCGCGCTCAGCTGGGCCGACCTGATGGTGCTGGCGGGCACCGTCGCGCTGGAGGACATGGGCCTGCCGATCCAGGGGTTCGCCTTCGGGCGGATCGACGCCTGGGAGGCCGACCGCGCGACCTACTGGGGCCCGGAGGGCTGGAACGGCAAGAAGCCGACCGAGACCGCCGCCGGCCCGATGGAGGGCCACCCCGACCAGATGGTCACGCGGACCCTGCGCTGGGAGGGCGACGTGAAGTCGGATCACTACGACCTGGAGAACCCGGTCGGGGCGTCCCACCAGGCTTTGATCTACGTCGATCCGGAAGGTCCGAACGGCAACGGCGATCCGATGGATTCGGCCCGCGACATCCGCGAGACCTTCTCGCGCATGGCCATGAACGACGAAGAGACCGTGGCCCTGATCGCCGGCGGGCACGCCTTCGGCAAGTCCCACGGCATGACCCCAGCGGAAGAGATCGGCCCGGCGCCCGAAGGCGCGCCCATGAAGGCGATGGGCATGGGCTGGCAGAACCCCCGCGGGACGGGCTTTGCCCAGCACACCATGACCAACGGCATCGAAGGGTCCTGGACCCCGCATCCCACCCACTGGGACAACAGCTATCTTGAGAACCTCTTCGCCTTCGAATGGGAGCAGACCAGGAGCCCGGCCGGCTCTGTCCAGTGGACCCCGAAGGATCCCGACGCGCCCAAGACGCCGGACGCCCATATCGAGGGGCAGATGAACCCGCTGATGATGATGACCTCCGACATCGCCTTCAAGGTGGATCCCGAATACCGCCGGATCTGCGAGCGTTTCCTGGAGGATTTCGACTATTTCACGGAGGCGTTCTCGAAGGCGTGGCACAAGCTGATCCACCGCGACATGGGTCCGAAGTCGCGCTACATCGGACCCGACGTGGGCGGCGACTTCATCTGGCAGGACCCCATGCCCGAGGCGGACCATCCGCTGGTGGACGAGGCCGACGTGGCCGACCTGAAGCGCCGCATCCTGGACGCCGGGATGCCGGTGCGCGATCTGGTGGCGGCGGCCTGGGCCTCCGCCTCGACCTATCGCGACACGGACAAGCGGGGCGGCGCCAACGGCGCGCGCGTCCGGCTGGCCCCCCAGAAGGACTGGGACGTGAACGCGCCCGACCGCCTGGCCGGGGTTCTGTCGATGTTGGAGCGGATCAAGTCGGACTTCGACGGCGTCGGGGAAAAGCGCGTGTCCATGGCCGACCTGATCGTGCTGGCGGGCGCCGCGGCGGTTGAGAAGGCGGCACGCGACGGCGGCCATGAGGTGACCGTGCCCTTCGTGCCGGGCCGGACCGACGCGACCGACGACCAGACCGACGCGGAAAGCTTCGACTGGCTCAAGCCGGTATCGGACGGGTTCCGCAACTACCACGACACGGCGGTGGGCTTCGGCGTGGCGCCCGAGCACATCTTTCTGGACCGTGCCGCCCTGCTGACCCTGACCGCTCCGGAATGGACGGCGCTGACGGGCGGGATGCGCGCGCTCGACCAGAATTACGACGGCGCGCCGCATGGCGTCTTTACCGACCGCAAGGGGGTGCTGACCAACGACTTCTTCAAGGTGCTGGTCTCCATGGACTACCGCTGGGAGCCGCATGACGCGCAGGAGATGAGCTTTGACATCGTCGAGCGGTCCAGCGGCCGGACGCGCCATACCGCGACGCGCTGCGACCTGGTGTTCGGCGCCAATGCGGAACTGCGTCAGGTGGCCGAGCTCTACAGCGGTTCCGACGGCGAAGCGCGGCTGGTCAAGGACTTCGTGCGGGCCTGGACCAAGGTGATGATGCTCGACCGCTTCGACGTGCCAGAGGCGCGGCGGGCGGCCATGTCGATCTGCTGAGCGGATCGGCCAGGGCGTGACGGGAAACGGGCTGCGGAACACCGTGACGCATTCCGCCTAGCGGGACCAGAAAAGTTCAGCCGGCCTCAGGGCCGGCTGACTCATTCGTCGTGAGGAATCGCTCCAGCCTCTTCCAGATCATCCGGGCCTAGCTCCCCCGGATCGGGCTCGTGGCGGGCTTTGACTGGTTTCGGCGGCGGCGCTTGCCATGCCTTCAGGTTGACACCGACGAGATCGTAGAAGCTGGGAACGATGCGTTCGATGTCCTCGATGACGGTGCGGCGACCTGAAAAGCGCTTGCCCAGATTCTCCACGAGCAGAACTTCGAAGGTGTGTGGCGTCGCGTCCGCATTGTCGTTCTGGATGGCAGACGCATCACTCCGGAGAGTCTTGACATCCTTCGTCGTCGGAGCTCCACGACCGGGCCAGTGCGCACGAATGAGAAGGCGTTCGTCATCTTCCGACAGCATTCGCAGCAACCAGTTGACCCGAGCCTTGGTGGATTTCCTGTCGCTCGGAGCCTTGAGCGACATCGACACGGCAACCGTCCGCCGGGCAAGATCGACGCAGACATCCATGTCCGAAGCGCAGTTGGGCACGCGTATGACGGACGACATCGTCTGCCGAGCAACGAGGCTTTCCACCAGTGATTTGAGCCGGGCTGCGGGATCTTCGGCGAGCTTCCTCTCGACCTTGGCAGCGACCTCTTGGCCGACATGGCTGGACATGTGCAGGCACAGGTCGCGCTCTTCCGCGACCCAGCTTGCGGCAACAGCTTCGACCTCGGGAGCCGTTTTCTTCAATGCCTCGTCGTTCAGGACCGACTGCGTCACGTCCTTCCAACTCGCGGTCATCTGGGTGAAGCGCTCGACCCCGGTGGCGGGATGCGCGAGGAAATGGTTCAGTTGTCGGAGCAGGTATGCCTGTTCGCTGTCGGTCACGGCTTCCTTGTATTCGAGAATCTCGCAAACGGTGGCCAACCACGACCATGACCAATGGAATAGGTCGACCTTTCGGAGAAGTGTTTTCGAGATCGAAACGGGGGAATGATCCGCTCGCGCGACGAACTCGTTCGAGATCGTGATCACCGCATCGATGCCGTTGGCCTTCGCCAGCTCTGCATATTTTGCGACCTGCTCAGATGTCAGCTCGTTACGCCCGATCTTGGCCTCTATCAGGGCTGACCACCGGGTTCGTCCAGTGTCGATGATCAGGAGCCCATCGGGGCGGCAGCCATCTTCGACTTATTCCTTCAGCACCACTTCGGTGAATGCTCGAACGCGCGTGCGTTTTCCGACCCGTATACCGACGGTCGAAAGGAGCTCCTCGGCGAGTGCAGGGATCTGCGTCATTACGGCCAGAAAAATGGAGGCCACCCGTTTTTCTTTGCTTGTTTCCGCAAGTATCGGAAATAGCCTTGCCTCGTCTCCACTGACGATAAAATCCGGCCGATCAGTCATGAAACCTCCTCGCGTATTGGAAAAGCGTAATCTCAAGAATGGGTTGAGACAAGACTTCATACACCCGACGTAGGTTCGGTGACGGCGGGCACCAAAGTCGTGGTTTGCGTTTTCCGCACTGCACGACGCCCCCAACTGCTGTCGAGCCGGGCGCCGACCTTCGTGCCTGCATACAGCCACGGTCGATAGATCACCCGGTGAAGGTCTGGCGCATCCGCCTTGCCGGTCTTGCGACGAACGAAGGCCTCGATCCCGTGGCGCATGGCCGGTGTCTTGCGTTCGGGCGCGGCATTCTTCATCCTCTCGGCGATGAACGCCTTGGTTACGGTTTCCTCGTCTGTGTCCGGGGTGAAACGACCGTCATACATGCCGATGTTGTGGCACTCCCACCGGTCCTCGCGGTAGGCGTTAACCTTTCGCACGATCTCCGGCGTCTTCGCCGTCTTGTCGTACGTCATGGCAAGCCAGGTGACCTGGTCGCGCAGGATCTCGTCATGAACGACATGAGGCAGACTGGCTGGCAGCGTCGATTCCTGCTCCGTCGTCAGGACGATGTTCCCGGTGGCAGCATCTCCTTCGGCAAGATGAAGTGTGCGGCCTTGGTGTAGGTGTCCCGCACCATCATGCCTGTGAATGAGCCTCGGGCCGGCTCCTTGTCGGATCGGAATCCGAACCCTTCCTCGCCAATGAGGCGAAGGCGCTGGATCTCACCTGACCTGCCACGGGATTTTTCCTCCACGCCTCGATTAGAGTCCGACCCAACCTGAGGACGGACAATGAAGCGAACGAGAGTCACGGACGAGCAGATCATCGGTATCCTTGCCGAGCACGAGGCAGGCGCAAAGTGCGCGGACCTCTGTCGCAAGCACGGCATGTCGGAAGGCACTTTCTACAACTGGAAGGCCAAGTTCGGCGGCATGACGGTGTCAGAGGCCAAGCGGCTGAAGGCGCTCGAGGATGAGAATGCGAAGCTGAAGAAGCTGCTGGCCGAGCAGATGCTGGATCTGGCTGCGATGAAGGATCTGATTGCAAAAAAAAGGGTAGGGCCCGCCGTGAAGCGTGAAGCCGTTACGCATCTTCGGGCCAAGCATGGCCTGTCGGAGCGACGGGCCTGCCACATCGTCGGCGCGGATCGCACGATGATCCGCTATCGATCTCAGCGTGCGCCGAACACAGTGCTGCGCGGTCGGCTGCGGGAACTGGCCACCGAGCGCCGACGGTTTGGCTACCGGCGGCTCTTCGTCCTGCTGCGCCGCGAGGGCGAGCCCTCGGGGATCTATCGGCTCTACCGCGAGGAAGGGCTCACGGTGCGCAAGCGAAAGGCCCGACGCAAGGCCCTCGGGACACGGGCTCCCATCCTGGTCGAGGCGCGACCGAACGCCCGTTGGTCATTGGATTTCGTCCATGACCAGTTCGCCAACGGCCAGCGCTTCCGGGTGCTCAACGTGGTCGACGACGTGACCCGCGAGTGTCTCGCCGCGATCCCGTTCGCCATCGGCTTCGGACCGGTGGCGGCCCGATGGCTCACCCTCGATCTCGGGGCGCCGTGTCGCGCGCGAACTAACGGCCCTGATCGAGCGCCGCGGAAAGCCCGGTATGATTGTCAGCGACAACGGCACGGAACTGACTTCGAATGCCATCCTGCGGTGGTGTTCCGAACACCGGATCGAGTGGCATTACATCGCGCCGGGCAAGCCCATGCAGAACGGCTTCGTGGAGAGCTTCAACGGGCGAATGCGCGACGAGCTGCTCAACGAGACCATGTTCCGGAACCTGGCTCACGCACGCGCCGTGATCGCCGCCTGGGCAGCCGACTACAACACCGAGCGCCCACACTCGGCCTTCGATTACCAAACCCCGGCCGCCTACGCGCGGACCCTGACCACCGCAATCGCCCGCCCCGCTGCGCGAGATGAAAGCTCCGCGCGTCGGGCGATTGCTCAACCTGCGCCAACTGGCGTAAACACCAACTGGGCTCCGATCGCGGCTGGATGAAAGTTCAGTGGCAGGTCAGGGCGCATACAGTTCACTGAAGACAGTGGGACCACATGCTTCGCAGAATGGTTCTCGCTGGATACCTTAGATCTTCCAGAAGGCCCGAAGCTTTATCCTTCAGGACTGAAAGCGCATCTTCGCCAGAGAGCCTGAACGGCAGCTCTGTCCGCAGAGCGGACCAACACGGTTCGCGGACACCCCCAAAAATAAAGACCTGCCGCCGGGTAGGCGACAGGTCGGTGCTCAGGCGGGTCCCACTACGCGGACTGCGTCAGGGACACCGCGGCCCTCTATTCGTGCCGCGGCAGGCGGGCGGTGCCGGAAACGCTGCGGTCGCGATCGCCGCGACCCTGGTCCGGCGCCGCGGCGTCCGGCGCTCGTTCGCGGGGGAACGGCGGTGGCGGGTGCCGCGCGGGCGGTCCGTCTCCGCCGCATCGGGTGGGCGGCGGATTTCGACCGGTCGGATCTGCGCGGTCCGGATCGGACGGCGCGGCGCCGAAAGGTCGGCTTGCAACCTTGGCGCGGCCGGGGAATCCTTGCGCATCCGCGCGGCCGCGCCCACGTTCGCTGGAAAGACACCGGAGGTCAGGACCATGATTTCGCAGACCGCACCCGCCGGCGGCCTCTCCTCTGCCGACCGGGGCCGTTGCCGCCGCGACCCGCCGGGCCGGCCGCGGGGCGCGCCTGCCGCCCTGCCCGCCGGATCGGCGGCCACCGGACGGCGCATCGGCGCGGCGACGGACCGCACGGACGGAGCGGGCGCGTGACGCTGGAGCGCACCGTCAAGATCGCGCCCTCCATCCTTTCGGCCGATTTCGCCGATTTCGGACGGGAGATCCGCGCCATCGAGTCCCAGGGTGCCGACTGGGTTCACGTGGACGTCATGGACAACCACTTCGTGCCCAACCTCACCTTCGGCCCGCCCGCCGTCAAAGCCTTTCGCCGCCATGTGACGACCGTCATGGACGTGCATCTGATGATCGCGCCGGTCGATCCCAGCATCCAGGCCTATGCCGATGCGGGGGCCGACATCCTCACCGCCCATCTGGAGGCCGGGCCCCATATCCACCGCACGCTTCAGGCGATCCGCGCGGCGGGGATGCGTGCCGGCGTCGCGCTCAACCCCGCCACGCCGGCCGAGGCGGCGGCCCATCTGCTCGACCTCGCGGACCTGGTCTGCGTGATGACGGTGAACCCCGGCTTCGGCGGCCAGAGCTTCATCGACATGACCGACAAGATCCGCCGGCTCCGCGCGATGATCGGCGACCGGCCCGTGCACATAGAGGTCGACGGCGGGGTGGACCCGCAGACCGCGGCGCGCGTGGTCGGCGCCGGGGCCGACGTGCTGGTGGCCGGCTCCGCCGTGTTCCGCGGCGGGTCCGCGGACCGCCCCCGGATCTACGGAGAGAACATCGCCGCCATCCGCCGCGCCGCCGATGCGCAGACCGGAACGCTCGCGTGACCCGCGACCGGCGCCCCGCCGCCCGGGGACCGCTCCCTCGACCCCGCGGCGCACCGGCCTAGGTCCGGCCCATGCAGGCACTTAGCGACATCTGGCAGATCCTTCCCGGCCCCATGCGCGACCAGCTCTCGGGGTATTTGACCGGCTTCTGGCGGGTGCTTCCGCAGATCGTCATGGCGCTGGTGTTCCTGGTGCTGGTCTGGGTCGCGATCCGCATCGTCGGCTGGGCCGTTCCCCAAACGCTCAAGCGCGCGCGGATGCGCCGTGCGCTGCGCGATGTGATCGTGATGCTGCTGACGGTCGGCATGTGGCTCTTCGGCATCCTCATCGCGGTGACCATCGCGTTTCCCACCATCACGCCGGGCAAGGCGCTTGCGGCCCTGGGCCTGGGCGGCGTGGCCATCGGCTTCGCCTTCAAGGACGTGTTCGAGAACTTTCTGGCCGGCATCCTGCTGCTGATCCGCGAGCCGTTCTCGAAGTCCGATTTCATCGAATGCGAGGGGATCGACGGCCAGGTGGAGGATATCACCATTCGCGACACGCACGTCCGCCAGACCGACGGCCAGCTGGTCGTGGCGCCCAATGCGATGTTTTTCAAGAATCCCGTGACGATCCGCACCGCGACCGGCCTGCGCCGCACCACGATCATCGTGGGCGTGGCCTACGGAGAGGACGTGGACGCCGCCCGCGACGTCATCTCCGCGGCCGTGAAGCGGGTCGATTCCGTGCGCGACGACGTGAAGGACGTGCAGATCTTCGCCCAGGAATTCGCCGACAGCTCGATCAATTTCGAGGTGACGTGGTGGACCGGCTCGACCCCGGTGGACATCCGACGCTCGCGCGACAAGGTCGTGGCGGCCGTCAAGCGCGCGCTGGACGAGGCCGGGATCGAGATCCCGTTCCCCTATCGCACGCTGACCTTCAAGGAAGCGCTGCCGATTTCACGCGACGGACCGCCGGGCGACGACGGCCGCTGACCCGCCCCGCCGCCGGCCCTTCGCAGCGCCGCGCGCTCCCTGCGTACCGCCGTCGCCGCGACCCGCGCCGGCATCTGCGGTGGATTGCGCTTTCCAACCCCCAGCCCCACCTGTAAGGCCGCCGCGACCCCCTTCATTCCGACGGATACGCCCATGGACCTCAGAAACATCGCCATCATCGCGCATGTCGATCACGGCAAGACCACGCTGGTGGATGAGTTGCTGAAACAATCGGGCGCCTTCCGCGAGAACCAGCAGGTGGCGGAGCGCGCCATGGACAGCAACGACCTGGAGCGCGAGCGGGGCATCACCATCCTGGCCAAGAACACGTCGGTGGAGTGGAAGGGCACGCGCATCAATATCGTGGACACGCCGGGCCACGCCGATTTCGGCGGCGAGGTCGAGCGTATCCTGTCCATGGTCGATGGCGTCGTGCTTCTGGTGGATGCCGCCGAGGGGCCGATGCCGCAGACCAAGTTCGTCACCTCCAAGGCGCTGGCGCTCGGCCTGCGGCCGATCGTGGTGCTCAACAAGGTCGACAAGCCGGACGCCGAACCCGACCGCGCGCTGGACGAGGTGTTCGACCTCTTCGCCAGCCTCGACGCCGATGAGGACCAGCTGGACTTTCCGCATCTCTACGCAAGCGGCCGGAACGGCTGGTGCGACCCGGAACTCGACGGCCCGCGCAAGGACCTGTCGGCGCTCTTCAACCTGGTGGTCCGCCACGTCCCGGCGCCGAAGCAGCAAAAGCGCGCGGATGACGATTTCCGGATGCTCGCCACCACGCTGGGCGCCGACCCGTTCGTGGGTCGCCTGCTCACGGGCCGGGTGGAATCCGGCCGCCTCAAGGTCGGCGCCACCGTGCAGGCGCTCAGCCGTTCCAACCAAAAGATAGAGCAGTTCCGCGTCACCCGCATCCAGGCCTTCCGCGGTCTCGGCCAGCAGGACATCGAAGAGGCCGTCGCCGGCGACATCGTGAGCCTTGCGGGCATGTCCAAGGCCACCGTGGCCGACACGATCTGCGCGCTCGCCGTGGACGAGAGCCTGCCCGCCCAGCCCATCGACCCGCCGACCATCACCGTCACCTTCGGCATCAACGACAGCCCGCTTGCGGGCCGCGACGGCAAGAAGGTCCAGTCCCGCGTGATCCGCGAGCGGCTGATGAAGGAGGCCGAGCAGAACGTTGCCATCAAGGTCACCGACACCCCGGGCGGCGAGGCGTTCGAGGTCGCCGGCCGGGGCGAGCTGCAGATGGGCGTGCTGATCGAGAACATGCGCCGCGAGGGGTTCGAGCTGTCGATCTCCCGTCCCCGGGTGCTGCTGCGCGAGGTCGACGGCCAGACGATGGAGCCGATCGAGGAAGCCACCATCGACGTGGATGACGACTACTCCGGCGCGGTGATCGAAAAGATCACTGGCGCGCGCAAGGGAGAGCTGGTCGAGATGCGCCAGGCTGGCGCCGGCAAGACGCGCATCATCGCCCATGTGCCGTCGCGCGGGCTGATCGGCTATCACGGCGAGTTCCTGACCGACACCCGCGGCACCGGGGTCCTGAACCGCGTGTTTCACGCCTGGGCCCCGCACAAGGGTCCGATCCCGGGCCGCCGGCAGGGCGTGCTGATCTCGATGGAGAACGGCACGTCGGTCGCCTATGCGCTGTGGAAGCTGGAGGATCGCGGCAAGTTCTTCATCGGTGCGCAGGAGCCGGTCTACACCGGCATGATCCTGGGCGAACACTCCCGCGACAACGATCTTGAGATCAATCCGCTGAAGGGCAAGCAGCTGACCAACGTCCGCGCCTCGGGGACCGATGAGGCCGTGCGCCTGACCACGCCCGTGACGATGAGCCTGGAGCAGGCCATCGCCTATATCGACGACGATGAGTTGGTAGAGGTCACGCCGAACGCCATCCGTCTGCGCAAGCGCCATCTCGATCCGCATGAGCGCAAGCGCGCGGCCAAGCAGGCCTGACATTCCGGCGCGGGACGGACGGTCCGCGTCCGGCACGGTCCCCCCGTGCCTGACGCGACCCGGACAGAGCCGCTACCCGCGTCCCAAGAGCTGGTTCATCATCACCGAAGGTTGCGCGCAGCCGGCCTCGCCCACGATCCGGGCCGGCACGCCCGCCACGGTCTTCATCGGCGGCACGTCCTCCAGCACCACGGACCCTGCCGCGATCCGCGAGCAATGGCCCACGCGGATCGCGCCCAGCACCTTGGCCCCGGCGCCGATCAGGACGCCGTCGCCGATCTTGGGATGCCGGTCGTCGTGCTCCTTTCCGGTGCCGCCCAGCGTCACCGAATGGAGCATGGACACATTGTCGCCGACGCTCGCGGTCTCGCCGATGACGATGGAATGGGCGTGGTCGATCATGATCCCCTTGCCCATCTTCGCCGCCGGGTGGATGTCCACGCCGAACACCTCAGAGGTCCGCATCTGGATGAAATAGGCCAGGTCCGCCCGGCCCTTGGTCCAGAGCCAGTGGGCGACGCGGTAGGACTGTACCGCCTGGTAGCCCTTGAAGTAGAGAAGCGGCTGGACGAACCGGGTGCAGACCGGGTCGCGCTCATGGGTGGCCACCAGATCCGCGCGGGCCGCCTCTCCCAGCCAAGGGTCGTCCCGATAGGCCTCGTCCGCGATCTCGCGCAGGATCTGCTCGGGCATCTCGCCGCTGGCCAGCTTCAGAGACAGGCGGTAAGAGAGCGCCTTTTCGATGCTGTCGTGGTGCAGGACCGACACATGAAAGAGCCCGCCCATCAGCGGCTCATCCTGGGTCGCCTGCTGGCTTTCCTCCCGGATCCGTTGCCAGACGGGGTCGAGTTTGGTCAGGGATTTCGCCTTGAGGCTCATGGGAACGCCCTCCGGTGCTGCACTGATCCCTTATATAGAGACCGCGCGCACCGGAGAAAGCCCCGATCACAGTGTCAGCGTTGCCGCCGGGCCGGGCCCGAACCTGGCCGAAAGCTGCGCCACGCCGATCGTGACCGGCCCGGCCCCCGCATCGGCCGCCCGCGCCGCGTCGCCATAGCGCCATGCGGGGGCGAAGACCGGCACCTCCCGCAGGACCCGCCCCTCCGTGGAGACGGTGACCAGATAGGCCTCCGTGTCCTCTCCCAGAGGCACATCCAGCCCTGTCCAGCTGTCGCCGCCGATCCGCGTGCGCCGGACCCACATGACGTCCAGGCCTCCGGCGGCCTGGCGGGCACGAAGGTGAACGGGCCGGTAGGGCCTAAGGCCGATACCGTCAAACGCCCGTTCCCCATGGAGGAACGTTCCCGAATCCAGCGGCCGGGACGCCGGCCCGATTCGGTAGTGCCGCGACACACCCAGGTTCGCCGTACCGTGATCGACCTGGCTCAGCGCGCCGTCGATCAGCACGACACGGCTTCCGGCGGGCCAGACCTCGGGCATGACGCCATCGGTTCCGGCCTGACCGCGCAACCGCCCGCCCAGAAGCCATGTCCGCTCGCCCACCAGCTCGGCGGTTGCGAACTGGAACACCTCCCACAGATCGTCCAGCCCCGACCCGATGGCCATGGCATTGGCACCCGATCTCAGCGCCGCCTCCCCGACCGAGCTCAGCACACCGGACACCAGCCGCACCCGCAAGCCCGGCCCCCGGTCGATCCGGCCCGACGGCGCGCGGACCATCGGCGTCTGGGTCGTGCCGATCACCGCCGCGCGCTTCAGCACCGTGTCGAGGCCGTAGCCTGCGTCCTCCGGCGACGAGAACACCGCCACCGGCCCGCTCCAGGGGCGCGACGTCGCCGCGACATGGGGCGCATGGGGGATCTCATCGCCAGCCAGAAGCGGCAGGTCCAGAAACACCGGCAAGGGCGGTACCGCCGCGCGCCGCTGCGTCATCGGCCGCGGCGCCGCGTCCAGCACGTACTTGCCATGCGCCGCGGCCTCGATCCTGACCGCCTCGATCTGCTGGAACGCCCCCTGTTCGACCCGGTCGATCCGGTAGCTCCGCGCATCCAGGTCGATGACATCGCCGGCACCGACCGACAGCCGTGACGGCGGCAGACCCAGCCGCACCCGGTCCCTGGCAACGCGCGATTCCACCAGCCACCGCTCGGCAATCTCCCGTCCCTCGGCGCGGGTCAGCACCAGCGGCAGCTCGGTCCGCGACAGGGCGTGGCTGCGCTCGTCGGGAAAGATCGCCTCGGCGGTCGTCGCGGCGAAATCGGCGCCATCCTCGACGAAACCCAGCGACACCCGCCCGGCAAGCTCCGCCTCCGGCATCCGCATCCTGACCACATCGCCCGACTGCTCCGCGTTCTCGACCACCAGGCTCGGGTCGATCGGCACGTCCCCGCCAATTCCGCGCGGACGGAACACAAGCCGGCCGCCACGCTCGACCGCATCGAAGCCGTAAGCCAGCATCAGCGGCTGCAGTGCCGACCGACCGTCGCCCAGCGTCGGGATCGTGTAGCCGCGCACCATCTGCGTCAGCGCATCGGCATCGATGTCACGCGGTGTCAGCCCGGCCGCGCGGCAGACCTCGGCCACGATCGACGCCAGCCGCCGGTGCGCGGACCGCCCGGTCAGCCAGTGCCCACGGTCGTGGTTCGCGGAATCGCTCCAGACATCGGGCAGGCCAGGAAACTCAGGATAGGGCCGCCCGTCCCAGGCCCAGACATGCGCGCGGCCCATATCCACCATCGGCCCGCCGTAGATGTCCGACACGGGGTTGTTCGCCGGATCCTCCCAGAACTCGTACATCGCGCGGATATACTGCACCTGGATCAGCGGATCCGCGCGTCCGGTCGAGTAATAGGGCAGCGAGGATTCAGAGGACTTCGGATCCAGGAACTTGTTGGGCTGGTTCGTTCCCTTGTCCACCGCCGCGCAGCCGATCTCGGTGAACCAGATCGGCTTCATCCCGGCGATCCAGCCGGTGGGAACGCGGTCGCGCACACCGTCGATGCGGTTGTGATGCGACTGGCGCCACCAGGACCGGATGTCCTTTACCCGCCAGATCCAGGGCTCGTTCCAGGATCCATCCGTGATCGGCGTCCGGATCTGCCGGTCCCGCGCGTCCCGGTCGGCATAGAACCAGTCGTATCCCTCACCGCCCAGAATGTTGGACTTGAGATAAGACAGGTCGTGGACTCCGCCCCAGGCGGCATCGGCCTCACCGGGGGTGTCCCGCCAGTCGCTCAGCGGCATGTAGTTGTCGATACCGACGAAATCGATCAGCGGATCCGACCAGAGCGGGTCGAGGTGATAGATCAGATCGCCGGGCGCATCGGGCGGCTGATAGCCGAAATACTCGGTCCAGTCGGCCGCATAGCCGATCTTCGTGTCCGGCCCCAGGATGGCGCGCACGTCCTGGGCCAAAACCCGCAGCGCCTCGACCGCCGGGAAGCCGTCCGCGCCGCGCAGTTGCGTCAGGCCGACCATCTCCGAGCCGATGCAGAAGCTGTCCACGCCGCCTGCCGCCGCGCAGAGATGCGCGTAGTGCAAAATGAACCTCCGGTAGCTCCACGCCGGGTCGCCCGTATAGCGGATCGTCACCTGGGGTTCGGTCGGGCCCTGCGTGAACCGGCCCGCGGCACGGCTGGACCCGGTGTCGCCCGCAACGGCGGCCACGCCCGCCGGCTGCCGCTCGAAGCCGACGGAAAAATCGCCGGTTTGGGCCGTGCCGAAAAACGCAGCGACCTCCGCATCGGCCGCCGCGGTCCGGTCCGACGTGCCCGCCCGCCCCGGCGCCACACGGCCCGTGATCCGGCCGCGCCAGGGCAGCCTGGCCTGTTCGACGTCGCCATAGGGATCCGGCAGGCCGTTGCCGGCCAACTGGTCCATGAGCACGAACGGATAGAACATCACCGCCTGGCGGGCCTCCTTCAGGGCCCGGATCGACTCCAGCACCGACTGGTCGGACGGGGTGCCGCCATAGACCGGCCGACCCTCCAGCCGCGCCACCTCGCACGCTTCGGACCGCGTAATGCCGCCGGCGCGCCAGGGCATCTCGACGCCGTCGCGCTCCGCATATTCGACCTTCGGCTCGACGGTACAGGTGCCGCAGCGCAGATCGTTGCCGAACCACGACACCACCAGCGACGTCGCCCTGCAGCGCGGCAACTCACCGGTCAGCGCGTCGAGGGACGATAGCAGATCCGTGTTCGCGACCTTGCCGTGAACGTTGGTGTATTCGCTTTCGCCCAGTCCGGTCTCGACCCGCACGGGAGTTGTGGCCAGCGAATACTCGCCGGTTCCGGGGATCATCGCCACGGCGCGCACATGATCGGCCATATCGCGGCCGCGGCCGCCATCGCTGTTCCGGATCACCTCGAAGCTGAACTGCGGCACCCGGTTGCCGAATCGACCCAGCCCGAGGTTTTCCAGAACCACATAGGCCAGGCCGCGGTAGCCCGGCGCGTTTTCCGCCCCCATCACTGCGGCGATCAGCGGATCGGGAAGCTGCCGCTCGTCGCCTGGATAGACCCGCAGATCGAGACTGTCGCGCTCGATTTCCTCGCCATCCGCCCAGATCCGGCCGACCCGCGCGATCTCGCCCTCGCACAGCCCCAGGGCAAGGGAGATCGAGTAGCTGTATTCGTCCACCGTCGGCTGGCTCGGCGCCCCCTTGCCGCCGCCGCCCGTGCGCGACACCTCCTCGCGGAACGGCGACGACCACAGCACATGCGCCGGAATCCGGAATCGTCCGAAGACCTGCGGGACCGGCTGGCCTTCTCCGGCACTGGTGAGCCGCAAGCGGTCCAGCCGCCCCTGCTCGACCACCTGAGAGCCCGCGCCCATCACCGCCTGGTCGACGACCCGGCCCAGGGTCGCGCCGACCGCGCGGCCGATGACCACCGACGACAGGCCCAGAACGCCACCGCCCAGCGACGCGCCCACCGCGCCGCCCACCGCCGACAGAAGTATCGTCGCCATCAGATCGCTCCTTCGGGAAAGTCGAATACCGCGACGAGCCGCCGCCGCCAGGGGAGGCTCAGGGGAGATTCGCAAACCCCCTGGCCGGAATAGGAATGGATGAAGCGCGGCGCGGCGCCGGCTGCCGTCAGAATGCCCAGATGCTTGGCCACACCCGCGGACGTCATGCGGAACAGCAGCACCTGTCCGGGCGCGGGCGCCTGCGGATCCCCCTCGCGCAGATGCGCCCGCGCACCGTGCCACAGCGCCTCGCACCGGTCGGCCTCGCTCCAGTCGGGCGTGTAGGCCGGCAGCGCCGCCGGTTCCCGCCCGATCACCTGGCGCCAGACTCCCCTGACCAGTCCCAGGCAATCGCACCCCGCGCCGCGGCAGCTTGCCTGGTGGACGTAGGGTGTGCCAAGCCAGGTTCGCGCGGCCTCGACGACCCGGCTCATTCCGCGTCCCCGCTCACCGGATAGGACATCAGCCAATCCTCATCGGGCAGGTGCGGGCAGCCGCGGAAGTTCACCATGTTGGCGAATTTCGTCCGGCAGGTCGCGGCGCTCTTGTCGCAGCCCGCTTCGATGCGCACCCGGTCGCCCGCCTTCAGAACGGCGCCGGTGCTTTCCCACAAATCGACCCGCCGCCCGCCGGGCGCGACCTGATCGGACCGGATGGCGCGCACGTCGCCCGTTGCGTCGCCGTCCAGAACCACCAGCCTTCCGTTGGCGAACCAGCCCTCCTCGTTGACCAGCTCCGGCAGATCCACCCGTGTGCCGGACACGGCCACGACCTTGACCAGCCGCGACATTTTCGGCGCCGACATGTCTATCCCGCACTCCCGGTCCCCCAGAACCGCGCGGCACTGACGCTGGTAGAGCCGCCCCTGCGGACGGTTCAGCCGTTCCGACAGCCCCCGCAATTCTGCCTTGAACGCGCCCCCCGCCCGCTCGATCTCACCGATCTCGCCGCGAAAGAGCCGCATCCGCTGGCCCGGATCGGACCAGTTCACCAGCCAGATCTCCACCTCGGCACCGTCGAACCGGCCGGCGCGGATGTCGTCCTCGGTCAGCCCCGTATCGGACAGCGCGCCCATGGCCTCGGAGTTGTCCACCGACAGGCCCGTGGTCTGCTCCAGCGCGCGCGCCGAGAGCGCCTCGCTCGGGCCATAGGTGGCACCACCGAAGGAGATCGGCAGATCGTGATCGGTGAAGGCAAAGACCCGCCCATCCCGGCGCACGATGCGCCAGCATCGGCTGAGCGACGTCGCCCCGCTTTCCAGATGCGCGCGCAGATCCGCGGGAACCCCCGTCATACCCGCACCTCGACCACCGGGACATTCGGGATCTGACCCGCGTTGAACGTATCCATGGACACGTCGATCCGGTCGGTATCGAACCGCACGGGAACGTCGAATTCGTACCCCGCGGTGATGACCGCATCTGCCACCGGAAGCTCTCGCAAAACGACCATGCCGGTGCCCGGATCCAGGTCGAACCCCTCACCCTCATAGATCGGATCGCCCTGCACGGCCACGACCACGGTTCCGGCCACCGGCTTGGTGATCGGCCGGCGATAGGCGGTGGTTCCCAGCCCGTAGGTCTTCGTCAGTTGGAACGAGACCGTCGCGCCGTCGGCCACCCCAAGGATCTGATCGCCGAAACTCCGGCTCTTTCCGAACCTGGCAGATGAGAAATCCGCCCAGTCCTTCCACCGGAATTCGTGACGCTGCCCCCGCCGTTCCTCATAGAAGGCGATGAGCTGTTCCAGGTCGGCCATGGACCGAAGCCCGGTCCCCGCGTCGTAGCGGCGGCGCGAATGCTGCCACGGCGTGTTGCGCTCCTCGAACCCGTTGGCAAGGGTGACGATCTCTGTCCGCCGCTCCGGCCCCCCGGTGGCCCGCAGGCTCAGGGCGGTCGGAAATCTCACGTCGTGAAAGGCCATGTCCGTCCCTCCTCAGCGGTTGCGTTGGCCGCGCGACAGCGCCCGGCTCATCTGCGCGGCGATCTGGCTCTGCGACCGGCGAAAGCCTTCGGCATCGGGCGTCTGGATATTCATCACCACCTGCACCGGTCCGCCGCCACCCCCGCCCGAGCGCACGCCCAACCGGCCGTCCGCCCCGCGGGCCAGCGGCATGATCGCCTCGGGGCCGGCCTCGCCCATCAGGCCGGTACCGCCGCGCATCGGAAACGCCGTGGCGCCCTGCACCACGCCGCCGGTGGCAAACGGCATGACGCGCCCTTGAGAGAACGCGCCGCCGTCGGCGAACGGCGTCAGCCCGTCCATCGCGGCGTTGACGCCGGTTGCCAGAACGCCCCCCAGATGCTTCATCACCGGATTGACGGCGGCGTTGTAGGCCGAGTCGATCATCGACTGCGCCACGCCCTTCAGCGCCTCCGACAGCTTCTGCCCGTCAAAGATCAGCCCCTCGAAACTCGACTTCAGCCCCCTGCTGATGCCTCGCGACAGCACCGCGACCTCGCGGCCGGTGTCGGTCACCGTGGACTGCATCGCCCTGAGTTCGGCATCGAACGCCACCAGCACGGCGCGGGCGCCACCAACGCTTGCCTCGAACGTCTGCAGATCGTCCTCGAACCCTTCGATCTCTCTCATGTCACCGCTCCTCGCGTGTCACGTCGGGAAAGGCCGCGCTCAGCTCGGCCAGCCGGTCCCGTCCAAGGGGCGCGGACCCGCCGCCGCGCCCCAGCATCATCTCAAGCTCGACCGGGGTCAGCGCCCAGAACTCGGCCGGTTTCAGGCCCAGCCCGTGCATCCCGGCGCGCATCAGCACCGGCCAGTCGAACCGGGTCATCCCGGCACCGCGAAGGCCCGCGCCAGAAGCGCCCCGGCCACCCGCGCGACCTCCAGCGGACCGCCGGAAATCTCCGCGCCCAAGAGGTCCGCGGAGGTGCCGGCCCAGCCGCCGCCGTGCAGACCCGCGGCCACCACCGCCACCATGTCGCGGGTGCCGAAACGGCCGGACTCGAACCGTTCCACCAGCGCCACCAGGCTGTCGGCGCCCAGCTCGGCCTCCAGCTCGGCCAGTGCGCCCAGCGTCAGCTTGGCCACACGCCGCTCGCCATCCAGCGTCAGCGCCACCTCGCCGGCCCACGGGTTGGCCATCAGAGCGGCGTGAACTGCACGCGGCCGGCAGAGGCCATGGACATCTCGTAGGTCGCCTCGCCGTTATGGCTGCCTGCGTATTCGATGGAGGTGATCTGGAACGGACCCTCGACGATGCCGAAATCCGGGATCACCACTTGAAAGCGGGGCGTTTCGCCGTCGAAGAACACCTGCCGGACCCGCTCGTCCGTGTCGGCGTCCTTGAAGATGCCCGAGCCTGAGATCGACGCGCTCTTCATCCCCGCGCCGCCCAGCAGCTCGCGCCACCCGCCGTCGCTGTCCAGGCTTGTCACGTCCACGCTTTCCGCGTTGAACGAGATCCTCTGGGCCCGAAGCCCCGCGATCGTTTCGAAAAACCCCTCGGACGTCATGTCCAGCTTGATGAGGAGATCCTTGCCGTTCTGGGCCGCCATATCCCTTACTCCGCTTTATGAATTGTCCTGGACCTGCGCGCGAAAGCGCAGGTCGATCCGGCGCAGGCCGCTCTTCTGGACCCTCCGCGCCACTGCCTGCCGGAACCAGATCCCGACCAGATGCCCCCGGGCGAGCGTCAGCGGCCCGCCCAGAAGCGCGTCCGACACCGCGCCGGCCACTTCCTTCGCCTGGGCGAACCCGTTGGCGTCGGTGACGACCGACACCACGAAATCGTGCCACGCCCCCCCATCCGTCGCGTCCGAGCGGTCGGTGACGGTCTCCTCACCGAGGCTCACGTAGAGGCTCGGGACCGTGCCCGTGGGCATCCCGTCATAGATGTCCTCTCCCACCAGCGCGGTCAGGGCGGTGTCGTCCCGAAGGGCGACATAGACGGCGCCCTGCAATGCCAGAGAAACCCCGTAGCTCATGCCGATCGCTCCTCTTCCGCGAGGCAGGTCAGCCAGCGCGCCCCGCCGTCGGTTTCGGTGACGGCCAGAATGTCGAACACCCGCTCGCCCTCCCGGAACCTCTGTCCCGGCCGGGGCCGCGATTCGGCGCCCACCGGTGAGGCGCGCACCAGGATCCGCCAGGACGACAGGCTCAACCGCACGCCCTCGCCGCGCGCCTCGCGTCCCGACCGCGGCCGCATGTCGGCCCAGAGCGTTCCGAGCTCGCGCCACTCGCGCCGGCGCCCGCCGCGACCATCTGGCGTTTCCACTGGCGCCTCCAGCACCAGCTCGCGCGTCAATTCCACCGTCCGCATCACAGGCCACCGAAGAAGCGGGGCTGGCGATAGGGCGCCAGCAGCGACCGGATTCCCTTCGGCATGTCGCCCGTGGCCAGCCGGTCCTCGTAGAGCCCCGCGGCCAGCGACAGGATCGCCAGCGAAAGATCGTTGGGCACCCCCGCCCAGTCGTCCGCGAAACCCGCCCGGAACGTGACTTCGGCCCGGCCACCCACCGGGATCGGCGGCAGCACGAAGCCCTTGGCCACCAGGGCCGGGCGATGGGCATCGCGGGTCACGTGGATCCGGTCCAAAGCGATCGCGTCGCGCGTCCCGTCCAGTCCGATGATCGCCAGTTCGGTCATCTCGACCAGCGGCGCGCGGGGCAGCACCTGCCGCCCCATGTCGCGCCAGGCGTTGACCGTCCACACGAAGCCCCGCGCGATGACCGCCTTGCCGGTGGCCGCCTCGACCTGGGCGATGGCGGCCTTCAGCGCCCGCTCCAGCACCGGGTCCTGCAGGCCGGTATCGGCGAAGCCCCGGCCGAGCCTCAGATGCGCGCGCAGCTCGGCCAGCGGCAGAGCGCCCCCGTCCAGGCCAGTTTGCTCGACTAGATACATCCCCGTGTTCCTTCTCTCCGCTTCTCCGTCCGAATTGCGCAGGCGCGCGTCCCCACGCCGCTCGGACGGAGGGAAAGCTGGTCGGCGTGTCGCGACGCGCGCCTGCCGGACCGCCCGCACCTGCGGACGGCCCGTCCCGGCCTCAAACGGCCGAGAACCTGAGAAGCTTGATGGCGGCGAAGTCGCTCACGTCGCCGCCCACGCGCTTGGTGGCGTAGAACAGCACGTGCGGCTTGGCCGAGAACGGGTCGCGCAGGATGCGCAAGTCCGGACGCTCGGCCACCGTGTAGCCGGAGGCGAAGTCGCCAAAGGCGATGGCGGCGTTGTCCTTGGCGACGTCCGGCATGTCCTCGGCGATCAGCACCGCATAGCCCATCAGACGCGCCGGCTCACCCGCGGCCAGACCGTCCGACCACAAGAAGCGGCCGTCCGCGTCCTTCAGCCGGCGCACCACGCCCGCGGTCTTCGAGTTCATCACGAAGCTCGCGTTGGCGCGGTACTGCGCGCCCAGGGCATAGACCAGGTCCACGATCGCATCGGCATCGGCGAAGGCGCCGTCGGCACCGCTGGCGACGTAGCCCAGCTTGCCCCACTCCCAGTTCTGCTCGTCCACCACCGGGTGGGTCAGGAAACCGCGCGGCTTCTCGGCGCCGTCGCCCAGCACGAAGGCGCGCGCCTCGGCACGGGCGAAGGTGTCGGCGATGCGACCGGCCAGCCAGCCCTCGATGTCGAAGGCGGAGTCGTCCAGCAGCCGCTGGGAGGCTTTCGGCAGCGCCGACAGCTCATGCAGCGGAATGGTGATGCGGTCGATCTGGCCGGTACCGGTCTCGTTCACCGATCCGGTCTCGCTGGCCCATCCGGCCCCCATCTCGGCGGTGTCGATCAGCACGTCGTAGGAGGTGGACTCGACGTTCACGACCGTGGCGATCCGGCGGATCGAGGCGGTGGACTTCAGCACGCCCTTGACCGTGGCGGAGGTTTGCGGATCGACCAGGTAGCCGCCGTCGCCGGAGACGACGGTGGACATGCCCTTGCCTTCCAGGGCCAGTCCGCGCAGCGCGTCGTCGTCGCCAGAGCGGATGTAGTCCTCGAACGCCTTCTGATGGGGCACTTCGATTTCGGCAGAGGTGGCCAGCGCCGGGCGACGCCCGGTCTGCGATTTGGCGTGAAGCATGGTCTGTCGCTCTTCCTGCTGTTGCATCTTTGTTTCGATATCGTCCTTGAACGCTCTGAGATCGTTCACGAACTCGGCCATCGCGGCCTTAACGTCCCCGGCGGCGTCGGGCACAATCGCCCCCTCCGCCCGAGCCTTGGTCTCGGTCGTGCTCATCGCATGTCCTCGATGGTGGTGGTTGGTGCCGGGCTGTCAGCCGCCCGCCAGGGAAAGGCGCGCGGACCGGATCGCCGCCGCCAGCTCTTGCAACGGATCGGCGCCGGGCGCGTCGCCCTTGGCATCGACCCGCGCCTCTGGAAGCATCGGGAAGGTGACAAGGGACACCTCCCACAGCTCCAGCTCGCACAGGAGCCTCTGGCCCCTGTCGTTCTTGGTGGCCTTCCGCGTGCGATACCCGATGGACAGGCCATCGATCGCCCCTGCCGCCACCAGGGCCGCGGCATCGCGGCCCTTTTCCACGTCCGTCAGGATGCGTCCCCGGACCCACAGGCCCGCCGCGTCCTCACGCACCTCGTCCCAGACGCCGATCGGCTGCGCCGGATCGTGCTGCCACAGCATCTTGACCCGTCCGCCCCGTGCCCTGAGGCGTTCCAGCGACACCGCATAGGCACCGGGCTCGACCACGTCGCCGCCCTGGTCCGACACCCCGAAGACCGAGGCATAGCCCGCGATCTCGCTGCCGTCCGTCTCGACCCTTTCGAGCCCGCAGAACTTGCGCTCCAGATCCATGTTCAGTCTTCCTCTTTGGGGGCGAGGCCAAGCAGCGCCCGCTTTTCCGCATCGCTCAGGAACGCGGCCGACGACACCCGCGCCCATTGCGCGTCCCGCTCCGCCGACAGCGCCGGCACCCGGTCCAGATCGACCCGCATCTCCAGATCCTCGCCGACGAACCCCTCCAGCCACTGCGCCAGGGCACTCGCCACCCGTGCGGCCAGGGGCAGCACGGTCAGGCGATAGAACGCCCGATGCGCCTCGGCGTAGTTGGCGTAGGTCGCGTCGCCAGGGATCCCCAGCAACATCGGCGGGACCCCGAAGGCCAGCGCGATCTCGCGCGCCGCGCTCTCCTTGGTCTTCTGGAACTCCATGTCCGACGGGCTGAACCCCATCGGCTTCCAGTCCAGCCCGCCCTCCAGCAGCATCGGCCGCCCGGCATTACGCGCGCCCTGGTGATGGGTCTCCAGCTCGGCCACCAGCCGGTCGTATTGCTGCGGGTCCAGCATCCCCTCTCCGCCCTGATAGACGATCGCGCCAGAGGGCCGCGCCGCGTTGTCCAGAAGCGCCTTGGACCAGCGCGACGCGCTGTTGTGCACGTCCATCGCCTGCGCCACCGCCTGCATCGGGCTCAGACCGTAGTGGTCGTCCTGCGGATGAAAGCTCTTGACGTGGCAGACCTGCGCCGCGCCGAACCTGTGCCGCTTGCCGCCGACGCTGTAATCGTAGGCCACCGGCCAGCCATCGGCGCCCGGCACCACCGACATGCGATCGGATCTCAGGACATGCAGCTCCGCCGGCAGCGCGCCTTCGCCCACCGCCTCCACATAGCCGTCGCCGGTCAGCAGCAGCTGGCCATAGACGGCCTCCAGCAGTTCCGCACGGCCCTGCGCGCCGTTGGGACGGGCCATCAATTGCAGCACCGGATGCGTCTCCATCCGCGCACCGTCGGATTCCAGGACCAGGGGCAGCGCCGCCGCCGCCTCGGCCACCAGCTTCACGCAGCGGAATACCACCGGGTTGCCCAGGAACCCCACGCGGGTCAGCGAGGCGGTGTCGCGCGGAGTCCAGGCCACCCGGCCCGCGCCCCCATAGGCAATCGCCGGGGCGGAGAGCGCGCCAGCCGCGCTCGCCTTCGCCTCGGGCGCCTCACCGCCCCGCTTCAGAAACTGAAACATTCCTTAGCTCCTCTTTCGGCCGCAACGATCCCGCCCGCACACGGGCCCTGCCCTGCGCGGTGTCGCCGCCAATTTCCGTTCCGTCGATCCCGGCCGCGTCAGAGCGCCCGCACGCCCGGCCGCGCCTGCGGCCGTCCCATCAGTTCCGTCACCGCCCAGACCAGCGCATCGACCCGGTCGGGAGACCCCCGACCCTTGAAGCCGCCGACTGCCATCTGCGCCATCTGCGCCTCCAGCTCCGCCATCCGTCCCAGGTGCGTGACCCGTCCCTGCTCGTAAAGCGCCGCCACCGGCTCCGCTCGTGAGACCTTGCCCCGAGAGGCGTAAACACCGCGGTAACTCACCGTACGGTCCACCTGCCGCACCACCGTCTCGACAAGCTCGCCGCCCTGGTTGACCTCGGCCACCACGCGGTCCGCGCGATGGCGGCGATAGGTGGCGACGACCGCCTCGGCCCAGGCAGCCGGCGACGCGCCGGAGATGCTGGCATCCTCCAGCACCACGACCCGTTCGCCGCAGCCGCTCAGCGCCGCCACGACGATGCCGCAGGTGTCCGCCCCCGCGCCGCTCGTGACCGGCGGGTCCACCGCCACGACCACCCGGCCCAGTGCGCCAGGGTCGGATACCCGCAAGTCAGCCAACTGTCCGGCGGTCCAGAGCGCGCCCTCGACATCCTCCAGCAGCTTGCCTTCGAGTTCCTGCAACCCCAGCCGCGTGTCGCCGTAGCGGGTGCGCATCTCCTCCAGGAAGGACCCGGCCAGGTTGGCGCGGTTCGCCTCGGTCGGCGCATGGGTCAGCACGGTCGTGTCCGACTGCAGCAGCCGTTTCAGCACCGGCACGTTGCGCGGCGTGGTGGTCACGCATTGCCGCGGCCGCTCGCCCAGCCGCAGGCAGAACTGCAGCATGTCCCACGACTCCTCTGCCCGCTTCCACTTGGCCAGCTCATCCACCCAGGCGGCATCGAACTGCGGCCCGCGCAGCGCCTCGGGATCATGCGCCGAGAACGCCTGCGCCACGGCCCCGTTGGGCCAGACCAGCCGCTTGCGCGTCGCCTCCCAGACGGGGCGGCGGTCGGGGGGCGAGCAGGCAAGGATCCCGCTCTCGCCAAAGATCATCACCTCGCGCACCTGGTCGAGCGTCTCGCCCACCAGCGCCACCCGACGCGCCTCCCCCGGATCGAGGGGCCGCGACCCCTCGACCATGCTGCGCACCCATTCGGCGCCGGCGCGGGTCTTGCCCGCGCCCCGCCCGCCCAGGATCACCCAGGACCGCCAGTCGCCCTCAGGGGCGAGCTGATGTTCCATCGCCCAGAACTCGAAGAGATACGGCAGTGCCAGCAGCTCTCCTTCCGTCAGCTCATTCAGAAAGCTTTCCTGCACGCTGCGCGGCGCGGAGGCGATCCAGTCGGCCCCCGATGCTGTTGCGGGCGTCGTCGAAGTCGAGCGCGAAGTCGTGGACGACTCCCAGCTGTTTCTTGCGTAGCTCGTCAAAGCGCTTCCTCTCATCGAACACATGCGACAGAGACCGGCTAAGGTTCTGCAGCACCCGTTTCAGTTCCGTATCCGGCAGGTCGTCGCGGTCGCGGAAGAACAGTTGGCACGCTTCGAGATCGTCGAGGATCTCTTCGCATTTCCGTTCCGCGATCTTCAGGATCCGCCGCCCCTCGTCCTCATCCCCGTCGTTCAGTCGTATGACCGTCATGCCCTGTCCCCACACCAAAGGCCTCCGGTCGAGTGGCACCACACCGATGCCATCCAGCTCTCCGGACACTCTGCCGCTGAGATATTGCCATCGGGCATGGCCACCGCGTGCCGCGCGCCAAGCCTGCCGCGGGTTCCGCAAATCACTGCTTTGAAAAGAAAAAGGCGGCCGAAGCCGCCTTGTCAGAACCCAAAAGCCAACGGGTCGTTACTGACCCGCGCCCTCGGCCTCGATCCGGCGCCAGCGCGCGACATTCGCGTTGTGCTCTTCCAGCGTCCGGGCAAAGGCATGGCCGCCGGTGCCGTCGGCCACGAAATACAGCAGGTCGGTCTGTTCGGGGGCAAGCGCGGCCCGGATCGCCTCCAGCCCCGGATTGGCGATCGGGGTCGGCGGCAGGCCGTCGATGACGTAGGTGTTGTAGGGTGTCGCCGCGTCCAGTTCCGAGCGCCGCAGCCCCCGCTCCAGCACCCCTTCTCCGTTGGTGATGCCGTAGATCACCGTGGGATCGGTCTGCAGCCGCATCCCCTGCTCCAGCCGGTTGATGAACACGCTCGCCACCCGGCCGCGTTCGTCCGGCACGCCGGTCTCCTTCTCCACGATGGACGCCATGATCAGCGCCTCCTCGGGCGTGTCGTAGGGCAGATCGCCGCTGCGATCCTCCCATGCCGCGGCCAGGCGCTCGTCCTGCCGCGCCTCCATGCGCGCCAGCAGGTTCGCGCGGCTGTCGCCGGGGCTGACCTCGTAGCTGTCGGGCGCCAGCGTGCCCTCCGCCGGAACCTCCGCGACGTCCCCCTTCAGGAAATCGGCGGCGCGCAGTGCATCGACGATCTGCCAGCTCGTGACCCCCTCGGCCACGGCGATCCGGTAGCGCGTGTCGGCCTGGCCCCGGACCTGCGTGTAGGACTCGGGCACATCGCCCGCGGCGGGGTCGAACTCGGCGTCGATTTCGAAGCGGTTGGTGGCGGGGTCCAGCTCGCGCAGCTGGATCTGCTTCGCGCGCACCCCGATGCGATAGACGACTTCAGTGCCGCAGGTGGACTGGCCGCCTCTCGTCACCAGATCCACGATCTCTTCCATCGACGCGCCCTCCGGCACCCGGAAGCTGCCGGCCTTCAGCGCCCCGGACTTGTCGGTGTAGTCCGCCCCCATGCGCAAGATCCGCGGCGACGTCACGGCACCCTGCGCTTCCAGGTCGTTCGCCACGCCGACCATGGTCGAGCCCGGCTCGACCCGCAGGCAGATACCCGCGGTCAGCGGCCCCTCCGCGCGGTACGCGTTCACGCCCCAGCCGATGGCCCCGGCCACTGCGATCAACGCCACGATCAACAGGCTGAGCGCGTTCGAGACCATGTGCTTCCACATCAGCCGGCGACCTTCCTGAGCAACAGAACGGCGTTCGTGCCGCCGAACCCGAAGGAGTTCGACAGCGCCACGTCGATCTCACGCTCCACCTTGGCCTTGGGGGCCAGGCCGATCACCGCGTCCGTCGGCGGGGTGTCGAGGTTCAGCGTCGGCGGCGCCACCTGGTCGCGGATCGCCAGCGTGGAAAAGATCGCCTCGATCGCGCCGGCGGCCCCCAGCAGGTGCCCCGTCGCGGATTTGGTCGAGGACATGGTCGCCGCCCCCGCCGCATCGCCCAGAAGCCTCTGGACCGCCCCCATCTCGATCGTGTCGGCCATGGTCGAGGTGCCGTGCGCGTTGACGTAGTCGATGTCGCTCACGTCGATGCCGGCCCGCTTGACGGCCGCGCGCATCGCCCGTTCGGCGCCCTCATGGTCGGGCGGGGGGGCGGTGATGTGATGGGCGTCGCCCGAAAGCCCGTAGCCGATCACCTCCGCATAGATCGTGGCCCCGCGCGCCCTTGCCCGGTCGTAGTCCTCCAGCACGACGATCCCCGCGCCCTCGCCCATCACGAATCCGTCGCGGTCGGCATCCCAGGGCCGCGACGCGCGGGTGGGATCGTCGGCATATTTCGTGCTGAGCGCCTTGCAGGCGTTGAATCCGGCAATGCCGATCTCGCAGACGGCGGCTTCGGCGCCGCCCGCGATCATCACGTCGGCATCCTCCAGCGCGATCAGCCGCGCGGCGTCGCCGATGGCATGCGCCCCGGTCGAGCATGCCGTCACCACCGCGTGGTTCGGTCCCTTGAAGCCGTAGCGGATCGACACCTGCCCGGAAATCAGGTTGATGAGCGATCCGGGAATGAAGAACGGCGATACCCGCCGGGGGCCCTTTTCACGGATCATCACCGCCGTGTCCGCGATGGACTGCAGACCGCCGATGCCGGACCCGATCATGACCCCGATCCGCTCCAGCTCCGCGGCGCTCTCGCCGCCCAGACCCGCGTCCCGGATCGCCTGCTCGGCCGCGGCCATCCCGTACAGGATGAAGTCGTCGACCTTGCGCGCCTCCTTGGGCTCCATCCAGTCGTCGGGGTTGAACGTGCCGTCGGACCCGTCGCCGCGCGGCACCTCGCAGGCATAGGTCGTCGCCAGATGCGAGGCGTCGAAGCTTTGGATCGTTCCCGCGCCGGATTGCCCGGCAAGAAGCCGCGACCAGGTCTCCTCGACGCCGCAGGCAAGGGGAGAGACCATCCCCAACCCGGTTATGACCACACGCCGCATTCTGCTGCCCCTCGCCTTCGGTACCCTCGTCGCCGCGCGTGATACACGCGCGACGGTCCGGTTGAAAGGGGCAGCGCCCGGGCCGGCGGCAACCGGACGCTGCCCCGCACCGGGTCCGCGTCCCGGCGCAGTCTGCGGGCGATGTGCGGTCGCTCTCCGTCCCCGGCGCGGTCCGGCCCCGCCTGCCCCCCGGGGCGGTGCGCGGGCAGCTCCGATCCGCCGCCGTCCGCCCACCGCGCATGGCGATGTCGCGCCGCAGCCCTCTGCGCCCGGACCCAGGGGCGAACGCGAAAGGGACGCGGCCCGGATGTCCCGAACCGCGTCCCCTATCCTCCGACCCCGGAGGGACGCGTGGCGATCAGGTCGCCTGCTTGATGTAGGAGACCGCGTCGCCGAAGGTCTGGATCGTCTCCGCGGCGTCGTCGGGGATCTCGATCCCGAATTCCTCCTCGAACGCCATCACCAGCTCGACGGTGTCGAGGCTGTCGGCGCCGAGGTCGTCGATGAACGAGGCGTTCTCGGTCACCTTCTCCTCTTCGACGCCGAGATGCTCGACAACTTTTTTCCTGACGCGGGTTTCGATGTCGCCTTCGCTCATGTTCTTTCCTTCTCTCCGGGACGGGCCCGCTCACTGTCCGCCCGCATGGGGCATTGCTGCGTCTTTGGCCCTTGTTTCAAGGGCGATAGGCCCCGAAGCCATGTACTTCGATGCCCTGAAATGTGCGGCCCGCTATAACATACCGGATTGCCGTGGCAAACGGAATCGCCGCCCTAGAGCATCGCCATGCCGCCGTTCACGTGCAGGGTGGTGCCGGTCACGTAACCCGCCTCCGGGCTGGACAGATACACCACCGCCGCCGCGATCTCCGCCGGGCTGCCCATCCGGCCCATGGGCACCTGGTCGAGGATGCCCGCCTTCTGATCGTCGGTCAGCTTCTCGGTCATCGCCGTTTCGATGAAACCGGGGGCGACGCAGTTGACCGTGATCCCGCGGGTCGAAACCTCATAGGCCAGCGATTTGGAGAACCCGACCATCCCGGCCTTTGCCGCGGCGTAATTGGCCTGTCCCGGGTTGCCCGTCGCGCCGACGATGGAGGAGATATTGACGATCCGGCCCCAGCGCGTCTTCATCATGCCGCGCAGGCTCGCCTGGCTCAGCTTCATCACCGCCGTCAGGTTCACGTCGAGCACGCTCTGCCAGTCCTCGTCGGACATGCGCAGCATCAGCTGGTCGCGGGTGATCCCGGCGTTGTTTACCAGGATGTCCAGCGATCCCATCGCTTCGACCGCCCGCTTCGGCAGCGCCTTGAGCGCGTCGGCATCCGACAGGTCGCAGGGCAGCACATGCGCGCCCTCGCCCAGCTCGTCGGCAAGCGCCTTCAGAGGGCCTTCGCGCGTGCCCGACAGGCCCACCCGCGCGCCCGCGGCCGCCAGCCCGCGCGCGATCTCGCCGCCGATGCCCCCCGACGCGCCGGTGACCAGCGCCGCCTTTCCCGTCAGATCGAACATGGCTCAGACCTCCTGTTTCAGTGCCGCCGGGACGTCCGCGGCGGTCCCGACCGCCTGCGTCGCCACCGACCGGTCGATGCGCCGGATCATTCCCGACAGGGCCTTGCCGGCGCCGACCTCCCAGACCGTGTCCACCCCGTCGGCGATCATCCGCACCACCGACTCGCGCCACCGGACCGCCGACGTGACCTGCCGCACCAGCAGCGCCCGGATCTCGTCGGGATCGGTGACCGGGGCGGCGGTGACATTGGCCACCACCGGCATGGCGGGGGCGCGGATCGCCACATCCGCCAGGGCGGCCTCCATCCGGTCGGCGGCGGGCTGCATCAGCGCGCAGTGGAACGGGGCCGAAACGGGCAGCAGCACCGCGCGCTTGGCGCCCGCCTCGCGGGCCAGGTCCACGGCGCGCTCCACCGCCGATCGGTGTCCCGACACGACCACCTGCGACGGATCGTTGTCATTGGCCGCCTGGCAGACCTGATCGCCGGCGGCCTCCTCGGCCACGGCCCTGACCTGCGCCAGGTTCAGACCCAGGATCGCCGCCATCGCGCCGTCGCCCACCGGGACGGCCTCCTGCATCGCGCGGCCGCGCAGGCGCAAGAGCCGCGCGGCATCGGTCACCGACAGCGCGCCCGCCGCGGCCAGCGCGGAATACTCGCCCAGCGAATGGCCCGCCACCATGGCGACGTCGCCCATCTCGAACCCTTCGGATTGCAGCGCCCGGATCGCCGCCAGCGACGTGGCCATCAGCGCCGGCTGGGCGTTGGCGGTGAGGGTAAGGTCGTCCTGCGCGCCCTCCCAGATCAACCGCGACAGCGGCGCGTCCAGGGCCGCGTCGACCTCCTCGAACACGGCGCGCGCCTGCGGATAGGTCTCGGCGAGATCGCGGCCCATGCCGATGGTCTGCGCTCCCTGTCCCGGAAAGACGAGTGCAAGGGTCATGCCTGCCTCCACGTGGCTGTCCGGCCCGGCTTACCGGTCCCGGCCCGGCTTGGCAAACCGCCCGTTCAGCCCGCGTCCAGCGCCGGTCTCGGCGGGGAACCGGCCTGCCCGGCCACCCGATCGGTGCGGGCATGGCGCGGCCTGCCGGCGGCGCGGTCCCTGAGCCAGGCGGCGGCGGCGCAGATGGCGATGGCGGCGGGCGGCAGGGTCCAGGCCAGCCAGCGCTCGGCCGGCTCCACGTCCATCAGGATCTGCCCGACCAGCGCAAGCATCGTGCCCAGCGCAAAGACCAGCAGACCGTGCCGGCCCAGCAGCCGCAGGGGCCACATCGCGGCAGACCCGCAGAGCCGCGTCGCCGACGGCAGGCAGGAGATGACATAGACCAGCGCCAGAATGTGCAGGAACCGCGGCATGGCCAGGAAGGTCTTGTTGTGGGAGACGACGTTCCACGGCACACCCAGCGCGCCAAGCTGGGCCATCTTGTGGTTCATCGCACTGCCCACCGCGGGTACGTGGCGCCAGATCAGCACCACCGCCAGGAACGTCGCCGCCACGCCGAACAGCGGCCAGCTCACCGGCACCAGCCGCGCGCCCTTGCGGTGGCGGATGCCGATCACCAGCCCGATGAGGAAGATCGCCTGCCAGGCGAAGGGGCTGAAGAACCAGCCCCCGCCGCCCGGATGGTTGGGGATGTTGAGCCTGAGCATCCCGGAGACGAGCCAGACCGCCAGCCCCGCGCCAATGGTCCACCACGGTGCGCGGAGCCCGCCCGCGACGATCAGCGGCGCGACCAGCAGCAGCACCATATAGGCCGGCAGGATGTTCACATAGCCGATCTGGTAGCTCAACGTGGCCAGACCCGCCAGCGCCGCCCCCGTCTCCGTATAGATGAGGCCCAGATTGTGAACCACGCGGAACTCGGCGCGAAAGAAGGTCTCGGCCGCCCAGGCATAGAGCCCCAGGGCCCCCACCGTCAGCGCGATCTGGACCAGATAGAGCGTCCAGGCCCGGTTCCACATCGGACCCACCGCATCCCAGAGGCGGCCGCTGCCGGTCAGCCATCGCTCGACCGCGGGGGAATAGGCGATCCCCGCGGCGATGCCGGACATGATGAAGAACGCCTCCGCCGCATCGGAAAAGCCGAAGTTGCGGATCGTCAGATCCTCATAGGGGTTGCCTGGCATGTGGGTGATGATGATCATCGCCAGCGCCACGCCGCGGAACGCGTCGATCCGCGGATCGCGCTGGCGCGGTGCCTCTATGGGGCCGCCGCGGAACGGGACCAGCTTGCTCTCAGGCGGAGCGGGCGTAGCGGCGGATCGGGACATCCCCGGCCTCCCTGGTAGCGGCCCCGGGGTCGAGATTGCGGCGATAGGCGGCGATCACCGCGGACGGCGCGCGCTCATCGGGGACGGTGAATACCGCGTCGGTCAGCGGCTGCGAGGTCAGCCAGATGAGTACCGGCGCCGCGATCATCGGCAGCGTCACGGGCATCAGCCACCAGATCAGGTCCGGCGACAGCCAGTAGGTCGCCGCCGTCGCCAGCACGCCCGACAGGGCGATCCAGCGGCCGGCGCGCCAGGATTCCGCAAGGCTCAGCCGCCCCTCTCCGCGTTGGGTGGCGGGCCAGCCGCCGTCCCGGCCGGAAAACACCTCTGCCACGGCCCGCGACTGGTACATGAGCATCAGCGGCGCGATCAGCGCGGTGACGAGGATCTCCGCCACCACCGATCCCGCCGCCCGCGCCGCGCCGCCGAAGCCGGCGGCGCGCCCCGTCAGGACGGACTCGGCCAATATGGTGAATTTCGGCAAAAGCAGCAGACCGCCGACCCCGACGGCCAGAGCGACGATCTGGGTGGTCCGGTCGTCCGGAAACACCGGAAAGAGCTGGTAGGCCATGGGGAAATAATCGGGCGAGGAGGCCGTGACCGTGGCCAGGGCGGAGGCAATCAGGAACGCCGCCCAGGCGACCGACACCAGATAGGACAGGATCCCCTGGACAAAGACGAACCGGCTCCAGCCGCGTAACCCGGGGGCGCCCAGCAGGCGGATGTGCTGCAGGTTGCCCTGGCACCAGCGCCGGTCGCGCCGCGCGAAGGCCAGAAGGTTGTCCGGACCTTCCTCGAAGGACCCCTCGATCCGCGGATCGACCTCCACCCGCCAGCCGCCGCGTGCCAGGAGCGCCGCCTCCACGTAGTCGTGGCTGAGGATCGTACCGCCGAAGGGCGGCGGCCCGGACAGTTCCGGCAGCCCGCAGCACCTGGCCAGGGCGTCCACCCGGACGATGGCGTTGTGGCCCCAGAACGGCCCCGTGGCTCCCTGGATCCGCGCCTGTCCCCGCGCGAAGACCGGAGAGTGGAAGTTGGCCGAAAACTGCATCGCCCGGCCGAAAAAGGACGTGGCCCCCACGATCTTGGGCAGGGTCTGCAACAGCCCCAGGGTCGGGTCCGCCTCCATCCGCGCGATCAGATGGCGAATGGTCTCTCCCTCCATCAGGCTGTCGGCGTCCAGGATCACCACGTAATCATAGGCGGCCCCGGAGCGTCGGATGAAGTCCTCGATATTGCCGGCCTTGCGGCCGCTCCGGTCGGTCCGGTTGCGGTAGAACACCCGCGCGCCGTCCCGGCTGTCGGCCAGCAGCGGCGCGAAGGCGGTGCGCTCGCGCCCCAGCGCATCGGGATCGAACGTGTCGGAGAGGATGGCGAAATCGACGCTGAGCCCGGCGGACAGCGCGGAGTCGCGGATCGCCGCAAGGCGCGCGGCACCCTGGACGGCATCCTCGTTGCAGATGGGCATGAGCACGGCGGTCGGTGGCGCGCCCTTCAGCACCGGCGCCACCCGCCCCCGGCCCAGGGGCGGCAGACCCAGGAACGCCTGCGCCGCCCCCCAGGCCAGCCATCCTGTGGTCACGAAGATCAGCGCGACACGCACCGCGTCCCACAGCCCGAACCCGGCCGTCAGCCCGGCCTGCGCCAGCGTCACCGCGGCCGCCACCGCGCAGGCCGCCGCGAAGACAAGCGCGGCGATCCGGCAGAGCGTTGTCCGACCGGCGCGCATATGGGGCTCTCGGCGGGGCATGGCGGTCAGACGTTGCGCGCGAAGAGACGGCCGATGTCCCAGATCGGCGGGACGCGGCGATGGGCCGGGCGCGGACGCTCAAGCACCTGACGCGGCATCTCGCGCGGCGCGGCAGGGGGCATCGCGGCGGCCATGGTGTCATCGATTGACGACACGACCGAAAGTTCGGGGTTCGACATCACTCTCTGAGCCATTGGTAGATCCATGTTTCCGACAGCCGACGCTCTTCCAGCCACAGGTCCGCGCTCATCTCGACCACGGCGCCGGCATCGGCGCTCACCTCGACGACAAGCCGCAGAAGTCCTGACCCGGGATCGATCGTCTGAAGGACCTCTTCCTCCAACTTCCCGTTCGACACGGTTATGTTGGGCTTAACCTGCTGATCGCCCCCCAGTTCCGCGAGAGGCCCGCCCAGGAAGTCGATCACGAACTTTCGGCGGTCCTTCGCCGGATCCACGCCCGAAACGCCGCCGTGACCGGCCAATGTGCGCGAAACCTGGGCAAGATCGGATTCGGCGCCCGGCGGAGACATCCCCCAGTAGAGCCGGTAGGCGGTGTCCAGTTCGTCCCCGGCGGCGAATTCGGCCTCGGGAACCCAGAAAGCCACGATGTTGTCGTTCGCCTCCAGGTCGGACGGAATCTCGATCAGCCGGACCGCCCCGCGGCCCCAGGCGCCCACCGGTTCGACCATCAGCGACGGGCGGCTTTCGTAATGGGCGCCGGCGTCCAGGTAATCGTCGAAGTCGCGGTGCCTCTGGACCAGGCCGAAGGACTGGGGCGACATCGCGCCCATGTAGGAATTCGCCAGCCGCGGCGGATTGTTGAGCACCCGCACCACGGCGCGCTCCTCGGTGTTCACGACCAGCGCCTCGCTGTCGTGGACGCGGTTGCGGTAGTCGTCGAAATCCCCCCGGTCGTTGGGGCCGAAAAGATACATGGAGGTCAGCGGCGCCAGGCCAAGCTGCTCGATGTCGCGCCGGAAGAACAGCCGCAGGGTCACGTCCATGGTGGTGGTGCGCCCCGGTTTGACCACGAACTTGTAGGCGCCGGTCAGCGATTCGCTTTCCAGCGAGGCGTAGAAGACCACGTGATCGGCATCCGGCTCCGGCCGTTCCAGCCAGAAGGCGGTGAAGCTGGGGAATTCCTCCTCGGCGGAGGTCGCGGTGTTCACGGCCAGTCCCCGGGCGCTCAGCCCGTAGCGGTTGTCCTTGCCCAGGGCGCGGAAGTAGCTGGCCCCCAGGAACGACACCACCTCATCGAACTGGCCCGGCGCGTTCAGCGGCGCGTTGAGGCGAAACCCCGCCACGCCCGGCAACTCGTCCACCTCCGCCATGACCCCTCTGGCGTCGCTGTAGTAGCGGAAGTCCTCGGTCGAGAACGTCAGCGGCGTCACCTCGCCGTCCACGACCTCGTAGAGGGACACGGTGGTGTCGAAAAGCCAGCCCGGATGGTAGGCATGGAGCACCGCGAACGCATCCTCCCCCGCCCAGACGGCGCTCTCTTCGCGGAACTGGATGCGGCGGTAGTCGTCGTAGTTCAGATCGGAGAACGGCTTGCCCAGCGGTTCGGGGGGCACGTAGTCCTCTGCCGCGGCCCTGCGCGCCCGCTCCACCAGCCAGTCGAACGAGAACGCCTCCTGCCCGCCGACCGGTAAATCGCCGCCGGCCTGGGTATCCGCGTCGCTCTGGGCCATCGCGCGCGCGCCCGGAAACGCCGCCACGGCGGCAAGCGTCAACGCCGACCCGCCGCCGCGCAGGATCGCCCTGCGCGACAGGATCCCATCGCCGGAATTCAATCTCGTCATCATCTGCCCTGCATGCATCGCTCCGCGCAAAGCTTTGGTGCGCGCGCAGCAATTTCAACGCCGATCCGCGGACTTGGCGGTTTTTCGCCACTGCGATCCGGCGCCACTCCCGCACCGATTGCACCGCACATGCTGGACGTGTGGTCGGAACCGCCCCGCCTGTACCCGCCGCCGGCGCCGGAGCGATGCCCGCGCCGCAGCGCAGCAAGACCGCGGTGCCGCGCCGGGTCCGGCGGCCGCGATCGCCGGGCCGCAACCTCAGGCTGAACCGGCGCCCGGCGCCCGGCGTCCCGTCCCGCCGGTCCGCACGACAAACGCCGGTGCCCGGTCCGTGCCCCGCGCGACCCGCGGCTTGCATTCCGCCCCGTCCCCCGCTAAGGCCCCGGAACTTCCGCGACCGAACCCTGTCGGCGCAGCCTCTCGTGACCGGGGCGCGGAAGTCTTTGATCCCGGTCTTTGAAATGCGCCCCGAACATCGAAGGACAAAGCCATGCCGCTCTACGAGCATGTCTTCATTTCCCGTCAGGACCTGTCGAACACGCAGGCCGAGGGGCTCATCGAACATTTCGGCTCGGTGCTGTCGGACAACGGCGGCACCCTCGTCGATCACGAATATTGGGGCGTCAAGACGATGGCCTACAAGATCAACAAGAACCGCAAGGGGCATTACGCCTATCTGCGCACCGACGCGCCCGCGCCGGCGATCCAGGAGATGGAGCGTCTGATGCGCCTCCATGACGATGTCATGCGCGTTCTGACGATCAAGGTCGACGGACACGAGGACGGACCCTCCGTCCAGATGCAAAAGCGCGACGATCGTGACGATCGCCGTCCGCGCCGCTAGAAAGGAGCCCCGACAATGGCCGCAAAACCGTTTTTCCGCCGTCGCAAGGTCTGTCCCTTCTCGGGCGACAACGCGCCGAAGATCGACTACAAGGACACCCGTCTGCTGCAGCGCTACATCTCCGAGCGCGGCAAGATCGTGCCCTCCCGCATCACCGCCGTGTCGGCCAAGAAGCAGCGTGAACTCGCCCGTGCCATCAAGCGCGCGCGGTTCCTCGCCCTTCTGCCCTACGCGGTCAAGTAAGGAGCCGGATCCATGGCAATGAACGTCATCCTCCTCGAACGCGTCGCCAAGCTGGGCCAGATGGGCGAGGTCGTCTCGGTCAAGGAAGGCTATGCCCGCAACTATCTGCTGCCGCAGAAAAAGGCGCTCTGGGCGTCGAAGGCCAATGTCGAGGCCTTCGAGCAGCAGAAGTCCGAACTGCAGTCCCGCAACGAAGAGACCAAGGCAGAGGCGCGCGGCCTCGCCGACCGTCTGGAGGGCCAGCAGTTCACCGTGATCCGCGCCGCCTCGGACGGCGGCGCGCTCTACGGCTCGGTCTCGACCCGCGACGTGGCCGAGGCGGCGGCCGAGGCCGGGTTCGAGGTCGACCGCCGGCAGATCGCCCTGGGCGCCCCGATCAAGGAGCTGGGCATCCACGAGGCCACCGTGACCCTCCACCCGGAGGTCGAGGTCGGCATCGAGCTGAACGTCGCCCGCTCTCCCGAAGAGGCCGAGTTGCAGAAGCAGGGCAAGTCGATCCAGGAGATGGCCGCCGAGGAAGAAGCCGCCGCGGAGTTCGAGATCCAGGAGCTCTTCGACGACATCGGCGCGGCGCAGCTCGACGAGCTGGAGACCGCCGACGAGCAGCGCACCGGCCAGCCGGCGGTGCAGGAGAAATCCACCCTCGCCGAAAAGCTGGGCGACAGCGACTGATCCGCGCCGGCAAAGCTGCGACCAGGGCCCCGGCGTTCGCGCGCCGGGGCCTTTCTCATGCGGATGACCGCCAGGGGCGATCCCTGCCGCGACAGGGGACCGACGCGCCCATCGGCGATGCGTCTTGCATCCACCATCGCGATGCGGCGCGGCGGACAGGGGTCAGGTCCTGACCCCAATCCGCGTTCCCGGTTCCATACCGCGGGCCATCTCCCGAAGTGGTCGAAGGCCAGCGACTGGCCCGCCGGCCCCCGGAGACGTTGCCCGCGCGACAAAGGCGACGGCTGCGGACATCCCCGGGCCGCGCGCTTCCGCCTGACCCGCCCTGACCCGGCGCAGTGCCGGGGCGGAAGGGCCCGCGGCACCCCGCCATCGGCGGCGCGATGTCATTCGGTCAGCCGCACCACGCGTCCTTCCCGCCGGGACAGATCGGCCGCATCGGCCAGAAGCTGGGCGCGCAGCCCGTCGCCGATGCCCGGGCCGACGCCCCGGCCCGACGCCACGCAGTCCACGAAATGCCGCATCTCCGCCTCGTAGGCGGCGGCGTATCGTTCGAGAAAGAAAGCCTGCGCCGGCGCCCGGCGGAAGCCGTCGGCGCCGGCGCTTTCGACCGTATCTTGCAGCATGTTGTCGGCGCGCAGCATGCCCAGGGCGCCATGCACCTCGACCCGCTGGTCGTAGCCATAGCGCGCGCGGCGCGAATTGGAGATCTGGCAGATCCGGCCCGCCGGCGTGGTCAGCGTCACCGCCGCCGTGTCCACGTCGCCCGCCTCCCCGATTTCCGGGTCGACCAGCGCCGCGCCGACCGCGTAGACCGACACCGGTTCCTCGCCCAGAAGAAACCGCGCCATGTCGAAATCGTGGATCATCATGTCCCGGAAGATACCGCCCGACCCCGCGATGTAGGAGGGCGGCGGCGGCGCCGGGTCGCGCGACAGGATCGTGACGATCTCGACCGCGCCGATCTCTCCCGCCCCGATGCGCGCGGCGATGGCGGCGAAGTTCGGGTCGAAGCGGCGGTTGAAGGCGGTCATGAAGGGCACGCCTGCCGCCTCGACCGCCGCCATGCACTCGCGGATGCGGTCGGCCGACATGTCCACCGGCTTCTCGCACAGGATCGCCTTGCCGGCGGCGGCGGCGGCGTGGATCAGTTCGTAATGGGTGTCGGTCGGGGTGCCGATCACCACCGCGTCGATCCCGGCGCTCCCGATCAGGTCCGCCGCGGGCATCGCCCCGGCGCCGCAGCTTTCGGCCAGCGCCTGCGCCGCCGCGGGAACGGCATCGGCCACGGCGGCGACGCGCGCCCCCTCGATCCGGCCGAGCGAGGCGCCATGGACCCGGCCGATCCGCCCGCAGCCCAGAAGTCCGACATTCAGCATCTCAGCCCCCTTTGAAGGCGCGCAGCACGTCGCGCGTGGCGGAGACGAGCGGATCGTGAAGCTCCGACAGGATCGCCACCCGGTCGAAGCGGCCGGGATCGCGCGCCACCACCGCGCGCAATTCCCGTCCGAAGACCATGCGCAGCTCTGTGCCGATGTTGAACTTGCAGATCCGTGAGCCGCGCGCCAGCGACCGTCTCTGCGCCAGAGGCACGCCGGAGCCGCCGTGGATCACCAGCGGCACATCGCACAGGGCCTCGATCGCGCGGATGCGCGCCTCGTCCAGACCGCCCTCGCGGCCCTGCTGCAGATGGGTGTTGCCGACAGAGACCGCCATGGCGTCCACGCCCGTCTCGCGCGCGAAGCGCGCGGCCTCGGCGGGATTCGTCCCGGCCGAGTCCTCTCCGCCCGCATAGCCGACGAACCCGATCTCGCCCTCGCAGGAGACGCCCGCCTCATGCGCCATGGCCGCGATGGCGGCGGTCTGCGCGATGTTCTCCTCCAGCGGCAGGCGCGAGCCGTCGAACATCACGGAGGTGAAGCCGGAGCCGATCGCCTCGCGGCACTCCGCGTCCGAATAGCCGTGGTCGAGATGCGCCACCACCGGCACGGACACGGCTTCGGCCAGATGGCGGAACATCGCGCCCAGTACCGGCAGCGGCGTGTGCGCACGGCAGGACGGACCGGCCTGGAGGATCACCGGCACGGCCTCGGCCTCGGCCGCGGCGACATAGGCGCGCATGTCCTCCCAGCCAAGCGTGACCAGCCCCGCCACGGCATACCCGTCCCGGAGCGCCGGTCCCAGAACCTCAGCCAGCGTCGCGCGGGTCATTTGAACTTGGCCACCATGTCCATGATGCCCGGTATCGTCTTCAATTGCTCGGCATGGGTCGGCTGAAAATATTGCTTGAGGCTGCGCTGGCTCAGGCCGCCCAGGATGGTGAAGTAGTACATCTCGTAGCCGGGCAGCACCGCGCAGGGATGGTAGCCCTTGTCGATCAGCACGGTCGATCCGTTCACGATGTGATAGGCGTCGCCCGGTTCGTTCTCCTGTCGCTGGAGCATCTGCAACCCGGAGCCGTAGTCGGGCCGGAAGCGGAAATTGTACGTCTCGTCGTGGCGTGTCTCTTCGGGAAGCCGGTCCGTGTCGTGCTTGTGGGAGGGGAAGCCCGACCAGCCGCCCTGGCCCACGGTGTAGAGCTCGCTCACCAGCAGCCGGCCGACCCGGTCGTGCTGGTTCGCGCCGAGGATGTGCTTAATCTTGCGATGGGTCTTGGTGTCGTCGGAGCCGTACTGCACCAGGTCGATCTGATCCGCACGCACGTCGAAAGGCTCAAGCACGCGGTCGTATCTGGCGCCGGCCACGAAGGTCTCCGTCGCGTCGCTGCGGCAGGTGATGCGGACGGTCGCGCCGACAGGGGCGTAGACGCCCTCGGGCTCGCCGTCCCACACGTCGCGGGTCCGTTTGCCAAGGCTCTCGAAGGTCTTGCCGCCGACCTCGACATCGACGGTGCCGGTCGCGGGCACCACGCAGGTTTCGTAGCCCGGCACCTCGTAGTCGAAGCTTTCGCCCTGCGTCAACTTGACGATGTTGAAGTAGTTGAGCGGCACCAGATCGTGCCCGGCATCGACGATGGGCCGGTTGCGGTTGTCATGGGGAGCGATGTGCATGGAATGTCCTTTCAGCCTTGGGTCTGGCCGGGGTGGGTGGCAAGAAACGCGTCGAGCGCCGCCCTGTCGGGCATGGCGATGGCGCAGCCGGGCCGCGCCACCACGATCGAGGCGCAGGCAGAGCCGCGCGCGACCGCCTGCGCCAGCGGGCGCCCCTCAGAGAGACCGGCGATCAGCCCGGCCATGAAGCTGTCGCCCGCGCCGGTGGGTTTCAGCGCCTTTACAGGGTAGATGCCGCTGCGCGACTCGCCTCCATCGGCAAAGGTCACGGCGCCCCGGGGGCCCATCTTGTAGATGACGATGTCGGCTTTCTGCGCCAGCGCGCGGGCATGGGCGAAGCCCTTGTCTATGCCCCCGGCCATGAAGCCGAATTCCTCGTCATTGCCGACGATCACGTCGGCCATGTCCCCGGCGCGCGACAGCACGTCCGCGGCGACATCCGGGGACGGCCAGCTATAGGGCCGGTAGTCGATGTCGAAGATCACCGGCAGGCCCCCGGCGCGGGCCAGGTCGAAGGCGCGGAAGGCCGCGCTGCGCGACGGCTCTGCGGCAAAGACCGTGCCGGCGGTGATGAGCGCGTCGAAGCGGGCGTAATCCACCGCCTCCACATCCGCCACGTCCATGCGGAAATCGGCGGCGTTGTTGCGGTAGATGACGCTCTGGTGCTCCGCGACGCGCGCCTCGACCAGGGCCAGCGACGTGCGCTCCTCGCCACGGACGCGGCGCACGTGGCGGCGGTCGATCCCGAAGGCGTCCAGCTGCCCTTCGCAATACCAGCCCACCGCGTCGTCGGAGACGCAGGTGACCAAAGACGCCCCGCAGCCGAGCCGGACCAGACCCGCGGCAATATTGGCCGAGCTGCCGCCCATCGACACCATCATCCGATGCGCCTCGCGGGTGCGGGTGCCCTCTGGCATCGGGGTCAGATCCATCCCCACCCGGCCGATCACCAGAAAGCGGCCGCCTTTCAGGCGCTCCAGCATCACACCCCCCGCCGCTGCCGGTCGCGGCCGGCTTCCTGTTCGGCATGGGCGGCGCGCACGCGGTCGCTGGTCGTGACCTCTGGCGTTCCGACCTCCCACCAGGCATGGCCCTGCGTGGTCCAGCCCTCATGGGGATCGACCTTCATCACGATGACATGGGTGCGGTCGCCGTCCCTGGCGCGGCCGAATGCCTCGGCCAGTTCGGCCGGATTGGCGACGGTCTCGGCCATGGCGCCCTGGGCGCGGGCGTGGGCCTCGAAATCGACGGCGAACGGCGCGGGGATCGTCGGGCAGTCAGAGAGCAGGTTGTTGAAACTCTCGTTGCCGGTGTTGTTCTGCAGCTTGTCGATGACGGCGAAGCCGCCATTGTCGAGCACCAGCACGATCAGCTTCTTGCGGCTCAGGCACGCCGAATAGAGATCGCTGTTCATCATCATGTACGACCCGTCGCCGATGAAGACGATCGTCTCGCGCTCCGGCTCGCGCTCGGCCTGCGCGATCCGCGCGCCCCAGGCGCCGGAAATCTCGTAGCCCATGCAGGAAAAGCCGAACTCCACATCGACGGTGCCGATCCCCAGCGTGCGCCAGTTGGCCGTGACCTCCGCCGGCAGACCGCCCGCCGCCGCCACGATCCGGTCGCGCTTGTGGCAATGCGCGTTCACCACGCCGATCGCCTGCGCGTAGGAGTCGGGCCGGTTGCCGGGCTTCACGTTGTCCGCGACATAGGCATCCCAGTCGCGCCGCAGGTCCTGCGCCTTGCGGGTCCAGCCGTCGGGGGCGGTGTAGTCGAGGCCCCGCCCCAGCGCCTCAAGCCCGCGTCTGGCATCGCCCACCACCGGCAGCGCCCGATGCTTGCCCGCGTCATGGCGCGCGGCGTTGATCGTCACGAGGCGGGCGTCCGCGGCGAAGGCGGTCCAGGAGCCGGTGGTGAAATCCTGCAACCGCGTGCCGACGGCCAGGATCACGTCCGCCTCCGCCGCGATGGTGTTGGCGCTGTCGGACCCGGTGACGCCGATGGGCCCGATGTTGAGCGGATGGTCCGCCAGCAGGTTGGCGCGGCCGGCGATGGTCTCTACCACGGGGATGCCGTGCGACTCGGCGAAGCTGCGCAGCTCTTCGGTCGCGCGGGAATACTGCACCCCGCCGCCCGCGATGATCATCGGACGCCCGGCCCCCAGCAACGCCGCGCGCGCGTCTGCGACCTCGCCCTCGTCGGGGGCGGTGCGGCGGATCCGATGGACCCGCTTTTCGAACATCGCTTGCGGAAAATCCCAGGCCCAGCCCTGCACGTCCTGCGGCAGGCCGATGAAGGCCGGGCCGCAATCGGCCGGGTCCAGCAGCGTGGCAAGCGCGGCGGGCAGCGACTGGATCACCTGCGCGGGATGGGTGATGCGGTCCCAGTAGCGCACGACCGGCCTGAAGGCGTCGTTCACCCCCAGGGTCGGATCGCCGAAATTCTCCAACTGCTGGAGCACAGGATCGGGCAGTCGGGTCACGAATCCGTCGCCGCAGAGCAGAAGCATCGGCAGCCGGTTGGCATGGGCCAGCCCCGCCGCGGTGAGCAGGTTCATCGTGCCGGGGCCCGCACTTGCCGTGCAGAACATGAATCGCTGGCGCAGCCATGCCCTGGCATAGCCCGCGGCGGCAAAGCCCATGCCCTGTTCGTTCTGGCCGCGATAGAGCGGCAGCGTGTCCCGCGCGCCGTAAAGCGCCTCACCCAGACAGGTGACGTTGCCGTGCCCGAAGATGCCGAAGCCGCCGCCGCAGACGCGCATTTCCCGGCCGTCGATCTCCATGTGCTGGTTGGCGAGCCAGCGGACGATGGCCTGCGCGGTGGTGAGGCGTAGGGTGCCCTTTGGCGGGGTCATGGCGGGCGGTCCTCCGGAGGTTTTCGACGGTCTGCGAATGACGCTTGCGGCGCGGCGACTCCCACGGTACGTATATTTGCAACCGGTTGCAAACTTATTTCGGGATTGGAGCGCGGATGCGACGGATCGGCATCGGCATCGTCGGGGGCGGCTACATGGGCAAGGCCCATGCCGTCGCCATGTCGGCGGTGGGCGCGGTGTTCGGCACCGCGCTGCGCCCGCGTCTGGAGATGGTGGCCGCAAGCTCGACCGAGAGCGCCGAGCGCTATCGCGCCGCCTACGGCTTCGCCCGCGCCACCGGCGACTGGCGCGCGCTGGTCGACGATCCGGCCGTCGAGGCGGTGGTGATCGCCGCGCCGCAGGAGACGCATCGAACGGTGGCCGAAGCCGCGTTGGCGCGTGGCAAGCCGGTCCTGTGCGAAAAGCCGCTGGGCGCATCGCCAGAGGATGCCCGCGCCATGGTGGCGGCGGCCGAGGCGTCCGGCGCGGCCAACATGGTCGGCTTCAACTACATCCGCACCCCGGCCAGCCAGTTCGCCCGCCGACTGATCGCCGACGGAGAGATCGGCGACATCACCTGGTTCCGCGGCGAGCATACCGAGGATTTCCTGTCCGACCCGGACACGCCGTTCAACTGGCGCTGCGCCGGAGAGGCGAACGGCACGCTGGGCGATCTGGCCCCGCACATGGTCAACGCCGCCCTGGCGCTGCTCGGCCCCATCGCCGCGGTCTCGGCCTGCGCAGAGACGGTCCATGAGAAGCGTCCCGGCGGACGGGTGGACAACGACGACCAGGCGCAGATGATGTGCCGGTTCGTGCGCGGCACGATGGGGCAGATGCATTTCAGCCGGATCGCCACGGGACGAAAGATGGGCTTTGCCTATGAGGTCACCGGCACCAACGGCGCGATCCGCTTCGACCAGGAGGATCAGAACGCGCTCTGGCTCTACCGCAGCGCGGGGCCGGAAGCGGCGCGCGGTTTCACCAAGATCCTCACCGGCCCGGCCCATCCAGACTACCTGCCGTTCTGCCAGGGCGCCGGGCACGGCACCGGCTACCAGGACCAGATCATCATCGAGGCGCGCGATTTTCTCTCCGCCATCGAGACCGGTGCGCCCGTCTGGCCCACATTCCGCGACGGGCTGGAGGTCGCCGAAGTGATCGCCGCCGCGCGCGACGCGGCACGCACCGGCCGGTGGGCCGATGTCGAACACTCCTGAGACGAGAGGTCAGACCATGACGATCCGTATCGGCAACGCCCCCTGCTCATGGGGGGTGGAATTCGCGGGCGACCCGCGCAATCCGGACTGGCGCGACGTGCTGCGGGACTGCGCCGCGGCCGGCTACCGCGGCATCGAGCTGGGTCCGGTGGGCTACATGCCCGAGGACCCGCAGGTTCTGGCCGAGGCGCTCGACGCGCACGGGCTGCACCTCATCGGCGGGGTGGTGTTCCGCCCCTTCCACGACCCGGACGCCTGGGACGACGTGCTGGACGCCGCCCGCCGCACCTGCGCCGCTCTGAAGGCGCATGGGGCAGAGCATCTGGTGCTGATCGATGCGATCTCGCCGCGCCGCGCGCCCACCGCCGGGCGCGCCGCCGAGGCCGAGCAGATGGACAGCGCCGAATGGGCCGCCTTCCGCGACCGCATCGTGACCATCGCCCGGATGGGCACGGAAGACTACGGCCTGACCGCCGCCATCCACGCCCATGCGGCGGGCTTCATGGATTTCGAGCCGGAGCTGGAACGGCTTCTGGACGAGGTGGACGAAAGAAGTCTCAGGATCTGTTTCGACACCGGCCACCACGCCTATGCGGGCTTCGATCCGGCGGCCTTCGTGCGCCGCCACGCGGCGCGCATATCCTACATGCATTTCAAGGATATAGACCCTGCTGTGAAGGCGCGGGCCATCGACAACCGGACCGGCTTCTACGATGCCTGCGGCCAGGGCATCTTCTGCAATCTCGGCGACGGCGAAGTGGACTTTCCGGCCGTGCGCCAGGCGCTGCTGGATGCCGGTTTCTCCGGCTGGTGCACGGTTGAGCAGGATTGCGACCCGACGCTCGACCCCGATCCCCTGGGGGACGCGCGCAAGAACCGCGACTATCTGACATCCATCGGCTTCGACTGAGGAGACCCCGACATGGCGAAATTGGGATGGGGCATGATCGGCGGCGGAGAGGGCAGCCAGATCGGCCCGGCGCATCGGCTGGGCGCGGGGCTGGACGGTCTGTTCGCGTTCCGCGCCGGCGCGCTGGACCACCGGGCCGACGCGGGCCGGGCCTACGGCCGGCGGCTGGGGCTGACGCCGGACCGCGCCTATGGCGACTGGCGCGAGATGCTGGAGGGCGAGCGGGGCCGCGCGGACCGCATCGACCTTGTCACCGTGGCCACGCCCAACGCCACCCATTTCGAGATCACGCGGGCCTACCTCCAGGCGGGGTTCCACGTCATGTGCGAAAAGCCGATGACCATGACCGTCGAGGAGGGCGAGGAGATCGTGCGCCTCGCGCAAGAGGCGGACCGGATCTGCGCGGTGAACTACGGCTATTCGGGCTATTCGCTGGTCCGGCACATGCGCGCGATGGTGGCACGCGGCGATCTGGGGCGGATCCGGCTGATGAAGGCCGAGTTCGCCCACGGCCACCACGCCGATGCCGCGGATGCCGACAACCCGCGGGTGCGCTGGCGCTACGACCCCGCGCAGGCCGGCGTCTCGGCGCAATTCGCCGATTGCGGCATCCACGCGCTGCATATGGCAAGCTTCGTGATCGGCCAGAACGTCGCGCGCCTCTCGGCCGACACGGTGAGCTGCATCGAGAGCCGGACGCTGGAGGACGACGCGATGGTCAATCTGCGGTTTGACGGCGGCGCCGTCGGGCGGCTCTGGACCTCTTCGATCGCGATCGGGCGGCAGCACGGGCTGACGCTGCAGGTGTTCGGCGAGAAGGGCGGGCTGTCCTGGGCGCAGGAGCATCCGAACCAGCTCTGCTGGATGCCGCTGGGCGGGCGGCGCGAGGTGATCGAGCGCGGCGAGGCCGGCCTCAGCCCCGAGGCGGACCGCACCAGCCGGGTGACCATCGGCCACGCCGAAGGGATGCCGCTGGCCTTTGCCAACCTCTATGCCGATCTGGCCGAGGCGATCGCCGCGCGCAAGGCGGGCCGTCCGACCGACCCGGCCGCCGATCTCTATCCGCGGGCAGAGGACGGCCTGCGCTCGATGGCCGCGGTCTTCGCCGTGGCCGAAAGCGGCGCGCAGGACGGCGCCTGGACCGACGCCCGCCCGCCGATGTTCCGCTGATGCGGGGCGTCAGCGCGGCAGCGGCCTGAGCGTGCGGCGCTCGACGATCCGGCAGGGAAAGACCCGCGCCTCTGGATAGCGGTCGGGCTCTTCCAGCGTCGCGACCATAAGCTCGATCGTGGAGGCGACGATCTGCCGGATCGGCTGGCGGATCGTGGTCAGGTCGATCCCTTCCCAGCGCGACATCTCCATGTCGTTGAGCCCCAGCACCCCCACATCGCCCGGCACCGACAGCCCGTGATCGCGCAGCGCCGAAAGCGCGCCGATGGACAGCACATCGTCGCCGCAGAAATACGCCTCGGCCGGCGGGGATGCCAGCAGCCGCTGCATCTCGCGGCGGCCGGCGTCGAAGGAATAGGCCTCTGCGAAGGAGACGCTCAGCTCGACGTCCGGATGCGACGCGATCGCGGCCGCGAAACCCGCGTGGCGGTCCTGCGTCGAGGTGGCGCTGTCCGGCCCGCCCAGAAAGGCCAGCCGCCGGTAGCCGCGCGCGATCAGCGTGCGCGCCGCGATCCGGCCGCACCCGGCGTTGTCGATGCCCACGGTGTGCACGTCCGGCTCGGACGCGTAGCGCCCGAAGGCGTTGACCACAGGCACCCCGGCATCGCGGAAGGCGATGGCGAACCCCGGCGGCAGGGTCGATGAGGCGACGACCACGCCATCGACGGAATACTGCCGCAGCATCCGCACCGAAGCGTCGGGATTGGTCTCATCCGACAGGTTGACCAGCAGCGGCCTGAGCCCGCGATCCTGAAGGCCCCGGGTGAACAGGTCGAAGACCTCCAGGAAGATGGGGTTGTGGAAGTTGTTCGACACCAGCCCGATCAGCTTGGTCCGCCCGGTGGTCAGCGACGAGGCCAGCGCGTTCGGACTATAGCCCAGCTCTCTTGCGGCCTTCTCGACCTTGCGCCGCATCCTGGGCGACACCGACGCGCCGTCGGTGAACGTGCGCGACACCGCCGAGCGCGACACGCCCGCCCGTTCGGCGACTTCCCTCAGCGTGACCACCATCCCGGACCCTGTCCTTTCGTGCCGCTGCATAACCCGTTTCGCCAAGCCGGTCACCACGCCAAGACCACCCCGGGCCGATTTATGCAACCGGTTGCAAAAATGGCCGCGCTGTGCTCTTTGGGAGTCGAAGGCGCGGTGGAGGGCCGCGCCGGCGCGACGCGAACGCGTGCAACAGGGAGGACATCCGATGAAGATGATGAAGGGACTGCTGCTGGCCGCGGGCGCGGCGCTGATGGGCGCCGCCGCCGCGCAGGCCGAGGGTGAGCGATACGTTCTGGTCAGCCACGCGCCCGACAGCGACAGCTGGTGGAACACGATCAAGAACTCCATCGCGCTGGCCGGAGAGCAGATGAATGTGGAGGTCGAGTACCGCAACCCGCCCACCGGCGACCTGGCCGACATGGCCCGCATCATCGAGCAGGCCGCCGCCAGCGGCCCGGACGGGATCATCACCACCATCGCCGATTACGACGTTCTGTCGGGGCCGATCCGGTCGGCCGTGGACAGCGGCGTCGATGTGGTCATCATGAACACCGGCACGCCGGAACAGACGCGCGAGCTGGGCGCGCTCATGTATGTCGGCCAGCCGGAATACGATGCCGGCCTCGCCGCCGGACAGCGCGCCAAGGACGACGGGATCACCAACTTCCTGTGCGTGAATCACACGATCCAGCAGCCCTCCCTGGGCGAGCGCTGCCAGGGCTTCGCCGACGGTCTGGGGGTCGAGCTGGGCAACCAGATGATCGACGCCGGACAGGACCCGGCCGAGATCAAGAACCGCGTGATGGCCTATCTCAACGCCAATCCCGACACCGAGGCGGTGCTGACCCTGGGACCGGTTTCGGCCGATCCCACGATCCAGGCGCTGGAAGAGAACGGCATGGCCGGCGACATCTATTTCGGCACCTTCGATCTGGGCGAGAACATCGTCCAGGCCATCAAGGACGGCATCATCAACTGGGGCATCGACCAGCAGCCGTTCCTGCAGGGCTATCTGCCGGTGGTCATCCTCACCAACTACCACCGCTACGGCGTCCTGCCGGGCAACAACATCAACTCCGGTCCCGGGTTCATAACCGCCGAGGCGCTGGACAAGGTCGAGGAATTCGCCGGCGAATATCGCTGAACGCCTTCCGGCGGCGGCGCCCGGCGCGCCGCCGCTGTCATTCACCGCGGGGAGGAGGCGAAGATGTCCGATACACCTCAGGTCGTTCAGGACGAACGGGTCAAGCGGATCTCGCCGTTTCGCAGGGCGCTGATCCGGCCAGAGCTCGGCGGCATCGTCGGCACTGTGGCCGTTTTCGTGTTCTTTGGCCTGTTCGCCTATGACAGCGGCATGTTCAATTCGCAGGGTGTGATGAACTGGTCGGTCGTCTCCGCGCAGTTCATGATCATCGCGGTGGGCGCCTGCCTTTTGATGATCGCGGGTGAGTTCGACCTCAGCGTCGGCTCCATGATCGGCTTCGCCGGCATGATGATCGCCATCTTCGGGGTGACGATGGGCTGGCCGATCTGGATCGCGATCCTGGTCACCTTCGCGCTGTGCCTCGGCATCGGCGCGCTCAACGGTTTCATCGTCGTGCGCACCGGCCTGCCCAGCTTCATCGTGACCCTGGCCTTCCTGTTCATCCTGCGCGGCTTCACGATCTTCCTGCCCCAGGTCATCGAGCGCAAGACCATCATCGGCGGCATCGGCGAGGCGGCCGAGGGCGACTGGCTGGCGGCGCTCTTCGGCGGCAAGATCCTCGGCGGGCTGTTCCGCTGGCTGGGAGAGATCGGCGCGATCGAGACCTTCTCGCGCGGCACGCGCCAGGGAGAGCCGGTGGTGGACGGCATCCCGATGCTCATTGTCTGGGCGCTGGGCCTGGTGCTGGTGGGCCAGATCCTGCTGACCCGCACGCGCTTCGGCAACTGGATCTTCGCCGCCGGCGGCGATGCGGAATCGGCCCGCAACTCCGGCGTGCCGGTCAACCGGGTCAAGATCCTGATGTTCATGTTCTCGGCTTTCTGCGCCACCGTTTTCGCCACCTCCCAGGTGATGGAATTCGGCTCTGCCGGGGCCGACCGCGGATTGCTCAAGGAGTTCGAGGCGATCATCGCCGTGGTCATCGGCGGCGCGCTGCTGACGGGCGGCTACGGGTCGGTCATCGGCGCGGCACTGGGGGCGCTGATCTTCGGGGTGGTGCAGCAGGGACTGTTCTTCGCGGGGGTCGAAAGCTCTCTCTTCCGGGTGTTCCTGGGGGTGATCCTGCTCTTTGCGGTGATCCTCAACACCTACATCCGCCGCATCATCACGGGAGAGCGCTGAGATGACCGATCCGCTGATCCGGATGAAGGACATCGAGAAGCATTTCGGCTCGGTCATCGCGCTGGCCGGCGTGTCGGTCGATATCCATGCCGGCGAATGCCACTGCCTTCTGGGCGACAACGGCGCGGGAAAATCGACCTTCATCAAGACACTGTCGGGCGTGCATCACCCCACGCGCGGCGAGATCCTGTTTGGCGGCAGGCCGATGCATTTCGCCGACCCGCGCGACGCGATCGCGGCCGGGATCGCCACGGTCCACCAGCATCTGGCGATGATCCCGCTGATGTCGGTGAGCCGCAACTTCTTCATGGGCAACGAGCCGGTGAAGAGGATCGGCCCCTTCGCCTTTTTCGACCACGACCGCGCCAACCGGATCACCATGGCGGAGATGGAGAAGATGGGCATCGTGCTGCGCGGCCCGGACCAGGCGGTGGGCACGCTGTCGGGCGGCGAGCGCCAGACCGTCGCCATCGCCCGCGCGGTGCATTTCGGCGCCCGCGTGCTGATCCTGGACGAGCCGACGTCGGCCCTTGGCGTGCGCCAGACGGCCAATGTCCTGGCCACCATCGACAAGGTGCGCAAGCAGGGGGTGGCGGTGGTGTTCATCACCCACAACGTGCGCCACGCCATGGCCGTGGGCGACCGGTTCACGGTGCTGAACCGCGGCCGGACCTACGGCACCGCCGCACGGGGCGAGATCACGCCCGAGGAATTGCAGGACATGATGGCGGGCGGCCAGGAACTGGCGACGCTGGAAAGCAGTCTCGGCAGCACGGTGTGAGGCGCCCGCCTGGCCCGTCTGGCCGATACGATCGCGAAAGGCGCCGTCCGGCATGGCGCCGGCCGGACGAAGGCTTGCGGCAGCCCTGCGCCCCGACCCGGCCGGACCCTCCGCCGCCCGCAAACTCCGGCATCGCGGCCATCACGCGCCGAACGCTCCCGTCTGTCACGCGCACGTGCGTCGCGCCCTAGAGACGGCCGAGCAGGCAGGCGACATGCAGCGCCGCCGTGTCCGCCCGCCCCTGCCGATAGACGCCCGCGCGCCGCAGCGCCGCCAGCCGGCGCCACCACGGGCCCTGCCGCGCGTCCCGGAATGCCGCCGCCGCCGCCCGCGCGTCGGGCGTGAACCGCGCCTCCACCGGGGCGATGGCCGCAAGGCTGCGGGCGTTCAGCGCCGCGAACTCCCCGCCCAGCAGCCGGCGCAGCCGGTCCAGCCGCGCGCCGGCGGAGATGTTCGCCCCCACCAGGTTCCGCCCGTGCTGGCGGTAGGACATCACCGGCACGGGGTCGAAGAGAACCGTTCCGCCGCAGCCGCTGACCACCTGGTAGAGCCACCAGTCGTGGCTGGCCGGGTCCGGCACCGTTGCGGCGAGGTCCGAGGCCAGATCCGCCGCCGCGCGGTTCATCACCATGGTGTTGGCGCCGCCGATGGACTGGACCAGCGCGTTGCGGAACGCCGGCGGGCGGGCGAAGGGCGCAGAGCGGCCCAGCACGCGCAGATCGGCGTCGCAGATCTCTGTCGCGGCCATGTAGAGCGCCGGTTCCGTGGCCGGGACGCGAGACAGCGCCGCGACCGCGCGCGACAGCTTGTCGGCAAACCACCGGTCGTCCTGGTCGGCAAAGGCCAGATAGGGCGCATCCCGCGGCGCGCGTTCCAGCAGGGTCAGGAAATTGCGCACGAATCCGCGCCGGGGCCCGCGCCGCAGGGCCACGGACCGCTCCGGATGGTCGCGGGCGAAGGCCCGGACCAGCGCGGCACTTTCCGGCGTCTCGCTGTCGTCGGAGGCGGTCAGGGACCACGCACCGTGGTCCTGGGCCAGAAGGCTGTCCAGTTGCTGGGGCAGGAACGCCTCTCCGTGGTAGAGGCCCATCAGGATCGCGACCTCCGCGTGTGGTTCGTCCCGCCCCTGCGCCATGCCGTCCTCCGCGATCCGCCGCCGGTGTGCCAGATGCCGCCGGAAGGTCAAGCCGCGGCTTGGGTGCGCCCCCCTTGCGGCGTCCAAACAGGTCTTGATGCGCGCCGGACCGGCCCCTATCGCTGGGATGGGCGAACAGGCGGAGACCACAGATGAGCACGGCACCCATCCACCCGGTCCTTCTGTGCGGCGGATCGGGCACCCGGCTCTGGCCGCTGTCGCGCAAATCCTACCCCAAGCAGTTCTCGCCGCTGATGGGTGAGGTCAGCCTGTTCCAGGCCTCTGCCCTGCGCCTCCACGCGGCGGGCTACGCGGCGCCGATGATCGTCACCGGCGATCCGTTCCGCTTCATCGTGACCGAGCAGCTCGCGGCGGTGGAAATCGCGCCCCAGGCCATCCTGATCGAGCCCGAAGGCCGCAACACCGCCCCCGCCGTCCTGGCCGCCGCCCTGTCGCTGGACCCAGACGCGGTGATGCTGGTCGCCCCGTCCGACCATGTCATCCCGGATGCCCAGGGCTTCCGCGCCGCCGTGGCCGCCGCCCTGCCGCGGGCGGAGTCCGGCGATCTGGTGACCTTCGGCATCGCCCCCGACCGGCCGGAGACGGGCTATGGCTACCTGGAACTCGGCCCCGGCGCCGATCCGGCCGCGGCGTCGCCCCAGCCCCTGGCCCGGTTCGTGGAAAAGCCCGACGCCGCCGCCGCGCGCGAGATGCTGTCCGCCGGGCGGTATCTCTGGAACGCCGGGATCTTCCTGTTCACCGCCGGGGCCATCGTCGCGGCCTACCGCACCCACGCGCCCGACATGGTCGGCGCCGTGGGCGATGCCGTGACCGGAGCCACCCCGGACCTGGGCTTCACCCGCCTGGCGCCCGGACCCTGGGGACGGGCCGGCGATATCTCCATCGACTACGCGATCATGGAACGCGCCGACGGTCTGGCGGTGATGCCCTATGCCGGGCGCTGGTCGGACCTGGGCGACTGGGACGCCGTCCGGCGCGAGAGCGGCGCCGACGCGGCCGGCACCGTCGCCGCGGGACAGGCCACCGCCATCGACTGCACCGATACGCTGCTGCGGGCCGAGGGGCGCGACATGGAACTGGTCGGCATCGGCCTGACCGACATCGTCGCCGTGGCCACCGGCGACGCGGTGCTCGTCGCCCACCGCTCCCAGACCCAGCGCGTGAAGGAGGCCGTCGCGGCGCTGAAGGCCAAGGGCGCCAAGCAGGCCGAGGCCTTTCCCGTGGACCATCGCCCCTGGGGCTGGTTCGAGACGCTGGCCCTGGGCGACCGGTTCCAGGTCAAGCGCATCGTCGTCCATCCCGGCGCCGCGCTCAGCCTGCAGTCCCACCACCACCGGTCCGAGCACTGGATCGTGGTCGAGGGCACGGCGCGCGTCACCGTGGACGACAGCGTGCGCCTGCTGACCGAGAACGAATCGGTCTACATCCCGCTGGGGGCCGTCCACCGCATGGAAAACCCCGGCAAGGTGCCGATGGCCCTGATCGAGGTCCAGACCGGCCGCTATCTGGGCGAGGACGACATCGTGCGGTACGAGGACGTCTACGCCCGCACCTGATGCCGCGGCGCCGCGAGCCGTCCCCACCCGGACGGCGCCACGACGGGCATGGACCTGCACCGGACCCCCGGTCCGCCCCGCCCGATCCTGACCCGCACCGGTCCGTCCCCGCGCGACCCGTCCCCCGATCAGGGCACCTCCGCGCCCGCCTACGACAGGTACGGACCCGCGCCGTCCGACACCGCGCCGCCGCGCATCCGGGTCATCACCAGCCCGGTGACGCGCAGGTTCACCATGGAGAACTGGCGGATCGCCTCGGCGATCTCGGGGCGGCCGGTCCGTCCTGCCGCGACGGTCAGCAACACCGCATCCGCGCTCTGGCCGATGACGCGGGCATCGGGGACCGCCAGCACCGGCGGCGTGTCGATCAGCACCATGTCGTAGCGCGCGCGCATGTCGCCCACGAAGCGGCGGAACCGCTCGGACGAGAACAGATCCGCGGCGTTGACGCCGGTGACCTCGGCCAGCAGGATGTCGGCCTCCATGCGGCTGTCGCGCAGCACCACCTCCTCCAGCGGGCGCTCTCCGGTCATCGCCGTAATCAGCCCATCGCCCGATCCCATGACGTCGAGATGCGCAGCCAGGCTGCGCTGGCGCACGTCGCCCTCGATCAGCAGCACCCGCTTGCCAAGGCCGGACAGCGCATGGGCCAGCGCGATGGCCATGGTGGTCTTGCCCTCTCCCGGCAGCGCGGAGGAGAGCATCACCACCGAGGGCGGCGTGTCGATGTCGGACAGAAGGACAGAGGTTCTGAGCGACCGGATCGCCTCGACCGCCGGGCCGGAGGGGGTCTCGGTCAGCACGTCCAGCAGGCTTTCGCGGTTCGGCACCGCCATCGCCGGGATCTGCCCCATGATCGGGATGCCGGTCCCGGCCTCCAGCTCCGCCGCCGTGCGGTAGCCGCGGCGCAGCGCGCGGATCGCCAGCACCAGCCCGGTGCCGCCGACCAGTCCCAGCAGTGTGGCCAGCATCACCACCCGCCCGCGCCGCGGGGCGACCAGCGTGCCGGGCCGCGCCGCCGACAGGATCCGCGCGTCGGCCTGCTGCAGGCCCATCTGCACGCTGGCTTCCTTGAGCCGCGCCAGGAAGGTCTCGTAGAGGCGCCGCGTCGCCTCGGTCTCGCGCCGCGCCTGGTCCAGCGCCACCAGTCCCGCCGATTGCGCGTCGAGATCCGCGGCAAGCCGGGCCGCGGAGGCGTCCAGCGTATCGGCGCGGCGGGACTGGCGAAGATCGTCGGCCCGTGCCTCCGCGCCCATGTCCCGCAGCCGCGCGGCGATGGCCGCGCCGTCGCCTGCCGCCGCCAGCCGCGCCAGCGCCGGGTCCGCGTAGCGGCGCGCCAGTTCCGCCGGATCGGCACCGGAGGCCGCGGCCGCCGCCCGCTCTCGCGCCGCGCGCGCCGCGTCCCGCGCCGCCTCCGCCCGCTCGCGCGTGTCGCGCAGCTGGCGGTTCAGCGCCTCCAGACCCTCCTGGCCGACGCCCTCGGTGCCGCCGCGCAGCTCCGCCAGGGTGCGCTCCTGCACCCGCAGCTCATCCTCCAGCGCCGCCACCCGGTCCGATAGCCACGCCACCGCCGTCTCCGTGGCGGTGAACTTCTGGCCGACCTGATCCAGGATGTAGCGCTCCGCCACCGTGTCCGCGATCCGACGCGAGGTTTCGGGATCGCCGGTCGTCACGCGGATGTCGAAGATATAGGTGCCGCGCCGCAGCCGCGGCGACACCGCCTCTCGCAGGGCTTCCACGGCCTGTGTCCGGTCGGGGCCGGCGGCACCGGGGATCCTGAGCGGCGGGTCCGCCATGGCCAGCGCCGCCACCACCTGTTCCAGCAACCCGCGCGAGCGGATGACCTCGATCTCGGTGTTCAGCGCCTCGGCTTCGGTTGAGACGCCGCCCACCAGCCCGTCGCGGTCGGTGATCCGCCCGGCGCGCAGGTCCAGCGCCAGCGACGCCTCCGCCGCATAGCGCGGATCGGCCAGCGCATAGGCATAGACCAGGCCCGCGACCAGACCCGCCGCGCCCATGACGGCGATGATCCGGCGGCCCTGCCACAGCAGGGTCAGCACCCGCCACAGGTCCAGTTCCGCGGCCGGGCCGGGGGGGCGCGGCGGCGCGGCGGCGGCGATCTCCGCGCCCCGGTCGAGGGTGCGGGTGGTCATTGCGTGGCCCGGTTCAGGATCGTCGGAAAGACCTGCTGCAACGCCCGGTTCCAGGCGGTGATGCGCTGCTCGGCCACGAAGACGATGTCGTTGGGGCGCATCTCCATCCGCGTGGCCAGCGTCAGCAGCGCCACGTTGCCGGCGTCCAGATGCCAGGCGGTGATCTCACCCCCCGGCCCGGCGCGCAGCACGTAGATCTGGCCCATGTCGCCGGTGGCGATGGGGATGCCGCCCTGGTCGAAGAGCACGTCGGCCAGGGTGGCGCGCTGCTCGTAGGGAAGCGGCACGCGGGACTGGGCCGTGACCTCGCCGGACAGATAGACGTAGTCGCGCGGGATCGCGCCCAGCCGGTCGCGTTCGGCAAAGAGGGACCGCTGCTCGTCGAGCCCGGCGCGGCGGATGGCGATCTCCGTCGAGAGCGCGTCGAGCGCCGCCGCCCGGGCCGACTGGCGCAGCGCGATCACGTCGATCTGCTGGCGGTAGTAGGCCAGCGCGCGGTCCAGATCGGTGCCCGTGTCCACATAGATCGCATCGCCCGCGAAGACCGGCAGGGACTGGAGCCGCGGCTGCGCCAGGTAGCTGTCCACCGGCATCTGATAGAGCGTGCCGTCGCGGTAGAGCCGGATCGACGCGGTGCCGGGATCGCCCACCACCGGCCCGCCCGCCTCGGCCAGGGCGCTGCCCAGCGTGGCGGGGGTCAGGCCAAGGGTGACCACCCGGGCGTCCCCCACCGCGCCGCCCACCGCCACGCGGGCCGAATTGAACTCGGCGATCTCCAGGGAGAAGGCCGGGTCGAACTGCCGCTCCACCAGCACCTCGAACAGCCGGGTCTCGGCCTCGTCCAGGGTCAGGCCGGCCAGGGTCACGGCGCCCACCTCCGGGATCGACACGGCACCGTCGTCGCGCACCGTGTAGCCCTGGCGCTGGTTCTGGGCGGCCAGAAGCCCCGACAGTTCCTCGACCGTGTCCGGAGAGGTCCGGGTCGCCAGCAGCACCACGTCGCCCACGCCGATCCGGTAGGGCTCCGGTGTCCGGGCGGGCGGCAGGCGCATCTCCGCGGCGGCCGGGCCGGCGCCGCCGGGCGGGTCCGGCAGCGCGCCCAGGCCCCGGGGCTGGCCGCCGCCGGTCAGGGTGGCGAAGGCGGCCGGCAGGCTGCGCGGCGTGTAGGGGGTGGCGTTGGCGCGCGCCAGCCCCGCCGTGTCCAGCGGCACGATGCGCACATCCGCCCCGGCCGCGCGGGCGACGCCGGGGCTGGTATAGGTCACGCCGCACCCCGCAAGACCCGCCACAGCCAGCGCCAGCGCCACGAACCGTTCCCGACCCCTCATGCATCTCATCGCGCGACCCCCGTCCCCTCTGCATCCTGCCGGTCCCGCCGCTTTCGATGAAAAAAACTTCGGATCGGTTTACGGGGTTTTAACCACACCCAAGGTTAACGTTTGTTTACCGCGCGCAGGGCCGCGGTTCGGGAGGGCGGCATGATCGGGACAGGACGGCGCGGCGGGCGGAGCATCTATCGGCGGGCGGGCAAGCGGGCGATGGACCTTGCGGTGGCGCTGACGCTGCTGCCGCTGATCGTGCCGGTGGTGGCCGGCCTGTACCTGCTGGTGCGGCTCGACGGCGGGCCGGGGTTCTTCGGCCACTGGCGGGTGGGCCGCGACGGGCGCCCGTTCCGCTGCTGGAAGCTGCGCAGCATGCGCCCCGACGCGGATGTGGTGCTGGCGCGGCTCCTGGCGCGGTCGCCGGAGGCGCGGCACGAATGGCAGACCAGCTTCCGGCTCCGCGACGACCCGCGCGTGACCCGGATCGGCCATGTGCTGCGCCAGCTGCATCTCGACGAGATGCCGCAGATCTGGAACGTGCTGCTGGGACAGATGTCGCTGGTCGGCCCGCGCCCCGTCACCCATGAGGAACTGCGGTTCTATTTCGAAACGCCCGCGGCCTACCTGGACCTGCGCCCCGGCGTGACCGGGCTCTGGCAGGTCGAGGCGCGGCACCTTGCCGGCTACGGCGCCCGGACCGAGCTCGACCGCGCCTACCTTGCGTCCATGAGCCTGTCGCTGGACCTGCGGCTGATGCTGCGGACCAGCGCGCGGATGCTGGGCATCCGCCCCGCCGCAGAGCCCCTGCCCGCCCCGTCGCCGGACGCGCAGTCCGCCTGAGCGCCGGCAGACATCGCGCCCTTCCGGGTCCGCCGGCACGCGCGGACGCGGTTGCGGCGTCCCGACCGGGCCCGAGCGCTTTCGGCAGGTGTGTCACCACCCCAGAAAAACCGACAAGCGAAATCAATCGCCTCGAAAAAGGCGTTTCGCTGGATTTGTCACATCGAGGGGGGTGAGTGCAGGTCTTCGCGCGCTGACGCCGCAAGGAGGTACACTTGCATCAGTGACTTGGTCCCGAAGGTGCGGGCGATTTCGCGCATGACCGCGAACCATGTCAGTTCCCGGCTTCCGGTCTGCCCGGCTGTTTCGAGGACGGGTTTCTGGCGCCGAAGAGCGGGGCGCGACGGCGCGCGACCGGGACGGGCCGTCCTGTGTGACGTTCGAAGGGCGATGGACTGCCCTTCCGCCGTCGCAAAAGCTGGTCGCACGACAGGGGCGGGATAAAGCGGCCACGCGCCGGACGCGATCCGCCCCGCGCGACAAGACGACGATCGCGGCCCTGGACTGGGTGTCGCCGGACGGTCGGACGCAAGACCGCTGGGCCCATGACGGCGACGGCAAGGCCTATCGCCCGACCATGCTCGTGCGGGTGGACGTCGCGTCCGACCTCGTGCCGGGCTGGACGCTCGCCCGGTCGGAAAACGCGGGTCGAGACAATCCCGTTGATCCCGCGCGCAAGATCGCGAGGTGCGCCGCGGATGACCGCGACGGCTCCGCCGCGGCCGTCGCGGCCCTGGACCGTGCCGACGCCGCTGGCCACTGCCCGCGCTGTGCTCGCCGCCGCCTGTGAAGGGGGTGTTGAACGCCCCCGAACACCCTGTTCACACCGCCGGAACAGCATCCGCGCGAGCACCGCTCCGGACGGCAGCCCCGGCTCGACACGGCGCCGGAGCTGCGCGCCTTCGTGAGCGACCGGATCGACCATTTGACGTTCGCGCAGGTCGCGGATGCCGTGACCGAACGCGTCCCGCCCGACCGCCGCTCCGCCATCCACGCCCGGTGGACGTTCCGAAGGAAACACCGCACCCGACCCGGCGGCGCACCATTCCGGATAGAGACCCGGTCTCCCGTCCTCTTCCGGTGCAAACCCAGCGAACCGCGGTGACGGAGCGGGTAACAGCACACGGGGGCCGGCGTCAGCCTACCCCCCCGGTGGCGTGTTCGTCGAAGATTTCCGCGATTGGACCGCTTTCGTGCCGCCGACGGTTCAGGCCGCGCCGTCCGCATGGGATCCGCCGGCCGTCCGGAGACGTGTCGCTGTCGCGCGGGCGGGCCGGGGCGCGCGCAGCGACAGCAGGATCTCGACCAGCGTCGCGGCGCTGCTGTCCCAGTCGTAGGCGGCGGCGCGGGCGCGGCCGAGGCGGATATGGCGCGTCCTCTCCGCCGTCGTGAGAGCCGTCAGCGCCCGCAGCGACCCGGCCATGGATTTCGCATCCAGCGGGTCGAACCAGATCGGGGCCGCGCCCAGCACCTCGGGCAGCGCGCCGGAGCGGGCCGCGGCCACCGGGCAGTCCAGCGACATCGCCTCCAGCGGGGGGATCCCGAAACCTTCGTGGAGCGACGGGAAAACCAGTCCGGTCGCGTGCTCGTAAAGGGCGCGGAGCGTGGCGTCATCGACCCGGCCAAGGCTGAGCGCGCGCCCGCCGGGCAGATGCGACGTGGCGATGCCCGGCACCCGGCCGCCGACGATGACCAGCGGCGGCACATCCCCGGCCAGACCGTGGGCGGCCAGCAGCCGGACCAGGTTCTTGTTCGGGCTCCGGTTGCCCACCGCCAGAAGATAGCGGCCGCGGGTCAGACCCGCCCGGTCCAGCGCGTCCGGATCGGGGGCCACGCGGCGCAGGTGGCCGGCGGCGTTCGGGACCAGCGCGAACCGATCCCGCGGGACGCGAAGGCGCGCCGCCAGCGCCGTCGCGGCATGGTCGCTGACCGCCAGAAGCGCGGCCGCCCGCGCCGCCAGCGCGGGCCGCAGCATCCGGTGCCAGGCGCGGTAGCGGACGGTGTAGGCCCCGGGCATGTCCCACAGATGCGTGTCGTGAAGCGCCAGCACCTGGCGGCGATGCGCCAGCGGCCCGGAGTTGCCCAGCCCCAGCAGCACCCCCCGGCGCGTCGCGCGCCAGAGCGCCCCCTGTTCCCACAGATGCCCCCGTCCGCCGGGAAGCGCATTCAGCGAGATCGCGCGCCAGCCCGGATCGCGGGCCGGGCCGGCGGGCCGCCAGGCGGTCACGGGACCGATCCGGGCGGCCAGGTCGGGATCTGACGCCAGGCGGCCGTCGAGCGCGGACAGCAGTTCCTCTGCGTAGCGCTGGACGCCGGAGCGGGGCTGGGTCAGGAACCGCGCGTTGACGTGGATGGGATGCATCAGGCGAGCGCCCAGCGCGGCCGGGAATGGGAATAGAGATCCGTGGTCCGCGCGCCAAGCGCATCGAGCGCCCAGTCCGACAGATCCGTCGCCCCCGCGCCGCGCGACAGCCGCGCGCGGAGCGGCGCGCGGTCGGCCAGGACCGACATGGCGCGGACCAGCCCCTCCAGGTCGTCGGCGGGGGTCACCATGCCGTTCACCCCGTCCAGAAGCACCTCCGACAGGCCCGGCAGGTCCGCCGAGACCACCGGCGTGCCGGCGGCCAGGGACTGGATCACGACGCGCGGCAGCCCCTCGCGCTCGGACGCGAGGACGGAGAAGTCGGCCATGGCCAGAAGCGACTCGGGGTCGGGGCGATGCCCGGCCAGCACGACCCGGTCGCCCAGGCCCAGCCGTGCGATGGTCGCGGCGATGCGCGCACGCTCCGGCCCCTCTCCGGCCAAGACCACCCGCATCTCCGGCCGGATCCGCGCGAAGGCCTCAAGGAACGGCACGTGGCGCTTGCGCGGCTCCAGAGAGGCCAGCATCACCGCCACGGGCTGGAACCCCGGGCCGGTCAGCGCCAGTCGGTCGGAGGGCGGCACCGCGGTGCGGAACCGCGCCAGGTCCATGCCGGAGCGCACCACATGCATCTGTCCCGGCATGGCGATCCGCGCCTTCACGAACGCCCCCGCCGCGGCCTGGGAGACGGACAGGAACGTGTCGGTCACCCGCGCGGCCAGACGCTCTGCGGTGATGTAGCCATGGCGCTTGACCGGGCTGACCCTTTCGAACGGAACGATATGGATGCCGTGAACGACCCTCAGGCGCCGTCCCCGCGCGGCCAGGCGCCCGACGATGCCGGCCTTGCTCTGGTGGGTGTGGACCACATCGGGGCGCAGCGTGTCGTAGAGCTCCGCAAGGCCCCGCATGGCGGCCAGGTCGGTGCCCAGGCGGACCCGGTGGACAAGCTCCGGAAGCGCCACGGTGTCGATGCCGGGCACCGGCTGCGCCGGGCCGCCGTGGATCAGCGTGACGCGCAACCCGTGGGCGATCTGCCAACGGCAGGTGGCGAAGGTGTTCTCTTCCGATCCGCCGCCGGCCAGCCGCGTCATCACATGAACCACGTGCATCGTCACCTCCCCGGGGTTGCACAGTTTCCCGGACGGTTGCGGCGAATCGCTTAACAAATCGCAAACTCCCGCTCAGAGCGCCGCGCGGGACCGGCGTTAAGCAGGCGTTAACCTCGGGTTGCGATGAGGCGGGGGTGGCAGCACCGGAGCTTTCGTGGCGCGCATCCTCTACGTTCACGTGCCCAAATGCGGCGGAACCAGCTTCGGCGCGGCGCTGCGGCTGGTGCATCCCTTCGCCCAAGCAGGCATCGACATCGACCGCGCCCGGGCCGAGGCGCTGGCCGAGGCGCCGCAGCTGGCCGGCCGCGCGCTCATCGCCGCCGACTACCGGCGGCGCGACCGGCAGCTCAGGGACCATCTGGCCCGGGGGACGGCCTGCATCTCCGGCCATGTGCAGCTGTCGGAGGCGCTGCTCGACGGGCCGGCGCAGGGCTGGCTGGCGGTGACGCTCCTGCGCGATCCGGTGGCGCGGTTCGTGTCCCATTACGCCTATCTCCAGCGCCACCACCCCGACCCGGCCCGCGCCGCCACGCTGGAGGCGTTCCTGGACACCGACGACGCGCTGCGGCTGGGGTCGGAATACCTGTTCCATTTCGGCGGCGACTGGCAGGGGCCGGGCGCGGACCCGGACCTGGGCCCGCGCGCCGCCCGGACGCTGGCGCGCTGCGCGCTGGTGGGCGACCTGGCGCGCCCGGGGCAGTTCGCGCGCGACCTGTCGCGCCTGGCCCGACGGCCGCTGCCCCGGCTGGCCCGCAACCGCGCGCCGGCACCGGCCGAGGTGCCCGCGCCGCTCCGCGCGCGGATCGAAACGATCTGCGCGCCCGACATCGCGCTGTTCCGCGCGGCAATGCGCGACCGGTGCGCGGCGTGATCGGGCTGGTCTCTCCGATCTCGATCCTGGCGCTGTGCTGGGGCATTACCGTCACCGGCGCATGGGTGGCGCTTGCCTTTCCGGAGCGGTTCGACCTGGTGGCGGTGTTCCTGCTGCGCCAGTCCATCACTCCGGGCACGCTGGCCCCGATGGGCGCCGTCTGGCTGGCCCTGGCGCTGGCGACATGGACGGTCGCGGACCGGGCGACGGCCATCGCCCTGCCGGCGCCGCGCGCGTTCCGCGTGGGCATCCACCCCGACCGGGCCGCGCGGACCGTGCTCTGGGCGACGCTGCTCTGCGTGGGGGTCACGGCGCTCTGGGTCGTGGTGTCCTCCCGCGGGCTCGGCGGGCCCATCGGTCTGGCGCGGCTGGCGCTCGACGATCCCGACAGCGCCCGCGACCACCTGCTTCGGGGCAAGCTCTTTCCGGGGATGCGGCTGGCCTATGCGGCCCTGCCCGGCACCGGCGCCTTCGCCGCGGCGCTGCTGGCGCTGGGCGGGCTGACCGGCGGGCAACGCCGGGCCTGCATGGTTGCGGTGGCGCTTTCCGGGCTGGTGCTGCTGATCCTGCCGGTGGTGATGAGCCAGCGGCTGCTGACGCTGCAATTCGCGATCTCCACCTACCTGGCGATCTGCCTTGTGCGCGGCCGCCTGCTGGCACTGGGCTGGCTTGGGCTGGGGGCGGCCGCCTTCGCCGCCGTCTGGATCATGCGCGAGGCGATCACCAACCCCAGCATCGACCGCGGGATGCTGGATATCGCGTTGCAAAAGGCGCTCTACTACACCGCCAACGACCTGTGGAACAGCTTCGAGCCCCTTGGACGTGAGCTTCGCCATACCGGCGGGGCGCTGACCTTCTCCGGGCTTGCGGTGCTGACCGCCACCGACGGTCTGTGGTCGGAGATGGCGGCCGACCGGCTGGAGGCGCTGGAGACCATGAAGGGCGGCGGAGAGTTCTCCCTGCTGACCACCGCCTTCGTGGATTTCGGCGTCGTCGGCGGCACCGTGGAGGTGGCGGTCTTCGCCGTGCTCTTCCGGCTGGTCTGGCACGCGGGACAGGGCCGGTTCGGCGCGGCGCTGGCCTATTCGCAGATCGGTGCGGCGCTCTTTTTCTCCTCCCACGGCAACTACGTCACCCATCAGAACCTGCTGACGTCTCTGGGGCTGATCTGGGTGGTGCTGAACCTGTCGCGGGTCTCCGCGCCGGAGCGCGCCAGCGAAGGGGGCGCCCGTGGCCTTCCTGTCTGATGCCACGTTCACGCGCTCCGTCGCACCGCCCTCCGACCGGCTGGTGGGGCTGCAGATGCTGCGCGGGATCGCCGCCATGCTGGTGCTCATCGGCCATGTCCTTGCCGAGGCGCAGCATTACTTCGGGCGCGACATGCCGCTGATGGGCCTGCCGTGGAGCCGGGGCGTGGACATCTTCTTCGTCATCTCGGGCTTCGTCGTGGTGCTGTCGGCGCGGCGCTACGCCGGCCGTCCGGGGGCATTCCTGAAACGCCGCGCGCTCAGGGTCGTGCCGCTCTACTGGCTCTTCACGTCGCTAATGGTCGCGGTCCTGCTGCTGGCACCCGGGGCGGCCAAGGACACGGCCCTGGAGCCGGGACAGATCGTCGCCTCCTATCTCTTCGTCCCGTTCGAACGCCACGACGGCCGCATCGCCCCGGTCCTGTCGCTGGGCTGGACGCTGAACTACGAGATGTGGTTCTACGCGCTGCTGGCCATGGCGCTTTGCCTCAAGCGTCCCATCACGGCAGTGGCGGCGGTCCTGGTGACGCTGGTGGCGGTGGGCGTGGCGCTACGCCCGACCGGCGCGGTCGGCGTGACCTGGACCAACCCGCTGGTCCTGGAATTCCTGATGGGCGCGGTCCTGGCGCGGATCTACGAGACCCACGGCAGGCGGGACGACGCGCGGCTGGGCATCGGTCTGCTGCTGGCCGGGCTGGCGCTTCTGGTGACGCTGGACGGGCTCGACCTGCCGCGCGCCGTGGCGGCCGGCGTGCCGGCGGCGGTGATCGTCGCGGCGGCGACGCTCTACTGGCCGCAGGGAATCGCCCCCGGCCAGAGGCTCGGGGACGCCAGCTACGCGCTCTATCTGTCGCACCGTTTCGCGCTCAGGCCGCTGACCCTGCTTCTGGTGCCGCTTCTGCCGGCGACGCCGCTGGCCATCGCGCTCTTTTGCGCGGTGGCGATGGGATCGGCCCTCGCCGTGGCCTTCGCCGTCCACGCGGGGATCGAGGCGCCGCTTCTGGCACGGCTGGCCGCCCGCCGCGCGGAGGGCCGCACCGCATGACGGCAACCCTCTGGTCGGCCCTGCTGCAATGGTCGCGGGTCGGCATCGGCACGGCCCTCTTTCTGGTCGCCGCGCGGATCCTTCCGCTGGCCGAACTCGGCGCCTTCGCCACGGCCTTCGCCCCCGTGCGCCTGTCCCAGGGGCCGGTCCGCGCCGCCGTGGCCGACGCTGCCGTGGTGCTGGGAACGCGGGCGCCGGCGCTCTCGGCCCTGGCGGGTTTGGCGCTGGCGGCGTCGCTGATTCTTGCCGCGGGGCTGTGGCTGGCCGCACCGCTCCTGCCCGCCGCGGTGTCCGGCCCGCTCCGCTGGCTCGCGCTGGTTCCACCGATCTGGGCGGTCGGCGCGGTGCCGGAGGGCGTGCTGCGACGCGACATGGCGCTGAAGGCGCTGGCCCTGCGCAGCATCGCCGCGCAGGGTATCGCCGGCGGCGCGGCCCTGTGGCTGCTGATGGCCGGCGCCGGGATCTGGGCGCTGGTGGTCTTCGCGGTGGCCAACGCGGGCCTTGCCAGCGGTCTGGCGCTGCTGCTGTCGGGCTGGCGGCCTAGGCGGCCGGCGCAGGGGCGGACCGCCGCCCGCACGCTGCGCGATCTGGCCCTGCGGGAAGGGGTCTCCGGCCTGCCCGTCCCGCTGGCGCAGATGGCCGTCGGTGCGGTCTTCGGACTGACCGCGGCGGGCGCGTTCCAGATCGCCGCGCGGGCGCTGCAGCTGGCCGATTCGCTGGCGCTCGCCCCGTTGCGCTATCTGGCGCTGCCGCGCCTTGCACGCGACCCGGCCAGGCTGGGCGGTGAGCTTGAGCGCGCTTGCCTCGTGGGCGGCTGGATCGCGGCACTGATCGCCGGCGCGGGGCCGGAGGGGCTGGCGCTGCTGGTGGGACCGAAAGCCGCCGCCGCCACGCCGCTGTTCCTGGCACTGACGCCCATGCCGCTCATCGCCGCCGCGACCATGCCGGTGCGCCAGGCCCTCGCCGCGCGGGGCGACACCCGCGCGGCGCTGGCCCTTTCGCTGCTCACACTGGCGGCGAGCGTCTCGGCGCTGGCCGCGGCCCTGGCGCTGTCGCCCACCGCGATCGCCGCCGCGCTTCCCGTGGCGGGTGCCGGGGCCGCGGCGATCTGGATGCGTCGCGGACCGGCCCGCGACATCGCCGCCGGCGCCCTGCCCTCTGCGCTGGCCGGTCCCGTCGCCTCGGCCGCCCTCGCGGTGCTGGCGACCCGGCCCCTCGCGGCGCTGGGTCTGCCCGATCCGCTCGCCGCGGCACTTCTGGGTCTTGGTGTGAGCGCCATCTACGCGGCGACGGCGGCGGTCCTCAGACCCGCGACCGCAACGGCATGAGGCGCGTCGCGATCCTCACCGGCCACATGGCGCATCAACTGCGCCGGCCCAGCCTTCTGTGGGTCGCGGACGCGCTGCGCACCACCGGCTGGCATGTGACCCTGGTGACCGTGGGCTACAGCTGGATCTCAAAGCTTTGCGGCGACGCACGGCTGGCCGCCCTGCCCGCCCCGCCCCGTTCCGGGCCGGTCGCGCCGGGTCTGGAGGCGGTGTTCGGATACGCGCCGATCCATCCGTTCTCGACCGGGCGCGACTGGCTCGACGAGGGCCTGAGGCCCCTTCATGCAGGCTTCGCGGCCTACTGGCGTCAGCGGCTGGTCCGCGCGCTTGCGGGAAGCGAGGTGGTCATCGTGGAATCCGGCGCGCCGCTTCTGCTGGCCCGTGCCGCTCGCAGCGCTGCGCCGGAGGCGCGCCTGATCTACCGGGTCAACGACGATATCGCCCTTCTTGGCGCGCCCCGCTGGATGGTCCGCGCGGAGCCGCGGCTCGCCCGTCTGTGCGACCGGCTCAGCACAGCCAGCCCCCGCCTGGCAGAGCGGTTCGCCCATCCGAACGTAACGATCGACCCCATGGGCCTGCCCGCCGCCGATCTGACGCGCGCCCGTCCCGATCCCTTCACCCCCCGCGCGCGGGTCGAGGCCGTCTGCGCCGGCACCACGCAGATCGATCTTTCCGCCCTTTGCCGGCTCGCCAGGGCGCGGCCACGCTGGCGGCTCCACGTCCTCGGCCGCCTGCCTCGGCCCGCCGACTTGCCGGCGAACCTGATCCTGCACGGCGAGCAAAGCTTTGAGGTCACGCTGGCGCACATCCAGCACGCCGACGTCGGGCTGGCGGCGTACCGTGATCGTCCCGGCGTCGCCTACCAGGCCGACAATTCCAACCGCATCCTGCTCTATCGCCATACCGGTCTGCCGATCCTTGGGCCGGCCGGCCTCTGCCATCCGTCCCGCCCCACCATTCTGGACTGGTCCGACCCCGCGGCGCTCCGCCGCTGCGAGACGTGGGAAAAGCGGCCCGAACCCCTGCCCGACTGGAGCGATCTCGCCCGCCGCCTTACCGCCCCCGCCACATGCGAACGGGCGAAGCCGAAGCCCCGCCCGTCCGTGTCGGCCGTGGCCGCCCGTCAGTAGGTATCGACGATCCCGCCGCTGGTGATCGACACCGCACCCGCCACCGACGTGAACGCCCTGAGCGAGACATGCCCGCCGTTGGCCTCGATCACGAAGGCGTCGCCGGGTCCCGCCGCGTCGCCGCGGCACCGGTCCAGCCACATGCGCCCGGAATGGGAGCATTTGTAGGCGACGGACGAACCGTCGATGTCGCGGGCCACCGCGTCGCACCCGACCATCCAGGTGCGCGTATCCTGGATACAGTGGACCTCTGCCCCGTTGCGCGACTGACCGAAACTGCCCGACAACGCCACGCCGCGCACGGAATCGTGGGTGGTGAACCCGTTGCAGGACGTGGCCTCCCCCCAGCCGTTGCCGAAGCCGGTGCAACGCTCCAGAAGCGCGTGCATCCCCGGCGTACCGTCGTCGTGGAACGACCAGCCGTCCTTGGCCCCGCCGGAGGCGTCGCTGTCGAAGAAGGCGCAGAGCCCGGTCACCTGCCGGATCCGCACCGCGTCCTGCGGCGCGCTCGGCACCGACGGCGCCGAATAGCGGAAAGAGCAGTTCACCCCGACGATGTTGCGCGCGGACTGCGGATCGCAGTGCAGCGCGCCGGTGATGCCGCCTTCGGTATGGATGTTCTCCAGGTAGAGATCGCTGTTGTGGGTCATGAACCGCGCCCCGTGGAACGACCGTATCAGGGCGATGTCGTTCAGTCCCGGTGCGCGGCCGATGTTCACATGGACGCGCCCGCCCTCGACGGTCCAGCTGTCCGGGGTCGCTGCGCAATCGGCCACGGTCGCGACCTCGGCCAGTTCCCGGTAGAGCCCCGCCGGCGTCGGAACGTCGGTGCGGAACACCCGCCGGACGGCGGACACGCTTGCCCGGTACGTGCCCTCGAACACCGTCCAGGCCTGCGCCCAGGGCCCGGTGCGGTACTTCACCGGACCGCCCCAGCCCAGGATCGCCACCGGCTGGTCGGGTTCCACGTTGCCGTTCTTGGTGAAGGACGACTCCTGGTAGCGACCCGATTTCACGATCACGCGGTAGGCCGCGCCCGTCGCGTTGCCGGCGGTGAACGCGGCATGGATGGTGCGCTTGGCGGCAGAGAAATCGCCATCCGCAGCGCCCAGCCCGCTATAGAGATCGTCGCCCGCCTGACCGTCCACATGGATCGCCGCGCCGGTCCAGATCGCCGGATCGACCAGCGACCGCGGCGCAAGTCCCGAGCGCGCGTCGCGCCCGCGTCCCATCACCGCCAGGGGCGCCAGGTCCGCGTTCCAGCCCAGCCCCGGCGGCGGCGTCAGCGCGGTCGTCCCCCGGTCGCCCAGGGGGCCGGAGCCCGCGCCCAGCCCGATGTCGAGCCCCAGCATCAGTAGAGCCCCACGACACCCGCCGCGGTGGTTCCGCTGGAGTTCACGCGGGTCAGGCGGACCGGATAGATCGCGCCGGGCACCAGTGCCGGCAGGACCAGGGCCGTGCCGTCGAGCATGGCGACCGACAGATCGCCGCCCTCCGCGACCATCACGGCGCGGGTGACTTTCGGCAGATCGGCATCGTCGTCGGGGGTGATGGCGTAGCCGCCGCGAACGGGCGAATCGAATCCGGCGACATGACCGGCGAAAGGATCGATGATCGGCATGGTGGTCTCCTGAAAAGCGGGTTGCAGCAGGGCGCACCGTGGTCGCATCGGGTAAACGCGCGGCAACCGCGCCGTACGGTGGCCGCCGGGGCGGCATAGCCCAACTGGCCGAGTGGCCGGTGTCCCGGGGCTGGCCTATCTTGCCCGCCATGCGCCGCGCCCTTCTTCTGACCTTGTCGCTTTTGATCGGACTGGCGGCGCCCGTCTTCTCTGCGGAGCGCCCGCGCCCCCGCCCCGCGCAGGAGCGCTGCACCGAAAACGGCGCCTCATGCATCCGCCTGGCCAGCTATACGGACGATGTCTGTACCGCGATCGAGGGAGCCGCACGCGCCTACGACCTGGATCCGGGTTACTTCGCCCGCCTGCTCTGGCAAGAAAGCCTGTTCGACGCCGCAGCGATCAGCCCGGCGGGCGCGCAGGGCATCGCCCAGTTCATGCCCGGAACGGCAGAGCTTCGCGGCCTGGACGATCCGTTCAACCCGGCCAGCGCGATCCGGGCCTCCGCCGCCTATCTGGGCGACCTGACGCGGATGTTCGGCAACGAGGGGCTGGCCGCCGCCGCCTACAACAGCGGCGAGGCGCGGACCGCCGATTTCGTCCGGCGCGGCCGCGACCTGCCGGCAGAGACCCGCGCCTATGTCCAGGTCATCACCGGCCACTCCGCCCGCGCCTGGCGCGACGGAACGCCCGGGGACGTGGATTACCGGCTGGCGCCGAACGGCAGTTTCGCAGAGGCCTGCCGGCGCCAGGCCGCGACCCGCACTGTCAGGAGCTTCAGGCCCGAGATCCCGCCGTGGGGCGTAATCGTCGCTGCCGGACGCCGCCGACCCACGGTGGAAATGTTCGCCGACCGCGTCCGCCGCAGCCATGGCGGCATCATCGGCGACCGGCCCATAGAAATTTCGGACGGCCGTATCCCGGGCCTGCGCAACGCCAGCCGGCTCGTCGCGCGGGTGGTCACCCCCACGCGGGACGAGGCGCGCCGGCTCTGCCGCAGGCTGCAGCAGGCCAACGCCTATTGTGTGGTGTCGGGCCCGAACTGACGGGAAAGAAATCGGTGCGGCGCCCGCCGGACGCCGCCCCGTCGCATCAGCCGGCCGACGTCACGCCGCAACGTCATCCTCTTCCAGCGCCGCGACGGCCTGTTCCAACTCTTCCTTGGACACGTCCTTTTCGGACACCTTGGCCTGTTCGACGATGAAGTCGATCACCTTGTCCTCGAACAGCGGTGCCTGGATCTGCTGGCGCATCTGCGGGTTCTGCTGCACGAACTCGAAGAACTGCCGCTCCTGCCCGGGATACTGCCGCGCCTGGTTCATCACCGCCTGGGTCATCTCGGCGTCGGTGACGCTGATCTCGTTCTTGCGGCCCAGCTCGGCCAGCAACAGGCCCAGGCGCACGCGCCGCTCGGCCAGGGACATGTGCTCGTCCGTCGGCTCGATCTCGGGGTGATCGTGGCCCTGGACGTCGGGGTTTTCCTCATGCCATAGTTGATGGGCGATCTGGTCGGCCTCCGCCTTCACCAGGCTCGGCGGCAGATCGAAGCTCACCTTGTCGTCCAGCGCGTCCAGAAGCTTGCGCTTCATCACCTGCCGCGCGGCCTGGTTATACTCCGCGGCCAGCCGCTCGCGGATCTGCGCCTTGAGCGCCTCCAGATCGTCCGCACCGTATCCCTTGGCCATCTCGTCATCGACCTCTGCCGCCTTCGGCGCCTTCACCTCCTTGACGGTGCAGGCGAAGGAAGCGTCCTTTCCGGCCAGGTGCGGTGCCTGGTAGTCCTCGGGGAAGGAGACCTTGATCTCCTTCTCGTCGCCCGCGGTCGCGCCGGCCAACTGCTCCTCGAACCCAGGGATGAACGATCCGGACCCCAGGACCAGCGGATAGTCCTCCGCCGCTCCGCCCTCGAATTCCTCGCCGTCGACAGATCCCTTGAAGTCGATCACCACCTGGTCGCCATCCTCGGCCGCGCCCTCCTTGGCCTCGAACGACTTGGCGTTCTCGGCCAGCGACTTCAGCGCCTCGTCCACGGCGGTCTCGTCAGGGGTCACGACCAGTTTCTCGACCTCGATGGAGGACGAATCCAGATCCGGGATCTCTGGCAGTTTCTCATAGGACATCCGCACTTCGATATCGTCGCCCTGCTTCCATTGCTCGTTGGCCATCTTGACCTCGGGCTGCATGGCGGGCCGGTCGCCGGTCTCCTCGAAATGCCTGGACATCGCGCCGTCCACGGTCTCCTGCATGGCCTCGCCCAGAAGCCGCTCTCCGAACTGCTTTTTCAGCAGCGCCATGGGCACCTTGCCCTTGCGAAAGCCCTTCATCTCGACCGTCGGCTGCGCCTCGGCCAGCTTTTCCATGACCTTCGCGTCGAGCTCGTCGGCGGTCACGGTAATGGTATAGCCGCGCTTCAAGCCGTCGTTCAGCGTCTCGTTAACCTGCATGTCTGCGTCCTCGTGCCATGGTCGGTCCGACGGTGCGCCACCGCCCGAAAATTTGCGCCCTTCTAGGGACGGAGCCCATTCTGCGCAAGGTGAAACGGGGTCGCCCGGCGGCCCCGCCAGCCAGGCGACCGGCCCGTGCCCTGTCGCACTTTGATCTCGATGACCTGAGAAGCGATGACGTGAAGCGCGTCCACCGTGACAGCCACGATCAGCTTCGCAGCCATCTTGCGGACTTCATGGCGGCCTACAACTCCGCCCGACGGCTCAGGACACTCGGCGGCCTCACGCCATACGACTACATCTGCAACATCTGGACATCAGAACCGGATCGATCCATCCTGGATCCGATCCACCAGATGCCGGGACTGAACAGCTAGAACCAGGTTTGACAGGCCTCTCAGCGCCACGGGCGCAGGTCTGACCGAAGGTCCCCGAGTAGTCTTGCTCCGTTTCACCGGATACTCGGGCGGTTGCGATTTGAGCTGCGATGAACGCGCGGGGTGAGCGCATTCTCGGTAGCGGGTGCGGGTGGTTGTCGTTGTCGTCGTCGCACTACCCTGCGATCGATCCGGGGACGGTCGCTTCGTCGGGCAGCGACGTGATGCGGGCGTGATCGCGCTTTGGCGTCGTCACGGATGCCTCGGCAAGCGCAAAGCCGCGTCGGCGCTATCACAAAGCGCAAGATGCGGCGGTGGTGCCGCTGATCACCGCGCTGGTGGCGGCAAGGCCGACCTACGGATATCGCCGCATCACGGCCATTTTGAACCGGCAGTTGCGCGCTACAGGCGCAGAACCCGTCAACCACAAGCGCGTTTACCGCATTATGCAGGCGAGATGCTCAGCGATAATGGATCGCCCTATATCGCCAAAGACACCCGCATCTTTGCCCGGCAGCTCGGCCTGAAACCCTGCTTCACCCCGGTGAAGAGTCCGCAAAGCAACGGAATATCAGAGGCCTTAGTCAACACGCTGAAGCGGGACTACGTGAACGTTACGCCGCTGCCAAACGCCACCACCGTCCTCGGATTGATCGCCGGGTGGTTCGAGGACTACAATGAAAATCACCCGCACTCGGGGCTGAAGATGCGCTCACCACGCGAGTTCATCGCAGCCCAAACCGCAACCGCCTGAGTGTCCGGTAAAACGGGGGCAAGATCAAAGGGTTACTGTCGCGGCGACGATAGAGGACGAAAGGCGAACACGTTAGCCGAAGCCTTCACGGCGTTGGCAAGGCTACGGTAAGTGTTCACGCTCTTGTGAGCGTTCGCGTGCCGGTGCAAGGATCAATCCGGCTAAAGCCTTTCGGTTTTAACCTGCAACATATCCGGCAGCCTTGAAGTAATTCCAGCACTCTGCTGGGTCGTAGAGATCGCAGATTGCGCCGATGGCTTGAAAGACCTCGGTGAAGGTTCTGGCCCCGATTTTTCGAAGGTGGGCTTTCAGCTTTGAGCAAGCCTGCTCTATGGGGTTCAGGTCGGGTGAGTATGGCGGCAGGTAGAGGAACCAGCAGCCGTGGTCTCGCAAGGCCTGCGCGGCCTCCTTATTCCGATGCGTGGCCAAGTTGTCGAGGATGACGACGGTGCCGCGTACGATCTCTGGAACGAGCACCTCGCGGATGTAGGCGGCAAAGGCGGGGCCGTCCATCGCGCCCTTGATGACCCACGGCGCGATCAACGCATCTTGTGTCAGCCCTGCAATCAATGTCTGCGTGCCCCAACTTCCGAAAGGCGCCTCCATCGTCAGTCGTTGACCGCGTTTGGCCCTGCCGCGCAGGCGCGTGAGGTTCGTCTTCACTGCTGTTTCATCAATGAAGACAACGCGATCCGGCAAGGCCGCAATGGCAGGCAGACGGTGTTTGAACCACTCGGCCCGTTGCTGCCTTACCTTGGCACGGCGGCGCTCGGTCGCGACCAGTGACTTTTTTTGTACGTGAACCCGAGCCGGGACAGCAGGTTGGCGATGGAAGAGTGGTGCACCCGCACGCCTTCTGCCTCAGCCAGCGCATCGCGCAACTCGAACAGCGGGATGTCGGGGTCCTGTGCGATCAACTCCTCAAGGAAAGCCTGATGCGGTGCCAGCTTCCCCTTGCCGTGCGGCGGTCCCTGGGGGGSCGGTTCCGCATGGCCCTTGGTTCTCACCTGGCGCGCCCACCGCGCGCCCGTCGCTGGCGACAATTTCAGACGCAACGCCGCCGCGCGCCCGCTTGACCCTTCTTCAATGTACTTCTGAAACCGCGCCCGAAGTGCGGATGGCAATGGTGCTGACATGATCCATCCTCCCAAACAGGATGAATCACAGACCAGCTCTCAAGGGAATCCCTCACGATCCAAGTTCAAACCGAAACGCTTTAGGCCTGTGCGAACCGCGACCGGACCGAACGGCAGCCACTCCCGCGCTGTCCACGATGGGCCGAGGCCCTTGCCGCCGGGACCTCAGGGCTGGAAACGCTGGAACGGCGTTCTTCGTCGGGCGACCCGGAACGGATCGGAGCGCCTGCGCGCCCCGCCCCGTCCGGCCCCTTCCGACCCCAATGCGCGGTCCGCCGCGTCCCTCACGGCTCGACGGTCGATGGTGCCTGGTTGGCCCGGCAGCCGGCACGCACCGGGACTGGCGCCGGCGCCGCGCAGCGGCTAGAGGCCGGTCATGGGCGACAGAATTCTTCACGCATGCGCCTGCGCGGGTCCGCGGACGACCGGGCCGTGCAAGGCGATCGCAGCGATCCTTGGGGACAGGGCGGCCCGCCCGGCCGCCCGGGCGATAAAAGCCGGTGCGGTCGCGCGGGGCAACAGGCGGTCCCCGCCCATCATCCGCCGCCCGCGCCGGGTATCCAGGCAAAACGGCATCCCCGAGCGCCGGGCCGTCGACGGCGGCAGTGCTCGGGACAGGGAAACGAGACGGGTCCGCCACCACCCGGTGGACCGAGACACCGGTCCCGCAGCCGAAATCACGGCAGCCAAGGTCGGGCCCCCGCAGGTCCCCGTGGCCCGGCTGACCGGGAACGCGCCGGACCGCTCCGGCCCGGAGCCTCGCGGGCATCGCCGCGCATGACCACGGACACGCTGCGCGCGATTGGCTGGATGGTGCTGTCCATGGCGGCCTTCGCCGTGAACGATTTTTTCATCAAGCAGGTGACCGGTGCCTTGCCGCCGGGCCAGCTGATCGTCCTGGTTTCGGGCGGATGTGCCACGGTCTTTGCCGCGCTCTGTCTTCGGGCGGGGCTGCCGCTCCGCTCGGCGGGCATGGTCCATCCGCTGGTCGTTCTGCGGTCGGGCGGCGAGGTTGTCGCGACGCTGTCCTACGTCTCTGCCCTGGCGCTGGTGCCGCTGTCGCTGACCTCGGCCATCGTTCAGGTCCAGCCGCTCTTCGTGACGGCCGGCGCGGCGATCTGGCTGGGGGAACGTGTCGGCCCGGTGCGCTGGGGACTGGTGCTCACGGGCCTTCTGGGCGTGCTGCTGATGCTGCAACCCGGAGCGGACGGGTTCCGCTGGCCGGCACTTCTGGTCGTGCTGGCCGCCTCGGGTCTTGCGGCGCGGGACCTTGCCTCTCGCCGCGTCCCGGACCACATTTCCAATCTGCAACTGGCCTTCTGGGCGTTTTCGGGGCTCTTCGTCTTCGCCCTTGTCATGGCCTGGATCCAGGACCGCTGGATGCCGCTCGACCGGCGCGCACTCCTTGGCCTTGCGGCAACGGTCTGCGCCTTCGTGCTGGCTTACCTGTGCCTCATGCGCGCGACACGGATCGGTGAAGTATCGGCCGTGATCCCGTTCCGGTACACGCGCCTCTTCTTCGCCCTGCTTCTGGCAATCGTGTTTCTGGGCGAGCGGCCCGATCCGCTGACCCTGGTGGGCGCGGTCATCGTCGTGGCATCCGGCCTGGTCGGCTGGTTGCGGGAAAGACGGATCTGAGCCGACGCGACACTGCGTGCCGGGCGACCGTCCGCGCGGCCGGCGCCCGGGTGGGCCTGCAGTCGCGTCTGTGGCCTGCTGCCGGTTTCGTGGACACCGGGTTAGGTTTGCATAGCGCGGTCCTCGAACGCCATGGGGCTGAGATAGCCCAGCTTGGAATGACGTCGTCTCGGATTGTAGAAGCACTCAATGTAGTCGAACACGTCGGCGCGTGCCGCGTCGCGGGTCCGGTAGACCTTGCGGGCCGTGCGCTCGGTCTTCAGCGACGAGAAGAAGCTCTCCATCGCCGAGGTGTCCCAGACATTGCCCGCCCGGCTCATGGAGCAGATGATGCCGTTGTCGAGCAGCAGGCGTTGGAACTGCTCGCTGGTATATTGCGATCCCTGGTTGGAATGGTGGAGCAGAGCGTCGGCCTTGCCGCGCCGCCAAACCGCCATCATCAGGGCATCCATGACCAGCGTGGCGTCCCAGTCCGCCTTCATCGACCAGCCGACGACGCGCCGGGAGAAGAGGTCGAGCACGACCGAGACGTAAAGCCAGCCCTCTGCGGTCCAGATGTAGGTGAAGTCGGCCAGCCATTTCTGGTTCGGCCGGTCGGCTTGGAAGTCGCGGTCGAGGATGTTGCCGGCGATGACCGAGCGTTCGCCATCATCCTTCGGATTCCCGCGCCGCTTTGGTCGCGCTCTCATAGCGTTCTGCCGCATGAGGCGCTCGATCCGGTGCAGCCCGCAGGCCAACCCTTCCTCGAGCACGTCGCGCCAGACCCGACGTGCGCCATAGGTGCGGTCGCTGGCCTTGAAGCTCTTGTCGATCTCCAAGACGAGCTTCGCATCGTAGATCGCCCGGGCGCTGATCGGTCGCTTGAGCCAGGCGTGGAAGCCAGACCGAGAGACGCCCAGCACCGCGCACATCCAGCTGACGGGCCAGATATGCCGGTGCTTCGCAACGAACGCGAACGTCATGTCGCTTCCCGCGCGAAGAAGGCCGCGGCCTTTTTTAGGATGTCACGCTCCGCCCTGAGCTTGGCGACCTCTTTCTTCAGGGCCGCGATCTCGGCCAGCTCGGCGCGCTGCTGGCCATTGCCGGGGAAGGCACTGGCAGACGCCACCGTCGCTTCACGCATCCACCGCCGCAGAACACTCTCCGCCAGGTCCAGATCTCGGCACGCCTGGGCCACCGTCACGCCCCGCTCGGTCACCAGCTTCACCGCCTCGATTTTGAATTCGCGGCTGAACTTCCGTCTCGTCATATCCAATCTCCAGTTCCATGGTCACGATCTTATCTTCGTGTCCACGAAACCGGCAGCAGGCCATATCCCTCCAAAGGTTCGGGATACACCTTAGAGCATGATGAGATTAGCTTGAAGCGTATCCAGTATTGGCGAGGTAGTTCGCGCACTCCTGTGGGCTGAAGCGGTCGAGCAGTGTCCCGATCCTGCGCCACGTTGCCTCCATTGTGCGCTCGGCTGCGTTGCGGAGCATGTGTTTGAGCTTCGAGAAGACCTGTTCAATCGGGTTCAGGTCGGGGCTGTAGGGCGGCAGAAAAAGTAGATGCGCTTTCGCGTTACGGATCGCCTGCCGCACGGCTTGCCCTTTGTGGCTGCCCAGATTGTCCATAACCACCACATCGCCCGGGCGCAGGGTTGGGACGAGCACGTGCGCGACATAAGCCCGGAACGCTTCGCCGTTGACGGGACCGTCCAAAACAAAGGGCGCGTCGATCCGATCATGACGCAGCGCTGCGATAAAGGTCATGGTGCGCCAGTGACCATGCGGGGCCCGCCCGATCAGGCGTTCACCTCTGGGAGCCCAGCCGCGCAGCGGGGCCATGTTGGTCTTGGCCCAGGTTTCATCAATGAACACGAGACGACGGGGGTCGATCCGGCCCTGGTGCCGCTTCCAGCGCACACGGCGGCGGCTCACGTCGGGGCGGTTCTGCTCCTCGGCGAGTTGGGTCTTTTTTTGAACGAGTAGCCCGTGCGGCGCACGAAGGCCCAGACGGTGCGGTAGTCGACCTTGAGCCCGCGCTCGGCCAGTTCCACCACCAGTCCGCGCAGTGTGAACGGCTCCGTTATCCGCTCCAGAAGCCACGCCTCATGCCCGCCTGCAATCTTGCGTGGCGGGTGGCCGCCTGTCCCTGCCGGAGCGCAACTCCCGGTCGCACGCAAACGCTGCGACCACTTCACAACACTGGACGGAGCCACATCCAGGGCCGCTGCGACCTGACGCACGCTCTCGCCCCCCAACAGCCGCGCCATTGCCCTCTCTCGAAGGTCCATTGAAAGTGCTCTACCCACTACTCGCCCTCCATCTTGTGGTCGGCAACAGTGAATCACCAAAATGCAGGCCTGTGAATCCTCTATCGATTCAGGCTGATTTCATCCCGCTCTAGCCCGCGCCCAGCCGGATCGGTCCCCGCGCCGTCGCCGGGTCCACCGCACGCCCGCCTTTGGTGGCCGCCAGCCCGATCTCCGCCGCCACGCGCCGCACGTCGCCCATCAGCGGCCGCCAGTCGTCGGACAGCGCGCGCGCCGCCTCGGACGGGCAGAACGTCCCCGGCCTGCGCGCGTCGGCCAGCGCCCGCAGGACGCGCGCGATCTCGGCATCCTCAGCCAAGCCGGTCCTTCAGCACCCGCCGCAGGATCTTGCCGCTGGCCGATTTGGGGATCTCCTCGACGAAATGGACCTCATGGAGCTGCTTGTAGGACGACAGCCGCCCGTCCAGATGCGCGCGCACGTCCTCTGCCGACAGGTCCGCCCCCTTGGCCAGCACCACGAAGCCCACCGGGACCTCTCCGGCCTCTTCGTCGGGGCGGCCCAGCACGGCCGCGTCGGCGATGCCGTCATGGCCGCAGAGCTCTGCCTCCAGCTCCGCCGGCGCGACCTGGAAACCCTTGAACTTGATCAGCTCCTTCACCCGCTCGCGGACGAACATGTAGCCGTCCTCGTCGATCACGCACAGATCGCCGGTCTTCAGCCAGCCGTCGTCGGTGATCGTCTCGGCGGTGGCCGCGTCATTGCCCAGATAGCCAAGCATCACGTTCGGCCCGCGCACCCACAACTCGCCCTCCTCTCCCGGGGGGCGGTCCTCAAGCGTCTCGGGATCGACCACGCGCGATTCGCAATTGGCCACGGTCAGACCCGACGCCCCCGCCCGGGGGGCCTCCAGCGGCGTCACATGGCTGACCGGCGACAGTTCGGTCATGCCGTAGCCCTGCGTCATCACCGCGCCGATGCGCGTCGCGCACTGGTCGCCCAGCTCGCCGCCCAGCGGCGCCGCGCCGCACATGATCCGCGTGACCGATCCCAGGTCATGCGCCTCCACCGCCGGATGCTTGGCCAGCGCCAGCGCCACGGGCGGCACGATATAGAGGCATTCGACCTTGTGCGTCTCGGTCAGGGTCAGGAACTGCTCCAGGTCGAATCGCGGCATGGTCACCAGAGACGCGCCGCCGCACAGGTACTGGTTCATCAGCACCGTCATCCCGTAGATGTGGAAGAACGGCAGGAACGCGATCGTGGTCTCTCCCGGCGCCGGCGCGAAGACGGTCTGGCACTGCTCCACGTTGGCCACGAGGTTGCGGTGGCTCAGCATGACACCCTTGGGCATTCCCGTGGTGCCGGAGGAATAGGGCAGCACGACCACGTCGCGCTCCAGATCGACCGGCGCCTGATCCGTGAGCCGCTCGCCCATCAGATCGGTCAGAGGGATCTCGTCTGCGGCCGTGCCGATCACGGCGATGCTCTCGACGGAACTGCCCTCGGCGGCCTTCCTGGCGGTATCGACGAACGCCTCCGCCACCACCAGCAGCCGCGCCCCGGAATCCAGCAGCTGCTTGCGGACCTCATGGGCGGTGTAGGTCGGGTTGATCGTGGTGACGGTCCCCCCGGCCCAGGCGACGCCATGGAACACGGTGACGTATTCGGGGATATTGGGGGCCATCAGCGCGACCACGGCGCCCCGGCCGAAGCCCCGCTTGGTCAGCCCGCCGGCAAGCCGCTGGATCTGCTCTTTCAGCGCGGCGGCGGTGATCTGGCGGCCGCTGGGACCGTCCGTCACCGCCACCCGGTCGGGTGCAAGATCCAGCCCCTGGAACAGCCGCTCGGTGATCGAGATCGCCGGGATCTCGATATCGTCATGCGGGCTCTTGAAGATCGTCATACGGCTCCTCCCAAAGCGTGATCGTCAGGACCCTAGCACGTGCACGCCGGAGCGGAAGCCATTCCCGCCGGCACTACCGGCGCCGCGGCATGTCGCGGCACCGGGCGGCGTCGCGCCTATCCCAGCGCCTCGTCGCAGCGCGCGCAGGTTCCCGGATGGTCGTGGGTGCCGACATCGGGCAGCACCTTCCAGCAGCGCTGGCACTTCGTCCCCTGCGCCTTGGCGAAGACCACCGCGACGCCGTCCACCTCCGGCAGGCGGAACGCGGTCCGGGGGGCGGGGTCGGTGGTGACGGTGACGCCGCTGGTGATGCAGATATCGGCGAAATCGACGCCGCGCAGCGCCTCGGCCAGCCCCTCATCGGCCACATGCACGATCGGCGCGGCCTCCAGCGACGCGCCGATGGTCTTGTCCCGCCGCTCCACCTCCAGCGCGGCCGTCACCAGCCGGCGCACGCGCCGGATCCCTGCCCAGGCGGCCGCCAGGGTGTCGTCCTGCCAGTCCGCCGGCGTGTCCGGAAAATCCTCCAGATGGATTGAGGCATCGGCGGCGTCGTGCCGCTCCAGCCATACCTCTTCCATGGTAAAGACCAGGATCGGCGCCAGCCAGGTCACCAGCCGCGCGTAGAGCAGGCCCAGCACCGCCTCCGCCGCGCGGCGGCGCGGGCTGTCGGGCGCATCGCAGTAAAGCGCGTCCTTGCGAATGTCGAAATAGACCGCGCTCAGATCCACCGTCGCGAATGTGAACACCGCCTGGAACACCTCCTGGAAGTCGAACGCCCGGTAGCGGGCGCGCACATGGGCGTCGAGCTCGGCCAGCCGGTGCAGCACCCAGCGCTCCAGTTCCGGCATCTCCGCCAGATCCACCTGCGGCACCTCCACCGGCAGGTTGCCCAGGATGAAACGCAGCGTGTTCCGCAGCCGCCGGTACGAATCCGCCACGCCCTTGAGGATCTCCGGTCCGATGCGCTGGTCGGCGGTGTAGTCGGTTTGCGCCACCCACAGCCGCAGGATGTCGGCGCCGTACTGCTTGACCACCTGGTCGGGGACGATAACGTTGCCGATGGATTTCGACATCTTCACGCCCTTCTCGTCCAGGGTGAAGCCGTGGGTCACCACGTTCCGGTAGGGCGCGCGCCCGATGGTGCCGCAGGCCTGCAGCAGCGACGAATGGAACCATCCCCGGTGCTGGTCGGTGCCCTCCATGTACACATCCGCGATGCCGTCCTCTGAGCCGTCCGCCCGGTCGCGCAGCACGAAGGCATGGGTCGATCCGCTGTCGAACCACACGTCCAGGATGTCGAACACCTGGTCCCAGTCCTCCGGATCGTAGCCGTCGCCCAGGAATCGCGCCTTGGCGCCGTCGGCGTACCAGGCATCCGCGCCCTCGGCCTCGAACGCCTTCAGGATGCGGGCGTTCACCTGCGCGTCGCGCAGCAGGAAGCCGTCGTCGCCGGGCATGGCCCCGCGCCTGACGAAACAGGTCAGCGGCACGCCCCAGGCGCGCTGGCGCGACAGCACCCAGTCGGGCCGGCCCTCGATCATCGCGTGAAGCCGGTTGCGCCCGCCCCTTGGCGTCCAGGTCACCAGCTCGTCGATGGAGGTCAGGGCCCGCGCGCGGATGGTCCGCCCGTAGTCGTCCAGCCCGTCGCCCACCTCGCGGTCGATGGCTGCGAACCACTGCGGCCGGTTCAGCCGGATCACCGGCGCCTTGGAGCGCCACGAATGCGCGTCCGAGATCGTCATCCGCTGCGTCGCCGCCAGCGCGCCCGTCTCGCGCAGCTTGGCGATCACCGACTTGTTGGCATCGCCCGGCTTGCCGTTGGGCCGGATCACCTGGGCGCCCGCGAAGAACGGCAGATCGGCGCGAAAGGCGCTGTCGTCGTCCAGGTTGTAGGTCATCTCCAGCCCGTGCTTCACGCCCAGCGCGAAATCGTCGTCGCCGTGGGACGGCGCGGTATGCACGAACCCCGTGCCCGCGTCCTCCGTCACATGGTCCCCGGACAGCAGCGGCACGTCGTAGTCCCATTCGCCCGCCGCGCCCGCGGCCCCGCGGAACGGATGCGCGCAGACCATGCCGTCGGGGTTGACGCCGACCACCCGCTCCCAGGCGTCCACGCGGGCCGCGTCGCGGACGACATCGGCCAGCGCATCGGCCACGATCACCGTCTCGCCGACGCCGACCCAGTTCTCCGCCGCCGCCTCGGTCACGCGATAGACCCCGTAGGAGATGCCGGAATTGAACGCGATCGCGCGGTTCGACGGGATCGTCCAGGGCGTCGTGGTCCAGATCAGCACCGCCGCGTCGCGCAACGCCGCATCGACGCCGGTCAGGTCCAGCCCGGCCTCGTCGTCGCCGATCGACACCAGCGCGTCCTCGAAGGTCGCGGGCAGCTTGACCACCGGGAACTTCACCCAGATCGCGTCCGCCTGGCGATCGTGATACTCGACCTCCGCCTCGGCCAGCGCGGTCTTTTCCACCGGCGACCACATCACCGGCTTCGAGCCGCGGTAGAGCACGCCGCTCATCAGGAACTTCTGGAATTCCGCCGCGATCACCGCCTCGGCGTGATGGTCCATGGTCAGGTAGGGCCGGTCCCAGGCGCCGGTCACGCCCAGCCGCTGGAACTCCGCGCGCTGGATCTCCACCCAGCGGGCGGCGAATTCGCGGCACTCGCGGCGGAACTCCACCACGTCGACCTGATCCTTGTCGCGGCCCTTCTGGCGGTACTGCTCTTCGATCTTCCACTCGATCGGCAGGCCGTGGCAATCCCAGCCGGGGATGTAGCGCGCGTCCCTGCCCATCATCTGATGGCTGCGCACGATCATGTCCTTGATCGTCTTGTTCAGCGCGTGACCGATGTGCAGATGCCCGTTGGCATAGGGCGGCCCGTCATGGAGCGTGAAGGGCGCGCGCCCCTCCCGCTCGCGCAGCCGGTCGTAGATGCCGATCCGCTCCCAGCGCTCCAGCCACTCAGGCTCGCGTTTCGGCAGGCCCGCGCGCATGGGAAAATCGGTCTGCGGCAGGTTCAGCGTGTCTTTGTAGTCGGGGGTGTCGGGCGTGTCGGCGCACATGGAAGGCGTCCCGTTCTGGCGGATTGTATGGAAGTGGCGGCAAGGGGCCGCGCCCCGGTCCCGGCGGCTCGTTCAGAGCGCCGGGCCGGTAATTCGGAATATGACGACGCTGAGGGCCATGCAGCACCCGTCTTGCCAGATGCGCGCCGCCCCGACAAGCCGGGTCAGAGGCGCAGGCCGCCCCGCTCCAGCACCCCGGCCACCTCCGTGAAGTCGGCGCCGTCGGCCACCACGATGCCCAGCCTCCGCAGCGACGAGATCGCGGCCCGCGACGCATCGTCCGGCCCCGGTCCGGGCTCGCGCAGGATCACCGCGCGGATCCGGCCCGCGTGGCGATGCGCGGCCTCCAGATAGATCTGCGCGTCCTTCTGTCCGGTGTCCCCGATCAGCACGAAGTCCAGCCCCGGATTGGCCGCCAGGATGGTGTCGATCGCCCGGCCCTTGTGGTTGCCGTGGCCGCGGGTCACGAACTGGTCCTCCGCGATCCCCAGATCGCGCAGGAACATCGGCCCGGCCACCAGCCCGGCGCGGTCGAACACCTGCTCCAGGAAGCTGTGCAGGTTCCACGGGCTGGAACTTACGTAATAGACCGGGTTGCGGCCATGGTTCGCCAGATGGTCCATCAGCACGATGGCATCGGGAAAGATCCGCCTTGTGCGGGCCGATCCGGTGAACGTCGTCCAGAGGTTGCGCGCCAGGGAATAGGCGCCGGTCTGCATCATCGTGTCGTCGATATCGGACACGATGCCCAGCCGCGCCTGACCCGAGGGCACCATGGCCCGCGCCGCGGCGCGGCTGTCGGCCACGCCCTCGATCTCCAGCGCCACCTGGTGCCAGCCGGGCGCGAAGGTGCCGTCCACGCGGATCGTGACATAGCCCTCCTCGTCGCTGGTCCCCGAGGCGCCGCTCTCGCGGGCGACGACCCGCACGCCCGCCACCTCGCGGGTCAGGAACAGCGCCGCCATCTCCTTGAGGTTCTGCCACCGGCTCTGCCCCGGATCCGGCGTGGTGCGCCTGAGCGACGCCAGCACTCGCGCGCGCAGCACCAGCCCGCCGGGCACGCCGTAGCCCCGGTAGGTGTCGAGCACCGGCGCTCGGGGCGCGGTGCGCGGCCGGATCCGGTCAAGCGCGGCCTCGCCCCGGATCGCCGCGCGATGCAGCAGCGTCTTGAGCCGCAACGGCCGTCCCCCCTTACGCGTCACGCAGGCGCAGCGTAGCCCAGCGCGCCGCGTCCGCAACCGCCGCGTCGGCGTCCCCGGTCAGCCCGGCCACGACCTGTGACAGCGATGCATCGCCCGAATTGCCGATGGCATAGCAGACGTTGCGCACCATCCGGTCGCGGCCGATCCGCTTGATCGGCGATCCGGCGAACCGTGCCCGGAACCCCGCGTCGTCCAAGGCCGCAAGGTCGGCCAGCAGCGGCGCGCGGCGGCCGGGCGCGGGGGCCAGCCGCATGTCGCGGGCGGCCGCCGCGAACTTGTTCCACGGGCAGACCGCAAGGCAGTCGTCGCAGCCGTAGATCCGGTTGCCGAGGCCTTCGCGCAGGCTTTCGTCCACGGGGCCGCGATGCTCGATCGTCAGATAGGACACGCAGCGCCGCGCATCGAGCTGGAAGGGCGCCGGAAACGCATCCGTCGGACAGATGTCGAGGCACTTCCGGCACGACCCGCAATGCTCGGTCTCGGGCGGATCGGGGGGCAGATCCACGGTGGTGAAGATCGCGCCCAGAAAGACCCAATTCCCCAGATCCCGCCCCAGCAGATTGGTGTGCTTGCCCTGCCAGCCCAGCCCCGCGGCCTGCGCCAGGGGCTTTTCCATCACCGGCGCCGTATCGACGAAAACCTTGACCTGCGGGCGCGACGGATCCGCGATGCGCGCGCCGCGCGCTCCCGTCGAACCATCCCCGCCGTCCCCCCGGTATCGGCCGCCCTCCGCGGCCTCCAGCAGCCACCGCGCGACCCGCTTCAGCCGCTTCTTCACCACGTCGTGGTAGTCGCGCCCCTGTGCATAGACGCTGACCGCGCCCCGGTCCCGCAGCGCCAGATCGTCGAGCGGGTCGTGGCCGGGGGAATAGGCCTCGGCCAGCATCACCACGGACCGCGCCGCGGGCCAGAGCGCTGCGGGATCCCCCCGCCAGTCCGCCCGCGCCTCCATCCAGCCCATCTGCCCGTGACGGCCGGCCCCGAGGAACGCGCCCAGCCGCCCCGCCGCTTCGGGGATCGCGTCCGGGCGGCACACGCCCATCTTGACGAATCCCGCCGCCAGCGCCTCGCGCCGCAGCGCCGCCTTCAGCGCGTCCTTCATCTTTCCGCAAATATCCCGGGGGGCGCAGCGCGCGGGGGCAGCGCCCCCTCCCCGGTCACCTCAGAAATCCAGGTCGGCATAATGCGGCGGCGGCGGAAAGCCCGGCACCACATCGGCCAGGATGCCCCGGAACGCGGGGCGGGACTTGATCTTGGCGTACCAGTCCCGGACGTTCTCGTTGCGCGCCCAGTCGACATCGCTGGTGTAGTCCAGCGCGGACAGGTGCGATGCGGCGGCGAAATCGGCCAGGGTCAGCGTGTCGCCGGCCAGCCACCGCCGCTGGTCCAGAAGCCACGCCATGTAATCGAGGTGGAACTTCACTGCCTTGGTGCCCTCCTTCACCGTCCGGCTGTCGGGATAGCCGGTGCCCTGCACCTTCTTGTTCACCTTCTCGTAGAGCAGCCGTCTGGTGACCTCGTGAAAGAACTTGTCGTCGAACCAGGCCACCAGCCGCCGCATCTCGAACCGGCCCTCGGTGTCCTCCGGAAACAGGGCCGGCACCGGGTGGCGCTCCTCCAGGTATTCGCAGATCGCCATGCTGTCTGGATAGCTGCGGCCATCGACCCGCAGCACCGGCACCTTGCCGGCGGGATTGCGGCGCAGAAAGTCGGGATCGCGCTCCCAGTAGCGTTCCTCGACCAGCTCGACCTCGATCCGCTTCTCGGCCAGGGCAAGGCGGACCTTGCGGCAGAACGGCGACAGCGGCATGTGGAACAGTCGATACATCAGCGGGCACCTCCGAATGGCCCGTCCCTCCTGCCGCGTCGCGCGCCGGCGTTCAACCCGCGCCGTCGCGCTGGAAGCACGCCGCGCGGCCGTCCGCCGCGATCACCGCCGCCCCGTCGGCGATCCGCGCCACCCGCCGGCCGCCGGCCGCGTCCAGCCGGGCGGCCGACCGAGTCTTGGGGCTGGGCAGGACCGACGCCAGCCGCGCGGCCTGATCCGCCGACAGCCGGTCCGGCGGCACGCCGAAAGCCGCCTGCGCGGCGGCGGCCACCCCGAACACGCCCTCGCCGAATTCGGCCACGTTCAGATACACCTCCAGGATCCGCCGCTTGGACCACACGGCTTCCACCGCCGGGGTCAGCACCGCCTCCAGCGCCTTTCGCGGCCAGCTGCGCCCCTGCCAGAGATAGACGTTCTTGACGACCTGCTGGCTGATGGTCGAGCCGCCGCGATCCGCCCCCGCCGCGATCGCGGCGCGGATGGCGTCCAGGTCGAACCCCCAGTGCAGGCAGAAATCGGCATCCTCCGCCGCCACGGCCGCGCGGGCCATGACCGGCGCGATCCGCTCCATCGGCACCCAGTCCTGGGCCACCCCGCCCAGCCGGCGCGATTCGGCCATCATGTATGGCGTCGCCGGCGGGTCGATCACCGCCGGCGCCGCCACCGCCAGCACCAGCAGGACCGCGACGCCCAGCGCCCCCCGGCGCAGCACCCGCAGCCAGCGCCCGCGGCGCCCGCCGCGCCGTTTCGCCACCTTCTTACGCGCCATGATGCCCCTTCGCCGCCCCGGACCCGCTCAGAAAAGCCCCGCGAACCGCTCCGGCAGGGTATAGGTCCGCCGGTTGGTCAGCGTCCCGCGCCGCCACATAGCCTGCGCCGCATCGTAGTGAAAGCTTCTGGCGATGCGCCCGCGCTGCCAGCCGAAATCCAAGCCATTCTCCTCCGGCGCACCCTTGTCCACGAAGCTCTGCAGGAACCCCTCCATCGCATCGGCGGACTTGGACCAGCCGTGGCCCGCCACGTCGCCGGACCCCTCCGCGATCCGCCCGCGGCGCAGCGCCTGCCGCGCGCGCAGGATCCCCAGGTCCAGATAGCGCAGGTGCAGAAGGTAGAGATCCGGGCTGAGGTGCAGCGCCCCGTGGTCCGACTGGTGCCCGCCCATGGACCAGCGGATGGGACCGCGGGTGATGCAGGGCTTGCAGTATGAGGCGTTGATCCGCCCGTAGCGCCGCTGCGCCAGGACCGGCCGCGCCGGATCGAAGGCGGGCTCCAGGTCGATGCGGTGGACGATCTCCATGGCGAAGGGATTGATGACCTCTTCCGCCCGGCCAAGGATATAGGCCGCCGGATCGTCGCCCGCCCGGGGGTCCAGCACGACGATCTCATCCACGTCGGTCAGCAGCACCGCCTCGAACCGCGCGCTCAGCGCAGAGGCCAGATGCGACAGGAACGCCCAGCGCGCCCGGTCGAACCCGTCGAAGGCGGCGACCGGCGGCAGGGTCAGAACCTGGCAGCCGTCGCAGGCAGGGGGCAGCGCGTCCTGCGGGCCGTCGAGCACCACGACCATGGACGCTGCCGGAACGAACCGCCGCCAGTACCGCGCCCAGATGTCCAGGAACAACGCATCGCCGCGTACCATGGTGACGACCGCCAGTCCGCCGGACCGTCCGGGGGTACCGCTCGATGTGCTCGCGCTCATGGCAGGGGTCCTAGCCTTTCGGCCCCCTCAGCCCGCCAGGGCGGCGCGCAATTCCGCGCGCTCGGCCTCGGGCGGGCCGCCGAACGCGGCGCGCCCGGCGCGGCGATACCAGTAGGCCGCGTTGCCGGGATCGCCCTCGACCCGGTGCAGATGCGCATGAAGCCAGGCGCCCTGGGCCGATGTGTCGCCGGCCGCGATGCGATGCGCGACCTCCCAGTCGCCCTGCTCCAGCCTGTCCAGCGCCGCGATCAAGCTCTGCCGCATCCCGCGCCCCTATTCCGCCGGCACGCGCCGGTCCTCGATGCCCACCGGATGCTCCAGCTTGTCCAGCATCTCCAGCGGGCAGACCTGCACGAAATGCGCCAGTTCCGTGTCCCAGTGCTGCAGGATGTCGCCCGCCCGCCGAGAGCCGGTCTCGGCGTGGTGGCGCTCGACCAGCTCTTCCAGGATGCGGATCCAGTGCGGCTCCGTCACCTTGCAGGTCACCAGCGTCTCCATGTTCATCATCGTCTCGGCGCGGCCTTCGGGGTCGTAGAGGAACGCCATGCCACCGGTCATCCCGGCGCCGAAATTTGCGCCGATCCGCCCCAGGATCACCGCGACCCCGCCGGTCATGTATTCGCAGCCGTTCGATCCGCAGCCCTCGATCACCGCCTTCGCGCCCGAATTGCGCACCGCGAACCGCTCTCCGGCGCGGCCGGCGGCAAAGAGATGCCCGTCCGTCGCGCCGTAAAGCACGGTGTTGCCGATGATCGTGTTGGACGCGGCGTCGAGCGGGCTGACCATGGGCGGGCGCACCACGACGGTGCCCCCCGACAGGCCCTTGCCCACGTAGTCGTTGGCGTCGCCCGAGACCTCCAGCTTCAGCCCCGGCGCGGCGAACGCGCCCAGGGACTGCCCGGCGGAGCCGGTCAGCTTCACATGCAGGTGGTCCGGCTGGAGCGCGTTGCGCATCCCGAACTGGGTCACGATATGGCTGGAGGTGCGGGTGCCCACGGTGCGATGGGTGTTGCGCACGGCATAGCTGAGCTGCATCTTCTCGCCATCCTCCAGAAACCGCCGCGCGTCGCGCACGATCTCCGCGTCCAGCGTGTCGTCCACCGCGTTGCGGGGCTGGTCGCGGTCGTAGACGATCTCGCCGGCGTCATCGACGGTGATCAGCAGCGGGTTCAGGTCCAGATCGTCCAGATGGGCCGAGCCGCGGCTGACCTGGGACAGCAGATCCGCCCGCCCGATCACCTCGTCCAGACTGCGGGCGCCGATTCCGGCCAGGATCTCGCGCACCTCGGTGGCGTAGAAGGTGATCAGGTTCACCACCTTGTCCGCGGTGCCGGTGAACTTCTCGCGCAGGTCGGTGTCCTGGGTGCAGACGCCCACGGGGCAGGTGTTGGACTGGCACTGCCGCACCATGATGCAGCCCATGGCGATCAGCGCCGCGGTGCCGATGCCGAATTCCTCGGCCCCCAGCATCGCCGCCATGACGATGTCGCGCCCGGTGCGCAGACCGCCGTCGGTGCGCAGCGTCACCCGGCTGCGCAGGTCGTTCATCGCCAGCACCTGATGCGCCTCGGTCAGGCCCATCTCCCACGGCAGGCCGGCGTATTTGATCGAGGTCGCGGGGCTCGCCCCGGTGCCGCCGTTGTGGCCCGAGATCAGGATGATGTCCGCCTTGGCCTTGGCCACGCCGGCGGCGATGGTGCCGACGCCGGAGGAGGCGACCAGCTTCACCGTCACCTTGGCGCGCGGGTTGATCTGCTTGAGGTCGTAGATCAGCTGCGCCAGATCCTCGATCGAATAGATGTCGTGATGCGGCGGCGGGCTGATCAGCGTCACGCCCGGGGTCGAATGGCGCAGCTTGGCGATCAGGCTGGTGACCTTCATCCCCGGCAGCTGCCCGCCCTCGCCGGGCTTGGCGCCCTGGGCGATCTTGATTTCCAGCTCCTCGCAGGCCAGCAGGTATTCCGCCGTCACCCCGAACCGCCCGGAGGCCACCTGCTTGATCTTGGCGGACCGGTTGTCGCCGTTGCTGTCGGGCTGGAAGTCCTTGGGATCCTCTCCGCCCTCGCCGGAATCCGACTTGGCGCCGATCCGGTTCATGGCGATGGAAAGCGTCCTGTGCGCCTCGGGCGACAGCGCGCCCAGGCTCATCCCCGGCGTGACGAACCGCTTGCGGATCTGGGTGATGCTCTCGACCTCCTCGATCGGAACCGGCTTGCCCAGCGCCTTGAAGTCCATCAGGTCGCGCAGGTGGATCGGCTTGGCCTGGGCCATCTTGGCCGAATACTGCTTCCACATCTGATAGCTGGCCTTGTTGCAGGCCACCTGCAGCATGTGCATCGACGCCGCTTCCCAGGCGTGGGTCTCGCCAGAGCGGCGCGCCTTGTAGAACCCGCCGATGGGCAGCACATCCTGGCCGCCGCGAAAGCCGCGGGCGTGGATCCCCTCGGCCTTCATCTGGATGCCGTTGATGCCGATGCCGCTGATCCGGCTCTGCATCCCCGGGAAATACTCCGCGCACATGGCGCGGCTCAGCCCCACCGCCTCGAAGTTGATGCCGCCCCGATAGGACGAGATGACGGAGATCCCCATCTTCGACATGATCTTCAGCAGGCCCGCGTCGATGGCCCGCCGATAGCGCGCCACCGCCTCGGTGAGCGTCCCGTCGAGCAACCCGCGAGAGATCCGGTCGGCGATGGAATCCTCGGCCAGATAGGCGTTCACCGTGGTCGCGCCGCAGCCGATCAGCACCGCGAAGTAATGCGGGTCGATACACTCCGCCGACCGCACGTTGAGCGAGGTGAAGGTCCGCAGCCCCTTGCGCGTCAGCCACGAATGGACCGCGCTGGTGGCCAGGATCATCGGCATCGCGACCCGGTCCTCGGCGGCGCCCTGGTCGGTCAGCACGATATGCCCCGCGCCGGAGCGCACGGCCTCCTCGGCGGCGTCGCGGATCCGCGTCAGCCCGGCGCGCAGCGTGCCGTAGCCGCCGCCCGCCGCGAAGGTGCAGTCGATCTGGGCCATCGGGGCGTTGAACGCCTCGACCATCCGGTCGAACTGCGCGTTGCCCACGAACGGGCTGTCCAGCACGATGATCTCGGTCTGGCTGCTGCTTTCGTCCAGCACGTTCTTGAGGTTTCCGAACCGGGTCTTCAGGCTCATCACCCGGAATTCGCGCAAGGAGTCGATGGGCGGATTGGTCACCTGGCTGAAGTTTTGCCGGAAGAAATGGCTGAGCGGCCGGTAGGTCTCGGACAGCACCGCAGAGGGCGTGTCGTCGCCCATGGAGGCCAGCGTCTCCTTGCCGTCCTCGGCCATGGGCGCCAGGATCTGCTCCAGCTCCTCCATGGTGTAGCCGGCGGCGATCTGGCGGCGGCGCAGCTCCGCCCCCTCGAAGAACGGCGCCTCGGTCACCCGGGCCAGCGCCTCGTCCAGCTCGGTGATCCGCCCCACCCATTCGCCGAAGGGCAGCGCCGCGGCCAGCTTGTCCTTGATCTCGGCGTCGTGGAACAGCTTGGCCTTCTTGAGGTCCACGGCCAGCATCTGGCCGGGGCCCAGCGCGCCCTTCTCGACCACCGACCCCTCGTCTACCGGCACCATCCCGGCCTCCGACCCGGCGATCACCAGCCCGTCGCCGGTCACCACGTAGCGCATCGGGCGCAGCCCGTTGCGGTCCAGCCCCGCGCAGACCCAGCGCCCGTCGGTCATCGCCAGCGCCGCCGGCCCGTCCCACGGCTCCATCACGGAATTGCAGTAGGAATACATGTCGCGCCAGGGCTTCGGCAGCTCCTCGGCCTGCTTGGACCACGATTCCGGGATCAGCAGCGTCTTGGCCATGGGCGCCGACCGGCCGGAGCGCACCAGCACCTCGAACACCGAATCGAGCGCCGCCGAATCGCTCGCCGCCTGGGGCACGATCGGCTTGATGTCCTCGGCCAGGTCGCCGAACTCGGCAGAGGCCATGCGGATCTCATGGCTCTTCATCCAGTTCAGGTTGCCCTTCAGGGTGTTGATCTCGCCGTTGTGGGCCAGCATCCGGAACGGCTGCGCCAGCCACCACTGCGGGAAGGTGTTGGTGGAGTAGCGCTGGTGATAGATGGCGAAGGCGCTCTCGAACCGCGCGTCCTGGAGGTCGGTGTAGAAATTGGCCACGTCCTGGGCCAGCATCATCCCCTTGTAGATGATCGACCGGCAGGACAGCGACGCAAGGTAGAGCTGCCCCACGCCGGCCGCGGCGGCCGCCTTCTCGATCCGGCGGCGGATGACGTAGAGCTCGCGCTCGAAGGTCTCCTCGTCCACGCCCTTGGGGTTCGAGATCAGGATCTGCTCGATCTCGGGCCGCGTCGCGTTGGCCTTCGCGCCGAGGCAGGAGATATCCACCGGCACGTGCCGCCAGCCGTAGATGAAATATCCCATCCGCAGGATCTCGGTCTCGACGATGGTGCGGCAGGTCTCCTGGGCGCCGAAGTTGGTGCGCGGCAGGAACACCTGCCCCACGGCCAGCTGCTGGCCCTCGTTGGGGGTGTGCCCGGTGCGCGCGATCTGGTCGCGGAAGAACGCGTCGGGGATCTGCACATGGATGCCGGCGCCGTCGCCCGTGCGCCCGTCCGCGTCCACGGCACCCCGGTGCCAGATCGACTTCAGCGCGGAAATCCCGTGCTCGACAACCTTGCGCGACCGCGTCCCGTTGACCGACACCACCAGACCGACCCCGCAGGAGGAATGTTCCTCCGCCGGATCGTACATGCCCCGCGCGGCCATGGCGGCGCGCTTGGCCTCTTCGCGGGCAACCCAGTCGCTGTCATAGCTCGTCATGGCACTGTCTCCTCGTTCGGATCGGCGGCGGACCGGAGCCGCGCCCCGAAAGCCTGCCGCAGCGTTATGTCACCCGTGCTGACCGGATGACCGAAAGGTAGCGCGCGCACCCTCCTACGGAGTTCTCACGAATCTCCGACAGGATTACGATGCCCGTCGGAGCCTATTCCGCGGCCACCGCCGCGGTCCCCGACAGCTGCGCCATGATCGCCTGGGCGGCCTCCCGCCCGTCGCGGATCGCCCAGACCACCAGGCTCGCGCCGCGCTGGATGTCGCCGCAGGCATAGACGCCCGGCAGGCTGGTGGCATGGGTCTGGAAGTCGGCCAGAACGGTGCCCCAGCGGGTCACCTCCAGCCCCTCCACGCCCCAGAGCGCCGGCAGATCCTCTGGCTCGAACCCCAGCGCCTTGATCACCAGGTCGGCCTCTTCGATGTAATCCGCACCGGCGACGATCTCGGGCACCTGGCGCCCCGTGGCGTCGGGCTGGCCCAGGCGCATCCGGTCCACCATCACGCCCGACACGGTATCGCCGGAGAACCCCTTGGGCGCCGACAGCCAGACGAACTCCACGCCTTCTTCCTCGGCGTTCTTCACCTCCCGCTGGGAGCCGGGCATGTTGTCGCGGTCGCGCCGGTAGAGGCATTTCACGCTTTTCGCGCCCTGCCGCACGGCGGTGCGCACGCAATCCATGGCCGTGTCGCCGCCGCCGATGACGACGACGCGCTTGCCGTCCGCGTTCAGCTCGCCGGAGTCGAACTCCGGCACAGCATCCCCGAAGGACTTGCGGTTGGACGCCGTCAGGAAGTCGATCGCCCGGACGATTCCGGCGGCCCCCGCCCCCGGCCCCTGCAATTCGCGGCTCTTGTAGACCCCGGTGGCGATCAGCACCGCGTCATGTTCCGCGCGGATCTCGTCGAAAGACACATCCCGGCCGACGTCGCAGTTCAGCCGGAACGTCACCCCGCCGTCCTCCAGCTGGGCGATGCGCTTCATCACGATGTCCTTCTCCAGCTTGAAGCCGGGGATGCCGTAGGTCATCAGCCCGCCCGCGCGGTCGTAGCGGTCGTACACGGTGACCTGCACGCCCTCGCGCCGCAGCATGTCCGCGCAGGCCAGCCCGCCCGGGCCGGCGCCGATCACCGCCACGCTCTCGGGGCGTTCGCGCGCCGGGCGGATCGGCGCGACCCAGCCCTCGTCGAAGGCCGTGTCGGTGATGTATTTCTCCACCGCGCCGATGGTGACGGTGCCGTGGCCGGCCTGTTCGATGACGCAGTTGCCCTCGCACAGGCGGTCCTGGGGGCAGATCCGGCCGCAGATCTCCGGGAAGGTGTTGGTCTGCTGGCTGACCTCATAGGCCTCGCGCAGGCGCCCCTCGGCGGTCAGGCGCAGCCAGTCGGGGATGTTGTTGTGCAGCGGGCAATGGGACTGGCAATAGGGCACGCCGCACTGGCTGCAGCGCCCCGATTGCTCGGCCGCCTTCTCCCGCGCGAACTCACCGTAAATCTCGTGGAAATCGGAAACGCGGCTTTCTGGATCGCGCTTGCCGGGCATCGCGCGGGCGACGGTCGTGAACGTCAGCATTTTCTGGGCGGCCAAATCGGAACCCTCCTCGATCTGCTCCGCTCATATAAAAACGCCGCCGCCGTGTGAAGTGGTTTTCTCGCGGTTGGGTCAGCTATTATGACCTTATCGCGCGCCGATACACCGGAGCGGGCACCCTCTGGTCGGACAGAGGCCTCGGCGGGTCGGATTTGCGTCCCAATCGGACCTATTAATAGCCCTGTTCATCCGCGCGTTGATTTCTATGATCGCCGCGTCGCCAACCCGGACCCCATCCATGCCCATTCTGCACCTCCTCCTCGTCGCCATCGTGCAGGGGATCACGGAATTCCTGCCCGTCTCCTCCTCCGGCCACCTGATCCTGCTGCCCGCGCTGACCGGGCTGGACGATCAGGGACTCGCCGTCGATGTCGCCGCCCACGCCGGCACGCTCGGCGCGGTGGTGCTGTTCTTCTGGAGCGACGTGCGCATCGCCCTCGGCGGCATCCCGTCCCTCTTGCGCGGCCGCGTGGACAGCCAGGGCGCCTGGCTGGCCCTCTGCCTTGCGGTCGCCACGGTCCCGGTGATCCTGGTCGGGCTGGTGCTCAAGGTGCTGGGCCTGGAGGAAGCCATGCGCTCGGCCGCCCTCATCGGCTGGACCACGATCATCTTCGGGCTGGTCCTCTACTGGACCGACCAGACGGGCGCGGAAACCCGCGAGGCTTCTGACTGGACGCTCCGCCACGCCATCGTCATGGGGGTCTGGCAGGTCATCGCCCTGATCCCCGGCGTGTCCCGCTCCGGCATCACGATTTCCGGCGGGCGCCTGCTGGGCTACGGGCGCAAGGACGCGGCGCGGCTGTCGATGCTGATGTCCATTCCGACGATCCTGGCCTCCGCCGCGCTCCTGTCCCTCGACGTGATCGGCCAGGCGGACATGCAACTGGCCCGGGACGCCGGCATCGCCGCGCTGTTTTCCCTGGCCGCGGCCCTGCTGGCGCTCAAGCTCATGTTCCGCCTGCTCGACAGCGTCAGCTTCACGCCCTACGTCATTTACCGCGTGTTTCTGGGCGCGGCGCTTCTGGCCTATGCCTATCTCTGACACGCGGCCTCAGGAGAACCCCGCCCGGTTGCCGTCCAGGGGCTTCGTGTCTTCGGAATGAAGCTCGGCCGCCGAGGCATTGGCCTCCGCATACTGGCCCGAGGGACGGAATCGCCACAGGTAGTCGGGCAGGATCGCCTCGGTCGCGGTCGGGCGGATGCCCAGATCCGCAAAGGTCCCGACACCGTCGCCCACCACGCTGTCCCGCCCCAGGTTGACCACCTGATCGTAGGTGAGCGGCGGGCGGATAAAGCCCCCGGTTCCGTTGCGCACCAGATCGAACGCCCGTCCCATCAGCTTGGCCACCGGCATCGGCGTGTTCAGGACCAGCCCCCGGCGCCGGATCACCACCAGCATCTCGCGCATCAGCTCGCGGAAGGTGGAGACGTCCGGCCCGCCGAGTTCGTAGATCCCCGGCTCCGCCCGACCGGTGACGCCCATCTGGATCGCCGCGGCCACGTCGTCCACATAGACCGGCTGGAACCGCGTCGAGGCTCCGACCAGCGGCAGCAGCGGCGCCATCCGCGCCATCCCCGCGAAACGGTTGAAGAATTCGTCCTCGTGGCCGAAAATGATGGATGGCCGGACGATCATGGCGGTCGGAAAGGCCTCCAGAACGGCCTCCTCGCCCAGGCCCTTGGTCCTGGCATAGGTCGAGGGCGCATCGGAATCCGCGCCGATCGCAGAGATCTGCACCAGGCGCAGGGCCCCCTCCTCGGCCGCGATCCGTGCGATGCGGGCCGCGCCTTCGGACTGGACCGACTCGAAGGTCTGGCGGCCCGATTCGGCAAGGATGCCGACGCAGTTCACGACCGCATCCGCGCCGCGGGTCACATCGCGGACGCTGTCGTCGTCGCGGATGTTGCAGAACACCGGTTCGACCTGCCCGACGACACCGTAGGTGCGCACGAAAGGCGCGTCGTTGGGCCGCCGGCTCGCGCAGCGGACGCGCCAGCCCTCCTGCGCCATGCGCCGGGCGACGTAGCGGCCGACGAAGCCCGTGCCGCCGAAGATGGTGACGAGTTGCATGGCGTTCCCCTGGAATGACGTCGGATACGGTCGGGTGTAGGTCGGGCCGGAAAACGAGGCAAGGCGCAATGGGTCGCGGGGCGGCGCCGGACCTGGTCCAGCGACCCGCCACGCAGGCGGTCTTGCGCGCCGCCCGCCCGGCGCGCAAATTCCGTTGACACTCCCAGCACCGCACCTTAGATCGCGGCCTCACGACACCGGCCCAGGTGGCGGAATGGTAGACGCGCTGGCTTCAGGTGCCAGTGGCCGCAAGGCCGTGGAGGTTCGAGTCCTCTCCTGGGCACCAATGTCAAGCCCAAAAACCCTCGAAAACCTCAGTTTTCGAGGGTTTTTTGTTGTCGCTGCTGGAAACTGCCACACAAACTGCCACACAACGCCGTTCAGCACGCCTGCCCATCCCGCTCACGGGAGATGCTGGACCACCATCCGCGGTGGGTCGATTTTAAGCCTTGGTCAGAGACCGAGCGGACGGTGATATGGCTCGATTTCTGACAATCGGCGGGTGAACCGAACTCCTCCCGGCAACACCAACGCCAGAGGCAGCATAAAACCGTCAGCTTCCCGCATTAAACAGGCTCTCAATCTCATGATCCGGGTTGTGTCAGATCGTCCGGATGGAGAGACATTCGTGCCCATAGCGCTCCATCTTGAACGACAATTGGCAGCGCTCGAGGCCGTAGAGTCCGAGTATGAGCGCATTGTCCGATTGGCCCAAAAGAATGCCGCCTAGAGCGGGATGAAATCAGCCTGAATCGATAGAGGATTCACAGGCCTGCATTTTGGTGATTCACTGTTGCCGACCACAAGATGGAGGGCGAGTAGTGGGTAGAGCACTTTCAATGGACCTTCGAGAGAGGGCAATGGCGCGGCTGTTGGGGGGCGAGAGCGTGCGTCAGGTCGCAGCGGCCCTGGATGTGGCTCCGTCCAGTGTTGTGAAGTGGTCGCAGCGTTTGCGTGCGACCGGGAGTTGCGCTCCGGCAGGGACAGGCGGCCACCCGCCACGCAAGATTGCAGGCGGGCATGAGGCGTGGCTTCTGGAGCGGATAACGGAGCCGTTCACACTGCGCGGACTGGTGGTGGAACTGGCCGAGCGCGGGCTCAAGGTCGACTACCGCACCGTCTGGGCCTTCGTGCGCCGCACGGGCTACTCGTTCAAAAAAAGACCCAACTCGCCGAGGAGCAGAACCGCCCCGACGTGAGCCGCCGCCGTGTGCGCTGGAAGCGGCACCAGGGCCGGATCGACCCCCGTCGTCTCGTGTTCATTGATGAAACCTGGGCCAAGACCAACATGGCCCCGCTGCGCGGCTGGGCTCCCAGAGGTGAACGCCTGATCGGGCGGGCCCCGCATGGTCACTGGCGCACCATGACCTTTATCGCAGCGCTGCGTCATGATCGGATCGACGCGCCCTTTGTTTTGGACGGTCCCGTCAACGGCGAAGCGTTCCGGGCTTATGTCGCGCACGTGCTCGTCCCAACCCTGCGCCCGGGCGATGTGGTGGTTATGGACAATCTGGGCAGCCACAAAGGGCAAGCCGTGCGGCAGGCGATCCGTAACGCGAAAGCGCATCTACTTTTTCTGCCGCCCTACAGCCCCGACCTGAACCCGATTGAACAGGTCTTCTCGAAGCTCAAACACATGCTCCGCAACGCAGCCGAGCGCACAATGGAGGCAACGTGGCGCAGGATCGGGACACTGCTCGACCGCTTCAGCCCACAGGAGTGCGCGAACTACCTCGCCAATACTGGATACGCTTCAAGCTAATCTCATCATGCTCTAATGGCGGGCCCCTGATTGCGTCCAACCCTCTTGGAGACCGCCATGACGAGCCCCGCCACCAAGCTTTCGCGCCAGCTTTCCCAGAACGCCGAAACGGTGTGCCGGCACTATCTGTCGAACGGCCGGAAGCAGGGTCATTACTGGCTGGTGGGAGACGTTCATAACACACCGGGCCGATCCATGTTCGTTCGGCTGTCCGGGCCACTGTCCGGCAACCGTGCCGCTGGAAAATGGACCGACGCAGCCACGGGACAGCATGGCGACCTGCTCGATGTCATCCGTGAAAGCTGCGGCTTAATCGACTTCAAGGACGTTGCCGATGAGGCCCGACGCTTCTTGAGCCTGCCCTTACCTGATCCAACCCGACAGCATTCTCCACATTCACAGCGACCAGCTGCCACCGGATCTCAGGAGGCGGCACGACGCCTGTTTGCAATGGGTGTACCGATCCGCGGCACTCCGGTAGAAGCCTATCTGCGCAGGCGTGGCATCGGAGCGTTTGACCAAATGCCAAGCCTGCGGTTCCATCCCGCCTGCTTCTATCGGCCCGAAGGCGGCGGGACGGTCGCGCGGCTTCCGGCCATGCTGGCTGCCATCACCGATCTCGAGGGCCGCCAGACCGGGACCCACCGCACTTGGCTGCGGCCGGACGGGAGCGCCAAGGCCGATATCGACACACCGCGGCGCGCGATGGGCGCTTTGCTCGGGAACGGGGTGCGGTTCGGCGCACCCGGGGACGCGCTCATCGCGGGCGAGGGGATCGAGACGGTTCTTTCCGTGCGCTCGGCCCTGCCTGAGTTGCCCGCCGTCGCGGCGCTGTCATCGGGACACCTGGCCGCCATCCGGTTTCCCGCTGGCCTGCGGCGGCTCTACGTGTTGCGCGACCGTGATCCCGCAGGCGCGGCGGCAAGGGATCGACTGGAGGCGCGCGCAGCCGAGGCCGGGATCGAGGCGCAGACCCTCACGCCGCGACTGGGCGACTTCAACGACGATCTCCGGCGCTATGGGCTGGCGGCCTTGCAAGCGCGGTTTCGGCTTCATCTCCACGTCGAGGATGCCGCTCGTTCCGTGCCGGTGTGACAGGGCGGCAATCGGGCTGGCGCTGTACGGCTCACAGCATCGTTTTCGCAGGGGCATCCCGCGCGCGGTTCCCATCCACGGGAAAGGCCGGCGCGCACGGCCTTCTTAGAGGGCAGGAGGCCCACAATCGGGACGGCCCGGCAATGGCCGCGCTCCGGCTATTTTCCGCCGCGCCCCGTTGGGGCGCTTTGCATCGCGAGGCAAAATAGCCGGGCTTGGCCATCAAGGCCCTCGCGAAAGGCTCGGGCTGCCCGGCCGCCCCGCCCGTGGGCGCGTTCCTGCCACGAAGGCCTCGTGTGGCGCGCGGCTCCCCCGAGGAAGGAACCCGCAGATGACCCTCGATCCCGAAACCGATGCCCACGAGCCGCATCACAGCACGTCCTCGACCGCCCATGTCCTGACCGAACTCCAGCTCTACGGCTGGCGCCCCTACGAGGATGAACCCGATCCGCGCCCCTTGCCCGAGGGCGGCCAGATCGCCGGTGCCGTCGCCGATATCCTCGACGCCCTTGTCGCGACGCTCGGCGATACACGTCTCGAACCCGATCTCGACGAACTGCTCTGGGGCGCGGTCAACCTCTTCCATCGCGCACTGGTGCGGGCCGAACGCCAACTCGACGACAACGAACAGGCGCAGCGTCGTCTTCAGCGGGAACAGGATGGCTCCGAGGTGAAATCTCTCGAACTCGAACGCCTCATGGCCGAGGGGCAGAGCATGGTCGAACGACGCACCGCGCTGGAACTCTTTCGCGACCTCGCCGCCGAGGGCTTCGAGCATCACCTCGGCAAGCCCTGGCATCCCCGGACCGGCTCGCGCGTCAGCCATCGCAACCTGACCTTCGCGATGATCGACAGCCGGGATTTTCTCGCCGCCCGCCGCCGGGCCGAGGCGCAGCTGCTTCTGCCCGAAGGCCCCAAGGTGGCCGTGACCGGTGGGGCGGACTTCAACGATCACCGCCTGATCTGGGCGCGGCTCGACCGGGTCCATGCCAAGCACCCGGACATGGTGCTGCTCCACGGCGGCTCACCTAAAGGCGCGGAACTCATCGCGTCCCGCTGGGCCGATCACCGCAAGGTGCCGCAAGTCGCCTTCCGGCCCGACTGGACCAAACACGGCCGCTCGGCCCCGTTCAAGCGCAACGACGCGATGCTGGACGTCCTGCCGATCGGTTTGCTGATCTTCCCCGGCACCGGGATCCAGGAGAACCTTGCCGACAAGGCCCGCAAGCTGGGCATTCCGGTACTGAAGCACGAGGGCGGCGCGTGAGCGCCGTCTTCTGCCGGACCCGTACCGCGGGGCACCACCGCGTCAGACCGGACCTTCACGCGCATCGCAGCAAAATTCCGGTTCGAGCCCGATATGAACAATGCTGCGGGCAGCACGAATGGCGGCTTCGACGGATCGTGCTGCGACTGCCGAATGGCGTTCTAATCAGGTTTAGACCCGCGTCGGTTGGCACTCCAAACGCTGCGACCAAGGACAACGGCGAGTGCGGGTTGAAGACCGACCGGGCGAAGCGCTTGAAGGAGCTCGAGAAAGAGAGCAAGAGGCTGCGGAAGGCCGTCTCCGATCTGACGCTCGAGAAACTCATCCTCCGGGAGGCTGCCTCGGGAAACTTCTGAGCCCCGCCCGCCGCCGAGCACGCGTTGATCACGTCAGACGAAAATTTCGGATCTCCGAACGCCTTGCCTGTCGCGTTATGGGCCAGCGTCGCTCGACGCAGCGGAAGGCGCCAGGCGGACGCCCCGACGAGTATGCACTGACCGCGGACATCGTCGCCATCGCCAGCCAGTACGGCCACTACGGCTATCGCCGGATCGCTGCGGGATGCCGGGTGGGCCATAAAAGTGAAGCGCGTCGAGAGGATATGACGGCAGGAGGGGATGAAGGTGCCATAGAAGCATCCGAAGGAAGGGCGTCTCTGGCTGAACGACGGATCATGCATCCGGCTTCGGTCCGAACATCCGAACCACGTCTGGTCCTATGACTTCGTCGAGATCCGGACGCACGACAGGAAGAAGTTCCGCATGTTGAAGGCTTTGTTGCACGGCCCGGCTGCCGGGCGGACTGCCCCTTTCCCCTGACGGACTTATCCTACGGGTTTCGTGACGGGGATTCCGAGTGCGGTATAACGGTTGAGCACGGCGATGCGGACCTGGAGCTCGGCGACCTGTCGCTCGAAATCCCGCGCCATGAGGCGCTGCCCCAGTAGTTTCATGCAATGCATCTTCGTCTCGACGCGGCTGCGGCGGTGGTATCCGGTCAGGCGTCGCCAGAGGGATCGGCCCAGGTACTTCGACGCCCGCACGGCCTCGTTTCTGGCCATGGCGCCTGCGGTGTCCGGCTTCCATGGCCGCGCGTTCCGACGGGGCGGAATGACGGCATGGGCACCGCGATCGGCAATCGCATCGTGACAACGGCGGGTATCGTAGGCGCCGTCGGCCGTGACCGAGCCGATCTGCTCGTCCGCAGGGATCTGACCGATCAAGTCCGGCAACACGGGCGCATCGCCAACATGGCTGCCGGTGATCTCGACGGCCCGGACCTCCATCGTCGCTTCGTCGATACCCAGATGAACCTTGCGCCAAACGCGCCGGCGGGCACCGCCATGCTTGCGGGCATGCCACTCGCCCTCCCCGCGGACCTTGATCCCGGTGCTATCTACCAGCAGGTGCAGCGGCCCTTTCGAGCCTCGGTAGGGCAGCCTGACCGCCAAGGTCCGCTGACGCCGGCACAACGTACTGTAATCCGGCACTGTCCAGTCCAGCCCGGCCAACCGCAACAGGCTCGCGACGAATCCCGCCGTCTGACGGAGCGGTAGGCCGAACAGGACCTTGATCGTCAGGCAGGCTTGGATCGCCTCATCGCTGTAGGCCTGCTGGCCGCCCCGCCTGCCGGTCGGTGCCGCCTCCCACGTCATCTCCGGGTCGAACCAGAGCGTCAGCGAGCCACGCTCACGCAGTGCGGCGTTGTAGGCATGCCAGTTCAGGGTGCGGTATCGGGTCGGGGAAGGTCGGGTCATGCGGACCGGCTATCCCGTTGACCAGCCAATGTGAATCCTAGTACGGGTCCGTGCAACAAAGCCCAGATCGAGGCGGATAAACGACTTGAGAATCGACTGAAACGTGTCCGTATCCCGCGCCCAGTGAATGACGCCATCGAAATCTTTGGCGAGCTTGTGCGTCAAGTCGAGTGAAGACCGCCGATTGACCCCAACAGGACTGTCCACCTGCACGATGGCGATCCTGTCGCCGCCTACCCATCGCACGATGTCTTCAGGGAGTTCATGCGCATAGTTACGACGGCCATCCCAAACGGCGGTTCTGATGACTTTTCCGGCAGGAGTTCCAACCCGGAATATCCATGGCGAGTCTTCCTGCGTGACACCGGATGCTGGATAGAATCTGGGCGGCGGCGGTCGATTGAGCATCGAAGCTTTTTGTTCGCGTATCTTGCGCCGCTGCGCTTCGGTCAATCGGCCAAGCAAGGCGCCGCTTGGATCGAACTGACGGATATGTTTCGAGTACGAAACTTCAGCGGTGCCCGCATCGTAAACATCTGAATTCGGGAATGCGAACAACAATACCTGCCCCGTGAAGCTGCGCAGATGCCGCATCACGATGTCCCATGCGATGTCGTCGTGAACGATAGGCACAATGTGAAGCGCGGCTCCCGGCGCTTCCATCGACAGTCTTTCTATGACGGCGATACCAACAGCGCTGAAGGATTCGCCGTCACCGAGGCAGAATCCGACATGGAAGGTCCGCTCACCAACGACTGCTCTGAACGCGCGCAAGATGACCTGCGTCGTGTCCGGTATTGTATCGTCACCTGTCAGTTCGCGAATGCGTGCTCCGTCAATCTCCGCCGCCGGGGGCAAAACGTGAAGATCTATCGTGCCGTTGTAGCGATCAGAATCCAGCCAAGCCCGTTCTTGCCTCTTTCGCTTGGCTTCACCCATCGTATTTCTCCCAAACTCTAGCTAAACGCCGCGACCACGGTTTCGATAGGCAGGAACAGCGTCCGGCTGTCTTCGGGGTATTCGACGAACTCGGCACAGCGCAGATAGAAGTGTTTGGCCGCTTCATCCTTCGCCTGGACCATCACGGCCCCGATACCAATGCTTTGCGAAGCCAGCGCAATCCGGCGCAGCGCGTCCGCCAAAAGGTCCGCGCCGAGACCCTTTCCGGCGTGGTCGAGGTCAACGGCCAGCCGGCCGACGACCGAGACCGGAATCTGGTCGGGCGCGTTGCGCCGCACCTTTCCGGGAGCCGCACCGCGCTCGACTGACCCGGCCGAAATGCAAAAGTAACCGACGACCTGATTGCCCACGCACACGACATAGGTGCGCGAAAACCGGCTTTCGTTCTTCAAGGCGCGATGGCGCAACCAGTCGTTCAACGCGGGCTCACCGCAGTCGAATGCCGAAAGGTCATGCTCTGCCGTCAGAGGAACTGGAGCAGACAGTGGCAATTCGGGATGGTCGGGCGTGTCGTCTATTTCTGCCATGCCGGGGTCCGGCGCAGCAGGGCCTTGAGCTTCGGCCCCGGCGCGGGCGGATTGTCGAGCGCCTGCATGAAGGCGTCGTAGCGCTCGGGGTCGAGCGTGAACAGGCGCTGGTCGAGCAGCACGTCGACCGCTTGCCGCCGGGCGCTTTCCACCATGAACTCGGTGCGTGTCTTGCCGAGCACAGCCGCCGCATCGTCGATGAGCTGGCGCGTGCCGGTCTCGATCCGCAGATTGATGCTGCCCTTGGTGTCAGCCGTAGAGGCACGACCTGCAACCGCGGTGGTCGCAGAACGGGCAGATTCCGAAGGGACGATACGAGCTTTGGTCATGATCGCAATATGAGTGCGCGTATCCACAATGTCAATACGACGGGAGGAAGGGAAGACTCGGGCGTTGCCCTGCGGGCCGGGCTTTCGGCTGCGCCGGAACCACGCCCATGGCGCGTTTCCGCCATTCGGCTTCAATCCCTAACGCAAGGGGGCGGCGGCGTCCATTTCGCGGTAGGCTACACGCGGATAGACGGGAGCAATTCCGGGGCCTCGATCCCGGTCGCCGCGGCAGGCCCATGAGATTGGGTTTTCCATTCACTTCAATTGGCAGGCGGATCAGCACCGGGAAAGGCCAAATCATCCGCTTGGCCGAGCATGGCGCAACGCCCCGCAAGCGATCTTCCGGCCAAACCGGACACGGCAGCATCGGCGAAGGTCAGACGAAACCACACCCGCAGGCCCACGCTGGCGACAGCGCGAATTGGCCTTGCCGGTCGGATCAGGGAAAACCGCAGCCAACAAACCCGCGTAGAGTCCCCGATTCCGGCGAGGCACAGGACGGCCGCCATTGCCCTATTCCACGCGATTTCCTGTTATGAGCGCTCCATTCGCGTCCTCGATCTGGCAAGGTCTGACCGAAGACCGGCTTCGCCTCGCTCGTCTTCCCACAACGTCCGCCGCCAGCTTTTTTCCGCCGCCTTCGGCTTTGCAGCGCGAAACAAAAAAGCCGTCGCCGATCGCCTTCCACGATGTTCCAGCCCCAAGGGGTGCGGGGCTGATCGTCCCCGGTCTCACGACCGCCATCGAGGTCGCAATGGTGCGGCCCGACAGGAAAAGGAATACGACAATGGCAACCATCGGCACCTTCACCCAGAACGAGAACGGCGCGGGCTTCACCGGCGCGGTCAAGACCCTGACGCTCAACGTCAAGGCCAAGTTCACCGCCACCGAGAGCGACAGCGAGCGCGGCCCCGACTTCCGCATCTTCGCCGGAGCCACCGAGTTCGGTGCGGCCTGGAAGAAGATCGCCCGCGAGACACAGCGCGAATACCTCTCCGTCAAGCTGGATGATCCGAGCTTCCCGGCACCGATCTACGCCAGCCTGGTCGAAGCCGAGGACGGAAAATCCCACAATCTCATCTGGTCCCGCCGCAACGGCGACTGAGGCCGAAACCCGAGATCGCCCCGCTCATCCGAGCGGGGCTTCTTTTTGCTCATGGCCGCCGCCTCTCAAGGAATAAGGAGATCGGGACACACGGCTTTCCGGTTTTCAGGCTTTGCGTATCCCGATCAAATCTTATCCCCAGTCCGCCGCTTCGCTTTGGCCGGGCCGGTTGCTTGGGGGCGCTGCCCCCTGGCGCGGCACAAGGGCGGCCGGGCGGTATCCCCAGCCTTCCGCGCGGATACATGCTGCGCATTTTCGTCATCACGTCGATCCGCTTGTGCAGGCCGGGTGATGCCCCACCGCCCGGCCGCCCTTGCACCTTGCACCCCCCGGTCTCGCCGACGGGCAGGGTTGGAGCGCAGCGCTGCGCTCCAACCCAAGCCCATGAAAGGAAAGACCATGAACACCATGACCCTGAACCATCACCAGCAGCCCGTTTCCAAGGGCTTCCGCGTGGACATTTCGCGCGGCGAAAATATCGGCCGCGTTTCGTCGGAATGGTTCTCGCGCCCGGATGACGAACGCTATCTGTCGCTGACCGAGCTTTATGAAGCCGTGAAGTCCCGCGCGGATCGCGCCAAGGCCCGCACCGTGGAGAGTCGCACCGTGCGTGTGGAAGCCAGCCGCGACGATGCCGAGTGGCTTTCGCTGATCGTGCCCGGACAGGAGCAGCCCGTCGCCCCGACGCATTGGAGTTTCGGCCAGCTTTGCAGCCTTGTCGGCGCACCGGCCCGCTACCTGCGTGATCTTCCCGCACCGCTGGCGGGCATCAATCTGCAACATGGCCTTGTCAGTCATCGCGGCGAATTGGTGAAGACACTGGAAACCGAGGATGGGCGCGTTGAGCTTCGCGCCGTGACCGGCCCGGACTACGGGCGCATCTGGGACCATGAACTTGTCGCCGCCGTCATGAAGATCGCGGGCGATGGCGTCGGCGATACCATGTGGAAGGTGCCGGGCGTTCTGGATTGGGCGACCATGACGCACAATCCGTTCGTGGACGTGACCAAGGACACGACCACGCTTTATGCCAGCGACCGTGACGTGTTCCTGTTTCTGGTGGACGATACGCACCCCATCGAAGCCGGACGCCTGCCGAACGGCGACCCCGATCTTTATTTCCGGGGATTTTATTGCTGGAACAGCGAAGTCGGATCGAAGACCCTCGGCATCGCCTCTTTCTATCTCCGGGCGGTTTGCATGAACCGCAACCTTTGGGGCGTGGAAGGGTTCGAGGAAATCAGCATCCGGCACAGCAAGTTTGCCGCGCAGCGTTTCGCCCATGAAGCGGCTCCGGCTTTGACCAGCTTCGCCAATTCCTCGCCCGCGCCATTCGTGGCCGGGATCAGGGCGGCGCGCGAGCGGATCGTCGCCCGTACCGATGAGGACCGCGAGAGCTTCCTGCGCAAGCGCGGGTTCAGCAAGGCCGAGACCGGCAAGATCATCGAGACCGTGTTGCAGGAGGAAGGCCGCCCGCCCGAGAGCATCTTCGATTTCGTGCAGGGCATGACGGCCCATGCCCGCAGCAAGGTCCATCAGGACAGTCGCCTTGAACTGGAGGCGAAGGCTAAGACCTTGCTGGAGAAGGCCGCCTAATCAGCAGAGCCGCGCAGCCGGAAACCCGGTTGCGCGGCTTTCTGCTTTTCAGGCTTTCAGGGTTCCAAAATTTTCCGCCGATCCGGCGACGCGGATCGGCGTTGCGGCCATGCCCGATCACATGGCCGCGCTCGCCGGGCTGCGCCCGGCTCGCAAAATCACGCAAACACTGTTAAGAATAAAATAACTATAAGTGTTCTGGATATACGAACAACGTTTCAGATCATACAGACTATCTCCCGCATAGGTCGTGCCCGAAACTCCTTGGTCCGGGTGTCTCCCCAAGCACCCGTGAGTAAAGGGAGGGTGCGCCATGCTGAAGATCAATTGGCGGGCGCCGGCGGCCTACAGGCACACGCGCAAGATTCCCGCCGCCGGATTCGCCTGGGAGTATCTGCGTCGCAACGACGATTACCGAGAGGACTTCCGGCTTCTCGTCCGCGCGAAGCGCCCGGATGCGACCGAGCTGGAAGCCTTCGCCCGACGCTGGGGCTTGCGATTTCCCGCACGATCCCGACGCCGCGCCTGACCGCGACCCGCTGTTCTGGTCGCCCCGGTTTCAGCCGCAAGCCGTCAAACTGGTGCCGGCCGAACCGGATGAGACGGCCAGCCAGCCGACCGTCGTTCTCGCCCATCTCGACGGCCTCGACCTGCGCCGCGCCGCCGATGGCTGGCACGGCATCTGGCAGGCGGATGGCGTCGAGCACCAATTCTGGCTGTCCCAATCCGTGCCGGATGCGGCGGCGTTCTACGCCGTCGAACTGCCTCTGGACGACTTCATGGAGCTTCGCGCCCATGCGGCGCGGCGCTTCTGGCGATCCCTCAAGGGCCGAACGCCTGGCCCCGACTTCCGCAACATGCCCGCCCAGCTCCGGCAATGGCATATCCTGTCCCTGCGCGCCCTCGACGCCCGGCTGCGCGGCGAGAGCTATCGCACCATTGCCGAAGTCCTGCTTGGCTTTCGGGGCGCTAAGGAGGACTTCGAGAGCGATCCGAGCAAGAACAAGGCGCGTCGCCTCGTTGCCCACGGCATCAGGATGATGCGCGGCGGCTATCGTCTGCTGCTACACTATCCGATCAGGATTCAACCAAGGTAAGGTATCTTGCTATCGGCGTGGTCTCGACGGTAGCCGTATCAATTGTCGACCTTTGCGCGATGTGCTGCGGATGAAGCATCGCGTACTTCGCGAGTATAAACATTGAAGCGCGTTCGTTCGGTGATAGGCTCGGATGGGTGCTAATGGCAGGGGGGTAATAAAGTGAAGTTAGTTAAAGCGCGCGTTCAAAACTACCGTAGTGTTCGGGATACCGGTGAATTCGACGTAGAGGACGGCAAGACGATTCTCGTCGGGCCGAACGAGGCCGGTAAGTCCGCCGTTCTTCAGGCGCTACAACAGATATCTCGGCCCGACGAGGTGAAGCCATTCGATCAGCTTCGTGATTACCCGCGCGCGCTGCTCAACGACATCACGACAGGTAAAGTGAAGCCGACGAATGTTCCTGTCGCGACGGGTTGGTTCGCACTTGATGAGGACGACGTGGCTGAGTTGCCAGCGTCGCTTCAGTCGAGCGAAATTACTTATCGGTTCACTCGCTACCTTGATGATACGTTTACAAACCAATTGGAGGGCGCGCCCGACAGGCCATCCTACGGTGATTTGGAAGCCGATCTCGTCCGTCTCGTACGCCACCTCGACGCTCAAGCCGGTGATGAAGAGCCAAAACCAAGTGTGTCGCTATCCCAGATCACGGAGGGCTGGCAGAAGCATACCGTTGTTACGGGAGACAAGGCGCAGACTATGTCGAAGTGGCTCAGCGACATGCTCGCCGTTGTGAATGAAGATGACGAGCGCGAGAATACCCGGTTAGCAAAGATACGGGAGCGCGTGTCTATCTCCATCGACCGGGACGCCGCTGTCGCCACCCTGCGTAAGCGACTTCCGGTTTTCGTGTTGTTCAGCAATTACTTCCGTGTCCGCCCACTCATCCACCTCGGACATCTCGCGCAGCGGATCGCAAGCCAGGCATTCGATGACGATCAATACGACTACGGGAATGTTTGCCTTTTAAAGTTGCTTGGTCTCGACGCAGCTAAGCTGTCCGCGATGGGCAAGTCCGGCGTCGATGCGCATGGACAGCAGAATGCACAGCTCGATACGATCCGGGACGAACTCGACGCGCGGCAATATCAACTCAACGCGGCTAGCATCCGGCTAACGAAAGAGATCCGTTCGGCATGGAAGCCGAAAGTCGATCGAGGCGAGGCCGACACCCTCCGCATCACTTCGGACGGCCAGTACCTCAAAGTGGTTGTGGTGGACGACCTGGGCGTTGAAGTTGAACTCGATCAGCGGTCAGAGGGCTTTCAGTGGCTGGTCTCGTTCTTTGTGGTCTTCTTTGCCGAGGCTGAGGATAAGCACGAGAACGCCGTCCTGCTACTGGATGAGCCCGGCTTGCACCTTCATGGACTTAAACAGCGTGACTTCCGTGATACCCTTTCTCGCCTCGCGGAGGGCAACCAGACGCTCTACACAACGCATTCGCCGTTTCTCGTCGGACCCGACGAACTCGATCGCGTGCGTGTGGTGGAAATGACGGATCGGGAGGTCGGGACGAAAGTCCACACCAGCGTCACATCGAACGATCCCGCAGCCCTGCTGCCCCTACAGGAAGCTCTCGGCTACGACCTTGCGCAAAGTCTCTTCTCCCAGCAGCGCAACTTCATCGTCGAAGGGTTGACCGATTTTTGGTATGTCGGTGCCGTCTCGGAACTATTCGAGGAGGCGGGCCAGGACGGTCTTCGGAAAAACATAGCCGTGATTCCGGCCGGAACGGCGGGAAAGGTCGTTTATTTCGCGACGATCCTCCATGCACACAATTTGAGGGTGGCCGCACTTCTAGATTCTGACAGCGCAGGAGATTCCGCCGCCCAACAAGAAACGCTTATTCATAGTGTCGGGCATAAGGGTATCTTACGCACGGCCGATGTGCTGGATGGAACAGTGACCAATCCGGAGATCGAGGATTTGCTCCGAACCACCTTGGCCTCCGTTGCAAAGGATGAACTCGGTCATGAGTTGCCGGCGGTGACGGGCCAAACATCACGCTCGATGGCCTCGATCCTCAAGTCAGAGAAGCTGTCCAAATATCAGCTTGCCAAAGCATTTGTGCGGTGGTGCCGGAACCACAGCCTAAATGACTTGCTGGCAGAAGAGCGATCAGCTTGGGAAAAGCTATTTGCAAAGGCGAACTCTGCGCTGAAGTAGCACGCGCGACTGCCGCTCTTGCTGGCCTAGTGGTGCACGCAGACGTTCGTACAGGCCGCAGCGAACGTCCGTAGCCGCCCGACCAATCGCAACGCCGCCACTGTAGCAGCCATGTTGGGCAATTCTAGCCTACATAGTGGTCAGAATTCGCCTTTTCACGTCTTATTGGCAGCAGCCTGTTCCAGTATCCGCTTGTAACCCTCACGCGAAAGCCATTGCGCGCGTTCGAGATGGCTTTGCCAGCATCGGCGTGTCCTGAACTCGTCGCCGACCGGATCGCGGTGCAGCACGATTTGCGCCACTTCCTTCCAGTCCGCGCCTTCCGCCTTCGCGTCGAGCAGCCGCAGATAGGTCACGAAATGCGCTTCGTCATAAGGCGTGATGTCGTTTCCCGTTGGCGCTTCATCGTCCACATCGGGATCGAGTTCGACGGGCGTTCGCATCGTCGTTCCCCTTCTACCCGGGAGCCGTGGTTTGCGGTGCGCCCCCGCAATTGGCCCCTCTGACCTGGTGATCGGGGAGTTAGTAACCGTGACTAGACGGCCCTATGACCTTTAGGCGGGCAGCCCTGGACATACGCCATAGGCTCCCCGACCATAAGGTTCGAGGATGGTGGTGCCGTCACGGTCGGCACCTACCGCTAGTCAGGGGTTACTAAGCCCCAAAGCAGCGCGTCTGCTCCGCGTTCAGTCTTACCCGACCCGCACGGGATTGTCTTCGGCGAATTGGCGCGCGCCCCACTGACACGCTGAATCTCTCCATCTTTTCAGTCTGATCCCGCCCCGGAGGGGGGTGCCGCCAGCGCGCGTGCGCAAATGCGGCACGCTACAGGCCGCCGGTCCCTCGCCATGGTTCGCCATAGCGCGCCGCCGTCATCGGCAGCGCCATCCACTGACGAACCGGAGGTCATCCATGGCGAACCGCCGCAATGCGGACCTGCCGCCGCGCCTTCTGCGCACACAGGAAGCCGCACGCTTCCTCGGCATTTCGATCCGCACCCTTGAAAAGCACCGCACCTACGGAACCGGCCCGCTCTATCGAAAGATCGGCGGCCGTGTCCTCTATACCCTGCGCGATCTGGAAGCTTGGAGCGCCATCGGCACGCGCAAATCCACCAGCGACACAAGTGCCGGCACCGTCTTCGCCGCGCGCCCGCTCACCCCCGAAGAGCGGGACGAGTGCTGAATGTTGCGCGACGACGATGACAGCCCCGCGCAGCCGACCGACACCAGCGAGCGCAGCCGCCTCGACCCCTTTGTGGTCGCGACCGGCGACGCCGCGCCGCGCGACCAGCGCGACCTGATGGAACGGCCGTTCTTCTCGCTGGCGAAGCGGCCCCGCACAAAACCGATCCTCTATCAAACCGCCGATGTCGAGGTGCAGGTGTTCGCCATGCCCGAGCACGGCATGGCGACAATCTGGGATGCCGATGTGCTGATCTGGGCCGCAAGCCAGATCGTCGCGGCCGAGAATGACGGTTTCACCACGTCGCGCTTCTTTCGTTTCATGCCCTACCAGCTCCTGCGCGCCGTGGGGCGGGCCACCGGCAACCGGGATTACCTGTTGCTCAAGGCCGCGCTCGCCCGCCTGCAATCGACCGTCATCGCGACGACGATCCGTAACGGGAAGCATTGGCGGCGACGGCAATTCTCATGGATCAACGAGTGGGAGGAAATGACGACGCGCGCCGGCCGCGTCGAGGGCATGGAGTTCGTCCTGCCCGAATGGTTCTACAACAGCGTCATCGACCGTTCGCTGGTGCTGACCATCGACCCGGCCTATTTCCGGCTGACCGGCGGCATCGAGCGCTGGCTCTATCGCGTCGCCCGCAAACACGCAGGGCGCCAGCCCGAGGGCTGGGCTTTCGAGATCGCCCACCTTCACCAGAAATCCGGCAGTTCGGCGCGGCAGTCCGATTTCGCGCTCGACCTGCGCCGCCTCGCAGTTCGTCAGTCGCTGCCCGGTTACAGCCTCCAGATCGAGTGGGAAGACGGGCGTGAACTGCTGCGCTTTGTCCCCGAAAATCTATCCACAGTGCCTGTGGGAAACCATGTGAATCCCATCGGGACATTAGGCGCACGGACTATCGGGACATTAGGCGCAAATCGCACGCCGTACTCTATAGAAGAATCTAACAATAAAACTAACTCTTCTTCTTTGACGCGCGCGCACGCGACCCATGGTGCCGGTGCCGCGCGGCGCGGTGCGCCATGATCGTGGCGTTCCTCAATCAGAAGGGCGGCGTCGGCAAGACCACGCTGGCGCTGCATCTCGCCGGGGCCTGGGCGGCTGAAGGACGGCGCGTCATCCTGATCGACGCCGACCCGCAAGGCTCCGCGCTCGACTGGTCTGAGCGGCGCAGCCATGAGGGGCTGCCGAGGTCGTTTAGCACCATCGGCCTGGCCCGTGACACGCTGCACCGGGAAGCCCCGGAGCTGGCCCGCGACGCCGACATGATCGTCATCGACGGGCCGCCGCGTGTCGCCGGCCTCATGCGCTCCGCGCTGCTCGCCGCCGACCTCGTGCTGATCCCGGTGCAGCCATCCCCCTTTGATGGCTGGGCGTCGGCCGAGATGCTGACGCTTCTGAATGAAGCCCGCATCTACCGGCCCGAACTAGCCGCCCGTTTCGTCCTCAACCGTTGCGGCGCGCGCACGATCATCGCCCGCGAGACGGCCGAGACGCTGGCCGATCACGATCCGCCCTTGCTCACCGCCACCATCGGCCAGCGCGTGGTCTTTGCTGACGCCGCGCAGTCCGGCCGGCTTGCATCCGAGATCGACGTCGACAGCCCCGCCGCCCGCGAGATCGCGGCGCTGGCCGTCGAGATAGATCGGCTGCCCATCGGGAGAACCTTGCCATGACCGGGCGCATCCGCAAGCCCGGTTTCGCATCCCGGCCGGGCAATCCCGAAAGCTGGATCAGGGCGGGCGAAACGCCACCGAACGGCAAAGCCGCCGGCGAAGCGTTCACCGCCCGCCTGACCATCGACATCACGCCCGAGCTGCGCGGCCGCATCAAGGTCGCAGCCTTCCGGCGTGGGATCACCGTCACCGACATGCTGCGCGACCTGCTGGCGCGCGAATTTCCATCCTCCGAGGGAGATCAACCATGACCGGCAATGCGGCGCACCGCTTGCACGGCCGTCCGCTGCCGGACGAACCCGCGCCTTTCACCACCTTGGTCGAACTGACCTTCCAGAAACGCAAGATCGAGCACTGGATACGCTTCGGCCGCAAGAGCTACGAACAGATACTCGACCGCCGCCGCAGCATCGTCGGCTTCGCGCCCGGCAGCATCTTCGCCTTCGTGCGATGGGCGTCCGGCGCACATGGCACGATCGTTTCCCGCATCGACATCCTGCGTGCCATCGGCCGCGGCGAGCCGTTCCAGACGCTGCCCTTCGTCCGTCCCGGCGGCGACATCCTGTTGCGTCTCGATAGCTGGGCGAAGGTGCAGCGCGCATTGCAGGCCATCGACGCCGTGGAAGCGCTCGGCCTCGATCCTGCCGACATATCCCCGGAGCACTGGCGGCACGTCCACAATCGTCTGACTGCCGGTCTGGAGCCGCACGCCTATACGCCGGAGCGACACGCCGCCTGGCTCGGTCGCCAGAGGATCGACCCATGACGCGCCGCCGTATCCTCACGGTAACGGCGTTGGCCGTCACGGGCATCGCAGCCGCCAGCGTCGCCGATTGGCCTGCGAAACTGATCTGGAACGCGACCGCCAGCGCGCCCATCGGCTTCTACACGGTCAGGCCGGCCGACGCGCTCGACGTGCCGGAGCTGGTAGCCGTCATGCCGCCCGAACCGCTGGAGCGATTCATGGTCGAACGCGGCTATGTCGGGCGCGGCGTGCCGCTCCTGAAGCGCGTCCTCGGACTGCCGGGACAGCGGGTCTGCCGTTTGCGATCCGCGATCACGGTGGACGGGATCGAGATGGGCGAAGCGCTCGACCGCGACCGGATCGGCCGCGATCTACCCGTCTGGCAGGGCTGCCGCGTCATCGCCTCCAGCGAAATCTTCCTCATGAATTGGGAGGTCCGCGACAGCCTGGACGGCCGCTATTTCGGACCCATCCCAGCAAGTTCTGTCATCGGCCGAGCGGTCCCGCTCTGGACCGATGAGGAAGGCGACGGCCGCTACGAATGGCGCGCGCCGACCCAATGACCGCTTCCCCATCGGCGGGAGCGGTGCCCGCCGATGGTTTTCCCAACCTCACCGCCAAGGAGACTGTCATGCCCCAGATTGGTGAATTTGCGCGCGACGAGGCCGGCTTCATCGGACACTTCGGGACGCTCTTGCTGCATCAGGACATCATCATCGTCGCGGCTGAGTCGTCCGACGCGGAGAACGCACCGGATTATCGCGTTCACCTGTTCGACGGCATGAGCAACGAAACCGGCCCGGAGATCGGCGCGGCCTGGAAACGCACCGGCGAGAAGGCCGGCGAATATCTTTCCGTGCTGCTGGACGATCCCACGTTCCCGCATCCGATCCGCGCCAACCTGTTCCGCGACGACGACGCGGGCGCGTCGTGGTCGCTGCACTGGAGCCGCCCGAAACCGCGCGACGAGCGGGACTAAGGCCATGCAAACCCGCGTCATTCCCGCACTCAAGACCCTCATCCCGTTGTTCGCGGAAAGGCCGTCTCATCCCGTCGTCCCGCTCGGGCGCAAGACGGCCGGCGCGCGCAGCGCAGGTCAGGGGCGGCCATCGGCCGGCGCTTGCGCCTTGCCCTTGACCGCAGCGAGCACGCCGGCAGGCTGGGCTCAAAGCGGAGACAGGGCTGTATGGCGCTATGCCGTTCTGATAATGACCGCCATGCTGTCACTCGGCGCGGGATCGGCAATGGCCGTTGCGCAATCGACGCCGATGGTCCGGCCCGCCGCCGTCGATCCCAACGCCGCCCACATTGCCGAAGCGGCGCGGCGCTTCGGCATCCCCGAGCACTGGATTGTCGCCGTGCTGCGCGCCGAAAGCGCGGGCGACGTGCGCGCGGTGTCATCGGCCGGCGCGATGGGGTTGATGCAGGTCATGCCCGACACCTGGGCGGGCCTGCGCATCCGTCATCGGCTCGGCCGCGATCCCTACGACCCGCGCGATAACATCCTCGCAGGCACGGCCTATCTGCGCGAGATGTTCGACCGCTACGGCAATGTCGCGGCGATGCTGGCAGCCTACAATGCCGGTCCCGGTCGCTACGACGAATACCTTGCGACCGGCCGCGCATTGCCACCGGAGACCCGCGCCTATGTCGCCGCGCTAGCGCCGATCCTCGGCGGCGAGGCTTCTCCCGATGCAGCGCCGCCACCGCCCGACTGGCGCGAAGCCCCGCTCTTCGTCACGCGCCCGGCCGACGCGCGGACTGCCGCCGCGCCGCCATCCGGGGCGCAATCCGGCGACGGCCGCGCAACCATTCCGGTGCGCGATCCTGCCGATGCGGAGCCGGAAACCGGCAGCATTTTCGTGGCCCGCGCCGACGACGAGGGAACGCCATGAGGACGGCGATCCGGCGCACGGCGCGACCCGTTCCGGTGTCCAGTCAGGCAGGTTTGCGCCTGGCTGGAATCCCGGTGGGAAGGACGGAAAGGGCGATAAGAAGGGAGGGCAAGATTGAAGGAACCGGCACCATGTCGGGCCGGTTTCCGAAATTGTTGTTGTCTGCACACTGGTTAGGCCGCCGTTTCCGGCACCATGATCTTGAGCGGCGGAGTGCCGCGATTCCGTGCAACGCCCTGGCCTTGCAGGCTTTTGTTCGGCACCATGGCCGCCGATTGCCCGATTTTCCGCGATTTCGGCCGGAGGCGCATCCATGAGCGCCGATGACGAAAACCGCTTCCGGCCAAGGCCCGGCCGCATCCGCTCGGACACCCCACGCGCGGGCAAGACCAAGAGCTTCCTCACGCAGGCGAAGAAGATCGCCCGGCAGCAGCGCCGCACCTCGCCCCGAGGCGGTTTCGGAACGGCGGCGTTCACATCCGCAACCCCGGCCGGTTCGCATACGGTCCTGTCGAGCGGCAAGGGCGTGAAGCGCGGGCGCGGCGCGGTCTTCGTCCGCACCCGCAATCTCGGCGGCGGCTGGCATCATCGGCAGCCGGGCGCGCGTCGCGTCATGGTTCAGCAGCGCTACATCCTTCACCCTGGAAAGGGCCGGAAGGCGCACTCCCATCTGCGCTATATCCAGCGCGACGGCACCTCGCGCGACGGCGAGCGCGGCCAGCTTTATTCGCGCACCGAGGACCGCGCGGATGGCGACGCCTTCCTGGAACGCGGCCAGGATGACCGCCACCAGTTCCGGTTCATCGTCTCGCCCGAGGACGGCGCGGAGCTGTCGGACCTTACGGCCTATACCCGCGACCTCATGGGCCGGATGGAAGCCGACCTCGGCACCCAGCTCGATTGGGTGGCGATCAATCACTACAACACCGGCCATCCCCATGTGCATGTCATCGTCCGGGGCAAGGACGATCTGGGGCAGGATCTGGTCATCAACGGCGACTACATCGTTCATGGTGTCCGCGAACGGGCCAGCGAGTTGGCGACGCTGGAACTCGGTCCCGTTCGGGAGATCGAGCAGACCCGCAAGCTCACCGCCGAGATCGACCAGGATCGTTTTACCCGCATCGACAGGGCCATGGTCGAGGAAGCCGACCGACGGTTCCTCGACCTGCGCCACGAACCGGGGGAGCCAAAGCGGCAGTTCGAGCACACGCTTCGCCTGCGCCGGCTGTCCAAGCTGGGGCGGATGGGCCTCGCCACCGAACACGCGCCCGGCGTCTGGGAATTGAACGAGCGGCTTGAATCGACCCTGCGCGAGTTGGGCGAACGCGGGGACATCATCCGCACCATGCAAAGATCGCTCGCCGCCGATGGGCTTGAGCGCGATCCCATGACCTTCCGCATCCATGAGGGCGCACCCGCTGCACCCGTCACCGGCCGCGTCCTCGACAAATATCTCGCCAACGAGCTGGGCGACAATCTCACCGTCGTCGTGGACGGGATCGACGGACGGATGCACCACATCGCCAACATCGACCCCATGCAGTTGGAGGATGCCCGGATCGGCAGCGTCATCGAGATCGGTCGCACCGAGGCGACGGCCCGGCCGTCCGACCGCACCATTGCGACAATCGCCGAGGGCGGCATCTATCGCCCGAGCCGTCATTTGGAGCAGGCGAAGTTCGAGGGACATGTTCCGGGCGGAGACTATGAAGGCTATGTCGATGCCCATGTGCGCCGACTTGAGGCGCTACGCCGCACCCGGATCGTCGAGCGGATCGACGCTGACCAATGGCGCATCCCCCCCGACTTCGAGAACCGCGCCGCCGCCTATGACGCCGGTCGCGACAGACAGGCCAGCGTTCGCGTCCTTTCTCCCGTGAATCTGGACAGGCAGATCGGATCGGACGGCGCGTCCTGGCTGGACCGGCGACTGATCCATGGCGAGACGGCCGATCTTGCACCGACCGGTTTCGGCCAGCAGGTGCGCGAGGCCATCGACCGCCGCCGCGAGCATCATGTCGAACAGGGCGATGCTACCCGCGCACGCGACGGCCGCGTGCTCTATCGGCGCAACCTTCTCGCCATTCTGCGCGAGCGGGAGGTTTCCCGCGTCGGCGTGGAGATGGCTGAAAGAAAGGCGCTGCCGTTCCGCGCCACCACGGACGGCGAGAACGTCAGCGGCAAATTCACCGGAACCGTGCAGCTATCCAGCGGCAAGTTCGCCATCGTCGAGAAGGCGCACGAGTTCACGCTTGTCCCTTGGCGGCCGGTCATCGACCGCCAGCTCGGTCGCGAAGTTATGGGCGTCGTGCAGGGCGGATCGGTGTCGTGGCAATTGGGGCGACAGAGGGGTCTCGGATTGTGACGGGATCAAACTCCAACGAGAACGTCGCACACGTAGTGGCGGTTCGGGAATAACACAGCGCTCCTTTGTTCGATGCGAGGAAAATTGTTTTGACCGGAGCGCTCACGGCAATCCGAAGTTCAACGACTTATCGGCAGCCAGGGCAACAGCGGAGAGATGGTCCGGCGAAGCGGCGCCTGCCCCGCGACTATGGTCGCTTCGATACCGTCGAGATTCACGATGATGGACCAGGAAGCGTCACCTGGGATGCTCTCAACGGAACTGTTCCAGGGTGGGGCACCATGGGCGTTGTTGGCCTTATCGCCTTCGCTGCAATGCCGCTTGCCTTGCTCTCCTCTACGCCTAACGGGAAGGAAAATGCGAACATGCGCTCTGTCTGGATCTGCTCGGGCAACGATGTGATTGCCAATCTCGCTGTATGGCGGCCGGGTTCGGCTTTTTCGGCACCGGAACGGGATGGCTCGACATCATCATGGCGACACTGGCGCAGCAAAGAGCGGCACGATCGTCCGACGGGCTATGTCCGCGTTCCGGAATGAGCGTCGAGCCAATCCACTATCCAGCTCGAAATGAAGCTTCCTGTGGTTCTGAAGGGCGCCCGATCCGAAGAATGGAGGCACAGTAATTCTCTCAATCCGTTTCAGTTCGCTCTTTCTGTCATCGATTTGATCCACTTTTCATATGTGGTCTGGCTGTCCAGTTACAGATTTGTGGGCAGTTTCGTTGCTCTCAACGCATCGCTCTATCTCACGAACAGTATCTCGAGCGGTGCGTGCCGAACCGACAAGAGTTGCCGAGGCAAATCCGGTCCAGTCTCCATAACCCAGAAGCCAGAGACGCGGTTCATCGATCGAACGCGTTCCAGTCACCGCGATCTTGCCATCGGTTTGCTTGATGCCCAGGCCATCGAGATGATCCAGAGCGGGATGAAAGCCCGTGCACCAGATAACCGCGTCGACGGCGGTCGTTGTTCCGTCCTCCCAGACAACGCGGTCTTCCGTAAAGCGGACAGGAGGGCGCACGCTCCGAAGGATGCCGCGATCCCTGGCTTCGAGCACCGAAGGGACCATTACGATATCTCCCAGATCGGATAGAGGAGCACCGCCCTGAGGGCTCCCTTCACCGTAACGCGCGGAAGCCCGGTCGAACAAAACCCGTCCGTCCACATCGTCTGGCAGGAATTTCGGGGGGTGGAGCGTCGCCCAGATCGTACCGGCAACCCTCGAAAGTTCCGCGTAGATCTGGGCACCGGAGTTTCCACCGCCGATGATCAGGATACTTTTGCCCGTCAGTCCTTCTGGCGAAACGTATTCGGCAGAATGCAGCTGTTGCCCACGGAAGGTTTCAGCCCCGTCATAGTGCGGAATGTACGGCTTACTCCACGTGCCGGTCGCGCTGATCACCGCCTTTGCGAGCCACGTACCGTTGTCGGTTTGAACGCGCAGCGCGTTGGGCTGTTTCTCGATATTTTGCACGCGAACCGGTCTTTCGATCGGCAGTCGATAGCGGTTTTCGTAATCTTCCAGATAGTTGAGCACTTCGATGCGTGTTGGAAACCCATCACCTTTCGAAGGTGGCATTTGCCGTCCCGGCAGAGAACTGTACTCAGCGGGAGAGAAAAGCCGCAACGAATTCCAGCCTCGCTGCCAGGCGCCACCGGGATTACGCTGCGCATCGAGAATAACAAAATCGAGATCGCTTTTGCGAAGATAGTAGCTGGCGGACAGGCCAGCCTGACCGCCGCCAATGACAACGACGTCAACCACCAATTCGTTTGTATCGTTCATGTGTTCGGCCCCACTCATGGATTGACAGGCGATTGCAGACCGGCGCTTTCCCCGTCGCCGACTCACGGCAACAGAAAAGGCCCGGTTGGCGATCGGAGGTTTCAGCTCAAATCAGACGGAAACGTCGGTGTCGGGAGAGATTGGAACCATGCTCCGGGCGGCAGCCCTGGCATACGTCGTCAGTTTCGAGCCAAGCACCGTCTTTCCGGGTCGGTTTCCGATTTTTGCCTGTCCTTCATGCATCTGCGAAAATCGATCACGTGGCCTGCTGCCGGTTTCGTGGACACGAAGATAAGATCGTGACCATGGAACTGGAGATTGGATATGACGAGACGGAAGTTCAGCCGCGAGTTCAAAATCGAGGCGGTGAAGCTGGTGACCGAGCGGGGCGTGACGGTGGCCCAGGCGTGCCGAGATCTGGACCTGGCGGAGAGTGTTCTGCGGCGGTGGATGCGTGAAGCGACGGTGGCGTCTGCCASTGCCTTCCCCGGCAATGGCCAGCAGCGCGCCGAGCTGGCCGAGATCGCGGCCCTGAAGAAAGAGGTCGCCAAGCTCAGGGCGGAGCGTGACATCCTAAAAAAGGCCGCGGCCTTCTTCGCGCGGGAAGCGACATGACGTTCGCGTTCGTTGCGAAGCACCGGCATATCTGGCCCGTCAGCTGGATGTGCGCGGTGCTGGGCGTCTCTCGGTCTGGCTTCCACGCCTGGCTCAAGCGACCGATCAGCGCCCGGGCGATCTACGATGCGAAGCTCGTCTTGGAGATCGACAAGAGCTTCAAGGCCAGCGACCGCACCTATGGCGCACGTCGGGTCTGGCGCGACGTGCTCGAGGAAGGGTTGGCCTGCGGGCTGCACCGGATCGAGCGCCTCATGCGGCAGAACGCTATGAGAGCGCGACCAAAGCGGCGCGGGAATCCGAAGGATGATGGCGAACGCTCGGTCATCGCCGGCAACATCCTCGACCGCGACTTCCAAGCCGACCGGCCGAACCAGAAATGGCTGGCCGACTTCACCTACATCTGGACCGCAGAGGGCTGGCTYTAYGTCTCGGTCGTGCTSGACCTCTTCTCCCGGCGCGTCGTCGGCTGGTCSATGAAGGCGGACYGGGAYGCCWCRCTGGTCATGGATGCCCTGATGATGGCGGTTTGGCGGCGCGGCAAGGCCGACGCTCTGCTCCACCATTCCAACCAGGGATCGCAATATACCAGCGAGCAGTTCCAACGCCTGCTGCTCGACAACGGCATCATCTGCTCCATGAGCCGGGCGGGCAATGTCTGGGACACCTCGGCGATGGAGAGCTTCTTCTCGTCGCTGAAGACCGAGCGCACGGCCCGCAAGGTCTACCGGACCCGCGACGCGGCACGCGCCGACGTGTTCGACTACATTGAGTGCTTCTACAATCCGAGACGACGTCATTCCAAGCTGGGCTATCTCAGCCCCATGGCGTTCGAGGACCGCGCTATGCAAACCTAACCCGGTGTCCACGAAACCGGCAGCAGGCCAAACCTGGGAAAATTCTCGTAGTGTCGCCGGCAGGCAGAACGAGGAAGATCGATGAAGAAATCGAGGTTCAGCGAACAGCAGATTGCGTTCATTCTGAAGCAGGCTGATGACGGGCTCAGCGTTGAAGATGTCTGTCGGAAGGCCGGAATTTCGCAACAGACCTATTACAGGTGGCGTAAGAAGTACGGTGGGCTGATGCCGTCGGAAGCGCGGCGACTGAAGCTGCCCGAGGAGGAGAACGGACGTCTGAAGCGGATGGTCGCGGACCTCTCGCTCGACAAAGCCATGCTGCAGGATGTGCTGCCAAAAAGGGTGTAGCGCCTGCGAAGGCCCGGCGATTGGTCGACTATGTTCGGGGCGTGTTCCAGGTCTCGATCCGGCGAGGCTGCACGGTGCTGGGCTTGCAGAAGTCGACCTACGTCTACAAGGCGCGGCGGCCATCGCAGGCGGCACTGAGAAAACGGATCCGGGAGATTGCCGAGACGCGTGTGCGCTATTGCTATCGTCGGATCCACATCCTGTTGAGACGGGAAGGCTGGGAAGTGAATGCCAAGCGCGTCTACCGGCTATATCTCGAGGAAGGCTTGCAGATTCGAAACAAGCGACCAAAGAAGTTTGCGGCCAAGCTTAGGGAGGACCGCAAACCGCCGGTCGCGCCGAATGAGATCTGGGCGATGGATTTTTAATCCGATCAGATCTTCGACGGGACAAGGATCAGGGCGTTGTTGCAGAACTCTAGCCGTAAAGGATTCACATCGGGAATTCATGCGCTTAGACGAGCAGCATGAGCAAGCCCAAGCCCGCCCGCTACCGCACGACGAACTGGTCCACCTACAACGATGCGCTCAGGAAGCGCGGGTCGCTGCTGATCTGGCTGGACAAGGAGATGACCTGGCACGCGCCGCATGAGGGACGCCCGGGGCGCCCCCCGGTCTTTTCGAATGCCGCGATACAGTTCTGCCTATCGATCAAGGTTCTGTTCAAGTTGCCGCTCAGACAGACTGCCGGGATGGTCGCCAGTCTGCTGCGACTCGCGGGGCTGGACTGGCCCGTTCCGGACTACTCGACCCTGTGCCGTAGGCAGAAGACCTTGAAGGTTCAGATCCCCTATCGCCGTGCTGGCGGGCCACTGAACCTGCTGGTTGATAGCACCGGCATCAAGTTCCTCGGCGATGGCGAGTGGCAGGCCCGGAAGCATGGCATTCAGGGTCGCCGCCAATGGCGCAAGGTGCATCTGGCGATGGACACCGCCACCTCGGATATCCTGGCCGTCGAGTTCACCCACAGCCGGGAAGGCGACAGCCCCGTCCTGCCGGACCTGTTGGGCCAGATCCCCGAAGACGAAGACATCGGCACCGTGACCGCGGACGGCGCCTACGACACCCGCCGCTGCCACGGCGCCGTCATCGCACGCGGTGGCACGGCAATCATACCCATCCGAAGGAACGGTCGGGCTTGGAAGGAGGACTGTCCGGCTGCCAAGGCACGCAACGAAACCCTGCGCGCCACGCGTCACTACGGTCGGGCGTTTTGGAAGCGGTGGACCGGATACCACGCCCGAAGCCGCGTGGAGGCCAAGATGCGATGCCTGAAGGCCTTCGGCGAGCGCATCGCCGCGAGAGACCCAGACCGCCAGACCGCCGAAATCCACATCCGTGTCGCCCTTATCAATCGCTTCAACGCGCTCGGCACCGCCGAGGTGGTCCGCGTGGCCTGAACCCGAACGGGAAAGGGACACTCACGCCTCAGGCGGCCTTTCTGCAACAAAACCGTGGCGATGCCCGGTCGATCCGTCAATCCCCATGATTGGGTCGGGGAGGGTGGAATCTTCGCGCTGTCTTCGCGGTATGAAGGCTTTCCCAACGTCTTGTCGGAAGCGCTGGCGCATGGATTCGCGATCGCCACGACACGCTGCGACTGGGGCCCCGAAGACCTTATAGAACAAGGCCGATCGGGGCTGATGGTCCCGGTGGACGATGCGCGCGCGATGGCCGCCACCCTGGAACGCCTTTGGGGCGATGAGGTGCTGCGCCTTCGTCTGGCACAAGAAGGGGTGAACCGGGCCGAACTCTTTTGCCAGAACGCTGTCCTGTCCCGGTGGGAGGACGTTGTGCGCGACGTTCTGGATGGTCGGCACACACATGAGGATCCAGTGATAGCCACGGGCTGACCGGAGAGAGGCGCCGGCGGATGAGGACGCCGAGCTCAGGCGCCTGCTGGCCGATGCCACGCTGGACAACGTTGCTCCGAACGACCCTCCGGGAAAGAGCTGACGATGCGCCATTGCGCCATCGGTCCGGGCGACGATGGCGAACGGCCAGGCGGCGAGAGGCAGTTGGGGGCGCTGCCGGATCMCAAGATCTCGCAACGCCGGGCCTGCCAGCCTGTCGGTGTCGACCCCAGAACAGTCCGGCGCCCACGTCCGCTGACCTGCCACGGGATTTTTCCTTCATGAGGAAACGATCGAGATACTCAGAAGAACAGATCGGGATTCCGACCGAACATGAGG
>NZ_JQEY01000004.1 GCF_000743715.1 Palleronia rufa
GGAAGCGGGGGAGATGCCGAGTTCTGGCAGCGGGGGGAATCCCCGGGTGGAAATGGGAAGGTGGCCGGGCACTGCAGCGCGGGTTGCCACGCTGATCGCAAGGCCGGAGCGGGCGATGGCAAGCAGGCCGGCGAGCCCGTTGCTGGCATGAGACACGCGATAGGGACGGGAACTTGCGTCCAGCGCGCAGCGTGCCTCGATATGGTCGATGGACCCAGGTGCGGAGAGTGCAATCGGCAACGTCGGCTCTTCCAGCAAGGTCGGTGCGTCGGTCGACGCGATCCAGACCAGCGGTTCGTGGCGGATGACCTCGATCGGGCCTGCCGAGCCCGGCTGCGACACGAGCGCCAGGTCGATGCGGCGGCGTTGCAGAAGCGGCCTCAGTTCGATGGTAGGAGCGCTGATCACCTCGATCTCGACACCTGGGTGCACGGCGCCATAGCGCCTAAGCAGATCGGGAAAGAAGGCGGTCAGGTAATCCTCGGGGCAGCCGAAGACGATGGAGCCGCGGAGGCCGTCCTGCCTGATCGATGCGAGAGTTTCGTCATGGGCAGCAAGGACGCGTTCGGCTCCCGGAAAGAACCGCTCACCCGCCACTGTAAGGGCCACGCCGGACCCGGTGCGGTGAAAAAGCTCCGCGCCCACAAGGGCCTCCAACCGCTTGATCTGCAGGCTGACCGCCGATTGCGTGCGCCCAATGCGCAAGGCGGCTGCGCGCATGGAGCCGGACCGGGACACGGTGACGAAACTGCGCAAGAGGGCGATGTCGAGATCGGGCAGATTTTGTTGCAGAAAGGCCGCCTGAGGCGTGAGTGTCCCTTTCCCGTTCGGGTTCAGGCCACGCGGACCACCTCGGCGGTGCCGAGCGCGTTGAAGCGATTGATAAGGGCGACACGGATGTGGATTTCGGCGGTCTGGCGGTCTGGGTCTCTCGCGGCGATGCGCTCGCCGAAGGCCTTCAGGCATCGCATCTTGGCCTCCACGCGGCTTCGGGCGTGGTATCCGGTCCACCGCTTCCAAAACGCCCGACCGTAGTGACGCGTGGCGCGCAGGGTTTCGTTGCGTGCCTTGGCAGCCGGACAGTCCTCCTTCCAAGCCCGACCGTTCCTTCGGATGGGTATGATTGCCGTGCCACCGCGTGCGATGACGGCGCCGTGGCAGCGGCGGGTGTCGTAGGCGCCGTCCGCGGTCACGGTGCCGATGTCTTCGTCTTCGGGGATCTGGCCCAACAGGTCCGGCAGGACGGGGCTGTCGCCTTCCCGGCTGTGGGTGAACTCGACGGCCAGGATATCCGAGGTGGCGGTGTCCATCGCCAGATGCACCTTGCGCCATTGGCGGCGACCCTGAATGCCATGCTTCCGGGCCTGCCACTCGCCATCGCCGAGGAACTTGATGCCGGTGCTATCAACCAGCAGGTTCAGTGGCCCGCCAGCACGGCGATAGGGGATCTGAACCTTCAAGGTCTTCTGCCTACGGCACAGGGTCGAGTAGTCCGGAACGGGCCAGTCCAGCCCCGCGAGTCGCAGCAGACTGGCGACCATCCCGGCAGTCTGTCTGAGCGGCAACTTGAACAGAACCTTGATCGATAGGCAGAACTGTATCGCGGCATTCGAAAAGACCGGGGGGCGCCCCGGGCGTCCCTCATGCGGCGCGTGCCAGGTCATCTCCTTGTCCAGCCAGATCAGCAGCGACCCGCGCTTCCTGAGCGCATCGTTGTAGGTGGACCAGTTCGTCGTGCGGTAGCGGGCGGGCTTGGGCTTGCTCATGCTGCTCGTCTAAGCGCATGAATTCCCGATGTGAATCCTTTACGGCTAGAGTTCTGCAACAACGCCCAAGAGACCACTCCTGCCTCTTTTCGGAGGTGTTCCTGAACTCCTTCAAGAACAAGAGGGACACATGCCTCCACAAGTTGACCCTCGGCTTGGTCAAGTTTCTTTTTGAGTTCGGGAGATTTCCTTCGAGTGGCTTTCTTTGCCCCCGGAAAGCTAGCTTCAAGCCATGCCGAGAATTGATCGTAGTACGCCTCTGCAGCGTCGAAAATAGATAAGATGATTTTACTTGCAGTCTCGCTAACTTCCGGCATTGAATTCTCATTCGGCTTCTGTGGCCGCGCCGAGAAAGTGCTGGTTGCACGAATTGACTGGTTCTTTAGCTCCCGCCGGTAATTGTCCAACAATCGTAGCGATGGCCGATTGTGATTGATTTTTGTCATGGCAGTTAGAGCATCCAGAATACCTTCACTACAAACTCACACCAATCTTACCGCGATGACAATCAAAGAAACCATCCTCACCGCGCTGCATGCGCGGCTTTCGGCGCTGCCCGCCACCGCCCTGCGCGGTGAGGTGCTGCCCGAGCGCGTTCCGACCGACGGGCTGCTGATCCTGCGCGACGGCGAGCCGGGGGAGCCGGAGGTGACGCTGTCGCCTCTACGCTACCACTACCAGCACCGTGCCGAGTTCGAGGCGGTTGTGCAGGGTGAGGCCTGTGACGCCGCTTTCGATGAATTGACCGCCAGCATCGGCGCGGCGATTGCCGCCGACCGCACTCTGGGCGGGCTCTGCGACTGGGTCGAGGCGGAAGCGCCGAGGCCAGTCGATCTGCCCATCGAGGGCGCGGCCAGCCTGAAGGCTGCCCTCATCCCGGTGGTGCTGCACTATTCCACGGCCGATCCGCTCGGCTGACCCCGACAATCCGAGGAGAACATGATGGCACGAGCCCAAGGGGCGCGGGCGCAGATGGCGCTAGCGTTCGAAACGACCTATGGAACGCCCCCCGTGGGCGGCTTCACGAAGATGCCCTTCGCCAGCACCTCGCTGGGGGCGGAACAACCACTTCTCAATTCCGAATTGCTGGGTTATGGCCGCGATCCGCTGGCACCGATCAAGGACGCGGTGACGGCCGATGGCGATGTCGTCGTACCGCTTGACGCCGAGGCCTTCGGGTTCTGGCTGAAGGCGGTTTTTGGTGATCCAACGACGACCGGCACCGGCCCCTGGACGCACGAGTTTCAGTCGGGTTCTTGGACACTGCCCAGCATGTCCATCGAGACAGGCATGCCCGAGGTGCCGCGTTACGCGATGTATTCCGGCTGCGTGCTCGACCAGATCAATTGGCAGATGCAGCGCTCGGGGCTCCTGACCGCGACGGCGCGGCTGGTCGCGCAGGGCGAGACGGTTGGAACGACGACCAGTGCAGGCACGCCTGCCGCTCTTGAATTGCAGCGCTTTGGCCATTTCAACGGAGCAATCACCCGCAACGGCTCCGCCCTCGGCAACGTCGTTTCGGCCGACATCACATATGCCAACAACCTCGACCGCATCGAAACTATCCGTTCGGACGGTCGCATCGACGGCGCGGACCCGTCCATTGCGGCTCTGACCGGCTCCATCGAAGTGCGGTTCGCCGATCAGACACTGGTGACACAGGCGATCAATGGCGATCCCTGCGAGCTCGAGTTCGCCTACGTGCTGCCCTCGGGCGAAAGCTTCACCTTCACTGTGCACGCTGTCTACCTGCCGCGCCCGCGCATCGAGATTTCCGGGCCGCAGGGCGTGCAGGCGACCTTCGACTGGCAGGCCGCGCGCGACAGCACCGTCGGCCGGATGTGCACGGCGACCCTGATCAACGACATAGAGGTGTATTGACGATGCTGACGCTCGACCTGACGAATGAACCGCGCTGGCACGACCTTGCGTCTGGCGTCCGGGTGCAGCTGCGCCCGCTGACCACCGCGCTGATGGTGGCGACGCGCAGCGATCCGGCTGTCGAGGCGGTTCCCGAGGAGGCTTCCGACGAGGAACGCGCCGTGGCCTTCGCGAAGGCTCTGGCCCGGCGGGCGGTGCTCGCCTGGGAAGGCGTGGGCGATGCCCACGGCAAGCCCATCGACCCGAGCCCCGAGGCCATCGACGCGCTGCTCGATGTCTGGCCGATCTTCGAAGCCTTCCAACTGACCTACGTCTCCAAGGGCCTGCTGCTGGAACGGGAAAAAAATGTCTCCGCGCTCTCGCCGAATGGTCCTTCGGCGGGGGTGAGCGATACTGCCAAGCCTGCACGCAAGCCTGCCAGGACTGCCCGGCGCGGCTGAACCGGCCCCTGACGCATGAAGGCTGGCAGGTCTGGGACCTTGTCGGCCGTCTCGGTGGCCAGCTGCGCGTGCTGCCCGGCGCGGTGATCGGCTGGGACATGTCGGCGGCGCTGGCGCTCGGAGACGCCCTCGGCGTGCCGCCGCTCGCAATGGCCGAACTGCTGCCGGTCATCGAAGCGGTGATGGTGGCCAAACTCAACGAACAGATGGAACGCCCCAATGGCTGAAAAACGCGTCAGCGTCCGGCTCGCCGCGGTCGGCGGCCGACAGGTCCGCGCCGAGCTGGAAGGCGTCGGCGAGGCTGGTGCCAGAGGCTTTAGTCGGTTGAGCCGCGAGATGGAGGCGGCCAATGCCCGGCTCGCCGGTTTCGCGCGCCGAGTTCGCGTGGCGGCAGCCGCGGCCGTCACCGCAGCCACGGCCGCCGGTGTCGCCATGGTGCGGTCCGGTCTGCAAACCGTCGATGCGCAGGCGAAGCTGGCGCAGTCGCTCGGCACCACCGTCGCCTCGATCCAGACCCTCGAGCGCGCAGGCGAGCTGGCGGGCGTGTCGATGTCCGGCATCGAGCAGGCGACGAAGGATCTGACACGACGGCTCAGCCAGGCGGCCGCCGGGACTGGGCCCGCTGCCGACGCTCTGGACCGGCTGGGGCTTTCGGCTGCCGATCTGATTTCCCTGCCGCTGGATCAGCGGGTCGGCGCGATCAATGCGGCCATAAAGGAGTTCGTGCCCGCCGCTGAACGTGCGGCTGTCGCGGGACAACTTTTCGGTGAGGAAGGCTCCATCGCCATGTCGCGGATCGACACCGCGACGCTGCGCCAGGCGACCGAGGACGTGCGCGCCTTCGGCGTTGTCGTTTCGGAGCAGGACGCCGACCAGATCGAGCGGACGAACGACGCCATCTCCCGCCTTGGCCTGATCTGGCGCGGTCTGTCGAACCAGCTTGCCGTTGCCGCGGCTCCCGCGCTGGAAGCCGTGGCAGATGCCATGGCGGCGGTCGCCAGTCGCACCGGGCCGCTTGGCATCGCGATCCGCGGCCTCTTCGACAACATCGGCCGCCTGACCACCTATGCCACGACCTTCGCGGCGTTCCTCGCGGGCCGCTGGGTCGCCGGCATGGCCGCCGCGGCGCTCTCTGTCCGTGGACTCGCCACGGCGCTGGTCCTGCTGCGCGGCGCGCTGATCCGCACCGGCATCGGGGCATTGATCGTCGGAGCAGGTGAGCTCGTCTACCAGTTCACCCGCCTCGTCTCCGGAGCGGGAGGATTTGGCGAAGCGATGTCGCTCCTGAAGGACGTCGCCGTCGAGGTCTGGGAACGCATCCGCATGGGTGCCGCAGCGGCGGGCGCGGCCGCCACGGCGATGTTCTTCGACCTGAAGGCTGACGCCGCCTCGGCCATGCAGAGCGCCATCGAGAGCGTCGTCGATTTCGGGAATACGGCGGCGAACACGTTCGAGGGCGCCTACGAGGCGATCAAGGCGATCTGGGGTCTGCTGCCCGCGGCCATCGGCGATCTGGCTTTCCAGGCGGCCAACAGCCTGGTCGACGGCGTGGAGGCGATGCTGAACGGCGTCGTCTCGCGCATCAACGGCTTCATTGGCGGCATCAACCAGGGGCTCGAAGCCCTCGGCTCCGAGCGGCGCATCTCGGTCATCCCCGACCTCGACCTTGGGCAGATCGAGAACCGCTTCGAGGGTGCGGCGACCGCTGCGACCACCGCCGCGCAGACGGCATTCGACCGGGCCTTCGAGGATAACCCGCTCACTGCGCCCGATCTCGGGCTCACCCAGGCGGCTAATACTGCACTGACCACGGCCAACACGTATCGCGATGCCGCGCGAGATTTAGCCGAAGGCGCGCGTGCGCCACTCGCCAGCTGGCAGGCCCTGCGTGACGCGGTGCAGGGCAGCAATCAGGGTAGCGCGGACGCGCTGACCGAGGCGACCGACGCGGCTGAGCGGTTCGAGACAGCCCTTGGTGACGCCGGACGCGCCGCTGCCGGTGTGGGCGCAGAGGCCGGGGCTGCAGCGGCCGCCGCCGAACCAAATACCGAAGCCGCTGTTTCCGGCTGGCAGGCAGTCACCGCAGCGCTCAGTGACTATGCCAGCAAGGCCCGAGATATCGGCAGCGATATTGGACAGAGCCTCGTCAGCGCGTTCCAATCGGCCGAGAATGCAGTGGCTATGTTCGTGAAGACCGGCAAGCTGGATTTCCGCGATCTCGTCACCTCGCTGCTGGCCGATCTCGCCAAGCTCGCGGCGCGACGGTTCATCCTGGGGCCGATCGCCAACGCGCTTTCCGGCGCGCTCGGGGGTGCGGGCGGCATTTTTGCCAACGTCCTGCATGCGGGCGGGATGGTCGGATCGGTTGGGCCGTCGCGCATGGTCCCGGCCATGGCTTTCGCCGCCGCGCCCCGGATGCATTCAGGCGGCATGGCCGGACTTCGCCACGATGAGGTTCCTGCGATCCTGCAGCGCGGCGAGCGGGTGCTGTCTCGGCGCGAGACGCAGAGCTACGGTGCCGGCGGAGGGGTCAACGTCACCATCTTGGCTCGCGACGCCGAGAGCTTTCGGCAGTCGCGCACGCAGGTCGCGGCTGACATCGCCCGCGCCGTGTCGATGGGTCGGAGGGGCATGTGATGGCTTTTCATGAGGTCCGATTTCCGGACAACATCAGCCGGGGCGCACGCGGCGGGCCTGAACGCCGCACTCAGATCGTCGAACTGGCCAGCGGCGACGAGGAACGCAATGCCAGCTGGGCCAATTCCAGACGCCGCTACGATGTTGCTTACGGCATCCGCCGCGCGGACGATCTTGCAGCGGTCGTCGCCTTCTTCGAGGCGCGCAACGGTCGCCTCCATGGCTTCCGGTTCAAGGACTGGGGCGACCACAAGTCCTGCCTGCCTTCGGGTGCGCCATCGCCGATGGATCAGGCGATCGGCACCGGCGATAGCACGACGACCGCCTTCCAGCTGGTGAAGCACTACGCCTCGGGCGCGCAATCCTGGACTCGCGCCATCGCGAAGCCAGTGGCGGGAACTGTGCGCATCGCGTTCGGTGGGGTGGAGCAGCCCTCCGGCTGGTCGGTCGATACGACCGCTGGCCTCGTCACCTTTAGCTCCGCGCCCGGCGCTGGCGTCGCGATCACGGCGGGCTTCGAATTCGACGTGCCGGTCCGCTTTGATAGCGACGCGCTCGATGTAACGCACGACATTGAGCGACTGGGCTCGATCACCTCAATCCCGCTTCTGGAACTCCGCCGATGAAAAGCATCAACCCCGACCTGCAGGCCCATCTCGACGAGGGCACGACGACGCTGTCCTGGTGCTGGCGGATTGCGCGCGCAGACGGCGTGAGCTTTGGCTTCACCGATCATGATCGGACGCTGAACTTCGACGGCACCACCTTTGAGCCGGAGAGCGGGTTGACGGCCTCCGAGGTGAGATCGGGGTCTGACCTGTCGGTCGATGCGCAGGACGCGGAGGGCGTGCTGACCTCGGACCGGATCACCGAGACCGACATCCTGGACGGCCGCTGGGACAACGCGGAGGTCGAGGTCTGGCGGGTGAACTGGGCGGACACGGGTCAGCGCGTCCTGATGCGCCGCGGGGCCATCGGCCAGATCCGGCGTGGGCGGCTGGCGTTCGTCGCGGAGGTGCGCTCGCTCGCCCATGTCCTCGGCCAGACGGTCGGGCGGACGTTTCAGGCAACTTGCGATGCGGCACTCGGGGATGCCCGCTGCGGCGTCGATCTCGAGGATCCCGCATTCAAGGGCACGGGCACCGTCATCGATCTCCTGCGCGACCGAGCATTCACCGCCTCAGGACTCAGCGGCTTCAACGCTGGCTGGTTCACCTTTGGCACCGTCGAATGGACTGGCGGCGCGAACGCGGGGCGGCGCACCGAGGTGCTGGGCCATGACGAAACGGACGGTATCGCGGTGCTGACTCTGCTTGAACCGCCAGTGCGGTCCATCGCTGGCGGCGATGCCTTCACCGTCCGCGCGGGATGCGACAAGCGGATCGAGACCTGTGGCACGAAGTTCGCCAATACCGCCAATTTCCGGGGCTTCCCGCACATCCCCGGCCAGGATGCCGTCCTGCGCTACGCCACCAAGGATGGCGGCCACGAGGGAGGCGTGCTGTGACGCAACCCCTCGCATTGGCCGACCCCGCGCGCGTCATCACCATCGCGCGGGCCTGGCTGGGGACGCCGTATCACGACCAGGCGAGCCTACGCGGCGTCGGCTGCGACTGCCTCGGCCTCGCGCGCGGCGTCTGGCGCGAGGTCGTCGGCCCGGAGCCGTTCCCGATCCCACCCTACAGCCGCGACTGGGGCGAGACCGGTCCCCGCGAGGTTCTGGCCGAGGGCGCGCGGCGCATGATGACCGAGGTGCGGCCCGCCGACGCCGGACCCGGTGCGGTGGTCCTCTTCCGCATGAAGCCCCGCGCCATCGCGAAGCATGTCGGGATCCTGACCGGGCCCGACAGCTTCCTCCATGCCTATGAGCGGCTCGGCGTCATTGAGGAACCGCTCACCCCATCCTGGCGGCGGCGGATCGCCTTCGCTTTCCTGTTCCCGCAACGCTGAGACCCCGACATGGCAACGCTCGTTCTCGGCGCAGCCGGCGCTGCAATCGGCGGTTCGATCGGCGGCGCGATCCTCGGTGTCAGCGCCGCGACCATCGGCGGCTTCGTCGGCTCCACCATCGGCTCGGTCGTCGACAGCTGGATCATCTCCTCGCTCGCGCCGACCCAGCGCATCGAAGGCGCGCGGCTGGACAATCTGCGCATCACCTCGGCCACCGAAGGGGCGGTGATCCCACGCCTCTATGGCCGCATGCAGATCGGGGGTAATATCGTCTGGGCGACGGATTTTCGCGAGGAGACAAAGACCACCACGCAAGGCGGCGGCAAGGGCGGTGGGGGTGGCGGCAAGGTCAAGACGACTGAGTATTTCTACTATGCCAGTTTCGCGGTCGCGCTCTGCGAGGGGCCAATCACCGGCATTGGCCGCATCTGGGCCGACGGCAAGCTTCTGGACACCGCCGGGATTACATGGCGCTGGTATCCGGGCGATGAGAGCCAGGCGGCCGATCCGTTCATCAAAGCCAAGATGGGCGCGGCCAATACGCCCGCCTATCGCGGCACCGCCTATGTCGTTTTCGAGGACCTGCCACTCGGGAATTACGGTAACCGCATCCCGCAGATGAGTTTTGAGGTGTTTCGCCCGTTCGCCGATCCGGACACCGCGGAGGGTCTCACGCAAGCAGTCACCATGATCCCGGCCTCAGGTGAGTTCGCCTATGCCACGCAGGGCATCCGCAAGGGCGGAGGTGGCTCGTCCGAGCCCGAAAACCTCAATGCCCTGACCGACACCGCCGACATGGTGGTGGCGCTGGATCGGCTGCAAGCCATGGCCCCAAAGGTCGGAAGCGTTTCGCTGGTCGTGGCCTGGTTCGGCGACGATTTGCGGGCGGGCAATTGCAAGGTGCGGCCCGGCGTCGAGGTCACCGCGAAATCGACCACGCCGTCGACGTGGTCCGTGAACGGCGTCAGCCGGGCGAATGCCTTTCTGGTCAGCCGCGATGATCAGGATCGCCCGGTTTATGGCGGCACACCCGCCGACTTCGCTGTCGTGCAGGCGATCCAGGAGATGAAGGCCCGTGGGCTGCGGGTCACTTTCTATCCGTTCATCCTGATGGACGTGCCGCCGGACAACGCGTTGCCGAACCCATATTCGGACAACGCCGCCGACACGGGTCAGCCCGCGTTCCCCTGGCGGGGGCGGATCACTTGCTCCCCGGCGGCAGGCTACGCGGGGACCGTGGACAAGACCGCTACGGCCGCAAGCCAGGTCGAGGCGTTGTTCGGCACGGCCACGCCCGCGAGCTTCAGCATCTCGGGTCAGTCGGTTTCGTGGACTGGCACTGCGAACGACTGGGGTCTGCGGCGCATGGTGCTGCACTACGCCCATCTCTGCGCGGCTGCGGGTGGGGTCGACGCCTTCCTGATCGGGACCGAGATGCCGGGGCTGACGACCATCCGCTCGGGCGCGTCCACCTATCCCGCCGTGCAGGCGTATCGGGATCTGTTGGACGATGTCCGCTCCATCCTCGGGTCCGGCACCAAGATCGGATACGCGGCGGACTGGTCGGAGTATTTCGGGCACCAGCCGGGTGATGGCAGCGGCGACGTGTTCTTCCACCTCGATCCACTCTGGGCCGACGCGAACACCGACTTCATCGGGATCGACAACTACATGCCGCTCTCCGACTGGCGCGACGGCTTCGAGCATGCTGACGCGGCCGAGGGCTGGCCTGCGATCTACGACCGGACCTACCTGCAGGGGAACATCGCGGGCGGCGAAGGCTTCGACTGGTTCTATGCCAGCGCGGCCGATCGCTCCGCACAGGTGCGCACTCCGATCACGGACGGCGCGGCGGCCAAGCCATGGGTCTTCCGCTACAAGGATCTGAGCAGCTGGTGGTCGAACGCGCATTACGATCGCCCGGGCGGGGTGGAGAGCGGCACGCCGACGGCGTGGGCGCCCGAGTCCAAGCCGATCTGGTTCACCGAGTTGGGCTGTCCCGCCATCGACCGGGGCACAAACCAGCCGAATGTTTTCTTCGATCCAAAATCGTCCGAGAGCTTCACGCCGCATTTCTCGCGGGGCTGGCGCGATGACGCGATCCAGCGGGCTTATCTTGAGGCGACCTATCTCTGGTGGGGTGAGGCCGCGAATAACCCTCTGTCATCGGTCTATGGCGGCCGCATGGTGCATGTGCCGGAATGCGCCGCATGGACCTGGGACGCGCGGCCCTATCCCTTTTTCCCGGCGCTGACCGACGTCTGGACGGACGGGGCGAACTGGCGGCTCGGGCACTGGCTGACCGGGCGGCTGGGCGCGGTGTCGCTGGCGGCGCTGGTCCGGCACCTCTGCTTGCGCGCGGGCCTGCCCGAGGATCGCATCGACGTCACCGGCCTCTGGGGCGCGGTCGAGGGCTACGCCATCGGCGCGCTGGAGAGCCCGCGCGCCTCAATTACGACGTTGTCGCGGCATTTCGGCTTCGACGCGGTCGAGACTGAGGGCGTCATCCGCTTCGTCATGCGCGGCCGGGCGCAAGTGGCGAGCGTCGCGCCGGACGATTTGGTCGCCGCGCGCGAGGGCGATGTCCTCGAACTGACCCGCGGCCAGGAGACCGAGCTGCCGCAGGCCCTGAAGTGGCAGGTTGCCCGTGCCGACGAGGACTACGACGCGGCCCTCGTTGAGGCGCGCCGCATCACCGTGGACACGACCCGGATTGCGTCGGAGTCATTCCCGATGGCGGTGCCGCCCGAGGAGGCCGAGCGCCGCTGCCGCCGCGCGCTTATGGAAGCCTGGACCGGGCGGGAAACGGCCGCGTTTAGCCTGCCGCCCTCGCGGCTGGCGCTCGATCCGGCCGATGTCGTCACACTCGCCCATGACGGTCACGCCGTGCCGCTGCGGCTCGTTTCTATTGCAGATGCAGGCGCGCGCGGCATCGAAGCAGTCCGACAGGATCGAGAGGCCTATGACTTGCCGCCGGGTGCCCCGCGCCCCTCGGCGCTTTCGCAGGCCGTCGTCTTTGGTGCGCCCGAGGCGGTTATACTCGATCTCCCGCAGCTGACCGAGGACCAGCCGCCGCATCGCCCTTTCGCGGCAGCCCATGCCGTGCCGTGGCCGGGCGAGATGGCGGTGTTCCGCAGCCCATCGACGGACGGCTTCGAGCTGCTCACCACGTTTGGCACGCGGGCTCGGATCGGGACGCTGGTGTCTGATCTCTATGCTGGACCGACATCGCGCTTCGACCTCGGCAATGTGCTGGTGGTCGATCTACTCTCGGGCACGTTGGAGAGTGTCACCGACCTGACGCTCTTCGGCGGTGCCAATGCGCTCGCCATCGAGAGCACGCCCGGGGTCTGGGAGATCGTTCAGGCGGGCGTGGCCGAATTGCTGGCGCCGGGCCGGTATCGGCTCACCCGGCTCCTGCGCGGCCAACGCGGGACGGAAGTCGCCATGGGCAATCCGACGCCCGCTGGCGCGCGGGTGGTGGTGCTCGACGACAGCCTCGCATCGCTGCCGATCGCCGAAGCCGATCTCGGCATCCCGTGGAACTGGCGCATTGGCCCCGCGAGCCGTCCCGTCAGCGACGAGACCTATGTGGCGCAAACCTTCACGCCTTCGGGTGTCGGGCTACGGCCGTTCTCCGTCACCCATGTCGAACAGCCGTGGCGCACACCGCGCACGCCCGGCGATCTGACCATCCGTTGGACGCGCCGGTCCCGGTCACTCGCGGCCGATAACTGGGGCGCGGTCGACGTGCCGCTCGCCGAGGAAACCGAGGCCTACGAGGTCGAGATCCTCGACGGCGCAACCGTGGAGCGGGTGCTGAACACGACCACCACCAGCGCGGTCTACACCGCCGCAGACCAGACCCGCGATTGGGGCGCACCGCTCGCCACCGGCGACAGCCTCACCGTCCGCATCTACCAGCTCTCCGCACTCGTCGGGCGGGGCGCGCCGAAAACCGTCACGCTCACGTTCTGAGGGCCCCATGTCCGACACCACGACGCATCTGCTGCTGCCATACATCCTAGCGGCGCAGGCCCAGAAACATGTCACCCACAACGAGGCGCTGCGGCTGCTCGACGGGCTGATCCAGCTCGCCGTACTCGACCGCGACCTGACCGCTCCGCCTGGCAGCCCCGCTGATGGCGACCGATACATCATCGCATCAGGCGCGACGGGAGACTGGGCGGGGTGGGACCAGAACGTCGCGCTCTGGACCGACGGCGCCTGGATGCGCCTTCAACCACGGACCGGCTGGCGAGCGTGGGTCGAGGATGAGGGGCTGCTGCTGGTCTACGACGGCGCGGGCTGGGTCGGCACCACGCCCAGCGAGTTGCAGAATATGGCGCTGCTCGGGGTCGGCACGACGGCGGATGCGTCTAACCCGTTCTCGGCCAAGCTGAACGCCGCGCTCTGGACCGCCAAGATGGTGGCCGAAGGCGGCACGGGCGACCTGTTCTACACCATGAACAAGGAGGCGGCGGGCTACGATCTCGGCCTGACGCTGCAGACCAACTTCGTGACCAAGGCGCTGGTTGGGCTGTTCGGTTCGGACAGGTTCCGCTTGGCGGTCTCGGGCGACGGCAGCACCTTCTTCGACGGGCTCAGCGTCGACAACGCCACCGGCATTGTCGATCAACCGCGGCTCCCGCGCTTCAAGGCCTACACGAACTACGACAACTATGTCGGCGTCGGGACCTGGACGAAGATCGGTCTCAACAACACCGATTATGACGATCAAGGCGTCTTCGATGCCGGGACCAACCTGTTCACCGCGCCTGTGGATGGGACCTACCTCTTCGGCGCAACGCTGCTCTACAAGGTCAATTCCAGCACCTCGGCCCGGATGCGCGGGCGGCTTGTTCTGAACGGCGCGACTGAAATCCGGGGCTCCTACGGCGAGATCAGTGGCGCGCATGTCTCGGAAGCCACGGCCCTCTGGCTGCAGACGATGGTGCCGCTGACGGCAGGTGATACCGTCGAGCTGCAGGGGTATTTCCGCGCGCAGGACGGATATTTCGCGGCGGATCACACGTCCTTCTGGGGCTGCAAGATCGGCTGAGCGGAGAGAGGAATACCACATGACACCACCCCGATCCGATCAGGGTTTCGTGCGCATGCCCGACGCCGAGTTCGAGGCCATGCTGGCACGCGCCGCAGAAGAGGGCGCGAAACGCGCGCTCGCCGATGTCGGCCTCGATGGTGAAGAGGCTGCCCTCGACATCCGCGACCTGCGATCCTTGCTCGACTGCGTGCGGCTGGTGCGGCGCACCGCGATGCAGACCGCCGTCCGCATGATCACCACCGGTGTGATGCTGGCGCTCCTCGCAGGCATCACGATCAAGCTCAAAATCTTCGGTGGCAGTCCATAGCCGCTCGCCACCCCAAACTGTCAGTCCAATCGACCCGCCTCGGAGGCGGGTTTTTTCGTTTCTGGAGGATCCCCAATGACCACGACTTTTTACGATCACTGGCGCGAGGTGCCCGAGAGTGCCTGGCGCTGGCCGAATTTCAGCCCGGCCGAGATCGCCTGCCGGGGCACCGGTAAGCTGCTCGTAAACGAACTGGCGCTCGACAAGCTTCAGGCGCTGCGTGACCGGCTGGGCAAGCCGCTGATCGTCCGTTCTGCCTATCGCAGTCCAGAACACAACCGCTCCGTCGGCGGCGCAACCCGGTCGAAGCACATGGACGGTGCGGCCTTCGACATCGCCATGTCGAACCACGATCCGTTGGCGTTCGAAGCGGCGGCGCGGGAGGTCGGCTTCCTCGGCTTCGGTTTCTATCCGCGCTCGGGGTTCATGCACATCGACCTCGGCCCAGCCCGCCAGTGGGGCGAGCGGTTCCCGGTCCGGGAGACGGCATTTGCAGCCGAAACCCCGCCTGCGCGCGAGGTTCTGGCGCAGAGCCGCACCATGAAAGGCAGCGGCGCAGCGGGAGCGGCGACGTTGGGCGCGGCCGGTGTGGAAGTGGCTGAGGCGGTGCTGACCGACACCCAGACAGCGATCCTACCGCTCGTCCCGTATCTCGACACGCTGCGTTGGGTGTTCATCGCCGTCGCGCTCGGCGGTATCGCGGTCACGATCTATGCTCGGTTCGACGACTGGAAGCGTGGGCGGCGATGATCGGCGGCCTCCTCGCTGCGCTCGCGGGATCGGCATGGGCAAGCGCAGCGCTCCGCTACGGCGTCACAGCCTTCGCGATCCTTCTTTTCCTGCTTGCCCTGCGCCGCTCCGGCGAACGCGCTGGTCGCCTCGCGGAACGCCTCGACACCAGGGAGAAAGCCAATGAAGTTCAGAGAAGGATGCTGGAGGCGGCGGCTCGCCGTCCTCGTAATCGCGACGAGCTTGTTGACCGGTTGCGCGACGGCAGGTTTTGAAGCTGGCGGCGTGGCAGCGTGTCCGCCGGTCGTGGAATACAGCAGGGAGTTTCAGGCACGGGCGGCCGAGGAGATGGCGATGCTGCCTGACGGGTCGGCTCTCGTCGAGATGATGGGTGACTACGCTGTTTTGAGGAAACAGCTTCTCATTTGCTTGTCGCAATAGGTTAAAATTATCAACAAAACTCAACGTAACCAATCAGTTCAGCGGAATAGCTTCCATCGCCACTAGCCGAACCTTTGTGCTTCAATTCCCGCTGCAGAGTGGGCTCCATATGCCGCTGAAAAAGTTCAAAACGTTGTTCAACACTCATGATGGGAGGTGAAGTCTTTGCGCGAAGAACAGCTTCTACTTGGCGTTCAGCGGCGGGAATCCGTTGCCCATCCAAATTAACGGCAATGGTTTGAAGTGTGGTTTTTCGTTCTCCCGTGCTGTTCGAAGTCTCAACCATCCAAACAGAGAGGACACCCTGACCAAACTCTGCGCCGTCTATCGAGACGCCGAGATCTTCCGGGGGGACACTACGCCAGCGACCCAACTCCTCTTGGACGACCGGATGGTCTAGTCCTAAAAGGTCGAAGTCATCGCGTGTGGTAGCTGTTTCGCGGTCGAGGGTGAACCGATTGAGGCGAGTTCCGTCTGCTCCAACAAGATCTAACGTTTGCTCATCGACCATGACAATGCTGAGGTTGCGTCCGGCAAATGCTGTTGAAAGAAAGTCGACCAAACGCCCCAAACCAGATGTGACATCAGAAAAGGGCTTGTAGTCGTCCAAACTGAAGCCATCGAGATCTTGGAACAAATCAAATACCACCTCCCTTGCTTCCCGCGCATTAGACAAAGCGGCCTCCAATTCCACGGCTGTCCTTTTTAGTTCCGGATCGCCTAACGCCTCCTGATACAGGCGGTCGTAGTTCAAGCGTTCAGAGAGCTGTCCAAGTATTTGCGATCGAAGATCTTCAGCAACATTCCCTTCGGCATCCACCTTGCCGAGAGTACGGGCAATCTCTTGAAGCTTATCGTCAAGAAGCAGAAAGATCCGTCCTTCGATCGTGTCGGATAAGACTAGATTGTAGACCTGTGCAGTATGCGTTTGGCCATAGCGGTGAATTCGTCCGATCCGTTGCTCCATGTCCATCGGGTTCCAAGGGAGATCAAAATTGAACAGGATGCGCGCGAATTGTAGATTGATACCCTCCCTGCCTGCCGCCGTACAGACAAGCACTCGAGGTCCATTCTTCTGTTTGAAACGACGCTCGGCAGCGACTTTTGCGCCGTGATCACCGCCTCGGAGCACCACGACGCCTTGCCCCGGGTATACTTCTTCGATTTCGCGGGCGAGTAGATCAACGGTGCCTAGGTATGTTGCGAAGATCACGACTTTCTCGTCGGAGTTCTGCCTCCAAAGAACACCGAGCCCATCCAGCAGTTTTTGAACTTTGGTTTCGCGTTGGCTTGGGAAACAAGCAAGCAGATCGGCGATGCGTAGCCGCTCTTCAGGCAGATGAAGTTCTACCGCCGCGGACGCTATGTCCTCTACGTGAGACGAGGCAAATTCGCTGCCATATGGGTCGGAGGCCATTTCAAGCGCTTCTTCGTCCAGCTTCTTTGCCAAGCGGTATTTTAAATCCGCCATCACCCGGTCAACTTCGCTTCGGCTGATCGGATCCCGCTCTAGTCCCCATTCTGCGTGGATTAACTCGCGGGCTTCATCGTAGAGTCGTTCCCGACCTTCAATGTCCAATTCTCGGTCGCGTAGCAGTGCCTCCTGCAGAGTAAGCATCAGCATCCTGCGCTTAAGCGTCCTTCGCACGGCCGCAAAACTTGATGCTGCAATCTTTTGGAAGATCGCCATCAGAAACCCAAGAGCACGGCCTTGATTTCCTTGTCGCTTAGCCAAATCGAAACCGTCTTCAAGATATTCTCTGAGCTTTTCGTAGAAACCGCGCTCTTCCTCTCCCATCAGGAAAGATTCGGTATGCACCCAGCGACGCGCGAACAATGCATCTCCGTCTGGTTTGCACGCGTCCGCCTTTGTTCTCCTGAACATCACGGTATTCAAGCGATGACGGTTTTCGAGCATATCCTCGGGATTGTTAAAGAGCGTCGGGTTCAACAACTGGACCAACATCCAGAACTGGAAGTGGTTGCCTTGGTGCGGCGTCGCAGAGAGCAAAAGCAGGTCGCGAGTATGGCCTTTGAGAGCTTCGCCCAGCTTATAGTTCTCTGTCTTTCGGACCTTTCCGCCGGTGCGGTGCGCCGTCAGATGGTGGGCTTCATCGAAGACCACTAGGTCCCATCGAGGCGCATCGAGAAGCCGCTTAATCCGTGCCGGACGCTTCAATGTGTCAATGCTGGCAATCAGCCTGTCATGTTTGGCGAATGCATTTGTCTTTCGGTCCGTGATATCGCCTGCGGATCCAAAGACTTCAAAATCCAGATTGAAGACATCATTCAGTTCTTCGTGCCAGTTATTCACCAACCCAGCGGGAACCACCATCAAGGCGCGATCCAACTCACCTCGACTAGCCAGCTCTCGAAGGACCAGCGCAGTTTCGATAGTCTTTCCAAGGCCGACTTCATCGGCAATCAGATACCGGCGGGGAGAGGCCGTTGCGATCCGGTGGGTCAGAACAACCTGGTGCGGCAACAGGTCAATCCTTGCGGAGGTAAGCGCTGAGGCGCTTTCCATCGCGGGCAAAGCATGTGCCTCATAGGAAAGCCAAACCTTCTTCGCCCGATCAGCAGTTCCTTCAACAGATCCCAGGATTCGCTCTGTTCTCGACAGTTCGCGCTGGATGCTGGCGACGGGCACGCGGCGTTCGCCGCCGCTGAAGAACGCGCGTAGATAGCCGTCCCGAGGTGCTTCCAAGACAACGCCGGGGCCATGGTCAGAATGGTTGATCCGTTCGCCTGGGGAGTATGTGACCTCTTCAACCTCCATGCTCAGGTGATCCGCAGATGAAAAAGCCCGGCAGGCTTGTTGCCGTTTGCGAGGATGATTTCCTGTGGATACTCGCGTGCTTCGCCCCACAGCAGTCGGCCAAAGTCCAGCGTTTCCCCTCCATATGGTGCAGAGCATTTCCAGGTGACAGCATCGCTCGCCGTCTGAACCTGCAATCGGCGTTGACCACCGGGGAGCCAGAACACCAGTGCGGCATCACCTTCATAGGCATCCTGAAATGACAGGATGACATGCTTGAGCGTGTCTGCGAGCCACTCTTCGGCTTCGGCAGGGGACAGCAGATCGATGCAAGCGTCCAGACCCGCAACGACCAGTGTGTTCCCAGCATTGCTGGGCAGATCGTCGGGCCAGTTCTTCGACGCGCGGATCATTTCGCGGAGGCTGAAAACCTCTCCGGCCTTGGTGACCTCGGAGAAGGCATCGTTCTCCCAGATCCAGCTTACGCCGCGCCGTTGCCAAACCGTGTCATGCAGCAGCTTCATGGTCAGTCCTCCTGAAACAGGGACAGCTGCCGGACCTGGTCTTTGTTGCTGGCGGCCCAGTTGTTGTAGATGGTCAGCGCCCGCGACGCGGCGTTTCGCATCGATTGCGTCTGCCCCCGCTTGCTCAACCATTCGAGCAGGCTTTTCAGGGCGGCGTGCGGTTTGAAGTTTTCGTTCTTCAGCGTGTCCGACGCGTTGATGCCGCTGCCGTCGAAACATGCGCCGATGATCACCAGCGCCTGATCAAGATCGGCGGTCAGACGGCGACGATGCTTGCCCTGCCAATCGCGGGCGAAGGCCAGCGGATCGGCGAGGTGGAACACCTTCTTCTCTTCGCTGCACCAGCCTCGATTGACGAATTCGTCAGGCGCGATGCCGGAACCGCGCAGCAGCTTCTGCATCTGGTCGCGGGCGAGCTCGGTCTTGCCATCGAAGATGCGCAGGAACTGCCGGGTGATGGGCTCCGCGATGACTGGGGGCGGTTCTGAGGCCTTATTGGCATCCTCATCGATCAGCTGGTTGATGCCGACCAGAGCGTCCTTGACCGAGATCGGGCGGCCTTCGTCGACGTAGACCTTGCCATAGTGGCGCGAGAAGTATTCGAGCGCCTTACCACGACGGATGACCTGAAGGTCGGCCGCGGGCAGACCTGCGCGAGCATGGTTTTCCAGCATACCCTGAAGCTGGCGAACGTCGGCCAAGACCTCTCGGCGCATGCGGCCCCAGCTGACTTCCTTGGGCTCTTCAATGCGTTTCCGGCAAACGTGGATAATGTCGTACTCAATAGTTTTTGACCCGAACTCCCCGTCGCCTTTTGTTTCGTCAGATCGGATTGGATAGGTGGCTTCAAGATAGAAACCTGCGTCAAACAGCGACTCCAACACTGAAACCCAAGGCGCATCCTCGCTGTGATGAAATGTAAAGGCCAGCATGCCGCCCGGTTTTAGTATGCGATGGGCTTCCTTCCAGCATTCGGTCAACAGCCTTTGATAGAAAGCATCCGGATCCTCGGGTTCGCGAGCTCGGTTTGCTACAGCTTCCATGGCTTTAGGGGTGAGTTCAGGTTGAAGTATTTCAGGGTACCGATCTTTAAGAACTAGCCTTAACCAGACATAAAAGAAGTCAGACAATTCTGAATAGTGTAGTAGCCCTCCAAATGGCGGGTCCGTAATGACAAGATCTATGGAGTTGTCTTGGTAGCTAATTAGATCGGTCGAAGATACGCAGGAAATATCTTTGACTTCAGTTGGCGCATCGGTGCAGGGGATCTTCTCTGTGCTTCCGACTTGTCCTTCTGAGAGGTTTAAATCGCTTTCAAGCCTGGCCAGTTCCCATGGAGACTGTTTCCACTCCAAGGACTTGAAGAGTGGCTTTGTAGCAGAGCTCCAGGGCCCGTAGCCCACTGGGCAAAACACTCCGGTTTCTACGACGTTTGTTTTAGGGTGAAAATTGCTGTTCGATAGCGCGGGCGCGAGCGTTCCTAGCTTTTTATGCCAGAAAGCAAACATACTCTGGTTTCTCAGGTAGTTCTGGAACGAGCCCAGGACGTACTCTCTGGTTTTCCAATCGTGATCTCCGCATTTAGCAATAGCTTTCAAGATTTGAGCGTGAACAAGAAGTTGCCGCGGATTGAACATTGTCCACCAATGGGTGAAGCCATAGTTCTTTCTTATATCGCTATTGGCAATAACCGTCATAAAGCCATACGGGATTTCGGATTTTGGCCAATATGGCTCCAAATCTGAGACTTTGCGACTCTCCCACTCACGCAAAGCGCAGTTGTATTGTTTTGCAGAATATTCTCCAAAGGGGGCAAAAAATCTCTCGTATGAGAGCTTTTCATCTTTCTTAATGGGTAATATGCCTTGGAACGCATAACCAGCGACCTGGCCGCCCTTGCCAGAGTCTCTTGTCGATTTCATTACGTCTTGTTGAGTGCCGCAAGAGGCGCATGTGAATGTAGACCGTTTTGGAACTGTTCCACTTCCCTTTCCCGTTGGAAAGCTCACGCCTGTTTCTGGGCAGGTTACAGTGTTTGGTAGTTTTCCACGAACTTCCAGGAGGCGAGCATTTAGCGCTCTTTCGTCATTCCATTTTGCTGTTGCTTCCACGCTATCCTGCGGTGACCCGCCGTAGATCAGCCCGTCAGGTGCCGATTTACCGCTGCCCTTTAGCCAATCTGGATGGACAAGCAGTGTTAGACTGATCGCCTTATTCTTACCTTTTCCGAGGCGCACTTGCCCTCGCTGTCCTTCGATGTGCAGGCCGGTTTTCGGATGAATGTGGGCATTGAAAGAAGCCTGGCAGCTAGGGCATATCACGCGCCCATCTTCGGAGAGTACAGCGAATGGATGTTCATCTGGAGCTACATACAGTGGCACATCCGGCGCAAGTCTTGCGGCACTGGCCTCAATGTCAAATTCGGTGTTGCAAGACGGGCATGTGTGCTCCCATCTCTTTACGGAAATTGACTTAACGGCCATCGCAGGATCGGTCATAATAGGAGTGCGATGACCGCAGCCGGTCACCTGGCAAGGTCCGTGCTTGGCCCAGAAGGTGTAAACGATCTCAGGCCCTTCGTAGTCGTAGTCTTTTCGCTCCTCCGGCTTCAATGCCAGCGGATCGAAATCTTGGCCCATGACTTCGCCAGTTGACTTGTGCGTCCAGGTTCCTTTTTCGCCATTCGGGCCGTCGCAGTAGTAGAACGGCATGATCTGCGGCTTCACCTCGGCCTCGATGTCGGCAAGTAGTCGCTCTACCTCACCCAAATCGACATCCGAAAGCTCTTGCTTGACCACGAACCACGCAACGGGGTTCAGGTCGTTCCCCGACATCTGCATGCCAAGGCGCGAGCCCTCGACCAGCGTGGTACCGCCGCCCATGAAAATGTCGGCGACCTTAATGTTATTGAAGGCCCCCTTCTTTTGATGGTTGCCATAGTATTTATCCCAGACCAGCTTGGCTGCGTGGGACGGATCGTCCGGAGCCTTTGTGGCGGCTGCTATAAGTAAGGAGCGGAAAACGCTTGAAGGTCTCCGTGCCCACCACTTTGACATTTGATATATTGGCTTTGTGGTAACACCAGCATGGGCTTCCATTTTGGCGATACCATTGATCGGCAAAATGGGGAAATCTACTTCCAGGCAAGTCTTTTCTCGGTCCGGATTGGCAAAATCTACAGTTTCTGAGGATATTGTTCGCCCTGCTCCGACAGCTCTGGCGATTTCTTGTACGATACGTTCTTTCTTCGTCGCCATGAGCGGGAAATCCTTACTTCGTCAATTCAATAAATGGGCAGAGCATCTCCAGCAGGGAGAGGCCGCCGTGTGCCAGTGTCGGGTAGCCGCCCTGGCTGCGCCATTTCCAACGGCCGAGGGCGAGCAGGTGCGGGCCATGCGGGCTGTTGGCTTGAAGCGCCACGGGGGGAACAAAAGGCCCCGGGTCGTGGTCGCCGGACACAAGCCGACCGCTTTTCAGGGCGCTCTTCAAAAAAGCTGCCTGTTCGTCAGGAGCATCAAAGAATTCACCGGTCGCGGCGTAGCCGTGGTCAGACGTAATGAGGAGGCGGCGACCCGTCGCCAAACGCTCCAGGAACGCCCAGAAGTCATCGCTGGTAAGCTGCGCGGAGATATCGTTCGTGAGAACGCTCAGCCCTTGTCCGGCCCCGGCGGTGGCGTGGAGCTTTGTGTCGGGCCATTGGTGCCAGAAGATCCAGTTGGGCGAAGGATCGATCAGATCGCCGCAATCTTTCCAGGGAAGGTCAATGCATTCGGTTTGTGCAGGCGCGAGCCGATGCAGCATGCCGCCACCGTTGTTCTGCAGCTGGCTACGACTATTGAAGCCAAGTGCCTTGGCGAACGCGTTCGTCTCACTCGGGATCTCCGCCCCATAGGCCGTAGAGGCATGCAAGGTGAAGCCACGCTCTTTCGCTCCCTCAATGATCCAAGGCATTTCCCGCAAGCTCAGCCCGTCGAGGATCAAGACTGCTTTCTTGCTGTACGGCTTGCCCCACCATTCGCTGACCTGATCGGCGTTACGCGGAACCACATCTCCGAACGCTTCCCATAGATCCCATGCGACTGAAGAAAGAAAATGGTCCAGCTCTCCAATTGAGCGATCGCGACGTGTGACTTCGGCCGATGCATTGTTCACGCTCAAAGGGGCGCAACAAGTCTCCAGAACTAGATCAAACACCGCTCGCCAAGCTTCTTCATCCGTCGCATTCGTCAGATCGCCAAGGTGCCGGGTGTCGAGCGCCATTAGCTATCCTCCTTGTCCAACGAAATCTCGAACGTCATGCCATCAGGCAGCTTCTTCAGTATCTCTTTAAGCTGCGCGCCAGTTGCAGCCGACACCTTCAGAGTCACTTCCTTAACCGGTGTTGCCGGGCCGATGCCCCAGCCTTCCATCTTTCCGATTAGGTTGAGCGGCGACGTGGGTGCGCTGAACAAAGGTGTGCGGCCACCGCTCGTCCCGCCGCCGAAAATCCCGCCCGGCGCTGGCCCTGTGCCCCCCGGGTCGTCGGCTGGTCCTGCCCCAGTAGGGGCATCCGTGGGCGGCTCGCCTCCTGTGCTAGGCCCTCCGAAAAGCCCCCCAGCCGGAGGGGTGCCAGCGGGTGGCGCTACTGGTGCGGATCCTCCTGTCGAAGGCACCGCAGATGGCTTTAGGAGGAAGACTTCATCCAGTTGACGACCCGTTAATCCAAGTTTGGAACGCAGTCTTTTCCAAGCTGTATCTTCGTCTTCACCTGCTTGAGCCTGCAGATATTCCATGCTCCGAAGATTGATCGCGACTTTCCCACGCGCGCAAAGCCGAATGATCCTCTCTTTCATTGCTGTTTCCCCAAGCCAGGGAATGCAGTCTTGTCCAGAAGGACGGGGTTCTTGCAGCTCCTTCAACAGCTTTCCGACGGAGCTGTTGTTGTTCGCGGCCTCCAAAACTAGATCTTGGAAGTCCTCGGGCACAAAGAGGTCGCTTGTAAGTGAAGCTTCAATAGCATCAGGGATTTTGGAGCCCTGTTCTTTGAGCGTTTCAATGTGGAAAACACATTGCGACGGATCGGAGAAATTCCACCGGTGCAGGGCCGCAAAGCGATCAAAGCGTTTCTTGAGAATGTCGCGCAGCTCGCCTTGGTACTTCGTTTGTAGCTTCCGGTATTCAGGGTTCTGTGCCCCCCACTCCTGAGCCTTCATTTCAGCGCGAGCGAGAATAAGCAGGTCTCTATCATAGAAGGCGTTCGTGGATCCTGAACGTGGCAACAAGAAACGAACCGTATTGCGCCGTTTCTGAAGGTGCTCCTTCAGCCATTGACCTAGCCGTTCATTTAAACGATCAGGTTCTTCTGGCAAAACTAGGATCGGTAGTCTGTCGTCCCATTTGTCGGGATGCTCGCCTTCGTCCAGGCCAGTCCATGGATCAGTCAACCAATTCCGCGGAAGTGCGATGACGCGGAAATTCTTTGCGACCTCCTCCGTGCCACCGATAACGTATCGGATCTCTTTCGCCAGCTGCACCAAGTCGGTGCCATCGGTGAAGAGCTTGTCATTCCTGGCAGATGCCATGACCTTGGCTTGAGGATTCTCCTCTTCCTTGAAGACGAGTCGCGTTCCATCCTGATGGATGTTGAAACTGTTCTCGATGATCGTCGCCAGTTCCACCTGGAAGGAGTTATCATCGATCTTGTTGGCCTTTGTGATGTCGGCTTGTAGGACAGCAGGTTCCGCTCCAGCCATATTGCCCACTGCGATTGATCGCAGCCAAAGGGCACCCACGATATCCTCTAAGTGAGGCGCTTTGGTTGTGTGGTCTGGAACCGCCTCAACAACCGACGTCAAATTTCGACGAGCTTTATCTCGCAGTGCGCGATGCTGCTGATTTGCGACCGAGTCGAGCAAAGCGCCTATACCGGTAGCCTCATCGTCCAGTTTGAAATCCGCAGAAGTCAAAACTGGGGTGCTCTCTCCACGACTCTTAAACAAACTTGCCAGAATGCGGATCAAGTCCCGCGTTTCTTGGGCGTCGGTAGCTACGAGAACCTGATCTTCAAGAAGCTGCAAAAGATGGGGCGCGAATGGCCAAGACTCTCTAAAGTCATGGAGCTTTCGGTCTTGCTCTGCTGAAGGGACATTGAGCAGTCGAAAGAACTCAGCCACATGGGTTGCTAAAACGCCATCCACTGCAGAGTCGTCAATTTGGAGTCTGTTTTCAAATAGTCGGTGCAGTAGCATCCTGCGGCGATCATTCTGAATTTTGTCGGGACTACCTCCAGCGCGAAAGTCTACTTGTACCGGATTTACGCGGTGAATTTGCTGATAAGCATCGCTTGTTCCATTTCGAACAGACACGACAAGGACAAGAAGGTCAGGATGTTCCTTCGCAATTTCAGACAAGATCTGAACAAAGTTGAACGCCCAATTCTTCCAAGGATACTGCTTAGTGTTGGTGAGCCCATCGAACCAAGTCTGGAATTCATCCAGAAGAAGCATCATCGGGGTGTGACGAAGGAGCTCTAGAATCAGCTGATCGGAAGGGATGTCCGGCTTAGCCGAACCCATTCCTTCCCATTTACCCTTGATATATGTTCCGTGAGGATGGCGATCAAAAAGAATGTCCCACAGAAATTTGTAACGCTGGCGATGCAGGCTTTCTCCGATCACCAGCATTTCGTCACGAAGTGGAATTGCCCCTGTTTTGGGATCACCGAGTTTTCCTGACCAATCTGAAAGCCACGCTTGGGTCGATTTCGGGTCACTAACAGCGTGATATAGCGCCGCCATTAAGTGCGACTTGCCGAGCCCACGCTCCCCGATCACCACGACGGGACGTCCTTGGCTGGGACCGACGGCCTCAATACCCTTGAGAAGATCCAAAGTTGGATACGTTATTTCCAGAAAATTCTCTGCCGGCACTTGAGTAGCGCCAGTATTCGACTCGTTTGAGAGTTCGATAGCTGTGCCTTTCAGGCGCCGCCCCAAAAACTCATCCCTTAATTTAAGCCCTAGCATCGAGGTCCCCTCAAACTCCGGTCTCAGCACGGTTCAATTCCGTGTGAGGTGTTAATAAAACAATCTGCTGATCCTGCGGTTTCCTAGCACCTGGATCGGTATCGAGCCCCAGACGTTTCAGAGCATAGTAGAGGAGAGCGCGTCGAACTTTGATTTTCGCCCTGCCACCGCGCATTCCATAGTCGAGCGCGATCACATTCTTCTGGTTTTCAGAGAGTTCGGGGTGGGGAGCAATCTCAAGCGTGACGTGCTCTTGCCAATCGGCATCGGCCGCATCCGTAGTTCCGCTGGCCTGTACACCACGTGTCTGGAGGATGCGCGAAAGCAGGAAGTCCTTGAAAACTTCGTCGGTTTTACAGAACGCCCGGGTGTGCCACCGAAAGCCATCGAACCCAATGGCGTGGGGCGCGATCCACCGCCAGCTCGGCTCCGGGCGCGAGAGGGACTGATACTTCACCTCGATCGCTTCAGAGCGACGGATGGCACTGACAACGGATCGCAGGATGACAGGGTTCACACCACGGGCCGGAGTGGGCGTGGCGTCATAGGCTGGTAGTTCGGCAATCCACGCGTCGTCGCTGTCCATGAGGCCATCAGCCAAAGAGCGAAGCTGTGCGAGGTAGCGGCTAGCATCGGGTTTCAGGAACTGTGCAGCATATTCGGGGCCTCGGACATACGTCCGCGCACTCTTGTCGTAGACCATGTTGTCCGGCGCTATACCGATATAGCGGTTCAGATCGGCGGACGCTTGGTTCACCGATAGTCCAAACTGCTCCATCAAGTCGCTTCGGTTCACATGTCCCTCCCAAAACAATCGGAACTCGATGAACTCGAGGCGCTGCGCGACCCCCCAACGAAGCTCCGACTTCCCGTTTTCCACTTCGCACTCCCGACTCAGCGCGCATGATTAATGTACGCGCCCATTTTTTGTGCTCACTGCACGCTAGCGGGGAGTCGTTTAGGGTTCAATCGAAATCCTGCGATTTTTCGGGGGTTTGCTCGAACGAATAGGACCGGACCGCTAGTTGTGAGCCAGGCATGCCGGGCAACACTCTTTGCACCTAAGAATCAACCGAAACTGGCGGCTTTCGTGCCATTCAGCCAATCCGACTGCCTCGAGCAGTTCCTGGATCGCGCTGAGCTTGCCTGCCTTTAGTTCTTCATATCGTTGCGTGAATTGCCGTCTGTGATGAGCGTTGTTTCCAGTGGGGCTCGATCGCGATCATTCCATCAATACCGGCCGGCATCCCATTGCCGAAAGCGAGCTCTCGAACATCTACCGCGATGACCTCAAGCTTTGGACGCTCTTCAGTCATGAGCACGAACTCGCTAATCTTTCCCGGCGGACAGTCCCCAGAAGCGGGGTAGACGAGCGCCAATTGTTTGCACCGGTAGCGAGCGGCGTAGGCGTTCATCTGATACGCGTCGCCGCTCGAGACGCCGGAGTTCGCGTTGCCGAGATCTAGGCGCTTCCATTTGGCATCGAGAATGGCGACGGTCTCAACTTCGTTCTGAATGGTGATGTCGGGGCGCAGTTGGAAGCCCGCCGTCGCGAGGTTCTTCACAGGGCTCTGCAGCCCCACCGAAAGGCGACCACCATACTTCGTCTGACAGGCATGCCGGATGCGCAGTCCGATAACCGTCTCGAAGAGCTTCTCCATATTGAACAGCAGCGCTGAACCAGCAGCGTCCCCGGTGCGAACATCCGGATAGAGGCCTGACAGTAGCCAGCGGGCCCGCGCAAATACTGGTTCCCAGTGCCGGATGGTGCGGTCAAGGCGGAGACCGTCGATGTCGCGAGCTCTGACCCTAATATCGCTAACCTCGTCAAAGCGATGCAGGAAAGCCGTCACCATCGCGCGGGTCCGTGGGCTCAACGCGAATCCGAGAAGGATCCGGAGTGCGCCCTTAAGCGCTTGATTGTATCGGTTGTCGATGCTGCGCTCGTCGAAACGACAGAGTAGATGAGAACGGTCGAAGGCGTTCGTGCGCAGGTGCTCGGTCAGCTCGAGCCGTCCGCGGATGGCATTGAGGTTCTCCGTCTTCTCCGAGTACCGGGCAATGGCCCCGCCTCGGAGCGCGGATTTCACCTGGCTGCAGAAATCCTCGATGAAGATGTCCAGGAGGTGGCTGTGCTGTTGCCCGAGGCCGGCCTCGCCTACGCGCTTCGATCCGAGCTCTCCGGCACGAGCAAGCATGGCCACTAGAAGGCCCCGCATGTCTTCGCTGCTATCGCTGCCATGGTCGATCTTTGGAAGTATCTCGATCGCCAGCTGCTCGGTTTGCAGGACTCCGCAGAACTGCCCGAACTTCAATGACCGATGGCCCCAAGTGAGGACCCCGGATGGCAGACGTCCGGCGAGTTTCGCGATCCCTTCTGCCTCAAGCTCGCTGATCTCGCCGTCCGGGCCGATGCTGACGCCCTCCCTCTCTCGGAAGGTCAGGCATCTCATTCCGGTGGCTCGTAGATCTTCCGGATGGCGTCCGGGGTGATGTCGTCTTCCCGAATGATCTCGAACGCCTCGCCGTCCCCAATTTCGGTCGGGTCCGCCTTTGGAAAGAGCTCGGCAGCACTCTGTGTGCGCGCCCGGACCAATTGCAGCTCTTCCTCCACTGCCTGGTCGGCGAGGACGTAACGGATCTGACGCCAGTCGTCGTAGAACGCCTCTTGCAGGAACGGCAGTATCTCCCGCGCAAATACACGGCGCAGCTCGTCGAAGGACTTCACGTGGTAAAAGTAGCTGTGGCCGAGGCTCTGGTCGCGATGCAGCAGGCGGGACAGGCGGGCATTCATGGCTTGCAGAAGCTGACGCAGGTCGATCGCATTGCCCTCACCGTCATCGATCGATTCAAGCAGTTCCGGCTTCGGCGTGAGTTCCTCGAACCGGAACCGGCGCCGTAAGGCGCTGTCGAGCAGAGCGATCGAGCGGTCCGCGGTGTTCATAGTGCCGATCACGTCGACATTCGCGGGCACCCCAAAACGCTCGCCGGAGTAGGGGAGCGTCACTTCCAAGCCCTTGCAGCTCGCCGCGCGGTTGCCCGACGCATCAATGCGGATCCGCTTGTCCACCTCGAGAAGCGTGATGAGCTCGCCGAAGACCTTGGCGACGTTTCCGCGATTGATCTCGTCGATGAAGAGGGCGAAGCGCTTGTCCGGCGCGCGCCGGGCCTGATCGCAAAGCCGCTTCAACACCCCCGGCCGCACCTCATAGGTGACAGCGCCGTTCTCCGTGACAGGGCGAATGCCCTCGACGAAGTCCTCGTATGCGTAGCTCTGATGGAACGTCACGAACTCGAAGCGATCACCGGCCTCGTCCTGGTATCGCGGCAGGTAATCGTTCTTGAGGCGGTAGGTCTTCCCGGTGCCGGGCGGGCCGTAGAGAATGAGGTTCAGGGGCGGCGCGAGTTTCTTTGGAGATGCATCCACAGACCCGGCTTCGTCTTCCGGCGCAGTGGCACCCGATACGATTGGTGGCAGCGCCTTCCATAGGCGCTCGAGGATGCGGGCAGCCTTTGCCCTGATCTCGACTCCGGAAGACTGCGGGTTCCACTCCTGGCCGGGTTCGCGACTTTGCAGCTCTTCAAGAGGGACGATTTCGTCCGTCGTTGCATCGCGGACGGAGTCGAATGCGACGTCAACGAAACGCGTCGTCTCGCCGGCGTCGGCGCGGGCCTGTTCCCAGTGCTCCGCTTCGTAGGGCGCGCGCGTGATCTTTCCGACGGCCACGACGCCTTTCGGAGGATTGCCGGTGCGGATCAGAAAGACGCGGTCACCCTCGCGTGGCTTGCTTGAGCTGCAGCGCCATCGGTTGTCGGCCTTCTCCCCACTGATCGTCGTGGCGCGGTCGGCCGCGAGTGTGTCCCAGGTCCATCTGGACGGGTTCCAGCTGAGAAGCCAGTTCTTCGTCTGGTTCTTCCACTGGGACTCGAACTCTTCCTGGTAGAAATCGATGTCCGAGCCATGCTCTTCTTCCAGCCTGCGGCGCAGCTCGAGCAGAGCGCGGTCGATCTCGACAGTGCTCCACTTCTTGATCTCCTTCTCCGTCGTGTCTCCGAAGCCGGCGAGTATCAGGCGCTTGTCGCCCTCGGAACTGATCCTCTCGAAGGTATCAGGGAACAGCAGGTGTGGCAGGATGTGGATCAGCTGTCGGTGCCGCGCCTCTGGAAGTCTGCTCAACCAGCCAGAGAATGCCCACGGATCCGAAGCGATCTGCTCGCGCTCGGAGCCATCGCGAGCCTTGAAATCTTGCAGAGCACCGATGAGAAAAACCAGCTCGCGCCAGCGGTGTGTGTTGTAGGCAGTCCCGGCGGAGCCGATGCCTTCGAGAACAGCGTCTGCGAGGAGTGGCTGGGTCGGGTTCAGGTCCTCTCCTGACCAAGACCAGATCTCCTGCACGTTCTCGCGCTTCTTTACTGCGCCGACGTTCGACGGGAAGAGCAGCGTAAGCCACAGGCTCTCCGCCATCAGCCTGCGGCAATTTGGGGAGCCCTCCGAAAGCTGCATCTTCAATTTCGAGAGAAAGTCACCTTCACCTGCGTCAAGGTTTTTTACGAAATGCTGATCAAGCTCGCCGAGCAGATTGGTCGTCCAGAGGTTTTCACCTTTCGACAATACCGACCCGTCTGCGAGAAAGCAGTTGTCTTTCCACTCCTGAGCCGCGTCATAGATTGGGTCGACATAATGGTTGGGATTGTACTTCGACAAACTCGACGATTCCTCTTCCGATTAATGAGCTCCGGCTATTTCGTGTTTCCCGCCAAGGCTCGCACTCCCGACTCGGCGCGCATGATTTATGTACGCGCCCATTTTTTGTGCTGACTGCACGCTAACGGGGAGTCGTGTCGGGTTCAATCGAAATCCTACGATGTTTCGGGGGTTTGCTCGAATGAATAGGACCGGCCCGCTTGCGGCAAAGCAGGCGTGCCGAGCCCGCGCTTCCTCGGCACGCCTGCGATTATCGCAACCGCTTTTGCGGCCGCGCGGCCGGCGAAAACTCGAGCCGGCCTGGTGGGCTCCATGCGGGTTCGCCGCCATCCCCACCGCCGCGCTCGATCCGGCCCACAGTCCGGCGTCTCCCGCGGTCCCCGCGCTTATCGGGTCCGGGTCCCCATCAAGCCTGCAGTGACGGGTTACTCGGCCTCCGCCGGCACCACAGACTCCATCTCGGCGACGGTCTGAAACTCGGACAGGAACTCAGGGCGCGTCTGCATCAGATACCGCACCACGCGCGCGTTCCCGAGGAGCTTGCCGACGTAGCCACGGAGCACGGTCAGCTGGAGGTGGTCCTGGCCGTAGGTGTCCTGGATCTGTGTGATCCCTTCCTGAAGCCGGGCAAGCTCCTTTTCCATTCGAGCGACCGCCTGAGGCGTCACGCCCTTGATGCGTTTGGGCTTGTTCGCCTCGACCAGCTGCGTCTGCGGTGTTGCGGCGAGGATCGCCGAGATGTAGGCGACGGAGTAGTTGTTGGCGTTCACCATGAGCTCGGCGGCTTCGATCTGGCGCAAGGGGATCATCTTGCGCAGCGTGGTGAACACGGCCGCAGTACAGGCCTTGTCCTTTAGAATCGCCACGGCTTCCGGGCAAATGCCGTCGAGCAGCTTGACCTTGCGCTGGATGCTGCGCGGGTTGAGGTCCAGCGCGGCCGCGATCTTCTCCTCCGAGACACCGCGCTCGATCGCTTTCAGGATCATCCGGTGCTCCTGAATGGGCGCGATACGGCTGATGCGCTTGTTGTAGGTGAAGGCCTCGTCGTCCGTCGACACGAGGCATTCGACCTGTTCCCGACCCAGATCCTTGAGGACTTCGATCCGGACATGTCCGTCGAGCAGCAGCCAGCTGCCGCTGGCATCCCCGTTTCGCGCGACCACCGGCGGCTCGACCAAACCGATCTCGCGGATCGATGCTGTGATCTGGGTGTATTTCCGACTGGACTTGATGGACTTGCTTAGCACCCTGACAGGCAGGATGTCCGCGACCGGGATCGTGACGCAATCGTTCTCGAAGCCGAGTTGAACCTTCTTGGTCATTGCGCTGCCCTCTCGGCGAGGGAGTCCTGCAGGTAGCTGGGCATGGTTTCCAGACCTTCCGCGCGCAGCAGCGTCACGAAATGGTCGTCCTCGAGGAGGGTCCGGAATGCCTGGCAGATGAACAGCAGCCGCCCCTGCGTCAGTTCCGCTTTCTTGATCAAGAGCTTCTGGCGGTCCGCCTCTTTTTGGTAGGCACGCACCAACGCCTCGCTCGTCAGAGGTCGCCGGTTTCGGCCGTCGCGGCCGTATTGCTTGGGATGGATCTTCTTTCCACGCGCCTCGCGCTGTTCGATCAGGCGCCGGGCCGCCGCGAGTTTTTTTCCGCGCAGTTTCTTCTGCGTGTAGGCATCCATCAGCGCACGCTGCGCGCCTTCGGCATCGGTCTTCGATATGTCGATGGCGAGGTTGAGCGGCAGCAGACCCGTCTCGACGGCGGTGACGAGCCGCTCTTCGCCGCGCTCCAGGAGACCAGCAATCATGCCGACATAGTCCGGTGAGACGCCGATCTTGTCGCCGATTTGCCGGTCGTTATAGCCCCGTTCGCGGAGCGTGCCGATTTCCCGCATCAGATCGATCGGACGATGCTGGCGACGCGCGCAGTTCTCGACGAGGCTCATCACCAGGCAGTCGGACTCATTGGCATCGATGACAATGGCGGGGATGGCTTTCTGCTTCAGTTGAATGAAGGCCTCGAGCCGCCCTTGGCCGCAGACGAGGTCATATTCCTGTGGATCTGTGTCGGTGCGGCGGGTGACGGTGATTGGGCGCTTCAAACCGATCTTGGCGATGTTCTCCACCATGTCCGCAAACGTCCTGGGGTTTCGGACCCGCGGATTGAGAACGCGAATGCGGTCGGTCGGGACCAGGGTGACTTCCGTCTGGTGAGTTTCTTCCGCGCTTTTGGCCATCATGCCACCTCCGTCACCTTCGCCCGCCCGGCGAGGGCGTAGAAATCTTCAAGTGTTTCAGTTCGATAGGCATCGAGCCACAGGCCGTTCTGCTCGGCCATCTTCAGCCGCGCGTCGGTCATGTCGATGCTGGGTAGAAGGTAGAAATCGCGCGGCGCGTCGTTGGTCTCGTTCATCCGCACAGCAATCGTGATGTCCGGAACGAGGCCGGTGTCGAGACGGATGTGCCAGCGCAAGGATCCAGCTGCCGTCGCCTGGCAGCGGGCCAGAACGACCGACACTGTGAATTCATCATTCACGCGCAGCAGCTGCGTGTCGGGGGCCTGCACCACGCGACCTCCCTGGGCGGCCACGCCCTCGATGATCTCCTCAACGACCTGGGGGTGGGCAGCGCGCAGCGCCTTGTTGATCTCGATGTAGCGGTAGTCCCGCTCCGGCTCATAGCCGATGAGGCGATAGGCGCGCAGCAGGCTGCCAAACCGGCTGCGGTAAGCACTGGACGAGGGCAGATCGTTTTCTTCGTCGATGATCAGGCCGGACAGCGTGCCCTGCCGTTTCAGGATCGCCCGCAGGGCATCGAGCAGCTCCTCGTCCGAGAAATGGCGGCTGCGCGCATCCACGATTTCCCGCGCGCGCAAGAACAGCGCATTGTCGACGATGGCCGGATAGGCGCCCTCGGCCCGGATCCACATGTCCCGTGGATTCACGATACGGCGCTGCTTCAGCTTGAACGATACCTTGTTGAAGACGTTGTTCCCGATGTATTTTTCGTTGGTCAGAACCTGATGGACCGTCGCCCGGGTCCACGGTCGGTCGAGATCGGTGCGGTGCCCTTCGCCGTTCAAAACCTCCGCGATCTCGCGCTCGGACCGCCCCTCATTCACGAACATCTCATACATGCGCTGGACGACCCGCTGTTCCTCCTCGGGGCCGGGGACGAGGATCACGCGGTCGGTCTGCAGGCTCTTCTGCTCGCCGCGGGACAGTTCGCCCTTGGGGTTTCCATGCTCATCGATCAATACGCGCCGGAGCCCGTATCCGGCCGCGCCGCCTTGGCGATATCCAAGCTCTACCAGGCGGCATTGCCCCGCAAAAACCTTCACCGAAAGCTCACGGCTGTATTCGCCGGCCATGACGCGCTTGACGGTCTTCAGAAGGTTAGAGCCGATGCTGCCATCGTTCTCGAACTGTTCACCGCAGTAGTGCACACGGATTCCGGCGCGGGAACAGACGTGCTCATGGTATGCGCCCTCATCGGCGTCCTGAAATCGACCCCAGCGGCTGACGTCATAGACGAGGATCGCCTTGAAGTCAGCGTGGCCGGATTGGACCTCGGCCATCAGGTTCTGCAGCGCCTCGCGGCCGTCGAGCCGCAATCCCGACCTGCCTGAGTCCTCAAACGTATGCAGAATGGTCAGGCCACGAGCCTCGGCATAGCTGCGAATGACATCGAGCTGGTTCTCGGTGGAGTACTTTTGGTGATCGGTCGACATCCGCACATAAGCGACGGCTGGCACATCCTTCTCAGGGTGCACCTCGTGCTTATCGGAATGGGTCGCCCAACGACCGCTCACATGCGTATCTCCTCATTATTCCAGGCAAATCCATCGCTCCCGTCGGAATCAACGGCTGAATTCTTCGCGTCCATGTAAAGCGAAGGAGGGTGGAATGTCGTTTCCGAAAAAGGGCAAGTTCTTTCCAAGGGAAAACGGATATAATGAAAAAACGGAGCAGCTAACGAATGGCGGCTTCGTCGAAGAAATCGCGGCGGCGTTGAAACGATCGTTGGGAGATAGTCGGGCGGGCGTGAAGACCGTGGCAGCCTGGACGGGTGCCAACGAGAAGACGGTGAAGAACTGGTTCTCCGGTACTTACGGTCCGAGCGGTGCTCACCTGGCCGCGCTGGCGCGCCACTCCGACGAGGTGCTCGCCACGTTCTTGGCTATGGCGGGGCGCGAGGATCTGATGGTTGCCATCAAACTCGCGGCGGCCGAGCAGGCGGTCGAGGAACTGCTTGAAGCCGTGCGGCAGCTGAACCGCGAGGAACCTAGCGATACCGTCATTTGATCAGTCGTCAGGCGGTCGAGAGTTTTGTCCCTCACCAGCGCGCAGGATTTCGAAGCGATCCTGCGCGGTGGAAACCTGCACGAGAGAGAGTTGGTCGCCGGGTTCGTTTCCACCGCCACTTGCCCCCGCGAAAGCGTTCTCCCGATCCGGCTGCGGCCGGATTTTTCCGTTGTTTTCGAGGGTTATGCGGGAGGGGCTGTTAACCGGCCCACGCCCCGAAGGGCGCGCATCCGTTCTCTCCAGGCCGATATTCTCCGGACCTGTTAACCGCGCGCGGTCCGGTTAAGCCGGTCAAGGCCCTGATAATGAAGGGTTTTGAGCCACAGGTCATTCGTAACCGTTGTGAAAGACGTATCCATGCCGCAGGGAACTGGCGTCGAACTCTGTGATGGTTAGGGCAAGTAATCGAATGCATCCGCGCTTTCATACAGAGCCTTGATGGTTGTCGCGGCAGAGACCGACGCGCGCGTCGCGGCTTCCTTTAGGTCCAAAACACGGAACTTGTCGCCGATCTTCGCAACTGCCTCGATCCGACGATACTGGTCGCCGAAGCGTTCTGCGTACTGCGCCAGCCCCTTGAGCTTCGGCATCGCGTCGCCGAACTGAATGCCGTGCGGATCGACGATATCGGCGGCGACGGTCCCATCGTCCTGCTGAACGAAAAAAACGAAGTCTGGCCTGACGATCCTTGGTTTGCCCCCATCCTCGTAAATGATGCCAAGCGAGTCCTGGCTGGCGCGCGACGGGTTCCGGTACCACGCGACGGCTCCCGCCCGCGCGAGTTCGGATTTCACGACTTCACCTTCCCAGGAATTGAAGTCCTCGGGGAACATCCCATGCTCATCGCACAGCATGTGCCGCTCGAACGATGGCAGCGGGGTCTCTGAGCCGTTCGCCTCGCGGATCGTCGTCGGTTGCATCCAAGACGTCGGTCGAGCCAGGTCCACATCCATGGGGCTCGCGCTCATCTCACGGATCTGGCGATACACGTCCTGACGCTCGTCGGAGAGGTTCTTGATGTCGACCCGGAAGCGAGTGAGCCATTGGTTCGCGAGTTTCTCGGCCTCAGTCTCAAGTGTCTCTCGGATGCCGGGAACCAATCCCAGAGCGCCAATCGTGACGTGTGCATCGATGATAGCGGCCTCCATGTCGTCCGCATCGCCTTCGCTCCGCGCCAGGTAGTCGCTGTACGACGTCGCAAGATCCGGACTGATCGCGCGGCCCGCCCTGCGATATGCGTCTTCGATCACGGCGTAGTCCGCTTCCTCGAGGAAGTCGTCGAACGACATGCCGCCGCCTTTCAGGTCGGCCTTCAGGCTCTTGCCTTCGACTGTCAGGACCGATTTGCGGGCAGTCTCGATTTCCGCCTTGTAGCGCGCTCTGGCGCCATCGAGCACCTTGTGCATTTCCGCATGAGCAGCCTTGCCAGCGTCCTCGAGCAGGCCATCCACGGCCAGCTCGTGCGCCAGCGAGGTCAGTCTCTTGACGGGACGGGCATGCCGCTTCGGCAGGGATTGGGATGGCAGCGAGAGCAGCTTGTCCCAAACCGCCTCCGGGATCGCAGAATTGGGCTTCAGCTCGACGGGGTTGATCAGCACGCGGCGGCCCGGCAGGTCGTCGCCGCCGTCCCCACCGGACATCAGCGCCTTGGCGACGTCCTTGACCGAGGCTTCGTCGAAGAACGGTAGCAGGCAATCGACCGAGTTCAGTCGTTCATTGCCCGGGATCCGCCGCGCCAATGGGGTGCGTACCATGCGCCCCAGCAGCTGCGTGATGTGCGTCTTGTCCCGAGCGGGCCGGAACGACACCATGACTTCGGCGCGCGGACAGTCCCACCCTGTGCTGATGGCGTCCTTCGCGATCAGGATCCGGACCCACGTCGATTCCTGAACACGTTCGGGCGAGATGTAGGGCACGGTATGGCGGCCGAAGGTCTGGGTGGAGTGTTCCCCGAACACATGCGCCACCGCATCCTCGGGGCTTTGTTGCGCAAAGACTGGGTGAGGGATTCATCTCGTGAATCCAGCGTGGTAGCTGTCCTGCATGAGCAGACCGATCCCGCCGAGCTACAAGACAAAGAACTGGCCGGCCTACAACGAAGCGCTGAAGCAGCGTGGTTCCCTGACGATCTGGTTCGATCCGGACATGGTCTGGGTGCCGCCGCCGACCGGCAAGCGAGGCCGGCAGCCGTTATATAGCGACGCCGCGATCCAGACATGCCTGACGATGAAAGTCCTTTTTGGCATGGCGCTCCGACAGACGACCGGGTTCATTGAAAGCCTCCTGCGCCTGGTCGGCCTCGACTGGGCGGTGCCCGACTTCAGCACACTGAGCCGGCGCCAGAAGACCTTGTCCGTGACTATTCCCTACCGCGGCTCAGATGGGCCGCTGAACCTGTTGATCGACAGCACCGGCATCAAGGCAGAGGGTGAAGGCGAGTGGAACGCCCGCAAGCATGGCGGCGCGAAACGCCGTCTATGGCGCAAGATCCACATCGGCGTCGAYGAACRSACGCTGGAGATCCGAGCCATCGAGATCACCGGAAGCAACGTCGGGGACGCGCCCATGCTGCCCGAGTTGCTCAACCAGATCCCCGCCGGCGTGGAGATCGGATCGATCACCGCTGACGGAGCCTACGATACGCGCAAGTGCCATGACGCCGTCGCCGACCGCGGCGCCCATGCCGTCATACCGCCGCGCAAGAATGCCAAGCCGTGGAAGCCATCAACCCCAGCCGCCATTGCCCGGAACGAGGCTCTGCGCGCATCGAGATACCTCGGCCGCGCCATCTGGCGAAAATGGAGCGGATACCACCGCCGGAGCCGCGCCGAGACGAAGATGCATTGCGTGAAGCTACTGGGGCAGAGCCTCCTGGCGCGCGACTTCGATCGCCAGGTCGCCGAACTTCAGATCCGCGCCGCCGTGCTGAACGGCTACACCGCGCTCGGCATACCCATCACAGAGCCTGCGGGATAAGTGCGTCCGGGGAAAGGGGAAGTCCGGGATTTACGGTCTTTGCGCAACAAAGCCTCGTCGATGAGGAAGGAACCGTCGCGCTCGAAAGCAAGATCGAGGCGGAACCTTCCTCGATCCTGGCTCTATAGCGAGTTGCGCACTGCCGGATTGCCGGCCGTCTGCATGGAATGTCGACATGTGAAGGCCGGACTGGGCGCGATGCGGAACAAGACCGACCGCAATGACGCACGCGGCATCGCCCAGCTTGTTCGCCTCGGCTGGTTCCGCCATGTCTTCGTCAAGAGTGACGAGGCGCAGCGCATTCGCATGCTGCTGGTCGGCCGCACCCATCTCATGAGCAAATCGCATGACCTGGAGAACTGCATCCGCGGATCGTTGAAAGTGTTCGGGCTGAGGATCGGCATCGTGACCCGACAGGGCTTTGAGGCACGTGTTCTGAACCTGATCGACGGCAGYGCGAGCCTAATTTTGATCGTGAAACCGCTGCTCCGGGCCCGTCGAGCGATGATCGAGGAGTTTGAGCGGCTCGACAGGCTATGCCGGGAATTTGCCAGGCGAGACCCGGTCTGCCGTCGGCTGATGAGTGTCCCTGGCGTGGGGGTGATCGTCGCGCTGACCTACAGGACAGGCGTCGATGCTCCCGAGCGGTTTGCGCGGTCCCGGGACGTCGGTGCTCACTTCGGCCTTACACCACGCAGGTACAGCTCCGGGCAGACCGATTACGATGGCCGGATCAGCCGATGCGGGGACGAAATGGTCCGCACCGCCCTCTATCAGGCCGCCCACGTTCTACTGCATCACGGCCGATGGTCGTCGCTCAGGGCCTGGGCAATGCGGATCGCCAAACGCCGCAGCCTGAAAGCCGCAAAAGTCGCGCTCGCGCGCAAGCTTGCCGTCGTGCTGCATCGCATGTGGGTCGACGGAACCGACTTCCGTTGGTCGGACACATCCCCAACCTGCGTGACGACAGAAGCAGTCTGAGGAGGCCGATGACGTAACATAGACACCCGGTTCCGCCGTTCCGGCGGGAGAAAGCGCCCGGGAGGGTGCGAGGGTCGGATGAGCCCGTATCGTTGGTTGCGACGCCACGGCCCGGCGCCATGTAGATCGCGCGGCAGAGCTCGGCCATCCGATCCTTCCCAACCCATCCTGTCCGCCGACGCCCCCCCAAGGCATCAAGCACGCAAAGAAGCCTGAATGTTCAGTCCCGGACGATCACATAGACTCTCGCCGGTCTGCGCTCTTCATGGCAAGGTCGTTTCTGCGTGAGGTTCGGGATGGGGGACGATCATGCTGATCTCTCTTCACAAGCAGGCGACGACGACACCCAGGATCAGAGCTGCGATGCAGGCGAGCGATGAGCCGGCGTGGATGGTTGCGGAGCGCTACAGCATCTCCGAACAGACGGTCTGGAAGTGGCGCAAGCGGGATGGCGTTCACGACCACAGCCACACCGCGCACAGGCTGCAGACGACGCTGACCCCTGCCCTGAGGTGCCCCTAGAGCGGGATGAAATCAGCCTGAATCGATAGAGGATTCACAGGCCTGCATTTTGGTGATTCACTGTTGCCGACCACAAGATGGAGGGCGAGTAGTGGGTAGAGCACTTTCAATGGACCTTCGAGAGAGGGCAATGGCGCGGCTGTTGGGGGGCGAGAGCGTGCGTCAGGTCGCAGCGGCCCTGGATGTGGCTCCGTCCAGTGTTGTGAAGTGGTCGCAGCGTTTGCGTGCGACCGGGAGTTGCGCTCCGGCAGGGACAGGCGGCCACCCGCCACGCAAGATTGCAGGCGGGCATGAGGCGTGGCTTCTGGAGCGGATAACGGAGCCGTTCACACTGCGCGGACTGGTGGTGGAACTGGCCGAGCGCGGGCTCAAGGTCGACTACCGCACCGTCTGGGCCTTCGTGCGCCGCACGGGCTACTCGTTCAAAAAAAGACCCAACTCGCCGAGGAGCAGAACCGCCCCGACGTGAGCCGCCGCCGTGTGCGCTGGAAGCGGCACCAGGGCCGGATCGACCCCCGTCGTCTCGTGTTCATTGATGAAACCTGGGCCAAGACCAACATGGCCCCGCTGCGCGGCTGGGCTCCCAGAGGTGAACGCCTGATCGGGCGGGCCCCGCATGGTCACTGGCGCACCATGACCTTTATCGCAGCGCTGCGTCATGATCGGATCGACGCGCCCTTTGTTTTGGACGGTCCCGTCAACGGCGAAGCGTTCCGGGCTTATGTCGCGCACGTGCTCGTCCCAACCCTGCGCCCGGGCGATGTGGTGGTTATGGACAATCTGGGCAGCCACAAAGGGCAAGCCGTGCGGCAGGCGATCCGTAACGCGAAAGCGCATCTACTTTTTCTGCCGCCCTACAGCCCCGACCTGAACCCGATTGAACAGGTCTTCTCGAAGCTCAAACACATGCTCCGCAACGCAGCCGAGCGCACAATGGAGGCAACGTGGCGCAGGATCGGGACACTGCTCGACCGCTTCAGCCCACAGGAGTGCGCGAACTACCTCGCCAATACTGGATACGCTTCAAGCTTATCTCATCATGCTCTAGTGCGGCACCCACAGGACCCCGGCGGCGGGGATCGTCGCGCCGTCCACGGTGACCGGTTCCGGCGCGTAGTTGAACCAGAACCGATGGGTTTCGGTGTCGCGCAGGCGCAGCCCGTCCGGCAGACGCCGCGTTCCGATGCCCGCCTCCCGGCAGAGCCCGCCCAGGATCCGGTCGCGCGCGGTCTCATCCGGCCAGCCGCCCATGTAGAGCACCCGCCCGGCCCGCAGGATGGCCGCGGCGCCGTCGGATCGCCGTTCCACGGTGTCGGCATCGCCCTCCAGATCCTCGACCCATCGGGTGAAGTTTCCGCCCGGGGCCAGCGGTCTGTCCGCGCCGGGCGGCAGGCTTTCGACCATGGTCACGCGCGCGTCGAGCCCGGCCAGGGCGGGCGGCAGCGGCACCGGGGTGGCCATCTCCGTGTCGCGCGCGTTGGTGCGCGGGCCCAGCAGCGCCAGCCCGTCGAGCCGTGCCGCGAACCCGTCCGGCAGGGTCGCGATCCCGGGCGCGACCACCAGCCCGTAGCCGGACGCATCCCCGTCGGGCGGCAGGATGTCGATGTTCAGGCCGAGGGCGCGCAGCCCCCGGTACATCTCGAACGCCAATTCGAAATAGTCGAAATCGCGGCCCTGGGGCTGCGTCTCCCAAGCCCATGCAGAGGCGTAGTCGACGATCAGCGCCACGTCCCCCCTGGCGCAGCCGGCGGTCGGCAGCTCGGTCAGTTCGCTGGCCACTTGCGCGGCCTCGGTCAGGGCTGGGGCCGGGGCGCTGTCGGGACGCAGCAGGCCTGCGTGGTGCTGTTCCTGTCCGAACGGCGCCTGACGCCAGCGGAAATAGGCGACGACCTCCGCGCCGTGGGCGAAGGCCTCCCAGGCCCAGAGCCGCGCCATGCCGGGCAGGGGGGCGGGGTTGTGGGGCGCCCAGTTCACCGGACCGGGCTGCTGCTCCATCACCCACATCCGCCCGCGACCGACGCCGCGGTAGAGGTCATGGTGGAACGCCTGCATGTCAGGGTCGCCCTGACGCAGGAAACGCGCCTTTCGCGCGGCACTCGCCGGGGTGCGGTCGGACAGGAAGCCGATCGGATAGCTGTCCCAGGAGGCGATGTCCAGATCGCGTCCGACCGCGAAATGGTCGAAGGCCAGTTCCCGGCCCATGTAGTTGTGCAGGAGCGGCGCGTCCGTCGCCGCGCGCAGGATTTCGGTCTGGGCGCGGTTGAACCGCACCACCATGTCGGACGAATACCGCCGGAACGCCATGGCATGGGCGGGGTTCGGCTCGGTCACGGTGAGATGGGGCAGGCCGATCTGGTCGAAACTGCCGTAGTCCATGGACCAGAACACGTTGCCCCAGGCCCTGTTCAGCGCCGCGACAGAGCCGTAGCGGTCCGCGCACCAGCGCCGGAACCCGTTCCGCGCGGCATCCGAGTAGCTGATCACCGTGTCGTGGCAGCCGTATTCGTTGTCGGTCTGCCAGGCCGCGATCCGCGCGTCGCGGCCGTAGCGGTCGCCCAGCAGTGTGACGATGCGGCGGCACTCGTCCAGGTAGCCGTCATGGCTGAAGCAGTAATGCCGGCGTGAGCCGAAACCGCGCGTGCGCCCCTCGGCGTCCACGGCCAGCATGTCGGGGTGGCGGTCCAGCATCCAGCGCGGCGGCGTGGCGGTGGGCGTGCCCAGGATCACCTTCAGCCCCGCGTCGGCCAGCACCCCTATCGCGCGGTCGAGCCAGTCCCAGTGAAGTTCGCCGGGCGCGGGCTCTATCCGGGTCCAGGCGAATTCGCCGATCCGGACCCAGGTCAGGCCGGTCCGGGCCATGCGCCGCGCGTCCTCGGCCCAGATCGCTTCGGGCCAGTGTTCGGGATAGTAGCAGGTGCCCAATGTGCGCGGCGTCATGGCGAGACCCGGTGCTCCCTCTGCCCCCTGGCCATCCCGCCGACGCGGAAGGTGCGCCCGTGGCCGCTTTCGGCGGTCAGAACCTCCTCCGGCAGGCCGACGGTGGCCGAGGTGCAGTAGAGCGTGGAGAGATCCGCGCCGCCCAGCGCCGGGCAGGTCACCTGGCGCGCGGGCAGGTCCACCGCGGCTGCGAAATCCCCCATGGGCGTATAGCCTGCGACCCGCCCGCTGCCCCATTGCGCGGTCCAGATCGTGCCCTCCGCGTCGCAGATCGCGCCGTCGGCCAGATGGTCGCTGCCGCGCAGGTCCACGGCGATGGCGGCCTCTCCCACGGGCCAGCCGTCCCCGTCCAGCCGCAGGCGCTGGATCGTCTGCTGGGGCGTATCGGTGTAATAGGCCGTGCTCCCGTCGGGGGCGAAGCAGATCGCGTTGGGGATCGACACCTCCGCCACGATCCGGCGCAACTGGCCCTTGTAGTAGCGGTAGATCGCGCCGGCGCCGGCGGTCTTGGCCAGTCCCATCGTGCCCACCCAGAAACCGCCGAACGGATCCGCGCGCCCGTCGTTCGAACGGGTGTCGGGCCGGTCGCGTTCCAGGTCGCACAGGGCCTCGTGCCGCCCGGTGGCCAGGTCCAGCAGCAGCAGCGCGCGCGCCGAGGCGACGAGAAGTCGGTCGTAGTCCACCCACCCCAGGCAGGACACTTGGGTGTCGAAGGTCCAGTCCCTGAGCTTGCCGTCCTCCCGCGCCAGCACCCGGTTCGACAGGATGTCGCACCAGAAGAGCTGCTGCCGCTCCGGGTGCCACAGCGCGCCTTCGCCCAGCAGGCAGCGGGTGGTGTCGTGGATCTCGACCCCGGTCATCCCAGCACCCGGTCATGGGCTGCGGCCAGATCCGCGGCGCGGGGGGCAACGTCCCGCGGGTGGTCGCCGGGCTTGTAGAGCGAAGAGCCGATGCCGAAGCCCGCGGCACCCGCCGCGACCCAGTCGCGGAACGCGTCCGGACCCACGCCGCCGACCATGTAGAGCCGCGCGTCGGTCGGCAGCACCGCCCGGAGCGCGGTGAGCCCGTCGACCCCCATCTGAAAGGCCGGGAACACCTTGAGCGCGGTGGCCCCGGCCTTCAGGGCGGCGAAGCACTCTGACGGGGTGAGCACGCCGGGATAGCTCTCCAGCCCGGCGGCTAGTGTCGCCGCGACGACATCCGGATCGAAATTCGGCGATACCACCATCCGCCCGCCGGCGTCGCGCACGCGGGCCACGTCCTCTGCGGTCAGCACGGTGCCGGCGCCGATCCGTGCCGCGTCGCCATGGGTGCGGGCCATCGCCTCGATCGAGGCGAAGGGCGAGGGCGAGTTCAGCGGCACCTCGATCCGGGTGATCCCGGCCTCGATCAGCGTGGCGCAGATCGGCAGGGCTTCTTCGGGGTCGATGCCGCGCAGGATGGCGATGATCTCTCTCATGGTGCGGTCTCCAGCAGGGCACGGGCGGCCTTGAGGCCGGCCAGGGTGCAGGCGTCGGCGCGGGTGCGCAGGGGCCGCGCGCCCTGCGACTCCAGCGCCCGGGCGTAAAGGGCGCAAAGTGCGGGCGCGCCGACCAGCGCAACCTCCGTCCCCAACCAATAGGCGCGGGCATGGGCGAGTTCCGCGCCGATGAGCAGCCCCGACAGCCGCGCCCGGGCGGCGGCGGGCGCCAGCCCGTCCAGAAGCGCCGCGGCGCGGATCTGGAACAGGCGCGCGGCGGTGGCCTCGGGGCGCGACAGCCCGTCCGACGCGGCGCCGTCGAAAGCCGCGTCGTCCCAGCCGTCCGACAGGCTGTGGCGCAGGACCGTGTGGCGGGCGATGGCGGCGAAGAGCTCTCCGGTCATCGCGGTCTGGAACGACACCACCTCACCGGCGGAGACCTGGACCCACTTGGTATGGCTGCCGGGAAGGGCGATCACGCCGTCAAAGCCGGGGTTGATGGCCAGGAACCCGGCGATCTGGGTCTCTTCGCCGCGCATGATGTCGGGCGGCGCGGCCTGTGACAGGCCCGGCACGATCCGGATGTCGAGCCGCGGGTCGGATGCGGCCGCCCGGGCGAACCCGCCCGTGAGCGGCCGGCAGGGAACCCCAACATAGGCCGCTTCCGACCAGCCCTGCCGCGCGCCGACCATGCCGCAGGCCACGACCGTCACGTGGTCGGGCAGGGTCCAGCCGGCGACCAGGTCCAGGAACGCCCGCTCGAACGCGTCCGGCGCCAGCGATCCCATCCCCAGGTCCGAGGCCGCCTCTGCCAGCACCGACCCGCCCCGGTCCATGGCCCAGGCCCGCACGTTGGACGTGCCCCAGTCCACGGCGATCCACGCGGGCGCGGTCACAGCCGCTCTCCCTCGATCACCCACATGGTCGCGGGCCACGACCACGGCAGCTGGATGCCCTGCGCCATCAGCGCCGTGCCCGACAGCGTGACCGGACCGTCCAGCAACGCCGGCGTGCCGCGGCTCTGCGGCGGGCGGTCCTCGGGGTTGGCCAGGGTCAGGCGGTAGCGCGCGGCCGGCTCCAGACCGGCCGCGCGCTGCGGGCGCGGAAGCGCCTGGGCAGAGGTCGCGTGGCGCCCGACGAAGAGCACGAAACGGCTGCCGTCGCGGGCGATCTGGATCTCCGACGTGATCGCCGGGTCCGCGCTGTCCAGCGGCAGCGTATCGCCACCCAGGCGCCAGTCGCGCGTGGCCTTCCACCAGGCGGTGATACGGGTCAGGGCCGCCGACTCGTCCCCGGTCAGTTCGCGCGGGTCCATCTCGAACCCCATGTGGCGCTGGGCGGCGACCCAGGCGCGAAACGCCATCGGCAGGACCCGGCCGGAGGAATGGCAGGTCCGCGGCCCCACATGGGAGCCGGTGACCGCAGGGGGCAGGACCAGCGCGGCCTCATGCTGCATCCGCAGCCGTTCGATCGCGTCGTTGCTGTCGGAGAGCCAGACCCTGTGGGTGCGGGCCAGGATGCCGGCGTCGATGCGCCCGCCGCCGCTGGCGCAGCTTTCGATCTCGACGGCGGGATGGGCGGCGCGCAGGCGGTCGAGCAGGTCGTACACCCCTTCCGTCTGGGCGGCATCGACCACCGGCAGGACGCGGTTGTGGTCCCATTTCAGGTAGTCGATGGCATGCGCGGTCAGCAGGCCGTCCAGCACGGCGAAGAGATGGTCGCGGACATCGCCGCGGGCGAGGTCCAGCACGAACTGCCGGCGACCCGGCACCTGGTCGTCGGGCCCCAGGACCCAGTCGGGATGGGCGCGGAAGAGGTCGCTGTCGCGGTTCACCATCTCCGGCTCCACCCACAGCCCGAAGGTCATCCCCAAGCCCTGCACCCGGTCGATCAGCGGCGCCAGCCCGTCGGGCCACTTGCGGCGGTCCACGGTCCAGTCGCCTAGGCTGGTGGTGTCGTCGTCCCGCTGTCCGAACCAGCCGTCATCCAGCACGAACCGCTCCGCCCCAAGGGCGGCGACGCGCTCTGCGATATCGGCCAGTGTGTCCAGCGAATGGTCGAAATAGATCGCTTCCCAGCAGTTGTAGTGCACCGGGCGGGGTCGGGCGGGATCCGGCCAGGCCACCACCCGGTCGCGCAGGTAGCGCTGGTGGGCGCGGGCGATGCCGGCCTCTCCGGTGGCGGAATAGGCCAGGATCAGGGGCGCCGAGCCGAACCGGGTTCCGGGTGCCGCGTGGGCGTCCCGGGCGCGGCCCATCTGCAGCTGACGCCGACCGTCCGGCAGTTCTTCGGCCAGGAAACGGTGCCCGCCGGACCAGGCGAGGTGCAGCGCGTGGATCTCTCCCGCGTGGCGCGTGGCGCCGTGAGAGCGGACCAGCGCCATCGGCGGGTGCTCATGGCCCGACCGCCCGGTGCGGGCTTCGCGCAGGCGTGCGCCGTGGGTCCATGGGGTGGACTGCCGGTGGAATTCGCGGATCCATGTCCCGTGCCAGTCCTGGATGGCGTCCGACATCTGCGGCGCCGGCACGACCGGAGCGGAAAGCCAGTGGCAGCGGATCGGCGCGGCGCTTTCCAGCGTCGCCTCGGCCACGATCACATCGTCGAAGGCCGCGAACCGGGCGGTGTAGTCCAGGCCCAGCGCGGCGTCCGTCAGGCGCAGGGTCAGCCCGTCGCCCTGCTCGGCCGTCTCAAGATGGAACCGCGGCGACAGCGGGCCGGAGGCATCCGACAGCGCCAGTCCCGGCTGGCCGGGAAAGCCCCGCGATGCCTCGGGGCAGATCGACAGCGGCGCGACGAGGTCCAGGGATCCGCCGCCCAGGTCCGGCGCGGCCGCACGGGCCAGGGCCGACAGGTCTTCGTCCCAGGGCAGGGGCGCGCCCCAGTGCACCACCTCGGCCATGCCGCTGTCCGGCATGGCGATCACCAGACATTGCGTCTTCGTATCCAGGCGAAATGTGCGCATGGCTACTTGACGGCCCCGAGGGTCAGCCCGGCGATGAAATGGCGCTGCATCAGGAAGAACATCGCCACGGGGGGAAGTGCGGCAACGATGCTGCCCGCGCTCATCAGGTGATAGGCCGCGCGGTACTGGGCGTTGAAGGACGTGATCCCGGCGGTCACCGGCTGGCTCTCCGCGCCCTGGGTCAGGACCACGGCCCAGAAATAGTCGTTCCAGATGAAGGTGAAGACCAGCACCGACAGGGCGGCCAGGGCGGGTTTCATGAGCGGCAGGACGATGTACCAGAAGATCCGCCATTCTGCGATGCCCTCGACGCGGGCGGCCTCGAACAGCTCACGCGGGAGCTGGCGGATGAAGTTGCGCATGAAGAGCGTGCAGAACCCTGTCTGGAAGGCGATGTGAAAGAGCACGAGGCCCCTCTTGGTGTTGTAGAGGCCAAGCTCCAGCGTCAGGTCGCGCACGGGCACCATGAGGATCTGGAACGGCACGAAGTTTCCCGCGACGAACATGAAGAAGATCCACAGGTTCGCGCGGAACCGGTAGATCCCCAGCGCGAAGCCGGTCATGGCCGACAAGGCCACGGCGCCGATCACCGTGGGCACGGTGATGAGCACCGAGTTCAGCATATAGCGCGGCATCTGGCTCTCGAAGAACACCTTGCCGTAGTTGGAGAAACCTTCGAAAGAGGACGGCCAGCCCCAGTAGTTGGCGTTGGTGAAATCCGCCCCCGGCTTGATCGAGAAGATCGCCACCGCGATCAGCGGCAGGAGCCACAGGATGAGGGCGAGCGGCAAGAACGTCTGGTAGGTCAGTTGCGTCGCGCGGGGCCGTTTCTCGACAGGAGTGGGAAACATGGCTCAAAGTTCCTGAACGGGGGGCAGGGCGGCTTGCGCCTTTTTCGTCAATCCGGCCCGGATGGTGCGATAGGATTGCGCGATGCGGTGCGCGGCCTCGTCCGTGTCGAGAGACGGCAGATCGAGCCTGACCCAGGCGCCGCGGAAATAGGCGGGTTTGCCGGCCGCGCCCACCTCGATCAGCATCCGCGCCATGTCGATATCCGGACACCGGACCACGGCATGGTCGTCGTTGCCGGCGCGCGCGCCGCCATGACCGAAACAGGCGAACATCTTGCCGCCGATCTTCCAGGCGTCGAGCTCTCCGGGTCCCGACAGCACCGCGCCCGGATGCGCGGCGCAGAGCGTGTCGAACTCGGCCCGCGTCATCGCCCCTGCTCCTCACGCCACATGGACCACAGGAAATAGGCTATGAAACACAACATGATAAGGAACAGGACCACGGCGATGGCCGCGCCATAGCCCATGCGGAACCCGTATTCCGACAGCGCGACCTCGAACATGTAGAAGCTGAGCACCCGGCTTTCCCCGAAAGGGCCGCCGTTGGTCATGATCGAGATCAGGTCGAAGGACCGCAGCGCGCCGATGATGGTCACCACGAAGGCGATGAACGTGGCCGGGCGCAGCTGCGGCAGGACCACGTGGCGCAGCATCCGCCAGCCCTTGGCGTTGTCCAGGCGTCCGGCCTCGATCAACTCCGGGTTCACGGCGTTCAGACCCGTGAGATAGAGGATCATGCAATAGGCCGTCTGCGGCCAGAGACCGGCCAGAATGATGCCGTAGGTGACATAGGCCGGGTCGCCCAGGACGTTGATCGGCCCCAGCCCGATCCAGCCCAGCATGATGTTCAAAAGGCCGAAGGCGGGGTCGTAGAACCAGGTGAAGACCAGTCCGACGACCACCTGCGAGATCACGAAGGGAAAGAAGAACAAGGACTTGTAGATCCGGATGCCGGTCACGGTCTGGTTGAGGAAGAGCGCGATGAACAGCCCCGCCGGGATCGCCAGAAGGTAGAGGAGCAGCCAGATCACGTTGTTGCGGAGCGACGTGTAGAAGGCCGGATCGTCCCAGAGTTCCCGGTAATTCGCGAGGCCCACGGGCTCTGGCGCGCCGAGCCCGTCCCATTGGGTGAAGGAGATGCCGACCGACTGGAAGATCGGCAGGATCACGTAGACGGCGAAGAACAGGATGCCGGGCGCCAGGAACAGCCAGGGGGTGACGGCGATCTGGTTGCGGTGCCACCAGGAACGGCGGACGCGGGACTGGGGGAGCGTCGCGGTGGTCATGGGGCCGCCTCCGATGGGGGTCCGACGCGGGTCGGATGCCCGTGCGACTCCTGTCGGAGTCCTGTAGGAGCCTGCGCGCGCCGGGGAAGGGTGCGGTTAACCCGGCCGCGGCGCCGGAGCAGGCCCGGGCCGGGCGCGTCCGGAATGTCGGGGCGGGCGGCGGCGCGGGCCGCCGGGTGCAGGCGGCGGCGTGCCTGCGGGACCGCCGTGGCCCGATCCGGCCGCGGGCCGTCGCCCTGTCGCGCGGGGCCGAAGGCGCCGTGCCGCAGGACGGCGCCGTCCGCCGTTCCCGCCGGGGCGGGGTGCCGGCGGCACGGGGCCGCGCCGGTGCGGCGGGCGGCGGGGCCGGGCGCGGGTGGTGCGCTGCGGGCCGTGGCGCGGGTGCGCGCCGCGATGGCGCCGGGGGGCGGGTCGCGGCGCATCGGGGCGCCTGCGGTCCGGCGGGTGCCGGTGCCTGCCGCGCCCGGGACGGCGACCGGCGGCCGGCGGAGGGCGGTGCGGTCGTTGGGAAGGGACAGGGCCATGGCACGCTCCGGCGGGGAAGGGCCCGGCGCGGCGGTGCGCGCCGGGCCAGTGGGTCACTCGTAGATGCGCTGGCGGGCCTTTTCGAGCTGGTCGAGCACCATGTCGAGATCGTCCGGGCGCACCATGAAGCGCTGGAACCCTTCCATGGCGACCTTGGCCATCTCTGCCGGTGCGTCGCGGTCGAAGAATTGCGCGATGCCCCCGGGGCTGTTCGACGACAGCGTTTCGAACCCGGCCTTGAGGAACTTGTCGTCCGCGACCGAGCTTTCGGAATTCACCGGCAGCTGTCCCAGCGCGTCGGGTTGGTTGATCCGGGTCTGCACCTCCGGCGAGGTCACGTAGCGCAGGAACGCCTTGGCGGCCTCCGGGTTGGTCGCGCCGGAGGGAATGTGGAACGTGTCGGTCGGCGCGTCCTCTGCCAGCTCCACCTCCGGGTTGATGGCGGGAAACTGGTTGTAGCCCAGCTGCGCGTCCGTCAGCCCGCCTTCGCGCATCGGGGCCACCGCGAAGTTGCCCATCAGATAGGCCGCCGCGTCGCCGTTCAGCATGAACGGCAGCGCCTCCTGCCACGAATAGGCGGTGTGGTCGTCGATATAGGCGCCCATGTCGATCAGCTCGCGCCAGTTGGCGAAGGTCTGGCGCACGCGGTCGTCGGTCCATTCCACCTCACCGTTGGTGAGGGCCATGTGGAAGTCGTAGCCGTTGGTGCGCATGTTGATGTAGTCGAACCAGCCCGCGGCGGTCCAAAGGAACTTGGTGCCGATGGTGAAGCACTTCACGCCCGCGTCCAGAAGGGTCTGGCAGTTGGACTTGAAGGTGTCCCAGTCGTCGGCGGGTTCGATCCCGTTCTCTTCGTAGATGTCGGCGCGGTAGTACACGCCCCACTGATAGTAGGTGTAGGGCACGCCCCATTGCTTGCCGTCCATGGTCATCGCCGCCTTGGTCGAGGCCAGCTGGTCGGACAGATCGCCCTCCCACACGTCGCTGATGTCCATGAACAGCCCCGCGTCCACATAGGGCGCCATGCGGTTGCCGGCGTACCAGTTGGCCACGTCGGGCGGGTTGGCCGACAGGAAGTTGCGGATCTGCGTCTTGTAGGCCTCTCGGTCGATGACGGTCAGATCGACGGTGAGGCCGTCGTGCATCTGGTCGAATTCCCGCGCCAGCCCCTCGATCACGGCGCGCGGCGCGGGGTTCGACATGTCCGAGAAGATCCGCAGCGTGCCGGACAGGGCCGGTTCGTGCTGTTCTGCGGCGGCGGCGGACGCGGCGACGAGCGCGACCAGCGCGACCCCTGCCTTGAAGCTGGATCCCATGAGTTCCTCCCTTACGGTTCCATTTTACGAAACTTGGTTTTGATTGTTGAAAACGATAGACGACCCGCATAGCTTGTCAACAACCGACGTGCCGGCGCGGGTCGGCAGGCAGAGGGGTCCGGACATGGCTGCACGGGACGGCACCGTAGGCAAGGCGCTGGACGTGCTGGACCGCGTGGCCGCCTACGGCCGGCCGGTGCGGTTCTCCGAGCTGCTGGCAGAGGGGCGCTATCCCAAGGCCACGCTCTACCGGTTGCTGCAGGTTCTCACCAGCCAGGGGCTGCTGTCGCACGATCCCGACACCGGGCAATACGGGCTGGGGATGCGGCTGGTGCGGCTGGCGCATGCCGCCTGGGCCACGGCGTCGCTGGCGCCGGTGGCGCGGCCGCATGTGGACGCGCTGGCGGCGCGGACCGGGCAGGTGGTGCATCTGGCGCAGCTCGACGGCGGGCAGGTGCTCTATGTGGACAAGGTCAGCCCGCGCGCGGGGGTCGAGATGTTCTCTGCCTCCGGGCGGATCGGTCCGGCCTATTGCACCGGGGTGGGCAAGGCGATGCTGGCGTTCCTGCCCCCGCGCGAGGCCGAGGCGGTGCTGGCGCAGCAGTCGTTTCATGCCTTCACCCCGGCGACGCTGGACGCGGCGGCGCTCGGGGCCGATCTGGAGCGGATCCGCGCCGAGGGCGTCGCCTGGGACCGCGAGGAGCATGAGCCCGGCATCGTCTGCGTGGCCGCGCCGATCCTGAGCCGGGGCGGGCGGGTGCTGGGGGCGGTGTCGGTGACATCCGCCCTGGGGCGGGACGGTCTGGACGGGCTGGCGGGACATGGCGAGGACGTGCGGCGCACGGCGCGCGCCATCGGGGAGGACGCGCAGGCCTGGCGGTTCCCCGAGCGCGCCGAGATGCGCATCGCGGAACGAGGGTGAGGAGGAGAACGGCATGGCGGGCGTGAGCTTGACCGGCGCGATCAAGAGATACGGCGCGACCCAGGTGATCCACGGCATCGACCTGGAGGTGCGGGACGGGGAGTTCGTGGTGTTCGTGGGCCCGTCGGGCTGCGGCAAGTCCACGCTGCTGCGCATGATCGCCGGGCTGGAGGAAACCAGCGAGGGGCGGATCGAGATCGGCGACCGCGATGTGACGCGCGAGGATCCGGCCGAGCGCGGCGTGGCGATGGTGTTCCAGACCTACGCGCTCTACCCGCACATGACGGTCGAGGAGAACATGGGCTTCGGCCTGCGCATGACCGGCCACGACAAGGCCGAGATCAAGCGCAAGGTCGGCGCGGCGGCAACGGTGCTGCAGCTCGACCCGCTGCTGAAACGCAAGCCCGCCGCACTTTCGGGCGGCCAGCGCCAGCGCGTCGCCATCGGCCGCGCGGTGGTGCGCGAGCCCGACGTGTTCCTGTTCGACGAGCCGCTGTCGAACCTGGACGCGGAGCTGCGCGTGGAGATGCGGGTGGAGATCGCGCGGCTCCACAAGGAGTTCGACGCGACGATGATCTACGTCACCCACGACCAGGTCGAGGCGATGACGCTCGCCGACAAGATCGTGGTGCTGAAGGACGGGCGGATCGAGCAGGTCGGCGCGCCGCTGGAGCTTTACCGCGATCCCGACAACCGCTTCGTCGCCGGGTTCATCGGATCCCCGTCGATGAACTTCCTGGAGGCCGAGGCGGTGGCCGGCGGGTTCCGCGTCCCGGCGCTGGACCGGGTGCTGGAGGTGCCGGTGCGCCATCCCGGCGAGGGCACGAAGGTGGTGATCGGGCTGCGCCCCGAGCATCTGGAGACCGACCGCGCCGCCTCCGGCATGACCGTCACCCTGACCGAGGCGCTGGGCGGGGTCAGCTACGCCTATCTCGAAACGAAAGGCGGCGAGCGGCTGGTGGTGGAAGAGCGCGGCGACACGCGCTCTTCGGACGGCGACCGCGTCGGGCTGACCTTCGATGCGGGCAGGGTGATGGTGTTCGACGCCGAAAGCGGGCTGCGGATCCGCTGACGGACCGGTCCCGCCCCCATCCCCGCGGCGGCCGGTCGCCGGCGCGGTTCGGGACCGACGTGCGGGGCGTTGCGCCGCACCCGCCTGTGGCCCCGGCCGGCCCGCGCTAGAACGATACGAGAGCCTGTGCAGGAGACCGACATGGCCCACGACACCCGCGCCAACCGCCGCTTCCGCTCTCAGGAGTGGTTCGACAACCCCAACAATCCGGGCATGACCGCGCTCTACCTGGAGCGCTACCAGAACCAGAGCTTCATCCGCGAGGAGCTGCAGTCCGAGCGGCCGGTCATCGGCATCGCCAACACCGGATCGGACCTGGCGCCGTGCAACAAGATCCACGTGTTCCTGATGGACCGGATCAAGGCCGGGATCCGCGACGCGGGCGGCATCCCGATGGAGTTTCCCGTCCACCCGATCCAGGAGACCGGCAAGCGGCCCACCGCGGCGCTCGACCGCAACCTGACCTATCTGGGGCTGGTCGAGGTGCTGCACGGCTATCCCATCGACGCGGTGGTGCTGACGACCGGCTGCGACAAGACCACGCCGGCGCTGCTGATGGGGGCGGCGACCATGGACATCCCGGCCATCGGGCTGAACGGCGGACCGATGCTGGACGGCTGGTGGAAGGGCAAGCGCGTGGGCTCCGGCGGGGTGATCTGGGAAGGCCGCCGGCTGCTGGCGGAGGGCCGGATCGACTACGACGAGTTCATGGACCGGGCCTGCGCCTCCGCCCCCTCCATGGGCCATTGCAACACCATGGGCACGGCCAGCACCATGAACGCCCTGGCCGAGGCGCTGGGCATGACCCTGCCGGGCCAGTCCGCGATCCCCGCGCCGTTCCGCGAGCGGCTGGAGGCGGCCTATGCCACCGGCCGGCGCATCGTCGAGATGGCGTTCGAGGACCTCAAGCCCTCCGACATCCTGACGCGGGAGGCGTTCGAGAACGCCATCGTGGTGAATTCCGCCATCGGCGGGTCCACCAACGCGCCGCCGCATCTGGTGGCGCTGGCGCGCCACGCGGGCGTGGAGCTGACGACCCGGGACTGGCAGACGGTGGGCTTCGACGTGCCCTTGCTGCTGAACATGCAGCCGGCCGGCGTCTATCTGGGCGAGAGCTTTCACCGCGCGGGCGGCGTGCCCGCGATCATGGAGGAGCTGCGCCGCGCCGGCCGCCTGCACGAGGGCTGCATGACCGCGACCGGGCGGACCGTGCGCGAGAACGTGGAGGGGCGCGGGTCAACCGATCCGGACGTGATCCGGCCCTATGACGATCCGCTGCGCGAGAACGCGGGCTTCCTGGTCCTGTCCGGCAACCTGTTCGATTCGGCGCTGATGAAGACCAGCGTGATCTCAGCCGATTTCCGGACCCGGTTCATGGAGGGCGGCGTCTACGAGGCAACGGCGGTGGTCTTCGAGGGCCCCGAGGATTACCACGCGCGGATCAACGAGGCCGGTCTGGACATCGACGAGACCACGATCCTGTTCATCCGGGGGGTCGGCTGCGTGGGCTATCCCGGCTCCGCCGAGGTGGTGAACATGCAGCCGCCCGACCGGATCCTGAAGGGCGGCCTGATGCATCTGCCGACCGTGGGCGACGGGCGGCAGTCGGGCACGTCGGAAAGCCCGTCGATCCTGAACGCCTCGCCGGAGGCGGCGGTGGGCGGCGGGCTGGCGCTGTTGAAGTCGGGCGACCGGGTGCGGCTCGACATCGGTGCCGGCCGGCTCGACGCGCTGGTGGACGAAGCCGAGTGGGCGGCGCGGCGCGCGGACTGGACCCCGCCGAAGCTGGTCAGCCAGACGCCCTGGGAAGAGATCTACCGCAGCCATGTGGGCCAGCTGGGCGAGGGCGGCTGCCTGGAACTGGCCACCGCCTATCAGCGCATCCGCGCCACCCTGCCGCGCGACAACCACTGAGCCGGGCAACGGGCGGCGCGCAGGGCCGGCCAGCGGCGCCGGATCGGGCCGGGCGCGCCACGGGAACGCCCCGGGGCCGAGACGGCGGTGAAAGGGGGCGCGGCCCCCGACGTTCTGGTTGCTGTGGTTGGCGAACAGTGAGTGTTGAAACTCGCGTCCTGCAAGGCATCGGTATGCCTTATGTCAGGGCGGGAACGAAACGTTCAGACAGCGGAAGACCGCTCGAAGAATTCTCCGGGCGCCTCGATCGGCACGGCGTTGGTGCCGCGCACGGTCGGACCCTTCGCCGTCAACGTCTGTCGCAATGCGCTCTGCGCCTCGTTCTCGTTGCCTCCGATCCCGCACGAGGCGCGCCGGGAACGCGCCCGCGATAGGATCAAGGGGTCCGGCGAACATCGGGCCTATATCTGCAACGTCTGCGGACAGGGTTCGCGGTGGACGTCCGACGTCGCCATGGTGGAAGATTATTCCCGCCTCAGGCGTCCGAATAGGGAGCCAAAACGGGATCATGTCCCGAATTCAGCGTGTTCCAGCCACCCTGTGCCGCTCACCCAGATGAACTCGGCCCTTCGCGCGCCCCAAGGGTGATCCGCGGTATCGGTGCACGCGCTGCAGGAAAAACCTTTTCCATCGGATCGCGAAAGCGCCGGCAGGATCAGACCAGGGAGACCGGTGAAATCCTGCGGCTCCCGGTCAGCGATGTGCCGCTCCGAAGGATCATGGAGATCGCCGATGCGCCCAGCCGCCGGCTCTGCAACCGGATCGACTTTCCGGCCCGGCCGTGTCGGGATTTTCTGCACAAGGACAAGGCGTTCGCTGGGAGAAACCGCGTTCTTTCGACCGGCGGGCAAACCATCCTGGCGAACGGGCGGCATGCCAATCGCGTTCCGGATGTTCCGATCCGTCACCCGGTCACGGTCGACCGGGACACGGGCTCTGTCGTCGCCGCCACCACCGACTTCGGCCCCGAGACCGACGCGATCGCGCGTGCTTCGTCGATGCCTTTGATTTTCCCCGCGCGTGGCATCTGCGCGGTCGGGTGAACGCCCTGCCGAACACCCCGTTCGCACCGCCTGAAACGACCGGCGAATACCGCTCCGGTCGTCCGCGCCGGATCGACACGGACCCCGAACTGCGCGCCTTCCTGCTGGCGCGGATCGACCCCATGACCGATCCGGAGCCCGCGCAGGCCGTCGCCGAGACCTTCCCGCTGCACTGCCGCGTCGGCCAGAGCGCCATCCAGGACCGGTGGATCAACCGCCCTGGCCGCGAACGCCCGTCCGGATCAGCGGACCATCCCGGAACCGCGCCGGTAGTCCGCCCTCTTCCGGTGGAAAACCAGTGAAACGGGGTGACAGAAACAAGTGAAAGCACACACGAGGGGACATGACGGGGGCGGCGTGTCGGTAGCGGCCTGCCGGCACGGGCGACGACGGGGGTCTGCGGCGGCGGTTGACCGGAAACGGCCGTGCCGGGCGGCGCGCGACGGGGAGGGTGTGACAGAGGACGGCCGTGACGGGACGGCATGTCAGAGCCGGTCGGACGGTGACGGGTGTCCGCGGCTGGGGTGAGCGGAACTGGCCGTGCGGGCGGCGCGCGACGGGGAGGGTGTGACAGAGGACGGCCGTGACGGGACGGCATGTCAGAGCCGGTCGGACGGTGACGGGTGTCCGCGGCTGGGGTGAGCGGAATTGGCCGTGCGGGCGGTGCGCGACGGGGCGGGCAGACCGGGGGGCTGTGGCGGGCGCGCGACCGGGGGCGCCCCCTGGCGCGGCGCTCCGGGGCGTGCGGACCGGAGAGCTCTGGCGGGGGCGCGAGTGAGGCGCCCCCTGGCGCGGCGCTCCGGGGCGTGCGGACCGGCCGGCGGGGCCGAGGGGCGCGATGCGGCCCCGGCCCCCGGGTCCGGTCAGCGGGTGCCGGAGGTGCGGCGGCGGCGATTGCTTCCGCCGGGCTTGGCCGCGCTGTTGGCCGGCTTGCCCTTTGCGCCGCCGGCCCCGCCGGGGCCGCGGCCGCCGGGGCGACCGCCGCCGCCGCCGCGCCGCTTCGGCTTGGCCGCGGGGGGCGGGGGGGCGTCGGACCAGGAGGCTTCCAGCGTGACCGGCAGCTTGCGGCCCAGCATCTTCTGGATGTCGTGCAGGAACTCCAGCTCATCCGGCGCGCAGAAGGCCACGGCGCGGCCGTCACGCCCGGCCCGCGCGGTGCGCCCGATGCGGTGGACGTAGGTTTCCGGGATGTTGGGCAGCTCGTAGTTGTAGACGAATTCCACCTCCGGAATGTCGATGCCGCGGGCGGCCACGTCGGTGGCCACCAGGACCATGATGTTGCCGTCCACGAAAGCCTTGAGCGCGCGGTCACGCTGGTTCTGGCTGCGGTTGCCGTGGAGTGCCGCGCCGGGGAAACCGGCCCGGTCGAGCTGTCGCATGAGCCGGTCGGCGCCGTGCTTGGTGCGGGTAAAGACCAGCGCGCGCTCACCGCGGTGGGCGGCCATCAGTTCCGCCAGATGGGCGACCTTGTCCTCCTTGGGCAGGAAGCGGACCTCCTGCTCCACCTTGTCGGCGGGCTTGCCCGGGGGGGCGGCCTCGACCCGGATGGGGGAGGTGAGGAAGGTCTGCGCGATCTCGTTCATGTCCTTGGACATGGTGGCCGAGAAGAGCATCGTCTGGCGCTCTGCGGGCAGGAACCGGGCGATCTTCCGCAGCGCGTGGATGAAACCCATGTCGAGCATCTGGTCGGCCTCGTCCAGCACCAGGATGCCGGTGTCCGCGAGGGTCAGGGCACGCTGCTCGATCAGATCGATGAGGCGGCCAGGCGTGGCGATGAGCACATCGACGCCGCGTTCCAGGCGGTTGATCTGCCGGTTGGCGGACACGCCCCCGGTGACCACGGTGATGCCCAGCTTCGATCCGCCGGCGAGGGGGCGCAGGCTTTCGGCGATCTGGTTGGCAAGCTCGCGCGTGGGGGCGAGGACCAGCGCGCGGGCGGTGCGGGCCGCCGGACGGCCGGGCTGGGCGACCAGCGTCTGCAGCATCGGCAGGCCGAAGGCGATGGTCTTGCCGGTTCCCGTCTGCGCCAGCCCCATGACATCGCGCCCCTGGAGCGCGTGGGGGATGGCCTTGGCCTGGATCGGGGTGGGCGTGTCGAGACCGGCCTCTTTCAGGCGGTCGAGAAGGGCGGGCGCGAGGCCCAGCATGTCGAAATCCATCGGTGTTTTCCCTGTGCGCGGCACGGTTGCCGCGACGCATGCGTTCCGCCCGCGAACCGCCGACATGGCGGGCCGGACCGGCGATGCCGGTGCGACGGGGCGGATCCCGCGACGAGCTGACTGCGGGACCGCATTGTCCCGACGCCGACATCGCGTCTGCTCCCCCGCGTGATCTGGGAAACTCTGCGCCGGTCCTGACAGGGCCCGATGGCCCGACTGCTCACGCGGCAGGGACGCGGCGACTTCAGGGGGCATATCGGCAGAACGGGGCCGGCTGTCAAGGGCCGTCGCCCCGGGGGTGCGGCTGTGCGATGCCCGTCCATGGCGCAGGCGTCGCCGCCCCCCGGCGACGGCGCCGCGCCGCGGCCCGGCGCCGCCGGCTCAGCCCGGGCGGGTGGCGGTTCCGTCCAGGTCGATGACAAGGGAAAACTCGGTTCCGGAGGCGTCCGATTTCACGGTCATCCGGCCGCCGTGGGCCTTGGCGATCTGGTCGGAGATGAACAGCCCCAGACCGAGTCCCTGGAGCGAATTGTCGTCGCTCGTTCGGGAGAACGCCTGGAACAGCCGGGGACGCACGGCGTCCGGTATGGGCGTTCCGTGGTTGTGCACGGACATCACGAAGGCGCCCCGGTCCTTGAGCACGGACACGCGAATCGTGCGGTTCGAACTGCCGTGGGTTATCGCATTCGCGATCAAGTTGGACAGCACCTGCTCCAGTCGGCCGGGATCGCAGCGGAGCGGGCCGTCGAATGCGTAGCGGAACGCGATCGCCCTGTCGGGATGCGCCAGACGAATTTCGGTGATGACCTTCTCGAAACGCTCGGCCAGGTCGTGAACCTCGGTCATGGCGACCGGGATCCCGCCGCCGAGTCTGGCCCTTGCGAAATCCATGATCGTCTCGATCAGTCCGTGCATCCGGGCGGAACTGTCCCTGATCGCGGTCAACATGTTGGAGGTGGTTTCGCCGTTGTTCTCCCGGGACGCCATGCGGACCGCCGCGTTGATCGCCGCCAGGGGATTGCGCAGGTCATGGCCCAGGATGGCGATCAGTTGCTCTCTCAGCAGAGCCTCGTCCTCATAGGTCTGCAGGCTGGTTTCCCGCTCCTTTACGCGGGTCACATCGCGCGCGGTGCAATAGAAGTGTTCGCCTTCCTGGACCGCGACCCAGGACAGCCAGCGGTAAGACCCGTCGTTGCACCGGTACCGGTTCTCGAAATAGACGACCGGCGTGCCCCGCTTCAGCGCGTCGAAGACCTCCGTGCTCCGCTCCATGTCGTCGGGGTGCAGGAAGTCGCGGAACGTCCTGTCGCGGATCTCGGCTTCGCTCCAGCCGAGCGTCGCCTGCCACGCGGGGTTGGCGTCGACGAAGCGGCCCTCGCCGTCCAGGACGCCCAGCAGGTCCGGGGACAGGCGCCAGGTCTCGGACTGCGGGGAACCGGGGTCAGCCATAAGTCGATCCGCAACGCGTCATCCGCAAACCCCGGGAAAAAATCGGTTTCAGGGTAGGGGCCGGTCCGGGCCGAGACAATAGCGCATCGGGGGGGGCGGCGATCGCCGGCGGCCGCGCCGCTCAGGGCAGAAGGGTCTTGGTCATCCGGTGGGTCGGCACGGCGATGCGCAGGTCGATGCCGGGCGGAACCCAGAGCGGGCTGTCGAAGGTTGCGGCGATGCGCCAGCCCCGCCGCAGGTAGAACCGCCGCGCGCGGTCGTTGCCGGCGGTGCAGAACAGATGCGCGCGGGCGGTCCCGCCGGCGCGCAGGGCGTCCTCTGCCCGGGCGAGGAGGGCGCCCGCCACTCCGGTTCCGCGGGCCGCGCGGTCCACGAAGAGGCGGCTCAGCTCATCGCCCGTCACGGCGACCATGCCAAGGATCCGGGGGTCCGCCGCGACCCAGGTCGGCCCTGCCGCCGCGGCGCGCCAGATGCGGAAATGTTCCGGGTCGCGCCAGGCCAGGACCGCGGGCGGGACCAGCGCCGCATGGGCGTCGTGCCATCCCCGGTGCCACAGGCGCAGGATCCGCGCCGCGTCCCCTGGCCGGGCCGCGCGGACCGCCATGGCGGCGGTCATTGCAGGTCGGAGAAGGCGTCGGTCAGGCGGGCGCAGGCCTCTTCGATCTGGGCGCGGGGCATGGCGATGTTGAAGCGCAGGAAGCCGTCCCCGCCGGCGCCGAAGGTGGGGCCGTGGTTGACGCAGAGCCTGGCCTCTTCCTCGACCCGGTACAGGACCTCTGCCTGGGTCATCCCGGTGCCGGAGAAATCCACCCACGCCAGATAGGTGGCCTCCAGCGGCATGGAGGCCAGGCCCGGGATCGCCGCCACCGTGTCGTCGAAGAGCCTGCGGTTGGCGTCGAGATAGGCCATCAGGTCGTCCACCCAGGCCGCCCCCTCCGGACTATAGGCGGCCTCTGCCATCACCAGCCCGAAGGAGTTGGGCGACAGGCCCAGGGCGGCCAGCCGCGTCTTGAACCGGGCGCGCAGGGTGTCGTCGGCGATGGTGACGTTGCCGGTGTGGCCGCCGGCCAGGTTGAAGGTCTTGGTGGTGGCGGTCATGGTCACCAGCCGGTCCCGCGTCCCCTCGACCAGCGCCATGGGGATGTGGCGGTGGCCGGGGAATACCAGGTCCTGGTGGATCTCGTCGGAGACCAGCACCAGATCGTGGCGGCGGGCGAATTCGGCCAGCGCCTCGTTCTCCGCGCGGGTCCAGACCCGGCCTCCGGGGTTGTGCGGAGAGCACCAGATCAGCATCGTCTCGCGGCCGGTCATCCGCGCGTCGAAGGCGTCCCAGTCGGGCAGGTAGCGGTCGCCTTGCAGGGACAATTCCAGCTCGCGCACCTCGCGCCCCGCGGCGCGGATGACCCGGGCGAAGGCGTGATAGACGGGGGTGAAGAGCACCACGGCGTCGCCCGGTTGGGTAAAGGCGTCCACGCAGAGCCCGGTGCCGTTCACCAGACCGTGGGTGGTGGTCACATGCGCGGGGTCGAGCGTCCAGCCGTGCCGCGTCTCCATCCACCAGCGGATCCGCTCCAGATAGGCGGCGTCGTCGCCGTAATAGCCGTACACGCCGTGGTCGATCATGGCCCGCAGCGCGTCCTGCACGACATCGGGCGGGCGGAACTCCATGTCGGCCACCCACATGGCCAGCCCGTCGTCGGCGGGAACGCCGTAGATCGCCTCCATGCTGTCCCACTTGGCCGAATGGGTGCCGCGGCGGTCGATGATGTCGTCGAAGCTCATGCTGACTCCTGTGCTGCGCCGGGTGACAGTGGGGCACCGGGCGCCGGGATCAAGGCCGAAGCCGTGCGCATCCCGGCGCCGTCGGGCCGGAAGGGAGAGGCCCGGCCGGGTGGACGGCGGGTTGCGCGGCCGGGGGAGCGGCCCCGTCGAAGCCGCGGAATGTCGCCGGGGGGGGGACGTCCCGGCGTCCGCGGATGCCGCGCCGGCGTGGCGGACGGGCTGGGCATTGCGCGGCGGCGGCCCGTCGCCTAAATCGGGGCAATGTCGATCCTGCCCATCCTTCTCCACCCCGATCCGCGCCTGAAGACCCGCGCCGAGGAGATCGGAGTTCCCGACGCCGCGGTGCGCGATCTGGCGGCCCGGATGCTCGACACCATGTACGACGCGCCCGGCATCGGCCTGGCCGCCCCGCAGGTGGGGGTGCTGCGGCGGCTGATCGTGATGGATTGCGTCAAGGAAGAGGGCGCCGCCCCCCGGCCCATGGCCCTGGTCGATCCGGCGGTGGAATGGGTGTCGGAGGCCATGGCCACCTATGAGGAAGGCTGCCTGTCGATCCCCGACCAGTACGGCGACGTGGAGCGCCCCGCGGAGGTCGAGGTCACATGGACCGACCTTGACGGGGTGCGGCGGCGGGAGCGCTTCGCCGGGCTCTGGGCGACCTGCGTGCAGCATGAGATCGACCACCTGGATGGCAAGCTCTTCATCGATTACCTCAAACCGCTGAAGCGTCAGATGATCACCCGCAAGATGCAGAAGCTGAAGCGCGAGCGGGCGCGCACGGCTTCGGCATGACGCGCGCCGCCACCCCGCGCCGGTGACCCCGGCCGAGATCTACCGCCCCCGGCCCCTGCGCGCCCTGCCGGGCTGGCGCGTCGGCGGTCTGCGGCTGAAGCTCTACCATATCGGCACCGCCGCCCCGGGGGAGGCGCTTCTGGCCCTGGCGCGGGACGAGGCCGCGCGGATCGCGCCGGAGGCGGCGCGGGAGGGCGGCGCCCACGGTCTGGGATTTGCGGTGCTGCACGAGGGCGAGGACGGGACCTGGCTGCTTTTGGACTGGTGGGCCCATGGCGGGATCCTGTGCCAGCGCCTGTCGCTGTCGACCGGGGCGGGGTTCGATCCGGTCGCGCCGCGCCCGCTGGTGGCCTGCGTGTGGGAACTGCCGGTCCTGGCCCATGAGCGCGACGCCTGGGTGCGGCACATGATGCGCGATCCGGCCTCGCCGGAGGGCTACCTGGCAGACCTGCGCCCCGGCGCGACGGTATGACCGCGCAAGGGGGGCGCGGCGACCGGCCGGCCCCCGGTCCGGGGCGGCGGGGACGCGGATGGCACCCGTCCGCCCTGGCGTGCGCCGTGGCGTCTGCGCGCCGCCCGGCGCGTGCCGGGCCCGGGCGCGTGGCGCCACGCGCCTGATGGCCCGCCGCGCCATCCTCGTCTGGCCGGACCGGCGGCTGAGGACGCCCGCCGCTGAGGTGGCGCGGGTGGACGACGCGGTGCGGGCGGTCTGGGCGGACATGATCGACACGATGGAGGCGATGCCGGGCGTCGGCCTTGCCGCGGTACAGATCGGCGTCATGCAAAGGCTGGCGGTGGTCGATGCGAGCGAGACGCGCGGGCAGGCGGTGCGCATGGCGAACCCGGTGGTGCGCCATGCCGGCGAAACGCTCTGCACGCATGAAGAAGCCTCTCCCTGCCTGCCCGGCGTCTCCGCCCGGGTCGCGCGGCCCTGCGCGGTGACGGTGACCTATCTGGACGAGACCGGCGCCCCGGCCGAGCGCGCGTTCGCCGGGCTCTGGGCGGTCTCCGTACAGCACCAGATCGACCACCTGGCCGGGCGGCTCTACGTCCACCGGCTGAGCCGGGTGCGGCGCGACATGCTTCTGAAACGCGCGGCGCGCGGCTGACCGCGCGGGCGCGTGCGGCGCTGCCGGACAGTGCCGAAGGGCCCCGGCCGCGCCCTTGGCCCGGGCTGCCCGCCAGGCTAGGTCGGGCGCAGGCGCCGGTGCGCGCCGGCCGGATCCGGTGCGCGCGCCGGGCGGGACCAGTCCTGCCCGGCCTGAGCGCGCGAGACCGGCCAGGGCGCGGCGGAGACGCGGGCGCCGAGGGTATCACAGAGGGAAAGAGCCATGCGCATCGTCTTCATGGGAACGCCGGAATTCTCCGTACCCGCCCTGCGGGCGCTGGTGGCCGCGGGGCATGAGGTGGCGTGCTGCTATACCCAGCCGCCGCGCCCGGCGGGGCGGGGCAGGCGCGACCGGCCTTCGGCCGTGCAGCTGGCGGCGCGCGAGCTTGGCATCGACGTGCGGCACCCCGTCTCGCTGAAAGGCGCCGACGCGCAGCGGGCCTTTGCCGATCTGGGCGCGGAGGTGGCGGTGGTCGTGGCCTACGGGCTGATCCTGCCGCGCGCGGTGCTCGACGCGGTTCCGCGCGGGTGTCTGAACATCCACGCGTCGCTGTTGCCGCGATGGCGCGGCGCGGCCCCGATCCAGCGCGCCGTGATGGCGGGCGACGCGGAGACCGGCGTGTGCATCATGCGCATGGACGCGGGGCTGGACACCGGGCCGGTGCTTCTGCGCGCGCCCACGCCGATCGGTCCGGAGGAGACGGCCGGCGACCTGCACGACCGGCTGTCGGACCTGGGCGCCGCGGCGGTGGTGTCGGCCCTGGACCGGCTGGACACGCTCGACGCACAGCCGCAGCCCGCCGCCGGCGTCACCTATGCCGCCAAGATCGACAAGGCCGAGGCGCGGGTGGACTGGACCCGGCCCGCGCCGCAGGTGGACGGGCTGATCCGCGGGCTGTCGCCGTTTCCGGGCGCGTGGTGCACGGTCTCTGGCGCGCGGGTGAAGCTGTTGCGCAGCCGCCTGGCGGAGGGCGGCGGCGCACCCGGCACGGTGCTGGGCGCATTGACGGTGGCCTGCGGCGCGGGGGCGGTGGAGATCACCGAACTCCAGCGCGAAGGCCGCCGCCCGCAACCCGCGGCGGAGGCGCTGCGGGGCATGGCGCTGCCCGCCCGGCTGGACTGAGCGGCCGGGCGGTCCTGCCGCCGCGGGAGGGCTGGCACCGGCACCGCCTGAGCGCGCGTTCGCCCGGATGTGTCACCGCCGCAGACAAGGACAGGCCGTCTCCATGGACGACAAGTTGGCGGTGCACCGGGTTTGTCGCATCGACTCTCGTTCGGCCCGCGTTCCGCCGGTGCCGACCCGAAAACGCCCATGAAACGGTGTGTATCGTCCCGCAAACGCGCGGCGTGCGGTCTCTTCCGGCAACGAACCGAGTGAGACGGCGTGAGAAACCCGGTGAACGTCTACAAGGCCCCTGCGCGCCTCGCGGCGCCCCAGAAGGGGTTAGGGGTGCGGCGGCGGGGGCGCGCGGGGACGGCTTTCCAGGGCGGCCCGGCCTCTTATATCTGACGGATGGGCAAGGACGACCTGGCGCAAGAGCGCACCGACTGGGCCGAGGACCGGACCGACTGGGCCGAGGACCGCACGCGGCTGGCCGCCGAGCGCACCTTCGCGGGCTGGGTGCGGACCGGGCTGACCGCCATCGTCGTGGCGCTGGGCCTGCAGGCGGTGTTCCGCCCGTTCGAGCCGACCTGGATGCCCAAGGCGGTGGCCACCGCGTTCCTGCTGACGGCGCTGGTGATCTTCGTCGCCGGCTGGCAGGAGGCGCGCCGGTCCTGCCGCGCCATCGACACGCACAGCGCGGACGCGCAGCCGCTGCGCCGGATCTCTGTCCTGTCGGCGCTTCTGGCAATCGGGACGGTGGGGATCGGCGCGGTGCTCTGGCTGCTCTGAGCCGGGCGCGCTAGTCTGGCCGCGCCCCTGCGCCGAGTCGCCCCATCTCCCCCGAACCGACCGAGGTCCCATGCCAGACGCCCCCGCCTACCAGGTCCTTGCCCGCAAGTACCGCCCCCAGACCTTCGCCGATCTGGTCGGCCAGGACGCCATGGTGCGGGTGCTCAGCAACGCGTTCGAGGCCGACCGCATCGCCCAGGCCTTCATCATGACCGGCATCCGCGGCACCGGAAAGACCACCACCGCGCGGATCATCGCCAAGGGGATGAATTGCGTCGGCCCGGACGGGCAGGGCGGCCCCACGGTCAGCCCCTGCGGCGCGTGCGAGCCCTGCCGCGCCATCGCCGAAGGGCGCCACGTGGACGTGATGGAGATGGACGGCGCGTCGCAGACCGGGGTGGGCGACATCCGCGACAACATCATCTCGACGGTCAGCTACGCGCCGGCCTCGGCGCGCTACAAGATCTACATCATCGACGAGGTCCACATGCTGTCGACCAGCGCGTTCAACGCGCTCTTGAAGACGCTGGAGGAACCCCCCGCCCACGTGAAGTTCATCTTCGCCACCACCGAGATCCGCAAGGTGCCGGTCACCGTCCTGTCGCGCTGCCAGCGGTTCGACCTGCGCCGGATCGAGCCGGAGCAGATGATCGCCATGCTGGGCCGCATCGCCGCGGCGGAGGGGGCGGCCGTCTCGGACGAGGCGCTGGCGCTGATCGCCCGCGCCGCCGAAGGCTCTGCCCGCGACGCGCAGAGCCTGCTCGACCAGGCGATCAGCCACGGCGCGGGAGAGACCACCGCCGAGCAGGTGCGCGCCATGCTGGGGCTGGCGGACCGGGGCCGGGTGCTGGATCTGTTCGACATGGTGATGCGCGGCGATGCGGCCGCGGCGCTGTCCGAACTGTCCGGGCAGTATGCGGACGGCGCCGATCCGCTGGCGGTGCTGCGCGACCTGGCCGAGATCACCCACTGGATCAGCGTGGTCAAGATCACGCCCGGTGCGGCCGACGATCCCACCGTCGGCCCGGACGAGCGGGCGCGGGGCCGCGACATGGCCGACCGGCTGCCGATGCGGGCGCTGACGCGGATGTGGCAGATGCTGCTCAAGGCCCTGGAAGAGGTGGGCCACGCCCCCAACGCGATGATGGCTGCGGAGATGGCGATCATCCGCCTGACCCATGTGGCGGACCTGCCCAGCCCCGGCGATCTGGTGCGCCGGCTGAACGATGCGCCGCCGCCGGAGACCGCGTCCCCCGCTCCCGGCCCGTCCCCCGCTTCCGGCCCCGCCCCCGCCGCGCCGCCGCAGGCGCCGTCCGGCGGCGCGCCGGTCGGGCGGGGCGGCGGCACCGGCAGCGGCAGCGGTGGCGGCGGCGCGACCGTTCTGGCGCAGCGGCCCGACGATGCGCTGGCGCGCTACGCCCGTTTCGACCAGGTGGTGGAGATGATCCGCGCCAACCGGGATGCCAAGCTGCTGATCGACGTGGAGACCGGCGTGCGCCTGGTGGCCTACGTCCCCGGGCGTATCGAGTTCGAGCCGGCGGACTCCGCGCCGCGCGACCTGGCCGCCCGGCTTTCGGGTGCGCTGCAACGCTGGACGGGCGTGCGCTGGGCCGTCTCAGTGGTCTCCGGCGGCGGCGCCCCCACCATCGCCGAAACGCGCGACGCGGCGGCGCTGTCGCTGCGCGAAGCGGCGCTGGCCCATCCGATGATGCAGGCGGTGCTGGACGCCTTCCCGGACGCCCGGATCGTCCATATCCGCACCCCCGAGGAGATCGCCGCCGAGGCGCGGGCCGACGCCCTGCCGGAGGTCGATGACGAATGGGACCCCTTCGCGGAAGACTGACCGCGCCGCCACGCGCGGTGGAACCCGGACGGGGGCTGCGGGTGTTGTGCCCCGCAGGGAGCGCATGTCGTGGTCCCATACCATTCAAGAGGAAACGCCATGCTTCGCTCCATCATCTACATCGTCGGCCTCATCGTCGTGGTCCTGATCGTGCTGCGCCTGCTCGGCGCCGCCTGACCCTGCCCCGGCCGCGCGGGCGCCCGGTCCGGGGCCTTGCGCGGTCGGCCCGCCGTCCGTATCTGACACCCGACACCAGCTTCGGGAGAGCGATATGTTCAAGGGATTGGGCGGCCTGGGCGACATGGGCAAGATGATGAAGGCCGCGCAGGAGATGCAGGGCAAGATGGAGTCGCTGCAGGACGATCTGCGCGCCATCACGGTCACCGGCGAAAGCGGGGCCGGGATGGTCCGCGCGACCTCCACCGCGAAGGGCGAGCTTGTGGGCCTCGATATCGATCCGTCGATCTTCAATGCCGACGAAAAGGAGGTCGTCGAGGACCTGATCCTGGCCGCGATCAAGGATGCGCAGCAGAAGGCCTCTGACAAGAGCCAGGAAGAGATGCGCAAACTGACCGAGGGGCTCGGACTGCCGCCCGGCATGAAGCTGCCGTTCTAGGCCGGCCCGGATGCCGTCCGGCCCGCAGCTTGCGAAAGCGCGTCGCGATCCGTCGCGGCCATGAGCGACGGGTCCGACCGGATCCAGGCGCTCATCGACCTGATGGCGCGGCTGCCGGGGCTGGGGCCGCGCTCGGCCCGGCGCGCGGTGCTGCATCTGATCAAGAAGCGCGGCGCGCTGATGCGCCCCCTGGCGCAGGCGATGCTGGACGTGGCCGACGACGCGCGCGAGTGCCTGGTCTGCGGCAATGTCGGAACGGACGAGATCTGCGCCATCTGCCGCAGCGACAAGCGCGCCACCGGCGAGATCTGCGTGGTCGAGGACGTGGCCGACCTCTGGGCGATGGAGCGGGCGGGGGTGTTCCGCGGACGCTACCACGTGCTGGGCGGCACCCTGTCCGCCCTGGACGCCGTCGGCCCGGATGAGCTGCGCATTCCCCGGCTGGAATCGCGCATCGCCGAGGACGGCATCACCGAGGTCATCCTGGCGCTGGGCGCGACCGTGGACGGGCAAACCACCGCCCATTACATCTCGGACCGGCTGGCGGGCCGGGAGGGGCTGTCGGTGACCAGCCTGGCCCAGGGCGTTCCGGTGGGCGGTGAGCTGGACTATCTCGACGACGGCACCATCGGCGCGGCGCTGCGGGCGCGCAGGGCGCTCTGACCGGGCCGCGTCGCCGGCCATCTGGTAGGCGGCCACGCGCTTTCCACAACTTGTTGCAGGTCCGCCCCAAATAAAGCCTTTACAGGCCGGGCCTCATTCAACACCATATCTTGTAAGGGCAGGGGGCCCGACCTCCCGTCCTTGGGGCAGGCACCGATCTCTGGTGCGATCGCGGATCGCGGCGGAGTGAAACAGGCGGAGGCGATCATGTCGCTCAGCGCGCAATTCATCGAAACCGACGATCTCGACCCGATCGACATGGTCGAGAATCTGGCGGAATACAACGACTGGGAATTCGACCGCGTGGCCGAGGACCAGATCGCCATGGCCGTGAAGGGGCGCTGGCGCACCTATTCGCTGACGCTCGCCTGGGCGCCCTGCGACGAGACGCTGCGGCTGATCGCGACCTTCGAGATGGAGCCGCCCGCGCACCGCCTGCCGGCCCTCTACGAGGTGCTGAGCGAGGCCAACGACAATTGCTGGCTGGGGGCCTTCACCTATTGGGCGGAGCCCAGGCTGATGGTCTATCGCTACGCGCTGACCCTGACCGGCGGGCAGATCGCCACGGCCCAGCAGATCGACCGCATGATCGACGCCGCGGTGCGCAACTCCGAGCGGTTCTACCCGGCGTTCCAGCTGGTCTGCTGGGGGGACCGGACCCCGTCGGACGCCATGCAGGTGGCCATCGCCGAAGCCTACGGCACGGCCTGACCGCAGCGGCGCGAGGCGGCGCCCGCGCGGCGACGGCAGGGGCCTGCGTCTGTCGCGCGGGGCGACGATGCGGGGCGGACCCGTGCGGGTCCGGGACCGCGCGGCAAGGGCAAAGCGGCCCGGCACGGACGCGGGGCGGGCGTCAGGACAGCTTGGCGTGAACCTCGTCCAGGTCGATCTCTCCCAGCGGAAGCTTGTTGCCGGGATTGTGGAAATCGTAGCGGAACAGCCGGAAATCGCGGTGGTAGATCTCCCACATCAGGTGCATGGAGAGATCGTCGAAATAGGCCTCGACCGGGTGGGCGCGTCTGGGGCCGTGGCCCTCGCTCTCGTTGAAGCGGGGGATGGCGTCCAGGTCCACCGCATGGCGCGCGTCGATCCGGTCGAGCACCTGGCCCATCCCGTCGTTGAACGTCTCCGTCCACACGATCCGGTCGTAGCGCCCGCCATTGGCGATGAAGGTAGAGACATGGCCCGAGGTGGCCGACCAGTGGATGTCCGGATCCATCGGCTTGCGCCAGCGGATGGTGTCGCGCACGAAGAGCAGGAACCGCCGGAACGACGCGATCTGGTCGAACGGCTCCTCTCCCGACGCGCCGCCCACATCGACGCCGTATTTCTGCATCAGCATCGGCACCATGTTGCCGCGGTAGCGCTTGCCGTTGCGCTGGATGCCGCAGATCTTGTCGAAGAAGGACGACAGGATGCGCGTGTAGGGGTTCCGCACGCAGGTAAAGGAATAGACCTGGTGCGAGGTGACGGCGCGCACGATCTGCGCCTGGCTGTCCTCCATCGCCCATTTGTGCAGGCCGGAGGCGGCGTCGTGGATGTCGCCGTCGAAGAACGTGCCATGGTCGGAATAGTACATGATCTGCCCGATGGTCGAGCAGGCGCATTTCGGCACGACGCGGTAGACCATGCTTTCGCTCGTCGTCATCCAGGTGCCTGGAAAGCCCATCGGTCCCGTTCTCCCTGACGGTCGCAGCCCCCGCCGCGCGAAAAAAGCAAACGGGGCCTGTAATTGCAATCTCGCTTCACGCTATGAGGGCGAGACCTGGCCGGTTGAGGGAGGGGATACGCCACAAATGGCTAAGATCGCGTATATTCTGCTCTGCCACACCGATCCTCACGCGATCATCGCCCAGGCCCACCGGATGACGTCGGTGGGCGATTTCATCTCCATCCACTTCGACCGCCGCTCTTCCCAGGCTGAGTTCGACCTGCTGGCCAAGGCGTTCCGGGACAACCCGCGGGTGGTTCTGGCCGATCGGGTCAGGTGCGGCTGGGGCGAATGGAGCCTGGTCGCGGCGACGCTGAACGCCCTGCGCGCGGCGATCGACAGCTTCCCCAGGGCCACGCATTTCTACCTGCTGTCGGGCGATTGCATGCCGATCAAGTCGGCCGAACATTGTCGCGCCATGCTCGACCGCGAGAACGTGGATTTCATCGAAAGCCACGACTATCACCGGTCGGACTGGATCAAGACCGGCTTCACCGAGGAGCGGCTGATCTACCGGCACTACTTCAACGAACGCACCCAGAGGCGTCTGTTCTATGCCTCCTACGAGGTGCAGAAGCGGCTGGGGGTGACCCGCGCGCCGCCCCGCGACCTGCAGGTGATGATCGGCTCGCAATGGTGGTGCCTCAGGCGCGCCACGGTCCAATCGGTGCTGGCCTTCTGCGCGGCGCGGCGCGACGTGATCGCGTTCTTCCGCACCACCTGGATTCCCGATGAGGTGTTCTTTCAGACCCTCGTGCGCCACCTGGTGCCCCATGTGGAGCTGCGCAACCGGACGCTGACCTTCCTGATCTTCTCCGACTACGGGATGCCGGTGAATTTCTACGACGACCATTACGATCTGCTGCTGGGGCAGGACTATCTGTTCGCGCGCAAGATCAGCCCCGGCGCGCTGGACCTCAAGCGGCGGCTGGGCGATCTCTATGCGCGCACCGGGGTGACGTTCGCGCCGGCCGGCGACGGGCGGAGGATCCACGCCTTCCTGACCGGGCGCGGCCGGATCGGGCGGCGGTTCGCGCCGCGGTTCTGGGAACGGGGGGCCACGCTGGGGCTGGACCGCGAGCTGACGCTGCTGGTGTGCAAGAAATGGCATGTGGCCAAGCGCCTGGCCGCGCGGATCACGGAGGTGACGGGCGTCCCCAGCCTGGGATACCTGTTCAACGAGGTCGAGGCGGGGCTTCCCGATCTGGGCGGGATCGAGAAGACCCTGGCCAAGCGCCAGCGCCACCGCAGGGCGCTGCTGCGTCTGGTGCTGGACCATTTCGGCGGCGACCGGCTGGTTCTTTGCCTGGACAGCGACGCGATCGACATCATGCGCGACTTCGACGCGGACCGCTGCACGGTGCGCATCGTGGAGCTGGAATGCGCCTTCGGCGACGACTACCTGGCCGGCCACGCCCGGCGTCTGGGCCTGCTGGGAGAGGACGCCTCCGCCGCCGCGCTGGGCCGGCTCCTGCCCACCCTGCGCGCAGACATCGCCTTTGAGAGCGATGCGATCCGCGACGCGGGGTTTGCCCATCTGACGCGCCTTTCGGAGCGGCAGAGCCCGGACGAGCGGGTGCGCCACCTGGCCGAGGGGCTGGAGATCCCCGGAGAGACCGCCGCCCGGATCCTCGACCTGCCGCATCTGTTCAGCGACTGACCCGAACCCAAGGAGACGACGATGCCCCACGCCTATGACGACCAGAACGTGTTCGCCAAGATCCTGCGCGGCGAGATTCCCAACGATACCGTGCTGGAGACCGAGCATACGCTCGCCTTCAACGACATCGGCCCGCAGGCGCCGGTGCATGTGCTGGTGATCCCCAAGGGCGCCTATGTCAGCCACGACCATTTCTGCGCCGAGGCAGAGGATGCCGAACTGCTGGATTTCGCCCGGGCCACGGCGCGGATCGTCGCCGAGAAGGGCCTGTCGCTGGCGGAGGGCGGCGCGGGCTACCGCGTGATCTCGAATGCCGGGGTGCACGGCGTGCAGGAGGTGCCGCATTATCATCTGCACATCCTGGGCGGCCGCCGCCTGGGACGGATGCTGGAAAAGACCTGAGCGACGGTACGGCTCCGTACATCCAAGGCGCGGACCGTCCCCGGCCCGCCGACCGTGGATTCGTCGGCCCGGCCACGCCCTTCGCGGGGCAGCGTCTGTCACCTCGGCACGGCCCTTTCCGTCGGCACGGCCTTCACGTCGGAACCGTACTTCGTGTGAGGGCGCGCGTCGCGTCGAGACGGCCCCCGGCCACAATGGTGGGGCGGCCGTCAGCGGTGGATGTCGCGGTCCAGGGCGCGGGCGCCGACGAAGGCCCAGGCGGCGTCCTCATCGTCGAAGGTGCGCACATCCACGGGAATCAGCGCGCCCATGGTCCGGATCATGCTTTCCGCGCTGTCGGGGGCGTTGACCACCGCGTATTTGTCCACGTTGGTGAGCGACCGAAGCCGCGACTTGATGACCGACCAGTCGGCGTTCGCGCCGCGCTCGGCACCGCCGTACCGGTCGAAGATCAGCAGCATCGACACCTTGTCATGGGTGTCGAAGGCGCGGTTCATGTAATCGGCCATGGCCGACATGTCCTCTGCGCTGACCTCGCCCATGATGTGGAAGGCATAGACGCCGTCCGTGTCGTTGGGCGTTTCGCGGACGCTGGCGGTCGTGAACATGGCTGGGCCTCCTGTCTGCTTTCCTTGGGTAGAGGCGCGAAACGGCGGAACGGTTCCCGCGAACCGCCGGTCAGCTGCCGCGCCGCGACAGCGCATCGGCGATGCGGGACTGGCGCGGAACGTCGCCGGCGCCCGCGGGCCAACCCTCGCGCTGGCGGGTCCGGTCGCCGTCGGTATCCTCTGTCTGGTCGTGGAGCAGCAGCACCCGGGTCGGGTAGGGCAGATCCACCCCTTCGGCGTCGAGCGCGGCATAGACGCGCTGGATCACCCGGCCCCAGATCCCCACGGTGCTGGCGCGGTCCGAGGCCGTCCACCAGCGCAGGCGGATGAGGTTGCCGTCTGCCTCCATGGCCCAGGGGATCGCTTCCGGGGCGGGGTCGGACAGGATGCCGTCGATGGCGCGGCAGGTGTCGACCATGACCCGGCAGGCGGTGTCGAAATCGTCCGAGCAGCCGATCAGCACGTCGTATTCGGAACGCGCCGTGGCGAAGGCGGTCTTGACCACCACGGAATCGGTGTAGATGTCGGAATTTGGGATCACCACGCGGCGATTGTCGTAGGTGCGGATCAGCGTCGCGCGGGTCTCGATCCGCTCCACGGTGCCCTCATGCCCGCCGGAGACGGCGATCTGGTCGCCCACCTCGAAGGGCTGGCGCACCAGGATCAGCACGCCGGCCAGCAGATTCTGGAGGATGTCCTTGAACGCGAAGCCGATCGCGACCGACCCGATGCCCAGCGCGCCGAACAGGTCCGCCGGGGTGATCGACGGGGCGATGATCGTCACCGCCAGCATCACCGCCAGGATCATCACCATCCAGCGCACCAGCGCGCCGGCGACGTCGCCCAGGTTGGCGCGCCCCCGCCGCGTCGCCGCGTGCCGCGCCCAGCGCGCCAGCAGCCGGCCCAGCAGGTAGAACAGCAGCAGGATCGCCAGCGCCGCGATCATATTGGGCACCAGCCGCACGGACCCCTCGATCCAGCTCTCCAGCTTGTCGATGATCCGCCCGGTATCGGCCTCGATCTGGTCCATGTCGCGCGCCCCCTCGCGGCCAAGTGCGGGGATGCGGCCCGGGTTCCCTCAGGCGGCGTGGTCCGGGGCGCGGGTCAGGTCCAGGAACACGTCCTCCAGATGCGGCTCTTCGATGGACACGTCCGCGATCTCTATGCCTGCCTCGCGCAGCGCCGACAGGATGTCGCCGGGCTTGACCTTGGTTCGGGCGTAGTTGAACGCCAGCCGCCCGTCGTCGCGGCGGTCCATCTGGACGCCGTCGGGCAGCGGCAGGTCGCCCGTGAGCGGCGTCGCCGGCTCGATCACCAGCGTCTTGGTGTCGATGCGCGCGATCAGCCGTTTCGTGGTGTCGCGGATCAGCAGCTCGCCGTGGTGGATGATGGCGATCTCGTCGCACATCGCCTCGGCCTCTTCCAGGTAATGGGTGGTCAGGATGATCGTCATGCCGCGGCGGTTCAGCTTGCGCACATTGGCCCAGAGCATCTGGCGCAGTTCGATGTCAACGCCCGCCGTGGGTTCGTCCAGAACCAGGATCTGCGGGTCGTGGACCAGCGCCTTGCCCAGAAGCAGCCGGCGGCGCATCCCGCCCGACAGGGCGCGCGCATAGGCGTTGGCCTTGTCCGACAGGCCGATCAGCTCCAGGATCTCATCGGTCCGGCGCTGGGCGCGCGGCACGCCATACAGCCCGGCCTGTACCTCCAGACTGCCCCGCGGGGTGAAGAACGGGTCGAGGTTCAGCTCCTGCGGCATGACGCCGATCGCCGCGCGGGACTGGCGCGGGTTCACGTCCTGATCGAACCCCCAGATGCCGACCCGGCCGGAGGTCTTGGTCACGAGTCCCGCCAGGATGTTGATGAGCGTGGACTTTCCCGCCCCGTTCGGCCCCAGCAGACCGAACACGGATCCCTGCGGAATGTCGAGGTCGATGCCCTTGAGCGCCTGTTTCGGCGGCTCGCCCTTGTGGCCCGCGTAGGTCTTGGTCAGACCCCTGAGTTCGATGGCATTGCCACCCATGTGAACCGCCCCGCCTTGTCGCTGCCGCATTGTCCGGTAACATTCCGGCTCGACCTAACCTCCGTCCTGCGGGGCGGCAAGTGCCGAAGGAACCGACCCATGTCAGAGAAACCCGTCGATCTGGAGGGACCGCTGCCCCCCACCGGCGCCCATGACGAACCGGAGACCGAGCAGGTGACGACCGCGCGGGTCTCCTGCGACGGCGGCATGACCCATCCGCGGGTCTGGCTGCAGATCCCGGAGGCCCGCGGCTGGGTGGAATGCGGCTATTGCGACAAGCGGTTCGTGCTGGCGGACGGTGCGGACGGGCACTGACATCGGACGCCGGGCCCCCGGCCGCGCCGCGGCGCTGGCGGGCGCGCTTGCGGTGCTGCTGGCCGCAGCGCCTCTGGCGGCCGCGCAGACGCGCCCGGCCCATGGCCTGGTCGAGACGCGGACCGGCCTGCCGCGCACCCTGCCCCTGGTGGTGGCCGGGCCCGACGGGCGCGACGCCTTCGTGGAGATGCGGGACGCCCGCACGGGTGACGTGGCGCTGACCGCCTATGCGCGGGCCGGCCGGCCGTTGCGGGTGCTGATGCCGCCGGGACGCTACACGCTGCGGGCCGCCCTGGGGCGGGACTGGCAGGGGCCGGAGCGTCTGTTCGGCGACGAAACCGGCCGCTACGTCCATCCCGTCCCGCTCGACTTCCGCGCCGGCTACGCCAGGAAGCGCGGGCAGTTCGTCGATCTGGCGGCCGGGTCGGCGCGCGGCATCGCCACCTGCGGTGTCGCCGTCATGGCCGGGCGCGACCGCCCGACGCCGCCCGTGCCCGGTGCCGACACGGCCCCCGGGGTCAGCACCTCGGTCGCGCCGGACACTCCGGCCGGTCCGGTCTTGCCGCCCGGCCCGCGCGATCCCATGCTCGACGGATGGCCGGATCTGGGGGCGAGCTACGCCGACATCGTTCCCGATGTGCCGATCGGCCAGAAGCTGGGAGAGGGGCGGCTTCCGTCGCTGGACCCGCCCGCGTTCGACGTGCCGCGCCGCACCGTCCTGCGCGAACGGGCCTGCGATCCCGACTGACCGGCACGGCGGACCCGGCCGGAGACGCTGCGGGCGCGCCGGAACCGCGGGGTCCGGCCCGCGCCCCGCGACGGCGCCGGGCGGCGCGGTCAGGCCGACCACACCGCCCCTCTCGCGGCCCGCCCGGCGGCGCTGGTCCCCGGCGCGGGATCGTGTCAAACAGATGCGGTCAATCCAACAAGGGGGGCGCCACGTGCCGTTCGGCAAGGGCCATCACCTGCATCTGGTCGATGGATCGGCCTTCATCTTCCGCGCCTTCCACGCGCTGCCGCCGCTCACCCGCAAGTCCGACGGGCTGCCGGTGGGCGCGGTCTCGGGATTCGTGAACATGCTGTGGAAGACCATCCAGGACAACAAGGGTCCGGACGCGCCGACCCATGCGGCGGTGGTGTTCGACAAGGGTTCGCACACGTTCCGCAACGACATGTACGATCTCTACAAGGCCAACCGGGACGAGATGCCCGAGGCCCTGCGCCCGCAGATCCCGCTGACCCGCGAGGCCACGCGCGCCTTCAACGTCGCCTGTCTGGAGCAGGAGGGGTTCGAGGCCGACGACATCATCGCCACCCTCGCCTGCAAGGCGCGCGACGCGGGCGGACGGGTCACCATCGTGTCCTCGGACAAGGACCTGATGCAGCTTGTCGGCGGCGGCGTGGTGATGTTCGACGCCATGAAGAACACCGTCATCGACCGCGACGGGGTCGAGGCCAAGTTCGGCGTCGGGCCGGAGCGGGTGGTGGACGTCCAGGCGCTGGCCGGGGATTCGGTGGACAACGTGCCCGGCGCGCCCGGCATCGGCATCAAGACCGCCGCGCAACTCATCAACGACTACGGCTCGCTTGAGGAGCTTCTCGACCGCGCCGGAGAGATCACCCAGCCAAAACGCCGCCAGACCCTCATCGACCACCGCGCCCAGATCGAGCTGTCCAAGCGGCTCGTCCAGCTCGATTGCGGTATGGACCTCGGCTACGATCTGGACACGCTGGAGGTGCGCGACCCCGACCCCGAGGCGCTGATCGGGTTCCTGACGGGGATGGAGTTCCGCACCATCGTCCGCCGCGTGTCCGAGGAACTGGGCGTCGCGGCCCCCGCCATTCCGGAATCCGCCCCGGCCGCAGAGGCGGAGGCGGCCGAGCAGCCACCGTTTCCCGAGGACTACACCTGGATCCGGACCGAGCCGGAACTGGCCGACTGGATCGCCCGCGCGACCGCCCAGGGCTACGTCGCCCTCGACACCGAAACCACCGCCCTCAATGAGATGCGGGCCCTTCTGGTCGGCGTGTCGCTGGCGCTGGAACCGGGTGTCGCGTGCTACATCCCCCTGGCGCACAAGCAGAACCCGGAGGCCGATCTCTTCGCCTCCGACGCGCTGGCCGAGGGGCAGGTGCCCTTCGACGCGGCCCTGGCGCTGCTGAAACCGCTGCTGGAAGACGCTTCCGTGCTGAAGATCCTGCAGAACGCCAAGTACGACACCAAGATCCTGGCGCGGCTCGGCATCGACGTGGCCCCCATCGACGACACCATGCTGCTCAGCTACGCGCTCCACGCCGGTCTGCACGGGCACGGGATGGACACGCTGTCCGAGCGCTACCTGGGCCACAACCCGATCCCCATCAAGGAGCTGATCGGGTCGGGCAAGGCTCAGGTCACCTTCGACAGGGTCGATTGCGTCAAGGCGGTGCGATACGCGGCAGAGGACGCCGACATCACGCTGCGCCTGCACGACCTGTTCAAGCCGCAGCTGCACCGCCACAGCGTCACCACCGTCTACGAGACGCTCGAACGCCCGCTGATCCCGGTCCTTGCGCGCATGGAGATGGCCGGCATCCAGGTGGACCGCGACACGCTGTCCCGCATGTCGGGCGCCTTCGCGCAGAAGATGGCTGGGCTGGAGGACGAGATCCACGCCCTGGCCGGGGATCGCTTCAACGTCGGGAGCCCCGCGCAGGTCGGTGAGATCCTGTTCGACCGGCTCGGCCTGCCCGGCGGCAAGAAGGGCAAGAACGGCAAATACGCCACCCCCGCCGACGTGCTGGAGGATCTGGCGACCGAACATGCCCTGCCGGGCCGGATCCTCGACTGGCGGCAGGTGTCCAAGCTGAAATCGACCTACACCGACGCGCTGCAGGACCATATCGACCCCGCGACGGGACGGGTCCACACCTCCTATTCCATCGCCGGGGCCAATACCGGACGGCTCGCCTCGACCGACCCGAACCTGCAGAACATCCCCATCCGCACCGAAGAAGGCCGCCGCATCCGCGAGGCCTTCGTGGCGCCGCAGGGCCGGGTGCTGGTCAGCCTCGACTATTCGCAGATCGAGTTGCGGATCCTGGCCCATATCGCCGGGATCGACGCGCTGAAGGCGGCGTTCAGGGACGGCCAGGACATCCACGCCGCCACCGCGTCGGAGATGTTCAACGTGCCCCTGGACCAGATGACGCCGGAGATCCGCCGCCAGGCCAAGGCGATCAATTTCGGCGTGATCTACGGGATTTCGGGCTTCGGGCTGGCGCGCAACCTGCGCATCCCCCGCGACGAGGCGCAGGGCTTCATCGACCGCTATTTCGAGCGTTTCCCCGGCATCAGGGACTACATGGCGGAGACGACCGCCTTCGCAAAGGAGCACGGCTACGTCCAGACGCTGTTCGGTCGCCGGATCAACACGCCCGAGATCAACGCCCGCGGGCCCGGGGCGGGCTTCGCCAAACGCGCGGCGATCAACGCGCCGATCCAGGGCACGGCCGCCGACGTGATCCGCCGCGCCATGATCCGCATGGAGGCCGCCATCGCCGGCCTGCCCGCGACAATGCTGTTGCAGGTGCACGACGAGTTGCTGTTCGAGGTCGAGGAGGGGCACCAGGACGCGCTGATCGCCCGCGCGCGGGAGGTGATGGAGCAGGCCAGCCTGCCGGCGGTCGCCCTGTCGGTGCCGCTGCTGGCGGATGCGGGGCAGGGCGCCAATTGGGCCGAGGCGCATTGAGCGCCCCGGCCTGAGCGGCTCAGCGCGCAGTCGCGGCGTTGCCGTGCCAGTCGGGGCCGGCGGTCGCCACCGGGGCGAAGGCGTCCCCGGACTGGGCCAGAAGCATGATCGCCAGCGCGACGGCCAGTTTCAGCGTCAGGACCATCCCGAGGCGGGACAGGTCGGCGGCGCGCTGGTCGGCGCAGGGGCGCGCCGGCGCGGCGGGATCGGGGTGGGTGTGTGACAGGATCATGGGGTATCTCCGTGCGGAAGAGTGGGCGTCCTCTCCGGAACTACATCGGCGTACGCATCTTGTGAAACGAATGATCGGCAGGGCTTCCATCACGAAAATAGATGCAATGCGGCCCCAGCCCGCCACCGCGGCGGGCCGGGCGCGGCCATGAGCCGTCCGCGCAGGCCCGCCGCCGTCCCGTCGCGGCTGGTGGCGTTCAACAAGCCGATGAACGTCCTCAGCCAGTTCACCCCGGACGGCCGCTGGCCGGGTCTGGGCGCGCATCTGGACCTGCCCGGGCTCTATCCGGCGGGGCGGCTCGACCGCGACAGCGAGGGTCTGCTGCTGCTGACCGACGACGGCCGGTTGCAGGCGCGGCTGACCGATCCCCGCTACAAGATGCCCAAGACCTATCTTGTCCAGGTCGAGGGCACGCCGTCGGACGATCAGCTTCGCGCCCTGCGCGCCGGGGTGACGCTGAAGGACGGGCCGACCCGCCCGGCGGGGGCCGAACGCATCGCCCCGCCGGGTCTCTGGCCGCGCGACCCGCCGGTGAGGTCGCGCAAGACCGTTGCCGATTCGTGGCTGCGCCTGACCCTGCGGGAGGGGCGCAACCGCCAGGTCCGCCGCATGACCGCTCATGTCGGGCTGCCGTGCCTGCGGCTGGTGCGCTGGGCGATCGGTCCGGTCGACCTGGACGGGCTTGCGCCCGGCGCCTGGCGCGCGCTCGACCCCCGGACGATCAGCCCGGACGGCCGGATCGGCGCGATTCCGCCGATGTGACCGGGGTGTGACGTTCGGCGGCCAAAACGGCAAGCGGACCGACCGCGGGCATGACAGCCCGGCCGATCGCTGCGACGTTCCCCCGGTATCCGAAGACATCCGCAAGGAGGCCCGCCATGGTCGCACGCTTCATTCTGCCCGTTCTTTGCCTGATGGCAAGCCCCGCCCTGGCCGAGCGGACGGCGGTCCGCGACATGGTCTCGAAATCCGGCGAGGTCTATGCCGAAACGCGGCTGCCCGCCGGCAGCCGGCTGACCGGCGCCGGAAAGGTCATCCGGCTGAGCGCCGATTGCCGCGCGGAAATCGCGGGAGAAGGCGAGGGGCGCTGGTTCTGGACCGCAGAGGGCACGACCGTGCGCGTCGCTGGACGCGCTATTCGGTTCCGCGACGTGCCGCTGCTGTCTCTGGTGCGCTGCGTGGGTTAGTGCGGGGCCGCGCGTCATCGGGTCACGGCCGGGAACGAATGGCGCGCCGATGCGCTGACCGGGCGACACGCAACGACCCGAGGATTTTTGTCATGCCCACCACCCCCACACCCGACGCCAAGGCCCCCGATCTCAAGCTGCCGCTGATCATCGGCACGGATTGGGAGCTTTCCGCCCAGTCGCCGGGCGCCTTCACCCAGATCATCGTCTATCGCGGCCTGCATTGCCCGGTCTGCAAGAGCTATCTCGGCCAGAGCCGCGCGCTCTACGACCGGTTTCTGGAAAAGGGCGTGGAGACCATCCACGTCTCCATGGACAGCGAGGACCGCGCGCGGCAGGCCCATGAGGACTGGGGGCTGGACCCGATCCCCATGGGCTACGGGATGACCGCCGACCAGGCCGCGGACTGGGGCCTTTATGTCTCGCAGCCGATCCAGGACAGCGAAAAGGCGGATTTCGCGGAACCGGCTGTGTTCTGGGTGCGCCCGGACGGACGGCTCTATCTGGCCGCCGTGTCGAACTCGCCCTTCGCGCGCCCGGATCTTGAGGCACTGTTGGGCAAGGTCGACTTCATCAAGAACAACGACTACCCCGCCCGCGGCCAGCAAAAGGCTGCCTGAGCGCCCGCGCCGCCGACCATGGCCGGATGTCCCGGTGCGCGTTGTCCCGCGCGTCACCGGCCGACCCGGCGACACGACGCCGGGCCTCTTCTGTCGTGCCACGCGGATGCGGCCGCCGCCGTCTCCTTGAGGGCGGTTTCAATCCGTGACAGGGCGGGCGGCGATCCGCCGCGCGCGGTGGGCATTCCGTTGCAAGACGCGCGCGGCGGATCGGCCAGGCCGACATGCCTTGTCACGTCCGGGCACCAAGTGCAGGGCATGTCCGCGTCGGTCGCGACGCGGCGAGCGCTGATCATCGAGCCGCCCGGACGGGAACCGAGATTGCAGTTGGGCCAGTCCCGGCCGCAGATCGCGACACGCAGTCCCTGAGTTGCGGTTTTACGATGGCCGATCCCGAGCCTGCGGATGCAGGGCGCGGCGACGCAATCTGTGATGTTGTTGAAGTCGCACCGCAGGCGTGTTCGAGCCAACGGAAACCGTTCGATCGCGTCGAAGGCCCGGTCGACGGTTCGGACGGCCCGACAGCGCGGTTGACCGTGAATGAGCGCGGTCACGCCGGATGCCCGGATTGCGAAGGGCGCCGCCAAGCGAAAATATCCAAGGTCGCCCGCGACACCGTGGCTGAGGCAAAGAGGACCGGCCACCTCCGGCGCGGTGCCCGGGCGTGAGAAACGAGCGCACCGGATGGCTGCCCGCGTCCGTCACGGTGGGGATCCTGGTCGCCAGACCTCCCCCCGTCCGGCCGACCGCGTGTTCCGAGCGCCCCTTTTTCCACCGGCGGCGCGCTGACCGCGCGGTATCGGATGGCCGGGATCGTCAGCCGGTCATCACCCCGCCAAGCCTCCTGGCTTGCCTGAGAGACGCGGCGCGATGACCGCCCACTCGGTTTCGCTCAGTTCGTGTCCGCCCGTCAGCGCGCCACGACAACGCAGAAGTGGAATCCGTCCACGGGGTCACGACCCAGCCGGAGGTCCGTGCCCGTCGCAGGCGTAAAAAACGTCGAGCGTGCGGCCGGGCGCGTCCGCGAACGTGCCCGCGGCGGTCAGCCTCCGCATCCGGTCGACGCGGAACATGCGGAAATCGTCTCTGAGTTCGCACCAGGCGATCAACGTCCAGACCTTGCCCCAGAACACCAGCGACAGCGGCCGCACATGGCGCAGTGTCGGCGTCCCCGCCTCGTCGCGGTAGTCCATCGCCAGCCGCGTCCGCCGGTCGATGGCGTCGTCCAGCAGGTCCAGCCTGGCGCGGGTCGCCGCGTCCAAATCAGGCGTCTCGAACGCGTGGATCGGCACCCGGTCGGCGGCGCGGGCAAGGTCCGGTGGCATCACGGCCGCGATCTTGGCCAGCGCGTCCGCCGCCGCCCCCGCCATCGCGCGCCCGCCCCAGGCCTGGACCAGCCGCGCGCCGGTCACCAGGGCCGAGACCTCGGGGCGGGTGAACATCAGCGGCGGCAGATCGAAACCGGGGCGCATCACATAGCCCACGCCGGCCTCGCCCTCGATCGGTACGCCGGAGGCCATCAGGTCGGCGATGTCGCGGTAGATCGTCCGCTCGCTGACCTCCAGGCGTTCGGACAAGCGCCGGGCCGTCGTCAGCCGGCCGCCGCGCAGAAGCTCGACCAGGCGGTAGAGACGGTCGGCCCGGCGCATCGCTCAGGCGAACAGGCCGATGGAATTGCCGTCCGGGTCGGTGGCGTAGAAGAACGTGCCCGCCGGGATCTCGATCGGGTCGGACACGACCGTGCCGCCGTTCTCGCGGATGCGCGCGGCGGCCGTGTCCAGACCGTCCGGGGCGGCCAGGTGGATCGTCGGGCCGCTGCCGGCGGCGGCGGGCGTGCCGGGGTAGAGGTGCCCGCTCACGCCATCGTCGTCCATCCCGGTCAGCGCGACGATCGGGTTCGGTCCGCCGTTTCGGGTCTCCAGATCGCGGCCCATCAGGGCGCTGTAGAACGTCCGCGCACGCTCCAGATCCGTCACCGGGATCTCGAACCAGACACAGGTGTTGCTCGTGGTCATCGCGTTCTCCTTTGCGGGTTGCACGGGACCGGGTCTAGCGCCCCCCTGCTGACAGCATCCTGTCAGCAGACTGTCAGCGCGGTGCCGCAACGGCAAGCCAGCGGCGGCCGGAGCCGTCCGTGACGCCGGTCGGCCAGGGATCAGTCGGGCAATTCCGCGGCCGGGATGATCGCAAAGAACGTGTCGCGCGACACCACGCCGAACCAGTCGGTGCCGTCCTGGTCGCGCACCTCTCCCAGATCGACCAGCCGGTAGAAACTCTTGCGGTCGATCCGCGCCTCGAGGTTGCGGCGCACCGTCACATAGGGCGCCGGCGCGCCGTCGGCGTCGCGCACCACCCGGATCGGGTGCTCCGGGTCGGCGGTCACCGTGTCGCCGACGTTGGTGGTAAAGGTCAGCGCGCCGTCCGCGGCCTCCACGTCCACGGCGATGAACGGCACGTCCTCGACCACGATGCCCAGTTTCTCGACCGGTGTGACCAGGAAATAGGCGTCGCCCTCCTTTTTCAGCACGGTGGAGAACAGCCGCACCAGCTTGTGCCGCCCGATGGGCGTGCCCTCGTAGAACCACGTGCCGTCGCGCCGGATCCGCATGTCCATGTCGCCGCAGAACTCGGGGTTCCACTTGTCGATGGGCGGCAATCCGCCCTTCGCGGCGGCGCGGGTCACCTCTTCCAGCGCCTTGGCGTCCGGCATCACAGCCATTTGTCCCACCCCCTGTTTTGTCATTTGCGCAGGGTGCGATACCTCTGCACGATGCCGGCCATTACCTAGACGCCAACGGAGCAATGTCATGTCGGACCCCATTCTCGACGAGATCGACGCCCTCGGCGGCAAGCTGGCGCAGGCGCGGGACTCGATCACCCGGCGCTTCATCGGCCAGACCCGCGTGGTCGATCTGGTGCTCTCCACGCTGCTCTGCGGCGGCCACGGGCTGCTGATCGGCCTGCCGGGGCTGGGCAAGACCCGTCTGGTAGAGACCCTGTCCACGGTCATGGGGCTGGACGGCAAGCGCGTGCAGTTCACCCCGGACCTGATGCCCGCCGACATCCTGGGGTCGGAGGTGCTGGAGACCGGCGCCGACGGCTCGCGCGCGTTCAAGTTCATCGAAGGGCCGGTGTTCTGCCAGCTCCTCATGGCCGATGAGATCAACCGCGCCAGCCCCCGCACCCAGTCCGCGCTGCTGCAGGCGATGCAGGAGAAATCCGTGACCGTGGCGGGTCAGCCCCACGCGCTGGCCGCGCCGTTCCACGTGCTGGCCACCCAGAACCCGATCGAGCAGGAGGGGACCTATCCGCTGCCCGAGGCGCAGCTCGACCGGTTCCTGGTGCAGATCGACGTGCCCTACCCGGACCGCGAGACCGAGCGCGACATCCTGCTGGCCACCACCGGCGCCGAGGAGGAGGCCGCCCATGCCGTCCTCACCGACCATGAACTGATCGCGGCGCAACTGCTGCTGCGCCGGATGCCCGTGGGCGACGGGGTGACCGAGGCGATCCTGGATCTGGTGCGCGCCTGCCGCCCGGAGGATCCCACCGCATCGGCGGCGATTTCCGAACATGTCGGCTGGGGGCCGGGCCCGCGTGCGGCGCAGGCGCTGATGCTCACCGTGCGGGCGCGGGCGCTGCTGGACGGCCGCCTTGCGCCCAACGTGGAGGACGTGGCCGAGATGGCCGCGCCGGTCCTGATCCACCGCATGGCCCTGACCTTCGCCGCCCGCGCCCGCGGAGAGGACCTGTCGCACCTCATCGCCGACACGATCCAGGGCCTGACGCGCACCCGGTCCGCGGCGTGAGCGATCCCGTCGCCCTGAGATCCCGCGCCGAAGCGCTCGCAGCGCCCCTGCCGCCGCTGCTGGCGGGCGCGCGGCATCTGGCGGCGTCGGTGATCCTGGGCGCGCACGGACGCCGCAGGGCCGGGCAGGGGGACGAATTCTGGCAGTACCGCCCGCTGGTGGCGGGCGACGAATCGCGCGCCATCGACTGGCGCCGCTCGGGCCGGTCGGACGCGCATTTCGTGCGCCAGAAGGAGTGGCAGGCGGCGCAGTCGGTGTCGCTCTGGGTGGATGCCTCAGCGGCCATGGGGTTCGCGTCCGACGCGCGGCTGCCGCCCAAGCGGGACCGCGCGGTGGAACTGGCGCTGGCCCTTGCGATCCTTCTGGTCCGCGCCGGCGAAAGGGTGGGCCTGTCGGGCCGGACGCTGCCGCCGCGCGGGGGAGAGGTGCAGTTGCTGCGGCTGGCACAGGCGCTGGAGACGGCGCGCGACCGGGGCGAATACGGCGCGCCGGAGGCGCGGGCCATGCCGTCGCGGTCGCGCGCCGTGTTCCTGTCGGACTTTCTGGGCGACATCGGCCCGGCCCGCGACGCGCTGACCTCGGCCGCCGACCGGGGCGTGTCGGGCGTGCTGATCCAGGTGCTCGACCCGCAGGAAGAGGCGTTTCCCTTCGACGGGCGCACGATCTTCGAAAGCATGGGCGGCGGCATCCGGCATGAGACCCTCAAGGCCCGCGATCTGCGCGGCCGCTACCTGGACCGGCTCGCCGCCCGCAAGGCAGAGCTGGCCGATCTCGCCCGCGCCACCGGCTGGCAATACAGCACCCACCACACCGACCATCCGGCCTCGACCGCGCTGCTCTGGGCCCATGCCGCGCTCGAAAGGGTGGTGTGATGCTGGTGCTCGGGCCCCTGGGCTTCACCGCTCCGTGGCTGCTGGCCGGGCTGGTGGCGCTGCCGGTCCTGTGGATCCTGCTGCGCGCCGTGCCGCCCGCGCCGATCCGGCGGCGGTTTCCGGGCGTGGCGCTGCTGCTGGGTCTGGCCGATGACGAGCAGCAGTCCGACCGGACGCCCTGGTGGCTGCTGGTGCTGCGGTCCGTCGCCGTGGCGCTGCTGATCCTGGGCTTCGCCGGCCCGGTGCTGAACCCCGACACGCGCGAACCGGGCTCCGGTCCGCTGCTGGTGCTCATGGACGGCACCTGGGCCGATGCGCGCGACTGGCCGCGCCGGCTCGACCGGGCCCGCCAGGCGCTGGACGAGGCCGAGCGCGACGGCCGCCCCGCCGCCGTGGTGCTGCTGACCGCGCGACCGGAGGGCGACCTGCCGTTCCGCGCCGCCCAGAGCTGGTCCGCGCAACTGGCCGGGCTGACGCCGTCGCCCTGGGCGCCCCGGGATGCCGCGGCCTGGGCCGGGGGGCTGTCCGGGCGGTTCGACACGATCTGGCTGTCGGACGGGCTCGACTACGACTGGCGCGCGCCGGTTCTCGCGGCGCTGGAGGATCGCGGCGCCGTGCGCGTGTTCGAAAGCCCGCGCCCGATCTACGGGCTGCGCCCCGCCGCCTTCGAGGACGGGGCCATCGCGCTGTCCGCCACGCGGGCGAAGGGTGCGGGCGCGGCGGGGCTGCGGATCGCCGCGCACGGGCTGGATCCGAACGGCGTCGAACGCGAACTGGCCACCACCGACCTGACCTTCGAGGACGGCGCGACAGAGGCCGAAACCGCCCTGTCCCTGCCGCCGGAACTGCGCAACCGCATCACCCGGTTCGAGATCGCCGGCAGCCGGTCCGCCGCCGCCGTCAGCCTGACCGACGACGCGCTGAAGCGGCGCGAGGTGGCGCTGATCGCCGGGCGCGACGACCGCGAGGGGCTGCAGCTTCTGTCGCCCACCCACTACCTCGAGCGGGCGCTTGCGCCGGTCGCGGACCTGCTGGGCGGATCGCTCGACGATGTGCTGCTGGCCAACCCGGACGCCATCGTGCTGGCGGATGTGGCGACCCTGCCAGGCGCGCAGGCCGACGCGCTGGCCGACTGGGTCCGGGACGGCGGCCTTCTGGTGCGCTTCGCCGGGCCGCGGCTGGCGGCGTCCGACAGCACGCGCGGCGACGCCGATCCGCTGATGCCGGTGGACCTGCGGGCCGGGGGCCGCTCGGTCGGGGGCGCGATGAGCTGGGGCGAGCCGAAGAGGCTCAGCGCCTTTCCCGAAGCCTCTCCCTTCGCCGGGCTGCCGGTGCCCGATGACGTCACCGTCAACGCCCAGGTGCTGGCCCAGCCGGGTCCCGCCCTGTCAGAGCGCACCATCGCCTCGCTCGCCGACGGCACGCCGCTGGTGACCCGCGCCCGGCTGGGCGACGGGCAGGTGGTGCTGTTCCACGTCACGGCCAATGCGGAATGGTCGTCGTTGCCGCTGTCGGGCCTGTTCGTGTCGATGCTCGAACGGCTGGCCGTGTCCACCCGCCCGGCGCGTCCGGAAGCCGGCGAACTGGACGGCACCACCTGGGTGGCCGACAGCCGCCTGACCGCCTTCGGCCGGGTCGAGGACGCCGGAACCCTGCCCGGCGTGCCGGGCGCGCGTCTGGCCGGCGAGGCGCCCGGCCCGGACATGCCGCCCGGCCTCTACGCCGGCGAGGACCGCCGCATCGCGCTCAACGTCATCGGTCCCGACACGCGTCTGGCGCGGACCGGCTGGCCCGCGCGGATCGCGGTCGAGGGGCTTGCGACCACGCGCGAGACGCCGCTGGGCGGGCCGCTGCTGTCGCTGGCGGTGCTGCTGCTGGCGCTCGACGTGCTGGCGGCGCTGTGGCTGGCCGGACGGCTGACCGGCCCGCGCGCGGCGGCGGCGGTCCTGGCGCTGGCCCTGGCGTGGCCGGGCGCCGACCCGGCCCTGGCCCAGCAGACGGCACCCGGTGCCGTCGCCACCGACGAATCCTTCGCCGTCGAGGCCACGGCAGAGGTCACCCTGGCCCATGTGGTCACCGGCGACGCCGACGTGGACCGCGTGGCCAGGGCCGGTCTGCTGGGGCTGGGGCGCACGTTGGCGCGGCGCACGTCGGTCGAGCCGGCGGAGCCGATCGGCGTGGATCTCGAGACCGACGAGCTGGCGTTCTTCCCGCTGCTCTACTGGCCGGTCACCGTCGACCAGCCGATGCCGTCGGACGCGGCCTATGCGCGGCTCAACGCCTATCTCAGAACCGGCGGCATGATCCTCTTCGACACCCGCGACGCCGATCTGTCGGCCTCCGGCGGGACCACGCCGGCCGGGCGCAAGCTGCAGGACCTGGCCCGCCCGCTGGACATCCCGCCGCTGGAGCCGATCCCGGGCGACCACGTGCTGACCCGGACGTTCTACCTGCTGCAGGAATTCCCCGGCCGGTTCCCGACCGGCCCGATCTGGGTCGAGGCCGCGCCCCCCGATGCCGTGCAGGTCGAGGGGATGCCGTTTCGCGACCTCAACGACAACGTGACCCCGGTGGTGATCGGCGGCAACGACTGGGCCTCCGCCTGGGCAGTGGACGAGACGGGGCGGGCGCTGTTGCCCGTCGGCCGGGGCTATGCCGGCGAGAGGCAGCGCGAGATCGCCTATCGCTTCGGGGTGAACCTGGTGATGCATGTGCTGACCGGGAACTACAAGTCGGACCAGGTGCATGTGCCGGCCCTGCTCGACCGGCTGGGCAACTGAGCGGTGCGGCGGGAGGGGGCTTTGCGCCCCCGCTGCCTGCGGCAGCCCCCCGCAGGATACTTGTGGAAAGATGAAGGCGCGAAGATGAAGGACAGAGCCGTTTGACCCAGAGCGTGATCTTCGACCCGGCCGTGGGCTGGACCGTGCTGGCGGTGCTGGCGGCGGTGGCGGCGGCGGTCGTCGGGCTGGCGCTCTGGCGCGGGCTGGCGGGCTGGTGGCTGCGCGCGCTGGCCGCGCTGGCGCTGCTGGCCGCCCTGTCCGGTCCGTCGCTGCAGAGCGAGGACCGCGCGGCGCTGTCGGACATCGTCATCGCCGTCGTGGACGACAGCGCGTCGCAGCGCCTGTCGGACCGGGCGGCGCAGAGCGAGGCCGCCCTGGCGAAACTGCGCGCGGAGATCGCCGCCCTGCCGGACACCGAGCTGCGGGTGGTCCGACTGGACGACGGGGCGGGCGACGAGGGCACGCTGCTGATGACCGCGCTCGCCGAGGCCATGGCCGGGGAGCCGCGCGACCGGATCGCCGGGGCGGTGCTGATCTCTGACGGGCGGCTCCACGACATCGCGCGCGCGCCGGACCTGCCGGCGCCGCTGCACCTGCTGCGCACGGGGCGCGACACCGACTGGGACCGCCGCCTGGAGATCACCACCGCGCCGGCCTTTGCCATTCTGGGCGAGGAGGTGGCGCTGCGCCTCAGGATCGACGATCAGGGCGCGGTGCCGGACAGCGAGACGGGGCGCGTGTCGCTGGAGATCTCCGTGGACGGGGCCGAGCCGCAGAGCTTCGACGTGCCCACCGGAGAGGAGCTGGAGCTGCCCGTCCGCCTGAGCCACGCGGGCCGCAACGTCATCCAGTTCCGCGTGCCCGGGGCCGAAGGCGAGCTGACCGACCGCAACAACGCCGCCGTGGTCCAGGTCAACGGCGTGCGCGACCGGCTGCGGGTGCTGCTGGTGTCGGGCGAGCCCTATGCCGGCGAGCGGACCTGGCGCAACCTGCTGAAGGCCGACGGCAGCGTGGATCTGGTGCATTTCACCATCCTGCGCCCGCCCGAGAAGCAGGACGGCGTGCCGGTGTCGGAACTGTCGCTGATCGCCTTTCCGACCCGTGAGCTGTTCCTGGAGAAGATCGACGAGTTCGACCTGATCATCTTCGACCGGTACCAGCGTCGCGGGATCCTGCCGGCGCTCTATCTCGACAATGTGCGCCGGTACGTGGAGGACGGCGGCGCGGTGCTGGTCGCCGCCGGACCGGATTTCGCCACCGCCGCGTCGCTCTACCGCTCGCCCCTGGGCGACATCCTGCCCGCCGCGCCGACCAGCCGCGTCCTGGAACAGGCGTTTCTGCCGGAACTGACCGACACCGGCCGCCGCCATCCCGTGACCGAGGGGCTGGACGGCGGCGGCGACGCGCCCGACTGGGGCCGCTGGCTGCGCCAGATCGAGCTGGAGCCGCGGTCCGGCGAGGTGGTGATGACCGGCGTGGAGGGCAGCCCGCTGCTGGTGCTGGACCGCGTCGGGGAGGGACGCGTGGCGCTTCTGGGGTCCGATCAGGCCTGGCTATGGTCGCGCGGCTTCGAGGGCGGCGGGCCGCAGCTCGACCTGCTGCGGCGGCTGGCGCACTGGACCATGAAGGAGCCGGAGCTGGAGGAGGAGGCGCTGACCGCCACCGCCGAGGGCCAGCGGATGACCGTCACCCGGCGCACCCTGAAGGCGGAGGTGCCGCCGGTGACGGTGGAGGGGCCGGATGGCGAGAGCGTCACCCTGGAGTTGCAGGAGGTGTCCCCCGGCCGGTTCGAGGCCCGCTATTCGGGGCCGCAGATCGGGCTCTATCGCCTGACCCAGGGAGAGGAGAGCGCGGTGATCGCGCTCGGGCCCCAGAGCCCGCGCGAGTTCGAAGAGACCGTGGCCAGCGGCGACGCCCTGGAGCCGCTGATCGAGGGCACCGGCGGCGGCATCCGCGCCATCGAGGACGGCGTGCCGGACATCCGTCAGGTGCGCGAGGGGCGTCCCGCCGCGGGGCGCGGCTGGCTGGGGATCACGCCGCGCGGCGCCTACCTGACCGCCGACGTGACCGCGGTGCCGCTGCTGCCGGCCTGGCTGTGGCTGCTGCTGGGCGCCGGGCTGGCCGTGGCCGCCTGGCTGCGCGAGGGGCGCCGCTGAGCGAACCGGAGGCCGCGCGCCCCGGAACCGACCCGGCCGGGCCGGTTTCGCCGCGCGGCGCCCCGGACCGTCGGCCGGCATCGTGGGTCCCAGATACGCTCCGCCGATCCGTCCAGTCGGCGTGCGGACGGCGCGCGGCGCGGCGGTCCGGCCCGGCGCGGGCACCGATCCCGTGCCGGGGGCCGCTGCCGGCCACCCGGCGGTGCGGCGGCGGGGGCCATGCGGGACATGACGGCCCACTGGACGGGCCGGCCGCCCGCCGGGTCAGGCGAAGATCACGTAGGTCGAGGCCACGACCGCGACGATGATCGCGCCCACTGGCTTGGCCAGCCTCCAGGTGTTCAGGTCAACGTCGCCGGAATCCTCGGCCACGTAATCCGTCGCGCGGGGATAGAGCCGCCCGATCGCCAGCATCACCGCCACGTTGAACACGAAGAGCAGCGCCATGACGTGCAGGTAGTGGGGGTAGTTCTCTGCGCCGACGACGAAGGGCTTCAGCACGAACTGGCTGAGGATGTAGAGCCCGACGCCTGAGGCAAGCCCGATCTTGGCCGCCACGGGCGGCACGCGCTTGGTGAAGATGCCCACCAGGATGATCGTCAGGATCGGGATCGAATAGGCGCCGTTGACTTCCTGCAGATAGCCGAACAGCCCTTGCGGCGCGTTGGCGATGAAGGGCGCGATGGTCATGGCCGCCAGCGCCAGCAGCCCGCCGAAGACCTTGCCGGCGCGGATCGTCTCCCGGTCGCCGGCGGAGGGCTTGAGGTACTGCTTGTAGAGGTCGCTGCCGAAGAGCGTCACGCTGGAGTTGAGCGCGGAGTTGAAGGACGACAGGATCGCCCCGAAGAGCACCGCGGCGAAGAGACCGCGCAGCGGAAAGGGCAGCACCTCGGACACCAGCATCCCGTAGGCCTTGTCGCCGGTTTCGAGCTCACCGGGAAACATCTGCCAGGCGATCAGCCCCGGCAGCACCACGATGATCGGCCCCAGCACCTTGAGCACCCCGGCATAGAGCAGCCCCTTCTGGCCCTCCCTGAGGTCCCTTGCCGCCAGGGCGCGCTGGATGATCGCCTGGTTGGTGCCCCAGTAGAACAGCTGCACCAGCATCATGCCGGTGAAGATCGTGGCGAAGGGCACCGGATCGTCGGGGCCGCCGATGATCTCGAACTTGTCGGGGTTCTCGGCCCAGAGCACCGACAGCCCCCGGGTCAAGCTGCCCCCGCCGATGGCCATGAGGCCGAAGACCGGCACCAGCAAACCGCCCAGGAACAGCCCCACCGCGTTGATCGTGTCCGACACCGCGACCGCCTTGAGCCCGCCGAAGATCGCGTAGACAGATCCGACCAGGCCGATCGCCCAGACCGTGATCCACAGCGCGGCGGTGTCGTTCACCCCCAGAACGCCGGCGACGCCGAACATCTCCGACAGGGCCAGGGCGCCGGAATAGAGCACGATGGGCAGCAGGATCACCGCATAGCCGGTCAGGAACAGCAGCGACGTTGCGGACCTGGTCTGGGCGTCGTAGCGCCCCTCCAGGAAGGCGGGGATGGTCGAGACCCCGCGCTGGAGGTACTTGGGTAGCAGCACCAGCGCCGTGACCACCATGGCGATGGCCGCCAGCGTCTCCCAGGCCATCACCAGGATGCCGTAGCTGTAGGCCTGTCCGGTCAGGCCGACGATCTGTTCGGTGGACAGGTTGGTGAGCAGCAGCGACCCGGCGATCACCGGCGCCGTCAGGCTGCGCCCGCCCAGATAGTAGCCCTCACCCGATCCGGCATCCGTGCCGCGCGTCCAGAGCCAAGACAAAATGGCCACCATGGCCGTGAATCCCACGAACATGGCGATGTTGAACGCGCCCATGCCAACCCTCCCCTGTGGCCCTGCCTGCGTTCACCACCTAGGGCTGTGCGCCGCCGGAACCAGACGGGCGCGGGGACGGCGCCGTGCGCTGCCGGCGCGGCCGGGTCGGGACCCGCGGCGGCGATGCGGAACGGGCGCGTCCGCGGCGCACGCCGCCGGGCAGGCGGCTGCGGCGGGGCGGCGCCGGTCAGTCCAGCGGCAGCGCCAGGCGGTCGTCGCCCCAGCCCCCTGTCAGGGTGCGGGCACGGATATGCACCCTGTCCACGTCTGCCGGCACGGCGACGCCGCCAAGGCTGCGGGTGAAGGGCTGTTCGGTCACATGCGGGTGGACCAGTTCGCGGGTGGCCAGAACCGTGCCGTCCTCCAGCTCGACCCGCCCGGCGTCGGCGTAGTCCTCCCAGCCAATATCGCCGTGGCGCAGGGTGACGGAGACCTGCCGGCCCGCGCCGTCGGGCGCGGATGTCGCGGCGACGATACGGGCGGGGTCGGCGCCGGCGGCGCCCGCGGCGACGAGCGCCAGCAGACAGAGGGGCAGGCGGGACATGGGCATCTCCGGTCGGGTCGCGCGCAGCATAGCGCGGCGGGCCGGGCCCGCAGCCCCCGTCGTCGGCCCTGGTCAGCCGGTGCCGTCCCCGTCCGCGCCGCGCGCGCCGCGATCCCGGTCCGGGGCGGCATCGACCGCCGCAGGCCCCGCCCCGGCGCCGGGTTCGGCGCCGCCGTCGGGCCGGTGCCCGCCGATCAGGATCGCGCGGGGCAGGGACCGGAACTCCCGCGCCCAGATCGTCCAGAGCACCGCTGCGGCCGCGAGCATCAGCGCGACCCACCCCGCCAGCCACGCCACCGCCGCCAGCGCCACGTAGAGCGCCCTGAGCCCGCGGTTGAAGTTCCACGCGGCGCGGATGTTCAGCTCGGCGGCGCGGCCCGCGCGGGCGACCGCCTCAGGGTGTCCGGGGTCGTTGGGGACCGCCGCCATCACCACCGCGCAATAGCCAAAAAGCCGGTTCGCCCAGACGAACTTCAGGAATCCCTCGGTCAACAGCAGCGCGACCAGCGCCAGCTTGATCCGGTAGACCACCGGCGGCGCCTTTTCTCCGAACTCGGTGGCCACGCCGCTCAGCGTCTCGGCATTGCCGATCAGCGCCAGCACCCCGCCGATGGCGATCACCGTGGTCGAGGCGTAGAACGACGTGCTCTGCCGCAGCCCGCCCAGGATGGTCGCGTCGAAGATGCGCGGCTGGCGGGTCAGCATCTGCCGCATCCAGTCGCGCCGTTCGCGCATCATCAGAACCGTCACCGACGGCCGGTCGGCGCCGACGCGCTCGATCGCGCGGCCAACGATCCACCAGCCGCCAAAGAGCAGCAGCAGCGCCGCCGCGTCGCCCGCCGAAAAGAGCCGGATGTGGTCGATCAGGGCCATGCTGCGTACCTATGCCGCCCATCGACCGCTTGCCAGTGCCCGCCCGCGGTCCTAGCCTTGGCGGCAGGAGGACCGTTCCATGCAGATGCCCACGCCCGATACCGCGATCCTGTCGCGCCGCGCTGCGGTGCTGCGCCGGCTGGCGGCGGCGCTGCCGGAGCCGGCGCTGATCTCCGATCCGGCGGCGCTCAGGACCTACGAATGCGACGCGCTCACCGCCTATCGCTGCCCGCCCATGGCCGTGGTCCTGCCCGGTTCCACCCAGGAGGTGTCGGCCTGTCTGCGGATCTGCCACGAAGAAGGCGTGCCGGTCGTGCCGCGCGGGTCGGGCACGTCGCTGGCCGGCGGCGCGCTTCCCACGGCGGATTCGATCATCCTGGGCGTCAGCCGCATGACTGAGGTGCTGGAAACCAGCCTGGCCGACCGCATCATCCGGGTCCAGACCGGAATCACCAACCTGTCGGTCAGCGGCGCCGTCGAGGACGACGGGTTCTTCTACGCGCCGGACCCGTCCTCGCAGCTGGCCTGCGCCATCGCCGGCAACATCGCCATGAACTCCGGCGGCGCGCATTGTCTGAAATACGGGGTGACCACCAACAACCTGCTGGGCGTGACCCTGGTGCTGATGGACGGCACCGTGGTCGAGATCGGCGGCGGCCACATGGACGCTCCGGGGCTGGACCTGCTGTCGGTCATCTGCGGTTCCGAGGGCCAGCTGGGCGTCGTGACCGAGGCGATGCTGCGGATCCTGCCCCGCCCCGAAGGCGCCCGGCCGGTGCTGATCGGCTACGACAGTTCCGAGACCGCGGGACAATGCGTCAGCGACATCATCAAGGCCGGGATCCTGCCGGTGGCGATCGAGTTCATGGACCGTCCCTGCATCCGCGCCACGGACGAGTTTTCCGGCGCGGGCTATCCCGACTGCGAGGCGATGCTGATCGTGGAGGTCGAAGGCTCCGACCCCGAGATCGACGAGCAGCTCGGCATCATCAGCCAGATCGCCCGCCGGCTCGACCCGGTGGAGCTGCGGGTGAGCGGGAGCGCCGAGGAAAGCGCGCGGATCTGGCTGGGGCGCAAGTCGGCCTTCGGGGCGATGGGGCAGATCAACGACTACATCTGCCTCGACGGCACGATCCCGGTGAGCGAGCTGCCCGCCATGCTGCGCGGCATCGCCGATCTGTCCGGCAGATACGGGCTTGAGGTGGCCAATGTGTTCCACGCCGGCGACGGCAACATGCACCCGCTGATCCTGTTCGACGCCAACGCGGACGGCGAGCTGGAAAAGGCCGAGGAGCTGGGCGCGGAGATCCTGACCCTGTGCGTGAAGGTCGGCGGCTGTCTGACCGGAGAGCACGGCGTTGGTGTGGAAAAACGCGACCTGATGGAGACCCAGTTCGACCCCGCCGATCTGGAGGCGCAGATGCGGGTCAAGGACGTGTTTGATCCGGGATGGCTGCTCAACCCGGCCAAGGTGTTTCCGCTTTCGGTCAGCGCGGGACGCCGGGGGATCGCGGCGGAGTAGATTTTCGGAATCGAAAATCTGCGCTCCGCGGGGGATATTTGTGGAAAGATGAAGATGCTGGAGCCCGTATCGGAGAGCGCGCTCGCCCAGGCGGTCAGGGGCGCGGACGGCCCGCTGGCGATCCGCGGCGGCGGCACGCGGGGCGGGGCGCCGCCGCGGGACGGCACCGTGCTGTCCGTCGCCGGTTTGACCGGGATCACCCTCTATGAGCCCGGCGCTCTGACGCTGGTGGCGCGGGCGGGCACGCCGATGGCCGAGATCGACGCCGCCCTGGAGGCGGAGGGGCAGCGGCTGGCCTTCGAGCCGTGGGACGCGCGCGCCGTGCTGGGGCGTGACGGGGTGCCGACCCTGGGCGGCTGCGTGGCGACCAATGCCAGCGGCCCGCGCCGCATGGTCGCCGGGGCGGCGCGCGACAGCGTGATCGGGATGCGCTTCGTGGACGGGACCGGCACGGCGGTGAAATCCGGCGGCCGGGTGATGAAGAACGTTACCGGGCTGGACCTGGCCAAGCTGCTCTGCGGCTCCCGCGGGGCGCTGGGCGTCATCACCGAGGTCAGCCTGAAGCTGCTCCCCGGCATCGCCGCCACCGCGACCCTGGCCGCCGACGGCCTGTCGCCCGACGCGGCCGTCGCCGCCATGTCCGCGGCGCTGTGCACGCCCTATGAGGTCACGGGCGCCGTCCACGATCCGGCCGGACCGCGCACCCTGCTGAGGCTGGAGGGCACGGAGGCGTCGGTCTCCTACCGCGCCGATGCGCTGGCCCGCGCGTTGTCCCGCCACGGCGACTGGCGCGCAGAGCACGGTCCCGGCCCCTGGGCCGACCTGCGCGACGCGCGCGATTTCGCGGGCGGGGCGGGCGATCTGTGGCGCATCTCGCTGCGGCCGTCCGACGCGCCCGCAACCGTCGCCGCCCTTCCGGGCCGCTGGCGGATGGACTGGGGCGGCGGGCTGATCTGGGCCGAGGCGCCCGAGGGCACCGACCTGCGCGCGGCCCTTGCCGGCGCCGGCCACGCGACGCTGGTCCGGGCCGGCGCAGACACCCACCGGGCGCTGGGCACGCTGCACCCCGAACCGGCCCCCGTCGCCCGGCTGACCGACGGGCTGCGCGCCCGGTTCGACCCGCGCGGCCTCTTTTCCGCCCATCCCGGCGTGCCGGCATGAGCGTCCCCACCCGCATCCGAAGGGCCTGACCGCCATGCAGACCAGCTTTAGCCCCGAACAGTTGCGCGACCCCGCGACCGCCCGCTCGAACGAGGTGCTGCGCGCCTGCGTCCACTGCGGCTTCTGCACCGCGACCTGCCCGACCTACCAGGTCCTGGGGGACGAGAACGACAGCCCCCGCGGCCGGATCTACCTCATCAAGGACATGCTGGAGAACGACCGCCCGGCCGACGCCAGGACGGTGAAGCACATCGACCGCTGCCTGTCCTGCCTGGCCTGCATGACCACCTGCCCGTCGGGCGTGCACTACATGCACCTGGTGGACCACGCCCGCGCCCATATCGAGCGGACCTACCGCCGCCCCGCCAGGGACCGGGCGCTGCGCTGGATGCTGGCGCGGATCCTGCCCTATCCCGCCCGGTTCCGGCTGGCCCTGCGCGCGGCGCGGCTGGGCCGTCCGTTCCGCCGCATGATGCCGGATCCGCGCCTGGCCGCGATGCTCGACATGGCGCCGGACCGGGTGGCGCCGCGCTCGCCGGTGGACCGGCCCCAGACCCACGCGGCGGACGGCGCCCGCCGGATGCGGGTGGCGCTGCTGACGGGCTGCGCGCAATCCGCACTCGACCCGGCCATCAACGAGGCCACCGTCCGCCTTTTGACCCGTCTGGGGTGCGAGGTGGTGGTGGCCCGCGGCATGGGCTGCTGCGGCGCGCTGGTCCACCACATGGGCAAGGAGGCCGAAAGCCACGCCCAGGCCGGCGCCAACATCCGCGCCTGGCAGGCGGTCAGGCGCGACGGCGGGCTGGACGCGGTGGTGGTCAACACCTCCGGCTGCGGCACGACGGTCAAGGACTACGGCCACATGATGCGCACCACCGACATGGCCGAGGCGGCCGCCGAGATCAGCGCGCTGACCGTGGACATCTCCGAACTGCTGGGCCGCCTGCTGCCGGGCACGGACCCGATCGCGCCCGTCAACGAAGCCGCCGAGGACATCGCCGGCACCGACGCCGTGGCCCCGCGCAACGCCGGCCACGGGCTGCGCGTTGCCTACCACGCCGCGTGCTCGCTCCAGCACGGCCAGCAGGTCAAGGCGCCGCCGAAGTCGCTTCTGGCGCGTGCCGGGTTCGAGGTGGTCGAGCCCAAGGACAGCCATCTGTGCTGCGGCTCCGCCGGCACCTACAACCTGATGCAGCCCAAGATCGCCGCGGAGCTGAAGGCGCGCAAGCTTCGGACGCTGGCGGCGAAAAGCCCGCAGGTGATCGCCGCCGGCAATATAGGCTGCATGGTCCAGCTTTCGGGCGGCACGGACATTCCCGTGGTCCACACGGTCGAGCTTCTGGACTGGGCCACCGGCGGCCCGCGCCCGGCCAAGATCCCGCCGTCCATGGCGCGGCCCCGCCCCGGTGCCGGCGCGTCCGGTGCGTAGCCGCCGCGCCCGGGGGTCCGGACGCGGCGTCCGGCCGCTCTCGCGGATCGTGGCCCTGTTCGCGTTGGTGCTGCTGGTCGCGGGACAGGCGGGCACCGCGGCTCCGGCCGGGACCGCGGACCGCGCCTATGGCGCCGTCGGGCGGCTCCAGATCGCGGGGCGCGGCTTTTGCACCGCCACGCTCATCGCGCCCCGGCTGGTGCTGACCGCCGCCCATTGCGTGACCCGGGACGACGGCAGCCTGCGCGCCCCGGACGACCTGCGCTTCGACGCGGGCCTGCGGGCGGGCGTGTCGAACGCCCGCCGCGTCGCGTCCCGCGTGGTCGTGCCCGACGGCTACCGCCCGTCCCTCGCCCTGACCCAGATCGCCCGCGACGTCGCCCTGATCCAGCTTCGCCGCCCGATCGGCGCGCGCCAGGTCGATCCGCTGCCCGTGGGCCGGGCCGCGGGCCGCCGCGTGTCGGTCGTGTCCTACGCCAAGGACCGCGCCGACAGCCCGGCCCTGCAGAGCGCGTGCAACATGCTGGGACGGCGTGAGGGGGCGATGCTGCTCGACTGCGCGGCCGGGTTCGGCAGTTCCGGCGCGCCGGTCCTGTCGCGCGCCGGCGGGGTGACGCGCATCGTCGCGGTGATCTCGGCCAAGGCCACCGCCGACGGCCGCCTCGTCACCCTGTCCACCGAGCTCGACGGCGTCCTGCCGCGGCTTCTGGCCCGGATCCCGGACGCGTTCTGACCGAGCCCTGTCCAAGCCGTTGACCGGACTACGACTTTTTTGCCTATCCCGGCTCTTGAACGGGCGGGCGGCGTTTCACATATCTGTTCCGTCGGATGCCGCATCAGGGTCCGGCGCACCGCCCGTTCCCGTTTCAGGGGAGGGCACACATTGGTAATCGCTTCGAAAAGGATCAATCCGATGAGAACCTTCGACCTCGCCCCGCTCTACCGCGCCTCGGTCGGCTTCGACCAGATGGCCGAGCTTCTGGACCGCGTCCAGCGCGACAGTTCCGGGGCCCAGACCTATCCGCCCTACAACATCGAGAAGACCGGCGACGACGCCTGGGCGATCGAGATTGCCGTGGCCGGTTTCAGCGACGCCGACCTGTCGGTGGAGCAGCGCGAGAACGCGCTGATCGTCACCGCCAGGAAGGCCGATGACGACGCCGAGCGGACCTATCTGCACCGCGGCATCGCCACCCGCGCGTTCGAGCGGCGCTTTCACCTGGCCGATCACGTTCGCGTGGACGGGGCGCGCCATGCCAACGGGATGCTGGTGATCGAGCTGAAGCGCGAAGTCCCGGAGGCGCTGAAGCCCCGCCGCATCGCCATCGAAGGCTCCGGCCAGACCGTCGATCATCAGATCGCGGCCGAGTAACCTTCACCCGACCCCACCGAAGGCCGCGCCACCCGCGCGGCCTTTTTCGTGTCCTGCGCCGGGGCCGGGTCGCGGCGGCGCCCTCCGGCCGGCGGCTTTCCTCCCCCGCCTGTCTCACGACGCCGGACCGCCTCCCCGGACGCGGTCGTGTCGCGCCGGGGCAGGGTCGCGGCAGCACCGCCGGCCGGCGGCCTTTTCCACGACGCCGGAACGCCTCCCCGGATGCGGTCGTGTCCTGCGCCGGGGCAGGGATCGGAACGGGGGTCCGCCGTGCGACCGCTTCTCGGGGCCGGAACCGGAGCCAGAGCCGACCGCGAAGCAGAAGCCGGGTAGAACCGCGACGGGGGTTGGACCGGGGCACGACCATCGCTCGTTCGGCTGCCGAAGGCGGCGCCACGCCAGCCCGGCGCGCGACCGGTCGTCTGCGCCGCGTCCGAAAGGATCCTGCCCCGGCGCCATGGGTGCCGTCCGCCTTTCGGAGCCGGAGCCGGAGCCGGAGCCGACCGCGAAGCCGAACCCGGGCCGGACCGCGACGGGGGCCGGACCGGGGCACGACCATCGCTCGTTCGGCTGCCCAAGGCGGCGCCACGCCAGCCCGGCGCGCGGCCGGTCGTCTGCGCCGCGTCCGAAAGGATCCTGCCCCGGCGCCATGGGGTGCCGCCTCCGCCCACGGACCCCTGTCCGCGGGCCCATGGGCCTCCCGCCTCAGGTCCCGCGCCGCTTCGCCCGCAGGGTCGGGTCGGCCCGGCCCGGATCCTCCGGCCAGGGATGGCGCGGATACCGCGCGCGCATGTCCTTGGCCACATCCGCGTAGGATCCCGCCCAGAACCCGGGCAGATCCTGCGTCACCTGCACCGGACGCCCCGCCGGCGACAGCAGCGACAGCCGCAAGGGCCGCCCGGCCACCACCGGATGCCGCGTCATCCCGAACAGCTCCTGCACCCGGATCGCCACCTGGGGCGCGTCGCCGCCGTAGTCGATGGGCACCCGCCGGCCCAGCGGCGTCACCAGATGCTCCGGCGCCTCGCGGTCGAGCACCCGGGCCTCCTCACGGGACAGCCGCCCCCGGAGCGGCTGCAGCAGATCGAACCGCGCCCAGTCTTCGGCCGAGCGCACCCCGGTCAGCCAGGGCAGCAGCCAAGCATCTGCCGTCTCCAGCAATGCCTCCTCCGCCGTGTCGAAGAGCCCGGCCAGCGCCACCCGCGCCAGGAACCGCCGCGCCGCGTCGGAGGGCCGCAGACCCAGGAGCCGCACCCCCTCCAGCATCGCCGCCGCCACCCGGTCGGGCGGCGCGTCGGGCCAGGTCCGGTCGTCCAGCGCGATGGCGCCCAGCCGCTCCTGGCGGCGGGCCACCACGCGCCCCTCGCGCCGCGACCATGCGCAGACCTCCACCCAGCCGATGCGCTCGCCCAGCACGGCGCGCAGCTCCGCCTCCGCGATCGCCGCGGCCTGACGGATCCGCGCCTCGCGCGGGTGGCCGTCGGTGTCGGTCACCACGATCAGCCGCTGCCCGGCCAGCGCGTCGCCCTCGGCCATGGCGGCGCCCTTGCCCCCCGACAGGAGCCAGCGCGGCGCCTCCCCCGGCCGGCGCAACCCGATCCGGTCCGGATAGGCCAGCGCGGCCTGCTGCGCCGCGCTCAGCCCCCGGTCCGGGCCGCCGTACCGCCTGAGCCGCCGCGCCTCGTCCCGGATGCGGCCCACGGCGCCCATGGCCGCCCCGAACGCCCCCGGCGACCCAAGCGCCCGGAGCCGCAGCGTCAGATCGACGCCCCGATCCCTCAGGATGTCCCGGTCCGACAGCAAGGCCGCCAGATCGGCGGCCTCGCGCCCCCCGCGATGCAGCATGTGGGCCAGCCGCGGATGCAGCGGCACCGCCGCCAGCGCCCGGCCGTGGTCGCTGATCCGCCCGTCCTCCAGCGCCCCGAGCGCTGCCAGAAGCGCCCGCGCCTCGGCCAGCGCGCCCTCGGGCGGCGGCGTGAGAAAGGGCAGGGCGGTGCCCTCCGGATCGCCCCAGAGCGCCAGGTCCAGCGCCAGCCCGGTCAGGTCCGCCGCCGCGATCTCGGGCGGCGCATGGGCCGGCAGCGCGCCGTCCTCGCCGCGGGTCCAGAGCTTCCAGGCCACCCCCGGCGCCACCCGGCCCGCCCGGCCCGCCCGCTGCGCCGCCTCGGCGCGGCTGACCCGCTCGGTCACCAGCCGCGTCATGCCGCTGCCGGGATCGAACCGCGCCCGCCGCGCCCGTCCCCCGTCCACCACGATGCGCACGTCCTCGATGGTCAGGGAGGTCTCGGCGATGGCCGTCGCCAGCACCAGCTTGCGCCCGGGCGACGGCGCGATGGCGGCCCGCTGCTCGGCAAAGGGCAGCGCGCCGTAGAGCGGCCGCACCTCCACCCCCGGCAGGTCCAGCCGCGCCATCACCCGGCGGATCTCTCCCTCGCCGGGCAGGAACGCCAGCACGCCGCCGGCGTCCTCCGCCACCGCGCGGCCGATCAGCGCCGCCATCGCCGCGTCGAACCGCATGTCCCTGGCCACCCGCCGCTCCAGCCAGCGCGGCGCCACGGCGAACGCCCGGCCGGCACTCGTCACCACCGGCGCGTCCCCCAGCAGCGCCGCCACGGGGCCTGCGTCCAGCGTCGCAGACATCACCACCACGGCCAGATCCGCGCGCAGCGCCTGGCGCACCTCCCAGACCAGCGCCAGCCCCAGGTCGGCGTTCAGCGACCGCTCGTGGAACTCGTCGAAGATCACGCAGCCGACGCCCTCCAGCCCGGGATCGCGTTGCAGGCGCCGGGTCAGGATCCCTTCCGTCACCACCTCGATCCGCGTCGCCTCCGACACCACCCGGTCGCCGCGCACCGCATAGCCCACGGTCGCGCCCACCCGCTCGCCCAGGGTCCGGGCCATCCGCTCGGCCGCCGCCCGCGCCGCCAGCCGCCGCGGCTCCAGCATCACGATCCGCCCGGGGATCTGCTCCAGCAGCGCCAGCGGCACGCGCGTGGTCTTGCCGGCGCCCGGCGGCGCCTGCAGCACCGCACGCCCCGCCGACGCCAGCGCGGCGCGCAACTCTCCCAGAACGGCGTCGATGGGCAACTCCATGTCCCCGGCCTACAATCCCGCACGCCCCTTGCCCAGCCGCCCGCCCGTTCATCTTTCCCCAAATATCCCGGGGGGCCGCGCAGCGGCGGGGGCAGCGCCCCCTTTCCCTTTGCGGCGCGCGCGGCCCGCTCTGGACAAGAGCCGCCCGCGCCAGCATCAAGCGGCCATGGACACCGACGCCCTCGCCACCCGCCTTCTCGACGGCGACCGCCGCGCGCTGTCGCGCGCCATCACGCTGGTGGAAAGCGCGCGCGCCGACCACCGCGCCGCGGCGGTGAAGCTTCTTGCCCGCGTCGCCGACCCCGCGCGCCAGGCGCTCAGGATCGGCCTTTCCGGCACGCCCGGCGTCGGCAAGTCCACCTTCGTCGACGCCTTCGGCACGCGGCTCACGGGGCAGGGGCTCCGCGTCGCGGTGCTTGCGGTGGACCCGTCCTCGACCCGGTCCGGCGGCTCGATCCTGGGCGACAAGACCCGCATGGACCGGCTGGCCCGCGACCCCGCCGCCTTCATCCGCCCGTCGCCCAGCCAGACGGAACTGGGCGGCGTCGCCCGCCGCTCGCGCGAGGCCATCGCGCTGTGCGAGGCCGCGGGCTTCGACGCGGTGATCGTCGAGACCGTCGGCGTCGGCCAGTCCGAGACCATGGTCGCCCGCATGACCGACCTCTTCGTGCTGCTGCTGGCCCCGGGCGGCGGGGATGAGCTGCAGGGCGTCAAGCGCGGCATCATGGAGACCGCCGACCTGATCCTGATCAACAAGGCCGACGGCGCGCTGACCGCCCAGGCCCAGGCCACCCGCGCCGACTACGCCGGCGCCCTGCGGCTCCTGCGGCGGCGCGACGGCGATCCCGACGGCTTTCCCAAGGCGCTCGCCGTCTCGGCCGTCTCCGGCGACGGGCTCGACACCGCCTGGAAAGAGATGCAGGTCCTCGCCGCCCATCGGCGCGACACCGGACACTGGGACCGCACCCGCGCCGCCCAGAACCGCCACTGGTTCGAGGATGCCGTGCGGCAGGGCGTCATGCGCCACCTCGGCAGCGACCCCGCCACCCGCGACGCCATGGACGCCCTGGGCCGCGCCGTGGCCGACGGGCGCACCCCCCCCGGCGCCGCGGCCGAGCAGATGCTCGCCACGCTCCTGGGTTCCGCCCGCGACCGGGCCGCGGGCGGCCACGGCACGGGTTGACGCCCCCGCCCGCTTCCCCTAATGCGCGTCAACTCAACCATCCCACGTCCACGGGCCCCGCCGCCCGGGCACGCATTCAAAGGACAATGCCATGTCGCGCGTCTGCGAACTGACCGGCAAGGGCCCGATCACGGGCAACAATGTCAGCCACGCCAACAACCGGACCCGGCGCCGCTTCCTGCCGAACCTGAACGACGTCACCCTGATGTCGGAAACCCTGGGCCGCACCGTCAAGCTGCGCATCTCCGCGGCGGCCCTGCGCACGGTCGATCACCGCGGCGGTCTCGACGGGTTCATGGCCAAGGCCAGGGAGTCCGAGCTTTCGGCCCGCGCCCTGAAGATCAAGAAAGAGATAGAGAAGTCGCTGACCGCCGCCTGACCGGCGCGGTTCGCAGCGCCCCGGGCGGCCCGCGGCGGCCGTGAACCCGACCGGCCCCGCATCTCCCGCTCCGGCCGCGCCGGACCGGCGGCCGGCCCCCGGCAGTGGCTCCCACAGCAGGTCCGCCCCGCCGCCCGAATGGCTGCCGCTCCGCCCTGACCGGCGATACCCGGACCGCTCCGCCCGGCGGGCGCCGTGACCGCCTCGCCGGGACGGTAACTTCACCGCCTCGCCTGGGTCCCACACTCATAAATCGCTAGCGGCGTTTGGGGATGCTGATTCACTCTGAGAAAAGAGGAGGGCAGCATGGTGCTACGTCGCTACGAACTGACCGAATTCGAATGGTCGATCATCGAACCGCTTTTGCCGAACAAGCCGCGTGGTGTGCCGCGCGTCGATGACCGTGGGGTGCTGAACGGCATTTACTGGCGTCTCAAGACCGGTTTGCCCTAGGCCGACATTCCCGAACGCTATGGCCCCTATACGACCTGCGACAACCGGTTTGTTCGCTGGGCGAGGCTGGGTGTTTGGGACCGAATATTCCAAGCGGTGTCAGAGGTTTGCGAAGGTTCCGCGCAATCCGTGGACAGTTCGTCCATCCGCGTCCACCAGCACGGGGCGAACGCAAAACGGGGGGCGAAGCGGCCACCGGCCCCGCCGGTCTGGCTGACCTTCGAGCCGTCTGCATGGGGCGCTCGCGAGGCGGTCTGACGACCAGGATACACGCCGTCACCGATGCGCGCGGGCTGCCGATCACGCTGAAACTGACCGCCGGACAGGCCCATGACGGCCGCTCCGCCGACGACATGTTGGGCACGGCCGGGCCAGACCCTGCTGGCGGATCCGGCCTGCGACAGCAACCGCTGCGCGATCAACTCGCAGCGGTTGGCGCGAAAGCGGTCCTCAGGCCGATCTCACGCCGTACCGCCCCGCCACCGTTGGACAAGGAGGCTTACCGCCGCCGCAACCGGATCGAGCGGTTCTTCTCAAAACTCAAGCATTACAGGGCGATAGCGACCCGATACGAGAAACACGACGCCAACTTCCTCGCATTCGTCAAACTCGCCGCAACACGCATCTGGTTGCGCGTCTATGAGTCGGTGACCTAGGCCGCCGCCGTGACCGGCCACGGCCACGCCGCATCCATCCGGCCCGTTTCCGCCGCGGCCCGGTCTCCGTCACGGGCCGCATCGAGGCGCGCACACCCGGCCACCGTCCGAGGCCCCTCCCAGCGGCGTCACCCGCCCGGCTGAGGTCACCGCGCCACCTCCGCCACGCCCCGCCGCCTCCGTCATGCCCCGGACGCCGCCGCCTTCCGTCCGCGGCGCGCCCTCCGCGTCCCGAACGCCGCCGCCTCCCGTCCGCGGCGCGCCCTCCGCGTCCCGAACGCCGCCTCCGTCGCGCCCCATCGCTTCCGCGCGCCCCGAACGCAGATCTCCGTCACGCCCCCACCACCTCCGCGTGCCCCGGACGCCGCCGCCTCCCGCCCGCGGCGCGCCCTCCGCGTCCCGAACGCCGCCTCCGTCACGCCCAACCGCTTCCACGCGTTCCGAACGCACACCTCCCGTCCGCGGCGCGCCCCGGCGCCCCGGACGCCGCCGCCTCATGTCCGCGGCGGGCCCAGCACCTCGTCCACCCAGGCGGGGACGACCTCGCTCGCCGGGCCATAGCGCGCGTCGTCGAACCGCCCGCCGGTCCGCTCCAGGTTCAGCTCCAGCGTCGCCACCCCCGCGTCTCGCGCGGCGTCCACGAACCCCGCCGCCGGATAGACCGTGCCGCTGGTGCCCACCGCCACGAACAGCGCCGCCCGCGCCAGCCCCGCCTCGATCTCGTCGAGCCCATAGGGCATCTCTCCGAACCACACCACGTCGGGCCGCACCGCCTGGGCGCCGCAATTGGGGCAGGCGTCGAACGGGCACATGACCTCGGGCGCCTCCCAGGACCGGCGGCACCTGTTGCAAAGCGCGCGGTCCAGCCGCCCGTGCATGTGCAGCACGTCAGCGGCTCCCGCGGCCTCCAGAAGCCCGTCCACGTTCTGCGTCACCAGCATCGCGCCCGCCTCGCGCTCCAGCCGCGCCAGCGCCCCGTGGGCCGCATTGGGCCGCGCGCCCGCCGCATTGGCCCGCCGCGCGTTGTAGAAGTCCAGAACCCTGACCGGGTCCCGGGCATAGCCCTGCGGCGTCGCGACATCCTCCAGGTCGTATCGCGACCAGATCCCGCCGGCGTCGCGGAACGTTCCCAGCCCGCTTTCGGCGGACAGCCCCGCCCCGGTCAGAACGAAGATCATCGGCCCCTCCCTCCGCGATGCGGTCCCTGACTACGGACAATCCCGGCGGCCCGCAATTCTGGACGCGCCCGCACCCGTGCCCTAGCTCACGACCCATGGCGCGCCGCATCCTCTTCGTCTGTCTGGGCAATATCTGCCGCTCACCCGCGGCAGAGGCGGTGCTGCGCCACAAGGCCGGCCGCGCCGGCCGCCGGCTCGAGATCGCGTCGGCCGGCACCGGCGACTGGCACGCGGGCGACCCGCCGCACCCGCCCATGGTCCGCGCCGCGCGGGCCCGCGGATACGACCTGAGCGGCCAGCGCGCGCGCCAGATCTCGCCCGGGGACTTCGACCGCTTCGACCTGATCCTGGTGGCCGACGACGCCAACCTGCGCGACGTGGAGGCGATCAGACCCCCCGGCAACGCCACCCCGGTGAAACTCTTCGCGCCCTATGCGGGCGGGGCGGAGACGGCGATCCCCGATCCCTACTACACGGGGGATTCGACGGCGCCCTGGATCTGGTCGAGCGCGCCGCCGACGGGCTTCTGGATCAGCTGCAGTAGCTCTCCGCGGCGGTGCCGAAGGCGCGGTACTTGCGCCAGAAGACCTCGTCGCTGTCGCGGTCGGACTGGCGGATCTCCTGCGCGCGGGCCGGTTCGCTGAAGAATTTCGCGGCCATCTTCTGGTCGCGCCGGTCCAGCGTGATGTCCGCGACCTGCTGGATGCAGCCGCAAAGCTGCCGCTTTCCCGCGCCGCGGTCCGATTGCTGGCAGGCGCGCTCGATCGGACCGGCACTGGCGCATCCCGCAACGATCACGCCCGAAAGGGCCAAGGCCCAGGTTTTTCTCATGTTCTGCCTCATATGTCTGCCGGCGCCGGGATTGTCCCCGGTTCTGTCCGGTTCGTTGCCGTGGGCGGGACGCTAGCACGGCCCGCCCGGCGGCACCAATTCACGATATGCCGGCAGGCGCGGGGCGTTTCCCGAAACCCACAGTCAGCCGCGGATCTCCATGCCGCGGCATCCCTCCGGCTCCGCCGCCGCGGCGTCGACGCCGTCCACGCGCGCGGCGGACGGCCCCGTGCCCAGCCGGTCGATCATCGCGTCCAGCGCCGCGCCGTCGCCCTCCAGATGCGCCTCCACCGTGCCGTGGGGGCTGTTGCGGACCCAGCCCGAAACGCCCGTTTCCTGGCCCGTGTCGCGCAGCCAGGCGCGGAAGCCCACGCCCTGCACCCGCCCCCGGACCGTCACCCGCCGTGCCTGTGTCATCCCGTCCTCCTGTTCAACGCCGCCCTTCCACCTAAGATGATCGGGGCGATCCGCCATGAGAGAGAGCCATGACCGAGCAGAGCGACACCGCCCGCATCCTGACCTTCGCCACCCAGGTCGGCGCCCCCGACACCCCGCCCGAGGACACCGCCCGCGCCCGCGGCTGGCTGGACGACGCCGGCGCCCCCACCGACGAAGGCCGCGCCCTCGTCAAGAGCCTCGACGACCAGACCGGAACGCGGTCGGTGTTCCGTTAGGCGGCGGGGCGCGGCCGGGCGGGCCGGGACGCCTGCGGACGACGCCCGGGAAAGCCGCGGTGCTGCCCTCTCCCCTCCATGCCGCGGGCGGACCGGATACCGGCCGTGGCGCCGCCGCCGCATCGACCCTGCGCGCACCGCAAACACGCCCGCGATTGGCCGGGCCGTGCCCCAAGGCTACTCCGACGGAACCCGAGCCGCCTTGCCGGGGTGTGCAACGGGTCGCGCCGAGTCTCGCTCCGCCACGAAATCGAGCAGCCTTTCGAAACTGGGAGAGATCATCCTCAGCGCGGTGGCGATCTCGGCGTTGGACATCTGCTGCGGCGGCCCGGCGGGCGTGTTGTTGACATCCACGACGTAGATCCGTCCGTCTTTCCTGTCGCGCAGCACGTCCAGTTCGCCGTAGTCCAGCCCCAGTTCCCTCGCGAACATGAGCAGGCCGTCACGCTCGGACGGTGAATATACGTCTTCGGGATCGCATATCTTCGCCGATGTATGGTCCTTCAGCCCGCCGGACTGCGGCCGACGTTTCGCGTAGACGATGGGGATCTCCTGCCCGTAGACCGGCGTCCGCAGGTCCACCGCCTCTCCCGCCACGACCGTATCGATATAGCGTTCGTAGACACGGTCCGGGTCGATGTCCTCTTGCCGCAGGGGCCCGTGCAGGATCCGGCCCTCGAAGGTATAGTTGCCGTTCGGCTTCTCGACCATTGCGCCGTCATGGCTCTGCGGTGCGACCGCAAGCGCATAGCCGAAGACCTTCTCGAACACCTCCGCGACCCGCCGCTTCGACACGTCGCCGCAATCGCGATTGACGGTCGGCTTGTCAGAGGGGAACCGGCAGGGCTGAACGCGATATTCGAAGTGAAAGGCGACATCGTGCGGCTCTTTCGGATCGGTGACGATCCGAAATCCGTTCAGCGCGCAGAGCTTGAACAGCACCTGATAGCGGGACGGCACGTCGGGCCAGGCCAGGATGCGCCGGCTGGGGCGAAGCGCCAGCCGCAGCACGACCGGCGCGGGTTCCACAAGATGCGCCATCTCCCATCCGACATCCACGGATCTGCGCATGTCGGACCTGGCCGGCTCCGGCAGGACGCGTGCAATTCGCTTGAGCAATTTGAGTGACAGGATAACGGAAACTCCCTCCCGAGAAGAACGAGGCGGTCATGATCCTGAAATCCGGTCAGGGTCATGCGGCGGCGGCAACGCAATCAACTCGGCAAGGTCGTGGACTACAGACGTAGGCGGGGGGGTTGATGACCTTTCGACCCGTTCGTGTCCAGAGAATTCCGGCGCATTGTCCCTCGAATGTGGATCGGCCGAATGGGTTTTCGTTATTGCATTGGCCGGTTTGGTTATCTGGGTTGAATTGCGGCGCCGGACTGCAATTCCAGGGGGCGTACCGTCGTCCCGTATCCGGACGCGGCCCGGCGCGGCACCGGTCCCCGGCGACTGACGGACACGTGGATGCGCACCGGAACCGGGGGCGCCGGCGAACCCGGGTGTCCCACGCGCTCCGGTCCCTCCCGGGCGCTCCGTCCGACAGCCATCGCCCGCGACGCTCAGGCCCCCCGGGCCCGGTGCGGCCCCGACCGCGTCACCCCACCCCCTCGACAACACCCCCGAACGCCCGCATATCCTGCGGCCATGACCGAGCTCGCACACATCCGCAACTTCTCCATCGTCGCCCATATCGACCACGGGAAATCCACCCTGGCCGATCGGCTGATCCAGCTCACCGGCACCGTGGCCGAGCGCGACATGAAAGAGCAGCTCCTCGACGCCATGGACATCGAGCGTGAGCGCGGCATCACCATCAAGGCCAACACCGTCCGCATCGAGTATCCCGCCCGCGACGGCCACACCTATGTGCTCAACCTCATCGACACGCCGGGCCACGTGGACTTCGCCTATGAGGTGTCGCGCTCCATGCGCGCGGTGGAGGGCTCGCTGCTGGTCGTGGACGCCTCCCAGGGGGTCGAGGCGCAGACGCTCGCCAATGTCTACACCGCCATCGAGGCCGACCATGAGATCGTGCCCGTCCTCAACAAGGTGGACCTTCCCGCCGCCGAGCCCGACCGCGTGGCCGAGCAGATCGAGGACGTCATCGGGATCGAGGCGCACGACGCCGTCCATATCTCCGCCAAGACCGGCCTCGGCATCCCGGAGGTGCTGGAGGCCATCGTCACCCGCCTGCCGCCGCCCCATTCCGGCGACCGTGCCGCGCCCCTCAAGGCGATGCTGGTGGACAGCAAGTACGACGCCTACCTCGGGGTCATCGTCATCGTGCGGATCATCGACGGGGTGCTGAAAAAGGGCGACCGCATCCGCATGATGAAGACCGGCGGCACCTACGACGTGGACGACGTGGGCGTGTACCGCCCCGCCATGACCGCCGCCGCGGAGCTGGGGCCGGGTGAGATCGGCTATCTCAACGCCTCGATCAAGCAGGTCCGCGACACCCGCGTGGGCGACACGATCACCCACGAAAAACGCCCCTGCGACGCGCCGCTGCCCGGCTTCAAGCCGTCGATCCCGGTGGTGTTCTGCGGCCTCTTCCCGGTCGACGCCAACGACTTCAACGACATGCGCGACGCAATGGAAAAGCTGGCGCTCAACGACGCCTCCTTCACCTTCGAAATGGAGACCTCCGCCGCGCTGGGCTTCGGCTTCCGCTGCGGGTTCCTGGGCCTGCTCCACCTTGAGGTCATCCGCGACCGGCTGGAGCGCGAGTACGACATCGACCTGATCACCACCGCGCCGTCGGTGATCTACCACATCCACCAGCGCGACGGCACGATGACCGAGCTGCACAACCCGGCCGATTTCCCCGACCCCGGCACCATCGACCGGGTGGAAGAGCCGCGCATCAAGGCCACCATCCTGGTCCCCGACGACTACCTCGGCGACGTGCTCAAGCTCTGCCAGGACCGCCGCGGCATCCAGATGGACCTGACCTATGCCGGCTCCCGCGCCATGGCGGTCTACGACCTGCCGCTGAACGAGGTCGTGTTCGACTTCTACGACCGGCTCAAATCGGTCACCAAGGGCTATGCCAGCTTCGACTACCAGATGATCGGCTACCGAGAGGACACGCTGGTGAAGATGTCGATCCTGGTCAACGACGAACCCGTGGACGCCCTGTCGATGATGGTCCACCGCGACCGGGCCGAGATGCGCGGCCGCGCCATGTGCGAGAAGCTGAAAGAGCTGATTCCCCGCCACATGTTCAAGATCCCGATCCAGGCCGCCATCGGCGGCCGCGTCATCGCCCGAGAGACCCTGTCGGCCATGCGCAAGGACGTGACGGCGAAATGCTACGGCGGCGACGCCACGCGCAAGAAGAAGCTGCTGGAGAAACAGAAAGCCGGCAAGAAGAAGATGCGCCAGTTCGGCAAGGTCGAGATCCCGCAGGAGGCGTTCATCAACGCGCTAAAAATGGATGGGTGAGGCGCGGTCCGGGCTTTGCCCGGATTGATCTGTCCAGCGGACCGATCAAAGCGCCGAACGCCCGAGGCCATGCCGAGGGCCGGGGGTGGCTATAAAGAGTTGAAGAGCGACATATTGGGAGAGAAAGCACATTGGAAGAAAGTAAGTTTATGTCTGCGGAGGAGGAGAAGCTTCGCGAAACATATCTAAAATATCTAGGGATAGAGGGCAAACATAATAAAAATAAGCGACGAACCGCGCTTGATCGAGCGTGGAGCACAAGAAATTTTGAAATTGAAATGTATTGGAAGCGTTCGATCTATTTCTGGGGCTTTCAAATTGTATTCCTTGGATCTTTCCTGCTGCTGATTGGCGCGTACATAGATTCCGAGGCGAGTAACAGAATTCTAGTCTTTGTCATCCTCGTCAGTATCGCTTTACTTGCGAGCTTTTTTGCCTTCGTTTGGACCCTTGTAGAGCGCGGCTCAAAAGACTGGCAGGACAATTGGGAGAGGCACATCGACTTGTTGGGGGACGAGTTTACTGGCGCACTTTACAAAACTTATCTGTTTTCAAAAGTGAACAAAAAAGACGGGTACGCCCCCTATAGCGTGTCAAAACTTAATTCTCTTACAACCAAAGCCGTTATGTGTTTCTGGGTTTTCGTTTCGATGTTGACAGTTGCAGACGGTATCCGTGTGTTGCTCGACCAAGAGATTGCCGCCCTTTCAATGCAAATTATGTTGGTCGCAGGATTTTTTGCGCTCTTTATGATCACGCTAACTATCATGCACATGATCGGAACTAATTCTCTCAAGTCGTCCGATCTCGGGAAAAGGGTAAGTAAGCATACTTCAGATGATCATTGTGGTCGTACCCGGTATTTCGTTCAGAGAAGGTGGCTTAACGATCCGTGCAAGAGGGGCTAACGCTACTAACAGGAAATGTTGTCTCTGAACGCGCGTTTGGATATGAGTGTTGGATACTCACGTCTTTAACACTGTTTGTGCGAGTGAGCTTCACTCTATCGCTTGGAGTTTCCGCCTCTTCCGTCAGCACTCGGACGTGCGCTCCGCGCCGCGGTCCCCAGATCGTCCACCGGTCGGTTCATTGCTTGCACTCTCCCATCCACGGCTCAATCATCAGGGACAGTCCACTCCGTCCCCGTATCGCTCCGTCGCCGCTGTCAGCCGCGACCGTCCTGCGATCCGTCGCCGCCGTCAGCGGCGACCGTCCCTGCGCTGCGCGCGTTCGGTCCTTGAACCGTCCGCTGGACGGTTCATCGCTTGCGCGAACCGGACCTCACCCCGGGAAACCACATCCCCATCCAGATCTCGACCCATTGGGTCATCATCTGGGTCTGGGCATTCTGCATCTCGGCCATCATCTGGCCGCGGGCGGGGGCGGCGATCTGGTTGGCGGCGCTGAGCCAGGCGCTCATGTAGGGGTTCTTCATGTCACTCTCCTCGGGGATGTGCGCGGTGTGCCGCTGACCAAAGGTAAGAAGGCGGCCCCGTTCCCGGAACCGCCCGCCTCAGACTTTCGTCGGTGTCGGCGGAATGCCGCCGACGGCGTGGCTCAGAGGTCGTTCTCGACCTGTTGCGCGGTGCCTTCCACGGCGCGGCCCGCGGACTGGATGTCCTGCCCGGCGCCGCCGATGGTCTCGCAGGCGGTGAGGCCGAAGAGGCCCAGAAAGATGAGGATGCGTGCGGTCATGTCGGTCTCCAGATGGGTTGGTGGCAGTCCCGGTCCAACGCGCGCCGCGCGGCGCGCGTTCCGGGCGCGGCGTCAGTGCGCGCGTGCCGGTGTGGCGGGGCGGGCGGACAGCGCGTAGACCGCCGTCGCCACCAGCGCATAGACGCCGTTCACCAGGAATACGAAGCCCCAGGGCGCGCCGGCGCCCCAGATCAGCTTGGCCGACAGCGACGCCAGCAGGTCCAGCACCACGATGCCGGTGATCCAGGCCGTGGCGCGGTTCATTCGCGCAAAGATCGGGATCAGCGCCAGGGCGAAGACGACGGACCAGAACGCGCGACCGGCCGACAGGATCAGCGGCATCAGCTCGGCCCCCGCCAGCGCGGTGATGGCGATCGCGTTGCCGATCAGCCCCAGGATGCCGGCAATGACGGCGGCGAGGACGGTGCGGGTGGTGAACATGGCGGTGCAGGCTCCTGCGATTGGGTCATGTATCAAGCGCCCGGGCGCGCCGGCGGTTCCATCCCGCGCCTCAGTCGGGAAGGTCGAGTCCGCGGCGCAACTCCTCCCAGGCGGTCAGCAGACGGTCGTTCCGGCGGCGCTGTTCGGCCACCGTATAGTCGCAGACCTGGGCGATCAGATCGGCCTGGCGGACCGGCACCACCGCGGCCATCCTCTGCCCGTGGCTGGTCAGGTAGAGATGCCCGCTTTCCTGCCGCACCCAGTCGAGATGGTGCGACACCCGGGCGCGGAACAGGCTCACGGTGGTGGTCTGGAACTTGGGCAGCATCGCGGGGCTCCGTCCGGTCGGCGATGGGGGCATCCTGGGCGCGAAAGGTTGCCGAGGGCCTGCGGCACCGTGCGCCCGCGCGCAAATCGGCGGATTTTTGACGCGGGGCGTACGAAACGGGCCGATTTCGGGCGCGGGGCGTACAATCCGCGGGCGGGTTTCGGCGCGTCAGGCGTCGAGAAAGGCGCGCACCGCCGCCACGAACTCCCGCGGGCGGGCGGCGTGCAGCCAATGATCCGCGCCGGGGATCGCGGCAAAGCGCGCCTTGGGAAAGAGCGTGCGGATCGCATCGTGCATGTCCCGCGTGACGTAGTCGCTGTCCCCGCCCGACAGGAACAGCGCCGGGGCCCCGTAGCTGCCCCGCGTGTCCGGCCAGCCAGAGATCGCGCCCATCTCCCGGCCCAGAACGTCGAGGTTCAGAAGCCAGCGTTTGTCTTTCATATCAAGGCTTTGCAGCAGAAACGACCGCACGGCCGGGGTGTCCACCTGCGCCGCCAGGGCCGCGTCCGCATCGCGCCGGGTGTCGATCGCGGCAAGGTCCAGCGCCTGCATCGCCCGCACCAGATGCGCATGGCTGTGCCCGTAGGCCACCGGCGCGATGTCCGCGACCACCAGCCGCCGCACCCGTTCGGGCTGCCGCAACGCCAGCACCATTGCCGCCTTGCCGCCCATGGAGTGGCCCAGAACGTCCCACCCCGGCTCCATCGCCCCGGCAAGATCGTCCGCCAAGGCATCGTAATCATGGGTCTTTTCGCGGGGGGAGTCGCCATGGTTGCGCATGTCGACCGCCCGCACCGGACCCCGGTCGGACAGCCGCCTGGCGATCACATTCCAGTTTCGTGCCGACCCGAAGAGCCCGTGGGCGATCAGCAGCGGCGGCGCCGGGCCGTCGCTGTCGTAGTCCACATGGGCCAGATCGACCATCAGAGGCCGGGGTAGATCGGATACCGTCCGCAGAGCTCCGCGACCTCGGCCCGGACCTCGGCCTCGACCGTGTCGTTGCCGTCGCCGCCGTTGGCCGCCAACCCGTCCACGACCCGCACGATCCAGTCCGCGATCCGGCGGAACTCGGGCTCCGCGAAGCCGCGGGTCGTGCCGGCGGGCGTGCCCAGCCGGATGCCGCTGGTGATCGTCGGCTTTTCGTCGTCGAAGGGGATGCCGTTCTTGTTGCAGGTGATATGCGCGCGGCCCAGGGCGGTCTCCGTCGCGTTCCCCTTCACGCCCTTGGGACGCAGGTCCACAAGCATCAGATGGCTGTCGGTGCCGTCGGTGACGATGTCGAGCCCACCCTTCATCAGCTGGTCGGCCAGGGCGCGGGCGTTGGCGATCACCTGCCGCTGGTAGGTCTTGAAGCCCGGCTCGAGCGCCTCCTTGAACGCCACCGCCTTGGCGGCGATCACATGCATCAGCGGTCCGCCCTGGATGCCGGGGAAGATGGCCGAATTGACCTTTTTCGCGATCGCCTCGTCATCGGTCAGGATCATGCCGCCACGGGGGCCGCGCAGGGTCTTGTGGGTGGTGGTGGTCGCCACATGGGCATGGGGGAAGGGAGAGGGGTATTCGCCGGCCGCCACCAGCCCCGCGAAATGCGCCATGTCCACCAGCAGCCATGCCCCAACTATATCGGCAATCTCGCGCATCCGGGCGAAATCCAGGATCCGCGGAATGGCCGATCCGCCGGCGATGATCATCTTGGGCCGATGCTCCTTGGCGAGCGCCTCGATCTGGTCGTAATCGGGCAGCAGCGTGTCGCGCTTGACGCCGTATTGCACCGCGTTGAACCACTTGCCGGACTGGTTGGGCCGGGCGCCGTGGGTCAGGTGCCCGCCCGCGTCCAGGCTCATGCCCAGGATCGTGTCGCCGGGGGTCAGCAGCGCCGTGAACACCCCCTGGTTGGCCTGGCTGCCGGAGTTCGGCTGCACATTGGCGAAGCCGCAGGAGAACAGCTGCCTGGCGCGCTCGATGGCCAGCGTCTCGGCGATGTCCACGTACTGGCAGCCGCCGTAATAGCGCCGGCCGGGATAGCCCTCGGCGTATTTGTTGGTCAGCACGGAGCCCTGGGCCTCCAGCACCGCGCGGCTGACGATGTTCTCGCTCGCGATCAGCTCGATCTCGTCGCGCTGGCGGCCAAGTTCCCTGTCGATCGCCGAGGAAAGCTCGGGATCGGCGGTGGCAAGGCCGGTGGTGAAGAAACCTTCGTCGCGGTGCGGCGCATTCATGGGGCAGCTCCTTTTCGCATGGGCGAGAACCGGATGCGCGGTGCTTATCGCATGGTCGCGCGCCGGGAAAGTCCCGCGTGCGACACGCTGCTTGTCATTCCCGTCATGGCGGGCAACCGTGCGCGCGGGGGAGGGACGCCGATGGACCGCAGGATCGCCTTCGTGGCCGGGCGCAGCGACGTGGCGCAGCAGGCGCTGGGCGTGCTCAGTCGCCGCTACGGCAACGTCACCGTGGAAAAGGCCGACACGATCGTGGCGCTGGGGGGCGACGGGCACATGCTGCGCACGCTGCACGACACCCAGGCCCTGAACGCGCCGGTTTACGGCATGAATTGCGGCACCATCGGGTTCCTGATGAACGAATACGCAGAGGACGGGCTTCAGGAACGGCTCGCCGCGGCCGAGACCGAGACGATCAACCCGCTGTCGATGGTCGCGACGCGCGCCGACGGATCGGTGGAGAACCATCTTGCGATCAACGAGGTCTCGCTCCTGCGGCAGGGCCCGCAGGCGGCCAAGCTGTCGATCCGCTTGGACGGCCGGATGCGGATGGCGGAACTGGTCTGCGACGGCGCCCTGGTGGCGACCCCGGCGGGTTCGACGGCCTACAACTACTCGGCCCACGGCCCGATCCTGCCCATCGGCGCGGACGTGCTGGCGCTGACGGCCATGGCGGCGTTCCGGCCCCGCCGCTGGCGCGGCGCGCTCTTGCCCAAGACGGTGACGGTGCGCTTCGACGTGCTGGAGGCCGACAAGCGTCCGGTGATGTCGGATGCCGACGGCCATTCGGTGCGCGACGTGGTCACGGTCGAGGTCCGGTCGGCCCCCGACATCTCTCATGCGATCCTGTTCGATCCCGGCCACGGCCTGCAGGAGCGGCTGATCCAGGAGCAGTTCACCTAGAGGCGCGGCGCCGGGCCCAGCGGCACCGGGCCAAGGTAGATCCGCCCGTCCCGGAACGTCAGCGGCACCGTCAGCTTGCCCGATCCGCCGGACATCGCCGCCAGCATCGACATAGCCTGCCGCGCCGTTGCGACCTGTTCGGGCGGCAGCAGTCCGGCGCCGGAGGCGATCTCCAGCGCGCGGGGCCAGTTGGTGAGCACCGCCTCGATCTCTCCGGTGGGGATGCCCGCGCCGTCCACCTCCAGGTCTCCGCTGGCCGCCAGGGACACCTCGCCCCACGCGATCTCCAGCGTCTCGACCCGGATCTCCCGGACGCGGATCGGCGCGCCTTGCAGCGCGCGGCGGTCCAGAGGCTCGGACAGGCGCAGGGTGGCGTCCAGCGTCGCGCTGTCGATCCGCGCGGCACCGGCACCTCCCAGGCGGGCGGCCAGAACGCCCGGCAGGTCGATGCCGTCCAGCGTGACGCCGATGTTCTGAACCGTCCCGTCCGTCTCTCCCTCCGGCAGGCGCGTGGCGGCCAGAAGCCGCGCCATTGTTACCTTCTGCCCGGCACCGGCGACCGCCAGCCCCTCCGCGACAAGGTTGGCATGGTCCAGCGTCAGCGACGGGCCGGGTTTGAACGTCGCCGCCGCGCGGGCGGTGTCGGTCTCTATTCGCAGGGTGCCGAACGGCCCCTCGATCCGCTGCGTGTCCGGCAGGACGGCGATGATCCGGTTCGGCCGGTAGCTCAGCGCGAAGAGCCGCAGGAACGGTGCCGACCAGGCGATGCCCGATTGCGGGAACCCCAGCCGCGGCGCGTCGATGATCGTGTCGAAGCGGTTGGGAAAGCCGGTGACCTTCAGCCTGTCGGTCTCGACCTCGATACCGGAGTCGCGCGCGTCCTCGATCCCGGCACGGATCGCGCGGTCGAGCGCGCGGGCGCCCACGAACCAATAGGCCGACCAGCTGGCCGCGACGATCACGATGAGGACGATCAGGATGCGCATCGGGTCCTTTCGAAGACTTGGGATGGGGGATATAGGCAGGGCCATGGACAGACCAGAGACAAGCGGCGCCATGTGGGTCTTCGGCTACGGATCGCTGGTATGGAACCCCGAATTCCCGGTGGCGGAGATGGCCGTCGCGCGGCTGGCCGGTTACGTGCGCAGCTTCTGCATGCGTTCGATCCACCACCGCGGCACGCCCCAGGATCCGGGTCTGGTGCTGGCGCTGGACGCGCGCGACGGGGCGATCTGCACCGGACTCGCCCTGCGGGTCCAGCCCGGGGCGGAGGAGGCGACCCTGGCGCAGCTGCGCGAGCGGGAGCTGGTGTCCTCTGCCTATGTGGAGCAGCGCCTGCCCGTCACGCTGGAGGACGGGCGCGACGTGGAGGCCGTGGCCTATGTGATCGACCCCGACCATGAGCAGTATCTGGGTGCGCTGGCTCTGGAGGAACAGGCGCGGATTATCGCCCATGCCGTGGGCGGGCGCGGTCCGAATCACGAATACCTGGCAAACACCAGCAGCCACCTGACCGAACTGGGTATCGGCGATCCCGATCTCGACTGGTTGGCCGAGAGGGTGGCCCAATTGCGCAGGGGCGCCTGACCGGCCGCTGCTTGCGCCATGGGTCAAAGTCACTAACCTGCCGCGAAAGCAAGAAGGCAAAGGGGCCGATGCAGCCATTCCCGGACCGGGATCCGCGTCCGATCTTCACGCAGCCGATCCGCCAGATCGTGTCGATGGTGCTGGTGCTGATCCTGTTCGGCATCGGCATCTTCGTTGCGCTGCCCAGCGTGCTGCCGGTGTTCCTGGCCAACCCGTATCTCAACGGCTTCATCGGGCTGGTGTTTCTCATCGGCATCGCGGCGTGTTTCTGGCAGGTCTGGCAGCTCATTTCCTCGGTCGGCTGGATCGAAGGCTTTCTGGAGGACGACGCGGGCCACAGCGTCTCGGCCGCGCCGCGCCTGCTGGCGCCGCTCGCCGCGCTGATGCGCGCGCGCGGCCGGCAGGTGCAGATCTCGTCCTCGTCTTCGCGCTCAATCCTGGACAGCGTCGCCACCCGCATCGACGAGGCGCGCGACATCACCCGCTATCTTGTCAACCTGCTGATATTTCTGGGTCTTCTGGGGACGTTCTACGGTTTGGCGACCACCGTGCCGGCCATCGTGGACACGATCCGCGCCCTGGCCCCCGCCGAAGGAGAGGACGGCCTGGCGATCTTCGGGCGTCTGATGGATGGCCTGGAGGCGCAGCTTGGCGGCATGGGCGTGGCCTTCGGATCGTCGCTGCTGGGGCTGGCCGGGTCGCTGGTCGTGGGGCTTTTGGAACTGTTCGCCAGCCACGGTCAGAACCGGTTCTACCGAGAGCTTGAGGAATGGCTTTCCAGCATCACGCGGCTGGGGTTCGCGGGCGCGGACGGCGACGGTGCCGGAGAGCAGATCGCCAGCGTCGCGATCCTCGAACATATGGCCACCCAGATCGACCGGCTCGAACATCTGTTCCGCCAGGGAGAGGCCGCGCGGAGCACCACGGACGCGCGGCTGGCGGAAATCGCCGACGGTTTGTCGCAGGACGGCGGCGCCGCCGGGCGCGACGGCCTTCTGGACGCGCTCGACCGCGTGGCCGCGGGACAGGAGCGGATGGTCGACGCGCTGGGCGACGCCTCCGGATTTCAGGGGTTGGACGCCGAAAGCCGGATGCGCCTGCGCTCTATCGACGTACAGCTCTTGCGGCTTCTGGAAGAGATCGCCGCCGGCCGGCAGGAGACGACCCAGGATCTGCGCCGGGAGCTGCGCAAGGTCGCGCGCAGCTTCGCACGGTCGCAAGGCTAGGGGAGGGGGGCCGTGCCGCTCAGCCGCCGCGGATCGTCCCGGATGACGGCCAATATCTGGCCGGGATTCGTCGATGCCGTGACCTCGCTCCTCATGGTGATGACCTTCGTTCTGACGATCTTCATCGTCGTGCAATACGTCCTGAGAGAGGAAATCTCGGGCCAGCGGTCGCAGCTGGACCGTCTGACCTCGGAGATTTCCGGACTGACGGAGATGCTGGGCCTGTCGGATGCCGAGGTTGACCGGCTGGAGGCCGAGACCGCGCGTCAGTCCGAAACGATCTCTGCCCTCGAGGACCGGACCGGGGCGCAGGAGGGCCGCATCGACTCCTTCGAGCGGCAGGTGGCGTCGCTGCTGGCCGAGCGCGATCGGGCGGCGTCCCGCATCGGCGGCCTGGAGGATCTGCGCGACACGCTGATGTCCGAGCAGGAGGCGCTGACCGCCGCCCTGTCCCGCGCCCGCGCCGAGACCGACGCGGAGGCGGAGGCCGCGCGCCTGGCCGCCGCACGGGCCGACGCGCTGGACGCCCTGGCCGCGTCCCTGCGCGCCGACGCGGCGGCGCAGGACATGGCGCTGGCCACGCTGGAGGACGCCCTGTCGGCAAAGGAACAGGCCCGCCTGTCGGAAGCGGCTGCGGCGGAAGCGTTGCGGGCCCGGCTCCAGGAGGCGGATTCGGAACTGACCGCCATGACCCTGGCCCTGGAGGAAGAGCGGCGCGCCGCGGAAGAGACGCTGACGCTTCTAGCCGCCGCGCGCGCCGCCGAATCCGACATGACGGAGCGGCTCACCGCCGCCCTTCTGGCCCAGGATGCGACCGACGACGACCTCAAAGCCCTCCGCGCCGAGCGTGACGGTCTGACAACCCGCCTGGCCGCCGCCGAGGACCGCGCCGATGCGCTGGAAGGCGTGGAGCGCGACCTTGCCGCCGCGACGGAGGCCCGCAGCGCCGCGGAGACAGAGGCGGACCGCACCCGCGCCCTGCTCCAGGCCGCGCTGCGCCAGAATGAGGCCCAGACCGCCGAGATGGCCGCCATCTCCGACGCGCTCGATGCCGCCAAGGCGGCGCGCGTGGCGTTCCAGGGCGATCTGGAGGCGGCGCGCGCCGCGGTGGCCGCGGCAGAGGCGGACCTGGCCGACCTGCGCGCCCGGGCGGGGCAGGAGGCCGATGAGCGCGACCGCCTGGCCGCCGCCCTCGACGCCGCAAGGGCGGAGGCCGCGGCGTTGCAAGGTGCGGCCGAAGCCGAAACCGACCTCCGCGATCAACTGGAACAAGCGCTGGCCCTCAAGCTTCAGGCCGAATCCGCCGCCGCGGAGCGTCTGACCGAAGCGGAGCGCCAGGCCGCCCTGCTGGCGACGGCGCGCGCCGAACTGTCCGATGCCGGCGCCGCCTCTGCCGCGGACCGGCGCCGTATCGAGGCCCTGAACGGGCAGATCGCCCAGCTTCGCCGGCAACTGGGGAGCCTGCAGTCCCTGCTCGACACCGCCGCCGCCGACGATGCCGAAAGCGACGCCCGGATCGAGTCCCTGGGCGAGAAGCTCAACGCCGCGCTCGCCCGTCAGGCGCGCGAACAGACGCGCATCGCCGAGTTGGAAGCCGCCGAGCGCGAACGCCTGGAGCGCATCGCCGAACTGGAAGCCGCGGAGCGCGCGCGGCTCGAACGCTACCAGTCGGAATTCTTCGGCCGCCTGCGCGACGTGCTGGGCGACCGCGAGGGCGTGCGGATCGTCGGCGACCGCTTCGTCTTCGACAGCGAGGTTCTGTTCCCCTCCGGTTCCGCCATCCTGGCGCCCGCCGGCCGCGTCCAGATCGCCCGCGTCGCCCGCCTGCTGGAGGATGTGGCCGATGAGATCCCGGAGACCATCGACTGGGTGATCCGCGTGGACGGCCACACCGACGACGTGCCGCTGTCCGGCAATGGCCGCTACAGCGACAACTGGCAGCTCAGCCAGGCCCGGGCCCTGTCGGTGGTGCGCTTCATGGCCGACGACCTGGGCTTTCCGGCGTGGCGGCTGGCACCCACCGGCTTTGGAGAGTATCGCCCCGTGGATCCCCGCCGCACCCCTGAGGCGCGGGCCCGCAACCGCCGGATCGAGCTGAAACTGACGGAGCGCTAGTGCAGCTTCAGCTTCGGGCGCGTGACCTTGTTGACCTCGTGCACGGCGATCTGGATCGGCCCCCTGACCCAGCCATGCACCGCGATGAGATGCATCCGGTAGAGCGACATATAGGCCAGCCGCGCAATCCGCCCCTCGATCGCCATCTTGCCGCCCACCAGGTTGCCCATCAGCGAGCCCAGCGTCGCGAACCGGCTGAGCGACACCAGGCTGCCCTTGTCGCGATAGACGAAATCGGTGAGCGGCTGGCCCTTCTGCGCGCGGTCGAGCTGGCCGACCATGTGATCCGCCATCTGCTGGGCGGATTGCGCGCGCGGCGGCACCGGCGTCTCCGTTCCCGGCAACACGCAATGGCAGCAGTCGCCGATGGCGAAGATGCGCTCATCGGTCTCGGTCCGCAGCGTCGGCGCAACCACCACGCGGCCCTGTCCGGACAGCTTCAGGTCGCTCATCCGGGCGATGGCGTGATCCCCGCGCACGCCGGTGGCCCACAGGATCATCTCGGCCTCCATGGTGCGGCCGTCCTTGGTGGACACGCTCTTTTTGCCGATCTCGGTCACCATGGTCTCCAGTCGCACATTTACGCCGAGCGCGCGGAGCTCATCCAGCACCTTGGCCGACACCTCCTCGGGCAGCGCCGGAAGCAGCCGCGGACCGGCCTCGATCAGCGTGATCTCCACGGCGCTGTCGTCGAACACCTCAAGCCCGTAGGCCCGCAGCGACTGTGTGGCATGGACCAGCTCTGCAGAGAGTTCGACCCCGGTGGCGCCGCCGCCGACGATGCAGATCGGCAGCCTGGCGTCGGCGCCGTCGCGCTGGCGACGCTCGTTCACCCTGAGGCAGGCGTTCAGCAGTCTGCGCCGGAAGCGGTCCGCCTGCCTGCGGTTCTCCAGGAACATCGCGTTCTCGCGCACGCCGGTGATGCCGAAATCGTTCGATACCCCGCCGATGGCAAGCACCAGGTAGTCGTATCGGATCGTGTGCCGGTCGATGATGACCTCCCCCTCCTCGTCGAGAAGGGGCGCCGTGGTGATCGTCCGGGCAACGCGGTCGATCTTTTCCAGCGCGCCGTTGAAGAACCGATAGCCCCAGCGCGCCGCGTGTCCGCCATAGCCGACCTCGTCCGCGTTGGCGTCCATGGATCCGGCCGCGACCTCATGCAGAAGCGGCTTCCAGACATGGGTGCGGTTGGGCTCGACCAGGATGATGTCATGGGTGTCGCGGCTGTATTTCGCGCCCAGTTTGCGCACCAGTCCCAGCCCCGCCGCCCCTCCGCCGGCCACGACGATCTGCGTCTTCCGCTTGGTCATCGTCAAACTCCCGTCATGCGACCTGGCGACCGAACCGGCCCGGCCGTCAGCTGCGATGCGCACCTTCGGACAGGCTCCGCACAAAGGCCAGGACCTCCTCGACCGGCTTGCCCGCGGCGTGCTCGGCGACGATGGCAGAGCCGACGACACAGCCATCGGCCACGCGCGCGAACTCCTCCGCGGCCTCCGGGGTGCGGATGCCGAAACCCACCACCACCGGCAGCCCGCTGGCCTCCTGGATCCGGGCGACCTCCGGGCCGACGTCCGCGGCTTGCGCCGTGGCGGCCCCGGTGATCCCGGTGATAGAGACATAATAGACGAAGCCGCTGGTGTTCTGCAGTACCTTGGGAAGCCGCGCGGCGTCCGTCGTGGGCGTGGCCAGGCGGATGAAGTCGATGCCGCGCGCCCGGGCCGGCAGGCACAGCTCGTCATCCTCCTCGGGCGGCAGGTCAACGATGATGAGCCCGTCGATCCCCGCCGCCGTGGCGTCGTCCAGGAACCGCGCGACTCCGCGCGAATAGATGGGGTTGTAGTAGCCCATCATCACCACCGGCGTGTCCGTGTCGGTGTCGCGGAAGGTGCGCACCATCTCCAGCGTCCGGTCCAGCGTCTGCCCCGCCGCCAGCGCCCGCTGCCCGGCCAACTGGATCGTCGCGCCGTCGGCCATGGGATCGGTGAACGGCATCCCCAGCTCGACGATATCCACTCCCGCCCCCGGAAGACCGGTCATCAGCGCCAGGGAGCGGTCGTAATCGGGGTCTCCGGCCATGATGTAGGCCACGAAGGCCTTGCGACCCTCATCCCGGAGCGTTTCGAAGCGGTCTGCGATACGGCTCATCTTCATCTTTCCAGAAATATCCCGGGGTCGGGGGCAGAGCCCCCGCCTTGCCCGCGCTTTGTGGCGAAGCGCGGGATATTGTGCAATGCCCTCGCCGCCCCCATATACCGCTTCATGAACTACGTACTTGCCCTGCTGCTCCCGCCGCTGTCGATCCTGCTTCTCGGCCGGGTCATCCTGTCCATCATCGTGTTCCTGATCTGGGTGCCCGCGATCCTGTTCTCCGGCGGGCTCACGCACCCGATGTTCATCGTCCTGGCCTGGATCCTGATCTATCAGGATCACGCCGACCGGCGCGGCGCCTGACGCACGGCCGATCCGGTTGACCCCGCTTGCCCCGCGGCGCATAGGGGCGCCGATCTCTGGCTTGGGGGCGACATGGGTTTCAAGATGGGCATCGTCGGTCTGCCGAATGTCGGCAAGTCGACGCTTTTCAACGCGCTGACGCGGACCGCCGCCGCGCAGGCCGCCAACTTTCCCTTCTGCACGATAGAGCCCAACGTGGGAGAGGTCGCGGTGCCCGATCCGCGGCTCGACCGGCTGGCGGCCATCGCCGGGTCCAGGCAGATCGTGCCGACGCGGATGACCTTCGTGGATATCGCCGGGTTGGTGAAAGGCGCCTCGCGCGGAGAGGGTCTGGGCAACCAGTTCCTGGCCAATATCCGCGAATGCGACGCCATCGCTCATGTCCTGCGCTGTTTCCAGGACGACGACGTGACCCATGTGGAAGGCCGCGTCGATCCCGTCGCCGATGCCGAGACCATCGAGACCGAGCTGATGCTGGCGGACCTCGACTCCGTCGAGCGGCGGCTCCAGGGCCTCACCCGCAAGGTCCGCGGCGGCGACCGCGAGGCCGTCCAGCAGGAAAGGTTGCTGAAGGCCGCACAGGCCGTGCTGGAAGAGGGCCGCCCGGCACGCACCGTCGCCGTGTCCGAGGAGGACGCGAAAGCCTGGAGGAGCCTCCAGCTTCTGACCGCGAAGCCGATCCTCTACGTCTGCAACGTGGCCGAGGACGAGGCCGCCGCCGGCAATGCCCTGACCGCACGCGTGGCGGAAATGGCACGGGCGGAGGGGGCCGGAACGGTGGTGATCTCCGCCCGGATCGAGGAAGAGATCGCCCAGCTCGACGCGGCCGAGTCCGCCGAATTCCTGCAGGAGCTGGGCCTGGAAGAGGCCGGGCTCGACCGGCTCATCAAGGCCGGATACGCGCTTCTGGGCCTGCAGACCTATTTTACCGTCGGCCCGAAGGAGGCGCGCGCCTGGACGATCCGTCAGGGCACATTGGCGCCCCAGGCCGCCGGCGTCATCCACGGCGATTTCGAGCGCGGGTTCATCCGCGCCGAAACCACCGCCTACGGGGACTACGTGGCGCTAGGGGGCGAAGCGGGCGCCAAGGACGCCGGCAAGATGCGGGTAGAGGGCAAGTCCTACCTGGTCAGGGACGGCGACGTGATGCACTTTCTCTTCAACGCCTGACCCGCACCGCCGCCGATGCCCTATTCCGCGCGCTCCCCCCGCATCAGGACGACCGCCCCGCTTGCCATGATGATCGCCGCCCCGGCCCATGTGGCCGCGTCCGGCACGTCGCGCCAGATCGCCCATCCCAGCGCCGTCGCCCAGATGAGCGCCGTATAGTCGAACGGTGCGACGACCGCCGCCGGCGCGATCCGAAACGCCTGCGTCATCAGCGTGATGCCCAGCGTTCCGAACAGCGCGATCCCGGCAAAGAGCCACGCATCGGCCGCCTGGAGCGGCGTCCAGACCGCGAGACTCGCCAATCCCGCGACCAGCGCCCCGGCGCCGACCAGATAGAGCATCATCGTCCACCACGCTCTCGCGCGGATCGACCCACCTGGCAGAGATCATCAGCGCCGCGTAGACGAACGCGGTGCCCAGCGGGAACAGGGCCGCGGGCTGGAAGGCCGCACCGCCCGGCCGCACCACGACCAGCACGCCGGCGAACCCCAGCCCCACCGCGCCCCAGCGCCAGCGCCCCACGCGTTCCTTCAACACCAGCGCCGACAGGGCGGTGATGAAGATCGGCGCGGCGAACAGGATCGCCGTCGCCTCTGCCAGACCCAAGCGTCCCAGCCCGGTGAAGAACAGCGCCGCCGCACAAAGCCACAGCGCACCCCGCACCAGATGCGCCAGCGGCCGGGCGGTGCGCAGCGCCGCGGGCCCGCCGATGCGCCAGGCGATCAGCATCGCCACCGGCAGCGCGATGAGGTTGCGCAGGAACAGGATCTGTACCGCCGGATAGTGGGCGGTCAGGACCTTGCCGATGGCGTCGTTGGCGCTGAGGAACGCGACACCGGCCGACATCAGCCCGATGCCCGCCAGCGCGTCTCCGGCCGCCGGGCCCCGGCCTTGCGTCACGCCGCGCCGTCCGCATCCGACAGCCACGCGACGGCGCGCTCCAGGTCGGCGCGGAAGTCCCGCTCCGCTGCCGCCTTGGCCGCGGCGTTCGGCACCCGCAGCAGATAGGACGGGTGCAGCGTCAGCAGGACAGGCGTGCCGTCTCCCGCCGCCTCGAACGTGCCGCGCCGCTTCATGATCCCGTCCCCCCGCCCGGTCAGCGACAGCGCCGCCGTGGCTCCCATCCCCAGGATCAGCCGGGGCCGCACCAGGCGGCGTTCGGCCTCCAGCCACCAGCGGCAGGCCTGAACCTCGCTTGCGTCCGGGCGCTGGTGGATCCGCCGCTTGCCCTTGGCCGCGAACTTGAAATGCTTCACCGCATTGGTCACGAAAGCCGCATCCCGGTCCAGGCCGACCTCCTGTGCCATCCGGTCGAAAAGCTGCCCCGCCGGCCCGACGAAAGGCCGGCCGGCCAGATCCTCCCGGTCGCCGGGCTGTTCGCCCACGATCATCAGCGGCGCCTCGCGCGGCCCTTCTCCCATCACCACCTGCGTGGCGTCGCGGTGGAGCGGGCAGCGTTCGCAGCCCGCCGCCTCGCGGGCCAGCGCCTCCAGATCGCTTGCCGCCGGTTCGTCCTCAACCATCCTGAGCCTCTCCGTGATCTTGCGCGCCCGCGCCGGGGCCAGGGTGGGCGCCGCCGCCTGCATCGCCCGCGCGCGCGCTTCCGCCGTGGCGATCATCTCCGGGATCGCCGCCGCCTCCGGCAGGTTTTTCCAGTATTTCTTCGGCATCTCCGCCTGCATCGCCTTCACCTTCAGCCGCGCCGGGTTGAAGATGTTGCGGTAATAGGTCGTCCAGAGCGCATCGGTCGCATCTTCGGACGGCGGCGGCGCCGACTGACCGGGCAGAAGCGCGATCCGCCCGCCGGTGAATTCCACCGTCCGGTCCGGCGTCACGATGATCCAGTCCATGTCCCCGAAGCGCCGCGCGAAGAACCCGGCCATGGGTTCGGCGATATGATGCGCAGGCTCGAACCACGCGGCGAAGCGCCTGCGGCCCCCGGCGCCGCCGATCTCGCGGAACCGCACGAAGGCCTTCATCTTGTGCATGTCGCGCCGCACCGCCTTCTCCATGTCCCTGAGACGCGTTAGATCCGCGTCGCCCCGGTCGCCGACCAGGGCAGGGGTCGCGCGCAGCCGCCAGAGCAGCGCGTAGAGCCGCGCGAACCGTTCCGGATCCGCGTGCCAGCAGACGGTTTCGGCCAGAGCGACGAAGCTGCGGGGCACGGTGGCCGAACCGCCGGCGAACGCGGCGGGCTCCATGGCGAAGAGATCGCCCGGACCGCCGTCATAGGCCCAGAGCACATCCTCGGGGGGAACGTTCGCGCCCAGCAGCCCGCGCGCCGCATCCCGCCAGGCCGACGCGGTCCCCAAAGCGGGAACGGTGACCCCGGGCATCAGAAAAGCGCCAGCTGCTCTGGCGGCGGCGCGAAGCGGGCCCGGAGACCGGCCGAGTCGGTCAGCGCCCCCGGCGTCCAGCCGCCGCAGGTGACGAAGGCCCGCGCTTTCCTCATCCCCGCCCCCATACGGGTCAGATCCTCATAGGTCAGGCTGCGATGGCGCCGCGTGGTCAGGATCCGGTTCACGGTCTTGATGCCGAAGCCCGGCACGCGCAGCAGCAACTCCCGCGCGGCCCGGTTCACGTCCAGAGGAAAGGCGTGGCGGTTCTGCAGCGCCCAGGCCAGCTTGGGGTCGATCTGCAGATCCAGGTTCCCGTCCGGCAGGGCGCCGGTGATCTCCGCCAGATCGAACCCGTAGAAGCGCAGCAGCCAGTCGGCCTGATAGAGCCTGTGCTCGCGCTCCAGGGGCGGGCGGATCAGCGGCAGCGCGGCCGTGGCGTCCGGGATCGGCGAGAAGGCCGAGTAATAGACCCGCTTGAGCTTGTAGCTGGAATAGAGCCGCGTGGACTGTCCCAGCACGGTCGCGTCGCTGGCGCCGTCCGCGCCCACGATCATCTGCGTGGACTGCCCCGCGGGCGCGAAGCGGGGCGGGCGCTTGCCGGTGTGGGACCGCTCGGTGCCCGCCTCCTTGCGCAGCCGGACGTCGGCCATGACCTTGCGGATCGTGGCGGGCGATTTCTCCGGCGCATAGGTCCTGACGCTGGCGTCGGTCGGAAGCTCCACGTTGATCGACAGCCGGTCCGCGAAAAGCCCGGCCCGTTCGATCAGATCCGGATCGGCGTCCGGGATCGTCTTGAGGTGGATATATCCCCGGAACCGCTCGTCCTGGCGCAGGCGGCGGGCGATCTCGACCATCTCGCCCATGGTCTCGTCGGGGCTGCGCACGATGCCGGACGACAGGAACAGCCCCTCTATGTAATTGCGCCGGTAGAACTCCACGGTCAGGGACACGACCTCGTCGACGGTGAACCGCGCCCGCTTCACGTTCGAGCTGACGCGGTTGATGCAATAGGCGCAGTCGTAGATGCAGAAATTCGTCAGCAGGATCTTCAGCAACGAAATGCACCGCCCGTCCGGCGCATAGGCGTGACAGATGCCCGATCCTTCGGTGGATCCCAGTCCCGATCCGTCGCGGGAGCTTCGCTTCGCTGTGCCCGACGACGCGCATGAGGCGTCGTATTTCGCCGCGTCCGACAGGATCGCCAGTTTTTCGTCCAGGGTGAATCGCGCCATCCGTTCATCATACGTTCCCGCGCACGCCACGGAAAGGCCCTGCGACACCCTGCCATTCATCTTTCCCCAAATATCCCCGCCGGAGGCAGAACTTCGGTCCGGAAGCCTGCCCGGCCGATGGGCCACGGTGATCGCGCCTCGTGTCGTCGAGCGGCGCGAACCCGCGGCGGCCGAAGAATTCCCTGGCTCTGGATCATGTCGGCGGTGCCCCGCGCGGCGCGCATGGCATCGAGACGGCCCAGGCCCGCGGCCGGCGCCGGAACCTGGCGGCCGGTCGGCAGGGCCGCTACCGCAACCGGCCTCAGACCCGGCGCCGCCCCATGTTCCCGTTCCGACGAGGCCGATGCCGGATCCGCGCATGTCTTTCCTCCGCCGATCCGGTCGCTAGCTAGAACGGTTGGCAAAGGGGAAACGGCTTGGTCGGATACGATATCGTCATCGTCGGCGCGGGGATCATGGGCGCCTCCGTGGCGTGGCACCTGACCGAAGCCGGGTCCGATGCCCGCATCGCGGTGATCGAACGCGACCCCCGTTTCACCCGCGCCGGTTCGACGGCCACCAACTCCTGCCTGCGCCAGCAGTTCACCACCCCGACCAATATCCTGGCCTCGCGCTATACCGCAGAGATCATCCGCGACTTCCCTGCCCATGCGCGCGATGCCCGGGCCCCCGGGATCGCCCTCGATCCGTTCGGATACCTCTATCTGGCCGCCGATCCGCCCGCCGCCGACGCGCTGCGCCGCGCCCATGCGCTCCAGACCTCCCTCGGGGCCGGAACGGTGCTGCTGGACCGGGCCGCCCTTGCCGCGCGATTCCCGTTCATCCGCGGCGGCGACATCGTGCTGGCAAGCTGGGGCAGCCGGGACGAGGGCTATTTCGACGGCCACGCCATGTGGTCCCACTGGCGCCGGGCGGCGCGCGACCGCGGCGTCGTTTTTCTGGAGGGAGAGGTCGCCGCCGTCTCCCGGGCCGCCGAGCTGGGCCGCGTTACCGGCGTGTCGCTGGCCGACGGAACGCGCCTGGCCTGCGGCTGGCTGGTCAACGCCGCGGGCGGGCGCGCGGCGGACCTGGCCGCCATGGCCGGGATCTCCATTCCCGTGGAGCGGCGCAAGCGCTTCACCTACGTGTTCGAGGCAGAGCGTCCGCTGCCCGCGCCACTGCCCCTCACGGTCGATCCCTGCGGCGTTCACATGCGCAGCGACGGCCGCCTCTACATGGCCGGTGCCGCACCGCAGCCGGACCTGCCCGTGTCGGCGGACGATTTCGACGACCGCCCCGCGCTCTGGGAAGAGCGCGTGTGGCCCGCGCTCGCCGCCCGCGTCCCCGCGTTCGAGGCGATCCGCCTGCGCCGCTCCTGGGTCGGGCACTACGATTTCAACACTTTCGATCGGAACGCGCTTCTGGGTCCGGCGCCGGACTGTCCCAACCTGATCCTGTGCTGCGGATTCTCCGGGCACGGGTTGCAGCACGCCCCGGCCGTGGGGCGCGGCGCGGCGGAGCTGATCCTGACCGGCGCCTTCCGCAGCCTCGATCTCGGCGCCTATGCGCCGACGCGGCTGGCCGCACCGCCCGCATCCGCCGAAGGGGCGGTGATCTGAGGCCCGGCACCGCGCCGGGACACTTTACCCCGCGCCGGCACCGGTCTAGGCATGGTCGGACCGGGCAGGGGAGCGTCAGGTGAGGCAAGGGCGAAGTGCAAGGGCAAGTGCCGCGGCGGCGACCGCGCTCGGGTTGGCTGCCGCGTCGGCGGGTGGTGCCTGGGCGCAGCAGTCCTCGGTCGACCTGCCGCACCTGAACTTCTACGGCATGACCGGCGCCATCGACACGCCGACCGCGCTCAGCCAGCCGGACGGAGAGCTGGCGTTCACCGCCTCGACCCTGGGGCTTAACATCAACCGCTACACCCTCAGCTTCCAGGTGCTGCCGCGGGTCCAGGCGTCGTTCCGCTATTCGGGGTTCCTGGACTTCGACCCGGAGGGCGGCAGCGATACGTTCGACTTCTATGACCGCAGCTTCGATGTCACGGTCGAGGTGCTCAAGGAACGCCGCTACCTGCCGTCGCTCAAGATCGGCCTGCAGGACTTCATCGGCACCGGGATCCAGACCTCGGAATACATCGTCGCCAGCAAGCGGTTCCTCGACGACCGGCTGACCGTCTCTGGCGGCCTGGGCTGGGGGCGGCTGGGCGGCAGCGACGATCTGGGCACGCCCTTCGGCGACCGGCCCGCGCGCGATTTCGGACGCGGCGGGAACCTGCAGCTGGAGCAGGCCTTCCGCGGACCGGTCTCGCCCTTCGGGTCGGTCATGTACCGCGCCACCGATGCGCTGACGCTGGTGGCGGAATACTCTCCCGATCCCTACGCGCTGGAAACCGGGTCCCAGGGCACCAGCCGGAACGACCTCTTCACCCGCGAGTCGTCCCTGAACTTCGGCGCCTCCTACCGGATCAACGACGCGGTGGAACTGGGGCTCTACTCTCTCTACGGCTCAGAGGTCGGGTTCCGCCTGTCGTTCAACGGCAATCCGTATCGCCCGCCGGTGGTAGGCTCTCTCGACGCCGCGCCGGGCCGGGTTGCGCCGCGCGCCCCGCGTGAGACCGCGCCCCAGCAATGGTCCACCCGCTGGCGTGCCATCCCGGACGTGGAAAGCGGCCTGATCAAGCGGCTGAACGGTGAGCTGGCCGAACAGGGGCTGATCGTCACCGGACTGCGTGTCGTCTCCGCCACCCAGGTGGAGGTGCAGTACCGCAACGGCTACAGCCGCACCCAGGCGACAGGCGTGGGCCGCGTGGCGCGGGCGATGACCCGGATCATGCCCAGCGCGGTCGAAACCTTCCGCATTGTCCCTGAGACCGCCAACATGGGCACCGCCGCGGTGGTCATCCGCCGCTCGGACCTGGAGCGGCTGGTCGCCGCGCCGGACCGGGAGGCGGCGCTGCTGGCGCGCACCGGTTTTGTCGACGACGCGCCCAGAGAGGCGGGCACCGTCCTGTCCCAAGACGTGTTCCCGCGCCTCAGCTACGGCATCGGCCCCTATGTGCGACGGGTATTCTTCGACCCCAACCAGCCGATCCGGTTCGAGGCCGGTCTGCGCTTTCAGGGCGAATACGAGCCCGTCGCCGGCCTCATCCTGTCCACCAGCCTGTCGACCCGCCTGTTCGGCAAGGCCGCGACCGACAACGACCAGGCCAGCGCGCTGCCGCCCGTCAGGACCGAGTTCAACCGCTATGCCGAAGGCGCCGACTTCGCCATGGATCGGCTCCAGGCGGCCTATTACGTCAAGCCGACCCGGACGACCTATGCGCGCGTCACCGCCGGCTACCTGGAGCGCATGTTCGGCGGCGTCTCGGCCGAGCTTCTGTGGAAGCCCGCCGCCAGCAGGCTGGGGCTGGGCGCAGAGGTCAACTATGCCCGCAAGCGCGATTACGGCGTCGACTTCGGGTTTCTCGACTACGATGTGGTGACCGGCCATGTCTCGGCCTATTACGAACTGCCGAACGGGTTCGACGCGCAGATCGACGTGGGCCGGTATCTGGCCGGCGACGTGGGCGCGACCTTCACCCTGTCGCGCACCTTCCGCAACGGCTGGGAGATCGGCGCCTACGCCACCGTCACCGACGTGGATGCGGAAACCTTCGGAGAGGGGTCGTTCGACAAGGGCATCAAGGTGTCGATCCCGGTGGAATGGTTCACCGGCAAGCCCTCCACGACCGCGATCGGAACCACGCTCAGCTCGATCACCCGGGACGGCGGCGCGCGGCTGAACGTGAACGGGCGGCTCTACGACACGGTGGTGGACAGCCAGAAGACGGGCGTGACGGATCAATGGGGGTCGGTATGGCGGTGACGCGGATGCTGGCCGTCGCCGGCCTGGCCCTTGCGCTGGCGGGCTGCGGCGATGCGGACCGGCGCGGCGGCAGCCTGACGCTGATCGGCCAGTCCGTGGCGGCGCTGGCCAAGAGCGCGCGCGGCGACACGCCGGTATCGCGGATCACCGCCAGCAATGCCGCGCTGAACGCGGCAGAGGTGAACCTTTTGCTGGTGCGGACAGAGACCACCGGCAGCCGGGCGGGCTTCGCGCTCGACTCGGTCAATGGCGATGCGATGACCTGGCGCTCGACCGACGGGGTCAGCGTGGTCACCCGCGGCGGGCAGTTGAACGGCACCGCCGGATTCGGGTTCGACCTGTCCTCGGCCGCGCTGCCGGCCTTCCGGCCGGGCGGCACCGTCACCCGCACCCACTACCGCCTGCGCGGCGACGAGGTGGTGGCGCCCGAGACCTTCACCTGCGTCCAGAGCCTGGGCCCGGCAGAGGCCATCACCGTCACCGGCCGCCGCTTCGCCACCCAGAAGCTGGTGGAAACCTGCCGGTCGGCCGAGCGCGACGGCATCGAGAACGCCTATTGGATCGACGCCTCCGGCGTGGTCCGCAAATCCCGCCAATGGGCCAGCCCCGGGATCGGCTATCTGGTCCTGGAGGACGTTCACGGCGGGCTGCGCTGACGGTCCGGCCCGCTGTCCCTTGCGGTCCCCCAGCGTCGGTCCCGGCGGACCGGCGACCGTCCCGGTCCCGGCTGCCCCAAGGCGCAGGGCCCCCAGGGTGCAGGCACACGATCTGAAGGGCGCGTAGGTCGCCCGGCACTCCGTTCCGCGCCGCCGCTTCCCCGAACCTCGGAGCGTCCGCTCCCCGGGCAGGCCAGCCGCACTTGGGCAGCGCGTGTGTGGCCAGGCCGGTCGGCCGCCCAGCGCCCCAGCTCCGCAGAGCCGCTCACCGCGATCGCGGCCCCTCCCGACCGCGGGGCTTGCCGCCGCCGCCTTGCCCGTGGGGGTCACAGGCCTGCACCCGGCGCGGTGCCTTCCAGGGGGCGCGCGGGCGCCCGGCCTGTCAGAGCGGCCCTCCGGCCCCGGAGAACGCGGCCATCTGATCCTCTGCCCAGGCGCGGATGTCGTATTTCCGGATCGTCTCGCGCATGTTCCTCATGCGGTTCTCCTGCTCGTCCTCGGACATGTTCAGCGCCTGCAGCAGCGCCCTGTCCATGGACTTGTGCGAGAACGGGTTGGCCATCACCGCCGACCCCATCTCGATCGCCGCGCCGGCGAATTCCGACAGCACCAGCGCCCCGCGGTTGTCGGTGCGGCAGGCCGCGAATTCCTTGGCCACCAGGTTCATCCCGTCGGCCAGCGGCGTGATCCAGGCCACGTCACAGGCGCGGTAATAGGCCACCAGGTCGTCGAACGGGATCGCCCGGCTCATCAACGTCACCGGCGTCCAGTCGAACGTGCCGAAGCGCCCGTTGATGCGGCCCACCGTGGCCTCGATCTCGTTCTGGATGCCCTCGTAGACGGTCATGTTGCGGTTCGCGCTCACCGACACATGCAAAAGGCGCACCTTCCGATGCAGGTCCGGGTTGTCGTCCAGGATCCGCTCGAAGCTTGACAGCTGGTCCGTTCCGCCCTTGGTGTAGTCGGTCCGCCCGACGCTGAGCACCATCGCCGTGTCGCCCATCTCGGCGCGGATCTCGGCCGCGCGGTCGGTCGTCTCCTGGGTGCCGGCCTTGCCCTCGATATACTCCAGATCGACCCCGACCGGAGAGGCCAGAACCTGCACCCGGTGCCCCTTGTAGGTCACCTCCCGCGCCACCTTGCGGTCGCTCAGCGCCACATGCTGCTTGATGAAGTCGGGGTTCACCGGCTCCCGCGGGCCGGTCTCGACCTCGAACAGGCTTTCGGCCACGCCGACGAAATTCGCCGCATAGCGCGGGATGTGAAAGCCCACCACATCGCAGGCCAGAAGCGATTCCACGATCTCGCGCCGCCAGGGCAGGACGTTGAACATGTCCGCCGACGGAAAGGGTGTGTGGTGGAAAAAGCTGATCCGAAGGTCGGGGCGCAGCTTGCGCAGATAGCCCGGCACCAGCCACAGATTGTAGTCGTGGACCCAGACGACCGCCCCTTCGGCGGCCTCGTGGGCGGCGGCCTCGGCAAAGGCCCAGTTGACCTCTCGGAAGGTCGGCCAGTCCACCGGGTCGTAGTTGTACTTCTCCTTGAAGGAATGGAGGATCGGCCAGAACGCCTCCTTCGACGTGACGTGATAGAACGACTTCACGTGATCCTCGGTCAGCGGCAGCCGCGAGACGGAGTATGTCCCGTAGCTGTCCTCGATCTCCACGATCCGCTCGAAACCGGGGTTGGCCGGGTCCTCGGCCAGCTTCCAGGCCACCCAGGCGCCCTTGTCGACGCGCCCGAAGAAGCCCTTGAGCGTCGGCACGATGCCGTTGGGGCTCTTGTTCTCCTTGAAAACGATCTTTCCGTTTTCCTCTACCTCCTCATAGGGCTGGCGGTGGTAGACGATGACCAGATCGGACGGCATGTTTGGTTCCTTGGTTGGGATGATGGGGGCCGGTCAGCCCTTTTGCGGCACGTCGTGCAGGTCCAGCGCGTCGATCGCCTCCAGGATGCCACCCGCGCCGGCGCGCCTGGCGACATAGACATGGGGCAGGGGTTCGACCCGTTCGACCAGCGCCGGTTCGGACCCGCCGACGGCGACGGCGGGCAGGCCGCATTCCAGCATGGACAGGTCGTTGAGCGTATCCCCGGCGCACAGCACCTTGTTGGGCGGGATGCCCAGATGCGCGACCAGCTTCTTGATCGACGGGCCCTTCGACACGCCCTTGGGCAGCACGTCGAAATACTTTCCGTCCGAGCAGATCCAGTCGAAGCCCATCTCCTCGACGGTCTCGGCGCTCGCGCGGGTAAAGGCGTCGCGGTTCATGTCGTAGCTGACGCGGTAGCGGAAATCGGTCGGTTGCAGCGTCAGGCCGGGCGCGTCCGACAGCGCCTCCCGCACCCGCTCTCCGGCGTCGTTCCAGCGTTCGGCGATGTCCTCTTCCAGCGCGTCGATGGGGATCAGCTCGCGGCCCCGGACCTCGGCGATGGTGGTGCCCACGTCGCCCACGACGTATTCCGGCCAGGGCACGCCGCCGTCGCAGAGCTCGGCTATGAACTTCGGGTCGCGCCCGGTGACGAAGATCAGGCCGATGCTGTCGCGGCTGGCCTCGATCCAGTCGTAGAGCGTGCTGCGGTCCTCTTCGGAGCCGCCCAGAAAGGTGCCGTCCAGATCGGTGGCCAGCACGAAGCGGGAGCCTCCGATGTCGCGCGCGGGTCTGTCGCTCATGCCGTCTCTCCGAATGGATGCTTGAACTGAAAGCCCATGCCCTTGGGCTCGGCCTCGATGGGGCGCGCCCAGAGCGCGCGGAAGGTCCGGGGGATGTCGGCGCCCTCGTGCAGGACCGCGTGGACGGCCTCGCAGATCGGCAGCGTGACCCCGATCCGGTCGGCCAGGTCCATGACCGAGACGGAGTTGACCTCGCCCTCGACCACCACCGGCTTGCCGTCGAAGCACTCCTCGCGCTTCAGGCCCTGACCAAGCTGGGTGCCGAGGCTCATGTTGCGCGACGTGGTGGAGGAACAGGTCAGCGTCAGGTCGCCGGCGCCGGACAGGCCGGTGACGGTCTCGCGCCGCCCGCCCAGATTCTCGGCCAGTGTCTTCATCTCGTCCATGCCGCGGGTGATGAGGGCGGCGCGGGTGTTTTCGGCAAACCCCGCCCCCGACATCATCCCGCAGGCGATGGCGATGACGTTCTTGACCGCGCCGCCGATCTCAACCCCCACCAGATCGTCGGAAATATAGGGCCGGAAGCTTTCGGAACTCATCGAGATGGCCAACCGCGCCGCCGGGCTCTTCGACGGCTCCAGCCGGTCGTGGTAGGTGAACTCGAACGCGACGGTGGCGGCGGTGGGGTGGCCCAGAACGGTCTCTTTGGCAAAGGTCGGCCCCGACAGGGCGCCGATGGGATGGCCCGGCAGCTCCATCGCCGCGGCCTCGCCCAGCAGCAGGCCGGTGCGCGCCTCGATCCCCTTGGCGCAGAGCGCCACCGGCGTGCCGGGCGCCAGATGCGGCCGCATCTGCGCGCAGATGTCGCGCAGTGTCGTCGAGGGCGTGACGATCAGCACCGCCTGCGCCCCGCTCAGCGCCTCTTCCATGTCGGTCGTGGCCTCGATCCCGTCCGGCAGGGCGACCTCCGGCAGGTACTTGGGGTTCTCGCTCCGGTCGCGGATCGCCTCGATCACCTCCGGATCGCGGCCCCAGATGATCACCTCGCGGCCCGCGCGCCGGGCGACCGTGGCCAGTGCCGTGCCCCAGGATCCCGCGCCCACGACCGCGATCCGCCCGTAGGGTTCGGCCTGCGCCGCGACGGCGCGCGCTTCGATCCTGCTCAGTGTCATGCTGTCGTACCTGTCCTGATCCGTCGGAAGGCGGCGGCCGGTCCCGCCGCGCCGCCATGGCGGCCCCGGCTGAACCTAAGGTCGCGGACGGTCCCTTCAACAGCGCCCCGCGGAGCCGCCCTACAGAAACACCCGTTCCACGAACCAGTACGCCCCGACCGCGGCGATGACAACGGAAGCCGGGTTGGCGATCCACGCCTTGTACCAGGGCTTGCGCCCGAACCAAAGCCCCACCGTGAGGAAGGCCGCCGCGATGACCGCCAGCTGGCCAAATTCGACCCCGACGTTGAACCCGATCAGCTTGGCCATGAAATTCGACGATCCCAGGTCGTATTCGCTGAGCACCCCCGCGAAGCCCAGACCGTGCAGCAGGCCGAAGAGCAGCACCACCAGCGGCCGCCAGGGCGACATGCGGCGCGACAGCACGTTTTCCACCCCCACATAGACGATGGAGGCGGCGATCAGAGGCTCGACGATCGCCGCGGAAACGCTGACGATCCCCAGCGCCGCCAGCGCCAGCGTCAGCGTATGCGCGGCGGTGAAGGCGGTGACCTGTGCCAGGAGGGGCCGCAGGTTCATCGACAGAAAGAACAGCCCCAGCACGAACAGGATATGGTCGATGCCCAGCGGCATGATATGCGCGAAGCCTACCGGGACGTAGCTCTGGAACGCCGCCCAGCCGCCTTGCGCGGATCCGCCCGTACGCGGGATCGGATCGCTCTGCCCGCCGGAGGCCAGATAGCCGGTATAGCCTTCCTGGCCGGCACCCATCTGGCGGATCGCCACACCGCCCAGCCGCGGCGCCCAGTCCACCACCACCGGCGCGTCGCCCTCCGGCAACGGCCCCGTGGCGGTGAACCGCGTGGTTCTGGGCAGATCCGGATCGCCCACCTCCGGCACCGCGATGTCCTGCAGCTCCAGCGGCACCGGGGTGCCGTCCACCAGCAGCTGCAGATCCTCCGACAGCGCCGGCCAGGCGTCGCGCAGCGCCTGCGACAGCTCCTGCGGCGGCATGTTGCGCAGCCGGTCGTTCGCCTCGGACCGCGCGCTCTCGTTGGTGTTGGACAGCCCGTCCAGGTCCAGCCCGGCGATGAACGGCTCCACCGTCGCGTCGACCGACACCGTGGCGGTGCCGTCCGCCAGGGTCAGGTCCAGCACCGACGGCTGCACCTCATGGGCGCGGGCGGGCGATGACAACACCGCGAGCACCACGGCCAGCGCCGCCACCGTCCTTGACAGGCATCGCCACGCCGCCACTCTCCGGTCAAACGTCTTATCGGGGAACCGCATTGATGAACTTTCTTTTTCCGACCCTTGTCGTCGGACTTGCCGCGATCGGCGCCGCCCCGTCCGCGGCCCATGAATTCTGGATCGAATCGGACGACTATGCCCTCGATCCCGGTCAGGATCTGGTAGCCACGGTTCGTGTGGGACAAAAGTTCCAGGGCACCTCCTACCCGTATTTTCCGCCCAACTTCACCCTTTTCGCCACAGTGGCGCCGGGCGCGGATGAGATGGTGCCGGTGCGGATGCGGCTGGGCGACCGGCCGGCGTTGTCGATGCCGGTCGAGCAGGAGGGGTTGACCACGGTGCTCCATGTCTCGCGCTATTTCGACCTGACCTGGGAAAGCTGGGAAAAGTTCGACGATTTCGTTCGCGAAAAGGACGGCGACTGGGTGATCGACGCCCATGCCGAACGGGGTTTCGAGCAGGTCGAGGGCATCCGGGAGGCCTATGCCCGCTTCGCCAAGGCGCTCTATGCCGTGGGCGACGGTGCCGGCGAGGATCGCGCCTACGGGCTGGAAACAGAGATCGTGGCGCTGGAAAACCCCTACACGGATGCCGCTTCGGACGGTCTGGACGTTCAGGTGCTCTATGACGGCGCCCCCCGCGCCGATGCCCAGATCGAGGTCTTTTCGAAGCCTCTCGGCGACGACCAGGCAGAGGCGACCGTGACCAAGGTCCAGACCGACGCCGACGGCCGCGCGACCGTGACGGTCGAAAATGGCCGTCAGTACCTTCTGGACTCGGTGGTGTTCCGCGAACCTGCCGACGACCTGATGGCCGGGTTCGATCCCCAGTGGGAGACCCTCTGGGCCAGCCTGACCTTCGGCCTGCCCGCCGATTGAGGCGCGGTGCCGCCCATGGCGCGCCCCGTGTCGTCGTCCCCGGTGGCCAGATCGCCGCGGGGCCCCTAGAAGGGGCGGGCACAGTGACAGGAGGCCCCATGCAGGACGATGAAACCCCGGCCGTCGAGCACGACTGGTATTCCAACGAGACGGCGACCTTCGGCGACCGCCTGGCCGACGCGCGTGCGGCCCTGGGCCTGTCGCAGAAGGATCTGGCCCGCCAGCTGGGGGTGCGCGAAAAGACGCTCGACTCGTGGGAGAACGACCTGTCCGAGCCGCGTGCCAACCGCCTGTCGATCCTGGCGGGGCTGCTCAACGTGTCGCTGCGCTGGCTGCTGACCGGAGAGGGAGAGGGGCTGGCCGCCCCCGACACCGCCGCCCCCCCCCCCGCCGACAGCGCCGAGATCCTGTCCGACCTGCGCCAGCTCCAGTCCGACCTGGCGCGCTGCGCCGACCGTCTGGGGCGGATCGAAAAGCGCCTTCGCACCCGGGGCGGCGCATGAGCGGCACCGACGACGCGACGCTCCGGCGGCTGCGGATGCGCTCGATCCGCCGCGGCATCAAGGAGATGGACCTGATCCTGTCGGCCTATGCCGACCGCCGTCTCGACGCGCTTTCTGCCGATGATCTGGCCCTCTACGAGGCGCTGCTGTTCGAGAACGACCAGGACCTCTATCGCTGGGTGAGCGGGCAGGAGGCGGCTCCGCCGCGTTTTTCGAAAATTGTCCTGGATATTGCCGAAACGGCGGAAAAAGCGGCCCGGGAGGCGCGATTCCGCGCGTCTTGACGGATTTTTAGGATTTTGCGCACAAAGCTGGCTGCATCAGATGATCGCGGCGGAGCAAAAGATGAACGTGCAGCACGACATAGCGCAGGGCCCGGAGTTCACGGCGACCGACCGGGGGTTTGCAGCGGAATACCTGGACAGCCTGGCCCTGGTCGAACGGTTGCACCGGCTCCTCCTCGATGTGGTCAAGGATGAGTTCGAGCGTGTCGGCGTGCTTGAGATCAATCCCGTGCAGGCGCTCTTGCTCTTCAATGTCGGCGACAATGAGGTGACGGCCGGGGAGCTCAAGACCCGCGGCTACTATCAGGGCTCCAACGTGTCCTACAATCTCAAGAAGCTGGTCGAGATGGGCTATATGCACCACAAGCGGTGCCAGGTCGATCGCCGCGCCGTGCGGGTCCGCCTGACCACCAAGGGTCGGGACGTGCATGAGAACGTCGCCCGGCTCTTCGCCCGCCACGCCCAGGGACTGCAGAAGAAAGGCGTGCTGAGCCTCGACCAGATTGACCAGATCAACGGCACGCTGCGCCGGGTCGAACGCTACTGGACCGATCAGATCCGCTATATCTACTGACCGGCCGGCTGGCCCCGGACCGGGCGCCCGCCCGCCGGCCCCGGTCGCATCCACCGCCCCGGCGACGCCCGCGCGTCCCACGGGCCACGGCGACGCCGCGCGCAGGGCGGGGCTCTCAGTCGGCCAGGCCCAGCGTCCTTGCGCCCATCTCCCGCTCCAGCTTGCGGCGCATGGCGCGCTCGAAATCCTCGAACCCTTGGGCCACCTCCATGAAGGCGCCGGGCCCGTGCAGCATCTCGCGCTCGTAGAAGGTCACCACCGACGGGTCATGCCCGGCGATCGGCAGCCCGTTCACCGTCACCTCGTCGAAGGGGAAGTTCTCATAGGCCAGCGCCGGCGGGAAACCCTCGTTGTTGATACCGTCTCCGGACATGTCCAGCGTGCGGAACAGGCAGTCCGGCGCGCGCGCCATCAGCGTCGTCGCATGGCCCAGCGCGTATCCCGCCGCGGTCGGGAAATCGGCATACGACCGGGTGGAGGCCGCGAGTCTGTCCGCCGCGCGGGTCAGGTCCGCGGGCCCCTCCAGCAGCGTCCAGTCCAGGATCAGATCCTGCTGCCAGCGCCCGGACCACTCGAACACCGCCAGCGCCACGAAACTGCCCGGGATCGCCAGGGCGGCCGCCGCCACCTCCGGCGCGCGCAGCGCCGCCGCCAGCCCCTGCCTCTGCAGCGCGTCCTCCTCCGCGTCCACCGAAGACGAGATGTCGAGCCCCAGCAGCAGCGCCAGCCGGCACTCCGCCGCCGCCGGCCCGGCGGCCAGCGACAGCGCCAGGGCCAGGGCCAGCCGCCCGATCACCAGTGGCCCGTGTTATCCATGCTGGCCCAGGGTTCTTGCGGCGCTTTCGCCTCGCCCTTCTGCAACAGCTCCACCGAGATGTTGTCTGGCGAGCGCACGAACGCCATGTGGCCGTCGCGCGGCGGGCGGTTGATGGTCACACCGGCGTTCTGCAGCGTCTCGCACATCGCGTAGATGTCATCGACCCGATAGGCGAGGTGGCCGAAATGCCGGCCGTCGTCGGGCAGCTTGTCGTCGCCGTCCCAATTGTAGGTGATCTCCACGTCGGCGCGCCCGTCGTCCTGGCCCGGCGGGCACATGAACACCAGCGTGAACCGCCCGCCCTCGTTCTCCATCCGCCGCCGCTCGCGCAGGCCGAGCATCTCGAAGAACGCCATCGTCCTGTCCAGATCCTTCGCCCGGACCATCGTGTGCAGATATTCGATCGCCATGCCACTCTTTCCCTTTCGCTGCGGAAAAACCCGCCCCGCAGGTAGTCCGGCGGGGCGCCGGGTCGACCCCGCCGCGGGACTTGAGGCCGTCGCCGCGACCTTCTACGCCCAAGGGGTCGCCCCCGACTCATACGAAAGGACGCCGCCATGCCCCTTACCCCGGATCAGCAGGCCGAGATCGACGCGCAGCGCTCCGACCCGCGGCAAACGCTCCGCGCCACCGCACCGGGGATCGAGCGGCACCTCTACCATGCCCGGCCCTGTCTCGATCACGGGTTCGTGCGCGTCATCGACTACATGGGCGACGACGCGGCGATCTGCCAGGCCGCGCGGGTCTCCTACGGGCGCGGCACCAAGGCGGTGTCCAGCGACGAGGGGCTGATCCGCTATCTCATGCGCCACTGGCACTCGACCCCCTTCGAGATGTGCGAGATCAAGCTCCACGTGAAGCTGCCGGTGTTCGTCGCCCGCCAGTGGATCCGCCACCGCACCGCCAACGTGAACGAATACTCCGCCCGCTACTCGGTCCTCGACCGCGAGTTCTACGTCCCCGCGCCGGAGCATCTGGCCGCCCAGTCGGCCCAGAACAACCAGGGCCGCGGCGCGGTGCTGGAGGGCGAGGAGGCGCAGCGCGTGCTCGACACGCTCCGCGCCGACGCCGACCGCGCCTACGACCACTATCAGGAAATGCTGTCCACCGATGGCCAGCAGGGCCTGGCCCGCGAACTCGCGCGGATGAACCTGCCCGCCAACGTCTACACCCAATGGTACTGGAAGGTGGACCTGCACAACCTCTTCCACTTCCTGCGCCTGCGCGCCGACCCCCACGCCCAGTACGAGATCCGCGTCTATGCCGACGCCATCTGCGAAATCGCCCGCGACTGGGTCCCGCTCGCCTACGCCGCCTTCGACGACTACCGCCTGGGCGGCGCCCACCTGTCCCGCGGCGCCGTGGACGCCCTGCGCCGGATGCTGGCGGGCGAGGAGGTCACGCAGGAGAATAGCGGGCTGACAAAGCGGGAGTGGGGGGAAGTGATGGGAATTTTGGACTGACGTAGATGATTGTTTTGTTGACAAAGTCCCTCCTCGCAGAGCGAGAGAGGCAACTATCCAGCTTACCCATTTTTCGAAATGCCCAAGGAGCGCACATACTTACATACGAAGATGTTTTGGATGCACACTTCTGTATCGCCGATTTTTTCTCCCGCGAAGGATACGGCATGGGCGGCATTGGAGTAAGGAATTCAGATCTATTCGTGTCAACCGTAGAGCGCCAATTTACCGGCTACCAAGGCTTCATAGTCTACGATACTCCGTATGAGCAAATTGCTACGCTTTGCTATGGAATCATTAAAAATCACCCATTTTATGACGGCAACAAAAGAACAGCGTTTCTATGTGCGCTGCTGCAATTACATAAAATGGGCCGCGTGATTGAGGTGTCAGAAATCGAATTCGAAAATCTGATGGTTCAAATTGCAGAAGGCTCCCTCGGCAAAAGATCTGCTCTCAAGGCACTTACCAAATCAGGGGTATCGCATCCTGAGATAAGGTATCTGGGGCGATATCTCGAAAAAAATTCCAGAAAGAGGGCGCATCTTAGAAAAACCATTAATTTCAGGGAGCTCCGAAAAATAGTCGAGGCTAACGGTTTTGCTTTTCGAAATCCAAATCGCGGCTCGATAGACTTAGTCCAAATTACGGAAACGGTAACGCATAGATATTTTTTTAGGGACAAAGTAAAAAGACACGAACGTGTTGTCGTTAACATTGCTTATCATGGAGAAGGTGTTGATGTCCCAGATAATACGGTCCGCCTTGTACGCCAGCATTGCGGTTTGACTGATCAAGATGGGTTCGACGGCGAAGTGCTACTTAGAGATGCTCAACCTACCTTTCAGCTGATCCATAGCTATCGTGGGGCTTTACAGCGGCTCGCATATAGATAGATCTGAGTTGCGAGCTAGGTCGCCCATGAGTATTCGTCGGAGACCCCCATGATCGCCCTCTACCTCACCACCGCCGTCATCTTCCTCGTGGTCGATGCCATCATGCTCTCGCTCGTGATGAAGCCGCTGTTCGAGTCGCATTTGGGCGACACCATGCGCGACAGCCCGATGCTGCTGCCCGCCGCCGGGTTCTACCTCGCCTATGTGGCGGGGCTGGTGTACCTCGTTTCCGCCCCGGCGCTGGCCGCGGGGGATCCGGGGGCGGCGCTTCTGAAGGGCGCGATCCTCGGGGCCATGGCCTATGGGACCTATGAGTTCACCTCCATGTCCGTCATGCGCGACTGGTCCTGGCAGATGGTCGCCACGGACACGATCTGGGGCGCGGTGCTGACCGGCGGATCGGCCTGGGCCGGGGTCGCGCTCGTGTTGCGCTTCGGCTGAGGGCAGCGGCCGCACCTGACCTGAGACCCGACGTCCCTCCGGCCTTACGCGGAGTCCGCCGGTTGATGTTGGCGTTGCGCGGCACGTGGCGCCGGGGCCGTTCTTTGCCCCGAACGCGGCTGGCGGAATGGTCCTGAGCCCCGAGTGGGGGCAATGATGGTTGCAGTGGTCTTGCCGGGCCCGGATTTTCTGACGGCGTCGACCGGAGTGGGACGGGTCGGCGCGCTTGCGCCCGCCCCGGCGGGGCACCTGAAGCTTCTCCTCGCGGCAGAGCCGCCTTGGCTCCTTCAGGTTCGTCACGATCCCCTGGCGCGCGAGCGTCACGTGAATGCGCCGGTAGCCGAACCGCCGCCGCCGGGCGGCCGCCGCTTTCATCGACGTCCGAGCTTCGGCATCGTCCGGCCGCATGCCGCGATAGCGCAAGCCGGAGCGATCGGCCAGGATCCTGCACGCCTCTGGCGCGGTGCGCCGACCCGGCTCATCCCCGTGGACCTCCACGCCACTGCCCCCCCGCTCTACACCGGGCGCGACCGTTTTTTTTGTGGCGACATCCTTCGGGGCTGGCGAGCATGGCCTCGGCGAGCGGCTTCTTCAGCGTGCCGTGCTCCTCTTCCAGCCCCTCCAGCCGCCGCGCATCCGAAACCTCGCGCCCGCCATAGCGCGCCTTTCATCTGTAGAACGTTGCGCTGCTGACACCGTGCTTCCGGCACGGGTCGGCCATCGACATCCTTGTCTCCTGCTCCTTCAGCACCCCGATGATCTGCTCTTCGCTGAACCTTGAACGCTTCATTGCCCGTCTTCTCGTCGGAGCGGACTCCACCTCGAACGAAAGGGCGAAACGGGGCTCGGGTCACACCCTCCTACAGGACTCTTACAGGTCTCCGACGCCGCTCATACGTCGTGATCGGGGGCCCGCCGCCGCCGGGACCGGGTCAGAGCGGCTGGAGCTCTCCGGCCGATTCGCGCCCGTCCCGGCCGGAGATCAGCTCATATCTGACCTTCTGGTTATCGGCGAGCCCGGTGAGTCCCGCCCTCTCGACCGCCGAGATGTGGACGAACACGTCCTTGCCGCCCGAATCCGGGGCGATGAAGCCGTAGCCTTTGGTGGTGTTGAACCATTTGACGGTGCCAGTGGGCATGTCCATGTCTCCGAGTGGTGTCGCAGCCGGTGCCTTCCTTGCCGGCCGCTCGCGAAAGAGACGTCGCCTTTTGTCGAAGGAAAGACCCTGAAATTGTGAGAACATCCTGGACGGTTTTTCAAGATGTCCGTGATACCGAACAAGGAGAATTCGATGGAACTCTACGGGCTGAAGACCTGCGACACCTGCCGCAAGGCGGTGAAGGATCTTGAAAACGCGGGGAAATCCGTGCGATTCGTCGACATCCGGGCGGAGGGTCTGCCGCGAACGGAGCTGATGCGGTTCCACGCCGCGTTCGGGGACGCGCTGGTGAACCGCCGCTCGACGACCTGGCGGGGTCTGGCACAGGACCGGCGCGCGGGCGATCCCGTGGCGCTGATCGCCGCCCATCCCGCGCTGATGAAGCGCCCGGTCATCGACGACGGCGGGGTGCTCCATCTGGGCTGGGGACAGGACGTGCGCGCGGCGCTTCTGGGCTGAGGTTCAGCGCAGGTCTGGGGGCAGCGCCTCTGCCCGCAGCATCGCCACGGCCTCATCCAAAGGAAGGGCGGTCTGCTGCTTGTCGCCCAGCCGCCGCAGGGACACACTGCGCTCCTCGACCTCGCGCGCGCCCAGTGCCAGGATCGCCGGGACCTTGGCCATGGAATGCTCGCGGACCTTGTAGTTGATCTTTTCGTTCCGTGTATCAGCTTCGGCCCGTAACCCTGCCTTTCGCAAGGCGGAAACGACCTCTGCCGCGTAGTCGTCGGCATCGGACACGATGGTGGCCACCACCACTTGCCGCGGCGCCAGCCAGAGCGGAAAGCGGCCGGTATAGTTCTCGATCAGGATGCCGATGAACCGCTCGAAACTGCCCAGGATCGCCCGGTGGAGCATGTAGGGGCGGTGCTTCGCGCCATCCTCCCCCACATAGCTGGCACCCAGCCGCTCGGGCAGGTTGGGATCGACCTGGAAGGTGCCAAGCTGCCAGACCCGGCCGATCGCATCGGTCAGCTTGAAGTCCAGCTTTGGCCCGTAGAACGCGCCCTCTCCGGGATCGAGCGTAAAGCTCCGCCCCGTCGCCCTGATCGCCTGCTCCAGCGCGGTTTCCACCTGGTCCCAGGACTCTTCGGAGCCCACGCGCTTGTCCGGCCGGGTGGCGAACATGATCTCGAAATCCTCGAACCCCAGGTCGCGGTAGACGGTTTCGAGCATCCGGATGAAGCCCGCGCATTCGGCCTCGATCTGGTCCTTCGTGCAGAAGATATGCGCGTCGTCCTGGGTAAAGCCGCGCACCCGCATGATGCCGTGCAGCGCACCGGAAGGCTCATAGCGGTTGCAGGATCCGAACTCCGCCATGCGCAGGGGCAGGTCGCGGTAGGATTTGAGCCCCTGGTTATAGACCTGCACGTGGCAGGGGCAGTTCATGGGTTTCAGGGCGTTGACCGCCTTCTCGCGGGCGTGTTCCTCATCCACCTCGACGATGAACATGTGCTCCTGGTACTTGTCCCAGTGGCCAGATGCCTCCCAGAGCTTGCGGTCCACGACCTGGGGGGTGTTGACCTCGACGTAGCCATGCGCGCGCTGCTGGCGGCGCATGTAGTCCTGCAAGGTGGTGTAGATGGTCCAGCCGTCGGGGTGCCAGAACACCTGCCCGGGCGCTTCCTCCTGCATGTGGAACAGGTCCATCTCCCGGCCCAGCCGGCGATGGTCCCGCCTGGCCGCCTCTTCGAGCATGTGAAGATGCGCGTCGAGTTCTTTTTTGGTCCTGAAACCAACGCCGTAGATGCGCTGCAGCATGGGGCGGGTGCTGTCGCCGCGCCAGTAGGCGCCGGCCACGTTCATCAGCTTGAAAGCGTTGGCCGGCACCTGTCCGGTGTGCTGGAGGTGCGGCCCGCGGCAGAGATCCTGCCAGTCGCCATGCCAGTACATCCGCAGCGGCTGGTCGCCGGGGATGGCCTCGATCAATTCGACCTTGTAGGGTTCGTCCAGCGCCTCGTAATGCGATACCGCGCGGGGACGGTCCCAGACCTCGGTGCGAACGTCGTCCCGCAAGGCGATGATTTCCTTCATTTGTTCTTCGATGCGGCCAAGGTCCTCCGGGGTGAAGGGCTCCTCCCGGTCGAAGTCGTAGTACCAGCCGTTGGCGATGACGGGACCGATGGTCACCTTCACCTCGGGCCAGATTTCCTGCACCGCGCGGGCCATGATATGCGCCAGGTCGTGGCGGATCAGTTCCAGCGCCGGGGCCTCGTCGTCCATGGTGTGGATGGCGATGGCCGCGTCTTGCTCCACGGGCCATTGCAGATCCCAGTGGCGCCCATCCACCGAAGCGGAAATCGCTTTCTTCGACAATGACTTGGAGATCGCAGCTGCGACATCGGCCGGGGTGATGCCGGTGTCGAATTCGCGCGCATTGCCGTCGGGAAAGGTCAGGGAGATCTGGGCCATCGCGGGCCTCCTCGTCGGTTTGGCGCCCACGGAACGCCCGGTTGCAAGTATGGTCCCGCCTAGGTGGGCGAGGCGATCGGCACTGTCAACCGCGCCGGCCGCGATCGCGGCGCATCTGCCCGCAGGGCCGCAGGCGGCAGGTGGCCGTCGCATCGCGCCTTGACGGGGTCGCGCGGGGCCGGGACAGTCGCGGCCATGACCGAGCATCTGCACACGGACCAGGGGCGGCGCATCGCCTATCACCGCACGCCGGGGCAGGGCCCGTGGGTCGTGTTTCTGGGCGGCTTCAAGTCCGACATGGCCGGCACCAAGGCCGTGCATCTGGACCGTTGGGCGCGGACGCGGGGCCGTGCCTTCCTGCGGTTCGACTATTCGGGCCATGGAAAAAGTTCCGGCGCCTTCGAGGACGGCGCCATTGGCGACTGGGCCCAGGATGCCGTGGCCGCGATCGAGGCGCTGACGGAGGGGCCCGTGGTCCTTGTCGGCTCTTCCATGGGCGGCTGGATCGCGCTCCTGGCGATGCGGCGGGTGGCGCGGATCGCCGGGCTGGTCGGGATCGCGGCGGCGCCGGATTTCACCGAGGACAGCATGTGGGCGGGGTTCGACGCGGGGCAGCGCGCGGCGCTGGACCGCGACGGCCGGGTGGCGCTGCCGTCCGAGTACGGCGATCCCTACGTGATCACCCGGCGGCTGATCGAGGACGGGCGCGACCATCTGGTGCTGCGCTCCGTCCAGCCCGTCTCGGGACCGGTGCGGCTGCTGCAGGGAACGGAGGACGCCGATGTGGACCGTGACGTGGCACTCCGGCTTCTGGACCATTTGTCAGGCGACGTGCGGCTGACGCTGGTCAAGGGCGCCGATCACCGGTTCTCGAATCCGGCCTGCCTGGCGTTGATCGAGCGGACATTGGAAGAGGTCCTGGGATGCGTCTGATCCTGCGGCTTCTGGTCGTGCTTGCGGTGCTGGGCGGAATCGCCTGGGTCGCGCTGCCGCGCGCGCAGATGGGGCCGATGCCGGGGTACGATTCGGTCGCGCTTGGCGACGATCTCGACGCATGGCTCGCGGCGCGGGAGGCGCGGTTCGACGACATCGTTCCGGGGACGGAGGCGCGGATCCGCTGGGCCGGAACGCCGGGCGCGCAGACCGACTGGGCGCTGGTCTATCTGCACGGGTTTTCCGCCTCCGCCCAGGAGATCCGCCCGGTCCCGGAGGACGTCGCCCGGGCTTTGGGCGCGAACCTCTACTACGCCCGGTTTGCCGGTCACGGGCGCGACGGAGCGGCCATGGCGGAGGCCTCTGCCGATGACTGGGCGCGCGACACCGCGCAAGCCGTCGCCGTGGCGCGGCGGCTGGGAAAGCGGGTGGCGGTGATCTCCACATCGACGGGCGGCACGCTGGCCGCCATCGCCGCGGCCGAGATCGGCGGTGTCGATGCGATGGTGATGATTTCGCCCAATTTCGGCCCGCGGAACCCTGCGGCGCCCCTGCTGAACCTGCCCGGCGCGCGCTGGTGGATCCCGCTGATCGCCGGCGAGACGCGGAGCTTCGAGCCCGTGAACGACGCGCAGGCCCGGTACTGGACAGAGCGTTACCCCACCGTCGCGGTGCTGCCGATGCAGGCGGCCGTGGACCGGGCCCGCGCGGCGGATCTGGGCGGGACCGACATCCCGGCACTGGTGATCTATTCGGAGGCCGACGAGGTGGTGCGTCCCGACGCCACGCGGACGGCCATGGCCGATTGGGGCGGGACGGTGTCCTGGGTGCGGCTGGCGCCGGGTCCGGGGGTCGATCCGTCCGCCCATGTTCTGGCCGGCGACATCCTGAGCCCTGCGTTGACCGCGCGGGTCACGGACCGGATCCTTGCCTTTCTGCAAGATCTCTGACGCGGGGGGCCGCTATTCGTCGAGTCGGCGACGCCCTTCAGAACGGAGGGCAGGGGCGGGGACGTGAGATGACGGGATGTGGGGCGGCGGTACACCTCCGGTCCGACGGGCCCGGTGGCGGGAATGCCAGTTCTTCGGCGGTTTCGCTGGGACGGAACCTGGCCGGCTTGACGCCGGAATGATACGGTCGATCTGCCGTTCAGAGGGCGCGGTACTCTGACAGCCCGGCAGCGCCGCCGTACCGTCCCTGAGCCACCCCGCCGGAGTTGCCGTTTTTCTCTCCGCGTTCCCTCATTATCCGGAGTCCCGCGTTCCGTGGCATTATTTGACGTCGCCGTCCCGACCGCGGAGTGGCGGTCGGGCGGCTCTCCAAGTCGGTCAGACCGGAATCGAACTCGACGACGGGCGTTCCGGCTTCTTGCTCGGCGGCCGTTTGGCATTGGCGGCGGTCAGGGTCGCCGGACGGCCGGCGTTGCGGTCGATGAAGTCGATGACCAGCGGACGGATCTGGTTGCGCCAGGATCGGCCCGCGAAAATGCCGTAGTGACCGGCGCCCGGTTCCAGATGGGTCACGATCTTGTCCTTGGGAAGATTCGGCAAAAGGTCCAGCGCGGCGATGCACTGTCCGGGAGCCGAAATATCGTCCTTTTCCCCTTCGACGATCATGGTCGCCACGGCGGAAATCTTGGTGATGTCCACAGGCTGTCCGTCGATCTCGAACGCATTGCGGGCGATGTCGCGGCGCTTGAACACACGATCGACGGTCGACAGGTAGAACTCTGCCGTCATGTCCATCACGGCGAGATATTCGTCGTAGAACTTGTTGTGCTTGTCGTGATCGCCGGCCTCGCCTTTGGCGACCCGCATGATCTGGTCGGAGAAGGCCTTGCCGTGAAGCTCTGTGTTCATCGAGATGAACGAGGCGAGCTGCAGCAGCCCCGGATAGACCGGGCGCCCGGCACCCGCATATTTGAAACCGACGCGCTGGATCACCATCCGCTCCAGCTGGCCCATGGTGACGCGGCGGCCGAAATCGGTCACTTCCGTGGGCGCGGCGTCCGGATCCACCGGCCCACCGATCAGGGTCATGGTGGCGGGCTGGTGTTCGGGGTCGTGCTCGGCCATCCAGCCGACGGCGGCCAGCGTCAGCGGCACGGGCTGGCAGACGGCCACAACGTTCGTGTCCGGCCCGAGATGGCGGAGGAAGGCGACGATGTACCGGGCGTAATCTTCAACATCGAACTTACCCTTGGACACGGGGATGTCGCGGGCGTTCTTCCAGTCGGTGATCCAGACCTCGCAATCGGGCAGCAAGGAGGCGACGGTCGACCGCAGCAGCGTCGCGTAGTGGCCCGACATGGGGGCGACCAGAAGCACCCGGCGCGCCTTGTCCGGCCGGCCCTGGACGCGGAAGCGGATGAGGTCTCCGAAGTCCTGCTCGACCACCTTTTCGACCGACACCACGTGATCGCGCCCGTCATCGCCGACCACCGTGTCGATGGCCCAGTCGGGCTTGACCACCATTCTGTCGAACGATCGCTCCGTTACGTCACCCCAGGCCGAGAGGGTCTGGAAGAACGGATTCGGCGCCAGGCCGTGGGCGGGGTAGGAGCCGAAGGCCTGCGCGGTCGCGCCCAGCCACTGGTTGGTCACGCGGACCGTCTCCATCCAATCGTAGGCCATCATATTGTGCATTTCGTTCCTCTTCTCCGGAGCCGCTGCGACTTTTCTTCGCGGCCCGCACCGCTACGTAAACCCGGGCAAGCGATGCGTCCGGGCAGGGCGATCCGGTCGCTTGCGGCCGCGGCACGGATCGCTGCCATGCAGCATTAATCATCGGAGGGGATCATGGCAACGAAAGATGAGGAAAGCGGTAACACCGTCGCGGACTATTCCGAATCGATGTCCAGAAACCTCGCTCGGATGGAGGAGCTATCTGCCCGTCTGGCCGCCGTCATGGCGCAAAAGCGCGAGGTTCCTCCGTCGCTGCAGGCGCCCAGCCCTGACTTCTACATGAAGGCGGGCGCGGCCTTCATGCGGGAGGCGGTGGCCAACCCCACCAAGATCATGCAGACGCAGATCGACTTCTGGGGCAAGACGCTCACCCACTACATCGAGGCGCAACAAAAACTCATGCGTGGCGATCTGACCCCGCCCGACGACCCCACGGGCCCCGATTCGCGGTTCTCGGACGAGGCCTGGCAGGTCCATCCGATGTTCAATTACCTCAAGCAGCAATATCTGATGAACGCGGAACTGGTGCGCAAGGCGGTTGCCGACATCGACGGGCTTGATCCGGGAGACAAGCGACGGCTGACCTACTTCAGCGAGCAGATCGTGGACATGATGAGCCCCACGAACTTTCTGGGCACGAATCCAGAGGCCCTGGCCCTCGCCGTGGAGACGGAAGGTCAGAGCCTCGTGGACGGGCTGGAGAACCTTGTCCGCGATCTCGAACGCAACGACGGCGAGCTGGTGGTGACCCTGGCCGACCCGGAGGCGTTCAAGGTCGGCGAGAACCTGGCCACCACCCCCGGACAGGTCGTCTATCGCAACCGCATGATGGAGCTCATCCAGTACGCGCCGGCGACCGAGACTGTCCACAAGACGCCGCTGGTGATCTTTCCGCCCTGGATCAACAAATTCTACATCCTGGATCTGAAAGAGAAGAACAGCCTGATCCGCTGGATCGTCGAGCAGGGTTTCACGCTCTTCGTGGTGTCCTGGAAGAACCCCGACCGCAACTACGCGGACGTCGGGCTGAGCGAGTATGTCGAGGAGGGGTATCTGGAGGCGATCCGCGAAATCAAGGAGATCACCGGCGAAAAGCAGGTCAACGCGGTGGGGTACTGCATCGCCGGCACCGTCCTGTCCATGACGCTGGGGCTCTTGAACAAGCGCGGCGACAAGTCGGTGAAATCGGCGACGTTCTTCACGACGCTCACGGATTTCTCGGACCGGGGAGAGGTCGGCGTCTTTCTCGACGACGATTTCGTCAGCGGGATCGAGAAGGAGGTCGACCGGGAGGGGTACCTGGACAGCTTCTACATGAGCCGGACGTTCTCTTTCCTGCGGTCGAACGACCTCGTCTACAAGCCGGCGGTCAGGAACTACATGATGGGCCAGACCCCGCCGGCCTTCGATCTGCTCTATTGGAACGGGGACGGAACGAACCTGCCCCGCGACATGGCCAAGGAGTATTTGCGCAACCTCTGCCAAGGCGACCGGCTGGCCACCGATGGCTATGAGATCTGTGGCGAGACCGTGACGCTGAAGGACGTGAACGTACCGCTCATGGCCATCGCCTGCGAGACCGACCACATCGCCGCCTGGAAGTCGTCGTTCCGCGGCATTCAGAAGATGGGCGGACGGTCGAAGACCTTCATCCTGTCGGAATCGGGTCACATCGCCGGGATCGTGAACCCGCCGTCCAAGAAGAAATACGGCCACTATACCAACGGCGACTGGTCCGGCACGCCGGAGGACTGGCAGGCCGCAGCCGATTTCCATGAGGGCACCTGGTGGATGCGCTGGGGCGAGTGGCTGTCGAAACGGTCCGGAAAGCAGGTCGAGCCGCGCGAACCGGGTGCCGGGCGCGAAACGCTGGCCCCCGCGCCCGGGACATATGTGGTGGAACGCCCGGCCGCCTGATCCGCGTCGGGCGGTGTGACGCGGCCGTGGGCGGGGTCGGGCGTCCACCCGGCGGACTCCCGCCGACCGCCAGGCGCTTATGCACGTGCAGCATTACGCAAGGAGAGGTCTGCGCGAGAGCGCACGGATGGCGGGTGGTCTGCTGTATTGTTCGCTTGGGTGTTCTTGAAGAATACGCCTTAGTTTTATAGCTGTATCCGACAGTGCACTGTGCGGCTCGCTCCCGCAGAAAAAATGCTGCGGCGCGGAAAGAACGGCTTGAAATGCCGCAGTGCAGCGTTATATGAAGGGTACAGACAGACAAGAAGGGGTCGAAAGCCCCCTCCCGCCCGAAAGACCGAAACGACGATCTGGAGAACTGACATGGCCACCAAGACCACCGATTACACCAAGATGATGCAAGAGATGATGGCGTCCCTGCCGACCGACATGTCGGCTTATCAGGACACCTTCAAGTCCTACGCCTCCTTCGGAGAGCGGATGTCCAAGGTTGCGCTTGAGGCTGCCGAAAAATCCACCGAGATTTCCTCGAAGTGGACGAAGGACACGCTGTCCAAGCTGAACGGCGTCGCCGTCGTCCGCGAAGAGCCGGCCGATTACGGCAAGGCCGTGACCGACTTTGCCTCTGCTCAGGCCGAAGCCACCGCCGAGACGCTCGCCGCCTTCGCCGAGGTCGCGAAGAACGTGCAGATGGAAACGGTCGAGCTGATGCTCTCCGCCGGCAAGGACATGTCCGAGGATTTCACCGCTGCCGCCAAGAAGGCCTCTTCTGAAGCCACCTCGGCCGCGAAGAAGGCCACCGCGAAGTAAGCGGGTCTTCGGACAACATAGACACGTCGCTTACTCCTCCCTGGCGGCGTGACGACTGGGCGGGCTTCGGTCCGCCCTTTCTTTTTGCCTCCAGGTCTGCGATGCGGCGTCGGCGATCGCGCCCGATGTGTCCTGCGACGCTTGACAGGTCGATGCGCCCTTTATTTCCGCATGGCGTCACCTTAACGTCGTGCGGTATTCCGAATGCCCGGGAGGGATCAGATGTCGGACGAACAAAAGCCCCTGCTCATCAAGCGCTACGCCAGTCGACGCCTCTACAACACAGAGACCAGCGATTACGTGACGCTGGAGGATATCGCGGGGTTCATCCGCGACGGCCGCGACGTGAAGATCGTCGACCTCAAGTCCGGTGCGGAGCTCACGCGGCAGTACCTGTTGCAGATCGTTGCCGAACACGAGTCAAAGGGCGAGAGCGTCCTGCCGATCGAGGTGCTGACCGATCTCGTGCGGTCCTACAGCACCAAGGCGAATTCCATCGTGCCGCAGTTTCTGCAGATCAGCTTCGACATGCTGCGCGAGAGCCAGTCCAAGATGATGGGACCGATGGCGATCGTGCCGGGGTTCGAGGCGATGAGAAAGCAGCAGGAGGCGTTCATCAAGGCGATGACCGGTGGCTGGACGCCGGGCAGTCCGGACCCCGATCAGCCCGAGGCCCAGCCCGCACCGGGCGCTGAGTCGGCGGAACTGGATGAGATCCGCCGCCAACTGGCGGAGATGCGCGAAGTCCTCAAGAAGATGAACGGCTGAGGTCAGTCGCGCCCCATGACCGTGCCGCGCTCGGCCCAGAGCACCAGGGCCAGCGACACGACGGACAGTCCCAGAAACCCCGCCAGAAGCGGGACCAGTGTGCCGTCGAAGAAATAGGCGATGAGCCCGCCGAGCGTCCCGCCGATCAACATCTGCGTCGCTCCCAGCACTGCCGAGGCAACGCCCGCCACATGGCCCATGGGCTCCATCGCCAAGGCGTTGAGGTTGGGCGGCACGAAGCCGAATGTGCACATCGTCAGGATGAAGAGCGCGATGAACAGGGGAAAGGGCGTCTGCCCCCCGAAGGTCAGCGCCAGGCCCAGATGCAGCGCGGAGAGCGCGATGAATGCCGCAAGGGCCGTCTGCGACAACCGCTTGATGCCAAGCCGTTCGGCAAGTCGGGAGTTGGTGAAGCTCGACCCGGCCATGAAGACCGCCACCAGCGAGAAATAGAGCGTGAAGGCGGGCCCGAGACCGTAGACCTCTGTAAAGATCTGCTCGGCCTGGTTCACGAAGGCGAAGAGCACCCCGAAGAAGGCCGCGAGCGCGCCGGTATAGCCCGCCGCGATGCGGTTCGTGGCGACGACGCGGAACGCCTCGGCCACGCGTTTGCCGGTAAGGGGGCGGCGATCGCCCGGCGACAGGGTTTCGGGCAGGCGCAGCCCGGCCCAGACGAAGGCGATGATGCCGATCAGTGCCATCACCAGCCCCAGCGCGTGCCAGTCGCCGAACGCCAGGACCAGCGCCCCGAGGTTGGGCGCCAGGATCGGCATGATCATGAATACCATCATCACCAGCGACATGACGCTGGCCATGGCGGCACCGCGGAACCGGTCGCGTACCACGGCGGTGGCGACCACCCGGGTCGAGGCCGCGCCGACGCCCTGGACGAACCGCATGAGGAGAAGGGCTGCGAAGCTGGGCGCGAACAGTGCCGCGAAGGCCCCGGCGATGTAGATCGCCAGACCCGCCAGCAGCACCGGGCGCCGCCCGAAACGGTCCGCCAGCGGGCCGAATGCAAGCTGCGCGATGCCGAAGCCAAGGATATAGGCGGTGATGACGAATTGCCGGTCGTTCGAGCCGGCGATGCCGTAGGTCTCTCCGATCGTCCGGAGCGCGGGAATGAACACGTCGATGGCCGCCGCGTTCAACGCCATGAGGAACGCGATCAGGGCGACGAATTCGATCCGCGAAAGCGGCGCCCGGACCGCGGGATCTGTCGTGATGGCCATCGTGGAACTCCGCGTCCGTGTCGGGCGCTACATGCGCCTTGGGAAGCTGCGGCGCAACGGTCCCGGCCGCACGGACGCACAGACGGATCAGTCGGCGCGCGGCAGCGACATCATTCCCGCGGTCCAGGGCAGCGCCTCATCCGCAAAGGCCTGTCTTTCCGGTGCCATTGACGCCGGGTCGGCCAGGGTGGCGATGTAGAAATGCGTCTCTCCGGGCAGGGCGTCGGTCCGGTAGGCCATCTGCGTGCCGCAGGTGCCGCAGAACTCTCGGGTGACCCCGGGCGACGACACGTAGGAGGCCGGCGTCCGCCCGGTCCAGCGCCACGCGGTATCGGGCAGGGCGAAGCCTGCCGTCAGGGGCGATGCGGTCGCGCGGCGGCAGCTTGCGCAATGGCAGATGTCCGGCCTGGACACGCGGGTGCGGTCGAAGGCCAGGCGGATCGCGCCGCAAAGGCAGTGGGCGATCGAACTCATGGTCGGGCCTCACACGTTGATCAGCAGATGCTCTCGCTCCCAGGGCGAGATGACCTGCAGATATTCGTCGTATTCGGTGCGCTTGACCACCGAATAGACCTTGGAAAACTCCGGCGACAGCAATGACTGCAGGGAGCCGGCGGCGTCGAAGATTTCCAGCGCGTCGAACAGCCCGCGCGGCACGCCCATGTCGCTGTCGTAGGCGTCGCCTTTGCATTCGGGCTGCGGTTCGCGCGATTCGATCAGGCCCAGAAGCCCGCAGGCGAGGGAGGCGGCGATCCCAAGGTACGGGTTGCAGTCCATTCCGCCGATGCGGTTCTCCACCCGGCGGGCCTGCGGATCGGAGACCGGGACCCGAAGTCCGGCGGTGCGGTTGTCCCGTCCCCACTCCAGATTCACCGGGGCCGCGAAATCCTTCACGTAGCGCCGGTAGGAATTCACGTAAGGCGCCAGCAGCGCCGCGGCAGAGGGCAGGTGGTGCTGCAGCCCGCCGATGAAGTGACGGAAGGCGTCGGTCTCTTCTCCGTCTGGCCCGGCGAAGATGTTGCGTCCGTCCGCGTCCAGCACCGAATGGTGGATATGCATGGACGAGCCCGGTTCACGCTCGATCGGCTTTGCCATGAAGGTGGCGAAACAGCCGTGGCGGAGTGCTGCCTCGCGGATCAGGCGCTTGAAGAAGAACACCTCGTCGGCAAGCTTCACGGGGTTGCCGTGGCGCAGGTTGATCTCCAGCTGGCCCGCCCCGCCTTCCTGGGTGATGCCGTCGATCTCGAACCCCTGGGCCTCCGCGAAATCGTAGATGTCGTCGATCACCGGCCCGTATTCGTCCACCGCCGACAGGGAATAGGCCTGCCGCGCGGCGGCGGCGCGGCCCGTCCGGCCGATCATCGGCTCGATCTCCTTGGCCGGGTCGGTATTGCGCGCGACCAGGTAGAATTCCATCTCCGGAGCGACCACTGGGGTCATGCCGAGCTCGGCATAGGCGGCGATGACCCGCTTGAGGACGTTGCGGGGCGCGGCGGGAACGGGGCCGCCCTCCTGCAGCTCCATATCGTGGATCACCTGCAATGTGCGGTCCGCGGTCCAGGGCGCGGCGGTGGCGGTGGCATAGTCCGGCGTCAGGATCATGTCGGGTTCGATCTTGGCCTCGGGCACGGGCACCCGGGCCCAGACGCCGGTGATGGTCTGGTGAAAGATCGTGCGCGGCAGAAAGAACCGCGTCTGACGCGCGAATTTCGAGGCGGGCATGGCCTTCCCCCGGGCGATGCCGGGCAGGTCGGACACGATGCATTCGATCTCGTCCGGGGCGCGGCCGTCGAGATAGAGGCGCGCAGCCTCAGGGGCGTGGTCGATCCAGCCGGTCATGTCCGGTCACTCATGGGGGCGTCTCCGCGGAAAAAGGCGGCAAGGCGCGCGCCGGTTGCAACATTGTCGACCGGGGCCGCGACGGCGGCCGCGGCGGAGGCCAGCAGCGGGTCGGGAACGATGCCCCGGCCCACCGCCGGGATCATGTCGGCGATGAGCGCCGACGGGAATTCCGGATGCGGCTGAAGGGTCAGGGTGGCGGGGCCGATGGCGAACCCGGCATGGACGGTAAAGGCGCTGGACATCACCGTGCGCGCGCCGGGCGGCGGCACGGCGACCTGGTCCTGATGCCAGGCGTTCAGGTGCAGGCTGCGGCCGTTCCAGTCATAGCGGTGCCGCCCCACCGACCAACCGGTTGGATGCTTGCGGACCGTGCCGCCAAGGGCCTGCGCCACGATCTGGTGACCGAAGCAGATCCCGACGAGCGGTCTTTGGCCGTGGATGCGACGGATCAGATCCTCCAGCGGCGGGATCCAGCGGTGGGGTTCGTAGGCGCCATGGCGCGAGCCGGAGACGAGCCATCCGTCGCAGGCATCCGGCGCGGGAATTTCCCCCTCGAAGACGCGAAAGGTGCGCCAGTCGAACCCGGGGCCCAGCAGGCCGGCATAGAGGGTCGGGTAGTCGCCATGGGTCGCGGCCAGTCCGGGCCGGACCGCACCGCATTGCAGAAGGCCGATGCGCACTCAATCGCCTTCGTAGGCGCAGAGCGCCTCGACCCTGAGGCCCAGTCCCTCAAGCCTCGCGCGGCCGCCCAGGTCCGGCAGATCGACGATGAAGGCGCATCCGACGATATCCGCGCCCAGCCGTTCGCAGAGCTTCACGCCCGCCTCGGCGGTGCCGCCCGTGGCCAGCAGATCGTCCACCAGCAGGACCTTCTCTCCGGCACGGAGCGCGTCGTCGTGGATCTCCATCACCGCGTCGCCGTATTCCAGCGTGTATTCCTCCCGCAGGGTCGCGCCGGGCAGCTTGCCTTGCTTGCGGATCGGCACGAAGCCGACGTTGAGTTGATGCGCGATGGCACCGCCCATGATAAATCCGCGGCTTTCCAGTGCCGCCACCTTGTCGAAGCGCTCGTCCGCGAAGGGATGGAGAAGCTGGTCGATGCAGATACGGAAACCGCGCGGATCGGCAAAGAGCGTGGTCACGTCGCGGAACCTGATGCCGGGTCTGGGAAAGTCGGGAATCGTGCGGATGTAATCGCGCACCGACTTCTTCGGCGTGTTGGTCATCGGCAGGCTCCTTGCGCGGCACGGGGGTGGGGTAGCACCGGCGCACCGGCGAGACCAGAGCCGGAGCGCATGGAGATCAGCGGCTGTGGCGCCGGAGCGGTCCCGTCCGTGGGCGACAGGAGCACCGAGACGGGACTGCAAAGGAGAGAACGGCTTTCATGTCCCGTAAGCGTCTGGGTGAAGACGTCACCGAAGGGTCTGAAGACGTCCCCGGCCGGTTCGTCGTGAACCCGATCGTCGCCCGCGCGTGGCACCCGGCACCGGCAAGGCGGCGCCGGCGCGGGGGCCTGTGGCTGGGATGAGCGGCTTTGGAATGGCGACGCTCCACCCGCCAGCTGGTCTTGCTTCGCGTCCGACTGGAAAGGACAGCATCCGAAGGTCCTTTGGCAGGCTATCAGGAAGCATGCGGCGTCTCATCGTTTACGGGCAAACCACGGCCGGGCAGGGGACGACCCTGCGAGGTGCGGAGTTCTACCGGTCCAGCGACATCCGCAAGGTCGCAGTGAGCGTCCGATCGTCTGTGTATGAGCGATCCGGTCCATGCGTCGCCGACAGGACGCATGAATGACGATCTCCAGGGAGACACGGGACGAGCTTCTGAAGGGCGTTGACTGCCCCGAAGGGTTTTTCGGCAACACCGGGCTGATGAAAGCACTGGAAATCCGTCTGACAAAACGGATGCCGGGGGCGGAGCCGACCGCGCATCCGGGCGATGGAGAGAGTAGGCGAGCCCCGCCCGGTCAGGCCAATCGCCGAAACGGCAGGAGAAGCAAGGTGCTGAAAGGCCGGAACGGTGGATTGCCGGTGGCGGTGCCGCGGGACCGCGACAGCAGCTTCGAGCCGGAGCCGGTCAGGAGGGGCCAGACCCGCATCGACGGCGTGGATGACAGGATCGGCGGGCTCTATGCCGCCGGGCTGACGGTCCGGGACATCCAGGGCATATGCCTCCATCGCCCCGGCCTGGCGTCGGCCGTGGCAAGAGTTGATCCCGTTCTCCGCCTTCGATCCGGCGAACCGAAAAATCATCCACACCACGAATGCCATCGAGAGCCTGAACCGGGTGATCCGAAGACCGAGACGCGCGGTTCATTCCCCGCCGATGGGACCGCCACAAACCGATCGACCTCGCCATCCGCACCTTCGAAAAGGATGGCAGACATGCCAGGGAACGGTTCGCGGCCCGCAACCGGTTCGCCAGAATATCCGGCGCGCGCCTTGCCGCTCGAACGTCTCCCGAAACCGCATGGGCCGGGCCGGATACATTGAGTTTAGGACACTCCCAAGGTCGCTTGCATGGCCCGTCAGTCTCCACCCGCAGGCGGGGCTCGCCCGCACCCGGATGCCCGCCTCGACGATCCGCTCCGTGGCGCCGCAGGACCGCCCCGGAAAAGGGCCATATCCCTGCATGCCGTCGTTCGTCAGAGGACGCCGGCGGCCCTCCCGGATAGGGACGTCGAAAGGCAATCCGTGACCCCCCTGCGTGCAAATACGATCCGATCGCCAGGTGGCCAGGTGCGCCCTTCCAACCTTCCCGACGCCGACGAACGGCACGTCGACCTCCCCAAGCCCGCCCATGGAGGCCAACGAAAATGTCAGCGCCGCCACCGGGCACTTTCCTGCATCTGACGGTGAGCGAGGAAATCACCATCATGTTGCACCGGGTGGACCTGCCAGTGAGCTTCGACACGAATTTCGCTCGACGTGGCCGAAACGCGATGTTTGCACCCCCGTGGCGACACGCGTGATCCTGTTCGCAACTGAGCCAGTCAGGCCGGCCCCGATAGTCGCAGCGCATGTGGTCGAGAAACGAGCGATGTTTGTAGCGCAGAGGCCGGATACCTGCGGTCAGCTCATGTTGAAAAATGGCGGATCCACAGCCGGGTCGACGTGATGTCGATGACGCTAGGGACGCTCTGTGCGGTCTTGTCGTAGCGGGTTGCGACGCGGCGGGCGTTCGTCGGCTTGTTGACGCGGCGCTCGGCCAGGTTGCGCAGCCCGTAGAGGGAGCGATCCACGCCGACGCGTATCTTATGTGACTTGCGCATGGGGATCATCGGGAGGTTCCATGGCTTTCCTGATGCTCTCAGCGTGATGGCCTCGGTCGGCGGGCAAGACGCCCGGCGCGGGCGGTTGTCGGCCATCACCAGATCGAAGCCGAGATGTTCCGGGGTCCGGCCGGGCGTACCATCGGATCTCATGGGCCGCCCGGCCGCGTTGACGCGGAGATGGATCTGGTCGTGAACCGCCGCGCGCACGGCCGAGACCCTGTCGCGGAGTCCCCCTTTCGCGCCCGCTGCCTGATGGCGGGCGCGGGGCGCGGTGCTGTCCTCTGCCCGGCAGGCGATCTGCAGAGAGGGATCATCCGGAGCGCGTCCGGCACGGCCCCGCTCCAGCGCCTCCATGATATCCGTTCAGGGTCCGGCGCCGGACCTGCCGGTAGACGCTCGACCACTTGCCGAACCCTTCCGGCAGGTCTCGCCAGGGCGATCCGGTTCGCGCGATCCAGGAACTCCATTCAAGAACAAGGGGGTGATTGTCGGGTCCGCGTCCGCTTGAGGGGCGAACGGCCAGGATCAAGCACCCGAAGAATGCCCACTCCCCGTCCGACATCGGTCTCGTGCCAAGCTGATTTCCCATGCAGACACCAGCTTGAACCACGCCCGCAGTACGTCGTGAAACTCTTTCGGCAACAGGCGCTAGGGGTCCTGCGAGTCGGAGGGGTGGTTGCGCCCGTCCGACCACGGGATCGGCTCCAGCGCCCGGATGTCCACGCCCTCGATACAGGCGGCGTTGACGCCGTATTCGTCCGGATCGGATCGGCGGCGATGGTGGGTATAGATGCCGCAGACCGCGCAGAAATGGTGCTCTGCCGTCATCGTCCCCCATCGGTAGAGCGTCAGGCTGTCCTGCCCCCGGACCACTTCTATGTCGGCCGCCAGCGCCGAGACGGGGGCGGCCTGCCGCCGCGCGCAGAACGAACAGTCGCAGCGCCGGATCGTGGCCAGCCCGTCGACCAGCGTGGCGGCGATCTCGACCGCTCCGCAATGGCAGGTGGCCCGGATCCTCATCGGCGTCTCCTCATCTGCGGCGCCCCGCCCGGGGGATCGGGGATCTGCGGGTCCGGTATTGCGCTTCGGGGTGTGGCGGATGGCCTGCGGTGCGGGCCCAGAACGCGGTGCCGCCCAGGCGCAGAAACAGCGGCACGGTCAGCGCCAGCCCGGCCATGAACCCGCCCGCATGGGCCCAGTAGGCGACGCCGCCCATCCCGGACGGTGTCGCGGCGCCCGACGCGACCTGGATGGCGAACCAGACACCCAGCACGATCCAGGCCGGTATCGGGAAGATCTTGAAGAACACCACAAAGATGAAAAGCACATCCACGCGGGCTCTGGGAAAGAGCAGCAGATACCCGCCCATCACCCCGGCGATCGCCCCCGACGCGCCGATCATGGGAATGGTCGAGACCGGGTCCGACAGGGTCTGCGCCAGCCCCGCCGCCACGCCGGACGCAAGGTAGAACCCCAGAAACGGCAGCGCGCCCATCCGGTCCTCAAGGTTGTCGCCGAAGATCCACAGGAACAGCATGTTGCCGGCCAGGTGCAGCAGGCCGCCATGAAGGAACTGCGACGTCAGATAGGTCGGCGCGGAGGACAGTGCCGGGATCAGCGCCCAGTCGGCCATGAAGTGCGGATCGCCGGTGGATGCGAAGGTCAGCGCGAAAACCGCGACGTTCAGCGCGATCAGCCCGTGGGTGACATAGGCCGTGCCGGTCGAAGGGTTGTGATCGCGGATCGGGAACATGGCTCAGACGTGGCCGAGCCGCCTGCCGGATGCAAGCGCCGCCCGCGCCGCCGGAACGGGCCGTGGCGGGCGGCGCCTGTCCGGACCGGACAGTCCGGCCGGGTCCGGCGGCGGCGCCACGCCGGCGGACGGGGTCAGACGTGCGGCCCGGTGGACGGGGCCTCTCCCTTGGCGCGGGGGTCTTCCCGGGCCACCTCTGCAAGAAGCTGGGCGTTGCCGCCCGACGCGGTGGTGTCGATGCAGAGATGACGCTCATGCAGCACGTCCGGCACCGTGATGGCGCCGGTCACCAGCCCCAGAAGCGGGCCCTGCCGCTGCGCGAGCTCTTCGGCCAGGCGGCGGGCGGTGTCGTCGTCCCCCCACCAGACGGCCGAGCCGAACTCCGGTTCCTGGCTCAGGTCGCGCTCCGCGGACCCTTCGCGCGCGGTGCCGCCCAGTCGCTCCACCGCCTTTTTCTGCGCGGCCTTGTCCTCTTCGGTCGGGCCGAGGCACAGGACCGACGGGCGCGGCACCAGGCTCAGACGGTTCGATTCGCCCGTGGGGCCGGGCAGGTCGATGGGGCTGTCGGGCACCGGGGGCTCTACGGGTTTCTGGAACCGCGGCAGGTAGAACGGGCCGCCCGCCTTGGGGCCGGTTCCCGAGAGCCCCTCGCCTCCGAACGGCTGCGAGCCGACGATGGCGCCGATCTGGTTGCGGTTGACGTAGAGGTTGCCGGCATGGATTCGGTCGGTGATATGCTGCACGCGGTCGTCGATCCGGGTGTGCAGCCCGAAGGTCAGCCCGTAGCCGGTGCTGTTGATCGCGTCGATCACGCGGTCGATGCCGCTGGCCTTGAAGGTGGCGACATGGAGCACCGGGCCGAAGATCTCCCGGTCCATGGACTGGATGCCGTCCACCCGGACCAGCGCGGGGGCCAGGAAATGGCCGGTCTCGGGCGCCTCTATCTGATGGATCAGGCGGCCCTGATCCCGTGCGGCGTCCACGTAATCGGAGATGGCGGCATGGGCGTCGGCGTCGATGAGCGGGCCGGAGTCGGATTCCAGCATCCACGGATCTGCCGGGCGGAACGCGTCCATGGCGCCCGTCAGCATCTTCAGGAACCCGTCCTCTATGTCGTCTTGCACATAGACGCAGCGGCAGGCAGAGCACCGCTGTCCGGCCGACTGAAAGGCCGATTGCAGCAGGTCGCGGACCGCCTGTTCGGGCAGCGCGGTGCTGTCCACGATCATCGCGTTCAGCCCGCCGGTCTCTGCGATCAGCGGCGCGCCGGGGGCGCAGTTGGCGGCCATGGCCTCCTTGATCTTGCGCGCGGTGGCGGTCGAGCCGGTGAAGGCCACGCCGTCGATCCGCGTGTCCGACGTGAGCGCCGCGCCGATCTCTCCCGATCCGGGGAGGAGTTGCAGCACCTCGCGCGGCACGCCCGCCTCATGCATGAGGCGGGCCCCGAGGTGTGAGATCAGCGGCGTCTGCTCGGCCGGTTTGGCCAGCACCGCGTTGCCGGCGGCAAGAGCGGCGGCGATCTGGCCGGTGAAGATCGCCAGGGGAAAGTTCCACGGGCTGATGCAGACGAAGCGGCCCCGGGGCTCGCTGTCGAGGCGGGCCAGTTCCTCTGCGTAGTAGTTCAGGAAATCCACCGCCTCGCGCAGTTCCGCGACGGCGTCGGGGATGGTCTTGCCGGCCTCGCGGGCGAGCACGGCGAAGATCTCTCCGAAATTCTCCTCATAGAGGTCGGCGGTGCGTTTGAGCACCCGGGCGCGCTCCTCCTTGGAGGCGGTCCAGGACCGCGCGGCGGTCAGAGCGGCCTCCACGTCCGCGGTGGAGGCGAAGCGGGTGACGCCGACCACGTCCGACGGGTCGGACGGGTTCAGGCGCTCTGCCTCGTCTTCGGGCCGGGCGTCCACGGCCAGCAGCGGCCCGGCCACGAACCGGGTGGTGCGGAACGGGGCGCGGGCCTGCTCGATCTCTTCGAGATGCTCGGCCGCGGTCAGGTCCCAGCCGCGGGAATTGCGGCGCATGGGCAGGAAGATCTCTGTTCCGGGCGTGACGGGGGCGGCATAGCCCAGCGCGGCGAACGGATCCTCGGCCACGGTTTCGGGGGGCACCTCCTCATCCACGATCTGGTTCACGAAGGAGGAGTTGGCGCCGTTTTCCAGCAGGCGGCGCACCAGATAGGCCAGCAGGTCCTTGTGCTCGCCCACGGGGGCGTAGATCCGGCAGCGGATCTTCTCGTCCTTCATCACCATGTCGTAGAGCGCCTCTCCCATGCCGTGGAGGCGCTGAAACTCGTATTGCTCGCGGCCCACGCCCATGGCTTTCGCCATGTGCAGCACGGTGGCGACGGTATGGGCGTTGTGGGTGGCGAATTGCGGATAGATCCGGTCGCGGCGGGCCAGCAGCTTGCGCGCGTTGGCGGCAAAGCTCACGTCCGTGGCGGGCTTGCGCGAGAATACCGGAAAGCGTTCCAGCCCTTCCTGCTGGGCCAGCTTGATCTCCGTGTCCCAGTAGGCGCCCTTGACCAGTCGCACCATCAGCTTGCGGTCGAGCCGTTCGGCCGTGTCGCCGATCCAGTCGATCGCCGCCGCGGCGCGCGGCCCGAAGGCCTGCACGACGATGCCGAAGCCGTTCCAGCCGGCCAGGCGCTCGTCCTCCAGCACGCGCTCGATCACCTCCAGCGACAGTTCCAGCCGGTCCTGCTCCTCGGCATCGACGTTGAAGCCGATCTTGAGCTTGGCCGCCCGGGCGGCGAGGTCGCGGACCACGGGCACCAGATTTTCGAGCACGCGGTCGCGCTGGCTGACCTCATAGCGCGGATGCAGGGCGGAGAACTTCACCGAGATGCCGGGATTGGTGGCGATGTCGCCCTTGGTCGCGGCCCTTGCGATCCTGTCGATGGCGGTGGCGTAGGCGCGGCGGTAGCGCTCTGCATCGCCATATGTGCGCGCGGCCTCTCCCAGCATGTCGTAGGAATAGGTGTAGCCCTTGGCCTCCATCTTCGCGGCGCGGTCCATGGCCTTGTCCATGGTCTCTCCCAGCACGAACTGGCGGCCCATCACCTTCATGGCCTGGCCCGTGGCGCGGCGGATCACCGGCTCTCCCATGCGCTTGACCGCGCCGCGCAGGGCCTTGAGCGGACGCGAGTCGCGCTCGTCCAGCACGCGGCCGGTGAACATCAGCGCCCAGGTGGAAGCGTTGACCAGCGAAGAAGAGGAATGGCCCAGATGCTGGGACCACGCACCCGGGGCGATCTTGTCCTCGATCAGCTCATCGACGGTCTCCGCGTCGGGAACGCGCAGCAGCGCCTCTGCCAGACACATGAGGGCGATGCCCTCTTCCGTCGAAAGGCCGTATTCGGCCAGAAAGACCTCCATCAGGCCGGGCGAGGCGTCGGCGCGCAGGCGCTTGACCAGATCGACGGCGTGTTCCTTGATCCGGGCGCGCGCGTCCGGCGGAAGATCCGCGGTCTCGACCAGTTGCTGAAGGATCGCGTCGGGGTCGGGGTAGGGCGAAAGGGGCAGGATCGACGGCGGCAGATTGGTGTCTCTCGGCATGGCGGGCTCCCTTGCGGCTGTCCTTAAGGATAGGGCGAAGTCGGCAAGCTGACAGACTAAGGTGCCGTCTTGTCGCGGACGAATCTCCCGGAGAAAGGGTTGCGGGCCATGCAAACGAAGCGCAACGATCTGGATCGCTTTGATCGGGCGATTCTCGACATCCTGGGATCGGACGGGCGGATCAGCGTGACCGAACTGGCGGCGCGGGTCGGGTTGTCGAAAAGTCCCGTCCAGGCGCGGCTGAAGCGGCTGGAGCAGGACGGCATCATCACCGGATACCGCGCGACCATCGATCCGGTGCGCCTGGACCGCGAGCATGTGGCCTTCGTCAAGGTCAAGCTGTCGGACACGCGGGAGACGGCGCTGGCGGCGTTCAACGCCGCGGTGCAGGCGATCCCGGAGGTAGAGCAGTGCCACCTGATCGCCGGGGATTTCGACTACCTGATGAAGGTCCGGACATCGGACATGACCCGCTACCGGGCGATCCTGGCCAGCCGGATCTCGACCCTGCCGCATGTGGCGCATACCTCGACCTTCGTGGCGATGCAGGCGGTCAAGGATTCTGCCTGGGCGGTGGCGGAGGCTTAGGCGGGAACCCGGCGGCGCCCCCGGCGCGTTGGAGGCGGACACGTCAGAAGGAGGCTCCCCATGCCCGTCACGACAATCGGCCCGGCCGCGATCCCGTCGCTGGGTCTTGGCACTTTTCAGATGGACAGCGGCAAGACCGCCGAGCTGGTCCGCGCCGCCCTGGCGGAGGGATACCGCCATATCGACACCGCGCAGGCCTACGGGAACGAGGCCGAGGTTGGCCAGGGCATCCGCGATGCCGACGTGCCGCGCGACCAGGTGTTCCTGACCACCAAGATCCTGCCGGAGAACCACGCCGCGGACGCGTTCCGGGCCGCCGCGGAGGAGTCGCTGGAGCGGCTGGGCACCGGGCATATCGACCTGTTGCTGCTCCACTGGCCGTCCCGGGAGGTGCCGCTGTCGGAGACGCTGCCGGTGCTCGACGCGCTCATCGACGAGGGCAAGGTGCGCTTCGGCGGCGTGTCGAACTTCACCGTGGCGCTGCTGGAAGAGGCGAGCGGCATCCTGTCCCATCCGATCGCCGCCAACCAGGTGGAGATGCATCCGTTCATCCCGCAACAGACGCTGCTGGCGGGCATGGAACGGCTGGGCATCCCGGTCGAGGCCTATTCCCCGCTGGCGCGCGGGCAGGTCATGGACGACGCGACCCTGGCCGAGATCGCCGAAGCCCATGACGCCAGTGCCGCGCAGGTGTCGGTCGCGTGGATCCTGGCCAAGGGCGGCATCGCGATCCCCAAGACCTCGACGCCCGGGCGGCTGGCCGACAACCTGGCCTCGGCCGAGCTGTCGCTGACCGAAGACGAGATCGCCCGGATCGACGCGCTGGCGCGGCCGGACGGGCGGATCATCTCTCCGGACGGGATGGCGCCCGACTGGGACGACTGAGTGCCGCTGCGTCCGGCTTTCGCCGCGGCGGCGGGCAAGGCTACATGGTCCGCGAACCGGAGGACCCCATGCAGCCATTCGAGACCCTGAAGATCCCCGCCATCGCGGCCCCCATGTTCCTGACCTCCGGTCCGGACCTGGTGGTGGAATGTTGCCGGTCCGGCGTGCTGGGCACGTTCCCGGCGCTGAACCAGCGCACCACCGAGGGGTTCGGCGACTGGCTGACCCAGATCGAGGAACGGCTGGAGGGTGAGGACGCGCCCGCCCCCTATGGCGTGAACCTCATCGTCCACGGGTCGAACAGCCGGGTGAAGCCGGACCTGGAACTGTGCGTGAAGCACAAGGTGCCGCTGGTCATCACGTCGCTGGGGGCGGTGAAGGAGGTCGTGGACGCGGTCCACTCCTACGGGGGCAGGATCTATCACGACGTGATCAAGACGCGCCACGCGGAAAAGGCCGTGGAGGCCGGGGTGGACGGGCTGATCGCCGTCTGCGCGGGCGCCGGCGGCCATGGCGGTCTGCTGTCGCCCTTCGGGTTCATCCCGGAGATCCGGTCGTTCTTCGACGGCACCATCGTGCTGTCGGGCGCCATCTCCACGGGTGCGCAGGTGGCCGCGGCCCGCGCCATGGGGGCGGACCTGGCCTATCTGGGCACGCGGTTCATCGCCACGAAGGAGGCGATGGTGTCGCAGGACAACAAGCGGATGGTGGTGGAGTCCAAGACCACCGACATCGTCTACACGCCGAAGATCTCCGGTGTGAACGCGAATTTCATGCGCCAGTCCATCGCCGCGGCGGGGCTGGATCCCGACAACCTGCCCGACCACGGACCCATGGACATGGAAAGCGAGGCCAAGGCCTGGAAGAACATCTGGTCCGCCGGCCACGGCGTCGCGGCCATCGACGATATTCCCGCCGCCGCGGATCTCTGCGCCCGACTGATCGCGGAGTACCGCGAGACCTGCGCCCGCCTGGGCGCCGAGGCGTAGGCGGGCGCAGTCTCCGCCCCGGTGGACCGGGCGGGTCCGGGGTCTTGCCTGGCGGCGGGATGACCGTGCGTCGCGGAACCGGCCGGACAGAGGGCGGCACCGCGAACGGCGAGGGCGACGGCGGACGATCCGCCTCCGCCTTCGCTGGCCATCGTCCCCGGCGACCGCCGCGCGGCGCCGCCGTTGCCCCGCGCGCAAAACAATGGGTCGGCGCGGTCGCGTGGACAGGCCCGTGGGAACCGGGGGCAGCGTCGGTGGCGGTGCCGGGCGTCGGGTTTTTGGGCCGCGGGCCGGGTCTCTTCCGGCGCCGGTTCCAACGCGCCGGCCAGACGTGCGCCGGTGCGAGGCGGGTGTGCGTCGGTCGGCCATCCGCCGTTGCCGGGCGGCCGGGTCTCAGGTGCGCTGGCGGTCGATCTCTCGCGCCAGCGCGCAGAACTCCGTTAGCGACAGTTCTTCGGCGCGGCGGGTAGGGGCGATGCCGGCCGCCTCCAGCCGGGCGACGATGTCCGGCGCCTGGCCCCTCAGCGCGGCGCGCAGCATCTTGCGGCGCTGGTTGAAGGCCGCCGCGGTCAGGCCGAAGAGCGTGGCGGCCCGCGCGGGGAAAAGCGGTTCGCTGCGGACCGTAAGATGCACCACCGAGGAGCGGACCTTGGGCGGCGGGGTGAAGGCCTCTGGCGGCAGGTCCATGACGATCCGCGCATCGGTGCGCCACTGGCACAGGAGCGAAAGCCGGCCGTAGGCCTTGGAACCGGGGGTGGCGACGATGCGCTGCGCGACCTCCTTCTGGAACATCAGCGTCAGGCTCTGCCAGGCGGGCGGCCAGGCCGGCGGGTCGAGCCAGCGGGTCAGAAGCTCCGTTCCGACGTTGTAGGGCAGGTTGGCGACGATGCGGATCGGCGGCGTGAGATGGTCCAGCGGGTCGAGCTTCAGCGCATCGGCGTTGAGGATCCGCAGCCGGCCGGGATAGGCCGCGGCGATGTCCTGAAGCGCGGGCAGGCAGCGGGCGTCCTTTTCCACGGCCAGGACGTGTCGCGCGCCTTCGGCCAGCAGGCCGCGGGTGAGTCCGCCGGGACCGGGCCCGACTTCCAGCACGTCGGCGCCCGTCAGGTCGCCCGCCTGGCGCGCGATCTTGGCGGTCAGGTTCAGGTCCAGCAGGAAATTCTGCCCAAGCGACTTGCGCGCCGACAGCCCGTGTTCGGCGATGACCCGGCGGAGCGGCGGCAGGCCGTCGATGGCGGTCATTCCTGAGGTGCGGCAGGGGGCGCTGCCCCCCGGCCTGCGGCCGCCCCCCGGGATATTTTCAGAAAGATGAAGGGGCAGGGGGCGCCCGTCCGATCGGTCGCGGGGCGGTGGCGGGCCGCGGGGCGCAACGGCCGCGGGGCGGTGGCGGGCCGCGTCACGGGGCGGGTACGGCCGCGCGGGCGGCCGCCATGCGCGCCGCCAGCCGCAGCGCCGCGATGGTGGAGGCCGGATCGGCCCGGCCGGTCCCGGCGATGTCGAAAGCGGTGCCGTGATCGGGGGAGGTGCGCACAAAGGGAAGCCCCAGGGTGACGTTCACCCCGCCGGCGAAATCCACCGTCTTGATCGGGATCAGCGCCTGGTCGTGGTACATGGCCACGGCGGCGTCGTAGCGGGCGCGGGCCTCGGGGTGGAAGAGCGTGTCGGCGGAGGCGGGGCCGCGCAGATCCATCCCCTCGGCCCTGAGGGTGTCGATCACCGGAACGATGGTGTCGATCTCTTCCCGGCCCATGGCGCCGCCCTCGCCCGCATGGGGGTTCAGCCCGGCCACGGCGATCCGGGGGACGGGCAGGCCAAAGTCGCGGATCAGCGCCGCATGGGTGATGCGCAGGGTCCGTTCCAGCGATGCGCGGGTGAGGGCGCGCGGCACCTCTGCGAGGGGGATATGGACCGTGGCCGGCACGACGCGGAGCGTGTCGCAGGCCAGCATCATCACCACGTCCGCCCCCCCCGCCAGGGCCGAAAGATATTCCGTATGGCCGGGATAGGCAAAGTTCGCGCCGTCGATCAGGGCCTTCTTGTGGATCGGCAGCGTGCAGAGCGCCCGGGCCGCCCCGGCCCCGACCATCTCTACCGCGCGGGCGATGATCTCCACCACCAGGGGGGCGTGGGCGGGGTGCGGCGTGCCGGGCGTGGCGGGCGCGCCCATGTCCACGGCAAGGACGGGCAGTCCGGAGCGGGCCGCCGCGGCCGCCTCCCCGGGGGTCGCGATCAGCGCCACGGGCGCGTCCCGCGGCAGGTGCGCCGGATCGCCCAGGTAGAAGAACGGCACGGCGTCGCCAAGCGCGCGCCATGCCTTTGCGGCGATCTCCGGCCCGACCCCGGCAGGCTCGCCGCAGGTCAGCACGATGGGTGCCGTCATTGCCGGACGATGGTGGCGTTGGCGCGAAGCTCGGCCAGCAGGTTGTCGGCCCGGCGCCCGACGCGGCGCTGGACCAGCGCGTTGCGGACCTGGCCCAGATTGGGCGCTTCGGCATCCGCGGCCCGGTAGGACCGGCCGCAGAGCATCAGGAGCACCAGCGTCTGCCCGTCGGCGCGTGTGAGGCCGGTGGAGACCTCCCCGGGGTCCAGCCGGGCCAGTTCCAGCGCCACGTCCGACGGGATTTCCGCGACGGGACGGCTGTCGCGCCGGAGCCGGGCCGGGTCGGCCCCCTGGGCCACGGCGTAGAGATCGTCGCAGGTATCCACGCGCGCGTCGATGCGCGCGGCTTCGGCCAGGGCCTGCGGGGACCGGCCGCCGGGGATGTCATAGGCGGCGTAGTCGATGGATGTGGGCACGCCCTGGGGCACGATCTCATCGACCTGGCGGAGCTGGAAGAAGGCCAGCGCATTGGGCAGCGGGATCGGCGCGGTGACCTGTCCGGGTTCCAGGGCCAGGATCGCCTGGCCGAGCTGCGGCGGAAGGTTGGCCAGTTCCAGCCAGTCGATCCGGCCGCCGCGGGTGCGCGAGGGGGTGGCGGAATACTCCCGCGCGGCGGCGGCGAAGGCATCGAAGGAGGTGATCGAAGAAATCTGCGGCGCCAGGGACTGCGCCCGGGCGGCGCGGTCGGGGGTGTTCGCCGGAATGATCAGCTCATTGAGCAGCACCCGCAGTCGCGGCGCGGGGGGCGCGTCGGCCGCGCGCTCGACCTCGTCCTCCTCGATCCGGGTGGTGTCACCGAAGCGGGCGCGCACCACCTGGCGCCAGGCGACACCGGCGCGGACGAAATCCTCGAACGTGGTCACGTCGACGCCGCCGCGGGCGATCTGGGCCACGAACGCTTCACGGGTGAGGTTGGCGCGGCCGGCGAATTCGGTCATCCCGTCGAGCACCTCCTGGCGGGTGACCTCGATTCCCGCGCGCCGCGCTTCGGCAAGTTGCAGGCGTTCGTCGATCAGGTCGCTCAGCGCCTTGTCGCGCGTGGCGTCGGGGGCGTTGAAGAGCTGGAGCAGCTTCTGGCGCTGGTCGACCTCGAAGGCGGTGACCACGGTCTCGTCCACGGTGGCGGCCGGGGCGAACATGTTCTGCGCGGCCCCGGGCAGCGGAGCGCCCGCCGCGAGGACGGCCGCCAGCACGGCGCCGAGGGCGAGGGATCTGGGAAAGAGGGTCATCATGCGGCTCGTTGTTCGGGCGTGACTGACTGGGGGCATATCATCCCTTGCAGATCTTTCGATAGCTTTCGTCGTTCCGCCCGCTGCCGAACCCGGCAAGGGAAACCTGGACGCCCAGGGATGTGGTCGGTTCGATCAGGGCGGTCTCCGTGAAACGGCGGTTGACGCTGAACTCGACCTCTATGCATTCGGTCCGGTAGACAAGGCCCACGCCAGCCTCTGCCGCCTGGTCGCGGTTGAAGTCGTAGCGGGATTCGAAGCTGCCGATCCAGTGCCGCGAAAGGCGCAGATCACCGTCCAGGATCAGCTCATGGGTGTCGCGGGGGCGGTTCTCGCGCCGTTCGCCGTCGAGCCAGACATAGGCGCCTTCCAGCCCGAAGCGGTCGGTGCGCAGCGCCAGGCGGGTTTCCGTCTTCTTGGTGTCGAAGCCGGCGTTGAAGACCGATCGCGCGGTCAGGTCCAGCATGGCGCCAAAGCTGAGCCGCCCGGCCAGCAGCCAGTCCGACCGGTCGCCAGCAAGTCCGGTGCCGGGAAAGAACGCCTTGACCGCTTCGGTGCGCAGAATCCGGCCGAAGGTCAGTCCGATGCCGGTGCCGTCGGTGTTGTAGCCCGTGTAGCTGATACCGACATTGGCGCGCAGCCCGGTTTCGATGGCGTCGTCACCGGGAAAGCGGCTGAGCGCGTAGAGATTGCCCTCATCGAACTCGACCAGCTGGCTGTCCTCGTTCGGAACGGTATCGCCGCTCTGGCGCGTATAGGCCAGCTGGACCACCGGCTCGATCAGGTGATGGGTGCCGGCAGCCCCCGTGCGCTGGAGCGGCAGGCGCAGTTCCGTCGCCAGCGTTCCGGCCAGACGCATGGGCGTGGCGTCGAAGCGGCTGTCCTGCTCCACCGCGTAGAAAGTGCCGGCCAGGCGGGCGCGGTTCTGCCAGACCAGACCCGGCCCAAGGATGTCGCGGTTGAACCAGTCGGCGTTCAGGCCGATTTCGGCCGTGTCGCGGCCCAGCTGGTCGATGTCTGAGGCGCGGTAGATCGACGCGGCGTCGAGTCCCAGGCGCAGCTCTCCCGGGCCGATCCGGTACCGGCGTTCGAGCACCAGATCGGTGACGAGAGACGGCAGCCGGTCCTCGATCGCGACCTCGCCCTCGCGCAGGGTCGTGTAGTCGGTCAGGCTGGCGCGGAAGAGCTTGTCGCGGCTGACCTTCAGGATCCGGCCTTCCGTCCTGAGGCGGTCCTTGTCGGAATAGTCGTAATCGACCAGGTAGGCCTCGTCCGACACCGCCTCGACGTCGAATTCCAGCCGGTAGTCGCGCGGCAGCGCGAAGGCCGCGTCGCCGATCACGTACCAGCGGGTCGCATCGCGGCGGATGTCGTCGCGCGACACCGCCCCCGCCACATTGATGGCGCCGAAGGACAGCGTCTGGCGGTACCGCGTCTCCAGCGTGGTCGTCCGGTTCGACAGGTAGGGCGTCAGGGTCAGGTCGGCATTGTCCCCCGCCGTCACGAACAGCGGCACCTTGGCGCCCAGCCCCAGTTGGCTGTTCGAGCGCAGGCGCGGGATCAGCACCCCGGTGACGCGGCTGCGGGTCGGGTCGGCCAGCCGCAGGCGCGGGAAATAGGCCACCGGCACACCGAAGAGCCGGAATGTCGCGCGGTCGAAATAGAGCAGCCGTTCCTGACGGTCGTGGATCACCTTGGCCGCCCGGATTTCCCAGACCGGGGTGGGGTTTGCGGCGCATACCTCACATGAGGAGGCGACCGTGTTGGACAGCTGCACGTAGCGTTCTCCGACCCGCGCGATCTGTGTCGCGGCCAGTTGCAGCTGCCGGTCGAGCACCAGGCGCGCCGAGCGCAGGATGCCGTTGCTGAGGTCGGGGTCGAGCGCGGCGCTGTCGGCCAGCAGCACCGAGTTCTGCCCGTCGTCCAGGGTGATCGGGCCGTCGATCAGCAGCCGGTCCGCCGACCGGTCATAGACGATCCGCGAGGCGGTCAGCAGCGCGCCCTGGTAGGCGACCTGGACGTTGCCTTCGGCGATGAGGCGGTTGTCGTTGGCGATCCGCACCGAGTCCGCCAGAAGCGTGGCGGTCTGGGCCAGGGCGCCGGCGGGCGCCAGGCACAAGAGCAGCCACAGGGCCAGCGCGCGCATCAGCCGTCCTCCCAGTGGAGCAGAAGTCCCAGCGGCAGCAGGATCGCCGCGACCGGGGGGCCCCAGGCGGCCAGTCCGGGGGGGATCTGACCGCTCTCGCCCAGGATCTGCGCGAAATTGCGGATGAAGAAAAGGACGAAGCCCAGACTCAGCGCCGAAAGCACCATCGTGCCGGCCCGCGCGACGCGGGTGTGGCGCATGGTGAACACCGCGCCGGTCAGCACCATGGCCACCAGCAGGACCGGCAGAGCCAGTTCCACCTGAAGATAGACGGCGTGGCGGCGCGCGGAGAAACCCGCGGCGCGCATCTCCGCGATGAAGCCCGGCAGGGCCCAGATCGGAACCGTCGCAGGGTCTCCGAAACTGTCGAGGATCTGGCTGGCGGTCAGCGTCGACGGCAGGCGCAGGGTTTCATGGCTCTGGGCCGATTGCTCCGGGTTCGGCGCGTCGAAGCGCCATTCCTTGGCGTCGGCGATGGTCCAGCCGCCATCCTCAAGCCGGGCGCGCGCCGCCTCGATCCGGTAGGCCGGTCCGCCGGAGGGCGTGAACCCGATGAAGCTGACGCCGGTCAGGTCGGTGCCGTCCGCATTGGCCCCGTCGGCATGGATCACCGTCTGGCCCGTGGCGCCACCCTGCCGCAGCCAGACCCCCTCATCGGACAGAGCCAGGGTAGACCGGGTGCGCCCCTCCAGCCGGTCCTGCAGCATGTCGTACTGCCGGGTGGTGGCGGCCACGATCGGGTTGACCACGGTCACGGCGCCGAGGCCGATCAGCAGCGTGACCACCACCGGCCCGAAGAGCGACAGATAGGCCGACCGGCCAGAGGCGCGGCTGACCACCAGTTCCGACGTGCGCGCCAGCGACAGGAAGAGCGTCAGCGTGGTGATGATGACCAGCAGCGGCAGGATCGCATAGAGCGTTTCCGGCACCGACAGCAGGGTCATGGCGGCAAGGGCCGGAAAGGAAACGCCTTCGCCTTCGAACCGGCGGACCTGCTCGACCAGATTGATGAGCACCAGGATGCCGAAGAAGACCGACATGACGAACAGGAAGGTCGTCAGGAACCGGCGGGCGAAGTAGACGTGCAGGATCATGCCGGCGCCGCCGTGGCTTTGCGGCGCGTCGGCTGTCCGGCATAGATCAGCAGGCCCACCGCGACCGCCAGCGCCGCGAGGGTCGGCAGATAGAGCAGGGGCCAGGCTGCGGCGTTAGCACCCACCGCGTCGAGCGACAGGTTGTCGCCCAGATCGTAGACCACCAGCGCGACCAGCGCCGCGGCCACCTGCCGCCAGGCGGCAAAGCGCGAGAACCCGCCCAGCAGCATCACCGCAAATCCGAGCACCGGCGCGACGAGCGCCTGCGCGCCCTGCGTAGTGCGCTTGTGCAAGGTAAGTGCGATGGCGCCCGGGCCGGCGCCGGTCTCCGCACGCACGGCGTCGGGGGCGGTCAGCAACTCTGCCGAGCCGATCTGGTCCAGGTCACGGGGTCCGGCTTGAACAATGTCCACCAGGTCGCTGACGTCGAAGGAGAAGTCGTCGAACCTGGTGGTGCCGAGGCGTCCCTCGGCGGGGTCGTACCGCTGCGACATGCCGTCGAACATCACCAGGCGGGGGCCGTCGTCCCGGCGCAGCAGAAGCGCGCGCTCGGCGGTATAGACGGTCTCTGTGCCGGGCGCGCGCCGGTCCGCCAGAAAGACCGAGCGCAGCTCTCCCGCGGGCGTGATCTCACCGATGAACAGGGTGACGCCGTTGCCGGGGTTGAGGAACTGTCCTTCCGTCAGCAGGCCGGCGGTCACGTCCTCGGCGATCTCGGCGCTGCGCTGGTCCAGGCGGCCCGATGCCATGGGCGCCAGCACATGGGTCAGGATCATCGTCACCGCGCCCGCCATGACCCCGAACCCGGCCACCGCCCGGGCGCCGCGGAGCGGAGAGATGCCCGAGGCCTGGATCACCACCAGCTCTGAGTCGCCGCGCATCCGGTTGGTGGCGTAGACCGCCGCGGCGAAGGCCGCGATCGGCAGCACCACGCGAATCACGTTGGGCAAAGCCAGCGCCGAGAACTCCAGGAAGACGGCCGCGGAATGGCCGTTCTGGATCAGCCGGTCGAACAGGAGGAGCGCGCGGTTGATCCAGTAGACCGCCACCAGCACGAGGCTGAAGAACCCGAACAGGGTCAGAAGCTGCGACAGCAGGTATCTGTCGAATGTCCGCACGCCGGTCTTGCCCCGTTCCACGTCTGCGCCGGACCCTAGACCATGGGCGCGGTCGCGGGAACTGCCTTCTGGCCAAGCCCGCGGCACTGTCCTACCTGTGGGGCGCACATCGACAGGAGCCCCCCATGACCCGACCCGCCGCGATCCGCGTCCTTGCATCAGACCCCGCCGACCTGGCCGAGCGGGACGGGGTGATCGCCGTCTTCGTCGATCCGGAGGGCGGGCTGGACGCGCTGGCCCGGCGGGTGAACAAGCTGACCCGCGGCGGTGTGGAGAAGGCGCGCGCCTCCAAGGCCTGGGAAAAGGCCGAGCCCGGCGATGCCCTAGCCCTGTCCTATCCCGCGGGCCTCGCGGCGGATGCCGTCGCGGTGGTCAAGCTGCCGATGCGCGCGGGGCCGGTCAGCGCGCGCAAGGCGGGCGTGTCGGTGGCGCGGATCGCGTCGGACAAGCCGATGACCCTGGCGCTGGGCGCGCGCAAGCGGGCCGCAGAGGTGATCCTGGGCGCGGTGCTGCGCAGCTACGACTACGCCGACCAGCGGTCGCGCCCGGCCGGAGACGGGTCCGCGGGCGCCGGGGGCGATCCGGCCGAGGTCGTGGCCATGGTCTCCAAGCCCGAGACCGTCGACGGCGCCACCCTTTCCGCCGTGGCGGAGGGCGTGTTCTTTGCCCGCGACCTGGTGAACGATCCCGCCAACGTGCTGACCACCACCAGCTACGGCAAGCGGCTGGAGGCGCTGTCCGAACACGGGCTGGAGGTCGAGGTCCTGGAAGAGGACCGGCTGGCAGAGCTTGGCATGGGCGCGCTTTTGTCGGTGGGGCAGGGATCCGACAGCCCGTCGAAGGTCGTGGTGATGAAATGGATGGGCGGCGGCGAAGAGGCGCCCCTGGCCCTGGTCGGCAAGGGCGTCGTGTTCGACACCGGCGGAATTTCCCTCAAGCCCGCGGCGGGCATGGAGGACATGACCATGGACATGGGCGGGTCCGCCGTGGTGGCGGGGGTGATGAAGACGCTGGCGCTGCGCAAGGCAAAGGCCAACGTGGTCGGGCTGGTCGGGCTGGTCGAGAACATGCCCTCGGGCGGGGCAACGCGGCCGGGCGACGTGGTCCGTTCGATGAAGGGCGACACCATAGAGGTCATCAACACCGATGCGGAGGGCCGGCTGGTCCTGGCGGACGTGCTCTGGTACGCGCAAGAGACGTTCTCGCCCGCCGCCATCGTGGACCTTGCGACCCTGACCGGAGCGGTCATCATCGGGCTGGGTCATCACAACGCCGGCGTGCTGTCCAACGACGACGCCTTCTGCGACCGCCTGCTGGGCGCCGCCCGTGCGGAAGGAGAGGGCGCATGGCGCCTGCCGCTGGGCAAGGAATATGCCGAGCAGCTGAAATCGCGCATCGCCGACGTCAAGAACGTGGGCGGTCGGCCGGCGGGGACCATCACCGCGGCCGAGTTCCTGCACCGCTTCATCAAGGACGGTCAGGCCTGGGCGCATATCGACATCGCCGGGGTCGCGTCGACCTCCTTCGACAGCCCGCTGGCGCCCAAGGGGGCCACGGGCTGGGGCGTGCGCGCGCTCGACCGGCTCGTGCGCGACCATTACGAGGGCTGAGATTGGGCGAGGCCTATTTCTACCACCTGACCCGCCGCAGCCTGGAGGACGTGCTGCCGCCGCTTCTGGAACGCGCGCTGGGCAACGGCTGGCGGGTGCTGGTGCGCGGGCGCAACCCGCGGCGGATGGAACATCTGGACGAGCGGCTCTGGACCCACCCGGAGGACGGGTTTCTGCCCCACGGGATGGCGGGCGGCGAGGATGACGCCCTACAGCCCGTCCTGCTGGACTGCGGCACCGGCCCCGCCGACCGCCCCTGCGTGATGAGCGTGGAGGGCGCGGAGGTCACCGTCCAGGAGGTCGCGGCGGCCGAACGGGTTTGCGTTATCTTCGACGGCGCCGACCCGGCCGCGCTGGAGCGCGCCCGGGCACAGTGGCGCGACCTGACCCGCGCCGGTGCCGCTGCGCAATACTGGTCCGAGGAGAGCGGAAGCTGGCAGAAGAAGGCCGATAGCCGGGCGTGACACGCCTCGATGTGCCGCTGTCGCTCTGGCGGGGCAGGAGGTCTGTCCGATCCGGTCCATCGCCCTGTGAGCGCCGTACCCTACGACTCGCGGCAGTGCCGCCGGAACGCGGACGCGCCGCCTCTTCGGACGTCGCGGATCCGCCGCTCCCGCGTGTCAGCCGCCGCGACCGGCGCGGCTGCCAGGGGGTGCGGCCTCCCCGTGTCCCCGGATCGGGTCGCACCGGGGTGTGAAAGGCGGGACAGGCAGAGGCGGCGCTTCGGGCGCCGCTACGGCGTCAGGGTCAGCACGCCGTTCTCGATGGAGATCTTTCCGAAGCGCGACAGATAGCTCATCCCCAGCAATGAGCCGAACATGTCGCCGCCGTTGACGCTGGCGCCCACGTCGCGCTCGACCGCCGGACCGAATGCCACGCTGTCCAGCACGACGCGGGCCATGGGAACGGTGCCGTTGGCGGTATAGGCGGTCCCCAGATAGGCCAGCGTGTCCGGGTCGATCCCGACCGCGCGCGCGTCCTGCTGGCTCAGCACCATGTCGGACGCGCCGGTATCGACCACGAAGCGGACGGGCTGCCCGTTCACGTCCAGCGTGACGCGGTAATGGCCGTCGCCGCTCTGCGGAACCTGCAGGCTGCCGGTCGCGGTCATGCTCTGACGGGGCGCGACCGTGCCGCGGATCTGCGGCCACAGTCCGGCCACGGCGATGGCCCCCAGAAAGATCAGCCCCCAGAGCGCCAGTTGCCGCAGCGCCGTGCCCATGTTCTGCCGGTTCGCGGCGATGAAATATCCAAAGATCGCAAGCCCGAGGAGCGAGAGATAGAGGATCGAGGCTACGGAATCACCGGTCATGCCCTGCATATGGGGGCACCGGGGCCGCTTGCAAAGTCAGGCCAGAAGGCCGGTGTTGGCCAGCCCGTCCAGCACGAACTGCACCGACAGAGCCGCCAGCAGCATCCCCAGAAGGCGCGTCACCACAAGGATGCCGGTGGGTCCGAGCGCGCGCTCGATGACCTCCGACACCAGAAACAGCATCAGGACGATGGCGAAGATGACGGTCGTCACGCCGAAGATGCCGGCCATCGCCCAGGGCGCGCCGCTGGTCTGGTCGGTCAGCAGGATGATCGACGCGATCCCGCCCGGCCCCGACAGCAGCGGGATCGACAGCGGAAAGATCGACGGATCGTCCTCCGGTCCGCTGTCGTCGACCTCTGACTGGTCCTGCCGGCGCCGGGTGCGGCGGCCGAACAGCATCTCCAGCGCGGTCAGGAACAGCAGCAGCCCCCCGGCGATGCGGAAGGCCGGCATGGAGATCCCGATGAATCCCAGCAGCGCCTCTCCGAACAGTCCGAAGAGGAACAGGATGGCGATGGCGGTCACGCAGGCGCGGACCGCGATCGCCCGGCGCCGGCCGCGGGTCATCCCCTGGGTCAGCGCGACGAAGATCGGCGTTGTGCCGATCGGGTCGATGACCACGAAGAGGGTCACGAAGGCGGTGACGTAGAATTCCGGGGTCAACGGCGCGCGTCGCCGGCGCAGGGGCGGTGCGCGCTCACGCCTCGGCCCTCTCCAGCTTTTCCAGAGCCGACATCCACAGGGATTCGGCGCGTTCCATCGCGGTCATGACCTCGGCGTATTTGCGGTTCCAGGTCTCCAGTTCCCCCACGCGGCCGTCGTCGTAGAGCGCCGGATCGGCCAGTTTGCGCGCCAGCCTGTCGCGCATCTCGGCCAGTTTCTCGACCCGCGCCTCGGACTTGCGGACCTCGGACTTCAGGGCCAGCACCTGATCGCGCGACGGTTTCGGCGCGGCGGGGGCCACGGCGCGCGGCTTGGCGGCGCTCTCCCGGTCGTCGCCCTGCAGCAGCATCCGGCGATAGGCCTGCAGATCGTCGTCATAGGGCGTGACCCGGCCATCCTTGACCAGCCACAGCCGGTCGGCCACCAGGCTGAGCAGATGCATGTCGTGGCTGACCAGGATCACCGCGCCCGAATAGGCGGTCAGCGCCTCGACCAGCGCCTCGCGGCTCTCGATGTCCAGGTGGTTGGTCGGCTCGTCCAGGATCAGCATGTGCGGCGCGTCGATGGTGGCGATCAGCAGCGACAGCCGCGCCTTCTGGCCGCCCGACAGCCTTGCCACAAGCGTGTCGGCCTGGTCGGCGGTCAGGCCGAACCCGGCCAGGCGCGCGCGCAGCCGGGCCGGCGTCTCCGTCGGGCGGAGACGCCGGATGTGGTCGAGCGGGGTCTCATCGACATGCAACTCATCGACCTGGTGCTGCGCGAAATAGCCCACGCGCAGCTTCGACGCCTTGGTAACGCGCCCGCCCATGGGTTGAAGCCTGTCCGACAACAGCTTGGAAAGCGTGGACTTCCCCTCACCGTTGCGACCCAGAAGAGCGATCCGGTCGTCCTGGTCGATCCTGAGGGTCAGCTTGCCCAGCACCACCTTGTCGCCATAGCCGACCGACGCGCTCTCGGTGTTGACGATGGGCGGCGACAGCTCCTCCGGCTCCGGGAAGGTGAAGGCGCGCAGGGCGGCCTCCTGCGGGGTCTGGATGGTCTCCATCTTCTCGATCATCTTCAGGCGGGACTGCGCCTGCTTGGCCTTGGTCGCCTTGGCCCGGAACCGGTCGACGAAGCTTTGCAGATGCGCGCGGCGGTCGTCCTGCTTCTTGATCTGCGCCTCCTTCGCGGCCAGCCGGGCGGCGCGGGTGCGCGCGAACGTGTCGTAGCTGCCCTGATAGAGCGTCAGCTTGCGGTCTTCGAGGTGCAGGATCGACCCGACGGAGCGGTTCAGCAGCCCCCGGTCGTGGGAGATCACGATCACGGTGTGGGGATAGCGCGCAAGATAGCTTTCCAGCCAGAGCGCGCCTTCCAGGTCCAGATAGTTCGTCGGCTCGTCCAGCAGCAGGATGTCGGGCGCGGAGAAGAGCACGCCGGCCAGGGCCACGCGCATCCGCCAGCCCCCCGAGAAGGCCGAGCAGGGTTGCAGCGTCTCCCCTTGGGTGAACCCCAGACCGCGCAGGAGCTGGGTGGCGCGGGCCTCCCCGGACCAGGCGTCGATGTCCGCCAGACGGGTCTGGACCTCAGCGATGCGGGCGGGGTCGGTGGCGGTTTCGGCCTCCGCCATTAGGGCGTTGCGCTCCTGATCCGCGGACAGCACCGTGTCGAGCAGCGAGGTGTCGGAACTTGGCACCTCCTGCCGCACGCCGCCGATCCGGGCCTGTTTCGGCAGGTCGATGGCGCCGCCTTCCAACGCGATCTCTCCGCGGATCAGGCGGAAGAGCGTCGTCTTGCCGGTGCCGTTGCGCCCGACCACGCCGACCTTGTGGCCGTCGGGGATGTCGGCTGAGGCGGATTCGAACAACGGGCGGCCGGCGACCGAATAGGTGATGTCACGGATGCGGAGCATGGCGCGCACCTAGCAGAGCGCCGGGCCGGGGAAAAGCCGTGTCGGGGGGGCAGGGCGGTCGCCGCCACCCGCGGGGCTGGCGCAGACCGGCGCGGAGGGCTGGCCGGACCGCATGCGGCCGCGGGCGCCCGGCGCGACGCGGCGGTGCGGCCTGCGCGGTGGTCGCGGGAAAGGCGCAGCCCTTGCCGGGTTTTACTTGCGCGGTGCGCGTGGTAGCAGGACGCCGAATAAAGCGGTCCGCATGGGGCGGGCCGGTCAAGAATGAGGCATCCCATGGCCACCGAGCGCACCCTTTCGATCATCAAGCCCGACGCGACGCGCCGCAACCTTACCGGCAAGATCAACGCCAAGTTCGAGGACGCGGGCCTCAGGATCGTTGCGCAGAAGCGGATCCACCTGACCGAAGCCCAGGCGCGCACGTTCTACAAGGTCCATGCCGACCGGCCGTTCTACGAAGAGCTCTGCACCTTCATGGCGTCCGAACCGGTGGTCGTGCAGGTCCTGGAGGGCGACAACGCCATCGCCAAGAACCGTGAGGTCATGGGCGCGACGAATCCCGCCGATGCGGATGCGGGCACGATCCGCGCCGAATTCGCCGAAAGCGTGGGCGAGAATTCGGTCCATGGCTCCGACGCGCCCGAAACGGCGCGGGACGAGATCTCTTACTTCTTCTCGGGGCTCGAGCTCGTCGGCTGACCGGACCGCCGGGGACGCAGCACGGCCCGCATCGGCTAAGCCGGTGCGGGCTTTTTCGTGGCCATCAGCCTTTTGCGGAACGATCGACCGTACCGGCGATCGTGGGGTGGTGAGAGGCCAGCGCGCCGTCGCCGGCGGATGCGCCGGCGCGAAGCTGCGCATCGACATGGCCGCGCAGCAGGTTCACGTTGCGCATGTTGGCCTTGTAGCCCACGTCGAAGATGTCGCCGATTAGCGGCACCGCGCCGAATCCGACGTCGATGAGGATGTTGCCCACCTGTCTGGCCAGAATGCTCCGCGGCGCGCCCATCCGGTGGCTTTCCATCACGATCCAGGCCGCCGGGGCCGCCGCCGCCACGTCGCCCACGCCGGGTATCAGCCCCAGCAGCGAATCGTAGCCTATTCGGATGCCGGTTCCGGGGATGCGAAAGGCGCGGTCCATGCGCCGGGCAAGTCGGTCGAGCCGTTCGAGGCGTGCGTGGTGGGGGTGCTGATCCATGGCAGCGAAACATCCGTGTCATGGGCCGGGTTCCCGACCGAACCGGCACGGATGCCGGTCCGCGGGCCACCGGCCGAAGCGTACCGCGGGACGCGGACCCGCTGTCGGCGCGCCGGCGGGCCGCTGGCGGACCTCCGTCGTGCGGCGGATCTGTGGCGGGCCGGTGCCGCTGCGGTCCCATGGACGCCGCTCAGAGAGCCGGGATCGCGTCGCGCCATCCTTCGACAGCGCGCTGCGGGATCGTCGGACCCCTCAGATCGCGGCCCAGTCGGCAAAGCGGACCGGGGACTGCTTGACCGGACCCTGGGCGGGAGGCTGCTGTGCGGTGGGCCCGGACGGTGCGGGCTTTTTGTTGTTCTGACGTTCCATGGCGCGTCTCCTACGTGGCGTGATGTCACCATCAAGCGCAAAACGGGCGCGCTGAGGGCGTTCGGGATCACATCGTCGGGAGGTTAGCGACCGCGGCTATTCTGCCACAAGGCGCGCTCAGCAGGCATCCGGGCTAGACCCATCCAGAAGCTCTATGATTTTTCGCCGGTCGAGGGGCTTGGGGACCAGAGTCACCCCCGCCGCCCGGCAGGCATCGGCGATGTCCTGGCGCCGGCTTGCCGAAATCACACGTGCCGGGACCGCCCCGTGACGGGACCGCAGGCGGTCCAGCACTTCCGTTCCGGTCATGCCACCGCCAAGCTGGTAGTCCAGCAGCGCGCGGTCCGGGGTAATGTCGATCTCATCCAGCAGCGCCAGGGCGCCTTCTCCGGTTTCGGCGTGGATGACGTGGCTGCCCCAGCTTTCGATCATCAGCGTGAGCGCGCCGGCCATTTCCGGGTCGTTCTCGACCAGCAGGACCACCAGGTTGCGGGTCCGGGGGCGAAGATCGTCCACGGGGTGGGCGGGGGCGGGCTCGTTTCCGACCTGTCCCAGCCGCGGCGCGGAGACGGCGAAGCAGGATCCCCGGCCGCGCGTGGAGTCGAGCGACAGCGGATGACCCAGCATCGCGCAGGCGCGTTCCACGATGGTCAGCCCCAGCCCCAGCCCCTTGGAGCCGGAGGCGGACTTGCCCAGCTGCCGGAACTCCTGGAAGACGGTGCGCTGGTCCTGGGGCGCGATGCCGGGACCGGTGTCGCGCACCTCGATCCGCGTATCGGAACCGCTGCGGCGGACCCCGACCAGCACCTTGCCGGTGTCGGTGTAGCGGATCGCATTGGTCACCAGGTTCTGCAGGATCCGGCGCAGGAACACCGGGTCCGAACGCACGACGTGCGAGCTGTCCACCATCCTCAGCGTCAGCCCCTTGGCGTCGGCCAGCGGCGTCAGCTCCGAACGAAGAGAGGTCAGGATGCGGCTGAGCGGCACCTCCTGGAGGCTCATCGCGGCCTGCCCGGAGTCGAGCTTGGAGATGTCCAGAAGCGCCTCGATGATCTCTTCGACGGAGGCCAGGGCCGACACCGCCTTGGCCGCCGTCACCCGCGCGGTGTCGTCCTGGGCGCGGTCCTCCAGGTAGGAGACGAAGAGCTTGGCGGCAGACAGCGGCTGCAGCAGGTCGTGGGACGCGGCGGCGACGAAGCGGGTCTTCGACGCGTTCGCCCGGCGCGCCTGGTCCAGCGCGTCGCCCAGCTCGTTGGTGCGCTCCTCCACCCGGCGCTCCAGAGTCTCGTTCACGTCGCGCAGGGCGCGCTCTGCCTCCCGCTCCGACGTCACGTCCGAAAAAGAGATCACGAAGCCGCGGTCGGGCATCTCCTGGGCGAAGACGGACAGGGTCTGCTGGCCCTGGCGAACCTCGAACGTGATCGGGCTGCGGGGCCGGGTCCGCTCGGCCCAGGCGGTCAGATCCGCCCGCGTGAACTGGCGCGAGAACGTGATCTGGTCGTCCAGGCGGACGAGCAGCGCGTCGAAGGAAATGCCCAGGACCTGCCCGTCTACGGGACGGGCCAGCAGCTTTTCCATGCGGTGGTTCCAGCCCACCAGCCGCCGTCCGGCGTCGAAGATGCACACCCCCTGGTTCAGATGGTCGAGGGTGGCGCGCAGGATCTGCGCCTGCTGGTCCATCATCCGGTCGCGCTTGGCCCGTTCGGCCCGCATGATGTCGGAGACGTCGGTCTGCAGGATCACGGTGCCGCCGTTGGCGGTCCGGTGCTCGCCCACCTGCAGCCAGCGGTCGCGGGTCAGGCGGACGTTGAAAATCACACTGTCGTCGGCATGGCGGCTCATGCGGCCGTGGCGCCAGCTGGCGGGCGTTTCGCCCTCGGACAGGTCGAGATAGACCGAGGTGGAGACCAGGCGCACGTAGTCGCCGAACCCGAGCCCCGGCTCGATCCGCACGGCGATATCGGCCAGGTCGCGGCAGAAGCGCGAATTCGACATCACCAGCCGGTCCTCCGCGTCGAAGAGCGCAAAACCCTCCCGCACCGATTCGACCGCCTCTGCCAGGTTGGCGCGGGCCGATTCCGCCGCTGCGTTGGCGACGCCCAGCCGGGCGTTGGCCTCATGCAGAAGGTCCAGCGTGCGCTCCAGATCCAGCGTGCGCTGGCGGACCTGCGCCTCCAGCAGAGTGGCGCGCTCGAACTGGGCATAGGCCAGGCCCGGATGGTCGCCGGCCTGCTCGACCTTGCGCATCAGCACGTCCGCGATGCGGACCAGCCGGGCGTGCTGGCGTTCCAGCGGTTCCGACGGATCGACCAGCCCCGGCAGCGTCATGGGCGGCGTCCCCCCGCGGCGGGCGGATAGAGAGCCACGCCGGTCATGGTGTGGTTGATATGGATCGGGCCGATCTGCTCGCCGTAGGTGGAAAAGCCCACCACCCGGTGGCGCGCCAGAACGTCGGACACGGCGCGGCTCTGCTGTCCCTCCTCGGCCTCGATCCGGCGCAGGATGCAGTCGCAACCCAGGATGTCCGACGGGGCGGTGTGGACCGACAGGGCGGAGAGCTCCCGCTCCAGGTGTTCGGCCATGTCCTCGGACCGGGCGACGGACAGCACCATCCCCTCATCTATGGCGGAGAAAAAGACCAGATCGCCCTCAGGGGTGACGCGCTGGATGGCGCGGACGTGATGCGCGTCGCCCAGCCGCACCACGACGGGGTGCGCCGCGAAGGCGAAGGTGTCGAGCTGGTCGGGATCGCGGCCCACCACGCGGGCGTATTCGCGGGCGGCGGGGGCGGCGTTGATCTCCTTGACGGTACGGGTCTCGGGATCTGCCGCCGTGACGACCATGCGGGTTTCGGTGGGGGTGAGATGGTCCAGGCTGAACACCTGCGCGCGGCAATCCGTGGCCACCAGCGTGACCACGGCGGCGCCGTCCAGCACATCGCCGTTCACGGCCATGCGCGTCCGGCCGAAGGCCCGCCCGTCGCCGGTGGACCCGCCGAAGAGCGACATGTGCCCCAGGGCGGGGGCAAGGGCCGCGACCAGCGCATCCTCGCGCCGCGACAGCCCATCGATCAGCGCGAAGGCGAAGAGCGTGGGAAAGGCCTGCGCGCGCGCGGCCAGGTCGATGCGGGTGCGCACCATCCGGTCGGCCAGCGCGGCCCCGTCGAACGCCGCAAGGTCCGGGACGACCAGAAGCTCGGTCGCGAAATGGGCGGCGGGCAGGCCGACGGCGATGATCGCGTCCTCGGCATAGCCGTCCGGGCCGATTTCGCCCGCGGTCGAACAGGCGACCGTATGGCAGCCGGGAAAGGCGCGGGCGGCGTCCCGGGCCACCCGGTCGAAATCGGCGCGGGGGCTGACGAAGAGAAACAGCTGCGACAGGTCGGTGCCGGCGAACCGCCGGGCCAGCGCGGCCATGGAGGCGTCATGGGCCACCGCGGCGCGCAGCAGCAGGCCCGTGTCGCGGGCTGCCGTTCCGGGCCGTGTCTCGGTAATCCGCGCGATGGCCGGTGTCCTCCCCGCCGCGCAGGATGGGTCAGCCGTCGCGGGTTGGCAAGATCGACGCGAACTTGGCCTGTTGCGCCACCAGCACCGCCTGGGTGCGGGACTGCACGGCCAGCTTGCGCATGATGGCGGTGACATGCGCCTTGACCGTGGTTTCGGCGATCGACAGGTCGTAGGCGATCTGCTTGTTCAGCTTGCCGTCGCAGATCAGCTCCAGGATGCGGGCCTGCTGCGCGGTCAGCGACGACAGCCGCGTGACCGCGTTCGCCCGGTCCGACGGCTGCGGGCAGTCCACGAAGTTCTCCGGCAGGTAGGTGCGGCCCGCGAGGATCGCCTCCAGCGCGGCGCGGAACTCCGCATGGGGGCTGTGTTTGGGCACGAAACCGGAGGCCCCGGCTTCCATCGCTGCGGCGATCATCGCGTTGTCGGCCATGGAGGAGACCACGATAACGGGCGTGTCGGGGGCCTGCGTCTTAAGACGGATCAGCCCGTCCAACCCGGTGACGTCCGGCAGGTTCAGGTCCAGCACGATGACATCGCGGCGTCCGTCGCGGGACAGGATCTCAAGCCCGCCGGACAGGGTGTCGGCGGTGGCGATATCCTGGCACTGGGCGGCGTTCTTCAACGTCAGCTCCAGCGCGTCGCAGAACAGCGGGTGGTCGTCGATGACGAGCGCCGAGCGGGTCTGTGTCGCGGTGGGACTCTGGTGTGCCTGCATTGTGGCACGATAGCCCGGCGCGCGGGGCGCGTCATGGGGGAAAAAGGTCGGGTGCGGGGACGGCGCCGGGGTGCGTCCGGCGGCGCGCGGAGCCCGCATCTCGTCCTGCTGTCTGCCACCCGGGGGAAGCCGGTGCCGTTCCGGCGGCCTGCATCTTGACGGCGGCGCCGGCGCAGACCCTGCCGAAGCTGTCCGCTGCGGCCTTGGAATTCGGCACCCTGAACCGGGAGCCCGGCGCGGGCTTGTCTTCGATCCGGCCGCCTTGGACAGTCCGCGGTTTTCTGCGCTGTATCGCCGGACTCGACCGCGGGTATCCCGGCCGGATCGACGCGCCCGAGGCGGTGGCGACGATCTTTCAGGAACCCGCGCGCCCGCCGTGGCGGACGCTGGCCGATGAGATAATGGCGCTTTTCGTGCGCCTGCGCGACGAGACCGAAGCCACGACGGTATTGGTCACCCGTGCGGCGGAGGCGCAGCGCCTCGCCACCCGGGCGGTGGGTCCGGACGGCCCGCCGGCCCGGGTCATGTCCGACCGGGTGAACCGTCCGATGGCGCCCGCGCGCCGACAGGCGCCGCGGCGCGGGCGGCCATCAGCCCTTGCGGCGAACAAGGCCGCGGGCCGGGTCGTATCCCCACAGGGCGAGCGCGGCGAAGGCCAGCGTGGCCAGCAGCGTCCAGAGCAGCGCCGCCGCGTTGAGTTCCGTGTAAAGAGCGAAGCGGATCAGCTCGACCGCGTGGGAGAACGGGTTGGCCGCGCTGACATCGCGCAGGAGCGGAGAGGATTCCGCCATCTTCCAAAGGGGGTACAGGGCGGAGCTGAGAAAGAACATCGGGAAGATGACGAAGTTCATGACGCCCGCGAAATTCTCAAGCTGCTTGACGAGGGACGACAGCGCCAGCCCGAGCGCGCCCAGCATCAGCCCCGCAAGAACCAGGGCCGGCAAGACGGTGAGATAGCCCCAAGGCGGCATCTCGATCCCGAAGGCCAGGGCGATGGCGAGGAACGCGTAGACCTGCAGGACCGAAATGGCGGTCGAGGCGATCAGCTTGGACAGCAGCAGCCACCAGCGCGGCAGAGGGGCCGTGAGCAGGAGGCGCATGGATCCCATCTCGCGGTCGTAGACGAGAGAGAGCGACGACTGCATCCCGTTGAAAAGCAGGATCATGCCGCAGAGCCCCGGCACGATGTAGGTCTCATATGTGATGTAGGTCTGGTAGGGCGGCAGGATCGACAGGCCCAGCGCGGCCCGGAACCCGGCGGCGAAGACCAGCAGCCAGACCAGCGGACGGACGAGGGCGGCGAGGAAGCGTTCGCGCTGATGCAGGAACCGCAGACCTTCGCGGGCGACGATGGCCCGCAGGGCGATCAGCCAGGTCACCGGACGGATCCGGCAATCGCGCCCCCGGCGCACGGCGCGGCCTGTGCGGCGCGGTGCGCAGGTTGCCCAGGTCCGCGACCGCGGCGGGTCCGCGCGGACGCCGATCCCTCCCGTCTCATGGACCGACCCGGTCCGCAGCGTCGGGCGCGCCGGTCAGCGCCAGGAACCTGTCGGACAGGTCCACGCCTTCGGCGATCCGCGAAGCTGTGCCGTCGCGCAGGATGCGGCCCTGGTGCAGGACCAGGAGGTGGTCGTCGGGGCGAATCTCATCGGTCAGGTGGGTGGCCCAGAGCACCGTCAGCCCGTCGCGCGCCAGGTCGTGCACATGGGCCGTGATCGCGTGCCGGGAGGCCGCGTCCAGCCCCACCGTGGGCTCATCGCACAGCAGCACGGACGGCGCGTGGATCAGGGCGCGGGCCAGTTCCGTCCGCCGGCGGTGGCCGCCGTTGAGGTCGCGGACCCGCTCGCCCGCGCGCTCGGCCATGGAAAGGCGGTCGAGGCTCCGGTCGATCCTGACGCGGGCATCGCGCCCGGACAGGCCGTGGAGCGCCGCGAAATAGTGCAGGTTCTGATGCACGGTCAGATCCAGGTCCAGCGTCGGCTGCTGGAACACGATTCCCATGCGGCCCAGCGCGCGGCGCGGATGGCGCGACAGGTCGTGACCGGCGATCGTCACCGTGCCGGACGGGGTGGTGAACAGCCGGGTGAGCAACGCGAACAAGGTGGATTTGCCGGCCCCGTTCGGCCCCAGAAGAGCCGTGAACCTGCCCGGCGCACAGGCAAAGGATACCCCGTCCAGCGCCCGCCGGGCGCCATAGGAGAACGACAGATCTGCGACGGTGAGGCCTTGGGTCATGGCGCGATGAAAGGCGATTCCGGCGGCCAGCGGAAGGGCCGCGGAACGCGACCAAGGTGCCGGGTCGGGGCGCGGCGGATCCGCCGTAGGGCAAGGTTTTGCGCGGGGAAGCGGCGGCGGCACGGTCCGCGAGGTGGGGGCAGCCCCCCGGCGTGCGGCCCCACCCGAGTGCGCACCCTATCCATAGGTCTAATATCGCTTGCCGCATGGACCGCCCTAGCCTCCGGCAAAAGGGGAGAACGTCGTATGGAGCTGAGCGGACACCGTATCGTCGACGCCCCGCGCGCAGAGGTCTGGGCGGCACTCCTGAATCCGGACGTGCTGAAGGACTGCGTGCCCGGCTGCCAGGAGATGACGGGAAACCCCGAGGACGGGTTCGCCGCGACCGTGGTGCAGAAGGTCGGCCCGGTAAAGGCGACGTTCAAGGGCGTCGTGACCCTGGAAGACATGAACGAGCCGGAAAGCCTGACGCTGAACGGCGAGGGCAAGGGCGGTGCGGCCGGCTTCGCCAAGGGCGGCGCGAAATGCGTGCTGTCGGAGGAAGGCGCGGGCCAGACCCGGCTGGAATACGATGTGGAAGCCAAGGTGGGGGGCAAGCTCGCGCAGCTGGGCAGCCGCATCATCGACGGCTTCGCCAAGAAGATGGCCGACCAGTTCTTCGAGGACTTCAAGGCCCGGGTCGAGGGCGGCGGTACCTCGGCGGCGCCCGCGGCGGCGGATGCGGCATCCGCAGAGCCGGCGCAGAAGAAATCGTGGTTCGGCCGCCGGTCGGCCGAGTGATGACAGGACCCGTAGGGAGGATTTGATGAACAGGATCGAATTGAAGGTGAACGGCAAGACGGTGTCCGGCGAGGTCGAGGGGCGAACCCTGCTCGTGGACTTTCTCCGCCAGACCCTGCGACTGACCGGCACCCATGTGGGCTGCGACACCTCCCAGTGCGGCGCGTGCACGATCCACATGAACGGCATGCCGGTGAAATCCTGCTCGGTCCTCGCAGCCGAGGCCGACGGGGCGGAGGTGACCACGATCGAGGGGATGGCCAATGCCGATGGCTCTCTCAACACCATGCAGCAGGCGTTCCAGGACTTCCACGGGCTGCAATGCGGCTTCTGCACCCCCGGCATGGTGATGGCGGCCACGGCACTGCTTCGGGAAAACCCCAAGCCCAGCGAGGGCGAAATCCGCCACTACCTCGAAGGCAACATCTGCCGCTGCACCGGCTACCACAACATCGTCAAGGCGATCCAGGCGGCGTCCGGACAGGACGTGACGCCCGTCGCGGCGGAGTGAAGATTATCGTATAAGAGAACGATTTTTCTGCGAAAATCGTTCCACAGGGAGGCTACCACATGCCCAAAGACGGCGGTATCGGCGCCAGCACGAAACGGCGCGAGGACGTTCGGTTCCTGAGCGGGACGGGACAGTACACGGATGACATCAACCTGCACGGACAAGCCCACGCCTATTTCCTGCGCTCCGATGTCGCCCACGGGACGATCAACGGTATCGACACGGAGGCGGCCGAGGCGATGCCCGGCGTGCTGAAGGTCTTTACCGCCAAGGATTTCGAGGGGGTGGGCGGCGTGCCCTGCGGCTGGCAGGTCACCGACCGGTTCGGAGAGGTGATGCAGGAGCCCAAGCACCCGGTCCTGGCCGAAGGCCGGGTCCGCCACGTGGGCGATCCGATCGCCGTGGTCGTGGCCGAGACGCTGGCCCAGGCCCGCGACGCGGCCGAGGCCATCGTGCCCGACATATCCGATCTGCCGGCCGTCGTGGACCTCAAGGCGGCGCTGGAGGACGGTGCGCAGAAGGTGCACGAAGAGCTTAAATCGAACCTCTGTTACGACTGGGGCTTCGTCGAGGACAACCGCGACGCGGTGGACGAGGCGATCCGGAACGCCCATCACGTCACCACGCTGGAGCTCAGGAACAACCGGCTGATCGCCAACCCGATGGAGCCGCGCGTGGCCGTGGGCGACTACAACCGCGCCAATGATGAGCATACGCTCTACACCACCTCGCAGAATCCCCATGTGATCCGCCTGTTGATGGGTGCGTTCGTTCTGGGCATCCCCGAGCACAAGCTGCGCGTGGTGGCGCCCGATGTGGGCGGCGGTTTCGGCGCCAAGATCTATCACTACGCGGAAGAGGCGTTCTGCACCTTTGCCGCGAAGGCCCTCGGGCGTCCCGTGAAATGGACCTCATCGCGGTCGGAAGCCTTCATGTCCGACGCGCACGGCCGCGACCACGTGACCAAGATCGAACTGGCGCTGGACAAGGACAACAACTTCACGGCGCTCAGGACGGAAACCTACGCCAACATGGGCGCGTATCTGTCGACCTTCGCGCCGTCGATCCCCACCTGGCTGCACGGCACGCTCATGGCGGGCAACTACAAGACGCCGCTGATCTACGTGAACGTGAAGGCGGTGTTCACCAACACCGTGCCGGTGGACGCCTATCGCGGTGCCGGACGGCCGGAGGCCACCTATCAGCTGGAGCGCGTCGTGGACCAGGCGGCGCGGGAGCTGGGCGTCAGCCCGATCGAGCTGCGCCGCCAGAACTTCATCACGGAGTTTCCCTACGCCACCCCGGTGGCGGTCGAATACGACACCGGCGACTATCACGCGACGATGGACAAGCTGTTGGAGATGACCGACCACGCCGGGTTCGAGGCCCGTGCGGCGGAGTCCAAGAAGAACGGCAAGCTGCGCGGTTTCGGCCTGGCCCACTACATCGAGGCTTGCGGCATCGCGCCGTCGAACCTGGTGGGACAGCTGGGCGCCCGGGCGGGTCTTTACGAAAGCGCCACCGTGCGGGTGAACGCCACCGGCTCGATCAGCGTGATGACCGGCTCTCATTCACACGGGCAGGGGCATGAGACGACCTTCGCGCAGGTGATCTCGGAGATGATCGGGATCGACGCGAACCAGGTCGACATCATTCACGGCGACACGGGCCGCGGGCCCATGGGCATGGGCACCTATGGCTCCCGCTCGATCGCGGTGGGCGGGTCGGCCATGGTCCGCGCGGCGGAGAAGGTCATCAACAAGGCCAAGAAGATCGCCGCCCATCTGATGGAAGCCTCGGAGGGCGACATCGAGCTGAAGGACGGCAAGTTCTCTGTCGCCGGGACCGATAAGGAGGTCGCCTGGGGCGATGTCACACTGGCCGCCTACGTGCCCCACAACTACCCGCTGGAAGACATCGAGCCGGGCCTGGAAGAGACGGCCTTCTACGATCCGGCCAACTTCACCTATCCCTCCGGCGCCTATGGCTGCGAGGTCGAGGTCGATCCCGAGACCGGCAAGGTCGAGATCGTGGGCTTTGCCGCGGCGGACGATTTCGGCAATGTCATCAATCCGATGATCGTCGAGGGTCAGGTCCACGGCGGGCTGGCGCAGGGCATCGGACAGGCGCTGATGGAGAATTGCGCCTATGACGCGGACGGTCAGCTGATCTCGGCCAGCTACATGGACTATGCCATGCCGCGCTCTTCGGATCTGCCGATGTTCAAGGTGGACCATTCCTGCGTGACGCCCTGCACCCACAATCCTCTGGGCGTGAAGGGCTGCGGCGAGGCAGGGGCCATCGGTTCGCCGCCCGCGGTCGTCAACGCCGTGCTCGACGCGCTGAATCGCGGCGGGCACAAGGTCGCCCATATCGACATGCCGACCAGCCCGGCGCGGGTCTGGGCGGCGATGAACAAGACCCCGATGGCCGCGGAATAGGGAGAAGCGGAGATGTACGATTTCGAATTCGAGCGGCCCAGATCCATCGCCGATGCGGTGAAGGCCCTGAAGACCGAAGAGGCCATTGCCTTTTCCGGCGGGCAGACCCTGATGCCGACCATGAAGCAGCGTCTGGCGATGCCGTCCAAGGTCGTGTCGCTGACGGCGATCGAGGAGATGCGGGGGGTCCGGCAGGACGGCTCCGGCATCTGGATCGGCGGTGCGACCACCCACGCCACCGTGGCGCGGGAGACCAAAGACAGCTACCCGGCGCTGTCGTCGCTGGCTGCGCGGATCGGCGATCCGGCGGTGCGCGCGCGCGGCACCATCGGCGGATCGGTGGCCAACAACGACCCCTCCGCCTGCTATCCGGCGGGGGTTCTGGCCTCCCGTGGGGTGATCGTGACCGACCGGCGGGAGATCCCGGCGGACGATTTCTTCGAGGGCATGTTCATGACCGCCCTGGAAGAGGGAGAGATCGTCACCGCGGTCAAGGTCGAGGTTCCGGAGACGGCCCATTATGCCAAGTTCATCCAGCCGGCGTCCCGTTTCCCGCTGACGGCGGTGTTCGTGGCGAAATACGGCGATGGCGTCCGGGTCGCGGTCACCGGCGCCTCGGAAAGCGGCGTCTTCCGCTGGACAGAGGCAGAGGACGCGCTGTCGGGCGACTGGTCCGCAGATGCCGTCGACGGTCTGTCTGCACCGGACGGGTCCGACATGATCTCGGACCTGCACGGAACGGGCGACTACCGTGCGCATCTGGTCAAGGTGATGACGAAACGCGCGGTCGCGGCCTGCTGAACGGCACTGAAAGGCTCGACATCGGTCAGGTGGCGCGGTCCGGCGGAGGGGGCGCTGTCGGTGCCCGCGGATGCGTCCTGGTGGGCGGTGCCGCATTTGGGGAGCACACGGGGACCGGACGCCCGCCGGGATCGCCGGAGGCGGGTCCAACCCGAAAGGTCGGGGGGCCGCACGATGGGACGAGAATCGCGCTGTCGGTCGCGAACCTCCAGCGACCCGTAGCGCCCCGGTACGCCCCAAAGCCGGACGGCCTGACCATCGCCCTGTCGCCGGGCGGGCTCGTGGCCCCTTGGCCGGTCACCGCCTAAATACCGGCGGCCGGGCGTTTGGCGCATCGTCTGTTCAGAGGCGGCGAAGGGCGATCCGTGTGTTCACATCGGGTGAACGCTCTTCCGGGTCGCGGCGGGATCTTCGATCGGCATGGTTCTGGGCCTCGCACTGGGACATGTGCCGCGGCTGGAACCGCTGTTTCGGGCCGTGAGTCGCCGTGGCCCTGAACGTGCCCGCCCCGGTGTTGATCGTGTTCTGCTATCTCTGGGTCGGTCTTAGCGACGGGGCGTCGATCACCATCCTATCGGTAAACGGGGCGGCCATCGTCGCGGTTCACATCCGTGAGCGCGTCTCGCCGCTGGACCCGAAGCTGGACGCCATGGCGCGGGCGTTCCGCATGTCGCGGCACCGCTTTGGCGCATCGTCCTTCCGCAGCGCGGGCCCTTCGTCGCGGCCTCCACCCGCAGCGGACTGGCCATCATCTGGCGGTGGAATTTCTGCGCCGGTCCGTGATCGGGTTTCACATCTATCGCTGTCTCCCGCTTTTCGAAGTCGGTGACGTGACGGCCTGCAGCCTCTGCGCCGTGGGTGCGATGGTTGCCATCGAATATCTGCTGCTCCAAACCGGGGAGCCGCGCACGACCCGGCGGCGTACCTGTCGGCGGCTGGGCGCGCGCGAAGGGTTCGTGACTGGGCCGGGCGCCGCCGTCGGCGGGATTGTGCATTTGGATCGGCGCCCCCATGCGCGCCGTCCCCGCCGTTTCGGGCGACCGGGCGCCGGTCGTGCGGCGGGCGCGCGGCAGGGGATGACGGGGCGGGGCAGGGCGTGATGGATGGTCTGGCCGGACCGGAAACATCCGGGCGGTCAACCTTCAGACAGGAGAAGACCAGATGAAAACCACCACCACCCTGGCAACCCTCGCCGCGATGGCGACCTTCGTGCCCGCCGCGCTGATGGCGCAGGACGCCCAACTGGATGCCAACATGGACGGCGTCGTCACCTATGACGAGGCCGCGATGGCCATGCCGGACCTGACGGAGGACGCGTTCATGCAGATGGACGCCAATTCCGATGGCGTGCTCGACGCGGACGAGCTTGCCATGGCGCGCGATGGCGGCATGTTGCCCGATGGCGCGGCCGCGCCCGACGCCGGGTAGAACCCAATGCACCGGTCGGGCATGTCCCTGCCGGTGCAACCCCGGGCGTCCCGACCCGGCACCCTCCGGCGGGCGTTGCGGCGAACCCCGCCGCGCAATACGCTGCCGCAGGGGTGCGACGGCACCGGGCCGCGCGGGGGTTCCGGTCAGGGCGCCGCCCCGGATCAGCCTCGGCCGAGCGCCGCGACACCCGTGCGCGCCATTTCGGTCAGGCCCAGGGGGCGCATCAGTTCCGCGAACGCATCGATCTTCTGCGGACTGCCGGTGATCTCGAATGTGAAATTGGCAAGGGTGGAATCCACGACGCTGGCACGGAACACATCCGCCATGCGCAGCGCCTCTACCCGCTTGTCGCCTTCGCCCGCGACCTTGAAAAGTGCCAGTTCGCGTTCGACGCACGGACCTTCGACGGTCAGATCGTGGACTTCGTGAACCGGTACGATGCGGCCGAGCTGCGCCTTGATCTGCTCGATCACATGGGGCGTGCCGGTGGTGACGATGGTGATGCGCGAGGTATGGCCGGTGTGATCGATCTCGGCCACCGTCAGGCTCTCGATGTTGTAGCCGCGCCCAGAGAACAGGCCGATCACCCGTGCCAGCACGCCGGCCTCATTGTCCACAACGACCGCCAGGGTATGGCGCTCGATCGCATCGGAATTCGGGTTGCGCAGGTCATAGGCGGAATGCCGGGACGAGCCCTTCTTGATGTTCAATGCGGTCATGGCGTTTCTCCCGGTGTTCGGGGCCTTATCGCCGGTGGCGGGGGGTGGGGCAAGCCGGTTGCCGGGCGGGCCTACCAGAAGTGTTCGACCTGCACCCCGAAGGTGGCGCCGTCGGTGCCGCCATAGACGGGCGCGATGTCCTGCCTCTGGGCCACGTCGTTCCAGTCGGCATAAGTGGCGTAGAGACGGAGCGACGGTCGGTCGAAGAACTCCGGCCCGCCCGGCTTCCACAGAAGCGCGCCGGTGATCTTGGCCAGGCGCGCGGTCTCGCCGTCGTCGCGGGTCAGATCCAGCCCCGCCTCTATCGCGCCGTGGAAATCGCCCGCGATGCGCCAGATCGGCCGGGCGCCCAAGGACAGCCAGTCGCGCTCATGGCTCTGCATCTCCAGGACCGAGGTGGTCTGCATGGCGAAGTCGCCGCCGCGATTGGTCAGGTAGGATGCGATGAGACGCGTGCCGATGGCGTCCGAAGGCGCGCCTGGGTCGGAGAAGTAGCGCATCGTGCGCCCCGCCCCCCAGCCCAGCTGGCCCGAAACGGTGAGCGTGCCGTTGTTCCAATCACCGATATCGGACTCGACGTTGAGCGTGCCGCCGGTGTCCGAACGCACATCGGCATCGTCCCGCGCGAACCGAAGGTCGAGAGCGCCGCGCCAGGTCAGCGCGTCGGAAACCTCGTTCTCCAGTCGCACCTCGTACCGGCGGTAGGGGGTAACGTTGTTCAGCGCGCTGGCCATGTCGAACGTGGATTCGTCGAAGTAGCTGAGCGAGAGCTGACCGTAGCCGGTCTCGATCTGCTCGACCCCGAACCCCAGGCCGGTGCCGTTGAAGTAGAAGAAATCGTGGATGTGGACGTCCTGGCGCTTGTAAAAGCGCTGGCCGGCCCAGAACTTCGCACCGGCAAGCGGCCCGTCCTGCACGAAGTCGTCCAGCCCGATCCACGCTTCGACGGTGTAATCCTTCCAGGTGTCGTAGTCGTTGTACTCCGTGCCGATAAAGGCGGCGCGGTAGTTGATATCGACGCTTGCGCGCGGTCCGTCGGCGTCGCCGAAGGTCAGGATCAGGCCCGGTTCGACATATGTCTCGCATTCGTTGCCAAGCCGGTATTTCACCGGCGCGTCGGGAAGCTGAAAGCACCGCTGCGGCCCGCCACCCGAACGCCCGCCGACCCCGGCGCGCAGGTAGCCGAATGTCTTGAGACTGACGGTAGGGCTTTCGTAGAGAACCGGCCATTCCGCGGCGAGTGAACCGGTGGCCGCAATGCAGCCAAGAATTGCGACGAAACTGACACGGTATCGCATGAACTCACACCCCCGTTACCTGAGCGTGACGTCTCGTTCACTTTGCGTCAAGCGCGATCCGCGCTCCTTTCGCCGTTCCGCGAATGCGTCCGGGGGCGATGCCCCCGGTCCGGCCCTGTCAGACCAGCACCGCGCCCGGCGCCGTGATCTGGCCTTGCGTCTCTGCGTTGGGCAGCAGCATCTTGTTGTGGGCTTCGCCGCTCGGGATCATCGGAAAGCAGTTCTCATGCTTCTCGACCAGACAGTCGAAGATCACCGGCCCGTCGTGGTTCACCATCTCAAGGATCGCGTCGTCGAGATCGGCGGGGTCCTTGCACTGGATGCCCTTGGCGCCGAACGCCTCGGCCAGCTTGACGAAATCGGGCAGCGCCTCGGACCAGCTCTGGGAATAGCGCTCTCCGTGCAGCAACTCCTGCCACTGGCGGACCATGCCCAGACGCTCGTTGTTGAGGATGAACTGCTTTACCGGCAGATGGTACTGCACCATCGTGCCCATCTCCTGCATGTTCATCAGCCAAGACGCCTCGCCGGCGACGTTGATCACCAGCGCCTCCGGATGCGCCAGCTGCACGCCCATGGCGGCGGGCTGGCCGTAGCCCATGGTTCCCAGGCCGCCGCTGGTCATCCAGCGGTTCGGCTCATCGAACCGCAGGTACTGGGCGGCCCACATCTGATGCTGGCCGACCTCCGTGCAGATGTAGCGGTCGTGGCCGCGGGTGAGCTCTTCAAGGCGCTGCACCGCGTGCTGTGGCTTGATGACCGTGTCCGATCCGGTAAAGCCCAGGCAGTCGACCGCCCGCCATTCGTCGATCTGCGCCCACCATTTTTTGAGCGCGGCCTTGTCGGTCCCGCGTCCCTGGCTGCGCCAGATCCGAAGCAGGTCCTCCAGCACATGGGCCACGTCGCCGATGATCGGCAGGTCCACATGGATGACCTTGTTGATCGACGACGGGTCAATGTCGATATGCGCCTTCATCGAGTTCGGTGAGAAATCCTGAAGCCGCCCCGTGATGCGGTCGTCGAAGCGCGCGCCGATATTGATCATCAGATCGCAGCCGTGCATGGCCAGATTCGCCTCGTAGAGGCCGTGCATCCCCAGCATTCCCAGCCAGTTCTTGCCAGATGCCGGGTAGGCCCCCAGGCCCATCAACGTGGAGGTGATGGGAAAGCCGGTCTCTTCCACCAGTTCGCGCAGCAGATGGCTGGCCGCCTTGCCGGAGTTGATGACCCCGCCGCCGGAATAGATGACCGGCCGCTTGGCGTGGCGGATCGCATCGGCCAGCGCCTCGATCGTGGCCAGGTCGCCCTTCAGGCGGGGCTGGTAGCGCGACAGGTTGGCCCGCGCCTTCGGCGTATAGGTGCCGGCCGCGAACTGGACGTCCTTGGGGATGTCCACCAGGACCGGTCCGGGGCGGCCGGACCGCGCGACGTGGAACGCCTCGTGAATGACGCCGGAGAGCCTGTCGGTGTCCTTGACCAGCCAGTTGTGCTTGGTGCAGGGGCGGGTGATGCCCACGGTGTCGGCCTCCTGAAAACCGTCGGTGCCGATCATGAAGGTCGGAACCTGTCCCGTCAGCACGACGATGGGGATCGAATCCATCAGCGCGTCGGTCAGGCCGGTGACGGCGTTGGTGGCACCCGGTCCCGACGTCACCAGCGCCACGCCCACCTTGCCGGTGGAGCGGGCGTAGCCTTCGGCCGCGTGGACCGCGGCCTGCTCGTGGCGGACCAGGATGTGCCGGATCTCGTTCTGGAGGAAGATCTCGTCGTAGATCGGCAGCACCGCGCCGCCGGGATAGCCGAACACGACATCGACGCCCTGGTCCTTGAGGGCCTGAACAACCATCTGCGCGCCGGTGATGGGCTTGGTCATCTGTCTCGTCTCCGTCTCTGCGCGATCCGCGCAACAAAAAGCCCCCGAGGGTCAGGTCGGGGGCGCGTCGTGACATGAGCTGGCTGGATCAGCCCGCGCGCCTGTTTCGCCTCTCTACGTCAAGAAGGGTCATCGGCCGCACTCCCGCATGTCGATCTTTCCCGGATAGTGTGCGCGCGACATGGGGTCAACCGCGAAAGCGGGCCGAAAGTGTCGCACGGGCCGGGATTTCGGATCGAAAGTTGCGCCGCGGCGGGGCAACGGCAATGGCTGCGTAATTCGGAACACGGACGGCGGCGGGGTGTTTCCGAACGGCAAGGGATGATCGGAGGATCACATGGCCAGGATGCTCACACTGGGGCGACGGATCAAGGAAGAGATGGACCGCACCAAGCTGACGCTCATCGCTGCGGGTGTGGCGTTCTACGGTCTTCTGGCGCTCTTTCCCGGTATCGGGGCGCTGATGGCCATGGCGGGGCTGGTCGCCGATCCCGCCCAGGTGTCCGACACGCTGGCGGTCCTTGGGCAGGTCATGCCGGCAGCCGCGGCAGAGATCATCACCGGCCAGGCACAGCAGGTGGCGGGAAGTTCCGGCAACAGCCTTGGCGTGGTGGCGGCGGTCGGACTGCTGCTGACGCTCTATTCCGCCTCAAAGGGCATGCAGGCGCTCATCGACGGGCTGAACGTCGTCAACGATCGCGAGGACGACCGCGGCTTCATCCGTCAGACCGCGCTGAAACTGGCGCTGACCTTCGGTTTGCTGATAGGCGTGCTGCTCTGCGTCGCGGTGGCGGTGGGCGTTCCGGTCGCGCTGAGCTGGCTGCCTCTGGCGCCCGATACGGAATGGGCGGTGAACGCGGCCCGCTGGCCCGTCCTGCTGGTGATCGCGGGGATGGGAATTGCGCTGACCTATCGGGTTGGGCCGGCGGGCGAGCGTACGCCATGGGGCGCGATCCTGCCCGGCGCCGCGCTGGCCTGCGTGCTCTGGCTGGCCGGGACGGCGGCCTTCGCGGCCTATGTGCGCATGTTCGGATCCTACCAGGAGACGTTCGGCGCGCTGGGCGGGGTGGTGATCCTGCTGATGTGGCTCTGGGTGTCGGCCAGTGTCTTGCTCCTGGGCGGTCTCACGGCGCGGCTGATCCGGTCCCGCCCGGACGGGGATGAGGATGCCGGTCGCGCCGCGTGATCGGTTCCTTCATGGGTCACGGTCGTTTGTGGTCCATTTGCCATGTTTTCAGGCCGTATCGGCGAAGTTTCGTGTTTTCACCCGGTCGGCGGGCGGCTAGGTTTCGGCCACCAACAATGCGCCGCATCCGAAATGACGGCGAAACCGGGAGGATAACACATGGACCGACGCTCGTTTCTGAGGACATCCGCGCTGGGCGGTTCCGCCGCGGCCGCATCGACTCTGGCCGCACCGGCCTATGCGCAGGGCAACCGTACCTTGACGATGGTCACCACCTGGGGCCGCGGCCTTGCCGGTGTCCACGACGCGGCACAGCATGTCGCGGACTCGATCACCTCGATGACCGACGGCGCCCTGACCGTGGACGTCAAGGCCGCCGGTGAGCTCGTCGGCGCGTTCGAGGTCTTCGATGCGGTGACCTCCGGTCAGGCGGACATGTATCACGGCGCGGATTACTACTTCGTGGGTCAGCATCCGGCCTATGCGTTTTTCACCACCGTCCCCTTCGGCATGACGGCGCAGGAGACGCTGAACTGGTACTACTTCGGCGGCGGCATGGAGGCCCACGACCAGCTTGGCGAAATCTTCGGGCTGAAATCGTTTCTGGCGGGCAATACCGGCGCGCAGGCCGGCGGCTGGTTCAGGAAGGAAATCACAAGCCCGGAGGACTTCAACGGGCTGAAGTTCAGAATGCCCGGTCTGGGCGGAGAGGTTCTGGGCAAGCTGGGCGCATCGGTTCAGAACATTCCCGGCGCCGAGGTTTACCAGGCGCTGTCCTCCGGCGCTCTCGACGGGACAGAGTGGATCGGCCCTTGGGCGGACGAGAAGGCCGGGTTCCAGGAGATCACCAAGATCTATTATCCCGCCGGTTTCCATGAGCCCGGCGCGGCGCTGAGCCTGGCCACCAACCGGGAGGTCTTCGACAGCCTCACACCGTCCCAGCAGGCGATCATCAAGACGGCCGCGCTGGAAAGCCATCAGTGGAGCCTGGCGCAGTTCCTGTCGAACAACGGCGCCGCGCTCCAGCGGCTCCAGTCGGCCGGTGTCCAGATCAACGAATTCCCCGATCCGGTCTGGGATGCGTTCGGCAGGGCCTCCAAGGAAGTGCTCGACGGATACATGGACGACGACATCTTCTCGGAGATCCGCACCTCTACGAACGAGAGCATGCGTGCGTCCTCGAGCTGGATCCAGCGTTCCGAAGGCCTGTATCGCGAACAGCGCGACCGCGTCCTGGGTTGAGGCGACCGGCGCCCGTCGCGATCCGTCCCCGGCGCAGGTGCCGGGGGCGGGTTTCCCGCGGCGCGGCCGGGATCTGACCGGGATCTGCTGGAGAAAGTGTCGTGATCGACTTTATCGTCTGGGTCCTGACCAACATCGCCATGTCGTTCTGGCGGATCGCCTGGACGATCACGCACCCCGGCCAGTGGCTGGACTGGTCGAACGGTGAATCGCTCGTCCGGTTCATCTATTATGGCGGATCGGTGGAGTTCTTCTTCGCCGTATTCACCGCGGTGCTGGTGTTCACGATCTTCGGGCTGTGGAACCGCGCGCTTCTCTGGGGGGCGGTGCGCGGCCTCGAAGGGTTCGCCAATACGGTGGGCCGGATCTTTGCCTGGGCCGGCCTGCTCATGGTGCTCCAGCAGATCGTCATCATCTTCTCGCAGCGGGTCTTTGCCGCGTCGGAACTGGGCTTCGGCTTCGGAGCCACGCTCACCTTCGATCTGAGCTGGTGGTCGGAAGAGCTGAAGCTCTACAACGCGCTGATCGTCGCGCTCTGCTGCGCCTATACCTTCGTGCAGAAGGGCCATGTCCGCGTCGATCTGCTCTACGCCCCGGCCAGCTACCGCACCAAGCGGATGATCGACATGATCGGCAGCTTGATGTTCATGGTCCCGATGGCCGTGCTGATCTGGATGTACGCCTGGTTCTTCATGTGGCGCCATCTGGTGACGCCCAAGGTCTCTGCCTCCGACAAACTGGACCTGATGCTGCGCAAGGCGACGATCCTGCGCTGGAACGTGGAAACCATCGGCTTTTCGCCCAACGGGTTCAACGCGTATTTCCTGTTCAAGGTGCTGCTGGTGGTCTTCAGCGCCATGGTCTTTCTGCAGGCGATCGCCTTCTTCTACCGCTCGTTTCTGGAATGGAGCGAAGGACCGGCGTCCGAGGACCGCTACCTCGACCGCGACGTGACCGAAACCGGCGCGACCGATGCCGCCCATTGATATGAGGCCTGCCTGATGCTCTTCGGACTGGATGGGGTCGAGATCGGCCTGATCATCGTGTTCCTGTGCCTCTTCGGGGGGATCCTGTCGGGGTTCCCGGTCGCTTTCGCGATCGGCGGAGCGGCGGTCATCTCCTTCGGGATCATCGCGGCGCTCGACGCTGGGGGCATCCTGATCCACCAGGCGGTCGACACCGGTTCGGAAGGCTTTCGCGCGCTGGTCGCCGATGGCGTGCGGTCAGAGGAGATATCCAAGTTCCGCTATCCCGACCTGCCGCGGATCTCGGAATCGCTCTTTCCGGGCGGGTGGGAGCTGGCGCTGGACCGCAACATCTCTTTCATCGTGAACCGGATCAATGAGCGCGTGCTGGCCGGCCAGTCGATCGAGACGCTGCTGGCCGTCCTGATGTTCGTCCTCATGGGCATCACGCTGGAGCGCAGCCGCATCGCCAACGACCTGCTGACCACGATGGCGCGGGTGTTCGGGCCGCTTCCGGGCGGGCTGGCGGTGTCGGTGGTGATCGTGGGCGCGTTCCTGGCCGCCTCAACGGGCATCGTCGGCGCGACCGTGGTGACCATGGGACTGCTGTCCCTGCCCACGATGCTGCGCAACAACTACTCGCCGGAACTGGCCACCGGTGTCATCGCGGCCAGCGGGACACTGGGCCAGATCATTCCGCCGTCCATCGTGATCGTGCTGCTTGGCACGCTTGCCGGGGATCTCTACGCCACCGCGCAGGAGACCCGCGCGCAATCGCTGGGCTGTTCGGACGCGCTCACCTATCTGGGCGAGGCGGCGGTGGTTTCGGTGGGAACGCTTTTCCAGGCGGCATTGCTGCCCGGCATCTTTCTCGCGCTGCTCTACGGGCTCTACGCATTCGGCTATGCGGTGTTGAACCCGGCCAAGGCCCCGCCCGTCACCGGCGATGGCGCGACGGGCGAATACATCACGCGCAATGAGGCGCTGACCTGGTTTCTGGCCGTACCCGTCTCCATGGTCGCCGCGGTGGTCATCGGCTCGGCCGCCGGTCTCGTCGGCAGCCAGTCCACCGCCATCGACTCCTTTTCGCAGCAGCAGGAGGGCGCATCCCTGCGCACCAATGTGTCGCCAGATTGCCAGGAGGCGATGATCGACCTTCACGGCCAGGGCGCATGGGACCGCGCGGTGGCCGAGCAGGCGGCCATCGACGAGACAGGCGGAATGCAGCGCGCCGAGCGGCTGACGGCAGATGAGCGCGTGGTCGCGCGGGACGCCATGATCGCCGGCGCCGCTCCCATCGGCACCGGGATCGCGGTGTTCTTTCTGCTGGCGGCGCTTGTGCTGGCAGGAGCGCGCGGGATCGCGCCCTCCGACGATCCGCGCCCGCTGGCGCTGGGAGGGCTGGGCGTGGTGCTGGCGCTTCTGGCGGACATCGCGCTGCTCTCGCCGGTCACCAGCCCCGGCGTGACCTCCCTTGTCCTGGCTCTGCCGTTCCTTCTGGTGCTGTGGTCGCTGCGGGAGGCCGCGGCGCGACTGGGCCGCAACGACCTGGTGCGGGTGGTCTTTCCGCCGCTGGTGCTGATCGTCGCGGTCCTTGGCTCGATCCTGGGAGGGATCACCAACCCCACGCCGGCCGCGGCCCTTGGGGCGGGCGGCGCGATCATGCTTGCGGCCTATCGCAAGCTTGCCGACGACGGGCGTTCCCCCCGGATCATCATCCTGGCGTCGCTGGCGGTGGTGCTGATGATCCTGATCGGCGTGAACTTCGATCTGCGCGTCGGCGTGGGGCAGACCAGCTTCGAGCAATGGGTCGCCTACAGCATCGCCCAGGCCGCCTATCTCTTCGCCATCTTCGGACTGGTCTATGCCTGCGTGATCCTGTGGCTGGGCGGTGTGCTGACCCCGGTGGTGCGCGAGACGGCAAAGGTCACCAGCATGGTCTTTACCATCCTGATCGGCAGCCAGCTTCTGAACCTGGTGGTGATTTCCTTCGGCGGTGAGGAATACATCCAGACCTTCCTGCGCAGCTTCGACAATGAGATGGTCGTTTTCCTGATCGTCATGCTCGTGCTCTTCGTGCTGGGCTTCGTGCTCGACTTTCTGGAAATCATCTACATCGTGATCCCCATCGTCGGGCCCGTCATCTACGGCGGCACGATGGACCCGAAGTGGGTGACAATCATGATTGCGGTGAACCTGCAGACCTCGTTTTTGACACCGCCTTTCGGCTTTGCGCTGTTCTATCTGCGCGGCGTGGCGCCCAAAGAAGTCACGACCGGCCATATCTACCGCGGCGTGGTCCCCTTTGTGCTGATCCAGGTGGTGGGGCTGGGGATACTCTGGGCGTTCCCGTCCATCGTGACCATCGTGCCCGACCTGTTCCCGAACTGATGTGGGACTGCCACCGCGATTAAACCCGGTCCGTGGACGGGGCGAATGGGTGGCGACGGTCCCAGGACTGGGTCGGCTGGCGGTCGTACATCACTCACGCACCGACTTCAGGACTCTGACCTACCGCGACCCTTTCGAGGGCATTCAGCCCCGATCGGGTCGATTGCGCGGCTTCAAGCAAGCTCTGGTGGACAATCCCGGTCTTGTCCTCATGCAGAGAGACAAACCAAAGCGAAAAGCGACCGGTCCGCTTGATAGCGATGGATACATCGGTGTTTGGGAAATTGCCGAACCCGGCTGGGAAGAGGATGGATCCCTGTCGTTCAAGTTCATCCGCCGGTTGAAGATGAGGTTCTGATCCGCCTCAGTCGTGCCGGGACATGGAATCTGGCAGGTCCAGCCGGGCGACCTGTTCGGCAATGGGGTCGGTCGAGAGGGGGTGAACTTCTGCCTCGTGTGCGGATGGATCGCGAAGGGGTTGCCAGCGACCGCCCTTGTAGATCTCCAGCGCGCCGAAGCGGGACTTGTATCCCATCTTGGCCGATCCCGGCACCCAGTAGCCCAGGTAAACGTAGGGAAGTCCTGCCTCTCTGGCGATCTCAACATGATCTAGGATCGCGTAGGTGCCGAGAGACCGGCTTCGATCCGACGGGTCGTAGAAGGAATAGACCATCGACAGCCCGTCATCGAGCACGTCGGTCAGGCAGACCGCCATCAGATCCGCGCGCTCTGTGTCGGGATCGGGCAGGCCGTACTCGACCACACGGCTGCGGATTGGCGTTTCCTCGATCATCGCGGCGAACTCGAAGATGTCCATGTCGGCCATGCCGCCATCGGCGTGGCGGCTGTCGAGATAGGTGCGGAAGAGATCGTATTGTTCCTCCGTCGCCCAGGGCGAGTTGGCGCTGCGCCTGAGCCCGTCATTGCGCCGCAGGATCCGCCGCTGGGTTCGCGACGGCCGGAAATCCGCCACGCGGATCCGGGCCGACAGGCAGGCCGCGCAATCCGCGCAGGACGGACGATAGAGCACGTTCTGGCTGCGGCGGAATCCCTGCTTGGACAGCGAGTCATTCAGAAGTTGCGCATCCTCCCCCTGGAGCGCCGTGAACAGCTTTCGCTCCACCCGATCCGACAGGTAGGGACAGGGTTGCGGCGCGGTCACGTAGAACTGGGGCGCGATGGGAAGGGTGTGTCGCATGGGCTTCCGGGCTGGTCGATCCGGAAAACCTAGCGTGGGACAGGGGCCGCGCCAACCCCCCCGGATCGTCTCAGTCGAGCGCCGCGCGGTTGATCGCCGCCGACCCCAGAACCAGGTCCGTAAGCCCCTGGCCCCGCGCCGTCCCGATCATCAGCGCCGCGGAGATGAGTTGCAGCGGAAACATGAGCACGGACGCGGTGTAGCCGATCGTGTGCAGCCCCGCCCCGGCCAGGTCGAACCGGTCTCCGCCGGCGTCGCGCAACTCGATGGACATGAGGCGCATTCCCGGCGTGCCCGACCAGCGCGCGATGGTGGCCGTGCGGTAGGCCATGCCGACGCAGAGATAGAAGAGCGGGAACCAGAGCAGCGACGTGAACAGCGTCAGCGGCGTCAGCAGGATGGACAGTACCGTGATGGCGATGACGTCAACGACCCAGGCGAGCGCCCGCTTGACCGCCGTGTCGCGGTAGAAGTCGGCGTCGCGAAACGGGTCGGGCAGGCCGCCGTGATTGTAGGTCTCTGACATCGCTTTCTCCATGTGGTGTGGCCCCCGCCCGGCGATAAGGGGCGGGGGCCGGTCGATCGGCAAACGGCCTGTCAGGCCTCCGACGTGTCCGACCGGCGGGCGCGGTCTTCCATGAACTGGTCGAACTCGGACTTGTCGCGGGCCTCGCGCAGACGCTTCAGGAAGTCCTCGAAGGCGGCTTGCTCATCCTCCAGCCGACGGATCGTCTCTGCCCGGTAGGCGTCGAAGGCGGCGTTGCCGGAGGCGCCGCGCAGGTTGGTCCGGCGCTTGCGCGCGCATCCGCCCATGGCGAACTTGTCCTGCCAGACCATGTAGCCAAGAAAGGCCAGCCCGACCGGCCAGAACAGAATGAACCCGAGCACCATGGCGAAGATCCACGCGAAGCGGCCGCGCTGGTCGAGCCACGTTTCTGCCCGCACAAGAGGGTTCGGCCGTTGTACGGGAGTGTCTGCGAAGCTGGTCATGATCGTCTCCTGACTATGTTAATGCCTTTCACATGATCTAGGTGGGAAGGGCCGCCTGCCGGGTCAAGAGGGAATGTGAAAGGTTTTTACATTGGCGGCGTCGGACCTCCCTTTGGGGCGGTTGACGCGGCGGACGACCCGGCAGACCGTGCGGCCATGGCCTCCCTTGCCTCCAGCATCGCGCGCACGCCGCGCCCCCATGACCGGGACCGGGCAGCCGAGGCGCGCGATCTCTTCTCGGACGCGCCGTCCCGACTCCGCGACCTGCTCGCCGGGATTTCCGGGTGCAGCCCCTATCTGAAGGGGCTGGCCGAGCGGGAGGCCGACTGGCTGCGCGAGGTCTGGGACGATGCGCCCCAGGACACGTTGCACCGGATCCTGTCGGCGACAGGGGACGACACCGTGGATCTGGGCGTAGCACTTCGCAGGGCCAAGCGGCGCGTGGCCCTTCTGGTCGGGCTTTGCGATTGCGGCGGGGTATGGTCGCTCGACCAGGTGACCGGCGCCCTGACCCGTCTGGCCGACCTTTCCGTGTCCCGCGGCCTTGAGCGCGAGCTTGAGGTCGAAACCCGCCGCGGCCGCCTGCCGGATCACAGCGCCTCCGCCGCCGGGGGCATGGTGGCGCTGGCCATGGGCAAGATGGGCGCATTCGAACTCAACTATTCGTCGGACATCGACCTGATCTGCCTCTTCGACGAAGCCGCCTACGATCCCGGTGACGTGATGACGGCCCGTGCGTCGCTGGTAAAGGCCACGCGAAGGCTCTGCGCGCTGCTTGGCGACACCACCGCCGAAGGCTACGTGTTCCGCACCGACCTGCGCCTGCGGCCGGACCCGTCGGTAACCCCGGTCTGCCTGGGCATGGACGCGGCAGAGCGCTACTATGAGAGCCTGGGCCGAACCTGGGAGCGCGCCGCCCACATCAAGGCGCGGCCCTGCGCGGGCGATGTGGCCGCCGGGGAGCGATACCTCGACCGGTTGCGCCCGTTCATCTGGCGGCGGCATCTCGATTTCGCCGCCATCGACGACGCCCATGCCATGCGCCAGCGGATCCGCGACCACAAGGGGCTGGGGGGGCGTCTCACCCTCAAGGGCCACGACATGAAACTGGGGACCGGCGGCATCCGCGAGATCGAGTTCTTCACGCAGACCCGGCAGATCATCGCCGGCGGACGGGACGAATCGCTCCGGGTGCGCGGCACGGTAGAGGGGCTGGCGCGCCTCGCCGCCGCGGGCTGGGTGCCGAAGGAGACCGCGCGCCAGCTTGTCCGGGACTACCGCGACCACCGGGAGGTCGAGCACCGCTTGCAGATGATCGCCGACCGACAGACCCATACGCTTCCCGAAGACCCGGACGGGTTCGCGCGCCTGGCCGCGTTCCTCGACCGCGACCCTGCGGCGCTGAAGACGGAGCTGACCGCGCGTCTCGAGCGGGTGGCCGACCTGACGGAGGCGTTCTTCGCCCCCGCCCGGCCGCATGCGAAGGGCCCAGAGCTCACAGCGGCGCAGGCCGAGCTGGTTCAGGGCTGGCGCAGCCTGCCGGCGCTGCGGTCCGAGCGCGCTCTCGACATCTTCGACCGGATCCGTCCGGCGCTGCTGACGCGCCTCCTGGCCAGCCCGCGCCCGGAGCGGGCCCTGGCCCATTTCGACGGTTTCCTGCGCGGCCTGCCGGCGGGGGTTCAACTCTTCTCGCTCTTCGAAGCCAGCCCCGAGCTTCTGGACCTGATCGCGGATATCGCAGGAACGACGCCGGAGCTTGCAACCTACCTGTCCCGCAATGCCGCGGTGCTGGACGCGGTGCTGGGCGGACAGTTCTTCGCGGACTGGCCGGGAATGGCGGCGCTGAACACGGGTCTCAGCCGCCGGCTCGAAGCGGCGCCCGACTACGAGGCCAAGCTCGACGCCGCCCGGAACTGGACGCGGGACTGGCATTTCCGCATCGGCGTGCATCATCTGCGGGGCCTGATCGACGGTGCCGTGGCCGGGGGGCAGTATGCCGAACTGGCCGAAGCCGTCGTCGCCGCCCTGTGGCCCGTGGTCGTGACGGAGTTCTCCGCCCGTCACGGACCGCCGCCCGGCGCGGGGGCCATGGTTCTGGCGATGGGATCGCTCGGGGCAGGGCGGCTGACCGCCCGGTCGGATCTGGACCTGATCGTGATCTACGACGATGCCGGACAGGAGACCTCGACCGGGCCGCGCCCCTTGCCCGCGCGCAGCTACTTCGCGCGTCTGACCCAGGGACTTGTCACCGCGCTCTCCGCTCCGACGGCCCAGGGGCGCCTCTATGAGGTCGACATGCGCCTGCGGCCGTCGGGCAAGCAAGGCCCCGTGGCCACCGCGCTCGCGTCCTTCGACCGCTACCAGCGTCAGGATGCCTGGACCTGGGAGCATCTGGCCCTGACCCGCGCACGGGCCATTGCCGGGCCCCACGCGCTCTGTGCAGCGGTCGAAGCCGTGCGCGGCGCGGTGCTCGCCGCGGATCGCGACCCCGACAGGCTGCGCGCGGACGTCTCGGCCATGCGCGACCGTCTGGCGGGCCAGCGTTCGGGCGGCACGTGGGACCTCAAGGCCGGGCCTGGCAGGCTGACGGAGGTAGAGCTTGCCGCGAGCGCCCTGGGCCTGCTCTCCAGGTCGGACGCGCGCGCCGCCCGGGACCAGATCGCCGCCGCGGCCAGGGCCGGTCTGGTGGCGCAATCCACCGCGACGGAACTCGCCGATCTGCACGGGCGCTTTCACCGCCTGCAGGTCGCCGTCCGGCTGCTGGCGCCGCAGGGGGTCTCCCCCGACGACCTCGGCGCGTCGGGAGAGGCGATGCTCTTGCGTGAAAGCGGCGTCGGGACCATGTCGGACCTGGCCGCAGAGATCGCCGCCTGGGCCGAGCGCGGGGCCAGGGCGGTGGAAGAGGTGCTTCATGCGCAACACTGACGCGGCGGATCCCAAGGGACTCATCGCCGAAAGCTTCGAGATCGACGGCATTACACCGGCTGATTGTCGAACGATCTTTCTGGACTGGGCGCTGTCGCTGCCGGCGGATCTGTCCGCGGACCGCGCGCTGCGCCGTTTGCTGTCGCGCCATCAGGACAAGCCGCGCGACCATCCGATGCAGACCGTCCTGCGAGAGGCGCTGGCCTCCGCGCCTGTGCCGCGCCGTCGCGGCGGCTGGGCCGCCCGACACCGCGACGGCTGATCCGGGCCGCTCCTTCATCTTTCCCCAAATATCCCGGGGGAGGTCGCCGCAGGCGGCCGGGGGCGGCGCCCCCAAACCTGCGTCAGCCGCGCGGCAGCCGCGACGCCTCCCGCGCCAGGGCGGTGATCGCGTCCCAGTCGCCCGCCCGCATTTTGTCGGCCGGCGCGACCCATGACCCCCCGACGCAAAGCGTGTTCGCAAGACCCAGATAGACGCCTACGTTGGACGGGCTCACCCCGCCGGTGGGGCAGAAGCGGATCTGCGGCAGCGGCGCGCCGATGGCCTTCAAGGCGGGCGCGCCGCCACTGGCCTCGGCCGGAAAGAACTTCTGCACCGTATAGCCACGCTCCAGAAGCCGCATCGCCTCGGTCGCCGTCGCGGCACCCGGCAGCAACGGCAGGTCGGCATCCTCGGCGGCGTCCAGAAGCCGGTCCGTCGCCCCGGGGGATACGCCGAACCGCGCCCCGGCCTCTACCGCGCGGGTGATGTCGTCGGGCGTCAGCAGGGTACCCGCGCCGACCGTTCCGCCTTCGACCCGGGCCATCTCGGCGATCACCTCAAGGGCCGCGGGCGTCCGCAGCGTGACCTCCAGCGCGGGCAGGCCCCCGGCAACCAGCGCCTGCGCCAGAGGCCGGGCGTGGGCCGGGTCGTCCACCACCAGGACCGGGATCACGGGGGCAAGGCGGCAGATCGCCTCCGAGGCTTGGCTGACATCGTGCGGGGTCATGGGCATTGGTCCTTCGCGAATGGATCAGACAACGACCGCGGCGCCGTTGGAGGCCAGCCCGACATTCTGGCGGAACACCTCGAACAGTTCGCGGCCGATGCCGTGGGAATTGTCTGTCAGGTCGCGCTGGACGGCCTCGCGCGTGTCCAGATCGACGCCCTTGACGTCGATGGTGCCGGCGGTCGCGTCCACGCGGATCACGTCGCCGTCGCGGAGCTTGGCGATCGGCCCGCCGAAATGCGCCTCCGGCGACAGGTGGATCGCCGACGGCACCTTGCCGGACGCGCCCGACATCCGCCCGTCCGTCACCAGCGCGACCTTCAGCCCCCGGTCCAGCAGCACCGCCAGCGTCGGGGTCAGCGAATGCAGTTCCGGCATTCCGTTGGCCGACGGCCCCTGAAAGCGGACCACCACGACGGTATCTTCTGTGAACTCGCCGCGCTTGAAGGCGTCCTTGACGCTCTTTTGATCCTCGAAAATGCGGCAGGGCGCCTCGATCACATGAAGCTCCTCCTTGACCGCCGACACCTTCATCGCCGCCCGGCCCAGGTTGCCGTTCAGATCCGCCAGCCCGCCTGTCTTCTGGAAGGGATCCGACACCGGGCGCAGGATCTTGTCGTTGCGCGTTCCGCGGTCCGCCTCTTCCCAGACGACCTCTTCGTGCTTGAGCTTCGGCTCCCTGACGTAATCCCTTAGCCCGTCGCCCATCACCGTCAGCGTGTCGTCGTGCAAAAGGCCGGCGTCGAGCAGCTCGCCGATCATGTAGGTCAGTCCGCCTGCGGCGTGGAAATGGTTCACATCCGCCAGACCGTTCGGATAGACCTTGGCCATCAGCGGCGTGGCGGTGGAGATTTCGGCGAAATCCTCCAGTTCCAACTCGACGCCGGCCGCCCGCGCCATGGCGGGCAGGTGGATCAGCAGGTTGGTCGAACCGCCCGTGGCCATCAGGCCGACGATGCCGTTCACGAACGCCTTCTCGTCGAGCACCTGCGACGCCGGCCGGTAGTCGTTGCCAAGATTGGTGATCTGCGTCGCGCGGGTGGCCCCGGCACGGGTCAGCGCGTCCCGCAGCGGCGTGTTCGGGTTCACGAAGGAGGCGCCGGGCAGGTGCAGCCCCATGAATTCCATCAGCATCTGGTTCGTGTTGGCGGTGCCGTAGAAGGTACAGGTTCCCGGCCCGTGATAGGATGCCATCTCGGCGGCCATCAGCTCGTCCCGGCCCACTTCCCCGGCGGCAAACTTCTGGCGCACGGCGGATTTCTCGTCGTTCGGCAGCCCGCTGGTCATCGGCCCGGCGGGCAGGAACACCGCCGGAATATAGCCGAAGGTCGCGGCGGCGATGATCAGACCCGGCACGATCTTGTCGCAGACGCCCAGATAGACGGCGGCATCGAAGGTGTTGTGAGACAGAGCGACCCCGGAGGCGAGCGCGATGACATCGCGCGAGAACAGCGACAGCTCCATGCCGACCTGCCCCTGCGTGACCCCGTCGCACATGGCCGGCACGCCGCCGGCGACCTGGGCCGTCGCCCCCGCCGCGCGTGCCGCGTCCTTGATGAGCCGGGGGAACCGCTCGAACGGCTGATGGGCCGAGAGCATGTCGTTATAGGCCGTGACGATGCCGATATTGGGTTGCTGTCCGGTGGCGAGCCTGTCCTGATCCCCGCCCATGGCGGCATAGGCGTGGGCCTGGTTGCCGCAGGTCAGATGCGCCCGGCGCGGACCTTCGTCGGCCGCGCGGGCCATGCGGTCCAGATAGCTCGCCCGGCGCGCCTGCGACCGCGCGACGATCCGGTCGGTGACGCGGGCGATGGTGTCGTGCAGGGGCATGTCTTGTCTCCCTTTCAGGTCTCCGCCTCACGCCTAACATAGCCCCGCTAGCGCTACCAGACAGGGGCCGCTTTTATCTGGCGCGAAATGCGCCTATCGCGGGGCCATGACCGACACCCGACCGACGCTCCGCCTGATGCCGAAATCCAAGCCGCAGGCGATCCGCCACGGCTTTCCCTGGGTCTATGCCAATGAGGTCGTGATGGACCGGCGCACCCGCGCTTTGGCGCCCGGCACGCTGGCGGTGCTGGAGGACCCGGACCGCCGCGCCATGGGGCTGGTCACGGTGAACCCGGACTCGAAGATCGTCGGCCGCATGCTCGACCGCGACCCGGCGGCCCGGATCGACGAAAGCTGGCTCCGCGCCCGCATCGCCCGTGCGCTGTCGCATCGCGCGCGGCTCTACGACCGGCCGTTCTACCGGCTCATCCACGCAGAGGCGGACGGCTTGCCCGGCGTGGTCATCGACCGCTTCGGCGACGCCGCCGTGATCCAGCCCAATGCCGCCTGGGCCGAGCGCCATCTGAACCTGCTGGTCTCCGCGCTGATGGCCGAAACCGGGATCGACGCCGTGTTGAAAGGCGCCGGCGGCCGCGCCCGCGCGCTCGAAGGGCTGGACGACGCCGACGCGGTGCTGGCCGGCGGTGTCGAAGGCCCGGTCGATGTCGAGATGAACGGCGCGATCTACAAGGCCGACCTGACCGGGGGGCAAAAGACCGGTCTCTACTACGACCAGCGCGACAACCACGCCACGGTGGCAGGGCTGTCCCGCGGTGCGCGGGTGCTCGATGTTTTCTCCCATGTCGGCGGCTTCGCGTTGGCGGCCCTGGCGGCCGGGGCCAAAAGCGCGCTGGCCGTCGACGGCTCCGCCCCCGCCCTGTCCCTGGCGCAGGCCGGCGCGGAGGCCACGGGTGTCGCGGACCGCTTCGCCACGCGGCAGGGCGACGCTTTCGCGGCCCTCGCGGCGCTGGCCGACGAAGCCGCGCGCTTCGATGTGGTGATCTGCGACCCGCCTGCCTTCGCGCCGTCGAAATCCGCGCGCGACGCCGGGCTGCGTGCCTATGAGCGCGTCGCGCGCGCGGCCGCTCCCCTGGTCGAACCGGGTGGCTATCTTGCGCTTTGCTCCTGTTCCCATGCCGCTGACCTGGCCGCTTTCCGCGCCGCCTGCACGGCCGGGATCGGCAAGGCGGGCAGGGCGGGGCAGATCGTACACACCGGATTCGCCGCGCCGGACCATCCGCTGCTGCCGCAACTGGCCGAGTCCGGTTATCTCAAGGCGCTGGTCTACCGGCTGTGAAAGTGTTCATGGACGCCTGCGTTCTCTACCCGACGGTCCTGCGCGAGATCCTGATCGGCGTCGCCGCACGCGGTCTCTACAGCCCGGCCTGGAGTCCCCGCGTGCTGGAAGAGTGGGCCCGCGCCGCCGCGCGGCTTGGCCCAGAGGGCGACGCCGTGGCCCGGGCAGAGATCGCCGCCCTCCGCGACCGCTTCCCCGGCGCAGAGGCGCATCCCCGCGGCGCCGACCTTGCGCGCCTTCACCTGCCGGACCCCGACGACATCCACGTCCTCGCTGCCGCCATAGCCTCCGGCGCGGACGCCATCTGTACCTTCAACGCGCGCGATTTCCCCCGCCGCACCTTGGCGCATGAAGGGTTGGAGCGCGTCGATCCCGACCAGCTCCTACGCCGCCTCGGCCCCGACCCGGCAATCGGAGACACCGTCCGCAGCGTCCACGCCACCGCCGAACGCCTGTCGGGCGAGGATCTGCCGATGCGTCTGCTCCTCAAGCGCGCGCGTCTGCCGAAACTGGGCAAGACGCTCGCCTGATCCTTCATCTTTCCGCAAATATCCCGGGGGGCCTGCCGCCAGGCAGGCGGGGGCAGCGCCCCCTCAGCCCCCCCCCGCCCCCTCAGCCGCCCAGCCAGGCGCGTTCGTTGGCCTCGATCGCCGCGATCCGGTCCGCGCTGTCGGGGTGGCTCATCATCCAGGCCGGCGCTGCCGCCCCGTTCGCGCCGGTCAGCCGGTCGAGCTTGCCGAACAGGGACTTCTGCGCCCCGGCCCCGATACCGGCCTTGATGAGCAGCGCGGTCGCGTAGGCGTCGGCCTCATACTCGTCGGAGCGCGACAGGCGCGCCGCCAGAAGCGTCGCAAGCGCATTTGCGATGAGCAGGCCGACACCGGGGATGAGCCGCCCCAGCACCATGGCCAGCGCGGTCCGCAGCGCGTTCTGCCCCGAAAAGTCGATCATCCGCCGCCGCGAATGCCCCAGGGCCACGTGGCCCAGCTCGTGTGCGATGACGCTGGCGAGCTCCTCCGCGCTCACCGCGCCCGCCCGGTAGCGATCGTAGAACCCGCGCGTGATGAAGATCCGCCCGTCCGGAGCGGCCAGCCCGTTGACCGGCGCGACCTCATAGATATGCACGCGGATCCGTTCCAGATCGAGCGCCTGGGCCATCCGGTCGCACAGCGCCCGCAGACGTCCATCGGCGAGTTCGGTGGATTTCGCGTCGAGCTCCCGCGCCGTGCGCCAGGCCGAAAAGCGATACATCGCCAGCCCGTAGAGGATCGCCAGAAGGATCGGTGTGAACTTCAACATGACCGGAAGATGGGGCCGGGACAGGGCGGGCGCAATGCGGCCGCCGTTTCGGTCCGCTCACGAAAAAGGCCGCCCCCGCCCGAAGGCGGAAGCGGCGCGAACCTGGCCGGCGGCCGCCGGGCTCAGGCCATCTTCGCATCCATCGTGATGTCGGCGCCGGCCAGCACCTTGGAGACCGGGCAGCCCTCCTTGGCGGCCTGCGTCGCCTCCCTGAATTGCTCGTCGGTCGCGTCGGGGATCGAGGCGGTGACGTCGAGATGAATCTTGGTGATCGCAAACCCGCCATCCACCTCTTCCAGGCTCACCGTCGCCTTGGTGTCGATGCTGGACGCCTCCAGGTCGTGCTGGCCCAGGATCATCGACAGCGCCATGGAGTAGCAGGCCGCATGGGCCGCGCCGATCAGCTCTTCGGGGTTGGTGTTGGTCCCGCCCTCGAACCGCGACTTGAACCCGTAGTTGGCCTGGTCGAGCACGCCGGTCTGGGTGCTCACGGTGCCGGTGCCTTCTTTCAGGCTGCCTTTCCAGTTGGCGGATCCGGTTTTCTTGATCATCACTGTCTCCCTGTGGTGTGAATGGGTCGGTCCGGAAACGCCAGGGGGCCGGTCCTGTTCCGCAGCGCCGCCGTCGCTCTGCGATGCCCGGCGGCAGGTCCGGTCCCGGCCGATCCTTCATCCAGCAACCCGCGGTTCACGTCAGCAGCTTCATGCCCCGTGTCAGCCCGTCCAGCGTCATCGGAACCATCCTGTCGGCGCCGAAGATCTCCTGCACCATCTGCGTGGACTGCGTGTAGCCCCAGGCGGTCTCCTGCACCGGGTTGATCCACAGATGCGCCGGCCACTGGTCGCGCGCGCGGGCCAGCCAGACATGGCCGGCCTCCGCGTTCCAGTGCTCGTTCGCCCCGCCCGGCATGGCGATCTCATAGGGGCTCATGGCCGCGTCGCCGACGAAGATGCAGCGCCATTCGGGACCGTAGGTGCGCAGGATGTCCCAGGTCGGCACCTGCTCTGTCCAGCGTCGGCTGTTGTCGCGCCAGACACCTTCGTACAGGCAGTTGTGGAAATAGACCTGCTCGAGGTGCCGGAATTCCGACCTGGCGGCGGAAAAGAGGTCGGAGACCACTTTCACGTGATCGTCCATGGACCCGCCCACGTCCAGAAACAGCAGGACACGGACGGCGTTGCGCCGTTCGGGGCGGGTCTTGACGTCGAGATAGCCGTTCGACGCCGTCGCGCGGATGGTCGACGGCAGGTCGAGTTCCTCGTGCGCGCCGTCGCGGGCCCAGCGGCGCAGGCGCTTCAGCGCGACCTTGATGTTGCGGGTGCCGATCTCCCGGTCGTCCTCGAAATCGCGGAACTCCCGCTTGTCCCAGACCTTGATCGCGCGGCGGTGGCGAGAGCCGTCCTGCCCGATGCGCACGCCTTCGGGATTGTAGCCATAGGCCCCGAACGGAGACGTGCCCGCGGTGCCGATCCATTTCGACCCGCCCTGGTGGCGCGCCTGCTGTTCCTTCAGACGCGCGCGCAGCGTCTCCATCAGCTTGTCGAACCCGCCCATCGCCTCTATCCCGGCGCGCTCTTCCGGGCTCAGGTGCTTTTCGGCCATCTTGCGCAGCCAGTCCTCGGGCAGGTCCATGGCCTCGACCACGGCGGCATCCGGGATCGCCTCCACGCCACGGAACGCCGCCGCGAAGGCCTGATCGAACCGGTCTATATGACGCTCGTCCTTGACCAGGGCGGTGCGGGCGACGTGGTAGAACGCATCCACGTCATAGGTGACCAGTCCCGCCCGGAGCGCAGCCAGGAAGTCCAGGAATTCGCGGAGGGAGGTCGGGACGCGGTGGCGGCGAAGTTCTTCGAAGAAGGGGAGAAACATCAGGTGGCCAGGTTCTCGATGACGATGGTCGCCACCAGCCCGCCCAGGGTCCCGGCGATCGCGCAGGCCAGGGCGTACTGAACCATGTCGGCCCGCGTGCCGCCATGGCGCCTGGCCAGCCGCGCGCCGAGAACGGCGCCGATGAGCAATCCGGCAAGTACGATCATGATGCAGGCTCCGCTGGAATGGGTGCGATCGCCGCGATCTCATCGGCGCGTCGCAGCACCTCGCGGGGGTCGCCGTAGCCGTAGCGCGCCCAGCCCAGGGCGTCGGCGCGCAGACGGTCGGATTCGGTCCTGCGGCCCAGGTCCCTCAGCGCGGTCGCCTTGATCATGAGCAGCGTGGACAGGAGCGACGCGTTCTCCGCCGCGACCACGGCGGGCGTATTGGCGTCGACGATGGCCAGCGCCGATTGCGGCTGGCCGGAGGATAGCGCGAAGGCGGCCAGCTGCACGGCGATATGGGCGCCGTGGACCGACGTGGCCGGGTCGCGGGCGTAGATGCTGGCCGCTTCCAGGAACGCCGCCAGCGCCACGTCGTCATTGCCGTCCAGCGACAGCCGTGCCAGCGCAAACAGTGAGAACGCAAGGCGGTTGTCGTTCCAGCCGCCCGCGCGCGCGATCGCGACGGCGCGGCGGGCAGCGCGCTTGCGGGCGGCCGGCCGACCCCGGGGGCCGAGCGCGCGCTCGATCTCGTCGATCCAGGCCCGGCTGGTCGGCGGCCGGGGTGCGGCGCCCCGGCCCGCGCCGGCCGGGTTCAGCCGCGCCAGGATCGCGGGCAGGCGCGCGGCCACGTCCGACCGGCTCATGCCGGAGCGCAGCTCGGGCGCGTAGGTGGCGCGCAGGATCAGCATGTCGAAGCCGGTCAGCACGGTATGGAAGTTGTCGTCGTTGAACACGGAATCGGTCAGGCGGTAGAGGTCGTTGAGCGGTCCCAGCGCCTGCGCCAGTTCCTCATGCAGGCAATCCCGCACCTCCTGGGGGGGCACGTCGCCGGGGATGAAGACGGCCACGGTGTCACGCGTGCGCAGGGTGCTCCAGTCGAGCGCCCCGCTGCGCCGATTGGCCATGAAGTCGCCCCAGGAGGTCACGCGGGGCACGACGAAGCAGGCGGCCTCCGGCACGGCGCGCTGGAGCGTGGCGCGGGGAACGACCTCTACGGTGATGTTGGCGCGGTCCGCGGCCGGGGTTCTGGCGATGTCGATCCCGGCCTCGGTTCGGAAGCGGGCCAGAAGCCGCGCCAGGTCGCCCTCAAGGCTGGCGGGCGCGGGCCCCAGGACGCGCAGGGCGATCGGCCCCTCGAAGCGGGTCATGACCGGCAGCGCGCGGCCCGACTCAAGCATGAAGGTCAGATCCAGGAAATCCCGCGCGATCTCGGGGTTGGGACGTGCCGGACGGGTCACCTGCGGTCCGGCGAAGACCTTCATGGGCGGCAACGGCGCCATCTCTCCGGTCGCGCGGCGCTGCGGCGGCGCGTCGGGCGTGCCGCAGGCGGACAGCGCCAGGAGGGCAGCCGTAAGGAGGGCGAGGTTTCGCATCCGCGGCATTGAATCCTACCCGGAGCGGAATGCCAACCGGTCTTGGGGCGGCCCTGCCGAAAGTTGATCCTGATGCGACTCGAAGGTGACGCCGCAGCACCGTCCGACAGAGCCAGGGTATTCGCGGACCGCGATATTTGCGGCGACACGAAGCGGGTCGCTGCGGCTTGTCCGCGCCCGCCGGCGGTCCGCCCGCGTCACGGGGCGATGCCGCGCCCCGGCCAGGCGGCAGGTTGCACGCGCCCTCAGAGGCGGGCGTCGCCCAGCAGGCCGGCCAGCGGACCGCCGGGGACATGGCGCCAGCGGGGCTCCGGCCGGCGGCGCAGCCAGCGCAGGTCGGCCGCGCCGAGCGTTTCGGCCTCTTCGCGCACCGTATCGACCAGCCGGCGCCCTATTCCCAGGCCGCGCGAGTCCGCGCAGACATAGAGATCCTGCAGGTAGCAGACCGGTGGCGCCATCCATCCGTGGGTGTGGACGATGAAATGCACCAGGCCCACGGGGCGGCCGTCGCGCACGGCCAAGCGGCCGGCAGCGGGGTGGCCGTCCATCAGCCGCGCCCATTGGGCGGCGTAGATCTCATCGGGAAGGTCGGTCTTGCAAGACACCAGGAACGCGCGCCAGAGGCGGGTCCAGGCGGTTCGGTCGTGGGGTGTCAGGGCGCGGATCACGGGCGGCAGTCCTCTGCGGAGGGGCCGGTGGCGCCTCCTGCTGCGATGCGCCGCCTATAGGGCCCGGCCGCCGATCCGGCCAGCGGTTTGTTGCCGGGGTCGGCGGGGCCTTGCCGGCGGTCGTCGCCAGCCCCCTCGTCGTTGGGCAGCCCGGTGGGGGTCACTGCCCGGTCGGGGGCTGGCCAGGGCGTTCGACCTCTGTCCGAATCCATGGATGCAACGGTCCCTCCCAGATCTGCGGATGGATCGTGCCGGGTCCCGCTGATGCTCCCCGGCCCGCGGGGACCGGATCAAAAGGAGACGGTCGCGCAAGCGGGCGCGCGCGAGACGCGGCCGAATGATCATCTGCGACGCGGTCTCCTGCGGCAAGGCATTCGCCATACCGGTCGCTCTAGCGGGCGACCACCTTCGTACATGCGGCATGGCGCATCATTCCGTCGGCGCGGATGCCCCGGTCCGTCAGCCCCTCTGGCGGCGGGCCATGAAGGCCAGGCGCTCGAACAGATGCACGTCCTGCTCGTTCTTCAGCAGCGCGCCGTGCAGCTTCGGCAACGCGTCGGCACCGTCGCGCCTGAGGTCTTCCGGCGTCAGATCCTCTGCCAGCAGCAGCTTGAGCCAGTCGATCACCTCCGAGGTCGAGGGCTTCTTCTTCAGCCCCTGCTGGTCGCGGATCTCGTAGAACTGGGTCAGCGCGGTGGTCAGCAGCGCGTCCTTGATCCCCGGGTGGTGCACCGCGACGATCCGCTTGAGCGTCTCCATGTCGGGAAACCGGATGTAGTGGAAGAAGCAGCGGCGCAGGAAGGCGTCCGGCAGCTCCTTTTCGTTGTTCGAGGTGATGATGACGATCGGGCGCAAGCCGGCGCGGACGGTCTGGCCGGTCTCGTAGACGTGGAACTCCATCCGGTCGAGCTCTTGCAGCAGGTCGTTGGGAAACTCGATATCGGCCTTGTCGATCTCGTCGATGAGGAGCACGCAGCGGCCCTGATCGGCGGTGCGCTCGAACGCCTCCCAGAGCTTGCCGCGGCGAATGTAGTTCGCCACGTCGTGGACCCGCTCATCGCCCAGTTGGCTGTCGCGGAGCCGGCTGACGGCATCGTATTCGTAAAGCCCCTGCTGCGCGCGGGTAGTCGATTTCACGTGCCATTCGATCATCGGCAGGCCCAGCGACAGGCTCACCTGACGGGCCAGTTCGGTCTTGCCGGTTCCGGGCTCGCCCTTCACCAGAAGCGGGCGTTCCAGCGTGATCGCGGCGTTGACCGCGATCTCCAGATCGTCTGTGGCGACATAGCCGTCGGTCGAGCTGAACTGCATCTTGATCCTGTCGGGAAGGTCCGGTCGGGCGCGACCTTAGGCATGGGCCGAGACGGGCACAAGCCTTGCCAGATGGTGCGTGACAAGTCGGGGCCCATCGGATATGCGCCCGCCCAAGACCACGACAGACCGGGATACGGGACAGTTACTGGGGAGTGACAATTGATGAAGGTCGAAACCTTCCTACCGGACGATTACCGTCCCGCAGAGGACGAACCGTTCATGAACGAGCGTCAGCTCGAATACTTCCGGCGCAAGCTGACTGACTGGAGACATGAGCTTCTCGATGAGGGTCGCTCCACCATCGAGGGTCTTCAGGACGGCACCCGCAACATCCCCGACATGGCCGACCGCGCCAGCGAAGAGACCGATCGATCCATCGAACTGCGGACCCGCGACCGTCAGCGCAAGCTGGTGGCCAAGATCGATTCCGCGCTGCGCCGGATCGACAACGGCGAATACGGCTATTGCGAGGTGACGGGTGAGCCGATCTCGCTCAAGCGGCTTGATGCGCGTCCCATCGCGACCCTGAGCCTGGAGGCCCAGGAACGCCATGAGCGCCGCGAAAAGGTGCACCGGGACGACTGAGATGGCGGTGCCGGGTCGGCCGACGACGCGCGCGCGTCCGGCGGCTGGACCTCGGCGCCGGCGCAGCCCGGATCCGGCCTGAGCCGCGTGCGGATCGCAGCGGCCCGACGCTAGTCGCGGCAGGGTTTCGGGTCGGTGCGGGGGAGGGGGCAGAGCCGCGTTGCCGCCCCTGCCGATCGTCAGGCGCCGTCGAGCGCCCTGACGATGCCGCCGAAATCGGCCGCCTTGAGAGAGGCGCCGCCGACCAGCGCGCCGTCCACGTTCTCGACCGCGAAGATCTCCGACGCGTTGTCGGGCTTCACCGATCCGCCGTAGAGGATCCGGACCGACTTGGCCACGCCGGCGCCGAAGCGTCGTTCCAGCGTGCTGCGGATGTCGGAATGCACTTCCCCGATCTCATCCGTAGTGGGCACCTTGCCGGTGCCGATGGCCCAGACCGGCTCATAGGCGATGACGAGGTTATGGCCCGTGGCCTGATCGGGCAGGGACCCGGCGATCTGTCCGCGGATGATCTGCAGCGTGTTCGAGCTTTCGCGTTCGGCCAGGGTTTCACCGACGCAGACGATGGCCGTCAGCCCCGCCGCCCAGGCGGCGTCACATTTGTCGCGAACCATGCGGTCGGTCTCGGCATGGTCGGCGCGGCGTTCGGAATGGCCCAGGATGACATGGGTGGCGCCGGCATCCTTCAGCATCGCGGCGGAGACATCGCCGGTATGGGCGCCGGTCTCCTCCCAGTGGCAATCCTGTCCGCCGACGCCGAGCGCGGAGCCATCCGCGGCGCGCGCCATCCGCTCCACCAGCGTATGGGGAGGGCAGAGGAGAAGCTCCGACCGGGTGTCACCATGCGCGGCGATCAGCGCGTCGAGCTCCGACAGGGCGGCGGCGGTGCCGTTCATCTTCCAGTTCCCGGCGGCAAGGCTGCGGCGGTCGGTCATCTGTCACGTCTCCGTCTTGGGTCTTGCAAGGAGCTAGCGCGTTTGCGCGCCGGGCAAACGGGCCGGGTCGGACCCCCGCGCTGTCCGCCTCATCGACATCGCAACAGGCCCGCCGCGCCGCGATCGCGCCGTGTCCGGGGGGCCCGGGCCGCTGGCAGCCCTGTCCGCGCCGATCCCATGGGGCCATGTCGCCACGCGCCGGACACGTCGCGGGGGCGCGGCTTGACGTCGCGCCAAACCGTGAAGGGTCTCGCCGGGTGACCGCGGCGTTCGCGGTGCCGCGATGTTGACGCCGCCGCGTACCGGGCGCAGTCAGGCGCCGTATCGGGAAGGCGGGGAGAGAACGACATGCGGCTGTCGGCGCGGGGCGCGGTGGATCCGTTCATCGTGATGGACGTGATGGAAAAGGCCCGCGCGGCGGAGGCGGCGGGACGGCGGGTGATCCACATGGAGGTCGGCCAGCCGGGCACGCCCGCGCCCCTCGGCGCGCGGACCGCGGTGGCGGAGGCCATGGCGGGCGGTTCGCTGGGCTATACGGTGGCCCTGGGTCTGCCGGCGCTGCGGGCGCGGATCGCCCGGCACTATCGCGCCCGGCACGGCGTGGACCTGGACCCCGCCCGCGTGATCGTGACCTCCGGGGCGTCGGCGGGGTTCGTGCTGGCCTTCACCGCGCTTTTCGAGGCGGGAGAGCGGGTCGGCCTGGGCCTGCCCGGCTATCCCAGCTACCGCCACATCCTGTCGGCGCTGAGCCTGCGCCCGGTGGGCATCGAGACAACGCTGGAGGACCGCTTTCAGCCCCGGCCCGAGGCGCTGGGGGCCGATCTGGCAGGGCTGATCCTGGCCAGCCCAGGCAACCCGGCGGGGACCATGCTGGACCCTCCGTCCCTGTCGGCCCTGGTCGCGCGCTGCCGCGACGCCGGGATCGCGCTGATCTCGGACGAGATCTATCACGGAATCGAATACGACCGGCCCGCCGTCAGCGCGCTGGAGGTGGGCGACGATGTCTATGTGATCAACTCCTTCTCCAAGTACTTTTCCATGACCGGCTGGCGGGTCGGCTGGATGGTCGTGCCGGCGGATCACCTCCGCACCGTCGAGCGTCTGGCGCAGAACCTCTACATCTGTCCGCCCCATCCGAGTCAGATCGCCGCGCTGGCCGCCATGGACTGCCGCGATGAGCTCGACGCCAACCTGTCCGTCTATGCCGCCAATCGCCGGCTGGTCGTCGACGGCCTGGCGCGGGCGGGGTTCTCACGCTTCGCACCGCCGGACGGCGCGTTCTATGTCTATGCGGACGCGTCGCATCTGGGCGCCGACGCGCTCAGCCTTTCGGGACGGATCCTGGACGAGGCCGGCGTCGCGGTCACGCCGGGGATAGATTTCGACCCGTCGCGGGGCGGTGACATGCTGCGGTTTTCCTACGCGGGATCGACGGCCGACATTGCCGAGGGCATGGAGCGTCTGGCCGAATGGGCCGCCCGCGCAGGCTGATTTGCCTTCATAACCGGCGCGTTTGCTGCTAGTGTGGTCGCAGATCAGGGGCGCCAAGACCCCGCAAGGCAGTATATTCGAGGCAAGGGCGGATGGAGTTCCGACGACTGGTATCCGGGGCACTGCTCCTGGGTGTCCTGCTGGCGCCGTCCGAGGCGCAAACCCCAAGGAACGACACGGCCATGCCGTCGAGTGGGTTTGCCCGCGTCGAACCGGAGACCAGCCGGATCGAGGACTTTGGCTCCGATCTCCATGTGGAGTTGACGCTGACCCGGCCGGTGCCCTGGCAGGTCTATACGCTGGACGATCCGCGCCGCGTGGTGCTCGATTTCAGCGAGATTGCGCTGTTGCCCGACGCGTTCCGGCAGGTCCTGAACAGCGACATCGTCTCCGATCTGCGATTCTACCGTGTCCGAGAGGGCTGGTCGCGGCTGGTGCTGGATCTCGACCGCCCCATGCGGATCGAAACCGCGGGGCTGGCAACGGGGACAGCCCAGGGCGCCGTTCTGAAGATGCAGCTTGCCCCCACCAGCGCCGGCGATTTCGCCGCCCGATCGGGCGCGCCGCAGAACAGCCTGTTCGACCCCGAAACCCGCAGCGAGGGGAGGGTCCGCGGACCGGCGGCGCCCGCGCGGCTGGCGCTGGGGTCCGTCGACGCGGCGCCGGGCCGATGAGCCGCGCGAACCGCTGCGGCCGTCTGCCGCGCCGGCGATCACGGCACCGTCAGCGGCGGCATGTCCCGGCCGATGGCTTTTGCGTCCCGCGCCCAATCGCTGTAGAAGACCCCATCGCTAGCACAGCCATACGGGAGACGCGCCGGTGATCCGTGCCATCCTTGCCGTCTTCGGCGGACTCTTCACGACCCTGACGCTGGGCGCGCTGGCCATGGCGCTCAGCATCGGCGCGATCTTCTGGATCTATTCCAGCGACTTGCCGGACACCGAGCAGTTGGCCAGCTATACGCCGCCGACCATCAGCCGGATCTATTCCGCCGAGGGACGGATCATCGACGAATTCGCCGAGGAGCGGCGCCTGTTCACACCGGCCGCGGAGATACCCGACCTGGTCAAGCAGGCGTTCATCTCGGCCGAGGACAAGAATTTCTATACCCACCGGGGCTACGACCCGCGCGGCATGATGGCCGCCGCCCTGGACGCGGCCAAGGGTGGGGCGGTGCGCGGCGCATCGACGATCACCCAGCAGGTGATGAAGAATTTCCTTCTGGGCGGCGAACGGTCTGCGGAGCGCAAGGTGAAGGAGCTGATCCTGGCTGCGCGGATCGAGGATACGCTGTCCAAGGAGAAGATCCTGGAACTCTACCTCAATGAGATCTTCCTGGGGCAGAACTCCTTTGGCGTGACCGCCGCGGCGCAGAGTTACTTCAACAAGTCGCTGACGGAGCTGGAACCGCAGGAGGCCGCCTATCTGGCCGCCCTGCCCAAGGCGCCGTCGACCTATCACCCGGTCCGCGCGACCGAGCGGGCCATCAGTCGCCGCAACTTCGTGCTGCGGGAGATGTTCGAGAACGGATATCTCTCCGAGGAACAGTACCGCACGGCCCGTATCGCACCGCTCAGGACGGTGCAGGGCGGCGACATGGAAAGCTTTCGCGACGAGATCCCGCCCCGCGACTATTTCACCGACGAGATCCGCCGCCAGCTTAGCCGGGACTACGGAGAGGGAGAATTCTTCAGCGGCGGGCTGAACGTGCGCGCCACGATCGACCCGGAACTGCAGCAGGTGGCGGCCGCGGCGCTGCAGCAGGCGCTGGAAGAGTACGACCGCGGCATCGGCCGCTGGCGCGGCACCGGCAAGACGATCCCGGCCGACCGGCTGGGCGACTGGCAGGCCGCGCTGGGCGACGTGGATGTGGCCCGCGATATCCGTCTGGAGAACACATGGTTTCCCGCCGTGGTTCTGGAGATCGGCGACGCCTCCATGCGCGTCGGCGTCGAGGGTGAGGGCGAACAGTCTATCCCGCGCGAGGATATCGCCTGGATCAGCGGCTCCTTCGCCGATAATTTCGAGGTCGGCGACGTGGTCCATGTCCGGCGCATGACCGAAGATGCGACCGGCGCGCTGATCCGCTGGTCCCTGCGGCAGGTGCCCCAGGTGGAGGGCGCGTTCATGGCCATGGACGTGGACACCGGCCGGGTTCTGGCGATGCAGGGCGGGTTTTCATACCAGCATTCGGTGTTCAACCGCGCCACCCAGGCGACGCGACAGCCGGGATCGTCCTTCAAGCCGTTCGTCTATGCCGCGGCGCTGGACTCGGGCTTCTCGCCGGCGACGATCGTGGTGGACGCGCCGATCGAGATCAACACGCCCCAGGGCCTCTGGCGCCCGAAGAACTATTCCAACCGCTTCTACGGTCCCGCGCCGCTCAGGACCGGGATCGAGCAGTCGCGCAACCTGATGACCGTACGGCTGGCTCAGGAGGTCGGCATGGACGTGGTCGCCCGCTACGCCGAGCGTTTCGGGGTCTATGACAACATGGGACGGTTCCTGGCCAACTCGCTGGGGTCGGAGGAGACGACGCTCTACAAGATGGTCGCGGCCTATTCGATGTTCGCCAATGGCGGCGAACGGGTAGAGCCGACACTGGTGGACCGGGTGCAGGACCGCTACGGACGGACGGTCTACAAGCACGACCGGCGCGACTGCGTGGACTGCCAGACGGCCAGTCTGGCGCCAGGCGTCGCGCCGATGATCCGGTCGAACCGCGAGCGGGTGATGGATCCGATCACGGCCTATCAGCTGACCTCGATGATGAAGGGCGTGGTCGAGCGCGGAACGGCCAAGGGAGCGGTGACGCTGCCGGTGCCGGTGGCCGGGAAGACCGGCACGACCAACGACGCAAAGGACGTGTGGTTCGTGGGCTTCACGTCGAACATCGCCGCGGGCTGCTACATCGGCTTCGACCAGCCGCGGTCGCTGGGATCCCGGGCGTCGGGCGGGGGCATGTGCGCGCCGGTCTTCAACCGCTTCATGGCGAAGGCGACGGAGAAATACGGCGGCGGCCCGTTCGAGGTGCCGCCCGGCGGACAGTTCATCAAGATCGACCGTTTCACCGGCGCGCGCCTGTCCGATGACGCGTCCGGCGACAATGTCGTGGCCGAGTATTTCCGTCTCGGAGAAGAGCCGATGTTCGGCGTGGCCTTCGACGGCGGGTTCCAGATGGGGGACAATCTGCCTCTGTTCAGCGCGGCGGATCGGGGCGGCACGGCGGGGCAGCAGGTGCGCAATGCCGCAGGACGCACAGTAACGATCCCCAAGAAGAAGGCGACCTTCGGAACGCTGTCGTCCGGAGGCCTGTACTAGAACCGGGGGCCGAGGGGGCGCTGCCCCCGCCTGCCTGACGGCAGGCCCCCCGGGATATTTCGGGAAAGATGAGGTTGCGGGCGGCGTGGCAGGGGGCGCGGTGCGTCGCTCCTCGCGGGGGGAGGCGCGGGTCCGGCCGCGCGGTGCGTCGCCGGCTTGTTCCCTTGCAGGACGGTTGATAGAGCAGGCGCCGGGATAGAGGGAGCCGACCCATGCGTTCAGAAACCCAGGCCACCGTCGAGGCGATCGAGAAATCGCTGGTGCTGCTGCGTCAGCGGATGGACCATGAGACCGCGGCCTACCGGCTGGAGGAGTTCAATGCGCGTGTCGAGGACCCCGCGCTCTGGGACGATCCGGCCAATGCCCAGACCTTGATGCGCGAGCGTCAGGCTTTGGTGGATGCGCTGGAACGGCATGACGGCATGGCGCAGGAACTCCGCGACAATGCCGAGCTCATCGAGATGGGAGAGGCCGAGGGCGACGACGATATCGTGCGCGAGGCGGAGACCGCGCTGAAGGCTCTCAAAGCCCGGGCCGAGGCGGCGGAAATCGAGGCGCTGCTGAACGGCGAGGCGGATGGAAACGACACGTTCCTGGAGATCAACTCGGGCGCTGGAGGAACCGAGAGCTGCGACTGGGCGGCGATGCTGGCGCGGATGTACGTCCGTTGGGCGGAGAAGAAGGGCTACAAGGTCGAGCTGCAGTCCGAGAGCGCGGGCGAAGAGGCGGGGATCAAGTCCGCCGCCTACAAGATCACCGGCCACAATGCCTATGGCTGGCTGAAGTCCGAGAGCGGCGTGCACCGTCTGGTGCGGATCAGCCCCTACGACAGCGCGGCGCGGCGGCACACGTCCTTTTCGTCGGTCTGGGTCTATCCGGTGGTGGACGACAACATCGAGATCGAGGTGAACCCGTCCGACATCCGCATCGACACCTACCGCTCCAGCGGCGCGGGCGGGCAGCACGTGAACACGACCGACTCTGCCGTGCGGATCACCCACGCGCCGACTGGCATCGTCGTGACGAGTTCGGAGAAGTCGCAGCACCAGAACCGCGATATTGCCATGAAGGCACTGAAATCGCGGCTCTACCAGATGGAACTGGACCGCCGCAACGCCGCCATCAACGAGGCCCATGACGCCAAGGGCGATGCCGGCTGGGGCAACCAGATCCGGTCCTACGTTCTGCAGCCCTATCAGATGGTGAAGGACCTGCGCACCGGCGTCGAAACCAGCGACACCCAGGGGGTTCTGAACGGGGACCTCGATGCGTTCATGGCGGCCACCTTGGCGATGGACGTGTCCGGCATGAGCCGCGCGGAGGCCGGCGCCGACGACTGATCCTAGCGGACGCGGGCTTCGACGGTCTGCAAGAGCGCCTCGGCCGCCTGGTCGGCGCCATCGGGGATCAGGCGGGCCGCCAGGGCGCGGGCCGCGGCGCGGGTGCCGGTGGACAGGACGTCCTGCAGGGCATGCCGCGCTTGGGCCGGACCGCGGATGACGCGACCGACGCCGAGCGCCTCGATCCGCGCGGCATTGTCGGGCTGGTCTGCGCCGAGCGGCTGGATCAGCTGCGGGATCCCGGCAAGACAGGCGGCCCCGGTGGTGCCGATGCCGCCGTGGTGCAGCACGGCGGCGGCGTGAGGAAAGAGCGCATCGTGCGGCGCATAGGGCGTTGCGTGGATGTCGCCGGCCTGGGCCAGGGGCACGTCACCGGACAGAAGGACCGCGCGGAGACCCGCGTCGCGGGCAAGTGCTGCGGCGCCGGCCCAGAATCCATCGCCGCCGAGCGCGTGGGAAACCGATCCGAGCGTCACGACCAGCGGCGGCGGACCGGACTCCAGAAACGCGGCGAGCGGGCCGGGCAGCCCCTCTGGCGCCAGCCGCGGGAAGCCGGTCAGGCGTACGTCGCGGTCTGCGGGCGCGGGCGCCACCGCCGGATCCCAGAGGCCGAGTTGCGCGACGGGCGGGACAGGATGGCCGAAGACCGGCACCGCACGGGTGGGCGGCAGGCCCAATTCACGCCGGACGCGCGCCTGGTCGCGGCCATGGCGGCGGCGGAACTCCGCGTCGATGACACGCAACCAGAGCCGGTTCCAGGCACGGGCCGCCGCCGTGTCCGGGCGCCGCAGCATAGGCGGCGCGAAGCCGGGAACCCGCGGCGGGTCAAGCGCGGATCTGAGCAGCAGCGGTTGCAGCAGCAGAGGAATATAGGGGCGGTCCGCCAGTTCCGCGGCCAGCGGCGCGGCCATGGCCAGCAGCGTGCCTGCGACGGCGCGGGCGCGCGTGGCCTCCGGGGCCAGGTCGGCGGCGAGGCTGGCCAACATCGGATAGGTGGCGCTGGTCAGGATCGGGGACGGGTCGCGAAACACCTGTCGGGCCAGCGCGTCGCGGTCGAGCCCGGCCAGGCGGGACACGTCCGCCTCTGTCGGACCGCATGCGATGGCGTCGAGCCCCTGCGTCCGCGCGCGCGTGGCATCTTCGGGCGACAGGGCCAGGCGGGCGGGCTGTCCCCGGGCCTCCAGCGCATGGGCAAGGGCGAGGACCGGGAACAGGTCGCCGAAAGAGCCGACGGTGGAAAGCAGGATCGGAGCGGTCATGGCGCACAGGTAGGGCGCGCCGGCACAGCGTCCGGCGGCGGCAGCCGATGGCGGGACACAGGCGGCGGCCGGCCCGCCGGAACGGAGCGCTGTCGCGCGAGGTGCCGCCCTCTATGTCGGTCGAGGGGCGGCGGCGGGGCCGAGCCACTCTCCACCGGCTTTCTGCGGGCCGCCGCCCCTGCGCAGCGCCGTTTTGCGGGGAGGCAGGACCGCCGGCCGTTGAGCATGATGGGCGGGCGCGCATTCGCCGGGCCGTGACGCAGGACGGACGCCTCAGGTGACCGCCCCCGACGCTTCGGCGCGGGTCAGTCGCCCTTGGACGACGCCAGCGCGCTGGCGGAGGTCGACGGGGCGGAGGTGCCGGAGGACGCGGAGGAGGTGGAGGCGGCGCTGGCCGCCACCGGGCGGGGCTGTCCCCCCTGAGTATTCAACGGGTCGTCACGACGGGCGACAGAGCCTTCGAAATGCGCGCCGCTTTCTATGGCGATGGTCTTGTGGATGATGTCGCCCTCGACCCGCGCCGTGGATGTCAGCCGCACCTTGAGGCCGCGTACCCGACCGACGATCCGGCCGTTCACCACCACGTCGTCGGCCATGACCTCTCCCTTGACCACGGCGCCCTCACCGACGGTGAGCAGGTGGGCGCGGATGTCGCCCTCTACGTTGCCCTCGATCTGAATGTCGCCGGTGGTCTTGAGGTTGCCCTTGATCGTGAGATCGGACGACAGGATCGACGCCGGCGGCTTGGCCTTGGGTCCCGATCCGGTGTCGGTGGAGGTCGTGGGTGCGTTCATGGAACTCTCGCTCGAAGGTCTGGTCGCGGCCTCACCGCCCTGCTTGGGGCCGGGCTCGTTGATCTTGGACTTAGAAAACATTGCGCGCTGCCTTGATGAAGGTCATCGGGTTGACCGGCTCGCCGCCGACGCGCACCTCATAGTGGAGGTGATTGCCCGTCGACCGCCCGGTCGTGCCCATATCACCGATACGATCCCCGCGCGAGACCCTTTGACCGACCTTGACCCGCAGCTTGGACTGGTGGGCGTAGCTCGTCTCGATGCCGAATTCGTGCTGGATCCGCACGAAATTGCCGAAGCTCGACAGACGTCCCGCATAAGTCACGACGCCATCGGCTGTGGCATAGATCGGCGTGCCCTTGGGGCCGGCGAAATCGGAACCGTTGTGCATCCGGCCCCAGCGCGGCCCGAAGCCGCTGGTAAAGCGGAAGTTGTCCTTGACCGGCAGCGCGAACGGGGCCTTCTGCGCCGCGATCCGGTAGAGGTTCATCTGATCCAGACGGTCGATGATCCCGTTGGCGCGGCGGGAGGCCGAATCGAGCGGTGCGCCCTTGGTGGAAAAGGTGATCGGCGTCAGCGGGCCGCCCTGGCCCGAGTAATCGCGGCGCACGGCGTCGAGCAGAGTGTCGGTGTCCAGCCCTGCCTGCCGGAACATCTTGTCGAGCGGCTTGACCGAGATCGCCAGCGCGTCTTCCAGCTGGTTGAATATCCGGTCGTTGCGGTCCTCCGACAGCTTCGCTTCCAGGATCATCTCTTCGGCGAACTGCTCCGCCTCCATCGCCTCTGCCGCCATCTCGTCGCGCTGGCGGGCGGTCCCGTCCAGCGTGCTCGCAAGGACGTCGATGGTGGACTGGAACTCGCCCATGCGGGCCAGCTCGGCGGTGGCGTCCGGGTCGCCGTCGACCTGCGCGGCAAGGGACTGGGCCTCTTCCTTGGCGCTGTCGCGCTCCAGGATCGCGGTCTTGAGATTGGCGTAGGCCACGCCCATCCCGCGCTCCAGCTCCTCACGTCGGGTCTCTGAGTCGAGAAGCTCGGATTGCATGTCGCTGACCTGGACGAGCGCGGAGGCGAAACGTTCCTGGGCCGAGCGCGCCTCCTTCAGGGCGGCGTCGCGCTCTTCGCTCATCGCGTTGAGCCGGTCTTCGTAGGTGCGTTGCTCCCGCGCCGAATGGTCGCGCAGCTGGCCGGAACCGACGGAGTCCATGAGGATCATGGACGAGGCCAGTATGGTCCAGCCCAGCACGATGGTCGCGCAGGCACTGGTCAGCGCCTGCGATGCAGGCGTCAGCCGGACGAACCTGGTTTCGGTATCGGAGCGTAGAAAAAGGCGTCTTTCCGGGAAGGCGCGCGACAGGGCGGCGCCTACAAGGTTAGTCCTGGTCGTGAGCAACTTCTGTCCTCTCGTGCTGTCATTTCCGGCAGCAGAACCGGGTCCCAGACCCCGGCTTTTGAAAGTCCCTATCGGCCGTTGTGGGTATTCGCAACATTTTTGCTAAAGGTCGGCGGAAACCCCGCCGCGGCCATGGCGTTTCGGCAAAAACCTGCCCAAGGGGGCGATTCGTGGCCGATGCGGCCCGTGCTCAGGTCTGGACTTTTCCGACCGGACTAATCCATTTTGGTCGGCTGCGCCCGGGGGGCAGAGGCGGGCGGAACCGGCGGCCGGGTCCGTGCGGATCTTCTCTACAGGCCCGACCGAAAGGCGCGCCGGCGGGCTGTGTCCGCGTCTCCGCGCAGAGGTCAAAGGGCGCGGGCGGCCTCCAGAACCTCGTCCACGTGGCCGTCCACCTTCACCTTGCGCCACTCGCGCACCACGGTGCCGGTGCCGTCGATCAGAAAGGTGGATCGCTCGATGCCCATGCTCTTCTTGCCGTACATGTTCTTTTCCACCCAGGTGCCGTAGCGCTCGCAGACGTCGCCATCGGCATCCGACAACAACGGCACCGACAGGCCGTGCTTGTCGCGGAACTTCTCCTGCTTGGCGACGGGATCCTTGGACACGCCCAGGATCGCGACCCCGGCGGCGACGAATTCCTCGATCCGGTCGGTGAACTCCACGGCCTCCCGGGTGCAGCCCGGTGTGTCTGCGCGGGGGTAGAAGAAGACGACGCAGGGCCCGCCGATCTGCGCAAGGCTCACGGTGGTGCCGCCATCGCGCGGCAGGTCGATGGTCGGGGCGGGCTGTCCGGTCAGGTCCATGGTGTTCTCCGTCGGGGTTCAACTCTGAACTGGGGGCCGATCGGGCCAAGGCAAGTCCGCGTGAGCAGGCGGGCCGGGGTCTCGCATAGGGTGCCCGGCCGTGGTCTAGTGCCGCCCGAGCCTCCGAACGGGGTCGTGGATCACGGATGACCGACAGCGACACAGAAAGGCCAAGGCACGGGCGCGGCCGCCGTTTCGTGCTGGGCAGTATCGTGGGCGCGCTGGCCCTCACCCTGTCGCTGGCCCTGGTGGCGGTCGCGGCGCTGGGGGCCCTGGCCGCCAGCGAGACGCGGCTGGCTTTCCCGGCCGGTCTGGTGGCGCGGATCGAGGACCGGATCGACGCGCGACTGACGGATATGGACATCGAACTGGGCGACGTGTCGGTGATGCTCGACCGCCGACTCGTGCCGCGGCTGTTTCTGGAGGGCGTGTCCCTCCGCGACGCCGGCGGGGCGGACTTGGCCGAGCTGGCGGAGGTCGGCGTCGCCATCGACGCCGGGGCGCTGCTGTCCGGGCGGGTGGCACCCAGGATCCTGCGGGTCGCCGGCGCGCGGCTGGTCGTCCGGCGCGACGCCCGGGGGCGGTTCGAATTCACCTTCGGCGGCGGTGGCGACGCGATGCGGTTCGACAATCCCGGCGCGGTGCTCGACGCGGTCGAGGCGCGGCTGGCCGCGCCGCCGTTCGACCGGGTGGAAAGCGTGACCCTTTACGGCACGCAGGTGTCGCTGGAGGATGCACGCTCCTCCCGCGTCTGGCAGCTGACCGACGGAAATGCGGAGCTGCACCGGCAGGCCGGCGGGGTCGCGCTGAGTGTGGCGGCGGATCTCTTCAACGGCGGCGACGACCTGGCGCGGCTGGAGGCGGATCTCAGCACTGCGGGCGACGACGGATCGGCCCGCGCGCGGATCGCGCTCGACGGGATAGAGGCGCGGGACATCGCGGCGCAGTCTCCCGTTCTCAGCGTGCTGCGGGTGCTCGACGCGCCGCTCTCGGCCCGGCTGGAGGCGCGGCTGGGCCCGGACGGGACGCTGGGGGGGCTGGACGGGACGCTTGAGATCGGTGCTGGCGCGCTGAACCCGCGGGCGGAGACGCGGCCGATCCCGTTCGACAGCGCGCGGGTCGATTTCGGCTACGACCCGGCCCGCAAGCGGATCGACATGACGGAGCTGAAGCTGGTGTCCGACGACGCGTCCGGGCGGGCATCGGGCCACGCGTACCTCACCGAGCTTGGGCCGGGCGGGATGCCCGGCGCGCTTCTGGTTCAGATCGCGGTCCAGGAGGCGCGGATCGGTGCCGCGACCCTGTTCGCCGATCCGGTGACGGTGACCGACGGATCCGCCGACCTGCGGCTGCGTCTGAACCCTCTGACCGTAGAGGTCGGGCGCTGGTCCTTGCCCGGTCCGGGCGGCGGCCCGGAAGAGACCGTGGCCGGGACGGCGCGGGTGGTCGCGGGTCCCGATGGCTGGCGGGCGGATCTGGACCTTGGCACCGGGCGGCTGGCCGCGGACCGGTTGGCCGAACTCTGGCCCCTGCCGGTGGCCAGAATGGCCCGCAACTGGTTCGCCAACCGGGTTTCCGGCGGGGTCGTGCTGTCGCCCCGTCTGGCGCTGCGGTTCCGGCCGGGCATGGACCGGCCGGAGGTCGGCGTGACCTTCGGGTTCGAGGGCGCCGATGTGCGGGCGGTCGACTTCATGCCGCCGGTGACCAGGGCGGCGGGCTACGGATCGCTCTTCGACGGGCGGTTCGCGGTCCGGATGGATGCCGGCCGCATGGCGCCGGAGGGGCGCGGTGCGGTGGATCTGGCAGGCTCGACCTTCTCCATTCCAGACATGCGGCAGCAGCCCGCGGAAGGGGTGCTGGACCTTGCGGCGGACGGGCCGCTGGGGTCGGTGCTGGCGCTGATCGACCGGCCGCCGCTGCGGTTGCTGGACCGCGTCGGGCGCGGGCCGGACCTGGCGACGGGCCGTGTCACCGGCACCACCCGGATCGCGCTGCCGTTGCGGCGCGGCGTCACCCCGCAGGACATCACCTATGACGCGAAGGGAGAGATCCGCGACTTTGCGTCCGACAGCGCGGTGCCGGGGCGAGAGCTGGCGGCGGACCGGTTGGCGGTGACTGTGGACCGCCAGGCCATCCGGGCGGAAGGGCAGGCGACGCTTGACGGGGTGGGCTTCGACGGGACCTGGCGCCAGGCCCTGTCCGGTGAGGACGCCGGGACGGGCCGGGTCGAGGGTCACGTGGCGCTGTCGCCCGACGGGCTGCGGCGGTTCGGCGTGACGCTTCCCGACGGGCTGGTCAGCGGCTCGGGGCAGGGCGACCTGACCGTGAGGCTGGGCGATGGCGTGCCACGGATCGCGCTGGCGTCGGACCTGCGCGGGATCGGCTTGCGGATCGCGGCGGTGAACTGGTCGAAACCCGCCGCGGCCGGCGGGACGTTCCGGCTGTCCGGCCGCCTTGGCAAGGTGCCGCAGATCGACCGGCTGAGCCTCGAGGCGCCGGGGCTGAGCGCGCGGGGACGGGTCGAGCTGTCGGCGGGACCGGCGTTCAGGGCGCTGCGGCTGGACCGCGTGGCGCTGGGCGGCTGGCTCGACGGGGCGGTGACCGTCGCGGCCCGGGGGCCGGGGCAGCCGCCCGCCATCTCCGTCACCGGAGGCCGGGTCGACCTGCGTCGCGCGCAACTGGGCGGGAGCGGCAGCGGCTCCGGTGGCGGGACGGCGCGGGGGCCGGTGACCCTGCGCCTCGACCGGCTGACGATTACCGATACGCTGGCGCTGACGGCGGCGGCGGTGGATCTGGCGCCGGGGCGCGGCCTGTCGGGCGCGTTCAGCGGCCGGATGAATGGCGGGGTCGGCGTCTCGGGCACGCTGACCGGAGAGGCGGGCGGCGTCGCGGTGCAGCTGGCCAGCGCCGACGCGGGGGCGTTGCTGCGCGACGCCGGTCTGTTTCGCCGCGTCGAGGGCGGTCGGCTGAACCTGACCCTGCGTCCGACCGGCGCGCGCGGCACCTACGACGGGCAGGTGCGCGTGACCGACCCGGTCTTGCGTGACGCACCGGCCATCGCCGAGCTGTTGAGCGCGATTTCGGTGGTCGGGCTGCTGGAGCAGCTGGGTGGCGCCGGGATCCCCTTCGACGAGGTCTCGGCCGAGTTCCGCCTGTCGCCGCGACAGATCACACTCTACCGCTCATCGGCGACGGGCAATTCGCTGGGCCTGTCCATGGACGGGGTCTACGATCCGGTCACCAGACGCATGGACATGCAGGGGGTGGTGTCGCCGGTGTACCTCTTGAACCGGGTCGGCGCGATCTTTACCCGCCGCGGAGAGGGGCTTTTCGGCGTGAACTTCACGCTGAAGGGGCCGGTGAGCGACCCATCGGTGGGGGTGAACCCGCTGTCGATCCTGACGCCGGGCATGTTCCGGGACATCTTCCGCCGCCCGCCCCCGGCGCGGCCGAGCCAGTAGAGGGCCCCATGCGCCTTTCCGATTTCGATTTCGACCTGCCGGAGGCCCTCATCGCCACCCGCCCCGCGCGGCCGCGCTCCTCGGCCCGGATGCTGGTGGCGGAGGGGGCCGCGATCACCGACGCCTGCGTGCGCGACCTGCCCGACTGGCTGCGGCCGGGCGACCGGCTGGTGCTGAACGATACGTCAGTGATCCCCGCCCGTCTGACCGGGCAGCGGGCGCGGGACGGCAGCCCCGGCGCGCGGATCGAGGCGACGCTCCTGGAGGTCCGCGCCGACGGCACGTGGGGCGCGCTTCTCAAGCCACTGCGCAAGGTGCGCGATTCAGAGGTGCTGGAGTTCGGTGCCGGGCTCAGCGCCGCGGTGGAGGGGCGCGCGGACGGCCGGGCGCATCTGCGATTCAACCTGGCGGGCGACGCGTTCGACGCGGCCCTGGCGCAGGCCGGAGCCATGCCGCTGCCTCCCTACATCGCCGCCAGGCGGCCCGCCGACGCCGCCGATCGTGAGGACTATCAGGCCATCTGGGCGCGCCGCAGGGGGGCCGTGGCCGCGCCCACCGCGTCGCTGCATTTCGATGACGCGCTGATGGCCGCACTGGCCGTGCGCGGCGTGCAGACCAGCTTCGTCACGCTCCATGTGGGCGCGGGGACGTTCCTGCCGGTCAAGGTGGACGATATCGGCGCGCACCGGATGCACGCCGAATGGGGCGAGGTGACGGACACCGCCGCGGCGCAGATCATGGAGACCCGGGCCACGGGCGGGCGGGTGATCCCCGTGGGCACCACGGCGCTGCGCCTGCTGGAAAGCGCGGCGACCGGGCCGGGCCGGATCGCGCCGTGGCGGGGAGAGACCGACATTTTCATCACGCCCGGCTTCCGGTTCCGCATCGCCGACGCGCTGATGACGAATTTCCACCTGCCGCGCTCGACGCTGATGATGCTGGTGTCGGCCTTCCTGGGGGTCGAGGAGATCCGCGCCGTCTATGCCCATGCGATCCGGGCGCGGTACCGGTTCTTCAGCTACGGCGACGCGTCCCTGCTTGTGCCGTCCCGCTCCGCGCCATCTGCATAGGCGCAATGCTGTCCGCGCAAGGGTCCGCTCTCGCCGGGGTCGCAAGACGCTGGTACGGGCGGCTCCGACACGGGCGTGTCGCACAAGGGACAGACCCGGACTGCCCGCTGCGTCAGACCTTCACCGACGGACGGCAGGGAGCAGCCAGATGATCGCGGTACTCGGCAGCGCCTGGGCGCTTTTCCTCGGGATGGGCCTTCTCATGGTCGGCAACGGCATGCAGGGCACCTTGCTGGGCGTGCGCGGTGAGATCGAGGGGTTTTCGACCTTCTCGCTGTCGCTGGTCATGTCGGCGTATTTCCTGGGCTTTCTGGGCGGATCGCGCATGGCGCCGGAGATGATCCGCCGGGTCGGCCACGTGCGGGTCTTCGCGGCGCTGGCCTCCTTCATCTCTGCGGTGCTGATCCTGTTTCCGTCGATCACCGAGCCCTGGGCCTGGATCGCCCTCAGGATCGTGATCGGGTTCTGCTTTTCCGGTGTCTACGTCACCGCCGAGAGCTGGCTGAACAACGCCACCACGTCGGAGAACCGCGGCCAGGCGCTGTCCGTCTACATGATCGTGCAGATGAGCGGCATCGTCGCGGCCCAGGCGCTTCTGGTCACCGGCGATCCGTCCGGTTTCATCCTGTTCGTGATCCCGTCGGTGCTGGTCTCCATGTCATTCGCCCCGATCCTTCTGTCGATCACGCCGACGCCGCCCTTCCAGAAGACCAAGTCCATGTCCCTGGTGCGGCTCTTTCATCTGTCGCCGCTCGGGTGCGTGGGCATGTTCCTGTCGGGCGGCATGTACGCCGCACAGGTCAGCATGGCGGCGGTCTACGCCACCCAGGCCGGATTCCGCGTGGCCGAGGTCGGCACGTTCGTCGGCGCGATCTTTTTGGGCGGCCTGCTGTTCCAGTATCCGGTGGGCTGGATCTCCGACCGGATCGACCGGCGGGTGCTGATCCTCAGCTGCTCTGTGGTCGGCGCGTTTGCCTGCCTGGCGGGGGTGCTTTTGCCGGCGACGCTCACGGTGGTCGTATCGGTCGGTTTCGTCATGGGCGGAATGATAAACCCTCTCTATGCGCTGCTCGTGTCATACACCAACGACTACCTGGAGTATGAGGACATGGCGGCCGCGTCAGGCGGTCTGGTGTTCATCAACGGCATGGGCGCGATCCTGGGGCCCATCGCCATCGGCGCGATGATGACGCGGATCGGGCCAGAAGGGTTCTGGCTGTTCGTCATGGTGCTGCTGGTCCTGCTGGCGGCCTATGCCGCCTACCGGATGACCCGCCGCGCGGCGCCCAGCGCGTCCGAAACCGGCGCCTACGTGGCCGTGACGCCCAGCGTGTCGCGGTATTCCATCGCCGCGGGACAGGAATGGGCCGAACGGCAGGACGATAAAACGGATGAGAAACTAGTCGAAAAAGAAGAATGATTTCCCGGCCTTTCCCGCTAACGTTACAGGATGCCGGGGAGGGCATGGCAGGCAACGACGGAGGAGGGCAAGACTATGGCAACACCGGAGGACGTGCTGTCCTTCTGGCTGGATGAGGTCGGGCCGGAGGGGTGGTACAAGGGTGGTGAAGAGTTGGACGAGGCGTGCCGCGACCGCTTTGCGGAGACGTGGGACCGGGCGGCAGAGGGCGGTCTGTCCCTGTGGCTGACCTATCCCGCGGGGACGCTGGCCTATACGATCCTGGCCGATCAGCTTCCGCGCAACATGTGGCGGGGAACGGCGCAGAGCTTTGCCATGGACGCCGCCGCGCTTGCCGCCGCGAAGACCGCGATCTCGCGCGGGTGGGATCTGCGGATCGACCCGCCGGCGCGGCAGTTCTTCTACCTGCCGCTCATGCATTCGGAAAACCTGATTGACCAGGACCGCTGCGTGCGCCTGTTCCACACCCGCATGCCCGAGTCCGAGAATAACCTGCTGCACGCCCGCGCCCATCGGGAGGTCATCCGCCGGTTCGGGCGCTTTCCCCACCGCAACCGCGCCCTCGACCGCGACACGTCAGAGGCCGAGGCCGAATTCCTGGCCAACGGCGGTTACGGCCGCACGGTCGAGGACATCCGCAGCGCTGCCTGATCGGGGCCGTTCCGGCGATCCCGTCGGTCGCCGAACGGCCCCGCAGGGACCGCGATCCTGGCGGGCCGGCATCCTGTCTATCGCTCTTCGCATACCTGCGGAGGCCCTGGGGCGCCATTGCCGGGCTGCCTCTGCCCCATCCGGCTGCCTGGAAAGCGTCCGACCCCGAGCACACGCTGCGGTGCAACGCCCGGTCGCCGATCCCGCGTCCCGTCCGTCGCTGTCGTCATGTTTCGGTACCGGATGGCCGCATCGTCTGCGGCTCCGCCCGGTTCCGCCTCCCGCGGCAGAGTTGCGCGCTGACACGAACCGCACGTTCCGCCGCGCCGCCGGGTCTTGCGCATCGGCGGCCCGCGCGGCCTAAGGGAGATATGCCGGACGCGCCTTCCCCAACCCAGGACACAGACCGCGCCGGATCCGACCGGGCGCTGATCGCCGCGTTGTTCGGCGCCGGACTGCTGGCGGCGGCTCAGTTCGGAAAGATCGCCCTGACCCTGCCGGACATGGGCGCGGCCTACGGGTTGGCACCGGTGCGGCTGGCTTATCTGGTCTCGATCGTCGGCGTGACAGGCATCCTTCTGGGCGCGATGGCCGGGACCGTCGTCGCGGCCCTGGGCGCGCGCCGCGTGCTGCTATGGGCGCTCTGGGCGGGGGCGGCCATCTCGGTCTTTCAGGCCTTCCTGCCGCCGGAGCCGGTCCTGGCCCTGACGCGCATCGCCGAGGGCGCGTCGCATCTGGTGATCGTGGTGGCCGCTCCGACGCTCATCGCGGGTGCGGCATCGGATGCGGCCCGCCCCGTCGCCATGGCGATCTGGGCGACGTTTTTCGGCGTGTCCTTCGCGCTTGCGGCGGTGCTGTTTCCCCCGCTGCTTGCGGCGGTCGGCCTGCCGGGGCTGTTCGCGCTGCACGGGGCAGGGCTTGCGGCGATGGCGGTGGTGCTGGCGCCGATGCTCCGGTCGCAGACGCGCGTGCCGTTGCGGCTGGACCCGGTGGCGGTCCACCGCAGCATCTATGCGGTGCCGCACCGCGCGATGCCGGGGGTGTGCTTCGTCTTCTACACGGTGCTCTTCGTCGCTCTGGTGGCCATTCTGCCGCTGGCGCTGGGCCGCCCGGCGCTGGCCGGTGTCCTGCCGGTCCTGACGCTGGCCGGAACCTTTTTGGCCGGACCGCTGTCGCGCCGCCTCCACCCCGCGGCGGTGATGGCAACGGGCTTCGCGGGCACGCTGCTCTGCGCCGGACTTGCCGCGGCGGAGCTGGGCGGCGCGCTCTGGGCGATGTTCCTGGCCATGGGCCTTGTGCCCGGGGGCGCCTTCGCGCTGATCCCGCATCTCAACCGCGCGCCCGCGGACCGCGCCCTGGCCACGGGCGGCATCGCGCAGATGGGCAATGTCGGCACCACCCTCGGAACGCCGCTGTTCGCCGGACTATATGCCGCGGGCGGAACCGCGGCGATCTGGGCCGGGATCGCCCTGTTCTCGCTTCTCGGGCTTGCGGTTCTGGCACGTTTTGCCCATCTGATCGCCAGACCCGTCCCGAGCGCCTGAATATTCACGGTTCGTTCACCAATTTCGTTGGCGGACGCTGACGCAGGGTCTATGTGGGACGGGGAGCGAGCAGGGGATGTCATGGCCGAGCTGAAGAAGATCGAGGTTCGCGGCGCGCGCGAGCACAATCTCAAGAGCATCGACGTGGATATTCCCCGCGACCAGCTTGTGGTGATCACCGGGCTGTCCGGCTCCGGCAAGTCGTCCCTCGCCTTCGACACGATCTATGCCGAAGGCCAGCGCCGCTATGTGGAATCCCTGTCGGCCTATGCGCGGCAGTTCCTCGACATGATGCAGAAGCCGGACGTGGACCATATCAGCGGCCTCAGCCCGGCGATCAGTATCGAGCAGAAGACCACGTCGAAGAACCCCCGCTCCACCGTCGGTACGGTGACGGAGATCTACGACTATATGCGGCTGCTCTATGCCCGCGCCGGCACGCCCTATTCGCCCGCCACCGGCCTGCCCATCGAGGCGCAGCAGGTGCAGGACATGGTCGACACGGTGATGCGAATGGAGGAGGGGACCCGCGGCTACCTGCTGGCGCCGATCATCCGCGACCGCAAGGGCGAGTATCGCAAGGAGTTCCTGGAGCTTCGCAAGCAGGGCTTTCAACGCGTCAAGGTGGACGGCACCTTCCATGAGCTTGACGCGCCCCCCACGCTCGACAAGAAGTTCCGCCACGATATCGACGTTGTGGTGGACCGCATCGTGGTGCGCGAGGGGCTGGAAACCCGGCTGGCGGATTCGTTCCGCACCGCGCTGGACCTGGCCGATGGAATCGCCGTGCTGGAAACCGCCCCCGCGGACGGAGAGCCGGAGCGCATCACCTTCTCCGAGAACTTCGCCTGCCCGGTGTCGGGGTTCACCATCCCTGAGATCGAGCCGCGGCTGTTTTCCTTCAACGCGCCGTTCGGGGCCTGCCCGAAATGCGACGGTCTGGGGGTCGAGCTGTTCTTCGACCCGGTGCTGATGGTGCCGGACCAGAACCTCAAGATCCTCGACGGGGCCATCGCGCCCTGGCGCAAGGGAAAGTCGCCGTTCCATACCCAGACCGTGCAGGCCATCGCGCGGCACTACGGATTTTCCACCGCCACCCGTTGGAAGGACCTGAGCGACGAGGTCAAGCAGGTGTTCCTCTACGGGTCCGGAAAGACCGAGATAAAGTTCCGCTACGACGAGGGCGGGCGCGTCTACCAGATCGAGCGGCCGTTCGAGGGCGTGATCCCGAACATGGAACGGCGCTACCGCGAGACGGACAGCGCCTGGGTGCGCGAGGAATTCGAGCGCTACCAGAACAACCGCCCCTGCGGCACCTGCGACGGCTACCGCCTGCGGGCAGAGGCGCTGGCCGTGAAGATCGCCGGCGTCCACGTCGGCGAGGTCGTGCAGAAATCCATCCGCGAGGCGCTCGACTGGTGTCAGACCGTGCCCGAGAGCCTGTCGGCCCAGAAGAACGAGATCGCCCGCGCCATCCTCAAGGAGATCCGCGAGCGGCTGGGGTTTCTCAACAACGTCGGTCTGGAGTACCTGACGCTCAGCCGGAACGCCGGCACCCTGTCGGGCGGAGAGAGCCAGCGCATCCGGCTGGCCAGCCAGATCGGGTCGGGGCTGACCGGCGTGCTCTACGTGCTGGACGAGCCGTCGATCGGTCTGCACCAGCGCGACAACGACCGGCTGCTGACCACGCTGAAGAACCTGCGCGACCAGGGCAACACGGTGATCGTGGTCGAACACGATGAGGAAGCGATCCGCGAGGCCGACTATGTGTTCGACATCGGCCCCGGCGCCGGGGTGCATGGCGGTGAGGTCGTGGCCCACGGCACGCCGCGCGACATCATGGAGAACCCCAAATCCGTCACCGGCGACTATCTGGCCGGCCGGCGCGAAATCCCGGTGCCGGACGGACGGCGCAAGGGCAACAAGAAGAAGCTGACCGTGGTCAAGGCCCATGGCAACAACCTGCAGGACGTGACGGTGGATTTCCCGCTGGGCAAGTTCGTCTGCGTGACCGGCGTTTCGGGCGGAGGCAAATCGACCCTGACCATCGAGACGCTGTTCAAGACCGCGTCGATGCGCCTGAACGGCGCGCGCCAGACGCCGGCGCCTTGCGAGACGATCAAGGGGCTGGAGCATCTCGACAAGGTCATCGATATCGACCAGCGTCCCATCGGCCGCACGCCGCGGTCCAATCCCGCGACCTACACCGGCGCCTTCACCCCGATCCGCGACTGGTTCGCCGGCCTGCCGGAGGCCAAGGCAAGGGGCTACAAGCCGGGGCGGTTCAGCTTCAATGTCAAGGGCGGCCGCTGCGAAGCCTGTCAGGGCGACGGCGTCATCAAGATCGAGATGCATTTCCTGCCCGATGTCTATGTTACCTGCGAGACCTGCCAGGGCGCGCGCTACAACCGCGAGACCCTGGAAATCCGTTTCAAGGGCAAGAGCATAGCCGACGTTCTTGATATGACAGTCGAGGACGCGCAATCGTTCTTCAAGGCGGTCCCGTCGATCCGCGAGAAGATGGACGCGCTGGTGCGGGTGGGACTGGGCTACATCAAGGTCGGCCAGCAGGCGACGACGCTGTCGGGGGGTGAGGCGCAGCGGGTGAAGCTGTCGAAGGAGTTGTCGAAACGCTCCACCGGCCGCACGCTCTACATCCTGGACGAGCCGACGACGGGTCTGCATTTCGAGGACGTGAAGAAGCTGCTGGAAGTGCTGCACGAGCTTGTCGAACAGGGCAATTCGGTCGTCGTCATCGAGCATAACCTGGATGTCATCAAGACCGCCGACTGGCTCATCGACATCGGCCCCGAAGGCGGTGACGGCGGCGGGGCGCTGGTGGCCACGGGCACGCCCGAGGCGGTCGCGGAGGTCGAGGCCTCCCATACCGGGCGGTATCTCAAGACCATGCTCGCCTCTCGCAGGGTCGCGGCGGAATAGCGGGCGAACCCGCTCTCCGGGCCTACATCAGCAGGACGGTCGAGACCTCGACAACTTCGAGGATCTCCCGGGAGGCGCGGTCCACTCTGTAGATATGTTCGTTCGACCGCAGGTAGCCCTCTGTCTTCTCCAGTGGCGGCAAGTCCAGGCCGGGGTAGGAGTCGGCGATGTCGGCATCGGCGGGCGCCGTCTCTCCGACCTCATAGATCGCATCCCTGGACCGGGGCGCCTGGGCGTCCTTCGGCGCATCCGCGTTCGCCTGGGCCTCGGCTGGAGACGCGGCCAGTGACAGGGCGGCCATGAGGACGACCGTCAGGCTTGCGGATGCGATCATCGCCACGGTCCCCGGGCACCGGCGGCTGAATCGCGCCGGGGGAGGTGGAACGGCCGCGCGGCCTGCCGCGACCCGGCGGGCGCGGTCCGTACGGTCGGGCGCCACGGGGGGTTGCCGACAAGTCGCAGGTCCATGACCCGGTTCGGATCGTTCGGGAACCCTTGTCGTCACCGCGTCACGTTTGCGCCAGAGCACGGACACCCCTGCGCCGCCGATGCGCACCGCCAGGGGATGGGACACGCGCGAGGAACGGACCGGAGACGCAATGTGGGTCATGGGCAGGAAACCGGCTGCGCCGGCCTTTGTTCCCAATGGCCGCACCTGTCCATGGGACGCGTGGTCGCAGGTCAGGCGCGCAGGTCGATCCAGACCGGAACGTGGTCGGACGGTTTCTCGCGCCCGTGCAGGCCGGTTTCGATCCAGCAGTCCGCCAGAAGGTCGGCGGCCTGGGGAGTCAGCAGGTGGTGGTCGATGCGGATGCCGTCGTTCCGGTCCCAGGCGCCGGCCTGATAGTCCCAGAACGAATAGTGCCCGCCGGCGGCGTTGCGGGCACGGAACGCTTCGGTCAGGCCCATGTGGGTGAGCCGGTGCCAGGCGGCCCGCGTCCTTGGCAGCGCCAGCGCGTCGCGGCGCCAGGCATCGGGCCGCGCGGCGTCGAGATCGCGCGGGATCACGTTGTAGTCGCCGCAGAGGACCGCCGGTTCCTCCGTCGCCAGGTGATGGGCCGCGCGATCCCTCAGCCGGTCCATCCAGCCCAGCTTGTAGTCGTATTTCGGCCCCGGCGCGGGATTGCCGTTCGGCAGATAAAGGGCGCAGACGCGGATCGCGCGGGCGCCGATCACCGTAGCCTCCATATAGCGGGCCTGTTCGTCCGCGGCGTTGCCCGGCAGGCCGCGCGACACGTCTTCCAGGGGGAGCTTCGACAGGATCGCGACCCCGTTGAACCCCTTTTGCCCGTGGGTCTCGACGCTATAGCCCAGATCCTCGATCTCGGCCCGGGGGAAGCCCGCGTCCACCGATTTGATCTCTTGCAGGCAGGCCACGTCGGGGGCGCTGTCCCGCAGCCAGTCAAGGAGCACGGGAAGGCGCGCCTTCACGCCGTTGATGTTGAAGCTGGCGATCTTCATGGAGTCCCGTAGGCATGGCGGCGGTTCGGCCCCGTGGTACAGGCTTCGTCGCGTTAGTCCAGAGCCGGTGCGCATGGTCCCGCTCCGCAATCCCTACGTGAGCCGGCGCGATGTCACATCTTGCCCACGCGCAGGACGGTCAGGTTTGGGACAAAGGGATGTCATTGCTGTGACCTTCAGCGCTATCTGTCGCAGAATGTGTAGGATTGATTGGTAGCGATGACCAAGGTGCTGCGCGCGGCTTCGACGACATCATCGGTGATGACGCTCAGCTCGTTGACCTGCAACACGCGCTCGATCTGGATGAACAGGCGCTGGAGAAGACGGAAGTAGCCGCCCGTGATGCGCGCGACGGCGGCCAATGCCTCTGCGTCGGTGAAATCGCCCCCTCCAGACGAAGACCAGGGCTCCTCCAATGCCGCTCGAGCACGAAGGCGAATTCCGCGCCGTGCAATGCGTGGTAGCGATGTGCGAAGCCGATGCGACTTTAGAGCCGAGGATAGCGGGCCATACGCTTTTCGATCCCGGGCATGCCGACCAGGATCACGCCGATCCCGCTACGGTCGAACAAGTGACGTACATACCCGGTGCGCGTGTTCGAAGGGCGCTCGGCCTCGCCGATCATCAGCAGCTCGATCGGGGGAAGCCTACCGACAATGCATTCGCCGAAGTGTTCAACGGCAAAGTCAGGGCAGAGTGCATCGACCAGAACTGGTTCTTGTCGATCGAGAAAGGCCCCTGTGCCACGCTCATCTGCAGCCCTATGACGAGCATCAGAAGGCTCGCCAACGTCGTCTTGATCGTTCTCATCATTTTCTTTGTCCTTATTCGCTCGGATTATTCCGCGGAGCCGGCTCATCGGTTCCGCCCGAACTTGTAGTTGAGTGACAGCCCGGCGGTGAAGCCGTCGTCGCCGATCACGTCCGCACGGGCCGAGGCGCGCAACGTCAGGTCTTGGCTCACTCCGCAGCCCAGCCCAAACTCCGTCCCGGCGCGCGTGCGGTCGGCGCCGGACTGCGCACCGTCCACCTCGTCGGCGAAGATACGGCGCAGGTTCACCCCGCCGGTCCCCGTCAAATGGCAGGTTTTGTCCCGCGGTACGGTCGCTGCTCCCGACGATTTCGCCGCGCTCTGGGCTCACATCCCACAGGTAGAATAGAGCGTACCACTGGCCGCGAAAGGAGGCCCCGATGACTTTCGTTGGTTACGCTCGTATCGGCATGAGCGACGCGGGCACCGCTGCACAGTCCGAAGTGCTTGCCCGCTCTGGCTGTAAGCGCATCTTCGAGGAACCCAACGGCCCTGAGAAACATTTCGCCCGGCCGGCGCCGGCGAAAGCTCTGGCCTATCTCCGCGGTGGCGATGTTTTCGTGGTCTGCCGACGTGATCGGCCAGGATGGTCGCTCTCGGCTCTTGTCGAGACGATCACCGATCTCGCTGCTCAAGGCATCGGAGTCCGCTCACTTGACGGTTCGGTTGATACGACCGGACCCGATGGCGCCCTTGTGCTTCAGACGCTTCATGCCCTCGCGATCTCAAGCGCGAGATGAACCTGGAGCCAACCCAAGGCGGCCTAGCCGCCGCGTGCGCCGGGGGAAAACGTCCCGGGCGACCTCCAAGGATATCGCCAGAGAAGATCCGACAAGCGCACGCTCTCGTCGATCGTGGCTTGAGCAAGGCGTTGTTGCAG
>NZ_JQEY01000005.1 GCF_000743715.1 Palleronia rufa
GTTGGTGCATGTGAATGCGGTCAGTGAACCGCTCTTCTCCGAGCGTGGCGAAGAGCCGTTCGTTCGGGTCGAGGGCGTTCCAGTGCCGCCGTACCGTGTGCAGCTTCGGCCAGTCCCAGCCTTTGCGCGCGGCCTCCTCGGCGACCATCCGATGCGCGTGCTTGAGCGACCAGCCGCTCCGGTTCTTGCCCGACAGCTTCATCAGGTCCAGCATCCGAGCCATAGCCTCGGCCGAGACCGGATCGCCGACGCCGCCGCCCGACCAGCTCGGCGCCAGCGCGGGCGCCCAGTTCGCGGGCGCGATGCCGTCTGTCCGGCGCTTCCAGTCCTTCACCGTGTTGCGCGATGGGAAGGCTCCGAAGGTCTTCCGGCCGGCTTCCTCGATCTCCGGCCAGGTCAGGTCGACGCTCTCCCGCTTCACGATGAACAGGAGCTTCACGGCGCTGTCATGCGCTCTCTCCTGCGCCTTCAAGGGCGCCTTCAACAGCTCGATATGGGCAGTGTCGTCATGCGCGCCCGGCTCGACTCCGGCATCTTCGGCCTAGCGGTCGAGATACGCCCGACGCTCCGGCTGGGGAAGGTCGGCAAGGCGAACGGTTTCGGCATGACCGCCGTTGCATCGCAAGCTCTTCGTCGGGATTTCGCGTCTATGAAACCAAGCAGTACTTGCACTCCGATCCTCGGGGAGGCTCTGTTGCACAAAATAGCTGATGGCTGGGGTTCCCCTTCCCGCGGACAGACCTATCTCACAACCTCTGTGGCAGGGATGCCGAGAGCGGTATAGCCGTTCAGGACGGCGATGCGGACCTGGAGTTCGGCGACCTGGCGGTAGAAGTCCCGTGCCATGAGCCGTTGGCCCAGCAATTTCACGCAGTGCATCTTGGTCTCGATGCGGCTCCAGCGGTGGTATCCGCTCCATCGTCGCCAGAGCGCGCGGCCGAGATATTTTGCGGCGCGCAAGGCGTCGTTTCGGGCCATGGCTCCGGCGGTGACAGTCTTCCACGGCTTCCCATTCTTGCGGGGCGGGATGACGGCATTTGCGCCGCGGTCAGCGATGGCGTCGTGGCATTTGCGTGTGTCATAGGCACCGTCGGCGGTGACGCTGCCGATCTGCTCGTCCGCCGGGATCTGGTTGAGCAGGTCGGGTAGCACCGGGGCATCACCGATGTGGCTCCCGTCCACTGGCTCTTTCGGACCAGTGGCAATCGCCAGTGAACTCTCGACTGCGCGAACCTCCAGCGGCTCCTCATAAATCCCGAGATGGATCTTGCCCCAGACGCGCCGTTTGAGGTGCCCCTAGTTTCCTAGACACCTGCCTCTTTCAGTTTCTGCTGTCTGATTTCGAAGTCAACGGGCGACAGCATGCCGTTGTTCGTGTGCTTGCGCTTCGGGTTGTAGAAGAGCTCGATGTATTCGAACACGTCCTGCCTTGCCGCTTCTCTGGTCGGATAGGTGCGACGTCTGACCCGCTCCCGTTTCAGCAACTGAAAGAAGCTTTCGGCGACCGCGTTGTCATGGCAATTGCCGCGCCGGCTCATGCTGGGTTCGAGGCCGTGCTGGCGCAGGAAGGTCTGCCATTCGCGGCTGGTGTACTGGGAGCCCTGGTCTGAATGTACCATGACCCGGTCAGTCGGCTTTCGTCGCCAGATGGCCATCAGAAGAGCTTGGAGCGCCAGATCCGTCGTCATGCGGGATTGTGCGGACCAACCGACGACGCGACGGGAGAACAGGTCGATGACGACACAGAGATACAACCAGCCTTCATGGGTCCGCAGATAGGTGATGTCGGTCACCCAGACCTGATCGGGCCGGGACGCCTCGAAGCACTGCTCCAGCCTGTTCTCGGCCACCACCGCAGGCTTGCCACCATATCGGCCGGGGCGGCGCCGATAGCCGACCTGCGCAGCGATCCCGGCCAGCGACGCCAGCCGGGCAACACGGTTCTCCGAGACCCGCTCGCCCTGGTCGCGCAGATCGTCCGTCAGCTTGCGATAGCCATAGACCTTGCCGCTGCCGGCCCAAGCCTGTCGGATCAGTTTCGTCTGACGTGCATCCTCCTGTGCGCGGTAGCTTAACGGTTCCTTAAGCCATGCATAGAACCCGCTGAAATGCACCCGCAGCACTCGGCACATGGCCCGAACGCCGAACTCTTCGCGATGCGCCCGGATGAACGCGTACTTCATTGGGACGCGCGCGCGAAGTACGCCGTTGCCTTCTTTAGAATGTCGCGCTCCTCGGTCACGCGAGCCAGCTCTCGCTTCAGACGCCGGTTCTCGGCTTCATGATCCACGCCGGGCTTTGAAACCGGTTCCGCGAACAACTTCAGCCACTTGTAAAGAGAATGCGTGCTGACGCCCAAACGCTGCGATACCTCCCGCACCGGATAACCGCGCACCGTGATCTGATGCACCGCATCCTGTTTGAACTCGTCGCTGTAATTGCTTGTCCCCATCTCGGCCTCCTCGCCTCAAAGTTAGGGGGCAAAGCGTCTACAAATCTAGGGGCACCTCAGATCGGCTGACCCGCTTCCTGATCGAAGGTGTCGTACAGGCTGCGCTGATGCACACGCCCCAGCTGCGCCCCGGCCTGCATGCCGAACCTCTGCTCGAGGAAGACCTGATCCTCGTCGCGGGATGCGCGGGGGCCAGCATGACGGAAGTGGCCGAACGCTACGTGATGATCGATTGGGGTCCCGAATTCGTGCAGGCCCATGCGGTCGGCCTGCCCAACCTGGTTTCCGGCAAGACGTTGGCGCTGGGGTCGATCGCGGTCCCCTTCGTCGCAAATCGTGGGCTCGCGGCGTATATGCCGGCCCGCTCGGCGATGCCATTCTTGGAGAGCGGAGAGCTTCACCTTGTCGCCGACGCGCCGGTCTTTCCCTATCCGGCCTGGGTCGTCTGGCACGAGGATCTGGACACCGATATTCGCGCGGTTGCCAAAGCCGCGCTCGACGAGGTCGTCGCGACGCTCGATGCCGCGCAGGAGGGCGTTATCGAGGAGTTGGCAGAGATATCCGAAGAAGATGTGGCAGTTCTGGGCGAACGCGAGATCCCATCGAACAGCATCAACGAAGCATCCTGAAAATCACCCCGACCGTCCCGACCGGTTTGCATGACTGAAATGGCTCCAATACTGACAATGTTCTCTCCCGCTTGCCGAGCTGGACCGGACCTTCGTGGGATGCGCAGCAAATGCCCGGATCGTCCCGCAGTCCTTCCGTCCGTTCCTATCCGCATGTCGATGGGATCGTCGGATCTTGAATGTCGGCTCTCGGCCCTTCAGTTTGTTCGCCCACTCGAGAGGAAAAAAGATTCCTCGTCCAAGATTGCCCGCCGTCATCCATCGTTCGCCGCGCGCCCGCCCCCTGACGGCGCGGGTTGGGCTAGATGGGTCTTATCTGGTCCGACAAGGGAGGCGATGTGTCCCCAAGCCTCTCCGCCGACGACGGATGCGCCGATCCAGCCGACGACCGGCGTCCAACTGTCGGCCGCGCCGCCGATCTCCGACAGTCCCTTGATCGTATGGAACCCTGCGACCCCGGGCTGGCAGCGCGTAGAGTGCGCCGAGGGCGAGACGGACGGGGACGGACTTGATCGTGGCGAATGCGATCTGGCCGAATACCAGCGTCGGGGCTCCTGACAGGACGGCCGAGAAGACCGCCGCGCGAACATAGGTGTCCGTGTCGGACACCTAGATCCCGAAGCTCATCGGGACGAAGACGGGCAGCGCGTAAGCCGCAAGCGTGAAGAGGAGGGTGACGAGAGACCCGAGGCCGAGAAGGCTGAGAGCGGTCGAGACGCGCATGGGCGGGTTTTCTCGGCATGAGCCTCCGCCCCCGCGGGCGGAGGACAAGTATAGCGCAGAACGGGCCACCCCGAGCGGGTCGAGCGGCGGGTCGGGCGGGTCCACTGCTACGGCCAGAAATGCGAAGTCGTCGTCGTGAATTTCGTCAACGGGCAAATCGCGCCGATGCGCGCGTGTTCGAGCTTCTGGAAGAGAAATTTGCCCTCGTCGACGGGGTATTCGGCGCGTCGGGCGAGATACTTGGAGCGCTCGAATTCGGTGTCGATATCGACCGGCGCATCTTCGACATCTGCCAGCACTGCCGCAGCGCGGAGGAGGTCGAGGCGGCCTTCGTTGCGCTTCACAGATGAAAGGCGCGCTATGGCGGGCGCGAGGTTTCGGATGCGCGGCGGCTGAAGGGGCTTGAAGAGGAGCACGGCATGCTGAAGAAGCCGCTCGCCAAAGCCATGCTCGACAGGCCCGAGGGGGGCAGATCGATCCAGTGGATCGATTTGCCGAGGGGCGATCCAGAAGGATGTCGCCGCAAAAAACGGTCGCGCCCGGTGTAGAGCGGTGGGCGGTGGCGTGGAGGTCCACGGGGTGAGCCGGGTCGGCGTACCGCGCCAACGGCGTGCAGGGTCTAGGCCGATCGCTCCGGAGTGCGCTATCGCGGCATGCGGCCGGACGATGGCGAAGCTCGGGCGTCGATGAAAGCGGTGGCTGCCCGGCGGCGGCGGTTCGGCTACCGGCGCATTTACGTGACGCTCGCGCGCCAGGGGATCGTGACGAACCTGAAGGAGCCAAGGCGGCTCTACCGCGAGCAGAAGCCTCAAGTGCGCCGGCGGGCGCAAGCGCCCCTTGGGAACGCGGCGGCCGATGCCGGTGCCGTAGGCACCGAACATGCGCTGGTGCCTGGACCTCGTCAGCGATGCACTGACCGGCGGGCGGCGGTTCCGGGTCTTGGCGCTGGTCGATGACTGCAGCCGGGAAGGCCCGGCGCTGGTCGCCGACACGTCCCTCTCCGGTCGACGGGTTGTTCGGGAGCTGGAGGCCCTGATCGCCCGGCGGGGGCCTCCGGCCATGGTCGTTTCTGACAATGGCACCGAACTCGCCTCGATGGCCATCCTGGCAGGGTGCCGGGGCACCGGCGTCGACTGGCAAGCCCATGCAGAAAGGCTTCGTGGAAAGCTTCGACGGCCGGCTCCGCGACGGGCTGCTCGACGAGACGCTGTTCGCGTCGCTCACCGACGCCCGTCAGAAAATCCGGGCCCGGCAAGAAGACTGCAACCATCATTGCCCCCACTCGGGGCTCGGGACCATTCCGCCAGCCGCGTTCGTGGCAAAGAACGGCCCCGGCGATACGTGCCGCGTGGCGCCAAACATCAACCGGCGGACTCCGCCTACGGCCGGAGGGACGTCGGGTCTCAGGTCACGGGTTTTCGAAGTTTTTTCCCAGTATCTCCTTGAGCATCGCCAAACCCAGCATGTGTTCTGCGAGCCCGTTTTTCAGCTTCGCGTTTTCAGCCTGCAGTGCCTTGGCCTCAGGGGAGCAGGTCACAGGCCTCGCGGCAATCGATCCCATCTCTGCCGAGCACGCGGAAATCCCGCCCTGGTCCTGTCGCTTGCGCTCTGCGCAAATGACCTTGGCGACGTCAGGTTTGATCGGGCTCTGGTGGCAGACGTGACCCGGTAGCGGACTTCCGGTTCGGCACGGACCGAAATCGCCCGCTGCGGTTTCGGATGCGCGCTCTGTGGCGTCGTGGCCGCACATCCGGACCCGACCGGACGGGGATCATGCGACATGTCTGGTCAGTGTGCGGGCCTGCCGTTGAGTGGTTGTCCGCTCCGATACGGCTGCCCGAACCGGCGTCGCTTGGCTGAGATAGGCTCGGTTGGGCGTCGAGCAGCCAGGTGACGAATGCGGCCTTCCGAGGTGGCGGCCGGTCAGGGGCCGCACCTCGGCTGCGTTGTCCAGCCGCACTACGTCGGACGAACCTGCTCCCTGCCTCTGCCGGTCGTGGACATGTAGATTACGATGCCGACGATCACGGTCAGGAAGATCGCGCTTGTGACGATCGTACCAAGCCCCAGTCCGCCATACTCCCTGGGCTGCGACAACAGGTCTCCGAACGACGCGCCCAAGGGCCGCGTAAAGATGTAGGCGATCCAGAAAGCCAGGATACCGTCGAGTTGCAGCGCATAGTAGCCGAACGTGATCGACGCGATGATCATGCCGAACAGGATGCCCGTGGCCATGTAGCCGAGCCCGAATTGTTCGGCGACCAGATCGCCCGCACCGGTGCCCAGGGCGAAGGTGAACAGGATAGCGAGCCAGTAGAATGCTTCGCGTCGTGTCGTCGTGACCTTGTGAATCGAAAGGGTGCGTTCCGAAGCGTACCAGACCGCGAAGGTGGCCGCGAGCGCGGCGGTGAAGAAGACTGTCGTTGTGATGAGCGACACGCCGAAATTGTCGACCAGGTTGTCGGTGATCAGCGTGCCGACGATGCTGATCAGTACGACTGCCAACCAGTAGGACCAGGGGACGTAGCGCTTTTGACTGAACTGAAAATAGAGTGCACCGATCAGAATGGCGGTCATAAGCAGGGAGGTCGCGGTCAACCCCAGTCCCAGATTGACGGCCAGGAAATCGGCGGCGGTCTCGCCCATGGTCACGGCCATCAGCTTGATCAGCCAGAAGTCTATCGTGACCGCAGGAACCCGGTTGGGCATGCTCCCGGCCTGCGTATCGTCAAACCCGGTGGCATTGCCGGTATCGGTGTCGGTGGAAATCGTTGTCATGGACATGGCTCCTGTAAAAAGATCAGTTCGACATCAGGGCGATGCCCTGCGCGAAGAAGTCGTCGGCACGCGCATCGTCATCCGCGTTGCAGCGCTCGGTGCCTTTCTCTTGCAGCGTCGCCACGGTGGCGCGGGTCGTGTCGCTCAGGGTCGCGCCCGCAAGGGTGGTGCGGAACGTGTCGAGCATCACCTCGCAGGGCAGCGGCCGTCCGTTCGCGTCGGTCGTGGCGACACCTTGAACCGTCGCAACCGCGCCGGTGGCATCGATGGTAGCGGCGGAAGGATCGGCCAGTACGGTCTGAAGGTCGGCCAGGGCCGTTTCGGCCTTGGCGGGGTTGACGGTCTTTGCCCGAAGGGCGCTCAGCGCATCGTCGATCGCGCCGTCGACAGTGCCCCAGGCTGCGGTGTTGAGCGGCCGGAGTTCGGGCTGTGCGGCATCCCAGGCGGTTTCAAGATCGGTGATCCGGGTCTCGGCGGCGGACAGGTCGCCCGCTGCGGTGCTGTCCTGGACATCCGACACAATTGTCGAGAATTTGGACATATCGCCCAGCGATGGGGTGCTGGAAGCGCTCTGTGACGGTGGTGCGGGGGTCAGCCAGGTATAGCCGGCGGCGAAGACGCCGACCGGAGCGGCGATGAGCGCGACGCTCAAAAGCAGGTTTCGCATATGTTTGGTCCTCTCGGTGGTCCGGTCGTCCACCGAACGCAGATTTAAACGGGTCTTGCCGGCCGTCCTTCGGGGTCGGCCGCGCCGTCGATGGACCTACGATAGGCCGCGAGGGATACGGCCTTCTGCTTGGAAGATTACAAATCCGACAGGTTCGGCGCGAGAGTCTCCTGGCCGCTGCGACCTGGTGCCGAATCCGGCGCCCCGACGTTGATCGCTGTCACGGACAGGCCCACTTTTTCCAGCGCGGCGGCGAAGTTCGTCACAGCGGATGATGACGTCAGTGCCGCGCGCGTGCCATCCTCCACGCCTTCCAGCGGATCTTCCAGAACCACGGACCCGACTAGAATCGTGTCACCCGCAGCATTCTGGAAATACGTTCGCCAGAACCGGATGTGCAGTTTCGGGGTGTCTTTCTGCCCGGCATCGATCCTTGCAAAGCTCAGATCGTTCGGGCGATCGCCCCAGAATACCGGAATTACCAGCGGCTGCGGAAGAGTGCCGCCCGTCCAGTCGGCCCAGAACGCACGCGCAAGGGTGCCAAGGCCGGGCCGATCCGCCACGACCAGACCCGACGAGGTGGCGGCAGAGATCAGCGATGCCGCATCGGCCGCTTCGACGACGATGTTGATGGGCGCCCGAGGCGCCCCGGTCAGCGTTCGCGTCACGCCCGGCAGAGCCCCGGATCGCAGATCGGCTGCGACGTCGCTATCGCCCGTGATTGTCGGGGTCGGTGCGCTGGGATTGATCGAATGGCTGAGTGTCGAGGCAAGTGTCACGGAGGTGACCGCAGCCAGGATCACGGCGGCCGCTGCCAGCTTCGGCCGGTGGAGGCCCTGGGACCCGTCGATCCGCTCCCTCTGCCACTCGCAGAACGCGATGCCGAGGATGAGCCAGAGACCGCCGACCAGATACCCGTTCAGCACGTCGGACAGGTAGTGTTCGACCAGGTAAATCCGGCTGAGCCCGATGAGAAAGGCAAGCGTCAGGGCGGCCAGACCCGCGACCACGGCGGGCACGGCCCTCACGCGCCAGGCAAGATAGAACAGCAAACCCCAGATCGCCACCGAAGAGGCCGCATGACCGCTGGGAAAACTGCCCGACGTCTCGGTAAAGTATCCAAGGACGGAACGGGGCCGGTCGAAGAAGCTCTTGAGAAGGGTGACGGTGACCTGATTTCCAACGACAGTGATCCAGAGCCCCGCCACAAGGCCGTAGCGGCCCATGAGCACAAGGCCGGCCGTAGCGCCCGCCAGCATGACGACGACGACCTCCCAACCTCCGAGCGCCGTGATCCATCCGAACAGTGCGACAAGATGCGGGTCGCGCATGGCGTAAAGGAGGTTGGCCAGACGCGCGTCCGCCTGCGTGACGTCCGGCGAGCCGACATAGTCGTAGACCGAGTCGAGATAGGCCCCGAGGACGTAGACGAACAGCACGATCAGAACCGTGCCCGCAAGTCCCGCGAACCTTGTCGTCTCGAAACGGGCCGCGAGGAACGACGCGGCCTTCGGATGCCGCACGGTCCAGCGCCGCACCCACGGCTTGGCGAGAAATGCGCCGGTTAGCGTATGCAGAAGCTCGGCCAGCAAAGGCAGCGAGCGCCCGATGCGTTTGACCACGAACCAGAAGACAGCGACAGCAACCACGACGCCGGCACCGAACGCCAAGATCCGGGGCGCTGCCGCGCCCATCGTTCCGATGGCATTGCCGAGAAAATAGCCGAAGCTCAGATGGATCAGCGTGTACGGGAACGCGCTGATGACGTTCCAGATCACAAATCGGCGCCGCTCCATGCCGGCGATGGCCGCGGAAAACGGAACGAATGCGGAAAGCGGCCCGGACAGGCGACCGATGACCATTGCCAGCGCACCATATCGGGTCAGCAGATCCTTGGCCCTGATGGTATATCGAGAGGACGTAAAGCGCCCCCGTCCTTCCAGCCCGCGCGACGCCAGCCGTCCCACCCTGAAGCTGATCTCGCCGCCAAGCACGGTCCCGGCGATGACGAACCAGCCGAGGTCGAAAAAGTCGATCACCCCGCGCTGGGCCAACATCCCGCCCGCGAAGACGACGAGCGCACCCGGCGCGACTATCCCCGCGCCGATTGTGGCCTCCAGCATCGCGAAAAGGGCAATGATCCAGTAGGTCCAGACCCCGAGCGATTGGAGGGAAGGCAGGATCTGGTCGAGAGTGTGGGGCATGACTTGTCCAGAATGAGGCGTGGCGTCGTTGCGGCGCTTTTGCCTACCACGGAACGAGTTGCGACGTGCCGGTTCCTTCAGATGCGCTGGTGGACCACTTTCCCGAACGGGTTCCAAGCTCTTGGGGTCCGTCGCGCCGTACGAAGGGGCTGGCAAGGCGATGCAGTCCGAAGGCCAGGAAGAGCGCTGGAACCATGAGGTTCATGAACACCGCGGCGAAGATCACGTCGCTTGCGAAATGCGCACCGAATGCCACCCGCAGAACCGATCCCAACACAGCGATCGCGACGATGGCAAACCGCGCGTTGCGTTGTCTTTCCCGCGGCAGGCTGGGCACGAATGTCAGCAGGGCGATGACGGCGATCACGCTTAGCGCACTGGCTTCCCCCGACACGAAGCTGCAGTGCCCGCCGCATTGGCCGGCCAGTTCGAACGGTCTGGAATAACGCGCGTCGCCGCCGAATTCGGCGACGTTCCACGGTCGTGCCCGCTGCGAGTAGGTTTTGAGGATTCCGTTGACGACAAGGCCCGGACCGATGGCATAGGCGGTAATGCAGAAGAGCAGGACACGCGTTCGGATGACGTGCATCCGCGGATAGAACCAGCCGACCAGCAGGAGGCCGATGGCACCGGCGACCATTCCGTCCGTCAGCGCGATCATTGTCGCGCGTACGGCGTTCCATCCCGACATCCCGCGCAGGGCGAAGCCTTGTCCGGATGTCCCGAATACACCGCTGACCCATAGGTCGAAATTCGGGAACGCGATGAAGAATGAAATGAACATCAGCGCGGCGATGCCGGACCAGGCAAGCCAGCGAAGACAGGTTCCGGCACTGGTCATCGGGTCGTCCCGTCCGCCGAACGCAGGGCGATCTGTCCCCCTGTCTCGGGGTCGTCCGCGGCGGCGACGGGTGTGCGGCGCCGCGGGCCGGCGCGACGGATCAACCACACGACACCGAACAGATCGGGAATACCGACGAGGGCCCGTCGGCGGTTGCTGTATTTCGACTCGCCGCCGATCCGCGCGCGGTGGGTGACGGGCACGGTACGGACATCCCACCCCTCGCGCAGCATCATGGCCGGCATGAATCGGTGAATATGGTCGAACCAGGGCAGGTCCAGATAGGCATCGCGGCGGAACGCCTTCAGTCCACAAGCGGAATCGCGCACGCCGTCGCCCAGGAGCCAGCCGCGGATCGCATTGGCGATCCTGGACGCCCAGCGCTTGCCGCGCCCGTCCCGCCGGTCGAGCCGTTCTCCCTGCACCAGTCCGAGCGTCTCGGCGCCCGGCCTCTCCAGCGGCGCCAGCAAGAGCGGGATCTGGTCCGGCGGGTTCTGCCCGTCGCCGTCCAGAGTGACGATGAGAGTGCCGCGCGCCGCCTTGACGCCGGCGCGGATCGAGGCCGACTGACCGGCGGACGGGCTATTGCGCAGCGAGGTCACCCAGGGATGCTTGGCCGCGAGTCCAGAAAGGATGTGGTGGGTTCCATCGGCCGAACCGTCGTCGACAACGATCACTTCGAACGCCTGCCCGTCGAGAATCCGCCCCACCTCCTCTACCAGGGGGCCAATCGCGACGATCTCATCACGTGAGGGAATGACGACCGAAATTCTGGGCTTTGCGCAGGTCATGAGGTCGGCTCCGGCAGGGGGGTCGGTGCGTCCTGCACATGCCAGACGGCGTAGGGGGCGTTGCGGAACAGCACCGTTTCACGCGGTTGCCAAGGTGGCGCCGTTCGGTCGGGTCTGGACACGATCACCCCGTTGGGGTTGGCCGCTACCCATTGGCCAAGTTCCTTCGGTGTGGCGGGCGTCGCGACGGGGGCCGTGAAACGTCCGGCGAAATTGAACTCTGCGTGATAGGTCTGGCCGTAGGTGGCGATCCCGTCGGCCTGATACGGGGCAAGCAGGTCGGCGATACGCTGGGTGTCGTAGCTTTTCGAGGTATCTGTCAGGCCGACCAGCAGGTTGAGCGAAAGCACAGTGCCCAGCGTGAGAATCGCGGTGCCGCCCAGCCCCCCCGTCTGCAGGGCGATCCAGACAATCGCGAGCAAGAGGAACCCCCAGGCGAGAAGGGCTGTCACGGGATCCAGCAGCCGGGCGACATCTCCCATCGGGATGAGGCCGGCGGATGCGGCGACTGCGGCGACCGCGGCCAGGACCAGCGGCAGGGCCGGCAGAAACGGCCGGAATGTCACGTCACGCGTCAGCCGGGCCACGACGATGGCGACGGCCGGCATCTCCGGGATGAGATAGTGGAGCTGCTTGCCGCTGATCAGGCTGAAGATCACCAGGGCCGATAGCCCCCAGATGGCCGAGAGTCTCAGCCCGGGTTCGGACCAGGACGCCCGGAGGCCGGCCCGCCAGATCGCGGGCACGAAGATCCAGGGAAACAGCAGAAGCGGGAGCAGCGCGGGAAAGAACCACCAGGGCCGGGCATGGGCGAAGGATTGCGTCATGCGTCCGGCGCTCTGGGTCCAGAGAATCGCGTCGCGGTATTCCGGCCCCCCGGTCACGATTGCCGGCACCAGCCAGATCGCAACCAGAAGAATGGCCGCGCCGAGGGCGATCGCGATCCGGCCAGCCAGGGCCAGGGGCGCGACGCGCGCCGACGGGCCGGCCCAGAGCGGCACGGCCAGCATCGCGGGAAGGGTATGGATCAGGACGACCGGTCCCTTGGCAAGGACGCCCGTTCCAATGGCTGCCCCGACGGCGATCCACCAGAGCAACCGGCCGGTCCGGACCGCAGCGACCAGTGCGACCATCACCGCGACGACGGTCAGCGCCAACAAGGCGTCGAACATCGTCAATCCGCCAGAGACGGCGAAGAGCAGCAGCCCCGCCAGCGCGAGTGTGGCGCGCATGCCGATCCGTGGGTCAGCAGGCCAGAGTCTCCCGGCAAGCCGGCCGGTCAGCCAGACGGCAAGGGCCGCGGCGACCGGCCCGACCAGACGCGCCGCAATCTCCGATACGCCTGTGAACGACCAGACCAGGTTGATGAGCCAGAACAAAAGCGGCGGCTTGTCGGTATAGAGGGCGAAGTTCTTCGTCGGAACCAGGTAATCCCCGCTCAGCCACATCTCCCACGCCACCGACAGATACCGTGTCTCGTCCACGGGAAGGGTCGGGCGCAGAAGGACACCGGCGACGGCGACCCCCAGGAACGCCGCGACCGCCGCGCGAGAGACGGCCTGCGGCATCATGGGGACACTTCGCGGCCGCGCCGCGCGATCAGGATGAGATTGCGCGAATACACGAGAAGACCGGTGGCCTGACCCAAGATGAAGACCGGGTCCTGCCGCCAGATCGCATAGCTCAGAAGTGTCACGCCCCCCAACAGGCTGAACCACCAGAATGCCACCGGAATGACGCTTTCGCGGCGGCGTTCGCTGACGATCCACTGGACCAGAAACCGCGAGGTGAAGAACAGCTGACCGAGAAGACCGACCGCAATCCAGATACCGCTTTCCGACATATCCACCGCATACCTTTTGTTCCGCCAGCCCACCACCGGCACCGGTGGGATGACCGCGCAACCTTACGGATCGCTGACATGCGACCTATAAGGATGGCGATTCATGCGGGGTTGAGATGCGGTTGCTTGTGGTGGAGGACGAAGCCGATCTGGCCATGGCCGTGGTCGATCATCTGCGGGCGGCAGGGCACGCTGTCGATCACGCCCCGACGCTCGACGAGGCGGAGGCCGCCGCGCGGGTGGCCGCCCATGACCTGATACTGCTGGATCTGCGCCTGCCCGACGGTGACGGGCTGACCCTGTTGCGCAACCTGCGCGAACGGGGAAGTTCGACGCCGGTGCTGATCGTCACCGCGCGCGACCGCATAATGGAACGGATCGCGGGCTTGGAGGCCGGTGCGGACGACTACCTGGTGAAACCCTATGACCTGAACGAGATGGCGGCGCGGATCTCGGCCATCCTCAGACGCGCCGACAATGTCAGATCGCTGGAGCGGACTTTCGGCAAGCTGACCATCAGGCCCGCGTCGAAGTCCGTGCAGATAGATGGAAAAGACGTGGCCCTGACGCGAAAGGAATGGTCGCTCATCGACCGTCTGAGCCGGCGTCCGCAGACCACGTTCGCAAAAGCCGACCTGGAAGAAGCCGTCTATGGTTTCGACGATGAGGTCGACAGCAACGCGATCGAAGCGCATGTCAGCCGCCTTCGCGCAAAGCTCGGCCGGGAGGTCATCACGACGATCCGCGGCTTCGGCTACCGGATGGGACGGAGATGACGGGCGGACGGACCCTGTCGCGCAGGCTGGCCCTGCTCGTCAGTGCGGGCTTCGCGGCAATCTGGCTGCTGGCCATTTTCGCGACCGCCCTGGTCTTGCGATCCGAACAGGAAGAAATGCTGGATCTAACCCTGAGGGACACGGCCCAGATCCTGTTGCCCATCCTGTCCCGCGATTATCTCACTGGCGCGGACACGTTCGACGGAAGTCTGTCAGCGGCGCACCGAGACGCGGAGAATATCGAGGAAAGCCTGGTCTGGCTGCTGGTCGATCGGGAGGGCGCGATCCTGGCCCAATCCACCGCTTCCGATGTGATCGACAGGCCGGCAGATCCGGCCGGCGAAGGGTATGTCACCACGGCCACGCACGTGTTCTACACGACGCCGTTCAACGCCAGCGGGCTGGCGGTCCGTTTCGGCGATCCCAGGGTCGAAAGATACGAAGCCTACCGAGACAGTCTGCTGGCGTTTCTGATACCGATGCTGGCGATCCTTCCGCTTGGCTACCTGCTCGTCGGCTGGATCGCGCGGACGGCACTGCGTCCTCTCGGGGTGCTGCGGAACGAGATCGCCGAACGCGGCGATGGGCGTCTGGACCCTGTCGACGCAAAGGGCCTGCCGGCGGAACTGCAGGCCATCACGGCCACCCTCAACGGCTTCATGGTGCGCCTCTCCCGGTCGCTGGCGGGCGAGCGGGCCTTCGCCACCAATGCCGCGCACGAGTTGCGCACGCCGGTGGCCGTGGCGCTTGCCCAGACCCAGCGCCTGCGTGCCGAGGTCGATGGAGAAACGGCACGACGCGCCCAGACCATCGAGGACGCGCTGAAGCGTATGGGGCGTCTGGTCACCCGTTTGCTGCAGCTCGCCCGCGCCGATGCAGGCATCGGACTGTCGGACACACCCACCGACATCCGCCGGGTCCTCCAACTGGTGATCGAGGACAGCAGCCGCGATCCGGCCCGTGACACGCGGTTGTCGGTCTCGGTCCCCGCAAGGCCGGTCCTTGCGCATATCGACCCGGACGCCTTCGCCATCGTGGCGGGCAATCTGATCGACAACGCCGTCCGGCACGCGCCACCTGGCACCCCCATCGATGTCGTCCTGTCCCCGCGCGGCGTGCTCTGCGTCAGAAACGACGGGGCCGTTATTCCGGCAGAGGGACTTTCCGGCCTTGCCAGGCGGTTCAGGACCAGCGCCGGACAATCGAACGGGTTCGGTCTGGGCCTCCATATCAGCGATACCATCGCACGCCAGGCGGGGGGAACGCTGACGCTGCGATCGCCGGCCTTGGACAGGGACGAAGGTTTCGAGGCGGAGTTGAGCATTCCGATAAGCGATGTTCCCGTAAGCGAACCGTAAGCCCCGGGCCTCATCTGCAGGCGAGCAGAATCGCAGCGGGTAGATACGATGTTCGATTGGATCGTGGCCCTGATGGGCCGCAGCGGCTATCTGGGTGTGGGCGGATTGATGTTCGGTGAGAACGTATTCCCACCCATTCCATCTGAACTGGTGATGCCGCTTGCGGGATTTCTCTCCGCGCAAGGGGTCCTGTGGCTTCCGCTCACGGTGCTGGTCGGCACGATCGGATCGGTTCTGGGAGCGCTGCTGTGGTATTACATCGGCCTCTGGATCGGAGAAGAGCGGCTGAAGGACTTCGCGCGCCGTCACGGCAAGTGGCTGACGATTTCCCCGAGAGAGGTCGATGCTGCGACCGACTGGTTTCGCCGCTACGGGTGGCGGGCGGTGTTCTTCGGCAGGATGATACCGGGGGTCCGCACGTTCATCTCGGTTCCGGCGGGCGTGGCGCGGATGCCCATGGGTCCGTTCCTGTCGTTCACGGCACTCGGCAGCCTGGCCTGGACGACGGCGCTGGCCGTCGCGGGATATCTGTTGCAATCGCAATACGACCGGGTCGCGACATGGGTCAATCCGATCTCGACGCTGGTCATCGTCGGTCTCATCGGGATCTATCTGTTCCGGCTGGTGCGTCAACAACTCCAGAACTGACCCTCGCACCCTTGCAGGATTGTAATCCAGCATCCAATCGACTGTCAGGGCCTGTGCCCACTTGCCTGTTGCATGACAAATGGAGCACTGGGATGAACAGAGTGAAACAGTACCTTGCCATTTTCGTCGGGGTCGTCGCCGGCTTGGCGGCCATCGGGGCAGGCGCGATGATCGTCGCGACGTCCATCGTCATCGGTGCGTTGATGGCACTCGCAGCGCGGCTCGTGGTTCCGTCGCGGGATTTGGGCGATCCGGCGGAATACGGGCTAGAAGAGAGCCCGGCGCAGACAGCGCGATAGGCAATGCCGAAGGTAGAAATGTGACCGCAAAGGCAGTCGAACAGGATTTGCAGGGCGGGCAACAGAGGTTGCCCGCCCTCCTCGTGTTTCGCAGGCATGCACCGATCCTCGTCACTCTTCTGCTCTTCGTTGCCGGGGCCTATGCCCTGAACCGCCTGCTCGCCCCGCTGAACGCCGCCGACCTGCTGGCGACACTGCGCGCGACCCCTGGCACCTCCATCGCCGGCGCCATCGCGGCGACCGGGGTCGGCTATGCTGCGCTGGTGGGATACGATTGGTCGGCGCTGCGCTTCATCGGCAAGACGCTGCCACTGCCGACCGTCTTTCTGGGCGGCTTTCTGGGCTATGCGTTCGGAAATACCATCGGCCTCAGCGCGGTATCCGGCGGCGCCGTTCGCTACCGCATCTATTCGACGCTGGGTCTCGACGCGCATGACGTGGCCGCCATCGCATCCTTCGCCGCGATTTCATACGGGGTCGGCGCGACGATGATCGGGGTCGGCGCGCTGGCGATCCATCCCGCGGCGCTGGCCGGTATCACCGCCATTGCTCCGGGCACCCTGCGGCTCCTGTCCCTGGCTGTGCTGGCCGCTGCCGCGCTGGGGCTGTTCCTGATCGCGCGGCGCGGCGGGACCGTCCGCATCAGACATCTGGTTCTGAACGTCCCGTCGGGCGTCGATATCGCACTGCAGCTGGCCTTTACCTTCGTCGAGATTGTCATGGCCGCGCTGGTCCTGCACATTCTGCTGCCGTCCGGCGGGCTGCCCTTCGCCAACCTGCTGGTCGTTTATGCCATCGCCACGATGGCCGGCGTGCTCAGTCACGTTCCGGGCGGCATCGGTGTCTTCGAGAGTGTGGTGATCGCGGCCATGCCCGCGGCGGTCCCGCTGGACGCGGCCGTGACGGGACTGTTGCTGTTCCGCCTGATCTATTTCCTTTTGCCGTTCGCGGTGGCGCTGGCCGGGCTATCGGCGCTTGAGGTGCGTGTCCGTTTCTTTCGCACCGCTCTCGTCACGCCGCTGATGACCGCCGGCCGGCTTCTGGTTCCGACGGCGACGGGCGGACTCGTGCTCGGCTCCGGTCTGTTCATGATGTTCGCAAGCCTGCTGCCCAATCCGCAGAATACAGCGGATGAGCTTGAGGCGCTTCTGCCGCTGGCGATGGTCGAAGGCGGCGCACTGACCTCCAGTATCCTGGGCGCGGTGCTGGTCGTCCTTTCGATCAGCATCTTTCGACGTTCGCGGCAGGCCTACTGGTTGGTTCTGGGACTTCTGGGCGCAGGGGTCGTCATGGCAATCGTCAAGACCCAGGATGTCGACCGGGCGATCTTGCTTGCGACGCTTTTCGTGGTGCTGCTCCCCTTTCAGACGGCGTTCGACCGGACGGCGCGCATCGCGCAGGGACTGTGGTCTGTCCGCTGGGCCGGATTGCTGACCGCGATAGCCGCTGCTTTGGCGCTGACCTGGTTGATGGTGCATGAAAACGTCGCTCAGTCGAATACCGCCTGGTGGCGCTTCGGTGACGGGGCCCCCGCCCTTGCGGCCGGACGCGCGGGGCTTGCCGCAGCGGTGACGCTTGGCCTGGGGCTGTTTTTGGCCGCGCTCCGGCCGGGAAGGATGCGGACGCTGTTCCCCGACGCGCGCGCACTGGAAGAAGCTGCCAGCATCATTGCCGAACACGGACATGGTGGCGACCTTCTGGCGCTGACAGGCGACAAGATGTTGATGTTCGGCGACGGGGCGGTCCTGTCCTATGCCGCGAAAGGCGGCTCGTGGATCGCGCTCGGGGCGCCTGTGGGAGAGGCGTCGGGACGCGAGCGGCTGGCATGGGCGTTTTGTGACGCGGCCCGGTCGGCAGGTGCCCGGCCGGTGTTCTACGAGGCCCCGGCCGCGTTCACGGAAACGGCGCTGGATCTGGGCATGATGCTGCACAAAATGGGTGAGGAGGCGGTCGTCGATCTTCGTGCCTTTTCACTCGAAGGGCCATCCCGCAAGAGGTTGCGTACCACCTACAACCGCGCGCTGCGCGATGGCTTGTCCCTGGATTTCAGCGCGCCGCCGCATGACCCGGGCCTCATCGCCGAGTTGAGAGAGATCTCGGATGACTGGCTGTCGGGTCACAGGTCGCGCGAAAAGGGATTCTCGGTCGGGCGTTTCGATCCGGACTGGATCGCCCGCTGCGCGATCGCCACCGTTCACGAGGGCGGGCGCGTCGTCGCCTTTGCGACGGTGCCGGTGGCGACGCGCGCGGGGTCCGCTGCAGTCGACCTAATGCGCCACCGCCAGAACGCGCCGCCCAACACGATGGAATTCATGTTCACGGCCCTGATGCTGCGCCTGAAGGACGATGGGCTGCGCGAGTTCAGCCTGGGAATGGTTCCTTTCGCCGGGCTTGGCACAAACGGAAAACCCGATCTGTGGTCCCGCTTCGGGACCCTCGTCTATCTGCACGGCGGTCGATTCTACGGATTCGAGGGGCTCCGGCAGTTCAAGAACAAGTTCGACCCCGACTGGCGGCCCCGTTATCTGTGCTGCCGGTCGCTCCTGCCCCCGGTGGCCCCGCTTGCCGACGCGGCGCGGCTGATCTCGGGATCGACGCGCGGCATCTTCGCAAAATAGGATTGTGGCGCGGCCCGCGCTGGCCGTCGCCGTCGCAGGCGCGTCACCGCCACTGGAAATGGCGCCTTTCGCAGGTCCGGCCGGGCTGACGCGGCAGGCCGCAAAACGTCAGCGGCGGTCCGGTGAACGGACGATGACCTTCGATGCGGGCGGATTTCTGAATCTGTCTTGCGCGGGCAGCGCCGAGCGTTTAAACGCAGCATCGGTTAGCCGCATTAGCTCAGCTGGTAGAGCATCGCATTCGTAATGCGGGGGTCAGGTGTTCGAGTCACCTATGCGGCACCACCCATTTGAGGTCACGTCCTTCGAGCTGGTGTCATTTCCCGGTTGGCCTGAGGTCATGATCAGGCGGCTTTCGTGGTTATGCTGAGAATGGGGTCGATCTTTTCGGTGTCGATCTGGGCGAAGGCCTCGACCATCATGTAGCGGCTTGAGGTCTGCCATTCATCGTTCTGTTCGAACAACACAGCTCCGATCAGGCACATGATGGAGGCCTCATCGGGGAAGATCCCGACGACGTCGGCGCGGCGCTTCACTTCCCTGTTCAGGCGTTCGATCGGGTTGATGCTGTGCAGCTTGGTCCGGTGCTGGCGAGGGAGTTCGCGCCGATCCGCCGCAGGCGGCAGACTGTCCGGGGGACAGTCTGAGGCAAAAACGGGCGGAGCCCAATGCAAGCCAGCACGTCGTGCTCGCTGGCGTCCATGAGATCGGCCAGCTTCGGCCAGCGCGGGCGGAGCTGCTCGGCCACCTTATGCCACGTTTCCCGGCATGGGCGCGGTCGGGCTGTTCGAAGGCCTGCCGGATCGCGGCCGCGACGACGGTGTGCTGGCCGCGGCAGACATGGGCGAGAGCGTTCCTGATCCAGTGAACGCGGCAGTGCTGTCAGGTCGCCTCGAACACGCGCGAGTTAGAGCATGATGAGATTAGCTTGAAGCGTATCCAGTATTGGCGAGGTAGTTCGCGCACTCCTGTGGGCTGAAGCGGTCGAGCAGTGTCCCGATCCTGCGCCACGTTGCCTCCATTGTGCGCTCGGCTGCGTTGCGGAGCATGTGTTTGAGCTTCGAGAAGACCTGTTCAATCGGGTTCAGGTCGGGGCTGTAGGGCGGCAGAAAAAGTAGATGCGCTTTCGCGTTACGGATCGCCTGCCGCACGGCTTGCCCTTTGTGGCTGCCCAGATTGTCCATAACCACCACATCGCCCGGGCGCAGGGTTGGGACGAGCACGTGCGCGACATAAGCCCGGAACGCTTCGCCGTTGACGGGACCGTCCAAAACAAAGGGCGCGTCGATCCGATCATGACGCAGCGCTGCGATAAAGGTCATGGTGCGCCAGTGACCATGCGGGGCCCGCCCGATCAGGCGTTCACCTCTGGGAGCCCAGCCGCGCAGCGGGGCCATGTTGGTCTTGGCCCAGGTTTCATCAATGAACACGAGACGACGGGGGTCGATCCGGCCCTGGTGCCGCTTCCAGCGCACACGGCGGCGGCTCACGTCGGGGCGGTTCTGCTCCTCGGCGAGTTGGGTCTTTTTTTGAACGAGTAGCCCGTGCGGCGCACGAAGGCCCAGACGGTGCGGTAGTCGACCTTGAGCCCGCGCTCGGCCAGTTCCACCACCAGTCCGCGCAGTGTGAACGGCTCCGTTATCCGCTCCAGAAGCCACGCCTCATGCCCGCCTGCAATCTTGCGTGGCGGGTGGCCGCCTGTCCCTGCCGGAGCGCAACTCCCGGTCGCACGCAAACGCTGCGACCACTTCACAACACTGGACGGAGCCACATCCAGGGCCGCTGCGACCTGACGCACGCTCTCGCCCCCCAACAGCCGCGCCATTGCCCTCTCTCGAAGGTCCATTGAAAGTGCTCTACCCACTACTCGCCCTCCATCTTGTGGTCGGCAACAGTGAATCACCAAAATGCAGGCCTGTGAATCCTCTATCGATTCAGGCTGATTTCATCCCGCTCTAGCTTGGCTTTGCCATCACGGTCACCCCCGACCTACAAAACCATTCACTGGCCAGCCTACAACGAAGCGCTCAGGCGCCGGGGCTCGCTGGCCATCCGGTTCGATCCCGCGATGAATGGGATGTCGCACCGACAGGCCGGCGTGGCCGCCAGCCGGCCTGCAGCGATGTCGCCATCCAGACCTGCCTGTCGATGAAGGTGCTCGGCATGGTCGCCATTGATCGCGCCATTGGTCCGAGCAACAATGACGACCCGTCAGACGGCCGGGTTCGTCGAAAGCCTGTCGCGGCTGGTCGGTCCCGACCGGAGTGCCCGACTTCGGCGCAGTTTGCCGCCGCCAGAAGACGCTGGCCGCAAACATCCCATATCGCGGGTCCAAGGGGCCGCTACACCTGCCGATCCCTCTCGGGACATTGCCTGTGGCAATGCCCTGCCGGGCAGCGGACAGCACCGGCATCGAGGTTGAGGGCGAAGGGACCGTGGCCGCAGTGCGGTCGCGCAAGCCCGCAGCACGGAATGCCCGCAAGCATGGCGGCCCCGAGCGGCGGATCTGGCTAAGCTCCATCTCGGGATTGATGAGGAACCGCTGGAGGTTCGCGCAGTCGAGAGGTCACTGGCGATTGCCGCTGGTCCGAAAGAGCCAGTGGACGGGAGCCATGCCGGGGACGCACCTGTCCTGACCGGTCTGCTCAGCCAGATTGCACTTGGCGAAGGGATCGGTTCGGTGACCGCCGGCGGCGCCCACGACACCCGCAAGTGCCATCATGCGATCGCCAGACGCGGCGCCCATGCCGTCATCCCACCCCGAAAGAACGCGAAGCCCCGGAAGACGATCGCCGCCGGAGCCGTGGCGCGAAACGACGCCCTGCGCGCGGCCAGATACCTTGGCCGTGCGCTCTGGCGGATACCACCGTCGAAGCCGCGTCGAGACGAAAGTGCACCGTGTAAAGTCGCCGGGGCAGCGCCTCATGGCGCCGGATTTCGACCGCCAGGTCGCCGAGCTCCAGGTCCGCATCGCCGTCCTGAACGGCTACACACCGCCCGGCATACCCGTCTCGGAAGCCCCGGGATCGGTCCGCCTGGGGAAAGGGGACCCCGGCCATCAGCCGATGTGTGCAACAGAGCCACGCGCGCCTACAGGCGAACGGGGCGCCACGATCGGCGCCCCCCGCGGCGTCATTGCGCGCTCTGGACGCAGTCACCGGTATTGCCGTTCGGACCCGATGGCGTGGGGATGACCGCGGCACCGCCATCGTCGGTGTCCCGCACAATCTCCTGACAGTCCGAGGGGGTCAGATCCGTCTGCGCGTCCCGTCCGGCAGGCAGATTGCCGGCCTCCGGGTTCTCTGCGCGGTCGATATTCGCATCCGCCGGTGCGTCAGAAGATTCGTCTAGCAGGTAATCGCTGCCGCCGCCCCCCTGCGATGCCGTATCCGCCGAGGATCCGCTCTCGGACCGGTTTGCATCGCTTTCCTGCCCGGGTTGGGCGTCGCCCGAGTTGTCCTGCTCTGGGGTCTGCCCGGATTGTGCTTCTGCCGCCGGGATCGTTTCCTGACCTTCGGCCGCAGGCTCGACCTTGTCCAACTGAACGTTCGCACCCTGTTCTGCCATGCCGGCGGGCGGTTCCGGCGCGGTTCCGGCCCCGGCGGGTTTCGCGTTCACATCCTCAGAGATGATGGTCGGCCCGTCCGGCGGCGCTTCGTCTCCCATGGCGAAGACACCGACAAGGATCGCAACCACGACGACTGCGACGATGGCGATGGGAAGGAGAACATTGCTGCTCCCGGGTGATCTGGCCATGTGAAACTCCGCTATTTTTCGATCGCAACGCAAACGGGTGGCCCACAGGCTTGTTCCGCGCCTTGTCGCTTTGCCGCAGATCGCGCTATCGGGGAAGGGTGCGCAAGAGGAGTTTTCGATGGCGGATGACAGATTGATCGTGGCGCTGGACACCGGCGACGCTCATTCGGCGCTCGGGCTCGTCACCCGGTTGGGCGATGCCGTCGGCTTCTACAAGATCGGCCTGGGAATGCTCACGGGCGGCGGACTCGCGCTTGCGCGGGAGTTGAAGGACGATTGCGGCAAGCGCGTATTCCTCGACATGAAGCTCTTTGACATCGGCGCCACCATCGAGTCCGCCGTGCGCGGGCTGACGCGGTTCGACATCGACTTCCTGACCGTCCACGGCGATCCCCATGTCGTCCGGGCGGCGATGGAGGGTGCTTCTGGAACCGCGACGAAGATCCTTGCGGTCACGATCCTGACGTCGCTCGACCGGGGGGACCTGGATGCGGGGTTGATGCGGGCCGGGGACATCCCGGAACTTGTGCGCGAACGGGCTCGGCGGGCGCTGGAGGCGGGGGCCGACGGTGTCATTGCCTCGCCGCGGGAGGCGGCGGCGATCCGTACGCTTCCGGTCGCTGCGGATCGGCTTGTCGTGACGCCGGGTGTGCGGCCGGCGGGAACCGATGCCGGTGACCAGAAGCGGATGGCGACACCGCGCGATGCGCTGGAGGCGGGCGCGGATCATATCGTGATCGGCCGCCCCATATGGCAGGCAAACGATCCCGCCGCCGCGGCGCGGACCATCCTGGACGAAATCGCGCCCCAGGCGGAGGCGCCGGCATGAGCGTCTATGCCGTCGGCGACATCCACGGGCAGCTTGCCGAGCTCGACAATGCCCTGTCCCTGATCGAGGCCGACGGCGGTCCGGAGGCGCCCATCGTGTTCCTGGGCGACTACACGGACCGTGGACCCGATAGCCGCGGTGTTCTGGACCGTCTGATCGCGGGACGGGACGCAGGCCGTCCGTGGCGATTCGTGCGCGGCAATCACGACCGCATGTTCCTCAACTTCGTGGCCACCGGCGACGAGCACGACGCGAACATCAAATCCGGACTCAGCTGGATGAACCGGCGGCTGGGCGGGCCGCAGACGCTGGCGTCCTACGGGCTCGGCGGGGCGCCGGCGTTCCTGCATCGGGGCAACGGCGGGCGCGAGACCCTGAGCTCCTACGACATCGACGGCAGGCTTTTCTCCGACCAGGAACTGGCGCGCGCCGCCCGCGAGAAGGTACCGCAGGCGCACATCCAGTTTTTGGCGGACCTGCAGAACTGGGTGACGGAGGGCGATCTGCTCTTCGTCCATGCCGGCATCCGCCCCGGCGTCCCGCTGGAACGTCAGGTTGAGGACGACCTCATATGGATCCGCGACGAATGGCTCGACAGCACCGCGGACCACGGCCGGCTCGTGGTCCATGGGCATACGGCGCTGGACTTCCCGGAGCACTACGGAAACCGCGTCAACATGGACGGAGGCGCGGGCTACGGCAATCCGCTGGTCCCGGCGGTCTTCGAGGGACGCGAGGCCTGGACCCTGCACGACGACGGCCGCCAGCCCCTTCGTCCGGTCTGGTCGCTCTGATGCGGCAGGTGATGCGACGAACCCGCAGCCGTGGCCGCGGGTCCGTCAGCAACGATCAGCGAGTCGGCTGCGCGATCATTTCGACGACATGAAGTTAAAGACCGAAAGGGCCAGCAGGGCCACCAGGATGATGAGGACGATGAAATACATGGAGCGCGCCTCCTTTGCGCTGGGTTGACACAGGTCAGATAGGGCGGTTGCCCCCCCTTTCACGTAGCATGACGATAGGCTAAGAACCGGCGTCTTCAAACAAGGGGTCTCAGATGGGCTATAGAATTGCCGTTGTCGGTGCGACGGGCAATGTCGGCCGCGAAATGCTCAACATCCTGGACGAGCGCGGCTTTCCCGCCGATGAGGTGGTCGCCCTGGCCTCACGCCGGTCCCTGGGGACGGAGGTCAGCTATGGCGATCGGACCCTCAGGACCAGGGATCTGGCGACCTTCGACTTTACCGGATTCGATATGGCGCTTTTCGCCATAGGTTCCGACGCGACCAAGGAATACGCCCCCAAGGCCGCCAGGGCAGGCTGCGTCGTGATCGACAATTCTTCGCTCTACCGCTACGACCACGACGTGCCGCTCATCGTGCCGGAGGTGAACCCGCAGGCGATCCACGGCTACTCCGGCAAGAACATCATCGCGAACCCGAACTGTTCGACCGCGCAGATGGTGGTGGCGCTGAAGCCACTGCATGACCGCGCGCGGATCAAGCGCGTCGTGGTGTCGACCTATCAATCGGTCTCGGGCGCCGGAAAGGACGGGATCGACGAGCTGTGGGACCAGACCAAGTCGATCTACAATCCCACCGACGAAAAGCCGGCGAAGAAGTTCACCAAGCAGATCGCCTTCAACGTCATTCCCCATATCGACTCGTTCATGGAGGACGGATCCACGCGCGAGGAATGGAAGATGGTCGTGGAGACGAAGAAGATCGTCGACCCCGCCATCAAGGTCCACGCGACCTGCGTGCGGGTCCCGGTGTTTGTCGGCCACGCTGAGGCCGTGAACATCGAGTTCGAGGACTTCCTGGACGAGGATGAGGCCCGCGATATCCTGAGGGAGGCGCCCGGCATCATGGTCGTCGACAAGCGGGAGGACGGCGGCTACGTGACCCCTATCGAATGCGTGGGGGATTTCGCCACCTACATCAGCCGGATCCGGCAGGATCCGACGCTCGACAACGGCCTGTCTCTCTGGTGCGTGTCCGACAACCTGCGCAAGGGCGCCGCGCTGAACGCGGTGCAGATCGCGGAACTGCTGGGCCGCGAGGTTCTGAAAAAAGGTTGAGACGGGGCCCGGACGGCGCCCCGGAAGGCGCCGTCCGGGGCGGTTGTCAGACTGCCACGAAGCGGTCAGTCTCCGCGTCGAGCGCCGCAAGACTGCCTTCGGCGATGTCGTTGTGCAGCCCGTGAAGGGACAGGGTTCCCTTTTCCACCGCCTCCTCCACGAACGGAAACGTCATCAGGTTGCGCAGGGAGGTGCGCACCGCTTCGTACTCAAGCTCCGTGATGCGCGTCGCGTCGTCGGTCTCCGGCAGGTTTTCGAAGCCCGGCCGGAGAATGTCCATCCAGCGCCCCACGAAGCTGGTGGTTTTCTCCAGCTCCGGCGCGCGGCCCGAGCACATCTCGTAGCAGCCCTTCACCCCGCCGCAAAGCGAATGACCCATCACGATGATATGGGCGACCTTCAGCGCGGTGACGGCGTATTCCACCGCGGCGGAGGTGCCGTGCTGGTGACCGTCTGGCTCATGGAGCGGGACGAGGTTGGCGATATTGCGGTGGATGAAGAATTCGCCCTGCTCAGCCCCGAAGATCGAGGTCACATGGACCCGGCTGTCGCAGCAGGAGATGACCATCGCGCGGGGCCTCTGCCCCTCTGCGGCCAGCCGGCGATACCAGGCCTGGCTCTCGGCGTAGGTCGTCGCGCGCCAACCATGATAGCGTTGGACAAGATAATGCGGCAGCGGCTTTGCGCGGATCATTTGCAGTTCCTTGGTTGCGGGTCTGTTTCGGATTTAATGGGCATGTTTAGCATTTTCGAATGCGGATCGCACCCTTCTACACCCAGTGTTAGCCGAACCCTGTCAAGGTGGTCTCGGGGACAGAGGGAGATTCAAAGAATGACCGTCACGAGATTGCACATGACCGAAACCGCCGAAAGCGACATCTGGCGCCTGATCGGCCGGCACGATGGCCGCCCCGTCCGGCAGCCCGACTTCGAGCCCGATCTTGAGGGGCTGGCAGAAGATCTGAGCCGGGTGCTGCGCGCCTGGCGGTTGGACGACTCCGCCGAACTTCTGGGTGCCGTTACCGGTATCGCAGACCGCAGCAGCCGACTGGGGCTGAACAGGCTCTGCCGCGTGGCGCGGACCGTGGCGACACTGGTCGGATCGGGGGACCGGCCAGCGCTCGCCGCCAATGTGGCACGCCTCGACCGGCTGGGTCAGACGACCCTGTCCGACATTTTCCGGCTGCAGGACATGCCGGGCTGAGGGGCCGCGGCCATTGCGGCGGGCGCGGCATGGGATAAGGTCCGGATGGGCGCGCCGGGCGCCCGCTGACGAATGAGGTCGGAGTGCCGCGATCCAGCATGACCTTTGCCTCCAATCCGCACAGTTCACGTCCCCTACGGATTCTGACGGCAGAGGCGCTTCCAGGCTGGATCGCCCAGGCCCCCGCCCGCCATGCGGCCTGGGTCCGGTCGGCGGGCTTCAAGGCCGCGCCGGGTGCCGTGGTGGTCCTGCCGGGTGAGGACGGACAGCCAGAAGGCGCGCTTGTCGGGCTTGGCGATTCAGAGGCCCGGGCGCGCGGCCGGTTTTCTCTGGCCGCTGCACCGGCGGCGCTGCCGTCCGGGACCTGGGCTCTGACCGGCGAAATGAGCGCCGACCAGCGCGCCGAGGCGTGCCTGGCCTGGCTTTTTGCCGGCTACCGCTTCGACCGCTACGCGACGTCCCCCGCGCCGGACGCGAGGCTCGTCGCGCCGGAGGGCATCGACGCCGCGCGTCTGGAGGCGATCGCGTCCGGAGAGGCGCTGACGCGCGACCTCATCAACACACCGGCAGAAGATATGGGGCCTGCGGATCTGGCCGCTGCGGTGTCCGACCTTGCGGCGCGTTTCGGGGCCGATCTTGACGTGACCGACGGGGCAGCGCTGGCGAGCGCTTTCCCGATGATCCACGCGGTGGGGCGGGCCGCCGATCCCAGCCGCGCGCCCCGTCTGGTAGAGATGATCTGGGGCAAGGCCGGGCCTCGGATCACGCTTGTCGGCAAGGGGGTATGTTTCGACACCGGCGGACTCAACCTCAAGCCCGGCGCCTCCATGGGTATCATGAAGAAGGACATGGGGGGCGCTGCGACCGTCCTGGGGCTTGCGCAGACGATCATGGCCCTGAATCTGCCGGTTCGGTTGCGCGTCCTGATCCCCGCGGTCGAGAACGCGATCTCCGGGCCGGCCATGCGTCCGGGCGACATCCTGACATCCCGCAAGGGGCTGACGGTCGAGGTCAACAACACCGATGCAGAGGGGCGTCTGGTCCTGGCCGATGCGCTGGCCCTGGCCACGGAGGCGGAAACGGATCTGCTGGTTTCGATGGCAACGCTGACCGGGGCCGCGCGGGTGGCCGTCGGACCCGACCTCGCGCCGTTCTACACCGATGACGAGGACATCGCCCGGGCGCTGTCGGAGGCCGGAGCCCGCGTCCGCGATCCGGTCTGGCGGCTGCCGTTCTGGGCGCCTTACGAGCCGCAGCTGGAACCCGGCATCGCCGATCTGGACAATGCGCCCAAGGGCGGTTTCGCCGGCTCCGTCCTGGCGGCGCTGTTTCTGCGCCGCTTTGTGTCCGGTCAGCGGCGCTACGTCCATTTCGACATCTACGGCTGGCAGCCGTCCGATGCGCCCGGACGGCCCAAGGGCGGGGTCGGACAGGGAGCGCGCGCGCTTCTCGAAACGATCGAGGGCCTGACATGAGGGACCGGCGGCTCACCGCCGCGAACAAGCGCGTCGCCGCCGAGGACCTCCGCGGTACGGTCGAGGCCGATCGCTACGTGTCGCCGGTGCCGGCATCCATCCATCTTCCGGTCGCCGATCTGTGGTCCGCGCCGGACAAGAGCGCGCGCGACCGGCAGTTGGTGCTGGGAGAGGGCGTGGACGTGTTCGAGCGGCGCCAGGGGATGGCTTTCGTCCGGGCGCATCGGGACGGGTATGTCGGCTACGTCGCAGAGGCCACGCTGGGCCCTCCCGTCGACGCGACCCATATCGTCGGAGTCCCCGCCACCCATCTTTATGCTGTACCCGATATAAAACGCCCCCAGGCGTTGCGTTTGCCGTTCGGCGCGCGATTGCGAATCGTAGCCGCCAGCGCTGCGTTCTACGAAACCGTGGACGGTCTCCATGTACCTCGTCCGCATCTCAGACCGGCGAACCGGCCATTCACCGACCCGGCGTCGGTCGCGCAGCTCTTTTTCGGGGTACCATATCTATGGGGCGGCAATTCGACCGATGGCATCGACTGCTCGGGGCTCATCCAGGCGGCCTGCCTTGCCTGCGGCATTCCCTGTCCGGGCGACAGCGACCTGCAGGAGCCGGCGCTGGGGCGGCCGGTTGCCGAAGGCTCCGTCCAGCGCGGGGATCTGTTCTTCTGGCCGGGCCATGTCGCCATGGCGGTGGATGAAGAGGTCCTGATCCACGCCAACGCCCATCACATGGCTGTTGCCTATGAACGCATCGCAGAGGCCGTCGCCCGGATAGAGGCGCAAGGCGACGGCGACGTAACGGCCCGGCGCAGGCTCTAGTCGACGGCGCGGATGAGCTTGCGGTCCAGCACGCCCAGGACGGTCCGCAGGTCATGCGCGCGCTTGAGCACCTGCCCATCCGCCCCTATGACCGCATACTGACCCTGACGCGTGCGCAGCTTGGGCCGTTTCTCGATCCGGTAGAGCGGGTGTTCGGCCGTGCGGCGGAAGATCGAGAACACGGCGACATCCTTCAGGAACGACATGCCGTAGTCGCGCCAGACACCGGCCGCCACCGCGCGTCCGTAGAGCCCCAGGATCGGACCCAGTTCGGAGCGGTCGAACGTCACGTGAGAGGCAAGCTCGGGGCGGGCCGGGAAGGGCGTGGGCGTCATCAACGTCATCTGCCGAACGTGGCGGAGGAGGCGCGGTTTGACAAGATCTGCCGTCTTTTGCCGGAGATCTGCCGTCTTTTGCCGGAGAAAGGACTCCTCCACTCCCAAATCTGGCCATGGTTCGGGAACAAAACGGGATCGTGGCGCCGCTTGCGCCATTCCGGCGTCGTGGCCGTCAATGCCCCCGCAAGGTCGCGACGCCGGTCTTTTCCAGCCCGACCCGGATGCGCCGGCTTTCTCTGACACAGGTGCGTCCCGCCCGGCCGGCGGTCTGGCTGTCAGGTCTCCTCCCTCAGCCATCCCGGCGCGCCCGGGCGGGACGACACGCCGTCCGTGAAATTCGGTAGCGCGTGTTCCGTCGCCACCTTCTGACCGATTCCGGTCGGCAGCGACTGGTCTTTGAGCGTAGCGAAAACTCCGGCCGGGCGAATGCGACTAAAGTCGTGGTTCGCCGCTCTCTCAGAGTGAATTTTCCGGGACCATCGGGTTCGCAAGACTGCGCTGCACGGTTTTGGTGCGGAAGGGACGGTTCGTGCTCGGCGACAGCCGCGCCTCCGGTCGCAATGTCTTGCAATCTTCTTCTAGCGCGCTCGTGACCGTCATTGCCGCGCGGCGCGGTCACGCTAGCCTCTGCCACACCAGCAGATAAGGGAGCGTTCCATGTCAGACACTGTCCTGCACGGTTTTTCCGGTTCGACCTATGTGCGGACGGCCCGCATCATCCTGCACCGCAAGGGCGTCCCCTACGACCAGAATCCTGTCGATGTTCTGGCCGGCGAACCGGGCCAGCCAGAGCACCTGGCGCGGCATCCGTTCGGCAAGGTGCCCGTGCTTGATATCGACGGCCATCGCCTGCGTGAGACCGACGCTATCGTTCGATACCTCGAAGCGACCCGCGACGGACCGTCCGCGCTCCCCGAAAGTGCATGGGACCGGGCCCGTGCGGATGAGATCGTGTCGCTGGTGCACGCCTATGGCTATGACGCACTGGTCGGCGTCGCGTTTTATCACATCAAGCCTGAGTTTATCGGCAATCCGTCAGAGGACCGGCACAGGGAAACGCTCGAACGGGCAAAGACCTTCATGGCGCTGGTGGGTGAGATACGCGGCGGTGACGACTGGCTGGCGGGCGCCCATGTGAGCCTTGCGGATTACACCCTGGCGCCGATCCTGTTCTACACCGGCATGACGCCCCATCAGGACGAGTTGCTTGCCGCCGGCGGCCTGGCCGACTGGTGGGACCGGATCCGCGCCGACGACCATTTTGCCGCGACCGAGCCGGCAATGGGGTAGAGCTGCGCCCGGTCTAGCGTCGCACCAGCAACACGGCAAAGGGCCCGGCGCTGATGCGCAGCGTGTCGATCGGTCCGGCCTCGGAGCCGTCCAGCGCATAGCGCGCCTCCATCCGCAGATTTGTCAGCCGGAAGGGAGACACGTGCCCCGGCCCGTCGGTCACGGTGTAGTTCATGCGGCAGACCAGTTCACCGCCCTCGATTGCGCGCTCGGTGGGTTCGATCAGAATCGCGCGGCGGCCATCGTACATGCGGAATGTCGAAGGGCAGTCGCTTGCCGTAATCACGCGGTTCAGCCCCGTGACCGGATCGACGACATCTGTGGGCACGGCCGCCGGGTTCGTCAGCTCGGTGGCCTCGCTCAGCGGAGTGACGGTGGCCGCGACGACTTGCCCATCCGCGAACCGGACGTCGATGGCCCGGCCGTCGCTGTTCAGCGCGCTGTAGTCCTGACCCGTCCGGGACGCGCGAAACCATCCGTCCGCAGCCCCGAGAGGCGTGTTGTCCAGCGCGCTTTCCAACCGGTCCGGTGCCGTTTCGAGCTGTCCGATCACGCGGCCGGCAAGGCGCACGTCGAAGGTTTCTGCCGCGGCCGGCAAGGCGATGGCGCAGGCAAAGGCCAGTACGGTCAGCGGGCGAATGGGTCTTGGGTTGAACATGGCGGGCCTCGTTCTCAGGGAGCACATGCTCCGAACGAAACAGCGGTTGCAAGGCCCCGCCGTTCCGACGAGGGTCTGGCGGACATCAAGAAGCGGAGAACCTCTCATGAAGACTCGCGCCGCGGTGGCCCTTGAGGCCGGCAAGCCGCTGGAAGTGATGGAAGTGAACCTGGAGGGTCCGAAGGCGGGCGAGGTTCTGGTCGAGATCAAGGCGACGGGCCTGTGCCACACGGATGAGTTCACGCGGTCTGGCGCGGACCCGGAGGGGGCGTTTCCGGCGATCCTGGGCCAYGAGGGCGCGGGCGTGGTGATGGAGGTGGGCGAGGGGGTGACCAGCGTCCGGCCCGGCGACCACGTGATCCCGCTCTACACGCCCGAATGCCGGACCTGCGAGTACTGCCTGAACCCCAAGACCAACCTCTGCCAGGCGATCCGCGAGACGCARGGYARGGGCGTGATGCCCGACGGCACCTCGCGGTTCAGCATGGATGACGGCACGCCGATCCTGCACTACATGGGCTGCTCGACCTTCGCCAACCACACGGTGCTGCCGGAGATCGCGCTGGCCAAGGTGAACCCSGACGCGCCGTTCGACAAGATCTGCTACATCGGCTGCGGGGTGACCACSGGCATCGGCGCGGTGATCAACACCGCCAAGGTCGAGCCGGGCTCCCGCGCGGTGGTGTTCGGGCTGGGCGGCATCGGTCTGAACGTGATCCAGGGGCTGCGGCTGGTGGGCGCCGAGATGATCGTCGGCGTGGACATCAATCCGGCGCGCAAGGAGATGGGCGAGCGCTTCGGCATGACCCATTTCGTCAACCCCAACGAGGTCGAGGGCGATCTCGTCCCGTATCTGGTGGACCTGACCAAGGGCGGCGCGGACTATTCGTTCGAATGCATCGGCAAGACGCCGCTGATGCGCCAGGCGCTGGAATGCTGCCACAAGGGCTGGGGCGAGAGCGTCATCATCGGCGTCGCCGGCGCGGGCGAGGAAATCTCGACGCGGCCGTTCCAGCTGGTCACCGGCCGGGTCTGGCGCGGCTCTGCCTTCGGCGGCGCGCGGGGCCGGACCGACGTGCCCAGGATCGTGGACTGGTACATGGCCGGCAAGATCGAGATCGACCCGATGATCACCCACAAGCTCACCCTCGACGAGATCAACCACGGCTTCGACCTCATGCACGAGGGCAAATCCATCCGCGCCGTGGTGGAATACTGAAAGGGTGCGCCGTTGCGACCCAGAACAAGGACGAAGATGCCCATGAAGACCCTCACCCTTACCCTTGCCGCGATCCTGGCGCTGCCCGCCGGGGTGGTCCTTGCCGGATCCCACGTCCCCGGCGACCCGGCGGCCGGCGAGAAGGTGTTCCGCAAGTGCATGGCCTGCCACGCCGTCGGCGAGGGCGCCAAGACGAAGGTCGGGCCGGTGCTCAACGGCGTGGTCGGGCGCGACGTCGCGGCAAATGCGGACTTCGCCTATTCCGAGGCGATGGTCGAATGGGGCGCCGACAAGCAATGGACGCCGGAGGTCCTGTCCACATACCTGGAAAACCCGCGCGGCACGGTGAAGGGCACCAAGATGGCCTTTGCCGGCCTGCGCAAGGAGGACGAACGCCAGGACGTGATCGCGTATCTCGCCACGTTCGGCAGCCAAGAGGAGGGAGAGTAACGACGACGCCGGTACGCCGCGCGCGCCCGACGGAACGCGTTCGACACACCGGTGCCACCACACGGCCGGGCCGTCCGCTCTGGACCCGCGCAACGGTCGCGACCATCACCAAGGGAGATGAACAATGAAAAAGCTACTGCTTCTCACATCGGGCATCGCGCTCGCAACGGCCCTGCCGGCCAGTGCGAACGAAGAGCTGATGACCCAGATGGACAATGCCGACCAGTGGGCGATCCAGACCGGCGACTACGCCAACCAGCGCTACTCCGAACTCGATTCGATCAACACCGAGAATGTCGGCGACCTGCAGGTTGCCTGGACCTTCTCGACGGGGGTGCTGCGCGGACACGAGGGCTCTCCTCTGGTGATCGGCGACACGATGTATCTCAACACCCCGTTCCCGAACATCGTCTACGCGCTGGATCTGGCCAATGAGGGCAAGATCAAGTGGAAGTACGAGCCGCGCCAGGATCAGGACGTCATTCCGGTGATGTGCTGCGATACGGTCAACCGCGGCGTCGCCTATGCCAACGGCAAGATCTTCCTGCACCAGGCCGACACCAAGATCGTCGCGCTCGACGCCGAATCCGGCGAGGTGCTGTGGGAGCAGCAGAACGGCGACCCGTCCAAGGGTGAGACGAACACCGCCACCGTACTGCCGGTCAAGGACAAGATCATCGTCGGCATCTCCGGCGGCGAATTCGGCGTCCGCGGCCATGTCACCGCCTACAACATGGAAACCGGCGAGCGGGAATGGCGCGCCTACTCCATGGGCCCTGACGAGGAGATGCTCGTCGACCCGCAGAACACGACCCATCTCGGCAAGCCGATCGGAGAGGATTCGTCGCTGAAGACCTGGGAGGGCGACCAGTGGCAGATCGGCGGCGGCACCACCTGGGGCTGGTATTCCTACGACCCGGAGGCCGACCTGATCTATTACGGCACCGGCAACCCGTCCACCTGGAACCCTGCGCAGCGTCCGGGCGACAACCGCTGGTCGATGACCATCATGGCCCGCGATCCCGACGACGGGATGGCCAAGTGGTTCTACCAGATGACGCCCCATGACGAATGGGACTACGACGGCGTCAACGAGATGATCCTGACCGACCAGGAGTTCGAGGGCGAGGAGCGCAAGCTGCTGACCCATTTCGACCGCAACGGCCTGGCCTATACGATGGACCGGATCTCGGGCGAACTGCTGGTGGCGGAGAAGTTCGACCCGACCGTGAACTGGACCACGGGCGTGGACATGGACCCGGAGTCCGACACCTACGGGCGTCCGGAGGTCGTGGCCCAGTACTCGACCGAGCAGAACGGCGAGGACGTGAACTCGACCGGCATCTGCCCGGCCGCGCTCGGCACCAAGGACCAGCAGCCGGCGGCCTACTCGCCCAAGACAGAGATGTTCTACGTCCCCACCAACCACGTGTGCATGGACTATGAGCCGTTCCGCGTCGCCTACACCGCCGGTCAGCCCTATGTCGGCGCCACGCTGGCGATGTATCCCGCACCGAACAGCCATGGCGGCATGGGCAACTTCATCGCCTGGGACAACGTCAAGGGCGAGATCAAGTGGTCGATCCCCGAGCAGTTCTCGGTCTGGTCGGGCGCCCTGGCCACCGCGGGCGACGTCGTGTTCTACGGCACGCTCGAAGGCTATCTCAAGGCGGTCGACGCCAAGACGGGTGAGGAACTCTACAAGTTCAAGACCCCGTCCGGCATCATCGGCAACGGCATGACCTACACCCAGGACGGCAAGCAGTATGTCGCCGTCCTGTCGGGGGTGGGCGGCTGGGCCGGCATCGGTCTTGCGGCCGGTCTGACCAACCCCAACGACGGCCTGGGTGCGGTCGGCGGATACGCGGCGCTCAGCGACTACACCGCGCTGGGCGGACAGCTGACGGTCTTCACGCTGCCCGACGACGCATAGGGCGGCCAAGAGTACCGGCCGGCGCGCGAGCGATCGCGCGCCGGTTGCCCTGTTCCCCGATTTTCCGGCTTTGCCTCAGAAGGACCCTTGGACATGACACGCACCGGCACGCGGCTCATTGCGGCCACCGCCCTCACCCTTGCTCTCGGCGGGTTCGCCATCGCGGCCCAGCACGAGACCGCCGAGAGCGACTGCCCCGAGGATATGAACACCTCCGAGGGCTGCCAGCTCGACGGCGCCGAGGAGAGCGAACGCCAGCCCGTTCCCGGCGCCGCGACGGCTCCGGTGCCCGAAGGCGTCGGCGATGACGGGACCACGACCATGGACATGCCCGCCGCCGATCCCGAGGCCGATGCGGCCGGCGACGGCGGCACGGCCGACAGCACCGACGCCACGAACGGCACCGACGCCACGGACAGCACCGACGCCCAGGAGAGCGAGCGCCAGCCCGTTCCCGGCGCCGCGACGGCCCCGGTCCCGGAGGGCACGGGCGATCAGGGCACCACGACCATGGAGGCGCCCGCCGCGGATCCCGAATCCGAACCGGACGCGGCCGGCGCGACCGGCGGCGGCGCGTCCGACGCGGGCGCATCGCAGGACGGCTCGGACACAGGCATGTCGCAGGACAGCTCCGATGCCGCGCCGCAGGTCCAGCCGGACGATCCGAACATCGCCGTCGCCTATGAGGAAGGCGGCCGCTACTGGACGGCGGATGACGTGCCGACCTTCAACGTCGCCGCCGACGGCACCGTGGACTGGCTGACCTTCTCCGGATACCGCCGGTACAATTCCGAATGCATCGTCTGCCACGGCCCCGACGGCGAAGGGTCGACCTATGCGCCGGCGATCAAGAACTCGGCCGTGCAGATGGGCTACTACGATTTCGTCGGAGTGGTGGTGAACGGGCGCAAGAACGGCAACTCGGTCATGCCGCAATTCGGGGACAACCTGAACGTCATGTGCTACCTCGACGACATCTACGTCTATCTCAAGGCCCGCGGCGTGGACGCGATCCCGCGCGGACGCCCCGGTTCCAAGGAAGCCAAGTCCGACATGATCCAGGAGGAAGAGAATGTCTGCATGGGCTGACCGCCTGCGCAGCTTCGTCCTGCCGGTTCTGCTGGCCCTCACCACAGGATCGGCGCAGGCGCAGACCTCGGACCTCGTGTCGAAGGACACGCTCCGGGTCTGCGCCGACCCGGCCAATGCGCCCATGTCCGACGATCAGGCGGGCGGCTACGAAAACCGCCTGGCCGAATTCGTGGCAGAGACGCTGGGCCGCGACCTGTCCTATACATGGTATCCGATGGCCACCGGCTTCGTGCGCAACACGCTCAAGGCCAACAAATGCGACGTGATCATCGGCTATGCCCAGGGCCACGAGCTGGTGCTCAACACCAACCACTACATGACGTCGGCCTACACGCTGGTCACGCAGCGGGACGGCCCGCTGTCCGGCGTCGACCGCCTGAGCGATCCGGCGCTGAAGGACGCGCGCATCGGCATCATCGCCGGGTCCCCGCCCGCGACCCATATGGCCCGCAACGGCCTGCTGGGCGCGGCACGGTCCTACGACCTGGTGGTGGATCGGCGCTACGAAAGCCCGGCGGTGAACATGCTCGACGATCTCGAAGCGGACAGGATCGACGCCGCGGTGCTCTGGGGTCCGATCGCCGGCCCCCTGGTCAAGGCGGATCACCCCGGCATGATCGTGACGCCGCTCCTGAACGAGACCCTGCCGCCGAAACTCTTCTACCGGATCACCATGGGGGTCCGGCAGGGCGAAAAGGTCTGGCAGCGCCAGCTGAATTCCCTCATCCGCCGCAACCAGGACCGGATCGACGCGATCCTGACCGAGGCCGGGGTGCCGCTGGTCAGCGACATGGGCACGTCGATGAAGGACCTGGGCCAGTGAACCGCGCGGCGCTGGCCGTCGCCGTTCTGGCCCTTGCCGGCCTGTTTCCCATCGCCGCCCGGGCCGTGGAAGAGCCCGCCGGCTACCGCGACGAACCCTACCGGGGCGCCGTTCCCGCCACGCTCGAAGGCGCCCGCGTCATCGGTCCCGAAGAGGCCTTCGCCCTCTGGGAGGCGGGCGAGACCGCCTTTGTCGACGTGCTTCCGCAGGCGCCCCGGCCCCGGGGCCTGCCCGACGGAACGATCTGGCGCGACAAGCCGCGCGATTCGATCCCCGGCGCCATCTGGCTGCCCAATGTCGGCTACGCGAAACTCGCCCCGGCCATGGAGGACTACTTCCGCGCCGGCCTCGAGACGGCGACCGGCGGCGATCCCGACCGGCCCATCGCGATCTTCTGCCTGGAGGACTGCTGGATGAGCTGGAACGCCGCCAAGCGCGCCCTGGCCTACGGCTACACGGACGTCTCCTGGCTGCCGGAGGGCACCGACGGCTGGGTGCTCTGGGGCTATCCGCTGGAGAGGGTCACGCCGCTGCCGGGCCACCCCTAGACCCTGCGTGCCCCGGCGCGATCCGGCCGGAAGCGGACCGCCGCGGCGCCCTGCCTAGAACCCCGGCAGGTCCTTGCCGGCGCGGGTCACGGTGCCGTCGGTATCCGTCATGGTCACCGCGACCGACTGGGTGCGCAGCGGGACCGACAGGCTGACCCGCGGATCCTCGCTCAGCGAAATGGACCCCGTGACCGTGGCGTATGCCGCGCCGTCAAGCTCCACGTCCAGCGTCTCGACATAGCGCATCGGGATGAACAGCAGCGTGATCTGGTCCTTCTGCATCCCCGACAGGGACGGGTGCGACAGGTCGATGTCGAGCCGCCGGACCCGGGCGCGCAATGCGGCCAGCGTGTCGCCCGTGCCGCCGTCCACGGACAACTCCATCCGCCCCAGGCTCGCCAGCGCCAGCTTCGGGTCGGTGCCCGGCGGCGCGGCGCAGGCCCCCTGACCGGACGTCTTGACGTAGCCCTCGGTCACGAACAGCTGCCCGTCCGTGGTCTCGGCCACGACATGCACCGGGGTCGGGCCGTTCACCCGCATGGTGACGTCGAAGAAGAACCGCTCCTGCGGGGCATCCAGCGTGAACACGGCCGACACCGGCATCGGGTTCTCGTCCAGCACGACGGTCACCTCCCCCAGCCGCAGCCCCTCGGGCGCCCGGATCCGGGCGGCCATCTGCGTGCGCGCGTCGTCGGGCGTCCGGTAGGGGACGTCCAGGGCGATGACCGCACCGCCGTCCTGAAGCACCCGGCCGGGATAGAGCTGGTCGCGCACCGACTCCCACGCCTCCGACGCCAGGACCGGGGCCGGCCAGAGCAGGGCGGCGGCAAGCAGTAGTCTCATGGGGCGTCTCCCAGGTTGAAGCGGCCAAGGGCGCGCGGCCACTCCCCTGGCCGGATCTCCGGCGCGCCGGTGGCGATCCGGCCGGGGACTATTGTCGAACCGGTCGTCCGCCACGACAGGGGCGCCGCCGCTCTCATCCCCCGCGCGGCGGTCTCCGTCCGCGATCGTGGCAAGCGTCTGCGGGCCGAACACGCTGACGGATCCCGCGCTGGTCATGGCCCGGGCCGCCTGCGTGGCGCGCGGCAGGCCGGTCAGGTCACGTGCCCGGCGCACCGAATCTCTCGACCAGCGCGCCCATGCCCGCCTTATAGATGCCGGTCACGGCGGCGACGGCGGCGGCATCGTTCAACTCCGCCGGCGGATCGTTGCCGGGATCGCCGCGATCGAACGCGCCGCTCCATTCCACCGTGGACCCGCCACCGTCGCGCGGCATCACCGTCAGGCGCGACGCATAGTTCGTGACCGGCAGCGTCTCTACCGCCACCTCGGCGATGCGGTAGGAATAGTTCATCTTTCCGGCATCGTACCCGTCGAGAACCTCGTCGATGGTCGGCCCGCCCGCTTCGCCCAGCACAAGCCGGCGCGTGGCGCCGATGTCGTTGCCGCCCGCCCCGGTCTGCGAAAACACCGCCGGATGCCAGGTCAGGTCCTGGAAATCGCCGATATAGGCCCAGACCTCGTCCGGCCCGGCGGCCAGATCGGCGGTCACGGTGGCACTCTGGCGCGACGGCCCCTCTGCCAGCGCCAGACCGGGAACCAGCGCCAGGACCGCGGCCAGCTTCAACAGCTTGCGTCTCACTCGGTCTCCTCCCTGAAGATCGCGTTGTCCAGAAGGTAGCGGATCCCCCGCGCCCAGCTGTCGTCCGTGTTCGAGCGGATCTCCACCGACCGGCCCGCGACCATCTCTCCCGAGGGGACGGCGCGAAGCTGCAGGTTTATCGCCAGGATCAGGTTCGACACCTTCTGGATCTCGCCCACCAGCACGTAATCGGCGCCCAGTTCCGCGGCCATCCGCGTGTCGCAGCCGTAGCACTTGGCCGGGTTGACCGTGGCCTGCAGCCGCTCCTCGACCGGTGCCGTGTCCAGGAACCCGTAGCCTTCGGCCGCGAAGCGGTCCGTCACCATCTTCTCGGCCATCTCGACGCGCGCCAGTTCGTCGGGGTTCTCGCCGAAGGTCTCGCCCTCCTGCGACGTGTCCAGATAGGTCATCCCGAGAAAGGCGATCCGCGCATCGGCGGCGACCGGGCTTTCGGCCAGGGCGGGTCCGATGGCCAGGCCAAGCCCGACGCTCAGGATGAGGCGCAACATGGCGCGGATGATGGGCGCCCGCGCCGGGCGGCTCAACTGATCCTAAGGTCGCGGTTCACCCCCGCCGGCCGGGGCCGTCAGATGGCGTGAGGGCCGCCGCCGCAACCGGGGGCCGGGGGAGGACCGCGTGACCCGCATCGCCGCGCTGCTTCTCGGCGCAATCGCCGTTCTTTGGCTGTCCGCGCCCGCGCGGGCGCTGGAGGTGCGGGCGGCGGTCCTGCGGGTGGACACGCCCACGCTCGCGCCGATCTCCCGGCTCGACGCCGTGCCGGACGACCTGGGCTTTGCCGGGGCCGCGCTGGCCGATCAGGACAACGGCACCACCGGGCAGTTCCTGGGCCAGACCTATGAGACGCGCACCCTGGCCGTGACCCCCGAAGAGGCGGAGGGCGCGCTCGACGGCCTTCTGGCCGAGGGCATCGGCCTGATCGTGGTCCTGGCCGGGCAAGAGGATCTGCTGCGTCTGGCCGACCGGGCCGGCGCCGACGCGCTGATCCTGAACGCCCGCGCGCGCGACGCCGCCCTCCGCGACGCGGACTGCCGCGCCAACGTGCTGCATGTGGCGCCCTCCGCCCCCATGCTGGCCGACGCGATCGTGCAATTCGCCGCATGGAAGAAATGGTCCCGCGCGCTGCTGGTGCAGGGCTCCAACCCGCCCGACCGCGCCCTGGGCGACGCCTACCGCCGCGCGATCGCCAAGTTCGGCCTGAAACTGGTCGAAGAGCGTGAGTTCGAGGATACCGGAGGCTCCCGCCGCACCGACACCGGCCATGTGCTGGTGCAGCGGCAACTGCCGATCTTCATGCAGGGCGCGCGGGACCACGACATCGTCCTTGCCGCCGACGCGTCGGACGTGTTCGCGCCCTATCTGCCCTATCATCTGTGGGATCCGCGCCCCGTGATGGGCTCCGGCGGGCTGCGGCCGGTGACCTTTCACCCGGCGCTGGAGGCCTGGGGCGCCACCCAGTTCCAGCGCCGGTTCGAGGAGCTGACCGGCCGCTACATCCGCGAGGAGGACTACCAGGTGTGGCTGGCGCTCCGCGTCATCGGCGAATCCGTGGTCCGCACCGGCGCCGCCGACCCCGCCGCCCTGCGTGACTACGCCCTGTCGGACGCATTCGAGCTGGCCGCCTTCAAGGGGCAGCCCGTCACCTTCCGCGACTGGAACGGCCAGCTGCGCCAGCCCATCCTGCTCTACGACGGGCGCATCAACGTCTCGGTCTCTCCGCAGGAGGGGTTCCTGCATCAGGTCTCGCCCCTCGACACGCTGGGGCTCGACCGTCCAGAAAGCAGCTGCGACCAGTTCAACTGAGGAACCGCCATGCGTCCCGTCCAGATTGCCGCCGTCCCGATTGCCGCCGCCCTGATCGCCCTGGCCGGGCCCGTCCATGCCAACAAGGTCTTCGTGTCGAACGAAAAGGGCAACACCGTCACCGTCATCGACAGCGACACCTGGGAGGTGCTGGAGGAGTTCCCCGCCGGCAACCGTCCCCGCGGCATCACCATCAGCCCGGACGGCGCAAAGGTCTATGTCGCGGCCTCCGACGACGATACCGTGCGCGTCTTCGACGCCGACACCTACCAGGAGCTCTACACCCTGCCCTCCGGTCCCGACCCGGAGCTGTTCGTGCTGAACCACGGTGGCAACCCGCTCTACATCGCCAATGAGGACGACAACCTGGTGACCGTCACCGACACCGAAAGCCACACCATCCTGGCGGAGGTCCCCGTGGGGGTCGAGCCGGAGGGGATGGGCATCAGCCCGGACGGCAAATGGGTGGTCAACACCTCCGAAACCACCAACATGGCGCATTTCATCTCGACCGAGGACTACCAGATCAAGTACAATATCCTGGTGGACCAGCGCCCCCGCTACGCCCAGTTCACCGACGACGGCACCCGCCTCTACGTGTCGTCTGAGATCGGCGGCACCGTGTCGGTGATCGACATCGCCGCCGACGGCACGCCCACGCTGGTGGACAAGATCGCCTTCGAGGTGCCCGGCGTGCTGCCCGAATGGCTCCAGCCCGTGGGGGTCAAGGTGACCGCGGACGGCAGCCGGGTGTTCGTGGCGCTCGGCCCCGCCAACCGCGTGGCGGTGATCGACGGCGAGACGCTGGAGGTCGTCGACTACATCATCACCGGCCAGCGGGTCTGGCAGCTCGCCTTCACGCCGGACCAGAAGTACCTCATCACCACCAACGGCAATTCCAACGACGTCACCGTGATCGACGTGGCCGCCGAAAAGGCGATCCGCTCGGTCCAGGTGGGCCAGCAACCCTGGGGCGTCGTGGTGGCGCCGGACTGAAAGGACCCGCCCGTGAAACGCATCGCCCTCATCGCCCTGCTGGCCGCCACCCCCGCGGCCGCCCATGAATACGGCTTCGCCGGCATCCTGTCGAACACCAACAAGGCGGACATGCCGGGCCTGACCCTGTCGGTCGGCACGCCCATCGCCGACGGGCCGATCACGCTGAAATCCGGCACCATGTACGAGCTGGAGATCGCGGCCGACGGCTCGGGTGAGCTGGCGCTGGAGGCGCCGGGCTTTTTCCGCGCCATCTGGGTCAACGAGGTGGTCGTCAACGGGCTGGAGATCCGTCCCTTCGGCCTCGAATCGGTCGAGTTCGACCAGGCCGGCACGATGGAGATCGAGTTCCTTGCCATCAGGCCCGGCCAGTATGAAATCCGCATCCCCGGCGCCCGCGGCGACAGCCAGCGCGTCAGCGTGACGATCCAGTAGCCCCGGGGCCGGCAGCCTCCGTTCAGATCGCGGTGCCGTCCGGCACCGGACGGCACCGCCACTGGCGGATCTCGAACGCCGGGTGCGTCCCGATCCATCTGGCCAGCGCCGGTTGCGCGTCGGTCATGCATTGCTGCGCAGACACGTCCGTAAAGATCAGGCTACGCTCCTGGCACTGGTCGGGGGCGGTGCTGAGGCAGGTGATGAAGAGAAGTTCGATCATCCGGCGGGTCCTCTCGGGTCTTGCGTCCGGTTCCGTCCTCGCATCGCGCGGACCCGCCGGCCAGGAAACTGCGCCGTCCCCGATGCCGGGCGGCACAGCCTGCACGGACACCGGGCGGGCGTGCCGCGCCGTCGCCCGTCCGGGGCTCGGGGTCCGGCTTTGCGGATGAGGATAGCCCCAACGTCGCTGCGGTCAAAGCTCGCGCTTGGGGCCGCGCTGCTCTGTCTCACGACCCTCACCGTTGCGATCTTGTCGGTCTGGGCGACGGACCGCATGGGCCGCCGCCTTGACGCGGCACTGTCGGCGGAGGCCCGCGTCGCGCGCTACGCAGAGCTCTCGACGGAGGTGTCCAGCTTCATCGTCATCGCCGCGGAGACGGTCCAGAGCGGCCTTCCCGCCGCCGACCGCGCCGCCCGGCTGGACACGCTGGCCGCCTCCATCGCCGGCACCTTCGCCCGGCTCCGCGCCGACCTCGGCGCGGCGGTCGAAGCGGCCCGCGCCCTGGGACTGGACGAGGCGTCGCGCCGCGCCACCCAGTCCCTGGGGATCGCGCGGATGGAGGCGCAGTTCGACGCCACGTTGCGCGCCTTCACCACCGGGGACGCCGCCCCGGAGCGCCTGCGCGGCACGCTCGACGCCTTCGCCACCGGGTTCGATCCGCTTCTGAACGGCGTCGTGGCCGAGGAGATCCGCGCCCGCACGGTCCTTCTGGACGGCATCGACGCCCTGCGCCGGCAACTGACGCTCGGCGCGCTCGCGCTTTCCGGGCTGGCGGTTCTGGCCGCGCTCGCCTTCTACGCCGGGCTGGTGCGTCCCCATTTCCGCCGCATCGACATGGTGGTGGAGGCCGCGCGCCGCATCGGCCAGGAGGATTTCGCCGTCACGCTTCCCGACACCAGACCGGATGAGATCGGCCGCCTGATGGAAGAGACCGCGCGCGCGGCCGCGGCGCTCAGAGCCCGCCGCGACGCGGTGGACGCCGAATGGCGCCGGCTCAGCGACACCGTCGCCGCGCGCACCGCGGACCTTCGCGCCGCCAACGACCGCCTGGCGCGCGTCGACGGGGACCGCCGCCGCTTCTTCGCCGACATCAGCCATGAGCTGCGCACGCCGCTCACCGTCATCGCCATGGAGGCCGAGATCGGCCGCGCCGCGGGCGGCGACACCGCAGCCGCCTTCGCCACCATCCAGTCCCGCGCCGCCGGTCTCAACCGCCGCATCGACGACCTGTTGCGCATCGCGCGTTCCGACACCGGGCGGCTGGCGCTGGAGGAGGCCGCCCTGGACCTGGCCGCGGTCGCCGGCTCCGCGTTGGAGGAAACCGGCGCGATCCTGGCCAACGCCGGTCTCACCGTTGCCGCCGTGCCGGAGGGCCCGCTGCCCTGTCGGGGCGATCCGAACTGGCTGCGGCAGGTTATCGCCACGCTGATCGCCAATGCCGCGCGCCATGCGAAAGGCGGCCGCCTGCTGGCGCTGGAAGGCGCGGCGGATGCGGGGGCCGTCCGCCTGGCCATCATCGACAACGGCCCCGGCCTGCCGGCGCACGCCGACCTCTTCGACCGCTTCGCGCAGGGCGCCGGGCCGATGCGGGGGCAGGGGTTCGGCATCGGTCTGGCGCTGGCGCGCTGGGTGGTCGAGGCCCATGGCGGCACCCTGACGCTGACCAGCCCGGTCCCGCCCGGCCGCGCGCTTGGGACCAATCCCGGCACCATGGTGGATCTGTCCCTCCCCGCGGACCCGCGCTAACCCCGGGGCATGACCGACACCCGCCCCGTTCTGATCGTGGACGATGAGCCGCAGATCGCCTCGGCCCTGTCCCGCGGCCTGGCGCTCCACGGCTTCGCCACGGTGGCCGAGCACGACGCGGAGGGCGCGCTGGCCCGCCTGCGGGGCGGCGGGCTGCGCGCGGCCGTGATCGACGTGATGCTCGGACCGGACAGCGGGCTCAGGCTTGTCGCGCGGGCCCGCGAACTGGGCGTTGGCCTGCCGATCCTGATGCTCTCCGCCCTGAGCGAGGTCGAGGACCGTACCGCCGGGCTGGACGCCGGGGCCGACGATTACGTGGTCAAGCCGTTCTCGCTCGATGAGCTGGTCGCCCGCCTCCGCGTGCAGGAACGCCGCGTGTCGCAGACCCGCTCGGAACTGGTCCGCGCCGAACGCGCCGTGCGCGGCGCCGGCCGGGAGGTCGTGCTGACAGAGCGCGAATTCGCCCTTCTGTCGCTCCTCGCCGCCCATGCCGGAGAGGTCCTGTCCCGGGGCTATATTTTCGACACGCTCTGGTCGAAGGAGGGCACGTCCTCGGAGAACATCGTCGATGTCTATGTGGGCTACCTGCGCAAGAAGATGGACCCGATGACCGGCTTCGGATTCGAGATCCACACCCTGCGCAACCGCGGCTTCCGCCTGACCGGAACGCGCCCTCAGATCGCCTGAGAGCGCGGTCGCGCTGCCGTGCCCAACGTCATGGGACCAAAGGCTTATTATTTCTTAGGCATGAGTCTTTGCGCAGCCCTGCGTTCCCTGTCATTCTAGAGTGGCAATGAGTCGGCGGGACGGTCCCGCCCGCGTCACGCAATCTGTAGGAGGATCCCTCATGGCCTGGAGCAAACCCAGCATCCGCGAGATCGAGTGCGGCATGGAAATCAACATGTACGGCCCGGACGAAGACGGCGGCGTCGTCCTGTTCTGATCCGGTTGCGCGCGGGCCTCGCATGACGCTCCGCGCGCGCATCCTTGGGGCGGCTGCCGGTGGCGGACTGCCCCAATGGAACTGTGGGTGCGACAACTGCGCCTTGGCCCGCCGGGGCGACATCCCGGCACAGACGCAAAGCTCGCTCGCCGTGTCGGCCGACGGCGCCGCCTGGGCAGTCCTCAACGCCTCTCCGGACATCCGCGACCAGCTTGCCCGCACGCCGGAGCTGCATCCCACGGGCCTGCGCGAGATACCCTTGCGGGCGGTGCTGGTGACCAACGGCGACATCGACCATATCGCCGGCCTGCTGACCCTGCGGGAGATGCAGCCCTTCACCCTCTTCGCCACGCCACAGATCCATGAGGTGCTGCGCGCCAACCCGGTGTTCGACGCGCTGAACGATTCGGTCGTGGAGCGGGTGCGGATCTCGCTGGAGCAGCCGTTCGACCTGCTGCCCGGCCTGACGGCGACGCTGTTCGCGGTTCCGGGCAAGGTTCCGCTCTACATGGAGGGGGAGGAGGTGCAGACCGACATGATGGGCGAACAGACGGTCGGGGTCCTACTGGACTCTTACAAGACTCTTACGGTTTTCATACCCGGCTGCGCCCACCTTTCGGACGGGCTCAGGGCGCGGATCGCGGGGGCCGACACGGTGTTCTTCGATGGCACGCTCTGGCAGGACGATGAGATGATCCGGGCAGGGCTGGGCCGCAAGACCGGCGCCAGGATGGGGCATATGTCCATGTCCGGCCCGGACGGGTCCATCGCCGCCTTCGACGGGATGGACATCGGGCGCAAGGTGTTCATTCACATGAACAATACCAATCCGGTTCTGCGCCCGGACAGCCCCGAACGCGCCCGTGCGGAGGCCGCCGGATGGATGATCGGACAGGACGGAATGGAGATCCCATGACCCAGACCAGGCACGCGTTCGAAGCCCGCCTGCGCCAGATCGGCGCCGAGCGCTATCACGACCGCCATCCGTTCCACGACCTGCTGCACGGCGGCGGATGCAGCCCCGACCAGGTCCGCGCCTGGGTGATAAATCGTTATTATTATCAACACTCTATCCCTATGAAGGACGCGGCCTTCATGTCCCGCGTGGAGGATCCCGCCCTCCGCCGCCAGTGGCGCAGCCGGATCGAGGACCACGACGGCACCGACACGAACGAGGGCGGCATCCGCCGCTGGCTGCGCCTGGCCCGCGCCGTGGGCCTGGACCCGGATTACGTCGCCTCTACCCAGGGGGTTCTTCCGGCCACGAAATTCGCCGTGGATGCCTATGTCCGCTTCGTCCGCGACAAGACCCTGCTGGAGGCCGTCGCCGCCTCCCTGACCGAGCTTTTCGCCCCCAAGATCCACAAGGACCGCATCGCGGGGCTTCTGCAAAACTATGATTTCGCTGACGATTCCTCGCTCTCATACTTCCAGAACCGGCTGGCGGAGGCGCCCAAGGACGTGGCCTTCGGCCTTGCCTGGGTGCTCGACCACGCCGATACGGCCGAAAAGCAGGACGCCGCCGCCAACGCATTGATCTTCAAGACCGATGTGCTCTGGTCCCAGCTCGACGCGCTCCACGCCGCCTATGTCGCGCCCGCCCGGATCCCGCCCGGCGCATGGCAGCCCGGTACGGGCCTTCTGGCCGGACGGGCGGCCTGATGGACCCCGACGCCATCCCCTTCCTGCCCCGCGGCGTGCGCCTGCATCACGACCGGGTGCGCGATGCCTGGGTGCTGCTGGCGCCTGAGCGCGCCGTGTCGCTCGACCCCGTGGCCCATGCGGTCCTTTCGGAGGTCGACGGCACCCGCAGCCTGCGACAGATCACGGCGGCGCTGGCGGCCCGGTACGACGCCCCCGCCGAAGAAATCACCAAGGATTCCAGCGGCTTTTTCAAGGCGCTCCATGACCGCCGCTTTCTGGAGGTGCGCCCGTGACCGACACCCGCCCGCCCATCGCCATGCTGGCCGAGCTGACTCATCGCTGCCCGCTGGCCTGCCCCTACTGCTCCAACCCGCTGGATCTGGCGCGCCAGGAGCAGGAGCTCGACACCGACACCTGGGCGCGCGTGTTCGCGCAGGCCGCCGATCTCGGCGTGCTGCAACTCCACCTCTCGGGCGGGGAGCCTGCCTCCCGCCGCGATCTTGAGCCGCTGGTGACGGCGGCGCGGGACGCGGGCCTCTACACCAACCTCATCACCAGCGGGATCGGGCTGACCGAACGACGGTTGCAGGCCCTCGACGCCGCCGGTCTGGACCATGTGCAACTGTCGCTGCAAGGGACCGACGCCACCATGGCCGACACCATCGGTGGCTATCGCGGCGGGTTCGACCGCAAGATGAAGGTGGCGGAGTGGATCGGCACCATCGGCTTTCCGCTGACCCTGAACGCGGTGCTGCATCGGCGCAACCTGCATCAGCTGCCCCGCGCCATCGAGATGGCGGTGGAGATGGGCGCGCGGCGGATCGAGGTCGCCACCGTCCAGTTCCACGGCTGGGCGCTCCGGAACCGCGACGCGATGATGCCCACGCGCGAGCAGGCGCGCGAAGCCGACGCCATCGTGGCCGAGGCGCGCGCCCGGCTGAAGGGCACGCTGGTGATCGACTACGTGCCCGCCGACTACCATTCCGACTATCCGAAGAGATGCATGGGCGGCTGGGGCTCCACCGGACTGGTGGTCGCCCCCGACGGGCAGGTGATGCCCTGCCACGCCGCCTCCACGATCCCGTCGCTCACGTTTCAGAACGTCCGCGACACCGCGCTGCGCGACATCTGGTACGACGGCCCGGCCTTCAACGCCTATCGCGGCACCGGCTGGATGCAGGAACCCTGCGCGTCGTGCGAGCGCAAGACCGTCGATTTCGGCGGCTGCCGGTGTCAGGCCATGGCGATCGTGGGCGATCCCGCCGCCACCGATCCGGTCTGCATCAAGTCGCCCCACCGCGACGCTCTGACCGCGCAGGCCGACGCCCATGCCGCGGCTTCAGCCGATCTGGTCTATCGCATCGCGCCGGGCAAGCCGGTGCCGGAACCTGCGGACTAGAGCATGATGAGATTAGCTTGAAGCGTATCCAGTATTGGCGAGGTAGTTCGCGCACTCCTGTGGGCTGAAGCGGTCGAGCAGTGTCCCGATCCTGCGCCACGTTGCCTCCATTGTGCGCTCGGCTGCGTTGCGGAGCATGTGTTTGAGCTTCGAGAAGACCTGTTCAATCGGGTTCAGGTCGGGGCTGTAGGGCGGCAGAAAAAGTAGATGCGCTTTCGCGTTACGGATCGCCTGCCGCACGGCTTGCCCTTTGTGGCTGCCCAGATTGTCCATAACCACCACATCGCCCGGGCGCAGGGTTGGGACGAGCACGTGCGCGACATAAGCCCGGAACGCTTCGCCGTTGACGGGACCGTCCAAAACAAAGGGCGCGTCGATCCGATCATGACGCAGCGCTGCGATAAAGGTCATGGTGCGCCAGTGACCATGCGGGGCCCGCCCGATCAGGCGTTCACCTCTGGGAGCCCAGCCGCGCAGCGGGGCCATGTTGGTCTTGGCCCAGGTTTCATCAATGAACACGAGACGACGGGGGTCGATCCGGCCCTGGTGCCGCTTCCAGCGCACACGGCGGCGGCTCACGTCGGGGCGGTTCTGCTCCTCGGCGAGTTGGGTCTTTTTTTGAACGAGTAGCCCGTGCGGCGCACGAAGGCCCAGACGGTGCGGTAGTCGACCTTGAGCCCGCGCTCGGCCAGTTCCACCACCAGTCCGCGCAGTGTGAACGGCTCCGTTATCCGCTCCAGAAGCCACGCCTCATGCCCGCCTGCAATCTTGCGTGGCGGGTGGCCGCCTGTCCCTGCCGGAGCGCAACTCCCGGTCGCACGCAAACGCTGCGACCACTTCACAACACTGGACGGAGCCACATCCAGGGCCGCTGCGACCTGACGCACGCTCTCGCCCCCCAACAGCCGCGCCATTGCCCTCTCTCGAAGGTCCATTGAAAGTGCTCTACCCACTACTCGCCCTCCATCTTGTGGTCGGCAACAGTGAATCACCAAAATGCAGGCCTGTGAATCCTCTATCGATTCAGGCTGATTTCATCCCGCTCTAGTCGTAAAGACCGGCGACCCGTGCGCGCAGACGGATCAGGGCCAGCACGGTGTCGATGGTCGGGGTCGGCGTGTCGGTCAGCCGGCCAAGCTCCTGCACCGATGTCACCAGCGCGTCGATCTCCATGGGCCGTCCGCTGTCCAGATCCTGAAGCATCGACGTGCGGTGCGCACCTACATCGGCACCGCCCCTGATCCGCCGATCCACGTCGATCGGAAAGGTCACGCCCAGCTTCTCTGCGATCTGCTGCGCCTCTACCATCATGTCGCGGGCGACCATGCGCGTTCCCTCATCCGTGCAAAGGACGTCGAGCGTCGCATGGGTCAGCGCCGAGATCGGGTTGAACGACAGATTGCCCCAGAGCTTGAGCCAGATCTCATCGCGCAGCTTGGGCCGTACCGGCGCCTTCAGTCCGGCCGAGGTCAGCGCCTTCGACAGCGCCTGAGCGCGATCGGACCGCGACCCGTCCGGCTCGCCCAGGGAGAAACGGTTGCCCTCCACGTGCTTGACCACGCCAAGTTCGACCACCTCCGCCGCCGGGTAGACCACGCAGCCCAGCACCCGGTCGGGTCCGAAGCCGTCCCACTGAGCGTTGCCGGGATCGACACTGGACAGGCGGGTTCCTTCATACGGGCCGCCGATCTTGTGGAAATACCACCACGGAACGCCGTTCACGCCGGACACGACGGTCGTGCCGTCGCCGATCAGGGGCTGCATCTTCGCCACGACGCCCGGCACGGAATGGGCCTTGAGCGTGACGATCACGTAATCCTGCGGCCCCAGGTCCCGGGGCGCCTCCGAGACGGCGACGGGCACGGTCGTCCGGTCTCCGTCCTCGATTAGGGTCAGACCGTTCTTCTGCATCGCCGCCAGGTGCGGACCCCGCGCCACAAGGCTCACATCCGCCCCCGCCTGGGCGAGCTTCGCGCCCATATACCCGCCGATGGCGCCGGCTCCGAACACGCATATCCTCATCGTCGTGCCTCCCGTGTGACGCATCGCGCCGCCGTCATGCGTCGTCCGCCAGCCCCAGCTTCTTTGCCAGTCCGATCCGCTGCAGCTTGCCGGTCGCGCCCTTGGGGATCTCTTCCAGGATCAGCACCCTGCGCGGAACCTTGAAATCCGCCAGGCGCTCTGCCGCGAAATCGCGAATGTCGCGCTCCGTCACCTCGGCGCCGTCATGCAGGACGATAGCCGCCGCCACCTCCTCCCCCAGCTTGGGATGGGGCACGGCGAAGGTCACCACCTGCGCGATCGCCGGATGGTCCGACAGCACGCCGTCCACTTCCAGCGGGCTGATCTTTTCGCCGCCGCGGTTGATGATTTCCTTCAGCCGGCCGGTCAGGCACAGATAGCCCTCATCGTCGAAGGCGCCCTGGTCGCCGGTCCGGAACCAGCGCTTTCCCTCCGCCTGGAAGAAGCTCTTGGCGTTCGCCTCTGGATTGCCCTCGTAGCCGGGGGTGACGTTCGGACCGGAAATCACCACCTCTCCGGTGCCCTCGACCAGCCGATCCTCTGCCTCATGGGCCGTCCGGACCTCCGGACCCGCGGCCACGCCGACGGCGCCGGGTTTCTGCGCCCGCGGCGGCAGCGGGTTCGAGCACATCTGATGCGCCGCCTCCGTCATTCCGTAGGCCTCGATCACCGGTACGCCGAAGGTTTCGGTGAGCTTGGTCATCACCGGTCCCGGCAGCGACGCCGATGACGATCGCATGAACCGCAGCCGCGTCGCGGCGATGGCATCCGCGTTGCGGCCCGCGCGCGACAGGATCGCCTGATGCATGGTCGGAACGGCGGTGTACCAGGTCGGGTCGGCATCTCCGAGCCAGCCGTAGTACTTGAGCGCATCGAACCCCGGAGCACACCAGATCGACCCCCCGGCGGCCAGGGACGCCGAGACCGCGGCGATCAGGCCATGGATGTGGAACAGCGGCATGACGTTCAGACAGCGGTCGTCGGGCGTCAGCGCCAGCGACACGCCGACATTGCGGGCGGAGGCCGCGACATTGCCCTGCCTCAGCGGCACGATCTTGGGCCGGGAGGTGGTGCCGGAGGTGTGCAGGATCAGCGCCACATCATCCGCGCCGGGGGAACCCTCCGGTGCGGGCGCCGTCTCGCCCTCCGCATGGAGGGTGAAATCGCCGGCCGGCCTGCCATCGTCCGTCCGAAGCCTGATAACGGTCAGGCCGGCCTTTTCGGCGGCGGCCAGAGCGGGACCGTCGTAGCCCTGCGCGACCACGATGGCCTTGGCGCCGAGGTCCTCCAGGTAGAAGGCGAATTCCTCTTCCCGATAGGCGGGGTTCAGCGGCGCGGTGGTCGCGGCCTGCGCGATCGTGACGAAGGCGGTCGCCATCTCCGGCCCGTTCGCAAGGACGATCGCCACCCGGTCCTGCGCTCCGACGCCGACCTGCCGCAGCGCCGTCGCGGTCCGTTCCGCAAGGTCGCGAAGTGCCCCGTAGCGCAACCAGTCCCGGCCCGGCGCGCCGATGGCAGGCGCGTCCTCGGGATGCGGCGCCAGAAGGCGGGCGATCGTGTCGGCCATGTGTTTCCTCCCCGGTCAAACGATGCGTCATCGACGCCTCCTGGAACCATATGTCGGACTGTCCCGGCTTGCCAGCGGCGTTCGGGGGGGCCGCTGTGGTGCCCGGACCCGTTTCGGGTCAACCGATGGCGCGCCGAGGTCCGGCTGCCTCAGTTGTGTGCCTTTTGCTTGGGGGCTTGGGGCGGCCAGGCAAGGTCGCGGGCGGCAGTAACGCCGGGACACGGCCCGCAACGCGCCATGTCTGTGGCACCAAGCACCCCCGCGAAACTTGTCCTTGCAGCCGTCGCATCCGCCTCTCGGCTGGCCGCACCCGGCGTGACGGTCACCTCCGGCGTTGTGAGCACCGGAGGCGTTCCGGCGCGGCGGTTATTCCGCCCGCGCCTCCTCGACCAGATCCTGAAGACGTTCGAGCGGGACGAGGCCGGGCACCAGAGCATCGCCGATGACGAAGGACGGCGTTCCGTTGAACCCCAGCGCCGAGGCCAGACGCATCGACGTTTCGATATGCGCGTCGATTTCCGGCGCTTCCATGTCCGCGCGCAGCCGCTCGACATCCAGCCCGACCTCTTCGGCCGTTTTGATCACCGTGTCCTCCGTGGCGCGGCCCGCCAGATCCATCAGCGCCCAGTGGAAGGGCGCGTAGAGGTCCTGCTCGCGCGCCGCCAGCGCGGCACGGGCAGCGAAGACCGAACCTTCGCCAAGGATCGGCCATTCGCGATACACGACCTTGACCTCATCATCGCCTTCGATCAGCGCCTCCACATCGGGGGCGACGCGCTTGCAGTAGGGGCAGTTGTAATCGAAGAACTCCACCACGACCGCATCGCCTTCCGGATTGCCCATCACCGGCGCGTTCGGATCGTCCTCAAGAAGCTCGCGTTCGTCCTCCAGGACCCGAGCGATGCTGGACTGCTGTGCCTCGGCCTCGCGCTGGTCCAGAAGCTGGATCGCTTCCATCAGGATCTCGGGCCGCTCCAGGATAGCGTCGAGCGCCAGTTGCTTGATCTCTTCGTCGCTGCGGTCCTGTGCAAGGGCCGCGATCGGGGCAAACGCGACGAGCGCGATCGGCATCAAGTGCTTCATGAGGGATTTCCCATTGTTTCGGTCCGGGTTCTTTCGGCTTGCGCATCGCGGGCGCGCTCGGACCATGTTGATTTGATGAAAGCGATGATATCGTAAATTTCCTGATCCGTCAGCGTGTCGCCGAACCCCGGCATCCCGCTGTCGAAATCGCCGATTCCGGCATCGGCCATCGCCGCCGCGCCACCGTTTTTCGTATAGGCGAAAAGCAGCCCGTCGCCATGATGCCACGTATGACCGGTTTCGTCATGCGGCGGTGCCGGCAGACGTCCGTCGGGACCGGGGCTGCGCCAATCCGCCTGACCTTCCAGGTTGGCGCCGTGGCAACTGGCGCAGTTCTCCGCGTAGAGGCTGGCGCCGGCGGCGATATCGACGGGTCCGGCAGGGCCGGCGGTTTCGCCCCCGTCAGGGGTCAGCACCACCAGAGCGACCAGGGCCGCTAGGCCGGACGCCGCTATGGCAAGATACCGGATCATCCGACCCGCACCCATTGCATCATGCCCGACGCCGCATGGCCCAGCATGTGACAGTGAAACAGCCAGTCGCCCGGATTGTCGGCGACGAACGCGATTTCGCGCCGTTCTCGCGCGCCGACAAGGAGCGTGTCGCGCATCGGACCCATGGCGCCATCTTGCAGGACCTCACGGAAATGCATGCCGTGCAGATGCATGGCATGGGCGAACACCGTGTCGTTCGCGATAGGGATGCGGACCGTTTCGCCCATGTCCGCCGCGACCAGAGGGGCGTCGTGCAATCCGGCCTGCCCGGCCATGGTCCAGTATTGACCACGGTCGATCATGTCGCCGAACCCCATCTCGCGGCCCTCGAAGCTGGCGCGGGACACCCGTCCCATCGCCCCGCCTTCGATCCGCATCGGAACGCTGCGCGCCGAGGCCAGGGCGCCGATGGTGTGGCTTGGGTTGGGCGGCAACGGCGAGGGGGCCTTGCGGCGAACCAGTGAGGCCTGCCCCGACACAGGAAACGACGCCTGCACCGCACGTCCGTCTTGGGTCAGTCGCACGAGACCGGCTATCGCCCCGTCCTCGGCGACGACATCCACCAGCAGATCGATGCGTTGTGCTGGACCGATCACCAACTCGGACGAGACTTTCTCGGGCTGGTCGAGCGGCATTCCGTCATAGGCGACAATCCAGCCGTCCAGACCGTCGAGCGCCACGGGAAAGATGCGCGCGTTGGCGGAATTGATCAGCCGCAGGCGCAGGCGCTGGTACTTCTGGACCTCCCGGCTGAAATCGTACCGGGCATTCGTGGTCACGAAATTGCCGATGCGCCCGCCATGGGACATCTGCATCGGCAGGGCGAAATCGGGGTCTATCTCTGCCTGGTCGGTCAGCAGCCAGTCATCGAGAACCAGCGTCACATCGGCGTCGATATCCGGTGCGCCCTCGGCCTCGTCGACGATCAGCGGCCCGTGCAGACCACGCCCCACCTGTTCGGGAGAGGCCCAGTGGGCGTGGTACCAGTAGCTGCCGGCATCGGGCAGAGCGAACTCATACTCGAACTCCGCACCGGGTTCGACAGCGTCCTGGGTCAGGTCCGGGACGCCATCCATCGCGTTCGGCACGCGGATCCCGTGCCAATGGATCGTGGTCGGCTGATCCAGCCCGTTCACCAGCCGACGCCGAAGCGTGTCCCCCTGACGATATCGCAGCTCCGGACCCGGCAGGGCACCGTCGTAGCCCCAGATCTCTGTGGCCGGATAGCCGTCGGGCGCAAGCTGGTGCCGCGCGGCGCGCGGCGCGATCACCGACGGGCCGCTTGCGGCGGCCCGTGCGAATGGCGGCAGGCCGACGATCGCGGCGCCGCCTGCAAGGAAGGATCGTCGCGTCGGTGTCATTGCGTTTCGTCCTCGTTCAACAAGTAGATCGCCATGGCCTCGCGATCCGCGTCCGACATGAAGGACGTGCCGTAGGTGACGACTTCGCCCATGGACCCGCCGAAGGCGTCGCCGTCCGGCATGATGCCGGTTTTCAGCGCGTAGGCCAGATCGGAAACGCTCCAGCCGCCCTCGCGCAGGGCTTCTGGCGTGATCGCGGGCGACCTTCCGCCCCCGGGCAGGCCGTCGAAGCCGCGGAACTTCTCCTCCAGCTTCCGTCCACCGGCGAAATTGCGCCCCGTATGGCACGCCGCGCAATGGGTCACGCCCTCGACCAACTGGCGCCCGCGGTTCCATTCATCGGACTTTCCCTCGACGGGCCGGGTGGACGGGGGAAACATGTAGGCGGCACGCCAGAGTTTCAGCCCCCAGCGCTGGTCGTAGGGAAAGGAGACGTCGTTCGCCGGCGCCGGTTCGTCCACCGCGGGCACTGTCTGGAATGCCGCCCAGAGATCGGCGATATCCTGGTCCGAGAGGTTGGCGTAAAAGGGGTAGGGGAAGGCTGGGTAATACGGGTCGCCTTCGGGCGAGACGCCCTGCCGCAGGGCCGCGGCGAATTGCTCGGCCGTCCAGTTGCCGATGCCCGCGCCCTTCGACGTCGTCAGGTTCGGCGGATAGAACGTGCCGAACGCCGTCACGAGGGGTGCGCCGCCGGCCAGCGGCTTGCCCCCGCCGTCCCAGTTGGTGTGGCAGGCGATGCACCCGCCGGCCCGCGCAAGATAGGCGCCGCGCTGCGCGTCGCCCGTCATTTCTATCGCATCGACCGGGTTCTTGATGGGCCAGGCGACCACCACGCCCACGCCTGCGATGCCCGCAGCGGCAAGCGCCACTGCGGAAAGTATCAGTTTTCTCATCGGCTCAGTCCCTCTCGGCGCGGAACCGGGTGTGGCAGGACGAGCAGCTCTGGCTGATTTCCGCGAACACGTCGTCGGCGGGCATCTGGGCCAGTTCCTCCATCGAAACTTCGGATGAAGTGCCGCCCATCATGGCTGAGGTATCGCCACCCATCATGGCTGAGGCATCGCCACCCATCATCGCGCCGGTATCGGCCTGCGCTTCGTCGGCGGACAGTCCGTTGTCGGCCGCCTGCGCCAAGCCCTGCGACAGGGTTTCGAGCCGCACGGCGAGGCGCTCGAACTCTTCCCAGTCCTCCCAGATGGCGGGTTTCGCATAGGATTTTTCGTTCGCGTTATCCCTGGGGAAAAGCTCGGTCATTGCCGTGCCTGAATGTTCCTCGAACGTTTGCGCGGCGGCGCGGACCGTGTCGGCGTCATAGTCCGCTTCGCCCCGCATGATCGGCGTCACTTTCTTGACCGCTTCGCTCATCGCGCTCATCGCCTGCATCCGTTCCAGCACGATGCCGGTGGCGCCGCTGTGGGCCAGAGCGCCCATGGCTACGCTGCTCGCGGCCGCGGCCGCCAGAATTGTCTTCAGTTTCATCTTCTTCAGATCCTCAATCCATGAAAGTCCGGTGTTCGCTCAGCCGAACCCGTCTCGCGGCACTGGAGGATCGAGGATGAAAGTGCGGTCCGTCAGCCGCGCGACCAGGACCTCACGCCGTTGCGCACGCGTGTCAGGAGCGGCAAGCGGGTCGAAACGGTGCAGGTCGTTCGCGACTACCAGACAATCGGGACCGGGGTGGCATTCCTCGCCGGAGGCCGCGCTGACATGATCGGACGGCGACGGCCCGTCTGCGTCCGCCGCACCGGCATCCGTATGGGTGCCGTCAGCATGGGCGGGCGGAGCCAGCACCGACAGCGAAAGGAACGCCCAGATCAGGCAGACCAGAATGAAACCGAAGCGCTTCACTATTGAATGCCGTTCTCTCTCTGGAGCGCCCTGACGTAGGCCACGATGGTTCCCACGTCGGATCCGGTGAGCCCTTCGATCGCGGGCATGTTGCCGAACGTCCAGTGATGCGACTGGACCCCGTTGGCGACGGCGCGCTGGAACGCTTCCTCGCCGTGGTGTCCGGGTTCGTAGATCTTGTGGACCAGCGGCGGCGCGACGCCATTCTGCCCTGCCGCATTCGTCCCGTGGCAGTCGGCGCAGATCGCGTTGAACGCACGCTCCCCCATCTTTTCCTTCTCGGTCAGTTCGGCCGGAACGGAGACCGCGACGATCGCATCGCCTGCGGCGATCTCGCTGGTGTCGGGCGGTGTCATCGAATGCCCCGCGGTCCGTGACGGCGCACTCGCCCACCAGAGCAGGGCGCCGACACCGGCGATGAGAGCGACTGCAAAGGTGATGAGCTTGGTCGGCATTGTTGTCCCCATATCGCAAAGCCTGGCGTCGTTCGGCCCCACGGCACCTTTTCCAACGTGCAACCGGTCAGATTAGAAAGATGTATACGCCCAGCGGATTTCCGGGCATTCCCTCATCGACCGCGTCGCGCGCCCCGGCAGGGCATCGACCTTGCCGACCGTCCTGAAGCGTTGCCTGCCATGAGTGCGAAATGCGGAAGCATGACGGCGGGTCTGCCACCCGCTGCCGTCCCGTGCAAAACCACTCGACGAGGCCACCAGACGGCCTGCCGCCATCCCAGCCGCAGCGGAGCACCGGACCCGTGCCTGCATCCTGCTCATTTTTCCGCTCCTCAAGAATTTTTCCCAGCCTGTCCCTCGTTCCACCGCTGGAATGTCAAACGTATCATTGTCACGAGACAGTGATCGCAGCGGCTTGAAAACGCTTGACCTTACCGTGCTGGAAATCACCAGTCACGCCATAGCAGGCCGGGAGCATACAGATGAAGAACGAGTCGGAAAAAGCCGCGATCCAAGGCACCGTGATGAAATGGGGAATGATGGCATGCTGCGCCATAATGCTGCTCCCGGTCGGATCGTTCCTGCTGGCGGGCGGGACGATTGCCGGTCTCTGGACCAACGCCGGGCTCTTCGCCCCGATCGCAATTTGCGTCGGTGCCCATCTCGTCATGCATCGCATGATGGGCAAGTCGTGCCACGGCGATCGGGTGAAGGCGCAGGACCCTGTCGAACAGCCGAATATCGGCGCGGGGAAGCGGCCACAGCCGGCCGCCATGGATATTGCAAGGAGCGCGTGATCTTGCGACTTGCAGCCTTGGCGCCGCTTCTGCTTGGCGCTTGCAGCGGAGCACTGGCCCAATGTCCGGAAAAATCGCGCGTTCTGACCGCCGATTTGCCAGGCGGATGCCGGGTCGTCTCCGACGGAGCCTCTTCGCTTGATATGATCAGCTGCGAGGACGGACGAACCGGCTTCGCGACCTCTGTCCCCGTGGTGGGAGAGACGCCGTGAAGGGTGCGGATCACGCCCTACGCGATGGGCGCGCCCGGTCTCGGACTTCTGTGGATTTGCGGGCGGTCGCTGGCGGCGCGACACGGTCGGCGCCGGTTCGGGGTAACGGCGTCAGCGGCAAAGATGGGCGTGTTTTCGCGGACCAGCGTGGTGGGAAAGACGCAATGCCGCGATCTGCGCGTGCTGCGGGTTTGCTGGCGGACGGACCGAACTTTCCGATGCCGCCGCCAGGTGCTACCTTGGAAAACAGCCGGTGCCCGACGCCGGCATGGCAGGTCTCAGGGCGGCGGACGGGTTCGGGCACCATACACCACTGCCGCTGCCGGAAAGACCTTTCCCGATACTCGGATCGGTGAAACGGATCCGGGCAGGGACGTAGCAACAGCGAAATAACGAAAGTTTCGAGGACATGCGTAGATCGAAGATCGTGACAAGAACGTGGTCGCGTACGGTTTCGGCGGCCCTGGCTGCCGGTTTGTCGATTGCGGCGGCGCTGCCTTCGGCTGTGTCGGCCGCCTCCTCTCCGCGGGTCGAAAACGAAATCCTTCAGGCACGTCTGCTGACGGCAGAGAACGGCGTGTCCCAGGACGCATCGACCTTGTCTGCCGGGCTGAGCATCGACCTGGCGGAAGGCTGGAAAACCTACTGGCGCTCTCCGGGGGAGGTCGGCATTCCGCCCAGCGTCGACTGGTCGGCATCCGAAAACGTGGCCGATGTGGAATTTTACTGGCCCGCGCCAGACCGGTTTCGCGCCTTCGGCATCGAAAACTTCGGCTATGCCGATCAGGTCACCTTTCCGCTGGGGGTGACGTTGCAGGAACCCGGCGCGCCCGCGCGGCTGGCCGGGACCCTGGACATCCTGGTGTGCTCGGATATCTGCGTGCCCCAGACCGTCGATCTGGCCCTGGACCTGCCCGCTGGCAGCGGCGGCGGTATCGACACCGGCTCGGCCGAGGTGATCGCCGCGGCGATGGCTCGCGTCCCCGACGCGGCGCGCGCAGGGATGGGTGAGGCAGGCGCCTATCTGGACGCCGACGCAGAGACGATGGTCGTGACAGTCCGCGCGGAGCAGCCCTTCGCCGCTCCGGACGTCTTTCCCGAACTCGGTGCCACCACCGCCTTCGGCGCGCCGGACATCCGGCTTGGGGACGGCGGACGGCTCTTGTGGGCCGAGCTGCCGATCCTGGCGCGCTCCGACAGTTCGCGCGATCTTGCGGTGACCGTCACCGACGGAGACCGCGCGGCGACGCTGACCCCCGCGTGGCTTACCGCGGCACCGGCGCCGCCCTTCTCGATTTCGCGGGCGGTGCCCGATCTCGGGGCTCTTGCCTGGATCGCACTTGTCGCGTTTCTGGGCGGCGCGATCCTGAACGTCATGCCCTGCGTCTTGCCCGTGCTGTCGATCAAGATGTCGTCTGCCATGCAGGCCAGAGAACGGGGTGAGGACCACGTGCGCCGCGGCTTCCTGATGTCGGCCCTTGGCGTCATGACGTTCATGTGGGCGCTCGCCGCCGTTCTGGTGGCGTTGAAGGCGGCGGGATACGCCGTCGGGTGGGGCCTGCAGTTCCAGAACCCGGTGTTCCTGTCGGCGATGTTTCTGGTCCTCGTGCTGTTCGCCGGCAATCTCTTCGGCGCGTTCGAGATTTCGCTGCCGCAGTCCTGGACGACCCGCCTTGCCAATGCAGAGGCGCGACCGGGCCATTCCGGTGACTTCGCCACAGGCGCCTTCGCCGCGATCCTTGCCACACCATGTTCGGCACCGTTCCTTGGAACCGCCGTCGCCTTTGCGCTGGCCGGACGCAGCATGGACGTGGCGGTGGTTTTCACGGCGCTGGGACTGGGGCTTTCCCTGCCTTACCTGGCGTTGGCCCTTCGTCCTGGCTGGGTCCGGCGCCTTCCCAAACCGGGCCGCTGGATGGTCGCAATACGGATTGTGCTCGGGGCGTTGCTTGCGCTCACGGCGGCCTGGCTCTTGTGGGTGCTTCTGGGAGTGGCCGGTGCGACGGCTGGTTGGCTTGTCGCAGGATTGTCGGCGCTGACTCTCGCCATCCTCGTGTTGTCATCACGGATGAAGAATATCGTCGTTGCCGGGACCGTGGCCCTGCTGGGAACAGCGACGCTCGCCGCGCCCGTTCTGGCGCCGACCGACACGGCCCCGGCGGCTGTCGCCGCATCCTGGACACCCTTCGACCGCGCCGAAATCCCGGTCCACGTCTCGAAGGGCCATGTGGTCTTTGTCGATGTGACTGCAGATTGGTGCCTCACCTGCAAGGCCAACAAGACGCTGGTTCTGGATCGCGGAGCGGTGGCCCAGGCGTTGGCCCGCGAGGATATAATCCCCATGCAGGCGGACTGGACCCGGCCCGATCCCGCGATCAGCCGCTATCTTGAATCCAACGGCCGATACGGCATCCCCTTCAACGCGGTGTACGGCCCCGGCGCGCCCGAAGGCATCGTACTGTCGGAGATCCTCAGCGAATCCGCGGTGCTCGACGCGATCGCCAAGGCGGGACGGTCCGAAATCGCGCTCGATTGAGGCGCCGCCGCCTCACGCGAACGGATTGCGCCCGCCCATGATCTGCAGAAGGTAGCTGCCGGAGGCCGTGATGAGCAAAAAGCCGTGGAACGCCTCTATCGACGCGATGAAGCGCAGGTGCCCGGAGGGGATCAGATCCCCGCGCCCCAGCGTGGTGTAGTTGACGAGCGAGAAGTAGTAGTAGTCCATGAAGGCAAGGTCGCTGCCCGCATCCGGCGGAGCGGCCGTGAGGTTGCCGATGCCCAGTCCATGGACGACCAGCCAGAAGCCCCCCGCATAGAAAAGCGCCTCGATCAGATGGGCCAGCGTCAATGCGGACACCGCAAGCGCCAGGCAGCGTCCCGGATGGAGCGAGGGATTTACGTAGGCCGCGGCGCCGCGCATCGCCAGATAGTGGATCGTGGTGTTTAGGGCGACGAGAAACGCAGAGACCAGCATTACGATCAGCATTCTATTTCAAGTCCGGTGGTTGAGTGCGGTCGCCGGACGCTGGGCCACTTTTCCAGGGGCTGCAAGGCGATGCTGTTTCTGAGCGTGCGTCCGAATTCCCGCCCCTCAAGGTTCGCGGACCCGATCGTTCAATTGACCGCTGGGCCCATGGGTCGGCCCGACCGGCTGCCGATCGCCGAGAGGGAGATCAGGATGCCGCCTTTTCGGAGCACGGCCCGATAGTCCGCGGCAGTTGTGCGATGGCCTGCTCCCATGAAACGTCCTCGATCTGCGGTCAGCCTGTGCTCCGATCGAGGAGACAGGATCAGCGACACGACGTTGTGGCGCTGGTTCCATCGCTCGGCGGCCAGTAGATGGAGATGCTTGCGCACCGGCACTTGAACCGCGTCGGCCGCGTCCGCGCCGTCGATCAAAAATCGCCACCGCTCCGTAGCTTGCAACAGGTTGCGCCGCAATTCTCATCGATCTGCCCGGTCCGCCTGTCGGGGGCCATTGACAGTCCGCCGGGCCGCGCGCAACTTGCGCCGGGGAGGCCAAGCTGAATACCGATTTCGCCTTAGAAACGTCGAATCTGACGAAATCGTTCGCGGGCTTCACCGCGGTCGATAACGTGTCTTTGCAGGTAAGGCGCGGGACCATCCACGCGCTGATCGGTCCCAACGGGGCCGGCAAGAGCACGATGTTCAACCTGATCACCAAGTTTCTCGAGCCGACCACCGGAACGATCCTTCTGAACGGCGAAGACATCACCAAGGCCAAGCCCGCCGCGATCGCCCGCAAGGGGGCGGTACGGTCATTCCAGATATCTTCGGTATTTCCGCATCTAAGCCTGCTCGACAATATCCGCGTATCGTTGCAGCGGCGGATGAACAATTCCTACAACTTCTGGACATCCGATCGGCGGCTGGACGGGCTGAACGACGACGCCCGCGCAATCCTGGCCGAGGTCGGGCTGGAGGATTCGGAGGATCTGCCGGCGATCGAACTGCCCTATGGGCGCAAGCGTTTGCTGGAACTGGCCACCACCCTGGCGCTGAAGCCGAAGGTCATGCTGCTGGACGAACCCATGGCGGGCATGGGCACCGGCGACGTGAAGCGCGTCGCGGAAATCATCCGGCGCGTTGCCAAGAACCGCACCGTCCTGATGGTCGAGCACAATCTGGACGTGGTGGCGGATCTGTCGGACCGGATCAGTGTGCTGCAGGCGGGGGCGATCCTGGCCGAGGGGACCTATGAGGAGGTCAGCAACAATCCCGATGTGCGCTCGGCCTACATGGGGACCGACGATGTCTGAGACGATGCTGAAGGTGCGGGATCTGCAGGCATGGTATGGCGAAAGCCACGTTCTGCACGGCATGAATTTCGAGGTTCCCAAGGGTGAGATCGTAACACTTCTGGGCCGGAACGGCGCCGGCAAGACCACGACTCTGCGCTGCATCATCGGGCTGTTGCGGCAGCGCGAAGGCTCGGTCACTTTCATGGGTGAAGAGACGATTGGGCAGAGCGCCAACGTGATCGCGCGCCGCGGAATCGCCTTCTGCCCGGAGGAGCGCGGCATATTCGCGTCGCTCAGCGTGCGCGAGAACCTGCTGTTGCCGCCGAAAGTGGCCGAAGGCGGCATGAGCCTCGACCGGATCTACGAACTGTTCCCGATCCTGAAGAAACGCGGTGGATCGCAGGGAACCAAGCTTTCGGGCGGCGAGCAGCAGATGCTGGCCATCGCGCGGATCCTGCGCAGCGGGGCACGTCTGCTGCTGCTTGACGAGCCGACCGAGGGCCTGGCCCCCGTGATCGTCCAGCAAATCGGCGAGATCATCGGCAACCTGCGTGACGAAGGCTTCACCATTCTCCTGGTGGAGCAGAATTTCCGGTTCGCCGAACGTATGGGCGACCGCCATTTCGTCGTCGAGCACGGACAGGTCATCGACCGGTTCGACCGCGACGAACTCGACGGCAACCGCGGTAAGATCACCGGCTATCTCGGCGTCTGACCGGGACGCCATCGAATGTTCAACGGGAGGAAGACCATGACACGGACGAAAGCCACATTGCTTGCAGGCGCAGCGAGCCTGCTCGCCACCGCGGCAAGCGCCCAGGGTATCAGCAACGACACCGTAAAGATCGGGATGATTCTCGACATGTCGGGTGCCTATTCGGCGCTGGACGGTGAGGGTTCGATCGCCGCCGTCAGGATGGCGATAGAGGAGATGGGCGGAGAGATCGACGGCAAGCCCATCGAACTGCTGACCGCCGATCACCAGAACAAGGCCGACATCGGTTCCAACCTGGCGCGGCAATGGGCCGACCAGGAGAATGTCGACATGATCCTTGGCGGTGCCAATTCGGGCGTCGGCATCGCGCTGCAGGACATCACCAGCGAGAAGGGCATCGCCTATATCAACAACGGGGCCGCCACGGCCGCGCTGACGAACGAGAACTGCGCCCCCGAGACGGGGCTTCACTGGACCTACGACACCGACGCGCTGGCCAACGGCACGGCGGTCGCGATGGTCAAGGAAGGCAAGAAGTCGTGGTATTTCATCACCGCCGATTACACCTTCGGCCAGAAACTGCAGGAAAACGCGTCCGAAGCGGTCAAGGCCAACGGCGGCGAAGTCCTGGGAAGCGTCGCCGCGCCCTTCCCGACGCAGGATTTCTCTTCCTTCATCCTGCAGGCCCAGGCATCGGGCGCGCAGGTAATCGGTCTGGCCAATGCGGGCACCGACACCCAGAACTCGGTCAAGCAGGCCCAGGAATTCGGTGTCGTGCAGGGCGGCCAGTCGCTGGCGTCGCTGCTGCTGTTCCTGACGGATGTGGACGCGATCGGCCTGGATGTCGCGCAGGGGCTGACCCTGACGACCGGCTTCTACTGGGATCAGGACGAGGAGGCCCGCGCGTGGAGCAGCAAATTCGAAGAGCGGTTCGGCGCAAAGCCGACGATGGTGCAGGCCGGGATGTATTCGTCGGCGCTGAACTACCTCAAGGCGGTGCAGGAAGCCGGAACCGATGACGCCAAAACCGTCGTGGCGCAACTGAAGGAGATGCCGATCGAGGACGCCTTCGCCCGCAACGGCCGCGTGCGTGAGGATGGCCTGATGGTGCACGACATGTTCCTGGCCGAGGTGAAGACCCCCGACGAGAGCGAAGGGCGCTGGGACTACTACAACATCATCCGCACCATTCCCGGCGACGAGGCGTTTCGCTCGATCGAGGACGGCACCTGCGAAGCGGTCAAAGGGTAGCAACCCCCAGACAGCGCGGCGGCATCCGGGCCGCCGCGCGCCCACCCCCAGGCCGAGGCCGGTTCGATGATGGATCTTCTAGGCATTCCGCTTCCCGTGCTGATGGGACAGCTTCTGATCGGGCTGATCAACGGGGCTTTCTATGCGGTGCTCAGCCTGGGCCTGGCGCTGATCTTCGGGCTGCTGAACATCGTGAACTTCGCCCACGGCGCGCTTTACATGGTCGGCGCGTTCGTGGCCTTCCTGCTGCTGGACGTGCTCGGCATCGGCTACTGGTGGGCGCTCCTGCTTTCGCCGGTCATCGTGGGCCTGTTCGGCATGGTGATCGAACGCTTCCTGCTGCGCCCCATCGCGGATCTGGACCATCTCTACGGCTTGCTGCTGACCTTCGGTCTGGCGCTTCTTCTGGAGGGGCTGTTCCGGCAGGTCTACGGCGTGGCGGGCGAGACCTACGCCATCCCCGACTCGCTGCAGGGCGGCTACAACCTCGGCTTCATGTTCCTTCCCACCTATCGCGCCTGGGTGCTGGCGGCGTCGATCGTCGTCTGCGCGGCCACCTGGTATCTCATCGAGATGACGCGGCTGGGCGCCACGATGCGCGCCGCGGTCGAGAACGCCGACCTGGTCCGCGCCTTCGGCGTGAACGTGCCGCTTCTGGTGACGGTGACCTACGGGTTCGGCGTGGCGCTGGCCGCCTTCGCCGGTGTGCTGGCCGCGCCGATCTATTCCGTCAATCCACTGATGGGATCGAACATCATCATCGTGGTCTTCGCCATCGTCGTCATCGGCGGGCTGGGGTCCATCAAAGGGGCGATCATCTCCGGCTTTCTGCTGGGCCTGTTCGAGGGGCTGACGCGCGTCTTCTATCCAGAGGCGTCCAACATCATCATCTTCGTGGTCATGGCTATCGTGCTGATCGTGCGACCGGCTGGCCTGTTCGGAAAGGCGGCGTGACGTCATGAGCGACGAGACCAGATCCACCGCCGGAACGGCGTCGAAAGGCTGGCTGTCGGACGTGCGCCTCTGGGCCGCGATCGGCTTCGTCGCGCTGCTGATCGCGCCGCAATTCCTGTATCCGGTGATGGTTGCCAAGATCCTCTGCTTTGCGCTGTTCGCAGCGGCCTTCAACTTGCTGCTGGGTTTTGCGGGGTTGCTGTCCTTTGGCCATGCGGCGTTCTTCGGCTTCGCGGCCTACGTGACCGGCTACGCGTTGCAGACGCTCCGGTTCTCGGCCGAACTGGGGATCCTGGCGGGCGTCGCGGTTGCCGCTCTGCTGGGGCTCGTGATGGGGTTGCTCGCGATCCGGCGGCAGGGCATCTACTTTGCGATGATCACCCTGGCGCTGTCGCAGATGGTCTATTTCGTGGCGCTTCAGGCTCCGTTCACCGGAGGCGAGGACGGCCTGCAGGGCGTGCCGCGCCGGCCGCTCTTCGGCATCTTCGACCTTTCGACGAACATGGAAGTCTATTATCTGGTCCTCGCCATCTTCTGCATCGGCATCTTCATCATCTACCGAACGGTCAATTCGCCCTTCGGCCAGGTCCTCAAATCCATCAGAGAGAACGAGGACCGCGCCATTTCACTGGGATACGACGCCGACCGCTACAAGCTGCTGGCCTTCGTCCTCTCCGCAGCCCTGTCGGGCCTTGCCGGATCCACCAAGGTCATGGTGTTCCAGCTGGCATCGCTCACCGACGTGCAATGGCAGATGAGCGGCGAGGTCGTGCTGATGGCCGTTCTGGGTGGCATCGGGACGATGCTTGGCCCGATCCTGGGCGCGACGATCATCGTGACGTTGCAGAACGAACTGGCGCAGGTGGGCTCCCTGTCGACCATCGTGCAGGGGGCGGTGTTCGTCGTATGCGTCCTGCTTTTCCGACGCGGCATCGTGGGTGAGATCGGGCCGCGCCTCCGCCGCTGGCGGAACCGCTAGACCGGGCGGGGTGCCGGGGCGGCCTGTCCCGCGACGCGCAGGTTCGCATCGGCTGGGGACACAAAGCCAGTCCATGCGCGGGCGCCGCTGCGTTTCGTGCCAGCTAAATGGCGCCAGACCGATCCTTGATCTACAATTGAGCCCAGCCGGAATGGCGCGCGTCTCGAACGGAGAGGGTGGGGCGCAGCGGCGCATGGAACCGTCCTTGGTCGGCCTTCGACCCGCGATCCGCGCCCGGTTCAACGCGTGGCCGACGCCTTCGCTCGGAAGGGAGTCGAACCGCGAGGCGTGACGACCGCGCTCGCGGCGCTATTGTCAGTCGGGTTCGTACGATTCCATGCGGGAGCCGGCCGATATGACCGCCAGAACCGTTTTCTCCGTTGCCGCGACCCTTGCCGCGCTCCTTGGGCTGGCGGCGTCGATCTCCGCTTATCTGAGTCCGGCCACCGGCGTCGACGACACGGCCGGCCCGCTGCTGACCGCACTTGGAAATGCGGGGATGGCCGGATTGGCGCTGGTCCTTTTGTTCGTGGCCTGGGGACGGGCCGCGCTGGTGACCCTCTATCTCACGACGGCGCTTGCGACCTGCCTGGCCGCGCTTCTCCTGCAACAACCGCTGATCCTGTTTCCCGCCCTGGTGGCCCTCATCATCCTGCCCCTTGGCCATCTGATCGGAGACGGCTGATGACCCGTACCATCGCATATTTCATTCTTCTGTGCCTGAGCGCGACGCCACTGGTCGCGCAGGATCGCTGGGACACGTTTCACGGTCAGCTGTCGGCGCAGAAATACGCGCCCGCGGACCAGATCACGGCCCGGAACGTCGGCAACCTGAAGCGTCAGTGGACTGTCCATACCGGCGATATGTCCGACGGAAGCGGGGACCTGCCGCCCACCGTATGGTCGGCCACCCCGATCTATGCCAACGACGCCCTCTATTTCGGCACGCCTTTCTACCGGATCCTTGCGCTCGACCCCGCAACCGGTGAAGAGAAGTGGAGCTACGACAGCCGGTCGCGCCTTGAGGCGTTGACTCAGCCCGCGTTGAAGAACCGCGGCGTCGCCTACTGGGAGGCTGCCCAGCCCGAAGCGGGCCAGCCCTGCCAAAGGCGCGTCTATCTGGGGACCATGACCGCGACGCTTCACGCTGTCGACGCGGATACCGGGCAGCCCTGCGCCGGGTTCGCGCAGAACGGCATCCTCGACGTAAATCAGTGGAACACCACCAACGCCCGCTGGCCGCTGTCGCTGCTGCAACCGCCGACCGTGGTGGGCGACACGCTGGTGCTGGGCTGGGCGGGCAAAGACTGGGCGCTGTCAGAGGCGCCGCCGGGTACCGTCTTCGGCATCGATGCGCGCAGCGGCGCGTTGAAGTGGACGGTCGAATTCATCCCCGAGGAGATCCGCCAGCGCACCGGCACGGCCAATGTCTGGACGGCGATGAGCGCGGATCCGGATCTGGGACTGGTTTACATGCCGGTCTCCTCTCCGTCGCCCAACTACTGGGGCGGCAATCGCACCCAGGAGATCCCGCTTGCCACATCCGTCACTGCCGTAGAGGTGGAAAGCGGCAACATCGCCTGGTCGCGCCAGCTTATCCATCACGACATCTGGGATTACGACACCAACGCCGCGCCGGTTCTGATCGACATCGAACGCGATGGCAGGATGATTCCGGCGTTGGTGCAGACCACCAAGCAGGGCTTTCTCTACGTCCTCGACCGCCGGACCGGAGAGCCGTTGTTCGACTGGAAAGAGACTGCCGTGCCGGCGTCGGACGCCATGGGCGAAGCCGCCGCGCCGACGCAGCCCTTTCCCGTCGCGCCGCCGCCCACCAATGACCCGGAGGCATGGCCCGGCACCTGGTGGCTGGCAGATCTGGTCTCGTTCGGCGGCTGCTCCCGCAGGGCCGGTAAAATGCGCTACGACGGACTCTACAGCCCGCCGTCTGTCGAAGGCACGCTCACCTATCCCGGCACGTCTGGCGGCATGCGGTGGGGCGCCGGCAGTTTCGATCCCGAAACCGGCCTGTTCTATGTCAATGCCAGCCGCGTCGTGCAGATCTATCGCCTGGTCCCGCGCGAAGAATATCAGAAGATCGCCGGCGGCTCCGGCAATGAGGCCGGCTACTACCCGCAGGAGGGAGCGCCCTATGGCTTCTATCTCTCCAACTTCCAGAACTGGGCCGGTATGCCCTGCTGGAAGCCGCCCTTCGGCACCATGTCGGCCTATGACATCGCCAAAGGGGAAAAGGTCTGGGAGGTCCCTTTCGGGCGGGTGCAGCGCTACGGCTTCTACATGCCCGCCAGCTGGGCCCCCCCACGATCGGCGGCCCGGCCGTCACCGGGGGCGGAGTGATCTTTATTGGCGCGTCGATCGACGCACGGGTACGCGCGCTCGACGCCTCGACGGGCAAGGAGTTATGGTACGACAACGTCATGGCCCCAGCAGTCGCCAACCCGGCGGTGTTCGAGCACCAGGGCCGCCAATGGGTCGTCTTCGCGGCCGGCGGCAACTCCATACTGAAACCCGAAGTCGGCGATCAGATCGCCGCCTATGCACTGCCCGACTAGCTCGATGTGTCGACACAGGTCTCGGCGTTGCACGCTGCCATTGGCATGACCTGCTCGTCCGCAGAACAACGGGCTCGCATGCGCGAACCAGTCTCGGGCGCCGGGTTGCCAGTAGCGCAGGGCCAGCCCAGCACGGAGAGGCGGGCGTCGGGTCCAGAGGCTCGTCGCCTCGCGCCGTTCCGGCGGCCAGCGCCGCGACACGCCGCGCAGCTCGCGCTCGGCCGCGGCGTCGTCCGTGGTCCGCAGGTGATCGCCCACCCCCGTCGCCAAGAACGCGCAAGGCGCCATGTCACAAGCGAAGGTACGGCGAACGGCGGCGATGACATTCGGACCGATGCCGCTGTCTGGGAAGTCTTTGCGCCAGACATTGTCGGACTGGCGAAGGGCCCGCGCCGGGTCGTCCACCGGGCTCACGGGTGGCTCGAAGCAGAAGTGCCGCTCCACCGAGACGTCGGCATCCATGCGCGCGCCCGCGGTTGAGATTTGTCCCTGTATACCCTGACCGTCGAACACCAGGTCCAACGTCGCTCGCGTGGGCGACAACGCCCATGTCGCCCGCGAGGACCGGATCCGCGCTCAAACGACAGGAGCCGTCGGGTGTCAGCACCTCACGCATGTCCCGGCGGCGACACGGTTCTCTTGCCGCGGAGGGCGATCGGCATGCCCGCGAGCGGTGTCTACCGGCATCCGTCCGACCTGTCGGACAGACATCGCGATCGAGCTGCGGGCGGACGCGGGCCGCGCCGCCGGAGGCTCCGACAGCTGGCCCCGGACGGCCCGCCCGGTACCCGCCTGGCGACCGGAGGTGCGGAACATCGGCCACGGTCATCCGGCAACGCGGACCGGCCTGGTCCGCCTGCCACATCGTGCCGGGCGTCCGCACAAGCGACTTGAAACTTGCCGGCCCCGATTAAGTTCATGCCATACGAGTGCGATCTCATGTGCCAAGTAAAGGAGTGACGTCAATGAATGTCGCCCCCCTGCCCCTTCCCCTTCCTGAAGCCATGGACCTTTTCACCCGCACGCGTGCGCGGTCCCGGGCTCTTGCTGCGCCGCTCAGTCCAGAGGACACCATGCTGCAAAGCATGGAAGATGCGTCGCCCGCCAAATGGCACCTGGCCCATACCACGTGGTTCTTCGAGGAGTTCATCCTCAAGCCGCGTCTGCCCGGCTACGCCTCACCCGACGACCGTTTCGCGGTGTTGTTTAACTCCTACTACACCCAGGCCGGGCCCCGACACGCACGCGACCGGCGCGGCCTGGTCTCGCGTCCCGGCGGCGACGCGGTGCGCGACTATCGCGCCCATGTAGAAGACAGCCTGACCGACCTGATGACCGCGCGGCGCGATGACGCAGAGGAAATCGCCGCGCTGGTCGAACTGGGCTGCCACCACGAAATGCAGCATCAGGAGCTCCTGATCACCGATCTGCTGCATGGACTCAGCTTCAACCCGCTGCTGCCCGCCTACAAGGATCCCGAACCCCTACCCGTCACGTCGGAGGTGCCGCTGACCTTCGCCCGCCACGACGGCGGGCTGGTCGAAATCGGCCACCACGGCGGCGGCTTTGCCTATGATTGCGAGGGGCCGCGCCACAGGCTCTGGCTCGACCCGTTCGAGATCGCCAGCCGCCCCGTCACCAACCGCGACTGGATCGCGTTCATGGATGACGGCGGCTATGCCGACAGCCGGCTGTGGCTGATGGAGGGCCACGCGGTCGCCACGCGTGAAGGATGGGAGCATCCGCTTTACTGGTGGCATCAGGACGGTGCCTGGTGGAGCTTTACCCTACGCGGCCCGCAGCCCGTGGCGCTGGACGCCCCGGTGGTGCATGTCAGCTATTACGAGGCGGACGCCTTTGCCCGCTGGGCCGGCGCCCGCCTACCGACAGAGGCCGAGCACGAGACCGCCTTTCGCAAGGTGCCGGTGGGGGGCAACCTGATGGGCGATGCCGAGGCGCTCGGCGCCCTCCGCCCGCTGCCCGGTCCAGGCATCTGGGGCGACGTGTGGGAGTGGACCGCATCGGACTTCGCGCCCTATCCGGGTTTCCGGCCTCCGGACGGCGCTTTGGGCGAATACAACGGCAAGTTCATGGTGAACCAGCGGGTATTGCGGGGCGGGTCCTGCGCCACGCCAAAGGACCAGCTGCGCCCGACCTACCGGACCTTCTTCTACCCCCACCAGCGCTGGCAAATGCTCGGTCTGCGCCTTGCCCGGGACGCATCGTGACCGTTCTGCGCGCGCCGGCGTCCTCCGGCGCCGCCCGGGAAGCCGCTCAGGAATCCGTCCGGAACGCGGCCCTGCGCGCAGAGGCGATCGCGGGGCTGACGGCCCGCGAAAAGTCGCTCGCGCCCAAGTGGCTCTACGACGAACGCGGCAGCGCACTCTTCGAACGCATCACCGGTCTGCCGGAGTACTATCCGACCCGGACCGAGACGGCGATCCTGCGCCGCCACGCTGCCCAGCTGGGATCACTGGTGCCGCCGGGCGGCGCGCTGGTGGAGCTGGGGTCCGGCGCCTCCGTCAAGACCCGGATCCTGCTGGACGCGGGCGCGCATTTCGGCGCCTACGTCCCGATAGACATTTCGCCGGAATTTCTGACCCGCACGGCAGAGGACCTGCGGCGCCGCTATCGGGACCTGCCGATCATCCCGCTCACGGGGGATTTCTCCCGCCCCCTGAACCTTCCGGGCGCGGCGTTGGACCTGCCAAAGATCGGGTTCTTCCCCGGATCGACCATCGGCAATCTGGATCCGGCAGCCGCGCGGGCGTTGCTGGAACGCGTCCGCGGCTGGCCGGGAACGGAGGGCTTCATCCTCGGTGTGGATCTGGTCAAGGACCCGGAGGAGCTCGTCGCGGCCTACGACGACGCCCAGGGCGTCACGGCCGCGTTCATATCCAACATCCTGGTGCGGCTGAACCGCGAAGCCGGGGCGAATTTCGATCCAGACGCTTTCGCCTACGAAGCGCTCTGGAACGCGGACCTGGCGCGCATCGACATGCGCCTCGTCTCGACCCGGAAACAGGTCGTGTATCTGTCCGGCACAAGGATCGATTTCGCTGCCGATGAGCCGATCCACGTAAGCGCGTCGCGGAAATACACCGGCGACAGTCTGGCCGCCCTGGCGACCGCGTCCGGGTGGCGCGTGGCACAGTCTTTCGCGGACGAGGGGAACAGGTTTCTCGTCGCCTGCCTCGTCCCGGGCCGCCCCTCTTCCGGAACTGAATCCTAGAGCATGATGAGATTAGCTTGAAGCGTATCCAGTATTGGCGAGGTAGTTCGCGCACTCCTGTGGGCTGAAGCGGTCGAGCAGTGTCCCGATCCTGCGCCACGTTGCCTCCATTGTGCGCTCGGCTGCGTTGCGGAGCATGTGTTTGAGCTTCGAGAAGACCTGTTCAATCGGGTTCAGGTCGGGGCTGTAGGGCGGCAGAAAAAGTAGATGCGCTTTCGCGTTACGGATCGCCTGCCGCACGGCTTGCCCTTTGTGGCTGCCCAGATTGTCCATAACCACCACATCGCCCGGGCGCAGGGTTGGGACGAGCACGTGCGCGACATAAGCCCGGAACGCTTCGCCGTTGACGGGACCGTCCAAAACAAAGGGCGCGTCGATCCGATCATGACGCAGCGCTGCGATAAAGGTCATGGTGCGCCAGTGACCATGCGGGGCCCGCCCGATCAGGCGTTCACCTCTGGGAGCCCAGCCGCGCAGCGGGGCCATGTTGGTCTTGGCCCAGGTTTCATCAATGAACACGAGACGACGGGGGTCGATCCGGCCCTGGTGCCGCTTCCAGCGCACACGGCGGCGGCTCACGTCGGGGCGGTTCTGCTCCTCGGCGAGTTGGGTCTTTTTTTGAACGAGTAGCCCGTGCGGCGCACGAAGGCCCAGACGGTGCGGTAGTCGACCTTGAGCCCGCGCTCGGCCAGTTCCACCACCAGTCCGCGCAGTGTGAACGGCTCCGTTATCCGCTCCAGAAGCCACGCCTCATGCCCGCCTGCAATCTTGCGTGGCGGGTGGCCGCCTGTCCCTGCCGGAGCGCAACTCCCGGTCGCACGCAAACGCTGCGACCACTTCACAACACTGGACGGAGCCACATCCAGGGCCGCTGCGACCTGACGCACGCTCTCGCCCCCCAACAGCCGCGCCATTGCCCTCTCTCGAAGGTCCATTGAAAGTGCTCTACCCACTACTCGCCCTCCATCTTGTGGTCGGCAACAGTGAATCACCAAAATGCAGGCCTGTGAATCCTCTATCGATTCAGGCTGATTTCATCCCGCTCTAGCCGCGAACCCCGGGGTAAACCGGCTTGGCCGCTTGGCGCAGACACGCCCCGGCGTCGCCGAGCGCGGGGTCGATGCTGAGGGGCGGGCACCAGCGATCAGGACCGGGTTTCGCGCCCGGCTGCAGGTACAAGAGGAGAACCGTATCCGAGATCGCTACAGCGAACGAGCGGGATCTAACCCGATTTCGGCTAGCCGACCCCTGTTTGACCAGTGGTGGCAGGGCGTTGAAGATGCTTTTCTGAACAAGGCAAAGCGCTCGTACACTCGATATGAAGATTTGGATTTCAAACAATAAACAAGGTGGTTGCGGGCGAGAGCCGATGGGAGGGGAAGGGTCACGTCCGGGCGCTCCCGAAGCAAAAGCACGACCCGCTCAGACCGTCGACGTACAAGCGAAAGAAACGTGCAAGTTGCAACACGCTCATTGAGCAAACGGACGCAGCTACGCAACGTCATAAATCATTTCGGTAGAAACCGACCTATATCAGCAAGTTTGGGTTACGCGAGTAAGATTTAGTATGGCTAATTCAGAACAACCGCCCGACGAAGAATCCGACCCCGACAGGGCCGACAAAGCGCCCGAAGACTCGGACCCGGCGATCCAGGGGTTGGACAGGGACGATTGGGACCGTATCCTTCACGCCGTCAGAATGTTCAGCATCAACCGCGATTTCGCACGGACGATCGAGAAGGTCGAGCGAATTTATGCAAGGATCGAACGCGATCGGTGAAGCGTACCGGGGCGCTTTCATCGCACCCCACAAGGTCCTTCGGAGACCGAACTCCGCTTCGTCCACAGCGCCGATCTGCACCATGGGCGGACCTTCGGCCGGTTCGAAGAGGCCGATCGCCTTCGCTTCGCGCGGCTCTAAGCCATTGCGACCGCTGCCCCGATCGCCCGGTCGCAAGCGGCGCCGCACGTGCTCATCGCCGGCGATCTTTTCGACACGGTCAACCCCGCCACCGGTAGATGGCGAAAGGCCGCCGCGATCATGTCGTAGGCCGCGCATGTGACCTGGTGGCTCCTGCCCGGGAACCACGACGATTGCGGGACGGGCAGGGACGGCGGCCGTCGCACATGGGAACAGATCCGGGCACTCGACCAGCCGAATGTCAACGTGATCGAAAAGCCGGTGCCGATGGCGGTGCGTGAGGACGCCGTACCGCTTCCTGCGCCGCTCATGCATCGGCATGTGTCGGACCGATCCGACCGCATGGATCACCGATCACCACGCACGTCAGGACCTATTTAGGATCGGGATCGCGCATGGGTCGATCCGGGGGTTTTCCGAAGGCGATGCGCCCTCTGACATCATCGCGCCCGACCGGGACCGGCAGGCGCGGCTGGACTGCCTTGCCTTGGGCGACTGGCATGGCGCCATGAAGGCGTCCGACCGCTGCTACTACGCCGGGGCGCCGGAACGGACCCGTTTCCGCCACGACGGCGCAGGCGTCTGTCTGGTCGCGGCGCCCGGGGCGGTGCCCAAGGTCGAGCGTCACCGCGGCGGTCAGCTTGAGTGGCGGCAGGTCGAACTGGACCTTCTTCCCACCGACGTTCCCGAAGCCATGCTGACAGCGCGTCTCCCCCAGGGACCGCGGCGCAACCGACCCGGTCACCATAGGGCCGATCGGTGACGGGCTGATGCTGCGGTCCGAGCCAAACGAGGCTGGAAAATCGGCACTCTTCGATGCTCTCCGAGCGCTTCACCGCAGCACCAAGGCGGACGCCAGGGCGCTTCAGTCCCGATCCGGCGGCACGGTCGTCGTCGGACTGGAGGCAGAGCACGAAGGTTTCCGCTGGCGGATCCGCAAGCAATGGCTCTGATGGTGTGACCGCCCCCCGACGGCATCTGGTGTGCCAAGGTTGGTCAGCGACGATCCACGAGGAGGGCGGTCATGTCGGAGATTACTACGGTCGGGCTCGATCTGGCGAAGAATGTGTTTCAACTGCATGGCGCGGACGCGTCTGGACGGGCGGTGCTGCGGCGCAAGCTGCGGCGCGGTCAGGTGCTCGAGGTGCTGGCGGGGCTGCCGCGATGCACAGTGGCGATGGAGGCGTGCGGCGGGGCGCACTACTGGGGCCGGGAGATCGGCAAGCTGGGTCATGAGGTCCGGCTGATCCCGCCGGCCTACGTGAAGCCATTCGTGCGGCGGCAAAAGAACGATGCGGCCGACGCGGAGGCGATCTGCGAGGCGGCGCAGCGGCCGAACATGCGCTTTGTGTCAGTGAAGAGCGACGAGAAGCAGGGGGCGGCGGCCGTCTTTCGGATGCGCGAGCTGCTGATCCGGCAGCGCACGCAAACGATCAACGCATTGCGCGGCCACCTGACCGAGTTTGGTGAGGTCGTCCCGCAAGGTGCCGCGAGTATGCGTCGGCTGATCGCACTGATCGAAGAGCCCGACAGCGATCTGCCCGAGACGGCACGGGCGACGTTGCAGGTCCTTGTGGACGGCCTGCGCCATCTCGATGAGCGGATCGCCGGGCTCGACGCTGAGATCGCCCGCCGGGCCCGCGAAGACGACACCGCACGGCGGCTGATGACGATCCCCGGGATCGGGCCGCTGATCGCCACGGCGCTGGCCACGCTGGCACCGCCGCCGGAGACATTCCGGAAGGCACGTGACTTCGCCGCCTGGTTGGGCCTCACGCCGAGGCAGCATTCCACGGGTGGCAAACAGCGGCTTGGGGCGACCACGAAGATGGGCGAGCGCTCGCTCAGGCGACTTCTGATCATCGGGGCCAACAGCGTCATCATCAAACGGCACACCCACGCTGCGGCCAAGCCCGGCACCTGGCTGGGCGGTCTGCTCGCACGCAAGTCGGGGATGCTGGTGCGGGTGGCGCTCGCGAACAAGATGGCGCGGATCGTCTGGGCCTTGATGGCCCGGGGCGGCGTTTACAGGGCTCCGGTCGCGACGGCGTAAGCCGTCAGCGGTCGGGGGGGCGTCGGAGCGTAAGAGGGCAAGGAGCGGTATGGCGCAGCGATCATGAGACGGGATCGGGAGAACCAGGGCGCAACAGAGTGCCTTCGAGCACGCGGCTTTGATCTGGACCCGATCCTCGACCACCATACGGGCCCGCGGCATCCAAGGTCGCATCACGAGGCCGGATACATGTCAGCACCCGATGGCGCGTCAGACCAAGCTTTGAAGATCCCTCTTGCGCACGGGGCGGTTATACATGTTGGACTGAGGCACGGGTGTGCGTGACGATGTGCTGCTCCACCAGGATGACGCTGCTGAGGCATGGATCAGCGTCTGTTCCGACGACGAGCGGATCGCGGCGAAGCTCGATGCGTCGCACCGGTCGTCAGAGAACCTGCAGATCATCACGCTGTCTTGCCGGCTTCGCGCGTTTCGGGAGCTTGCCGCGAGACGGGTCACAATCGAACGGACGCACCGCGACCAATGAGTTTGGGTGCATCCGACACGGCCTCGTTGCGCCGCTTTGCAACGTCAGCCGCACGCCGCACCCGACCATCGAAACGGGCGGGGCAGGCGTCTATTCCATCCGCAGCCCTTCGAACCCGAGCGCGGGCAGGATCGCCGGACTCTCCAGCATCCCGCGGGCCGTGTGGCCGACGCCCTCGGCCTCGATCAGGCTCCATCCGAACGTCCAGCCCCTCTCGTCTGCGACGGCCCGCGCCATGTCAAATGTTTGGCGGCCGCGGTCGAGCCGGTCGTCGCCTTGCCGGTCGGCCTGCGCATTGCGGGTCAGGCTTTCGTCGCCGGTGTCTTCGGACCCCAGGTAGACAGTCACCGGTGCTGCAAGGTAAGCCTGCAGGAGCGGGTCCGGATCCATCCCTTCGGGAAGGCCGCCGAAGCCATAGGGTGCGGCCTCGTCTGTCGTGGGCAGCACGTAGGTAGAGGGATTTGCAAGGACGATCCGTTCCACGTCGCGCGGTTCGGCATAGGCCGCATAGCGGGACAGGAACTGACCGCCAGCGGAATGGCCGAAAAGATAGATCGGCGCCCCAGCACCTTCGCGGTCACGGATCCAGTCGATGAGATCGCCCACCAGTTCGATGGTCCAGACCTCCGGATCGCGCAGCTGGCCGTCCTCGATCACACCGGCGCGATGGTAGCGCCAGTTGGGAAACCGTTCCTCGTCGAAAAGTGGCGCATAGATCGTGAAGCAGGAACGGTCCGCCACCGTCCGGGCAGAGTCCCGGTAAGATTCGGCGCCCCGTCCATTGCCGTGGAACACCACCAGCACTGCGGGTGCGGCGCATTCCGACGGGCGGTAGGAAAATATTTCCATCGACAGTCCATCCACTTCGGCCACGGTCGCATCCACGCCGAAGCGCCGATCGACGCCTTCCGTTCCGCCGGGCGAGGCAAAAGCCGCCGAAAGCCCCGCAATCAGGATCAGCGCCCAAGGGGTTGAAATCTTCATTCTGCGTTCTTTCGCCTCCGGGGCCGTTCCGATATTCGGCGCCTCTCTGGACTTGTGTTTGCGGACCCGGATCGGCAAGAGCCGATCGCATGTTTGCGGCCCTGGATCGCCAACAGCGGATCGCAGCGCGGTGGACTTTTCGTGCCCGGGCTCCAATAGATGACTGCCGACCAAATGGACGCTGCGGATGACCGTGCCGATTTCGACCGATAGCGAGGGCCTTGTGCCCGTCACACTGGAGTCACGCGGACGCCTTTCCGATCTGTTCGAGGCCAACGGCCGCGCCTGCTGGTTTCTCTATCCACCGTTTCTCCATCTGACCGGATTGCGCCGCGGGCATCGGATACTGGAAGAGGCCCATGACGGAGCGGTGACCCTTTACAAGGCGCGGGATACGGAGTCGGGCCGCTCTCTTGAGCTTTTCGTTCCGCCCATACCGGCCACCCCCGCAACCCTGGCCCATGCCGTGGCCCGCGTGCGTGCCATCAGCCCTGCATCCCCTGTTCGCATCCGCCACGTCGAGGAACGCGACCTTGCCGCCGTCGCCCGCGCCGGCTTCGTCCTGCGCGACCGCGACGAAGAGTTCATCTACGATACGGCAAAGATCACGGCGCTTGAGGGATCGGACTTCAGGCGCTTGCGGCGGGAGATTGCCAAGACCTCCGCCCACTCCGGGTTGTCCGTGCGCGACTACGCCCCGGGCGACGAGGATGCCTGTCTTGCGGTGCTCGACCGTTGGCGGGAGCGTCTCAAGGCGGCCGATCTGCCCGCCGAAGGATACCGGCTGACCGCGAATTGCCTGCGCCACGCTTCGGGCTGGCCGCCGGACGCGATCCGGGGTCGAGTGTGCGAAGTCAACGGCGAAGTCCGTGGGTTTGCGTTCTCCGGTCCGATCAGTCGATCCTGCGGGAACATGTTCATCTGCATCACCGACACCGATCTGCGCGGTCTGGCATATCTCATGCGCTACGACCAGGTGACGCTCTGGCCGACTCTGGCGGAGTTCAACTCCGGCGGGGATGCCGGACGTACAGGGCTGAGTGAGCTCAAGCAGTCGTTCCGTCCGGTGCGCATGCAGCGGATCTACCGCGCAACCATGACATGAGCGAAACGAGAACCGATATGGACGCATTGCCCGCCGCGCTCGACGGCCTCTCGCGGATAGAGGTCTCCGATTGTGAGGTCTTCGATGCGGCGGTGGCGGCGTCAGGTGCGACCGGATGGACCTACTATTTTCCTTACCTGCATTTCTTCAGCCAGCTTTCGGGTGGTGAGCGGGTACTTTTCGAGCGGACCGCGAACGCCGTGCTTGTCTATCGGCTTGTCCGGAAGCGGGATCGACTGACGCTTTCCCTTCTCGTACCGCCGTTTCCGTTCGACCACGACGCGCTGGACATCGCCGGCGCGCGGATGGCGGAGGTCAACCGCGACGGGAGGCAGCGCATCAGCCGGGTGCCGGAGGAACTGGCCTGGGCGGTCGCGCGCGCTGGGTTCGAATTGCGGTTCAACGACGACGAATACATCTACGACGCGGCGCAGGTGCGTGAGATGGAAGGGCGGGGCTACGCCTCCTTGCGCCGCAAGATCGGCCGGTTCGACCGGGATGCCATGGATATCCGTCCGTATGGCGCAGCCGAACGTGCGGGGTGCGAGGCGCTGCTGGAGGACTGGCGGCAGACCCTCACTGAGCGGGGAATCCGCATCGGACCGTACAAGACCTACGCACAGAGATGCCTTGCGAACGACGGAGCGTTCCACTCCTCCCGGCTGAGGGGCGAGGTGATCGAGATCGACGGTGCAATCGCGGCCTTTACCTTCGGAGGCCCGATCGACGCGGAGAGCGCAAGCCTGTTCATCACGGTATCGGACCATCGCCAGCCCGGATTGGCCTATCTCCAGCGGCATCGGTTCATGGCGCACGATCCCGGCCCCCGTCTGTTCAACGATTTCGTTGACAGCGGCCGTGCCGGGCTGGCCCAGATGAAGCGGACGTTCCGCCCGGTCCGAATGCACACGCTGCTCAGCGCCCGCAGGTCATGAAGGCTGCCCGCGCCTCGATTCGTCCGCGTCGCATCGCCGACCGAAGTTTGCCGTCGCAGAGATTTCCAGCTTTCTACCTATGCGTGTGGTGATCAATAATTGCACAACCATAGCATTAGCTCGGCCAGTGATTATGCATGTTGGGCAACCAGAAAAAATGTAGTCTTGCCAGACCATCCCCCTCAAAACCCGCATAAGTTGTTTCGGCGCCTTTTTTTAATGAATTGTGCCGCAATTCGTTGCGGAACGCGAAAACAACAGTAAACCAGTGTTGGAATTGTGTGGCCTGCGTGTCCCATCCAAGAATTTTTGAGAGGTATTACCGTGGTCGCGATGCTGCCCAAGAAGCGAATCGACAATGCCAAGCGGGCGTTCAGCACACGCCGCGTGCCGACCGGCGACATGCGCCGGCTCTTGACCGGCGATCTGCGCCCGGAGCCTGGCGACCTGGTGCTTGCCCGGGTGGATGAGATCCTGAAGCACACGAAGCTGGAACTCACCGACGGCCGGAAGGCGCACATGTTTCCCGGCGACGAGATCATCGTCGCGTTCGGGCACCGATATGCACCCGACCAGTACGAGGCGCAGATCGGTGAGGACCTGTCGCCTTGCGATCTGGTCGCTGCCGGCGGGCTCGCATCCGTCGAGATTTCACGCCATGAGCGGATGCTGCCGCCCACCCGCATCTCTCCGCTGGGCCTTCTGGCACGCGCTGACGGAACCCGGATGAATCTGGCCGATTACGGCGTGCGGGCCGGAGAGGGGCCCCCGCCCATCGCGGCGCTGCTGTCCCTGGGCACCTCGATGAACGCAGGCAAGACGCTCACGGCCATGTCGATGGTCCGCGGGCTCAAGCGCCTCGGCCACAAGGTCGCCGCGCTCAAGATCACCGGGACCGGCGCGGGTGGCGACATCTGGATCGTGCGCGACGCCGGGGCCGACGTGGTGGCCGATTTCACGGATGCCGGGTTCGCCAGCACCTATCTGACCCCGATCGAGGACATCGAGAGAGGATGCGCGCGGCTTCTCAACTACGCCGCCGACCAGGGCTGCGACATCGCGGTGATCGAGATCGCGGACGGTCTCCAGCAGCTCGAGACCTCGCGGCTGATCCACAGCCGCTCGATCCTGGACGTGACGCTGGGCACGGTCTTCGCAGCCTACGACGCCATGGGTGCGAAATACGGGGTCGATGTACTGAGAGCGGCGGGCCACAACGTCATCGCCATGAGCGGGCGTCTGGGCCGCTCTCCTCTTGGTGTGCGCGAGGCGGAGGCCGCTACCGGCCTTCGCGTGTTCAGCCCGTGGGAACTGCAGGACGGGATGCTAATTCCGACGATCCGCAGCTGCGCCGTCGCGGCGCTCAAGGCCCAAGGTGGCGACGTTCCGCATCTTCACCGGCTGGCACGCGATGTGCTGGATCCGGCAGTCGTGCGGACATCGAATGTCGTAAACCTGATGTCGCCGGCCGCGGTACGGGAAGAGCAGGCCCGCGCCGTGCTGACCTGCGCGATCGAGCATGTCATGTCCGCGGAGGTCGACGCGCTTTGCGGTGCGTCTTTCGGCGTGCGCGGCGCGACCCGGAAAAACCGGCGCAACGGATTCCGGCCGCGTCGTGTCGCGACCGTCCTGGGCGATCTCTGGGTCCGGGTTCCGCGTCTGCGCCGGGGGGGCTATGGTCCTGGGGAAACGCTTTCGGTTGCCAGCCGTGAGGCGGTCGAGGCGGTGCTCTACTCCGCGAACGGCCCCGGTTTCGAGGCGGCCGTGTCCGCTCTGGTCGATGCGATCCGGCCCGAAACGGTGTCCGTTCCCGTGACGGGTTCTCTGGGTCAGGCGGTGATGTCCGCGATCCAGTCCGCCACTCAGACGACCGATCCGACCGTCGGACGCCTACCGCAGCAGGCCGCCGTGGCGGTAGATGACGGCGAGTTCGATAGCGATCTGGATGACGACGAGCAGGATTCGCTCGACCTTATGAACGAGTACGGGCATACTCGTCGGGCCGAAGGGTTCAACTCCTACGGGCGTCCGCCGTCCCGTGCCGCCGGCGGTGCGGCACCCGACTACGCTCCGCTTCGCTACATCCCGATTCCGGGCGAATGATCCAATCCCGACCCCAACCGGGGCGGGACGCGCGATAGGGACCCGACCCATGGCCCGACGCCGCAAGGCAGGTGAACGATCCACGATCGACAGGCTCTGGCGCGCATCGCGCGGCGGCTTGGCCGTGGTTCTGATTTTCAGCGCGTTCGTCAACGTGCTGAAGTTCGCGATGCCGCTGTATCTGCTGCAGGTTCTGGACCGGATCCCGGCCAGCCGCAGCCTTGAGACCCTGGTGATGCTCACCGCCATCACGGCTGTCGCGCTGGCGGCGGGCTATGCGCTGGATATCGTCCGCGGCCGGATGATGGGCCGATGGAGCGCATGGATCGAGGCCAATCTGGGTCCGGAGATCATGCGCCTGGGAACGGGTTACGGCGACGCGCGCGACGAGCAAAACACAGATCAGGCGCTGACCGACCTTGCCGCCGTGAGCCGCTTTGCCGGCCGGTCGATGCTGCGCTGGCTGGATCTCATCTGGGCCCCGGTCTTCATCTTCGGCGTCTACCTGATCCATCCCGTTCTGGGATTCGTGGCGATCGGGGCGACGGCCCTGCTGGTCCTGATGGGCGTATTGCAGGACCGCACCACAAGCCCGTCGCGGCGGGCCGCCAGCGCCGCGCGCCGCGACGGGGGCGAACTCGTGCGCACGCTCGACCGGAACCGGGAATCGGTGGGCGGCCTTCAAATGGGGGAGAACCTGACCGCCCAATGGCGCCGCAAGGAGACCGGCCGCCTGGTCGAGCGGCAGACCACCGATGCCCGCGGCGACATGTTCCGCACGCTCATGGGGGGACTCGGCCAATATATGCGCATCGGCCTTCTGGCGGTCGGTGTCTGGCTGGTGGTGCTCGACCAGATAAGCCTGGGCAGCATCTTCGCCGCGCGGGTCATGGCGGGGTTCGGTTTTCGCCTGGTTGAGGGCGCGGTACGCAACTGGCGCGGGACGCGTGAAGCCCGCGATGCCTATGTCCGGCTGGTCAAGCACCTGTCACCCGCGGATGCCGCCCCTGTATCCGTGCTGAAGGGCATAGAGACCGCGCCGATGGTGCTCGATTCCGTGGGCCACCGGTATCCCTATCAGCGCAACAGCCTTTTCCGCAGGCTGTCGCTTTCCATCGAACCGGGGGAATTTCTGCTGATCACTGGCCCGGCCGGCGCGGGCAAGACGACGTTGACGCGGATCCTGGTCGGCCTGATCGCGCCGCGCTACGGCACCGCCCGACTGGGCGATGTGGACGTCACACGCCTGCCGCCGGACATGCGCGGACGGCTGATCGGTTACATGCCTCAACACACCGAGCTCTTCGACGCCACGATCCGCGAGAACATCGCCCGCATGGGCGACGCGCCGCTCGAAGAGGTCGTCGAGGTGGCGAAGCTGGTGGGTATCCACGACTTCGTGGTCGAACTGCCGGAAGGATACGATACCGTGATCGGCTCCGGCAACAGCGGCATCCTCAGCGGCAGCCAGAGAAAGCGCATCGGGATGGCCCGGGCGTTTTTCGGCCATCCCCGCCTGATTGTCCTGGACGAGCCTTCGGCCAATCTGGACTCGCCGTCGCGCCGGGTCATGGAGGCCGCCATGAAGTCCCGCCGGGCGGCCGGTGCCACGATCATCGCGACGCAGGCCATCGACTCGCCCCGGCTGTCCCGTCTGGCCGACCGCAACCTGACCCTGGGCGACAAGATCGAGATCACCGAGAAGCAACGCGGCTCATCCCGCCGGGCCAAGCTGAGGACGGTCAAATGACCCATGCCGACGACACTCCGACCGACACGGCGTTCCGGCACCCCTTCGGACCCGGCCTGGCCATCGCGGGCTTCGCGATCATCCTGTTTTTCGGCGGCACCTTCGCGGCCTGGTCCGTCATCGTTCCCATGGCCAGCGCGGTCGTCGCGCCGGGACTGGTCAGCGTCGACACCAACGTGCGCACGGTCCAGCACCTGGAGGGCGGCATCATCCAGAGCATCGAGGTGCGCGAGGGCACGGAGGTCGAGGCCGGCGACATCCTGCTGCGCCTGGACAACACGATCCCCGCCGCCGTGATGACCGAGGTCCAGGCCCGGATATTCGAGCTTCAGGCGCTGGAGGCGCGGCTCCTGGCGGAACGCGACGGGGCGGACAAGGTGACGTTCCCGAAGGAGCTTCGGCTCAAGGTCGGTGACGCGGCCGCGCAGGAGGCCATGCAGGGGCAGAAGGAAGTCTTCGCCAGCCGGCGGGCGCTGCTGTCGGACCGGCTGACCGTCCTGGAGCAGACCCGTGCCGGTATCGAGAGCGAGATCGAGGGCCTGGAAGGGCAGATCGCATCGGCCGAGCGCCAGCTGTCCCTTCTGGGCGATGAGATGGAAACGGTGACCACCCTGCTCGACAGGCAGTTGGCCCAGCGCAGCCGCCTTCAGGAACTCCAGCGCGAGCAGGCCAAGCTGGAAGGAACGATCTCCTCCAACCGCGCGGCAATCGGGACCGCGCGCCAGAGGATGGAAGAGACGACCCTGCGCATGTCCGAACTGCGTGCGTCGGAAGCGAACTCCGTGGTCGAGGAACTTCGGGCGACGCGGGCCAACGCCTACGAGTTGCGCCAGAAACTGGCCGAAGCGCGCGACGTTCTGCGCCGGACAGAGATCATCGCGCCGATTCCCGGCGTCGTCGTCAATCTGGGCGTCAGCACCGTGGGCGGCGTCGTCGCGCCCGGTCAGGCATTGCTCGACCTTGTGCCGAGCGGCGACAAGCTGGTGATCCAGGCGACCATCGATCCGCTGGACATCGATCAGGTGTCCGTGGGGCTTCCGGCGACCGTCTGGCTGTCGGCGCTGAACAGGCGCAGCCAGACCGGGATCGAGGGCAGCGTCAAGACGATCTCGGCCGACCGGATCACCGACCCCCGCACGGGCGCGGCGTATTACCTGTCGCGGATTGAGCTCGACCCCGAGGACGTGGAGGGCAGCGAGGTTCCCCTGCAACCGGGAATGAGCGCCGAGATCATGATACGGACCGGGGAGCGCACGGCCTGGGATTATATCGCAGCGCCGATTTCGCGGGCGATTTCGCGGGGCCTGCGAGAAGAGTGAGCTTTCGCTGCGGTTGCGGATTTTGTTCAGTGGTTTGAGAGGGCGGCATGAAGATCGAGAGCATGAAGCGGCCGGCGTCGGGGAATTTCTGGTGCCGGCACCCCGTGGTCGTGGTGACCTTCGACGCGAACCCCGCCCTTTCGGCTGCGGATCGACGGCGGCTACTGGCCGCGATCGGTCCCCAGAGGTCCGATATGCTCGACTTTCCGGCCTGGGCTACCCTGGGTGCGGCCACCGGTCCGGTTCCGGCGGCCCATGCGGTGGAAGTGCTGGCATTGCTGCTCCAGCGCAGCCTGTGGTGGCCGGTCGCCTACGGCCGGATGGGCCAAGAGGAGGGTGCCGTGTTCGAAACGCGGAACCGTCAGGTGGGACGCATCGCGGCCCAGCGCGCCACGGATGTCGTGGCCCGCTGCATGTCCGGCGAGGACGGCCCGACGCTGCGGCAGACCTTCTTGTCGGCTCTGACCGGATTTCAAAAGCGCACGGCGCGCATGACCCCGGCATTCGATGCGCTGGCCCTTGCCGCAAGCGCCGAGGCAAGGGGCATCTCCTGGACTAGCGTGGCCGACTCCACATTCGTTCGCCTGGGCTCCGGGCGATTTTCCAAGGCCCTCCGCGGGTCCGAGTCCTCGGACACCTCACTCATGGGCAAGCGTCTGGCGAAGAAGAAGGCGGTGACCAACGCGATGCTGGCCGCCGCGGGCCTTCCGGTTCCGGAGCAACGGACTGTCCGCTCGGTCCGCAACGCCGTGCGTGCCTATGTCTCGCTGGGCCGCGAGGTCGTCGTCAAACCCACCGACGGAAATCAGGGCAAGGGCGTGACCGTGCGGCCCGGATCGGCTCTTCAGGTGGCGCGAGCCTTCGTGCGCGCACGCAAGGTTTCACGCTCGGTGCTGGTCGAGGCCTTCGTGCCGGGGGACGAGTACCGGCTGCTGGTGGTCGGTGGCCGGTTCCGTGCGGCCAGTCACCGTCGGCCGGCGCGCGTCACCGGAGACGGACGGACCTCCGTTCGTGAGCTTGTCGCCCGCGTGAACGCAGAGCCGCTGCGCGCGTCCGTGCCCCATGGCCGTCTTGCCGTGCGTCTGCCCATCCCTCTCGACGACAGCGCCGTGGCCCATCTGGCCGGCCAGGGACTGAACACGGAGAGCGTCCCGTCCGCGGGACAGGTGGTGGAGATCAACGGACTGTCCAATGTCAGCCAGGGCGGCGATACGGTGGACCTGACGGATCGTGTCCACCCGGAAATCCGCCGGACCGCAGAGCGCGCGGCCCAGCTTCTGGGTATCGACCTCTGCGGAATCGACTTTCTGACTACGGACCTTACCAAACCGCTGTCCGAAGCGCCCGGCGCCATCTGCGAAGCCAACACCCAACCCGGACTGAGCCTGCACCTTGTGGTCACGGAGGGTCAGGCGCAGGACGTCGCGGCGCATTACGTGGACACGATGTTTCCGGAAGGTGCGCGGACCGGTATTCCCGTCGTCGCCCTCACCGGAGGCGCCGGGGCCACCCGGCTCGCCACGAAAATCGCCGTTGCCGCCCGTGAGCAGGGGCTGCAGGTGGGGCTGTTCCCTGCAGGACTGGCCGATGCGGTCCGGGAAGCGCTGCCGGACTTGGGGCATCCTCTGGCCTTGCCGAGTGTCGAGGCGCTGTCGTGGGAAGAAAGCATCGACGCCGCCCTCATCATGCTGCCGCCGAGCAGCATCGATCGGACGGGAATCGGACGGGACAAGGTGGATCTGGCCATCGTCCCTGCGGACCACCGCAAGCCGGCGACCGGCCGGGCCATCGCCGCGCTGGAACAGGCGGCGGATGGCCGGGTCATGTCCGCGGACAATCCAGCGGCCGTGGCGCGCGCGCTCGATGTGCTGGGCGTCGTCGCACCGGTGCTGCGTTCCGCGCCCGGATCCGCCGCGCCCACCCCGCTTCCGGAGGAGCGCTCAGAGGCGCGGGTGGTCACCTTCGTTGGCGATATCGGTTTCGGAGAGGCCTACCGGCACTATCCCAAGTGCCGCGACCTGCAACGCATCCTGGACCTGAACGGCTACGGATACTGCATGAGCCGGGTCCAGCATCTCATCTCCGAGTCAGACATGGTGATCGGCAATCTGGAGGTTCCCCTGGCCCCCCGGGTCGACGAACGCCTGCGGGGACGCAAGAAGTTCTTGGGCTGGTGTGAGCCGCAGCGTACGCTCGACGCGCTGCGGTCGGCAGGTTTCACGGCATTGTCCCTTGCCAACAACCATGCGCTCGACTGCGGTCCGCTGGGGCTTGCGGCGACGCAGGACAGCCTGACCCGTGCCGGGATCGTCCCGTTCGGCGCCGGCCGTGACGCCGATATCGCAGCGCGGCCCATCGTCCGGCAGATCAGGATCGGCGGACGCACCAGATCCGTGGTGGTCTTCGCCGGGTTCGAGCATCGTGACCGCTACGACCGACGCTACAAATGGTATGCCTCTGCCGGGTCCGAAGGTGTCGCCAGGCTGGAGCCAGCCGTGATCGCCGAGCATATCGCCGCGCTGCGGTCCGAGCTTGCCGATCCCATTTTTGTCGCGTTCCCCCATTGGGGGGTCGATTATCAGGATGTCACGGACGGGCAGAGGGACCTTGCCAAGGCTCTCATCGAGGGGGGCGTCGACGCGGTGATCGGCCATGGCACCCATAGTTGTCAGAGGATCGAGGTCATCGATGGCCGCCCGGTCGTGTTCGGCCTGGGCAACTTTGTCTGGAACACGCCCGGAAGCGGCTTCGGCAAGCACGATGCGCCGCCTTTCGGCCTGGTGGTGGATCTGGCGCTGGGCGCCAGCGATGGGTTCACGCTGCGGGTTCATCCGATCCTGACGGACAATGCGCAGACCCGATTCCGCAACCGTCCTGCCACGGCGGAGGAATTCGATCGCGTGGCCAAGGCATTGCTGCCGGACGAAGGCACGGCCCCCGTCGGCCCCGCCGGTCGATTGCACATTGAGTTGATGTGCCAAGGGGCTGAGACCTGGGTTCGTCGGGCCGAGGCGGACAGAATCTCGGCGGGCTGACGGCAGACTGGGGTGTCATGGCGTGCCCCCGTGGCGAACGGACAAGATGTCGCGGAACGCCGGGCGGTCTTTGGAGTTACTGCAACCAAGCCGCGGGCTCCGTCCCGGTCGGATGCGCGCATGATCCATGCCCGCCATCAGTTTATGGAATGCGCGTGTCAGTTTTTCTCCACGGGGTCGCCACGGCCCTCCCGGTCCACGACCTTCCCCAGGACATCGTACAGGCCAGGGCGCAGGACCTGCTGGGGCCGAAATATCCGCAGTTTCAGCGGCTTCTGTCCACCTTCGCAAGTGCGGGGATCGAAACGCGGCACTCCGTCGTTCCTATAGAGTGGTTCGAAAGTCCCCACGGCTGGAAGGAGCGCAACGACGCCTACATCGCCGGCGCCACGCAGCTTTTCATCGACGCGGCCCGGGCGGCGCTGACGGCGTCGGACTGGCGTGCGGAGGATGTCGATTGCATTGTCACGGTTTCCTCGACGGGCATCGCCACACCGACCCTTGAAGCCCGCGCCATGGAACAGATGGGCTTTCGGCAGGACGTCCGGCGGGTCCCGGTCTTCGGCCTGGGATGCGCAGGCGGCGTGTCCGGACTCTCGGTCGCGCAGTCCCTCGCCGCTGCCCGGCCGGAAGAGCGTGTCCTGCTGGTCGTGGTAGAGACCTGCACCCTGTCCTTCCGCACCGACCGTTTGCAGAAGGCCGACATCATCGCCACCGTGCTCTTCGGCGACGGGGCGGCCGCGGCGTGCCTGTCGGGCCTCCGCTCAGAACGGCAACGGGTGTCGCTGGGTGCAGGCACGCAGACGACATGGCCGGGAACGCTGGGGATCATGGGATGGGATGTGGACGACACCGGCCTTGGAGTCGTCTTCGACCGGTCGATTCCGGGGTTCGTGATCGACCACATGGGGGGCGCGGTGGATCGTGCCCTTGCGGCCACCGGTCTGGCGCGCGGCGACATCGCCCGTTTCGTCTGCCATCCGGGCGGAGCCAAGGTCGTCACAGCGATCGAGAGCGCGTTGCATCTTGAGCAGGGCGCGCTTCAGGCAGAGCGCGAGGTTCTGCGGACCGCGGGCAACATGTCCGCGCCGACCGTCCTTTTCGTGCTGGAGCGGGTGCTGAACGAGGGGGCGACAGGGCAGATGATGGCGTCGGCCCTTGGGCCCGGGTTCTCCGCCGCGTTCCTTCCGTTTCATGTCGAGGCTGCGGCCTCCTGATGACCACCGGCGCTGCGCTGTTTCTGGGGTTCCTGGTGCTTCAGCGCCTGTCGGAACTGGTCATCGCCCGTCGCAATACCGCACGCCTTCTGGCGGCAGGGGCGCGAGAGGTCGCACCTGGCCACTATCCGGTCATCGTGGCGATGCACACCGCGTGGATCCTGTGCCTGATGCTGTTCGGATACGATGAATCCGTCCGTCCCATATAGCTGGTGCTGTTCGCGATCCTCCAGGGGTTGCGGGTCTGGATCCTGGCGACGCTGGGGCGGCGCTGGACGACGCGGATCATCGTGACCGACACGCCGCTTGTGGCGGGCGGTCCATACCGATGGCTCAGCCATCCGAACTATCTGCTGGTCGTGACCGAAATCGCCATCGCCCCCCTGGTGCTGGGCCAATGGTGGATCGCACTGGTCTTCACGCTGCTGAACGCTGTCGTTCTGACGATCCGGATCCGTGCAGAGGACCGGGCGATCCGTCCCTGACGGCGCCTGCGTGTCGCTCCGCATTATTTGGACCCCTGTCCACGGATCGTGCGACCCTTGCGTTCCCCTTCCGGGCCGTTTTCGCAGGCCGCACGCCGACGCGCTCTCCGCCCTAGCCCCTCAGGCGGGTCGCGATCCGGCGGAGGGGGGATGTCAAGCGATAGGACCGGCTGTCTCGGACCGCCTGAGTCTCCGCCTTGGCCGCCTCCGCGGCGATCCGGGCTGTATGAAGCTCCTGTCGAAGATCTTCATTGGATCTGGTGATGACGCCCAGGCCGCGGGTCAAGTCGTCGATCTTCCGGTCGCGCTCCATCAGCATCTGGGCGCGATGGGTCAGCTCTTCCGTCAACGTGTCGATTTCCGCATTCGCGCCATCCCGCGCCGCGTCGGATGCGGCGCGATCCCTCGCGGACCGGACCAGCGGGTCGAACAGGGGCACCAGTGCATCGAGTTTCTTGCGGATCCCGTCCAAGACGGTGCGCTGTCCGGGATCCTCGCCATGCCGCGCCCACGTCATGAGCACGTCTTGGATGTCCCGTATCCACGGCAGCTCTGGGTGGTCGCGATCCGCGTCGGCAAAGGTGAAATGGCGCATGGAGGGGGTCAGAAAGCTTTCGACCTCGGCGGTGGCAAGCGCGGATCGGCGGGGCAAGCGAAGGTCGAGACCATTCTCGATCCGCGCAACCTCTGCGGCCCAGTCGGACAGGAGTCGATCGAAGCTTACGAAAACGCGGGGCAGATCGCGTGACGCACGCTCACCCTCAAGTACGTAGCGCAACCAGATCAACCGCCCCAGAACCGTGTCGAAGCCGTTGCGCTCGGTCAGGGAGGCCGCGACATCCGCTGGGGACCGCACGGCGAACACCATTCGCGTATCATAGCCCGCGCGGCCGAGTACATCGACCCAAAAGGCGGTGAGAAGGCAGATGCGGGGATCCTTCAGCACGATCAGCGGCGAGGCACCGAACTCTGCCACGACCAGGGCCAACGCTTCCTGCGCAAAATACTCGTACCGCGGACTTTGGAGCCAGGCCGGGTTCACGCCGCTCCAATCGTTCCAGACGGTGCCGGCGGCTTCAAGGATCCGGTTGTTCAGATCGGTGATCGGAAAGGATTCGTAGAACCCCTTGGCGTTACGGCCGTCGGCCGGCAGCGGCGTCGCCGGCGCGTCGCAGCCGAGCCGGTTGAGAAGGCCCGAAATGGCCGACGTGCCAGAGCGGTGCATACCCATGATCAGGACCGCAACGCGCCGGCTGGCGGCAGGCTGCGGCGTCCGGGTCTGGGGGGGCGATGGCATCATGGCTGTCCTCTGCGGCGCGGTTCTCTTGCCACGTCCGCCGCGCCAGCGCAAACCAGGCACGATGGGAACCGGATCATGGCAAAAGATCGGCCAGCGGATGCGGATCCGTCAGCACGTTGCGGCTGACCCACAGATGCTCTACGGCGCGCCGCCGCATCTCTGCCACGTCATTCCGCCGTTCAACGATGGCGGCCAGCGCGTCGTACCAGGCGTCCGGCGAGGGCCCGCAGCCGATGGCAAGCCCGTCCGCGACGGCTTGTCCGTACACTTCGCCCTCGGACACCACCGACAAAAGCCCCATGGCGCAATAGTCGAGAAACTTGACGTCCGACTTCGCGCCGTTGAAGGGCGACCGGGCAAGGGGCGCGAGACCCACGTCGAAAGACAGATTGCGGGTCACGTAACGCGCGAAGCCAGGATAGCTGCGTGCGGTCTGCGGAAGGCTGCACACCTCAAGCCACTCGGCCTCGGGGGGGGTCGATGTCACGCCGATGAGTGTCAGGATGAACTGTCCGGGATGCGTGGTTGCCAGACGCTCGAACGCGGGCAGGACCAGTTGGAGGTCCGCGTGATGGGTGGCCGTTCCCATATAAACAAAGCGGATGGGACCGTCCGTGAAAAGCGGGCTGACCGGATTGCGATAGTCGCGCCAGAATCGCGGATCCAGGTCGTTGCGCCGGACGCGGGCCTTGCGGGCCACGTCGGGATAGAGCTTTGCCAGTGCTGGGGTGGAGAACCAGACCTCTTGCGCGGCATCCATCAGACGGCGCAAGGCCGCATCGGCCGCGCGGTAGTCGTCATGGAGGTGAAAGGCGTCGTCGGTATCCACGTAGAGCGGGACGCTCCGCTCTCTCAGGCGGTCGATCAGCCGGGCGGCGTCGTCCGGATCGGAAACGGCGACACGCTGAACGATGCAGATGTCGCAGTGATCCAGTCGGGGATCGTCCGGGCCGTCCAGGGCGATGGGATCCAGGCCCGCGACGGAATGCGCATGATCCGTGGTCAACGGTCCGATCAGGCGGATGAAGGCCGAGCTGGTCCACCAGGCCCGCCCCCTCTGAAGCAGCAGGCCGACGGTGCGGCGCCTGACGGCCGGTGCCAAATCCGGTGCCGGCGCCAACGCCAGCGCAGAAGCGGCTTCGGTCGGCAGAAGCGCCTCGCGGACAGCGTCCAGGATGGTCCCGGCCCGCGCGTTGAACGATTCGTGTTCCGCCACGTGATCGGCAGCGGCGCGGCGCGTGTCGTCGGCCGGAAGCGGCTGGCTTACGGCCTGTAGAAACGCCTGCTCCGTCTCCACCGTCGCCACCGCATCTCCGAACATCGCGTCCACAGAGGGCAAGCGGTCCGAAACCAGGCGGCCGCCACTGGCCAGCACGTCGAAAACGCGGTTCGAGACGAAGCCGAAATCCTTCATCGACTGCCAGTGATCGTTCAGCACGAACCGCGCGGAGCGGTACTTGGCGGACAGCTCTGTGTTCGGCACATTCTGCCCCGCGATGCGCTCCGGAGGGATGAAACCCTCCCACAGAGTGCCGTAGATGTCGATCTCGACGTCGTTTTCCACGGACCAGCGCACCATCTGCCGGTACTCGCGCCGCGAATTTCCGACGAACAGCCCTCTGCCCTCCGAGTCGATCGGCGGCGCGTCCTGCGGCAGGTGAAATCGCTCCGTGTCGGTGCATTGCAGCAATGCGTGGACGGGACGCTCCAGGATCAGCGACAGCAGTGCCGCATAGGATCGCGAGGCCACCATCACCACGTTGCAGGCGGCATATTCCTCATAGGGGACCTGATCCGGGTGGCTGATGTTCCACATGACGGTAATCTGGCTGGGCAGGGCGCGGTGCCCCTCCAGCCCGCGGATCACCAGGGCGACATCGTCCTTCCAGGCGGACGGAAGGCTCCAATCCCCCCGGAAGTCGATCCGGGCGTCATGGCCCCGGCGCTTCAGCGCATCGGACAGCGAGTCGGCATAGTGGAAGTCTCCCCATTCGGCGCGCTTCTCATAGGGAGCGGCGATCTTGATCGCGAAGGAAAGCGACAGCGCGTCCCATGTCTCGGCCGCCGTGGTACGTCCGAGCCGGTTTTTCTGGGCCACGACTTTCCGGAAGAGATACGGTTGCGAGACCGTGATGCGGTTCGCGTCGCCCACGGAGTCGAGATACAGGCATCCGACATAGGGCAGGTAGGCGACCTTGCGTCCCTTGGAATATCGCAGGATCAGATCCCAGTCGACGACCCTGCGCAAATGCTCGTCGAAACCGCCGCGTTCCGCCACCAGTCCGATGCGGTGGGCAAAGACGTTCATATCGACATAGTTCGCCGAAAGACACGCTCTCCAGTCGAATGGCTCACCGCGATAGCCCAGAAGCTCTCCGGTCTCGGTCACCAGGCAGCTGGCGGCATAGGCACAATCAGCGCCGGAGACATGCAGACCGGTCAGCATCAGTTTGACGTGGTCGTGCGTCCAGGTGTTGTCGGAGTCCAGATAGAACACCACGCTGCCGGTCGCATGGTTCAGCGCGACGTTGCGGGCCGCACTGACGCCGCGGTGGTCGGCTTCGAACACACGCAAACGGGGATCATCAATGCGGGCCAGACGCTCTATCGTGTCGTCGGTGCTGCCGTCGTCGACGACCAGCAGTTCGAGGTCGGAGTGGGACTGGGTCAGGACCGAGCGGACGGCGGCCCCGATCAGCCCGGCGCGGTTGTAGGTCGGCATGACGACCGATACTTTGATGGCGGCGCAGTCGGCATCGTAGAGCGCTTCGGCGGCGGCCGCGTAGCGGCGTGCGGCAACGGTGTCGAAGGTCGCCGTCATTTTGCGGGGGTTTGATGACGGCGGGTCGGTGACGCGGGCCATGGCCTTGCGCGCCTCGCGGACCGTCATCCGCCAGCCGCGGTTCGACAGGCCCGAGGCAGCGACAGCCTGGGCGGGGCTCGTCGCGAAACCGTCAGGCAAGGGAATCCGCCGGCCCTCGATCCGGCCGCTTTGCTCATAGTGCAAAAGCGGATTGAGCCCGGCTCTTTTCACATCGCGATGGGCAGCGAGGTATCCAAGCGTGTCGAACGCTGGCCCCGGATTGCGGCCCAGGCTGACGCCGAACATCAGATAGTGTCGCGCGGGGTCGATGCCGCTCACGACGACGTCCGGATAGGTTTTGCGGTACCAGTCCGGATCGAAGAGCGGACTGCGGGAAATCAGCAGGACCGCATCGTCGCGCCCGTACCAGGTGTCGAGGGGTCCAGCGGCCAAGGTCATCGGAACATGGGCCCATCCTGCGATGCCCTGCGGCGATCATGGGCTGCGCCCGGACCGAAATACTGAAATCTTACGGAACAGATGGCAATCAACGTCAAATACCGGCCTTCGGAAACCGTCCACGGCGTCTTATCCAATCTGCGCGGCGGATACCATCCTCCAGCCGCAAAATTCCGGGCTCCGCCTGTTCCCGGCGGCGGTTGGCAGCCCGCATGTTTTCCCTTAGACCACACCGCGAGACAGGTGCGCAGCCTCCGCTGAAGGCGTCCGGGGGGGGGAAGAAAGCGGGTCCGGCGGCCGGCCGGATGGACATCAGCGACGGGCGGGCCATCATATGACGCCGACATGCAATATCTGCGGTCGCTCCAGCTGGGGCGACATGGGCAAGCGCAAGAACGTCCGCTGCACGGCCTGCGGGTCCTTGGAGCGAACGCGGGTCATCAAGCTCTTCCTGGCCAGAGACTGGACCGCGGGTCCCGGGCGCCGCGTCTTCCACCTTGCCCCGGAGAAGGGTCTTTACGGCTATCTGGCCTCACTCGACCTGAAGGAATATCGCGCGGTGGATTTCTGTCCGGAAAACTTCCGGTTCGCGGAAATAGAGCGCTTCGACCTGTGCAGCGACGGCCCGCAACTGCCGTCGAACCGATACGACCTGATCCTCCACGCACATGTGATGGAGCATATCCCCTGCAACGTCACCGCGGCGCTCGCCCATCTCCACCGCTCTCTGACCCCAGATGGGCTGCACCTGCTCTGCATCCCCTTCATGCACGGAGAGTCCGAAGAGGATCTGGCGGCCCTGAGCCCCGAAGAGGCGCAGCGCAGGTTCGGTCAGAGCGACCACGTCAGGAAATTCGGCAAAGAAGATCTGGCGCGGAACCTCGGAATGGCCTTCAGTTTGCCAGAGCCGTACAGCCTGCTGAACTACTTTTCCGCTGACGTTCTGCGCACGAGCAACGTGCCGGAACGGGAATGGCACGGGCTGAACGGCACGTCAGTGTTCCCACTGCGAAAGTCTGATTACCTGCTCTGAAACACGGCGGGCTGCGTTCGTCTCGGCCCCGGTTGGCCTTTGATTTGCCGCGGACACTACGGCTCTTGTCGTCGGTCGGGCTGTTTTGTCTGTACCGGTCAACGAATTCGCTTCGATCCAGGCCAACCGCGAAAAGGCCTTACGCTGCCAGCGTAGCGCCCGACGATAAGGAGGGGCGCGTCTGGCAAATCTTGCCGGACGCGCTATGTGCCCTGAGCGACACAAAAAGACCGGGGAGAGAGACATGTATCGCCGAAAATTCTTGACGACGGCTGCACTGGGCGGCGCCGGAGCCGTAACGCTGGCCGCACCGGCCATTGGTCAATCCGCGCAGCAGGTGAAGTGGCGTTGCACGTCATCCTTCCCCAAGGCGCTCGACACGATCTACGGGGGGGCAGAGGACGTTGCCACCTATGTCCGGGAAGCCACCGACGGCGCTTTCGACATTCAGGTCTTCGCGGGTGGTGAGATCGTCCCGGGCCTCCAGGCAGCCGATGCCGTTCAGAACGGCACGGTAGAGATGTGCCATACCGCGGCCTACTACTATGTCGGGAAATCGCCGACCTGGGCACTGGGCGCTGTCATCCCTTATGGGCTAAACAACCGCGGCATGAACGCGTGGCTGTACTACGGGGACGGGGTGGAGCTGCTGAACGAGTTCTACAACGCCCAGGGGCTGCAGTATTTGCCCGCCGGCAACACTGGAACCCAGATGGGCGGCTGGTTCCGAAACGAGATCGGCGGACTGGCGGATATGGACGGTTTGCAAATGCGCATCGCCGGTCTTGCGGGACGGGTCATGGAGCAGATCGGCGTGGTGCCGCAACAGATCGCCGGTGGCGATATCTACCCCGCTCTCGAGCGTGGAACGATCGACGCGGCTGAGTGGATCGGTCCGTACGACGACGAAAAGCTCGGCTTCTACCAAGTCGCGCCTTATTACTACTATCCTGGCTGGTGGGAAGGGAACCTGACCCTGAACGTCTTCGTCAACCAGTCTTCCTGGGACGGGCTGCCCCAGCAGTACAAGAGCCTTCTGTCCACCGCCTGCCGCGCCGCCAACACGGAGATGATGGCGGAATACGACTACAAGAACCCAGCCGCCCTGCGACGGCTGGTCGAAAACGGCGCCCAGCTTCGCGCCTATCCGCAGGAGGTTCTGGACGCCACATATGATGCGTCGCTGAGCCTCTATTCGGACCTGCGGCAGAGCGAAGACGGCTGGGGCAAGATCTACGACTCGATGATGGCGTTCCAGAACGAACATTTCCTGTGGCAGCAGGTCGCCGAATCCACCTTTGCGCAGTTCATGCAGGACAAGCAGAAGGCCGGCGCGCTTCCGGCGCAGGTATCGGGGGGCGGATCGTCGGGCAATCAGTAACGATCAACTCCGCGTGGCATGGAAAGATCCGGGCTGATGCCCGAGCCTTTTTCCGTTCAGTTGAAGTTGAATTCGCCAGCGTCTGAGTTTCGCCCCTCCGGGTCCTGACCACCGCGCGGCCGCTCTGTCTGGCCTTCGGCCCCCGACGCGGGAGCCTGCATTGTATCGGCATCATCTGCGTCAGAGGTTCCGCCTCCGCCTCCTCCGAAGTTGAAACCGCCGCCTGCGCCGCTTGACCGACCCCCGCTCTGTGAGTCTTCGCCGGAGCCGCCGTTGCCGAAATTGAAACCGCCGTCAGTTTCGCCCGTCTCTCCAGAGGCACCGGATGCTCCGCCATTGCCGAAATTCAGCCCGTCGGATCCGCCCCCATTGACGCCCGACCCGGATGCCGGCACGGATTGCTGCCCTCTGGCGTCGTCGTAGTGTGTGACGAGCGACGGCACCGAAATGACCAGCATGATCAGCGCGAACTGGATGGCGATATAGGGAAGGACGCCCTTGTAGATCTCACTGGTCCGGATGCGGGGTTGCTGTTCTCCGGTCGCTTCGTCGGTCCATTCCCGCGACGGCGCGACCGACCTGAGGTAGAACAGCGCAAAACCGAAGGGCGGGGTCAGGAAGGAGGTTTGCAGATTCATCGACAGGATGACGCCGAACCAGATCAGGTCGATTCCCAGCGTCTGGGCGACCGGGGCCAGAAGCGGCACCAGGATGAAGGCGATCTCGAAGAAGTCGAGAAAGCAACCCAGCACAAACACCACGATCGTCACGACGATCAGGAACCCGGCCTGACCGCCCGGAAGGCCCAGCAGGAGCTCCTCCAGCCAGACCTGACCGTTCACCCCATAGAAGGTCAGGCCGAACACCCGCGCGCCGATCAGGATGAACATGACGAAGGCCGACAGCTTCGCCGTCGCCTCCACCGCCGAGCGCGTGGTCGCCCAGTCGAGCCGCCTTTTTGCGATGGCCAGGACCAGCGCGCCCACCGCGCCCATGGCGCCGCCCTCCGTCGGAGTGGCGATCCCCAGAAAGATCGTGCCCAGCACCAGGAAGATCAATGCCAGCGGCGGGATCAGAACGATGACCACCTCCTCGGCAAGCCTGGAGAGCAGCCCCAAACTCATCCAACGGTTCACCAGCGCGATGGCGTAGCAGACGACCACGGTGACGGTCGCCGCGAAGACGACCCGCGTTGCCGGGATCATGTCGGCAAAGAGCAGGCGGGCGGACCCGACATAGATCACCACGGCGAGGGCGAAGATCCCGAGCAAGGACAGAACGCCGGAGCCCAGCCGCCGCTCTTCCTCTGGCAGGGCCGGGACGGTTTCGGGCCGCAGGACGGTCAGGCCGAGCACGTAGAGACAGTAGGCGGCGATGACGATCAGCGCGGGGTAAAGCGCGCCGACGTACATGTCGCCGACCGACACGCCCAACTGATCCGCCATAACGATGAGGACCAGCGAAGGAGGCACGATCTGCGCCAGAGTGCCGGCGGCGGCAATAGTGCCGGTCGCAACCGTCGGGCTGTAGTTGTAGCGCTGCATGATTGGCAGCGAGATGAGGCCCATGGCGATCACCGACGCGGCCACGACGCCCGTGGTCGCCGCCAGAAGCGCGCCCACCAGCACCACCGCAAAGGCCACCCCGCCCCTGAGCGGCCCGAAGAGCTGTCCCACGGTGTCGAGCAGGTCCTCCGCCATCCCCGACCGTTCCAGGATCAGCCCCATGAAGGTGAAGAACGGAATCGCAAGCAGCGTGTCGTTCGACATGATGCCGAAGACCCGTTCCGGCATGGCCCTGAGAAGCGGCCAGAAAAGATTGATGTCGCTGGAATAATCGGACAGGCCGACGCCGACGACGAAATAGAACAGACCGCCGGCCGCCAGGGTAAGCGCCACTGGATAGCCCAGGACCAGAAGCCCCATAACGGAGATGAACATGATGGGCGCAAGGTTCTGGGCGATGAGTTCGATCATCTCATCGCCCCCCGGCGGCGTCTTGACCGACGGAGGGTATGTCTTTGGCCGCATCGGGATCGTCCGGCAGCGGCAGATGCCCCGCCAGCATGGCGCTGCGCTTGATGATCTCGGCCACGCCCTGGGCCGCGAGCATGAGGAACCCGACCAGGATCCAGAGCTTCGCGGGCCAGCGAATCAGTCCGCCGGCATTGCTGGACTGCTCTCCCGACAGCAACGATGACACGAAGAACGGCCATGACAGGTAGATCATCATCACCGCGAAAGGCATCAGGAACAGGATGTGACAGAAAAGGTCGATCATCACCCGGGTGCGGACCGTCAGCCGCTGCGAAAGCACGTCGACGCGGACGTGCTCATCCTCGCGCAGGGTCCACGCGGCGCAGATCATGAACACCGCCCCGAACAGGTACCACTGAAGTTCGAGCCACGCGTTCGATGAGATGTTGAAACTCTTGCGGACGACGGCATTGCCCGCGGATACCAAAACGGCGGCCAGGATCAGCCAGGCCACCCAACGGCCGATCCATCCGTTGACCTTGTCGATGCCGCGCGCGGCCGCGAGTAGTCCTGCCATCGAACGATCCTTTTCGCCACTGTCTGATCTCAGCAGTCTGACAATCTCTCGATCCCGCGCATAGTGCCGAAACGTCAAGGCGCCGTTTTGTCGGCCACGCCCATGTAGATGACCGTCCTGAGCGGGATCGGGCCGAACACGGGATCGCCGCGGCGGTTCAGGCCGACCGGCCCCAGTCCGCTCCAGCGCCGCGGCGTGAGGTTCGCCGCTTCCAGCGCCGCCGCAAGCTCATCCGGTGTGATGAACATGTCCGGATCGTGGGTGCCCTTCGGCAGCACCCGCAGCAGGTCCTCGGCCACGGTGATCGCCGCAAGCCGGGACAGGGGATTGCGGTTGATCGTGTCGAAGAGGAACCTTCCATCCGCCACCAATACCCGGGACACCTGGGCCAGAACGGCGGTCAGGTCCCGCACATGCTCCAGCACATCGACGCAGACCACGGCATCGAAACTGGCATCGGCATAGGACATCTCTTCGCCGGTGCCGATGTCGTAGCGAATATCGAGCCCCTCGGCCGCCGCATGGGACCGCGCGGCCTCGATCGCCTGCCCCGCCGGGTCGAGCCCGGTGACCCGCGCCCCGCGCCGGGCCAACGCTTCGGCCATGAAGCCGCCCGCGCAGCCCAGGTCCAACACGCGCTTGCCCTCCCACGACATGTGCCGGTCGAACCACTTGAGCCGTCCGGGCACCATGTTCTTGAGGATCCGCACCCACCGGATGTCATCGGACCACCAGTTGGCGGCCGCATCGTCGTAAATCTTCAGGTCGTTCCGCCCAGCCATGGTGCCACTGCTCCGCGTTTTTTCGACAGATAGGCCGTCGGCGGAAAACGAACACGTTTTTACGCGTTAGCGCGGTATTCAAACCCGCCTGTCATGGTGATCCCGGGGAAGAGGAGGGGTTCCATGACCCAGAGCGACGCAGCGCCGGTGATCATTCGCCGCAAAAAGGTCATCGCCGCCGCCGGACATCACGGCGGTGCTTGGAAAGTCGCCTATGCCGACTTCGTGACGGCCATGATGGCGTTCTTCTTGATGATGTGGCTGCTGAGCGCCACGACGGAGGACCAACGTCAGGGACTGGCCGACTACTTCAGTCCGGAAATCCCGATCTCAAAGGAATCGGGCGGCTCCAGGGATGTGCTGTCGGGCGATTCGCTGGCCGCGACCGACTCTCTCAATGGCGTGGCACAGGCCAGCGCCGAGCAGGAGGCGGAGGTCATTGCCGAAATCGCCGCCAGGTTCGACGCTGAATCCGGTGAAAGCGACGTGGCGGACCGGCTTCTGCGTCACGTCAAGACGCGCGTCACCGACGAAGGGCTTGTGGTCGACATCTTCTCGCTACCGGGCGCGCCGATCTTCGAAGGCGACGGCGCCGGACCGACGCCGCTTTTCCACGAACTGGTGGCGGTGGTCGACGACATCTTCCGCATGGCCAGCAACCGCGTCGCCATCCAGGGCCATGTCCGCGCGCAGCCGGTGGTCCGCCAGGACCGCGACGGCTGGGCCGTTTCCCGTGACCGGGCAGAGGCCGCCCGGGTTCTTCTGGCCGATGGCTGGACCGGAGAGGGGCGCATCGCACGTACCGCCAGTTTCGCCGACAACGTGCCGCTCCACCCCGACAGGATGGACGTGCGCAACGACAGGGTCGAACTCATCCTGCTCAGAAATGCCCGGCGTTAGGGGCCTGTTAAGAGCGCTCGATTAACAAGGTCGAAAGGACGCGCACGATCCGCCACCGAAAGGGCCTGCCCATGTCGATCTCCTCATCCCTTGCCGCTGGTGTCAGCGGACTGAACGCGAATGCCCAGAAACTGGCCAGCATTTCCGACAATATCTCGAATTCCGCTACTTTCGGATACAAGCGCAGCTTCACCGACTTCCATTCCATGGTGATCAACTCGGGGACAGAGGCGCGATTCAGCGCCGGTGGTGTCCGGTCGACGACCTCCCGAATGATCGATGAGCAAGGGCAGTTGCAAGGTTCGGCCAACGCGACGGACATTGCGATCCAGGGGCGCGGTTTTCTGCCTGTCACCGATCTCGCCGGCATAGATCAGGGGGCGAACCGGCCCCTTGCCCTTTCGACGACGGGCTCCTTCCGTCCGGACGCGGAAGGCGTGCTCGTCAGCCCTGCCGACAAGGTGCTCCTCGGCTGGCCTGCGTCCCTGGACGGCACCTTCAGAAGCTTCCCGCGCGACAGCGCCGATGGGCTGCAGCCCGTCAATGTCTACCACAACCAGTTCGCCGCCAACCCGACGACGGAGATGAACATCGCGCTCAACCTGCCGTCCGACGACTCCGATCCCGCCAGCCCTGGTGGGCCGCACGACCTTTCGATCGAGTACTACGGCAACCTCGGTCAGACAGAGTCCCTGAACTTCGCCTTCGCGCCCACCGGCACGGCGAATGAATGGCAGATGACCATCACGGACAGCAACTCCGGCGGCGCCGTCGTCGGAGAGTACACGCTGGCCTTCAACGACGCCAATGTCGGCGGTGGGACGCTGGCATCCGTCACCACCGTCTCCGGCGGCGGCTACGACCCGGCGACGGGCGCGTTCGACGTCCCCGTAGGCGGTGGAATCATCTCGGTCGGGATCGGAAAACCCAACGAGGGTGGCGGGATCACTCAGCTGGATTCGAGTTTTGCGCCCTCGACACTCGACAAGAACGGCTCCACCGTCGGCAATTTCCTGGGCGTCGAGATTGACGAAAAGGGGATTGTCCGGGCGATCTACGATTCCGGTTTCACGCGCCCGATCTACCAGGTTCCCGTCATCGACGTTCCCAATCCGAACGGCCTGACCGCCCGGGACGCCCAGACCTATACCATCAGCATGGAGTCCGGCAGCATGTTCCTGTGGGATGCCGGCGACGGGCCGGTAGGGGCGACCGCCGGCTATACCCGTGAGGCCAGCACCACCGACGTGGCATTCGAGCTCACGCAGCTGATCCAGACCCAGAGGGCGTATTCGTCCAACGCGAAGATCATCCAGACCGTCGACGAAATGCTCCAGGAAACCACCAACCTGAAACGGTAAACCATGTCCCTTTCCGCTGCCCTGTCCTCAGCCGTCTCGGGTCTGACCGCCGCCAGCCGGTCGGCGCAGACGATCTCGTCCAACGTCGCGAATGCGCTGACGCCGGGATACGCCTCCCGCACGACCGAGTTGGAGAGCGCGTCCTTCGGCGGCGTTCGGCTCAGCGGCATCAGCCGAAGGGAGAATATCGCGCTGACGACGGATCGCCGTATGGCCGATGCCGAGGTGGCCGGGCAGGATGCCCGCCTCACGGGGCTCGGGAAGGTGGTCGCCGCCATCGGAAGTGCCGCGTCCGATGATAGCATTTCTGCCCGTCTGGTGGATTTTGAGGGTGCGCTCATCACCACGGCCAGCGACCCCGGGTCCGTTTCCGGTCTGGACAGCCTGTTTCAGAAAGCCGCCACGCTCGCCTCTCGCATCAATGAGGCCGGGACCGCTATCCAGGCCGCGCGGCTTGATGCCGAAACCGGAATCGCGTCCTCCGTCGCGCGCTTGAACCAGGGCCTTGCCCGTGTCGACAAGCTGAACGTCGAGATCGCCCGGCGAAGCGTGACGGGCGGAGATATCAATCCCCTTGTCGACCAGCGCCGACAGATCATCGACGGGATCTCCGACATCGTGCCGATCCGCCAGATCCAGCGCGAAAACGGTCGCATCGCCCTGATAACCGGAAACGGGCAGCTGCTGCTCGATTCCCGGCCCGTGGAAATTTCGTTCAGCCCGACGCCCGCAGTGACGCCGTCCATGGGTCTTGGTGCGCCTCTTGGGACGGTTCTTGTCGGCGGGCGCGAAATCGACATGGCCAAGCCGGACGGAAAGCTTGCGGGCGGCGAACTTTCGGCGCTCTTCGATCTCCGCGACCGGGAACTGCCCGGTGCGCAGGCACAGCTAGACGCCTTCGCGTGGGAACTCGGCCAAAGACTCGAAGCCGATGCGTTGGACCCCACGACCCCTCCCGGCGCTCCGGGTCTGTTCACGGATGTGGGGGCGACGGTGGGCTCGGCCCCGAGCGCGGGGCTTGCGCAGCGCCTTCAGGTAAACGCGGCCGTGGACCCGTCGAACGGCGGCGAAACCTGGCGGCTCCGCGACGGGCTGAACGCCGCCGCCCCGGGCGAGGCCGGAGACGCCAGGTTGCTGAACGCGCTGTCGGAGGCCTTGAGCCTCTCCCGGGTTCCGGGCGCGTCGGCGCTCGGCCCGACGGCCAGATCGCTGGGCGGCCTGGCCGTGGAACTTTCCGCCCGAGGCGACAGCCGATCATTCGCCGCAGAGACCGACCTGACCTTTTCCGCCGCTCGGGCCGACGCGCTGCTTGAGTCCGAGCTGTCGCTCGGCGTGGATACCGACGATGAGATGCGACGGCTTCTTCTGGTGGAGCAGGCCTATGCCGCAAACGCGCGGGTCATCGACGCGGCCGGTCGCATGATCGACCGCCTGATGGAGATTTGAGATCATGATGACAACGATCGGCGACCTGGCCCGGAACTTCGTAAATCAGCGCAGCGATGCGCGGCTGACACGAGACATCCAGTCACTGGGGCGGGAATTGACCACCGGGCTTGTGTCCGACCCTGTAGCGCAGCTTCGCGGCGCAAGCGGGCCGGTGGCCGCGATCGACCGGTCCCTGTCGCTGCTCGACGCCTACGATCTGAGCCGCAAGAAGGTCGAGACGCTGGCCAACGGGGCCCAGGCGGCGATGACCAACCTGGCCAATCACATCGAAACTCTTCAATCCGCGGTCGCCGGTGTGCTTCCCGGCTCCGATACCCAGGCCGTGAGTGCGGCATCGGCGACGGCACGGCAGGGGTTTCGCGCCTTTGTGGCAACCTTGAACACCCAGGTAGCCGGCGAATCCCTGTTTTCGGGCACACGCACCACAGGACCTGCCGTGAGGCCTGCGGAAGACATCCTCGCGGACGTGGTGGCGACTCTTGGTGGAATTACCACGGCGGACGGGGTCGAAGCTGCTGTCGACGCGTATTTCGCACCGGGCGGCGCGTTCGACGTCAACGACTACCTTGGATCGAACTTGTCGAGAGACGACATCCAGGTCGGGCAGAGCGAAACCGTTTCCTTTCAGCAAAAGGCAGATGACCGGCGTCTGCGTGACGGCTTGGCTGTTCTTGCCAAACTGGCCGTGCTGGACATGGGTGTTCTTTCGGGCGAACCGGGCCAGCGTGTTCGTGTGGCAAGTGCCGCGGCGGTCGGCACGCTGAAGGCAAGCGACGGGATCGTCGCGATGGCCGCGGAGATCGGCGCCGGACAGGAGCGCATCGAACGTGTCGGCGTCCGGATCAGCGCCGAACGGGACAGCCTTGCGCAGATGAAGCTCGATCTGCTCGGAGCCGATCCCTACCGGACCGCAACGCGGCTCCAGCAGACCGAGGCGCAGATAGAGACGCTCTACACCCTGACGGCCCGCCTCTCCCGCCTGTCCCTGACGGCCTATCTCTGATGCGCTTCCTGGTGCTCGCGCTTGTCTTTCTTACCTTGACGCTGCCCGCGTCGGCGGCGGGCGTCCGGATCAAGGACCTGGTGGAGTTCGACGGGGTGCGCGGCAACGACCTTGTGGGCTACGGCCTTGTCGTCGGTCTGAATGGAAGCGGCGACGGTCTGAGGAATGCACCGTTCACCGAAGAGATCATGTCGACGATCCTCGAAAGACTCGGGGTGAACGTCTCAGGAGAGCAATTTCGCCCGAAGAACGTGGCCGCGGTGCTCGTGACAGCGGACCTTCCGCCGTTCTCGCGTGCGGGAAGCCGCATCGACGTGACCGTCTCCGCGATCGGCGACGCCAGCTCGCTGCTCGGCGGAACGCTGGTGATGACGCCGCTCAACGCGGCGGACGGCCAGATCTATGCGGTCGCGCAGGGGACCGTGATTGCGGGCGGGGTCGTCGCCCAAGGCGATGCGGCATCTGTCACGCAGGGCGTTCCCACCTCCGGCTCGATCCCGGCGGGTGCCCGGATCGAGCGGGAGATCGACTTCGATTTCGGGTCGCTTGAAAGCGTCCGCCTGGCGCTTCGGACGCCCGATTTCACCACGGCCAGCCGCATCGAGCAGGCGATCAACCAGAACCTTCGCCGATCGGTCGCGGTCATGCTTGATGCGGGAACGGTCCTTCTCGACATCGCCGCGACCGGAGCGCCGTCCCCCGCCCACGCGCTTCAGAGCATCGAAAACATTCCCGTCGATCCGGAGCGGCGCGCACGCGTGGTCGTCGACCAGCGGTCGGGCACGATCGTGATGGGTGAGGACGTCCGCATCAGCCGGGTCGCCGTGAGCCAGGGCGGCCTGACCGTGCGGATCGAAGAAGCGCCGCTGGTGGTTCAGCCGAACCCCTTCGCGCCGGGTGAGACGGTCATCGTCCCGCGCACCGGGGCCCAGATCGAACAAAGGCCAGGCATCGGACTTGCCGAAGTCCCGGAGAGCGCTTCGCTGTCGGACGTGGTCGCCGGTCTCAACGCGCTCGGCGTGGCGCCGCGCGACATGATCGATATCCTCAAAAGCATCAAGGCCGCCGGTGCGCTGCATGCCGATTTTATCGTGCAATGAGGCGGGCGTCGTCTGCGGGGCCTTTGCACGCGACCCCTATGCCGACAAGGCCGTGATGATCGCCCCGGAGACGATTTCGGGCGCCTCCTCCTGGATCAGGTGACCGAAGGCACCGAGCGAAATTGCCGTGCCGTGCGGCGCGCGGGCTGCGGCACGAACTGACACATCCGCAGGAACCGTCGCGTCATCGGCGCCGGTGAGAAGCGTCAGAGGCGCCGGAAAGGTTTCCAGCTCTTGCCAGACGGGTTCGGCGGACCACTGAGACATCATCGCGATTGCGCCTTCCACATGGCTCGGCCGTGAAATGAGGGAACTGTAGTGCCGCAGACCCGAGGCATCGATCCGCGAGCCCGTCGCCTTGATGAGCGGACCTGCAGCTCCGGTCGCGCCCATGAGGCCCGACAGCGCGAAGGGAACGAGCGGCACCGCAGCGAGGGTGCGCGCCATGATCGGAAAGAGCCATGCCGCCGGACCCTCGAACGGCGTCAGCGCCGCGTTTATTCCGACGACCGGGACGGGTGGATCGATCGCCAGCGACATGCGGATCGCGAGCGCGGCCCCCGCGGAATGGCCGACGATCAGGTCCGGTCGAACATCCAGCGACGCGCAGAGCTCTGCCAGATCCTGCGCCATCGCGGGAAGCGCGGACCGCTGCCGGGTGCCCATTTGCGTGAAGCCATGGCCGGGCAGATCGGGCGCAACGACCCGGGCGCGCCGTGCGAGCAGCGGAAAGACATCCCGCCATGTGTGGGTGGCCGATCCCGTGCCGTGCAGGAGCAGAATCTGCGGACCCGACCCGCCGATCTGCACATGCCATCGGTGCGGTCGGCTGTCGACCAGGCGTGACCGCGCGCGGTTCGGCCAGTCGTCGGGGATCCGCGCCGGCATCTAGGCGCTGACGGCGGCGTTCAGGGCGTCGCTTCCGACGCGGGGCAGGGCAAGGTAGCCGGCGCCAAGCGTCGCGGCGAGATCCTTCAGCACGGCGCCGGGCCGCGTGCCGCAATCGACCACAAGGCATGGGATGCGCTCGGCCCTCACCCGGGCGGCGACGCCTTCGGCATCCGCCATGGCGCGGGCCCGGTTCGCCGTGGTGTCGCGGGCAATATTGGCCCGCCCGTCGGTGAGCAGGACAAGCGTCGCGCCGCTTCCCGCCCGCCGGGCCCTTATCGCCAGATCCAGACCTGCGTCGAGACCGGCCGCCAAGGGGGTGCCGCCGCCGCCAGGAAGGCCGGTGAGGCGGCGTTTGGCCATGACGAGGGACCGGGTCGGCGGCAAGACGACCTCTGCCGCGTCGCCGCGGAAGGCCACCAGCGCCACCCTGTCACGGGCGGCGTAGGCGCGCTGGAGCAGCGTCTCGACGGCGCCCTTGGCGTCGGCCAGGCGGTTCGCCGCAGCAGAGCCAGAGGCATCGACGACGAACACCACCAGCCGCTCGGAGCGCTCCTCGTAGCGGCGGACATGCAGATCTGAGGGCGCGATGAGGATCCGGCGCGCGTCGCCCGGTCGGAGACGGCGGCGGACGGTCTGCCACGGCGCCGCGGCCCGGAGCGTCGCGATCGCGTCGATCCGCCCGCGGTCCGGCCGGCCCGGACGGGAGACGAGCGGACGGCCGCGCAGGGTCGATTGCCGGGCCTGTCCGGCGCCGCCCGACACGGAGTCGGCGCGCTGGCGGGCAACGGCAAGGCCGGTCAGAAGGCCGGGCGGCAATGCCATGCGGGCGGGGTCCACGATGATGTCGCCGGCCATCCGCTGACCGGGAGCGGAGTCCTCACGCCCGGGATCGGGCGGCGGCGGTGGGTCGGCCGTGTCCTCCGGGGGTGGAACCGCCCGGTGCGCCAGGCAAAGCGCTGCGGCAAGGGAGACGTCCTCCGCCACCACGCGGTCGCGCCCGTCCAGCGCCGCCGAGGCGCGGGCTGCGGCCAGGGCAAAGAGCGGCGCGCGCAGGGTCGAAATGCCAAGCCGGGCGGCCCCGGCAATCACCGCGTCCCTCAGATCCTCCGGGACCGAGACGTGGGGGAAGATCTGGCGGGCGCGGGCAAGATCCTGGATCGCGGGTGCGTCGAGGTCGGACAGGCCGATGCCTTCCAGCGGGACGAACATCCCGACCCGCTCGCACAGGGACGCGGGCGGCATCTCGTCGGGCTCGGCGGACTCGTCGCAGAGCAGGATCGCGGGGCCATCCGCGTCCAGCGACTGGGCCAGGCGCGCGGCAAGGGCCGGGGGGCACCGCTCCGCCATGGCCAGGTGCAGCGCCGTCGCCCGGGACAGGATCCCTTCTTGCCGCAGTATACGGCCCGCGGAGATGGAGCCGATCAGGTCCGCGCCGCCGAAAAGGGCGTCGTCGCCCGTGGCCGGCCCGATCTTCTGCGGTGCCAGCGGCGCGAGCCGCGACAGAAGCCGGTCCCGCGCCGGACCGGGCCGCGACCGGATCCACAGTCCGCCGAGGGCACCCCCGGCAACGCAGAGCGCATCGGCGGCACGGATGGCGCGCTGCCAGGCGACGCTCATTCCGCGGCGGCCGGAAGCGGGCCGAACACCTCATCCATGGTGCGCAGGATCCGCGTGGCAGAGCCAGATTCGTCCATGGGATCGCGGCGTAGACGGTGTTGCAGTGCCATGGGCGCGACCTCTCGCAGGTGGGACCGGGCAACCGCAGAGGCGCCGTCCATCGCGGCAAGCGCCCGGGCGGTCCTGAGCAACGTCAACTCTCCACGCAGCCCGTCGGAGCCGAGCGCGATGCAGAGTCCGGCGCAGTCGCGCAGCGTATCGGAGGGAGTCGCGACCTGCGGCAGGGCCTTGCGTGCCGCCAGGATCGAGGTACGCAGCCCGTCCTGCTCTGCCTTCCAGATCCGCAGGAAGCCTGCCGGATCGGCCTCATAGGCGGCGCGGCGGCGGATGACCTCGACCCGGGTGTCCACGTCGCGGGGCGAAGTCACATCGACCATCAGCCCGAACCGGTCCAGAAGTTGCGGCCGCAACTCTCCCTCTTCGGGATTGCCGGATCCGACCAGGACGAACCGGGCGGCATGGCGGATCGACAGGCCTTCGCGCTCGACCACGTTCTCACCCGACTGGGCCACGTCGAGCAGCAGATCGACGATGTGATCCTCCAGAAGGTTGACCTCGTCGATATAGAGATAGCCCCGGTTGGCCCGTGCCAGCAGCCCCGGCTGGAACGCTTTTTCGCCGTCCACCAGCGCGCGTTCGATGTCGAGCGCGCCTGTCACGCGATCTTCCGTCGCACCCAGGGGAAGGTCCACCACGGGTGTGGGAATCGACCGGACGCGGTCTTCGGCGTGCTGTGCCCAGTCGGGCACGTCGCGCCGCCGGGCCGCGTTGACCGGACAGCCGACGACGGCGCGGATCGGCGGCAGCAGCGCGGCCAGCGCCCGGACGGCGGTGGATTTCCCGGTGCCCCGGTCGCCCATGACCAGCACGCCGCCGATGCCCGGGTCGACGGCCGTCAGGACCATCGCGCGTTTCATGTCGTCCTGTCCGACGATCGCGGCGAAGGGGAAGCTGTGTCTCATGCGGCCTCTCGGGGGAAGAGAATAGGTGAGGCGCCGCGCCAGGAACCGGCCTCTGAGACGACTCGAAAGCGGGCGTAGAGTTCTTCCGCGAACCAGTCGCCATCGCGCACCGCGCGGATGGCGGCGGCATGGGGGCCGTCCCGCCGGGCGAAACGGGCCATGCTGGCGGCGTCGGGCCAGACGGAAAAGGTCACCTGATGGAGCCACGGAAGTTCGCCGATGCCGATCTTGAAGGCGACGGCCGGATCGGCGCCGATCCGGGCCGAGATGCCGGGTTCGGCGGCCCAGAACCTGGCCAGATGCCGCGGACGGATCGTCGCACGGGTGAGGGCGGCGACCGGACCGCGCGCATCGCGTCCGGGGCGGAACGGGGCCTGGCCCGCCCAGCGGCCCCGCGCCGATATGGGAGCCAGGAACAGCGTCCACGCTTCCTGCGCCCGGGCGGACCAACGTCGATAGACCGGTGAGTCGGCGACGCGGTGCCGGGCGGTGTCGGCATCGGGCCAGCAGGCCAGGATGGCCCAGACCGCGGTATTGGGGCGCGGTGTGAAGCCCTGTCCGCTGCCCGACCCGCACAGCTTCCAGAACGTGCAGTCGGGCATGGCGCGGAAGTCCAGGCGGGCGCGGCCCATCTGACCCAGCACCCACAGTCGGTCGAGCGCCGGACCAAACCGGAACAGGCTGAGCGTGACGGTCTGGATGGCGCACCCTCCACGAAGATCTTTCCGGCCAGTGTGACAGCCTTCCCGCGGTCCGGAAAGGGGGTCGGAGCAGATTGTCAGGCTGGATTGACACTGCTACGGTCAGCCCATGACAGACCTTGCCGCGTCGGAGAGCAGAGCAGTGGTAGTCGGCGCGGGGCTTGGCGGTCTCGCGGCGGCGATGAGGCTGGGCGCGAAGGGCTACCGCGTCACCGTGCTGGACAAGCTGGACAGTGCCGGCGGGCGCGGATCGGCGGTTCACATGGAGGGGCACAGGTTCGATCTGGGGCCGACCATCGTGACGGTGCCGCAGCTGTTCAGGGAGTTGTGGGCCGCCTGCGGGCGCGACTTCGATGCCGACGTGGACCTGCGGCCGCTGGACCCGTTCTACGAGATCCGCTGGCCGGACGGATCGACCTTCACCGCCCGCCAGGACACGGACGCCATGCGGGCCGAGGTGGCGCGGCTGTCGCCCGGGGATGCCAGCGGGTATGAGCGGTTCCTGCGTGACAGCGCGGCCCGCTACGGCTTCGGGTTCGAGGATCTGGGCCGGCGGCCGATGCACAAGCTGGCCGATCTCATCCGGGTTTTGCCAACGTTTGCAAGGCTCAGGGCGGATGCCTCCGTGGCCGCCCATGCCGGCAGGCGGTTCCGGGATCCGCGGCTGAGGATGGCGTTCTCGTTCCATCCGCTGTTCATCGGCGGCGACCCGTTCCACGTCACCTCCATGTATATCCTGGTCAGCCATCTGGAGAAGGCGTTCGGGGTCCACTATGCCATGGGCGGGGTCGCGGCCATTGCCGACGCCATGGTGCGGGTGATCCGCGACCAGGGCGGAGAGGTCCGGTTCGGCACCGAGGTCGAGCGGATCGTCACCGCAAACGGCCCGTCCGGCACGGTCGGAACCGCGTCGGAAAAACGTATGAGTTCCGTAAGAGTTCGCAACGGCGCCCGCGCCGTCGGGGTGGAGACCGCGGCGGGTGAGACGATCCCCGCCGACATCGTGGTGTCGAACGCCGATGCGGGCCATACCTACACGCGGCTGCTGCCCGGCAGGAAGCGCTGGACCAAGCGCAAGCTCGACGCGCGGCGGTGGTCGATGGGGCTCTACGTCTGGTATTTCGGCACCAGGGGCACGCGGGAAATGTGGCCGGACGTCGGCCACCACACGATCCTCAACGGCCCGCGGTATGAGGGGCTGGTCAGGGACATCTTCGTGAACGGGCGGCTGTCCGACGACATGAGCCTCTATCTCCATCGCCCGACGGTCACCGACCCCTCCGCCGCGCCGGAGGGGGACGACACGTTCTACGCGCTGTCGCCCGTGCCGCACCTGGGCCATGCCGACCCGGTGGACTGGGCAGAGGAGGCGCCGCGCTACCGCGAGAAGGTGGCCGCGCAGCTCGACACGATGATCCCCGGCTTTCGCGCGCGGCTGGGCCCCAGCCACGAGCTGACCCCCGCCGATTTCCGCGACCGCTACCTCAGCCCCCACGGCAGCGGATTCTCCATCGAGCCGCGGATCCTGCAATCGGCCTGGTTCCGGCCCCACAACATCAGCGAGGAGGTCGCGGGACTCTATCTGGTGGGCGCCGGCACCCATCCCGGCGCGGGGCTGCCCGGCGTCATCTCCTCGGCCGAGGTGCTGGGCAAGCTGGTCCCCGACGCCGCCCGCCCGATGGTCCGTGCCGGAAAGCTTGCGGCGGAATGATCGACCCGCGCGACATGGCGCACTGCCGGGAGGCGATCCGCCACGGATCGCTGTCGTTCCACGCCGCGTCCCGCGTGCTGCCCCGGCGGGTCCGCGACCCGGCCCTGGCGCTCTACGCCTTCTGCCGGCTGGCCGACGACGCCGTGGACGAAGGGCGCGACAAGCGCGAGGCCGTGCTGCGGCTGCGCGACCGGCTGGATCTCGTCTATCGCCAGATGCCCGAGCCGCGGCCCGCCGACCGGGCCTTTGCCGCCGTCATCGCCGATCACGACATGCCGCGCCCGCTGCCCGACGCACTGCTGGAAGGGCTGGCCTGGGACGCGCTGGGCCGGCGCTACGACACCCTGTCGGAGCTTTACGGCTATTCGGCGCGGGTCGCATCCGCCGTGGGGGCGATGATGTGCGTGCTGATGGGGGTGCGCGATTCCCACGCGCTGGCGCGGGCCTGCGATCTGGGCGTGGCGATGCAGCTGACCAACATCGCCCGCGACGTGGGCGAGGATGCGCGGGCGCGCCGGCTGTACCTGCCCGGCGACTGGCTGGCCGAGGCGGGGATCGAGCCGGAGCGGTTCCTGTCCGCCCCCGCCGCCGATCCGGCCGTGCGCGCCATGGTGCGCCGCCTGATCGGGCAGGCCGAGCGGCTCTATCTGCGGTCGGAGTCCGGGATCGCCGCGCTGCCGCTGTCGGCCCGGCCCGGCATCTATGCGGCGCGCCACATCTATGCCGCCATCGGCGGGGCGGTGCGGCGCAACCGCTGGGACAGCGTCGGCCCCAGGGCGCGCACCGGGCGGGCGCGCAAGGCGGCGCTGCTGGGCCTGTCGGTGGCGCGGACGGGGGCGAGCGTCGCCATGCCGCGGTCGGCGGTGATCTACGCCCCGCCCCTGGCCGAGACGGCGTTCCTGGTGGATGCGGCACGGCGCGACGCGCCGCCGTCGCACGCCTGGGGCCACGGGCTGGTGGAGGTCTTCGCGCAGCTGGAGCGGCACGATCGCGCGGGCGCCGGGATCTGAGGAACAAGCCCCGGGACGCCGGTGTTTTCCGCGATACCCCCAAGGAGGCACGCGATGACGACCTACACGATGACCCTGAAAGAGAAATCGCCGGTGACCCATGACGTCTACCGGCTGGTGTTCGACCGGCCAAAGGGCTTCACCTTCGAGTCCGGGCAATGCACCCATTGGGCATTGGACCGCGACGGCTGGCGGGACGAGGACCGCCCCTTCACCATGACCTCCCAGCCCGAGGAGGACGACCGGGTGGAGTTCGTCATCAAGTCCTATCCGGACCACGACGGGGTGACCAAGAAGATCCCCGGCCTGGAACCGGGCGCGCAGGTCATCGCGGACGAGCCCGACGGCGCGATCACCGACCACGGCGCGGGCGTGTTCATCGCCGGGGGGGCCGGGGTGACGCCCTACATCCCGATCCTGCGCCGCCGCGCGAAGGACGGGACGCTGGACGGATGCACGCTGATCTTTTCCAACAAGACCGAAAAGGACATCATCCTGCGCGAGGAATGGGAGGCGATGGACGGTCTGCGCTGCGTCTTTACCGTCACCGATCAGGACGATGCCGCCGTGGAGACCGGCAAGGTGGATGAGGGGTTCCTGAAGCGTCACCTCGACGATCTCGACCAGCCTTTCTACATCTGCGGCCCGCGGCAGATGGTCGACGACATCCGCGACGCGCTGAAATCCATCGGCGTGGCAGAGGACCGCATCGTGACCGAGAACGGCTGGTAGGCGTCAGCGGTCGCGCAGGGCCGAGATGAGTTCGTCCTTGGTCATGTCGGACCGGCCGTCGATGCCGATCTCCTGCGCCCGCGCGTAGAGCTCGTCCCGGGTCCAGTCCTCATAGGGCGGTTGCGCGCCGCCCTTTTCGGACGGGTTCATGTCGTCGCTGGCCTGCGCGTTGGCGATCCGCGCGGCCTTTTCCTTGGACATGCCCTTTTCGCGCAGGGCGTCGTAGGTGTCGGGATCCTTGATCGAGGGTGTCTTGCCCATGCCGGCCTCCGTCCTTTGGCGCTTTCGGAACCCGCGGGCCGCCTGGTTCGTTCCCCGTTGGTACAACAGCAGGGAATCGCCATGGTCGACAGCACCGAAGAGCGCGTTCGCGCCATGGAACTCCAGAACAAGGACAAGGGCCAGGACGATATAGACCACGAGGACGAGCAGCAGGTCGGAGAGGCGTCGCGCCTGTCGGCCAGGCTCATCTACGAGGTCATACGCCGCGACGGCGCCGACGAGATGGTGCGCCCCAAGACGTCGCTGGTGTTCTCCGGCCTGGCCGCCGGCATCCTGATGGCATTCTCCGTCCTTGGAGAGGCGGTGTTCCGCGCCCATCTACCGGACCAGCCGTGGCGCCCGCTGGTCGAGAGCTTCGGCTACACGCTGGGGTTCCTGCTGGTCATCAAGGGGCGGATGCAGCTGTTCACCGAGAACACGATCACCACCGTGCTGCCGCTGATCTCCAAGCCGTGCCGGGAATATGTCTATCTGACCACCCGGCTCTGGACGATCGTGCTGCTGGCCAATGTGGTGGGGGCGTTCATCGCGGCGACCTTCATCGCCCACTCCGGCGCGTTCGGGGACAATATCCTGGGGGCAGTCAAGTCGATCTCCGAGGATGCCGTGCTCTATCCGCCGCTGGAAGGCTTTGCCAAGGCGGTTCCCGCGGGGGTCATCGTGGCCGCGATCGTGTGGATGCTGCCCACGGTGCCGCACAACCCGTTCTTCATCATCGTGACCTTCACCTGGCTGATCGCCGCGGGAGGGTTCACCCATATCATCGCCGGATCGGTCGAGATGGCCTATCTGGCCGTGACCGGCAACATCTCATTCATGGAGTCGGTGGCGTTCTTCTTTCCGGTGCTTCTGGGCAACGTGGTGGGCGGCACGGCGGTGTTCACGCTGATCACCTGGGCGCAGGTGGCCGCCGAGGTGGAGAACTGAGACCATTATGTGATGCGGAACGGGTAGCCTCGGGGTTTCGCGGGGACTATCATGCGCCTGTCGGGTGGCAGGGGGCGGAATGTGAAGAGTTTGCGATTGGCCGCCGTGGGGGCGGTGACGCTGGTTCTGGCCGGTCCCGCGCCGGCGCTGGAACGGCTGGTGTTCACGGTGCAGGGCAACGACGATCTTGAGCAGAGCCTCAGGAACGCGTCGCTGGTCGCCCAGGCAGAGGCCGAGGAGGTCACCGATCCCGCGGAACTCCTGGCGGCGGCGCGCGCCGATTACGGCCGGCTGGTGGGCGCTCTCTATGCCGAGGGCCGCTACGGCGGCGTGATCTCCATCAAGGTGGACGGGCGCGAGGCGGACGCGATCTCTCCGCTGGCGCAGCTGGGGCGGATCGGGACGATCAGCATCACCGTCCAGCCCGGACCGGTCTACCGCTTTTCCCGCGCCGACATCGGGCCGCTGGCGCCCGAAACCACGCTGCCGGACGGCTATGCCGTGGGCGAGGATGCGCGGTCCGGCGTGATCCGCGACGCGGCCGGGGTGTCCATCGACGCCTGGCGCGCCGTCGGCTACGCCAAGGCCGACATCGCGTCGCAGGATGTGGTGGCCCAGCACGGCGACAACCGCATCGCCTCTGCCATCGGGGTGGCGCCGGGTCCGCGCGTCACCTTTGGCGATCTGATCCTGACCGGCGAGTTGACCGTCCGGCCGGAGCGCCTGCGCGCCATCGCGGGCTTTCCATCCGGAGAGGTCTTCGACCCCGACGAGCTGGACAGCGTCGAGCGGAGGTTGCGGCGGACGCAGGTGTTCTCATCCGTGGCGCTGGTCGAATCCGACCGGCTGGGTCCCGGCGACACCATGGACGTAGAGGCCGACCTGGTCGCCTTTCCACCCCGGCGGATCGGCTTCGGGGCGGAGATTTCCAGCGTCGATGGCGCCACCCTCACCGGCTACTGGCTGCACCGCAACCTGCTGGGCGGGGCCGAGCGGTTCCGCGTCGATGCGGCGGTCTCCGGCCTGGGCGGGCAGGGCGGCACCGACTACAGCCTGGGCACGCGGTTCGAGCGTCCGGCGACCTTCTCGCCCGAGAACACCGCCTTTGTCGAGGCGCGGCTGGAGCGGCTGAACGAACCCGACTTCACCTCCGACACCGGTACCGTCGGCGCGGGGATCCTGCGTTACGTCAACGACGACCTGGAGCTGGAATACGGGCTGGCCTACCGGTTCTCGCGGGTGGACGACGCCACCGGACGGACCGACTACAGCCTGCTGACGGCACCCTTGGCGGCCACCTACGACACGCGCGAGGAGCCGCTCGACGCCAAGTCCGGGCTGTTCCTGGACCTCACCGCCACGCCGTTCTACGGGCTGAACCCGCAGACCGGCGACGGCGCGCGGCTGACCTACGACGCGCGGACCTATCTCAGCTTCGGCGCCGAGGACCGCTTTACGGTCGCCGGGCGGGTCCAGGGCGGGTCGATCGTCGGCGCCGACCTGCTGAGCGTGCCCAACGACTACCGCTTCTATTCGGGCGGCGGCGGCACCGTGCGCGGGCAGGCCTATCAGAGCCTGGACGTGACCCTTCCGGGCGGCATCGAGTCGGGCGGCGGCTCCTTTGTCGGGCTGTCGGGCGAATTGCGTGCCGGGATCACCGACAATATCGGCGCAGTGGCGTTCTACGACTACGGCATCGTCGGGCGGGACAGCTTCCCGTCGGCCGACAGCGACAGCCACGCGGGTGCGGGTCTGGGCCTGCGCTACCTGACGCCGATCGGACCGATCCGGCTGGACGTGGCCGCGCCGGTTTCGGGCGGGGGCAGCGGTGTCGAGGTCTATATCGGCATCGGCCAGGCATTCTGAGGAGTGAACATGCGGAACCTCATGCGGATTGCAGTCCTGGCGGCCGGTCTGGGCGCCATCCCGGTCATGGCCCAGGACACGGCCGACGATGGCGGCGGGTTCCTGGAGAACCTGATCGAGGACCGGCTGTCCACCGAGGGGACGCAGGTCCGGGTGCGCGGGTTCGAAGGTGCGTTGTCGAGCCGGGCGACGATCGCGCAGATCGAGATTTCCGATGCCGACGGCCCGTGGCTGACGGTGAACGGCGCGGTCCTGGACTGGAACCGCCGGGCGCTGCTGCGCGGCCGCCTTGACGTGCAGGAGCTGACGGCAGAGGAAATCGTGATGCCGCGCCGTCCCCGGGGCCAGGCCAAGACCAACGCGCCGACCCCGGAGGCGCAGCCGTTCTCCCTGCCCGATCTGCCGGTCGCGATCGAGATCGGCCGGATCTCCGCGCAGCGGATCGAACTGGGCCAGCCGGTGATCGGCGAGGCCGCCGAACTGAGCTTGGACGGATCGGCCAGCCTGGCGGACGGCAGCGGCGCGGTGGACATCACCGCCGAACGTCTGGACGCGGAGACCGGCACGTTCCGCATCGCCGGCAGCTTCGACAGCGGCTCTCGGGAGTTGCAGATCGACGTGAGCGTGGACGAGGGCCCCGACGGCATCATCGCCAGCCTGATCGACCTGCCGGGCCGTCCCGCGCTGAGCGCCACCATCGACGGATCGGGGCCGCTGTCCGAGTTCGACACCAGCATAGAGCTGACCACCGATGGCGAGCCGCGGCTGGCCGGAACGGTGGCGCTGCGCGAAGTGGACGGCACGCAGGGATTCGTGGTCGATCTGGGGGGCGACGTGACGGCGTTGTTCCTACCGACCTACCGCCCGTTCTTCGGAGACAACGTGCAGCTGCGCGCCACCGGGGCGCAGTTGCAGGGTGGCGGCTTCCGCCTGAGCGAGCTGGATCTGTCGGCGCAGTCGTTGCAGTTGCAGGGGCAGGTGTCGGTCGGGGCCGACGGCGTGCCCGACCTCATCGACGTGACCGGCGAGATCGCCAGCGCGGACGGGCCGGTGCTGCTGCCCGTCGGCGGCGAGGTCCGGGTGGACCGCGTCGATCTGGACGTGGCCTTCGACGCGAGCCAGGGCGAGGACTGGACCGGGCGTGTGGCGGTCGAGGGTCTGGACCGGCCGGGCGTGGCCGCCGGCCGGGTCGCGCTCGACGGCGGCGGCACCATCGCCGGCAGCGGCGACACGCTGGCGGTCGCGGCCGGGTTCGACTTCGGGGTGGAGGGCCTGTCGCTGGACGACGGCGGGCTGGGCGCGGCGCTGGGCGACAGCATCGACGGGCGGATCGAACTGGGCTACAGGGCCGGCGATCCCATTGTCATGGACCTGCTGCGGCTGGCTGGCGCCGGGTTCCGCCTGGAGGGGAACGGGCAGGTCGATCCCGACGGCGACAACGTGCCGCTTGCGCTGACCGCGCGGCTGGATGCAGAGGATCTGTCGGTGTTCTCCGCGCTTGCGGGGCAGACGCTGACCGGCGGCGCGTCCGCCGATCTGGACCTGTCCGCGCAGGCGCTGTCGGGGGCTTTCGACGTGACGCTGGAGGGCCGCGGGCAGGAGCTGGGCGTGGGCATCGCGCAGGTCGATCCGCTGCTGGCGGGCACAACGGCGCTGTCGGTGGACGCCGCGCGGGACGAAAGCGGCCTGACGGTGCGCGAACTGGCGCTGACCAGCGACGCGCTGGATGTGACCGCGACGGCGGATCTGACCTCTGACGGGGGGACGGCGCAGGCGGATGTGCGGATCGACGATCTGGGCCGGATCGACCCCGACCTGGAGGGTCCGGCGACGCTGGCCTTCAGCGCCGCCCGGCCGCAGGACGTGTGGACCGTCGATCTGGACGCCTCTGGCGCCGACGCGCGGATCATCGGCAACGCCACGATCGCGGAGCTGGATGCCGAAAGCCCGCTGGCGCGGTTCGACCTGGAGGTCGCGGCGGCGGATCTGTCGAACTTCACCGTCTTTGCCGGGCGCGACCTGGGCGGGTCGGTGGATCTGTCGACCGACGGTCAGACGCGGCTGAACCTGCGCGATGCGACCGCGACGCTTTCGGGGACGATGACCGATGTGTGGATCGCCCAGGAGGAGGTGGATCGCCTGCTGGCCGGCACGACCGACATAGAGGCAGAGGTGGCGCGGGAGGGTCCGCAGATCCGGGTGCCGCGGCTGCGGATCGCGAACCCGCAGATCACGGCCACCGGAGAGGCGCTGATCGCCTCCGGCCAGAGCGACGTCCAGGCGCGGATCTCGCTGGCGGAGCTGTCGCGGATCGTGGACGCGATGAGCGGCCCGGCCGAGATCGTGCTGGACGCGCAGGAGACGGCGGAGGGCTGGACCGTCAATCTGAACGGCGACGGCGCTGGCGCACAGATCGCGGCCGACGCGACGGTGACGGAACTGGACGCGGAGGCGCCGCTGGTGGCGGGAACGGCCAATGTGCAGGCCGCCGATCTGTCGGTCTTTTCGGCCATCGCGGACCGCGATCTGGGCGGGTCGTTCGACCTGTCCGTGGACGGGCGGCTGCGCACCGACCTGAGCCGGGCGGAAGCCGGGATCACCGGCCAGACCACCGACCTGGCCCTGGGCCAGCCCGAGCTGGACCGCCTTCTGGCCGGCGTCACGGACCTGGACATCCAGGCGTCGAAGGACGGTGGCCGGCTGCTGGTGCCGCGCCTGTCCCTGACCAACCCGCAGATCGGCGTGGACGGCAACGTGCGCTACGGCACCGGCGACGGGGCGGTGGAGGCGAAGATCGTGATGCCCGACCTTGCCGCCGTGGTCCCGGAAATGTCGGGGCGGGGCGAGGTTACGCTCTTTGCCGAAGAGACCGGCGGCGCGTGGCAGGTGTCGCTCGACGGCAGCGGCGCGGGTGCCGCGGTCGAGGTGCTGGGGCAGGTGTCGGACCTGGAGGCGACCCCGCGCTTCGACGGCGAAGCCTCGGTGCGGGCGTCCGACCTGTCGCGGTTCCGCACTCTTGCCAACCGGCCGCTGTCCGGTTCGGTAACGGTGGACGCTTCCGGAAGCGCGACCGTGGACGGCTCGGCCTTCGATCTGACGGCGGACGTGCAGGCGGACGGGCTGCGCACGGGCATCGCCCAGGCGGACGGCATCCTGTCGGGCGGCCAGACCACCCTGACGGCGGCCCTGTCGCGCGACGGGGCGGAGGCGCCGATCCGGGTCCAGCGGCTGCGGCTCGATTCGCCGGGGCTGGACGCCACGGCGGACGGCCAGATCCTGGGCGGGGCGAGCGACCTGACCTTCGACGCGCGGCTGGCCGATCTGGGCCAGTTCGCGCCGGGGCTGAACGGCCCGCTCACCGCAGAGGGCCGCGCCGGGCAATCGGGCGGCAACGTGACGCTGGACGTGGCGCTGACCGGTCCGCAGGGGATCACCGCCCGCGTCTCCGGCGAGGTGGCCGAGACCTTCGACCGGGCGAACCTGAACGTGACCGGCAACGCGCCGCTGCGGCTGGCCAACACGTTCATCACGCCGCGCGCCCTGTCGGGCGATGCCCGGTTCGATCTGGCGCTGGACGGGCCGCTGGCGCCGACCTCCGTCACCGGGACGGTGACGGTATCCGGCGGGCGGCTGGTCGATCCGGGGGTGCCGCTGGTCCTGAACGACATCCAGGGCACCGCGCGGCTGCAGGGCAGCCAGGCGCAGATCGACCTGTCGGCGAACAAGCAGGACGGCGGGTCGCTGCGCCTGACCGGTCCGGTGTCGCTGAACCCCGGCTATGACGCCGATCTGCGCCTTGAGCTGGCGCGGCTGGTCTTCGAGGATCCGCGTCTCTACCGCACGCGGATCAATGGCACCGTGACCGTGGCGGGCCCGCTGACGGGGGGGGCGACCATCGGCGGCGACCTGCGCCTGGGTGAGACGGAACTGCGGATCCCGTCCACCGGGCTGGGCGTGACCGGGCCGATTCCGGACGGGCTGGTGCATGAGAACGAACCTTCGGACGTGCGCCTGACGCGCGAGCGTGCCGGCCTGGTCGAGACGCCGGGTTCCGGCGGCGGCGGGGGCGGCGGCGGCGGCGTGGCGTTCCCGCTGGATCTGACGATCCGGGCGGAAAACCGCATCTTCGTGCGCGGCCGCGGTGTGGATGCGGAGCTGGGCGGGCAGCTTGCCCTTGGCGGAACCACGGCGAACGTGATCCCGTCCGGGCAGTTCGACCTGATCCGCGGCCGCATCAACATCCTGGGCAAGCGGCTGGTCCTGGAGGAAGGCAGCGTGACGCTGCAGGGCGATTTCGACCCCAGGCTGCGGCTGGTCGCCCGGACCGACGCCGGCGACGTTACGGTGCTGATCGTGGTCGAGGGCCAGGCGACCGAGCCGAACATCGCCTTCCGGTCGGAACCGCAACTGCCGGAGGATGAGGTTCTGGCGCGGCTGCTGTTCGGCAAGTCGATCGAGAACATCTCTCCGCTGCAGGCGGCGCAGCTGGCGTCTGCCGTGGCGACGCTGGCGGGTCGGGGCGGCGACGGGATCGTGTCGCGGCTGCGCCAGAGCACCGGGCTGGACGACCTGGACGTGACCACGGACGCGGCCGGCAATGTCGGCCTGCGGGCGGGCAAGTATGTCTCGGAAAACGTCTATACGAATGTGGAGATCGACTCGGCCGGGGAGGCGCAGATCAACCTGAACCTCGACGTGACGGATTCGATCACGGTGCGCGGCGGCGCGGCCAATACCGGAGAGACGACGCTGGGAATTTTTTTCGAGCGCGACTACTGAGAGACAAAAGACACGTTTTCTTGATTGAACAGGATTAGGCTGACTCTCAGGAAACCAAACCGCGGCCCCGTGTATTGGTCGGTCAAGGGGGCGGTAGAACGAGAGAGCAGCCATGATCTTCTGGTCATTCATTTCCTTTGCGATTGCCCTGGTCGCCGGCCTGTTCGGGTTCGGCGGCTCCGCGAGTGCGGCCGCGGGTGTGTTCCAGATCGTGTTCTTTGTCTTTTTCGCGCTGTCGGTCGTCCTCTTCGCTGTGAAGCTTGCGCGCGACCACGAGGCCGGGCGGTTTACCGACGCGGAGTGATCCGCGAGGGGTTTGACGAGGCGAACCCTCCAACCCAAGGACGCAACGATCGCCGCAGCCGATGGTCGGAGATGAGGGACCGGACCGGTTCGATGGTGGTATGACATTCTCTGTCAGAAGACTTCCCGTCCCGGCGCTGTGTGAGGCGCAAGAACCTCTGTGCACGACGGTTCCGCAGTAGAGAGAGCCGGCGGGCCGTTCGGTGGAGGGAAATGCGCCACCTGACTGTCAAGCGGATCCCGCAAGCTCCGCTGACGGTCCGCCGATGATCCCCCCCCCGCGGCCGCCAGCTTCGCGCAGGTCTCAGCCGGCCTTGAGCGGCTCCGTAGACGAGAAAAACATCGCCTGGCTGACGGCGGAGCGGACCTGCTCTTCGGAATAGGGCTTGGCGATCAGAAAGGCCGGTTCCGGCTTGTCGCCGGTCAGGAGCCGCTCCGGGAAAGCGGTGATGAAGATCACCGGCAGATCCCCGAACTGTGCCAGAATATCGTTCACCGCGTCGATGCCGCTGGAGTTGTCGGCCAGCTGGATGTCCGCCAGAATGAGATCGGGCCGGTCCTTGGCCCCAAGATCGACAGCAGCATCGCGAGTGCGGGCGATACCCGTGACACTGTGGCCCATTTCCGAGACGATGGAGTGGATGTCCATGGCGATGATCGCCTCGTCCTCGATGATCATCACCTTGCCGGTCATGGATTTCTCCATCTCTGCGATGGCGATGTCTACCAGGCTGGACGCCTCTTCCGGGGCCAGATCCATCACCCGGCCGATTTCTTCGTGATCGAACCCTTCGATGGTGGACAGAAGCAGCGCCTCTCTGGTGTTGTTCGTCAGCCCCGACATGTGGTCCAGTGCGCGGCTCTCCATCCGGTTCACGGGATCTTCGGTATCGGCTGTGGGCGCCCCGGCGGTGGACCAGATCATGTGGAATGCCCGAAACAGCGCGACCTTGGGGTCGAGCGAGCGCTCGAAGATCGCCGGCTCCTGCAGGATGGCCTCCAGCGTGGCGGCGGCATAGTTGTCCCCGGTCCGTTGCGACCCGGTCAGGGCACGGGCATAACGGCGCAGGAAAGGGAGTTCGTCACCGATGATGTCGGAGAGGTCGATCTGCTCGGCTTTGAAGGACATACGGAGGGCGGCTCCTGAAACTGAATTCACTGGGGAACAAACAGGACCATGCGGCGTTTGTTCCCGTCTCGGGCCGATATATTCTTCACACCACAAGTGGCACCCATCCTTATGTCGAAAGACAAGAAAAAGACATCGAGCTTCATGCAGCAATTCAACGAGAACCTGCGGAAAGTCTACGAGCAGGAGGATGACGTTCCGGACCGTTTCCAGCAATTGCTCCAGCAGTTGAAGGAAAAGGAAAACGAGAAAGACAGGGACGCCCGGAATGACTGAGGTCGCGCATCGCGATCCGCGAGACGAACTGGTCGAGCATCTCGGCGCGCTGCGCGCTTTCGCGATGTCGCTGACGCGGAACTCGGCCGCGGCGGACGATCTGGTGCAGGACACCATCGAGAAGGCGTGGAAGAACATGGACAAGTTCCAGCCGGGCACCAACCTGCGCGCCTGGCTGTTCACCATTCAGCGCAACGCCTTCTATTCGATCCGGCGCAAGGCCAAGCGGGAAGTCGCGGATGTGGACGGGGCGATGGCCGCGTCCCTGTCGGAAAAGCCCGCGCACGACGGGCGGCTGGCGCTCAACGACTTCCGCAAGGCGTTCGAGCAGCTACCCGACGAACAGCGCGAGGCGCTGATGCTGGTCGGCGCCTCCGGCTTTGCCTATGAGGAGGCGGCGGAGATGTGCGGCGTCGCGGTCGGCACGATCAAGAGCCGAGCGAACCGCGGGCGCCGGCGCCTGGCCGAACTCATGGGTCTCGACCCGCATGAAGATCCGGTGATCGGCGACACGACCAACGATTCGGTGATGACGTCGAGCCAATCGCGTCAGGGGTAGGCCATGCTGACTGCGGGACGCGGGATAGACGGGCTCGACCGGCTGGACGTGCGTCTTGTGGCGCTCTTGGGGCTGGCCCTGCTGCCCATCGGCCTGATCGCCATGGTCCAGACCTACCGCGTCATCTCGGAGGCCGACCGCAATGCCCAGGCCGCGCTCACCGGCGCCACTCTGAGCGCGGCGACGGTCGAGCGCGAGACGCTGCTGCGCGTGCGGGGTGGAAGCCAGGTGGCCTCCAAGCTGATTCCCAGCCTTCTGGACACGCCCGGGCTGTGCTCGGACTACATGTCGGATTTCGTCGAGGCATCCGACACTCTGACGTTCGCCGGGTTCGTGAACCGAGAGGGACGGGTCGTTTGCGGCTCGGACGGGGCCGGTGCCGATGTCAGCGGATCGAAGGTATTCCAGGACTTCCGGGCCGATCCGCGCCCCGACATCTCTGCGGTGTTCGGACAGGTCAGCGGCCGCAACGTGCTTGTCGTGACGGAACCGGTCCTGATCCGCGGCGAATTGGCAGGCTACGTTGCACTGTCGGTGCCGCACAGGTCGCTGAGCCTGCCGATGGACGAGAGTCTGGGCCTGTCCCCGATCCTGTCGCTGACCTTCACCGCTGCCGGGCGCTTGCTCTGGGCCCCGGATGAGGGTGACGCGCTGGCGGCGGAATTGCCGGCCGACCAGCCCTTGTCCGCCTTCGCGGCGGCTGGGCCGATGACCATGACGGCCCGGTCCAAAAGCGGCCGCAAGCGGATCTATACCGTAGCCCCGCTGGTGCCGGGAGAGATATATGCCTTGGCGGTCTGGCCGCCGAACGCGACGCGTACCTCCGGGCTGACCGCGGCAAGCGCGATCCTGTTCCCGCTGCTGATGTGGCTGGTGTCTATCGGAGTGGCCTATTTCGCGGTCCACCGTCTGGTCGTACGCCATATCCGCTATCTGCGGCTGAGGATCCGCGCGTTCACAGCCAACCGCCGGATCATGGCGCCGCAATACGGACCCGACACGCCGTCCGACCTGCGAGAGGTGATCGAGGCGTTCCACCAGATGACCGAGCGGATCGTCCGCGACGAGGCGGATCTGGAGAACAACCTGCACGAAAAGGACGTCCTGCTGAAGGAGGTCCACCACCGGGTGAAGAACAATCTCCAGCTTATCGCGTCGATGATGAACATGCAGCTTCGCAAGGCCGAGGAGGGCGAGACGAAATTCGTCCTGCGGCGGTTGCAGGACCGTGTGCTGGGGCTGGCGACGATCCACCGCAATCTCTATCAGGCCACCGTGCTCAGCCGGGTGAACTCCAGCAAGCTGATCCATGAACTGGTGGCGCAATCCGTACGGAGCGCCGATGCGGAAGCGCGCGCCGTGGATCTGCGCGTCGATGTGGATGAGGTCGCGCTCTATCCCGACCAGGCTGTGCCGCTGTCGCTTCTGATCACCGAGACGGTGACCAACGCGCTGAAATACGTCGGCAAGCCCGAGGACGGTCCGGCCTGGATCGAACTGACGCTCCGCACCCAGCCCGACGGGACGGTTCGCCTTTATGTCGCGAACTCCCTGGGGACACCCCTGGGCGACGGGTCGCGTTTTTCCACCGGGCTGGGCACGCAGCTGATCCAGGCCTTCGCGCTCCAGCTCGATGCCGATGCGACGATCGCCGAGGACGACGGGCAGTTCACCGTCGAGGCCGCGTTCCGGCCCAGCCAGTTCGCCGAAGAGCAATGACAGACCGGCCAGAGCCCCTAGATACGGTCCGCTATCTTCTCACCGCAGAAGAGGCATGGCCCGCCTTCGAAGAGGCCGTGCTGGACGCGAAGAGCCGCATCGTCGGCGGGTTCCGCGTCTTCGACCCGGCGACGAAGCTGCGCTCCGAGGCGGGCCGGAAGGTCGGCGACGACTGGTTCGATCTGCTGGTCCATGTCCTGGGCAAGGGGGTGCGGCTGGACCTGATCCTGTCGGATTTCGACCCTATCGTTGCGCCGGACATGCATCAGCTCACGTGGTCCAGCATGCGCAAGTTCGCGGCCCTGCGAGAGGCCGCCGGCCCCGATGCGCGGCTTTCGGTGATCCCGGCCATGCACCCCGCGGAGGCCGGCGCCGTGGCGCAGGTGGCGCTCTGGCCGAAGGTCTGGCAGGAGCTTCACGACGTCCGCGACTGGTTGAACGACCGCCCCCCGGAGGAGCGGCGGACCTGCTTTACGGATCTGCCGGGCACTCACGCCTGGCTCCGGCTCGACGACGAGGGCCGGATCGAGACCCACAGCCCCAGCCCGCCGCCGCTGCATACGGTGTCGCACCACCAGAAGCTGGCCGTCATCGACGGGCACGTTCTCTATATCGGCGGACTCGACCTGAACCCGCGGCGCTACGATACCAAGGTCCACCATCGCGCGGCCGAAGAGACCTGGCACGACGTGCAGATCCTGGTCACCGGCAAGGCCGCCGGCCATGCGGAGGCGCATCTGGACACGATGCTCGACGCCGTGGCCGGACGGGGCGAAATCAGCGCGGACGGCCACGGCTTCTGCCGCACCCTGTCGCGCTGGAAAAAGAACCGGGTTTCCATGGCGCCGGAGATCGTGCGGACATCGATCGCCGACCACACGATGGACCGGGTGTCCCGCGCAACGACCTGCCTGTACTTCGAAACGCAGTTCTTCCGCGACAGGGCACTGGCCGACGCGCTGGCCCGGCGCGCTGGGGAGGTGCCGGACCTGGAAGTGCTGTTCGTCCTGCCGGCCGCGCCAGAGGTCATCGCCTTCGAGAAGCGCACCAAGCTAGACGCGCGCTACGGCGAGTTCCTGCAGGCCGAATGCGTCCGCAAGCTGATGGCCGCCTTCGGCGACCGGGTCTATTTCGCCTCCCCGGCCCAGCGCCGAAGCGCCCGCGCGGGGCTGTGCGACGAGAACGACCGCGCCGTCCATCATGGCGCCCCGTTGATCTACGTGCACGCCAAGGTGTCGGTCTTCGACCGCACATCGGTGCTGGTGAGTTCCGCCAATCTCAACAGCCGATCCCTGCAGTGGGATACGGAGGCGGGCCTGATCCGCGACGATCCCGCATTCGCGCGCACCGTCCTGCAGCGGTCGCTGGCCCACTGGATCCCGGACGCGCCCGTGGACCCCGACGCCCCACTGGTCGGGCAGATCAGGGAAATCGCGGAACTCGACGCCGTGCGCCAGCCAGAAAACCGGTCCAGCTATCTGTTGCCCTACGATGTGACGCGGGCAGAAGCCTTCGGGATGAACCTGCCGGTTCCCGAAGGTCTGGTGTGAGGGAACGATCCGGATACGCGGACGTTTGCGCGCCATGACCATCCTCGATGTCCTGCCGGAGCCGAACGACCGTGCCGGAGAGCCGCGCCGCGTCGGGATCGAGGTCGAATGCGGCGGCCTTCCCGAGGATCGCGTGGCCGAACTTGTCGCGGAAGAGCTGGGCGGCGCGCCGCGGCGCACCGGCGCCTATGTCTGGGAGGTGCCGGGCGGTGAGCTTGGCCGGGTCGAGGTCCTGCTGGACACGGCCATGCGCGACCGCGTGCAGGGGGATGTGGGCCGGGCCGGCCTGGATCTGGGCCGCGCGGTCATTCCCGTGGAGTTCGTCACCCAGCCGATCCTGCCCGGGCAGATTCCCCGGATCGACTCGCTTTGCCGGCGTCTGGCGGCGGCGGGCGCGACCGGCACCCAGGACGGGATCGCGCTGGGGTTCGGCGTTCACCTCAATGTGGCGCTGGCGGGGCTGGATCTGGACGGGATCCAGCCGGTCCTGACCGCCTTTGCCCTGGTCGAGGACTGGATGCGCGCACGGATGCGGCTGGACCCGTCGCGGCGGCTGCTGCCGTTCGTGGACACCTATCCCACGGTGCTGCTGGACCGGCTGTGCGACCCCGAGACGACCTGGACCCTGGCCCGGCTGATGTCGGCCTATCTGGAGACGGCGCCGACCCGGAACCACGCCCTGGACGTTCTGCCGATCCTCAAAGAGATCGACGCCGCGCGCGTGGTCGACGCCGTTCCCGCGATGAAGACGAAGAGCGCGCGACCCGCCTGGCACTACCGCCTGCCGGACTGCCGGATCGACCAGGAGGGCTGGTCGGTGGCGCTGGAATGGAACCGCTGGTGCTGGGTAGAGCGTGTTGCCGCGGATCCCGTCCTGATGCAGCGGCTGGTCACGGCCTGGCGCGACTACCGGCGGCGGCGGATCCCGGTGCCGGGGCAATGGGCCGGAACCTCGGCCGAGATTCTGGACCACGAAGGGACTTTCCCATGAGGCCACGGATCGGCGTGACGACATCGGCGCGGTCGGGCTGGCGGATCTTCCCGCTGGTGGCGTTCAACCTGTGGCTCGCCGGCGGAAAGGGCGTGCGCTGGGTCGCGGGCCGCCCTTCGGACGTGTCGGACGTCGACGGCATCGTGATCGGCGGCGGGGACGACATCTCTCCGGATCTTTACGGCGGGCGGCTCATCAGCTCGTCCCGGCTGGACGCGGAGCGGGATGCGATGGAACAGCTGCTCGTCGCAGAGGCGATGGAGCAGGGCAAGCCGGTCCTGGGCATTTGCCGCGGCTCGCAGATGCTGAACGTGGCGCTGGGCGGGCGGCTGGATCAGGATGCCTACGGGACCTACAAGACGTCCGAGCGGTTCTGGACGATCCTGCCCAGGAAAACCATCGAAGTCGTGCCCGAGACCCGCCTGGGCGACTATTCGGGGACCGAGCCGATGAAGGTCAACGCACTCCACTCCCAGGCAGTCTCCACGCTGGGGCGGGGACTGAGGGTTGCGGCGCGGGACACGGGCGGAATGATCCAGGCCGTGGAGCGGACGGAGGAGCCGTTTGCGTTGGGCGTCCAATGGCACCCGGAGCATTTGTTCTACGCCCGCCGCCAGAGGGCGATCTTTCGCGCTCTGGTCCGGGCGGCGGCGGCCCGTCGGGCGGATGGGGCGCAATTGCCGGAAGTGGACCGCGCCGCCCACGCCTGACCGCCCCTTCAGGCGAACACAAGATGCCCCTGTTCGGGCGCGTTGCGCAGGCGGGTCAGGGCAAGTTCGGTGCCGTCTTCCAGGACCACTTCCGTCAAGGTCAGATCCGGATCGAGAATTACGTCCTCGACCCGACCCAGAAACCCGTCCTCGGCGAATGCTTCCTTACCGATCCAGTCGCCGCTGCGCTCCAATCCTTCGAGCGTGCCGCCGCCGTCGGCCATGAGATCCGAGGCCCCTTCCGGGCCCTTGGGCATCTGCCGGTCGGCGGAAACCGACATTCCGGCCGCCATCATCATCGGCGAGAACGTGTAGCCCAGCGGACCGATGACGAGTGGCGGCAGCGACAGGGCAGGGTCGTGGTCGCCCTGCCATTCCGGCGCGTCGGCGATCTCTTCCGAGGTCATGGAAAGCGGCCAGGTCTCTTCCGACGGGGGGCCGAACCTGTCGATGGCGACCAGAACCTCCCGGCGGTCGAACCAACCGCCGGCATCCAGCGCGACCCGGGCAAGCCTCCGCGTCTGCGCGTCATGGAACAAAGCGCGGACGGGCAACCGCTCGTCGCCCGCGGCGGCCTTGAGCGACAGAAGATGTGTCAACTTGTGAGTCATATTCGCCTCCTTCATGGCCAAAGCGTCGCAGTGGGGCTGGGTTCCGGAACGAATGTCGAAGATCGGCCGTTGCCGCAGGGTAAGCAATTGGAGACGGACGATGGATTTCGCGTGGTTGATACCGTTGCTGGCCCTCATGACGATCATGGCCGGTCTGTGCGTGGCGCTCTGGTCCAAGGAGGCGACGGAACGCCGCAAGAGGCGCGCCGACATCCCGAACTCGTCGCTCGCCGCCGATGGGGACAGTCACCGCAAGGCACCCTGACGCCCGACCGGGCGGCCCGGACCGGAACCGAAGCCGTGCCGTTGCATTGTGCCGGTGACGAAACGCTTGGCTGAAGGAGCCTTATCATGGTGAAGGCAGTGGACACGAACGCCCCGACGACCACGGCGACGAAACCGACCACAGAGGATCTGTCCCGTCAGGTGGAAGCGCTGAAGGCCGACATTTCGCGCCTGACGGAGACGCTGGGCGATTACGGCAAGTCCAAGGGCCGGGCCTATCAGGCCGAGGCAAAGCGGCGCGCCTATGAGTTGCGTGACGAGGCGCAGGGCCATGTGGACGATCTGGAGGCCTATGTGCGCACCAATCCGGCCCAGGCATTGGGCATCGCGGCCGGGATCGGCCTGCTCATCGGTCTTTTCAGCCGGCGCTGAGGCCGATGTTCCAGCCCCAGCTTGCCGCGCTTCGCTTTGCCGCGAAGAGCGCCGCCCGCAGAACCGCCTGGAGCATCGTCGGAGGCCTCTTCCTGCTGGCGGCGCTGTGCTTTTTCACGGTGGCGATCTGGATCTTCTTCGAGGTTCGCTACGGCGCGGCCAATACGGCGGTCGGGTTCGGCCTGGTTTTGACGCTGTTCGGCGCGCTGTCCCTGGCCTATGCCCGGCGACCGCCGCGTGTCGTGCCGAAGCCCGCCGCGCGGCAGATGCAGAACCCCATGAACAGCCCCGCCCTCAGCACCGCGGCAATCCTCAATGCTGTGGTGCTGGGGATAAACGCGGGAAGAGCGGTCCGCCGTCGAGATTGATGGACATGAGATCCCGGCGCAGGCTGTCTGCCGAGAATGGTGCGTCCGATGCGTACATTGTCTTGCCGCCCGGCAGGTCGACCGGGCGCTCTCCGATCACCAGGATCGCCCGTGCGGCGTCCGCCAACTGGCGAAGATGCGGATCCTGCGCCGCGTGGGACCGCTCTGACACCACCAGAAGGTCCAGCGCGTCGAGGCCCGTTGCCGACCGGGCTGCGGCCTTTGGGTTCGAAGCGGTCTCGACCCGGGTGTCCGGTGCAAGGGAGATGATCTCTTCCCGGATGTCCCGGGCGATCAATCCCGATCCGTTAAGTACGATGACATACCGCGTGTTCATGAGCAGACCTTGATTTTCGGCCTAGTGTGGCCTTGACTGGCGCAATCCACAATAAACTGCGACATAGAGGCCCGGATTAACCTATGCCCTTTGCCTGCCACGACTGCCCGCTGCGCCGACTGGATGTGTTCGAGGAGTTTTCCGAAGACGAAGTCCGTTTCATGGAGGGGTTCAAGGCCGGTGAACTGGAGGTCGGGCCGGGCACGCCGATCCTGGTGGAAGGCGCGCGCTCGCCGCAGCTCTTCACCGTGCTGAGCGGTCTCGGTCTTCGCTACAAGACGCTGGAGGACGGTCGCCGGCAGGTCATCAACTTCGTGATGCCCGGCGATTTCCTGGGACTCCAGGCCGCGGTGGGCGGTGAAATGGGCCACAGCGTCGAGGCGGCGACGGACATGCGCCTTTGCGTGTTCCGGCGGTCCGACATCTGGACGCTGTTCAAGAACCATCCCGACCGCGCCTATGACGTCACCTGGATCGCCGCCACCGAAGAGCATTTCCTGGGCGAATCGCTCGCCAGCATCGGCCAGCGCTCGGCGATCGAGCGGATCGCCTGGGGCCTGGTGCAGATCTGGACGCGGGCCGGCGACCTGGACCTGCTGAAGAACGACACGCTGCTGTTTCCGTTCCGTCAGCAGGATCTGGCCGATACGCTGGGCCTGTCTCTGGTTCACACCAACAAGACGCTCGCCAAACTGAAGGAGCGCGGACTGGTGGCCTGGACCGACCGCCGCCTGCGGGTTCTGGACGTGGAGGCGCTGGAACGGATGGCGCTGATGGACCGGTCCGAGATCCATCGCAAGCGGCCGCTGATGTGATCAGTCGCCGACGAACGTGTCCGCCACGGCGGCGCGCCGTTCCCCCATGGGGCGGCTTGGCCCGACGGTGGAATCCTCACGCGTCCTGAGCTCCAGCTCGGCGTTCAGCGCGGCCCCCAGAAGAACCGAAAAGGCGCTGAGATACAGCCACATGAGCAGGGCGATCACGGCGCCCAGCGCGCCGTAGATCTCATTGTAGCGGCCGAAGTTCGACAGGTAATAGCTGAATCCGTAGGAGATTACGCCCCAGATCACCACGGCGACCAGCGCCCCCGGTGTCAGCCACGGCACCCGCGCCTTGCGCCGGTTCGGGCCGAATCGGTAGAGGACACCGATGCCGCCGATCACCACCGCCAGCGCCACCACCCAGCGCACGCTGGCGATCAGCAGCGCGGTGATCGGCCCCAGCGGCAACACCGCCAGGACGATCGGCAGGATGACCACCGACAGCAGGGCCACCAGCGCCACGCCGATGAGCAAAAAGGTCACGCCGAAGGCGGTGGTGATCTGGCGCAGGCCGACGCGGTTCTTTTCGCGGTAGATGGCGTTCAGCCCCCGGATGAGCGCGGCGACCCCGGCGCGCGACGACCACAGCGCGGCGGACAGGGAAATCGCCGTCGCCCACCCCAAGGTCGAACTGTTGGCCGTGATCAGGGACGTGATCTGCTGGTCGATGATGTCGTAGGCGTCGCCCGGAATGAGGCCGCGCATGGTCTCCAGCTGCTCGCGCACCGCGCCGGGATCGGCGAAGAACCCCCAGATAGCGATGATCGCGGCCACGGTGGGAAAGATCGCCAGCATCCCGTAGAACGCGATTCCGGCCGAGATCAGGCCCAGGTTGCTGTCGTTCAGCCCCATGACCACGGCTTTGGAGGCGCCCCACCAGGCCCGCCAGCCAAGGCCGGGAGACAGCGCCGAGGCGCGCTTTGGGGAAGAGGAGGGGACTGCGGGACTCATGGGGCGCAATATAGCGCATCCTTCGGGACGGGCACAGGCGTCCGGAACAGATGCGTCCCTGTACCCCTGAGGACACAGAGTGGCATCCGGCGCGGAATTCTTGGAATCGCCGCAAGGAGTGACTACACTAGAATCATGCCCCGCGCCGGGGCCATGCGGCGCTCTGTCAAGGAGGACGATGTCCTGTCTCTTACGCATGTCGCCGTCGATGACGGCTTTGCACCGCGGTCCGACGGCTTGACTGCCGGGGCCGACACTCTGCCGGACAGCCAGGAGCTGCTGGCCCATATCCTGAAATCCCTGGACGACGACAAGGCCGACGATGTCGTGCAGATCGACCTGCGCGGCAAGTCCGAGATCGCGGATTACATGATCGTGTGCACCGGCCGCTCGACCCGCCAGGTGGTGTCGATCAGCGACAAGCTGATGGAGCGGCTCAAGCAGGACCATGGCGTGTCCAGCAAGGCAGAAGGCAAGGATGCCGGCGACTGGGTGCTGATCGACGCGGGCGACGTGATCGTGCATGTCTTCCGCCCCGAGGTACGGGAGTTCTACCAGCTGGAGAAGATGTGGCTGAGCCCGGAGCAGGCCGCGGCCCGCTTCTGACGTGAGGCTGCGCATCTGCGCGGTGGGCCGGATCCGCTCTGGCCCGGAACGCGCGCTGATCGACGATTACGTGGCCCGGTTCGACCGGACCGGGCGCGGCCTCTCGCTGGGTCCGCTCGAAGAGGTCGAGGTCGAGACCCGCAAGGCGAGCGGGCGGGATGCCGAGGCCGAGGCCCTGTCACGCGCCATTCCCGAAGGCGCCCTGATCGCGGTCCTGGACGAACGGGGCAAGACGCTCAGCTCACCCGACCTTGCGGGCCGGCTGGCGGAATGGCGCGACCAGGGGCGCGGCGATGCCGCGTTCGTCATCGGGGGTGCGGATGGGCTTGCGCCGGCCCTGCGCGACCGTTCCGACCTGGCGATTTCCTTCGGGCCGATGGTCTGGCCGCACATGCTGGCGCGCGTCATGCTGGCCGAACAGCTCTACCGCGCCGTTTCCATCCTGGGCGGAAGCCCCTATCACCGGGATTAGGTTGTTCCGTTGCCGCACGCTTGTCGGTAGAACTCCGCACATCCAACCCTGAGGATCCGCCATGCCCAGCCCGAAACCCGTCGTTCTTTGCATCCTCGATGGCTGGGGCGACCGCGACACGGCGGAGGCGAACGCACCGGCCCAGGCCGACACGCCCAATTTCGACCGGATCCGCGCGGCGGGGCCATCGTCGCAGCTTGTGACCCACGGCCCCGATGTCGGGCTGCCCAAGGGGCAGATGGGCAATTCGGAGGTCGGCCACACCAATATCGGGGCGGGCCGCGTGGTGGCGATGGACCTGGGCCAGATCGACCTGGCGATCGAGGACGGATCGTTCTTCGAGAACGGCGCGCTGCAGGGGTTCATCGCCAATCTCAGCGCCTCCGGCGGAACGGCGCATCTTCTGGGCGTCGCGTCCGACGGCGGGGTGCATGGCCATCTCCGCCACATCGCCGCCGCCGCCCGCGCGATCCACGACGCGGACGTTCCCGTGGTCGTCCACGCCTTCACCGACGGGCGCGACGTGGCGCCGCAATCGGCCCTGGGGTTTCTGGACGACCTGATGGCGGACCTGCCCGACGGCGTGACCGTCGGCACCGTGACGGGCCGGTATTTCGCCATGGACCGCGACAACCGCTGGGACCGGGTCCGGACCGCCTATCGGGCCATGGTGCTGGGCCGCGGCGAGGCGCAGGCCGAGACGCCGCAGGCCGCGGTCCGCCAGTCCTACGACGCCGGCAAGACCGATGAGTTCATCGCCGCCACGGTCGTCGGGGACTATGGGGGCATGGCCGATGGCGACGGGGTGTTCTGCCTGAACTTCCGCGCCGACCGTGTGCGGGAGATCCTGCGCGCCGTGGGGCAGCCGGACTTTTCGGACTTCCCCGTGGAGGGACGCCCCGACTTCGCCGCCCGCCTGGGGATGGTCGAATACAGCGACGCCCATAACGACTGGTTCTCGACCGTTTTCCCCGCGCGCAAGCTGGTGAACACCCTGGGGGAATGGGTGGCCAGGCATGGCCTGCGCCAGTTCCGCCTGGCCGAGACGGAGAAATACCCCCACGTGACCTTCTTTCTGAACGGCGGGCGAGAGACTCCGCAGGAGGGGGAGGACCGCGCCATGCCGAAGTCGCCCGACGTCGCCACCTACGACATGCAGCCGGAGATGAGCGCGCCGGAGGTGACCGACCGCTTCGTGGAGGCGATAGAGGCGGGATACGATCTGATCGTATGCAACTACGCCAACCCGGACATGGTCGGCCACACCGGGGACCTGGACGCCGCCAGGGGGGCCTGCGAGGCGGTGGACCGCGGCCTTGGGCGCGTGCTCGACGCGCTGGGGGCGGCGGGCGGCGCGATGATCGTCACCGCCGACCACGGCAATTGCGAAACCATGGTGGATCCGGAAACCGGCGGGCCGCATACCTCGCACACGATGAATCCGGTGCCCTGTATCCTGGTCGGCGGCCCGGACGGCGCGGCGCTGGCCGACGGGCGGCTGTCCGACCTTGCGCCGACCCTGCTCGAACTCATGGGGCTGGAGACGCCAGAGGAAATGACCGGACGGAGCCTGATCCGCCGATGAGGCCTCCACCGCCTGCGACGATCCGTTTCCGCGGATCGCTGCCTGACGACAAGAATGTGATGGTCCCGGAGCGCGCCGGAGGATACCTGACGGTATTCCCCGGTCCGGCGGCGGTCTAGGGTGCCGCGACGGCGCGGCGATGAGATCGGCCGACGGGCGGCGCCCGGGCGTGCCGGGACGTGAGAGATGAAGGGCCTGCGACACGGCCGGCCACCGGATCCCGCCATGCGGTTCGGGTCCGACAGAGGATGAGGCAGAGATGAAGAATTTCGCACTTGCCGCGATCGGAGGCACGCTTGCCGGAGTCGTTCTGACCACCCAGGTCGCCGGCCCGCTGATCGCGCAGGAGACACGGGACAACACCACCGTTTATGAGCAGCTCGACCTTTTCGGCGACATTTTCGAGCGGATCCGTGCCCAATACGTCGAGGAAGTGTCGGAGAAAGACCTGATCGAGGCCGCCATAGACGGGATGCTGACCTCACTCGATCCGCATTCCAGCTACCTGTCGCCCGACGACGCCGAGCGGATGCGCACCCAGACCCGCGGCGAGTTCGGCGGGCTGGGCATCGAGGTGACGCAGGAGGACGGCTTCGTGAAGGTCGTCTCGCCCATGGACGGCACCCCGGCGGACGAGGCCGGGATGCAGGCCGGCGACTTCATCACCCATGTGGACGGCGAAAGCCTGCTGGGTCTGACCCTGGACGACGCGGTGGAAATGATGCGCGGTCCCATCGGCTCGGAGATCGTCATCACCGTGGTCCGCGAGGGCGAGGACGAGCCCTTCGACGTCTCCATCGTCCGCGACACCATAGAGCTGACCGCCGTGCGCGGCCGGCTGGAAGGCGACACGGTGGTTCTGCGGGTCATCACCTTCTCCGACCAGACCTATCCCAAGCTGGAAGAGGAATTGAACGCCCAGGTCGAGGCGGTCGGCGGCATGGACAAGGTGAACGGCTTCGTGCTGGACCTGCGCAACAACCCCGGCGGCCTGCTGACGCAGGCGATCAAGGTGTCGGACGCCTTCCTGAACGAGGGTGAGATCGTCTCGACCCGTGGCCGCGACCAGTCCGACAGCGACCGGGTCAACGCCACCGAGGGCGACCTTACGGAAGGCAAGCCGATGGTGGTGCTCATCAACGGCGGATCGGCCTCCGCGTCGGAGATCGTCGCCGGCGCGCTCCAGGATCACCGCCGGGCCATCGTCGTGGGCACCAAATCCTTCGGCAAGGGATCCGTGCAGACGGTCATGCCGCTGCGCGGCGATGGCGCCATGCGCCTGACCACGGCGCGCTACTACACGCCGTCCGGCCGGTCGATCCAGGCGCTGGGCGTGTCGCCCGACATCGTGGTGCAGCAACCGCCGGTCGATCCCGCCGCCGCGCCGGAGGATGAGAACGCGGATCTGCCGGTGATGCCGAGCCGGTCCGAGGCCGACCTCCGCGGTGCGCTCGACAACGATTCGCTGAGCGAGGACGAGCAGAACATCATCCGCGACGAACAGCAGGCCGCCGAGGATGCCGCCAAGCTGCGCGAGGAGGACTATCAGCTGGCCTATGCCATCGACATCCTCAAGGGTTTCCTGGCTCTCAACACCGAGCGGACGGGCGCCGGCCAGTGACCGTCCGCCGCGAGGATCTGCCCTATCGGCCCTGCGCCGGCGTGGTGCTGGTCAACGCGGATGGCCACGTTTTCGCCGGGCGCCGGATCGACCATGCCGCCGGCGCCTGGCAGATGCCCCAGGGCGGAATCGATCCCGGCGAATCGGTGCGCGAGGCCGCCCTGCGGGAGCTTGAAGAGGAAACCGGCCTGTCCCGCGATCTGGTCGAGGTCGCCGACGAGATGGAGGACTGGGTTCACTACGATCTGCCGGATGATCTGCTGGGCCGGATCTGGAATGGCAAGTACCGGGGACAAAAGCAGAAATGGCTGCTCTGCCGGTTCCGGGGCCAGGATGGCGACGTGAATATCGCGACGCCCCAGCCAGAGTTCAGCGCCTGGACCTGGATGGCCTGGCCGGATCTGGTGAAACAGATCGTGCCCTTCAAGCAATCGGTCTATCGGGCCGTGTTCGAACGGTTCGGGGACATGCTGTGATCCGGCGCGCCCTGTTTCTGTCGCTGGCGATCGCCTGGTCGGGACCAGCCTGGGCGCTGTCTTGCCTTCGGCCGACCGTGGCCGACACCACCGCCCGGGCCGTCGCGTCGGACGATACGTTCCGGATCGTCTTGGGGCGGTTCGAATCCGCGCCGGTGCCGCCGCCGGCGAATGGTGCGCCGCAGGCGGCCCAGCGCCGCGCGGCGTTCGAAGGCACGGCGCTGACCGCGGAAACGGCGGGAGATGTCATGCTCCGCTTCGGTTGCACGGGGGCGTGATGCGGGTCTCTGGAGCCGGGGCGCTGACGCTCGCCTAACGGGTGCGGGAGGGCGGCACATGGGTGCTCGATGCCGGCGCCGGTCAGACAGCGCGGCAGGGCCCGACGCTTACGGCGTGACCGCGATGCGAAAATCTGCGCCCAGAGTCCCGCGACGCCGATGAATGCACCACGGATGTCCGCGCAGCCGATGCGCGCGGTGACCTGCCACGGGATTTTTCCTTCATGAGGAAACGATCGAGATACTCAGAAGAACAGATCGGGATTCCGACCGAACATGAGGCGGGCGCGAACTGCGCCGGCCTGTGCCGCAAGCACGGGATGTCGGAAGGCTCCTTCTACGCCTGGAAGGCTGAGTTCGGTGGGATGCCAGACGGCTGAAAGCGCTTGCGGACGGGAAGACCAAGCTGAAGAAGCTGCTGGCGGAGCAGATGCTCGATGCGGCGGCGACGAAGGAGTTGCTGGCAAAAAAATGGTAAGGCCCACCGTCGAGCGTGAAGCCGTCGCGCATGTGCGGACCCGGTCGGGTCTGTCGGATCGGCGGGCCCGCCGGATCGTCGGGGCGGACCGCAAGACGGTCCGGTATCGGTCGTGCCCGCCACCGGAGGCGGAGCGGCTGCGCGATCTGGCAAATGAACGTCGCCGGTTCGGGTATAGGCGCCTGTTCGTGCTGCTGCGCCGGGAGAAAGAGGTGTCCGGGATCGACCGCATCTACCGGCCCTACCGAGAGGAAGGGCTGGCCGTGCGCAAACGCCGTGCCCGGCGCAGGGCCATCGGCACATGTGCCCCGATCCCGGTCGAGGCGCGGCCCAACGCCCGCTGGTCGCTCGATTTCGTCCACGATCGGCTGGCCTGCGGCCGCCGGTTCCGCGTCCTGAACGTCGTCGACGACGCGACCCGGGACTGTCTCGCGGCGCTACCGGACACATCGATCTCCGGACAGCGTGTTGCCCGGGACCTGGGCCGTCCGATCGCGCGACGCGGCACCCCGGGCATGATCGTGTCCGACAATGGCACCGAACTGACCGGCAACGCGATCTTAACCTTTGCCGCCACACGGGGCATCGAGCGGCATTCATCGCGCCAGGCAAGCCCATGCAGAACGGGTTCGTCGAGAGTTTCGACGGACGGATGCGAGACGCGCTATCGAACGAGACCATGTTCCGAAGCATGCCCCACGCCCGCGACAGGGTTCGAGCCCGGGCGACGGATAACAACGAAGAACGGCCCCGTCCGGCCCTCGGATCCCGAACGCCCGACGCGCTTGCCGAGCGCCTCTCCACCGCAACCGACACCGGCGCTGCGCGAGATGAAAGCCCCGCGCCGCTACCGGTCGCTCACATCGCGCCAACCGGCGTATCAACCAACCGGACACCGGTTCCGCATGGATGAAAGTTCAGTGGCAGGTCAGCGGCGCTTTGGCGCCCATCGGGGATCGCCAGGAAGACACCGTCACCGCCCGAAGATGCTGCCCAGCACGTCGGTGATGATCTTCTCCGCCACCTGTCCCACGTTCTGCGGCTGCTGGTCGGGCACGCGACCGATCAGCCGGTCGTCCGGAGAGCGGGCGATCTGCCGGTCGCCCTCTGTCTGCGGGGCGGGTGCGGGGGTGGGCGCCTTGGGGCGCTGCATCGGCAGGTCGCGGACCGGCAGGCCGTCCTGGACGCGGGTCATGGTCTCTTGCCATATCTCTGCGGGCAGGCCGCCACCGGTGACGCCGGTCAGGGGGCTGTTGTCGTCGTAGCCCATCCACACGCCCGTCACGTAATCGGCCGTGAACCCCAGGAACCACGCGTCGCGCGCGCCCTGCGTCGTTCCGGTCTTGCCGCCAGCGGGGCGTCCGGGAAGGCGCGCGCGCACACCGGTTCCCTCTTCGATGACCTTGGACATCATATAGACCAGCTGCTGTGCCGCGTCCTGAGAGATCACGCGCTCTCCCATGCCGCCCTCCTGACCGATCAGCGCAGTGTCGTCGCCGCGCACGCGCAAATCGACGATTCCGTAGGGCTCTACCGACGTGCCTCCGTTCAGGATCCCGGCATAGGCGCCGGTCATTTCGAGCAATGTGGATTCCGACACCCCCAGGGCCAGGGACGGCCCCGCGGCCAGGTCGTTGTCGATGCCGAAATCGGAGGCGATCCGGCGCACGTTGTCGCGGCCCACGGCCTCCGACACCTTCACCGTCGGAATGTTCAGCGAATTTTCCAGCGCCTGTACCAGGGTCACCGTGCCGCGATACCGGCGGTCGTAATTCTGCGGCGACCAGTTGCCCGAACCGGGGATCGACATGGTCAGCGGCTCGTCCACGATGGTGTCGAGCGGTGAATAGCCCATTTCCAGGGCCGTGGCGTAGACGAACGGCTTGAAGGCCGATCCGGTCTGCCGCTTGGCCATGATCGCGCGGTTGAACTGGCCGGCGACGCCCTTGAACTTGCGCCCGCCGACCATGGCGCGCACGGCACCGTCCGCGGACATCACCACGATGGCCGCCTGGGCCTTCGATCCATCCCGGACCTTGTCGGCGAACGTGTCGCGCAAGGCGCTCTCGGCAGCCGTCTGGATGCGCGGGTCGAAGGTCGTGCTCAGGATCACGTCCTCGGTGGTCTTGCTGGTCAGGAAGTCCGGCCCCGATGACATCACCCAGTCGGCGAAATATCCGCCGGCGCGGGCTTCCGCGGCCTCCGACAGCTGGGCGGGGTTGTCGCGGGCAAAGGCCGCCTCGGCGGGGGTCAGGAACCCCTGCTCCTCCATCAGACCGACGATCACCGACGCGCGGTCCTGGCTGCGTTGCAGGTCGGCGGTCGGCGCGTAGCGGGTCGGCGCGACGAGAAGACCGGCCAGCATCGCCGCCTCCGCGGGGTCCACGGTGTTGGCGGACTTGCCGAAATAGCGCTGTGCCGCGGCCTCGAACCCGCGCGACCCGGCGCCCAGGAACACGCGGTTCATGTAGATGGTGAGGATCTCGTCCTTGGAGTACTTGGCCTCCATGGCCATGGCGTAGACCGCCTCCTTGGCCTTGCGCCAGAGCGAGGATTCGCGGCAATCGGCCTCATAGGCGGTCTCTGAGTCCCATTTGTCGGGATCGTAGGGCACGCCGAGGCAGAGCAGCTTGGCGGTCTGCTGGGTCAGCGTCGAGCCGCCGTGCCCGGACAGCGGGCCGCGACCTTCCCGCAGGTTGATTTTAACCGCAGAGGCGACGCCGATCGGGTCCACGCCGGGATGGTTGTAGAACCGCCGGTCCTCTGTCGCGATGACCGCGTTCTTGAGGTTGGGCGACACGGTGGCGGCGGTGATCTGACCGCCGAACTGTTCCCCGCGCCAGGCGAAGATCTCTCCGCTGCGATCCAGGATCGTCACCGACCCGCGCGACCGTCCGTCCAGAATCGCGTCGGGAGACGGAAGGGTGGAGTAGACGTAGAGCACCGCGGCACCCAGGATCAGCCCGGCCACCAGCGCCGCGCGCCAGGCCAGGCGCATGACCAGCCGCAGCGCCCAGACGAAGGGCAGCGCGATCCAGCCCAGAAGCGACCTGGGCCGGCGCGCGCGCGGTCTGGACCGGGTCGCCTTCCGACGCCGGGTGGGTGCGGATGTCTTCGGTTTGCGCCCTTTGGACGGGCGCCGGGACGCCACAAGGGGGGGTCGTGCCATGACCGTTCCCGTCATTTGCAACTGCTGCTCTGCTTTGCAGCATAGCGCGGCAGATGGGGCGAGAGAACCGGCCATGCAACCCGCTGCGGATTCTCCGGCGCACAATAATTAGGCAAAAGGCTGAATTTGCGCATAAGTTGTTCAAAATGCGCCGTGCCACGGGTTGCCCGCCTGTCGCCGCGCTTGTCCTTGGTCCCGCGCGGCGTGTCTCTGACAGCCAAGGCCATCGCGCCTGTCGCGTCATCGACAAGGGGACAGATGTGAAACTCATCATTGCAGCGATCAAGCCGTTCAAGCTGGAGGAGGTCCGCGAGGCGCTGACCGCCATCGGCGTGCGCGGCATGATGGTAACAGAGATCAAGGGCTTCGGCTCGCAGTCCGGGCACACGGAAATCTACCGCGGCGCGGAGTATGCGGTGAACTTCGTGCCCAAGATCAAGCTGGAGATCGTGGTCACGTCGGACATGGCCGAGCAGGTCGTGGAGACCGTCGCCAAGACGGCCAAGACCGACAAGATCGGCGACGGCAAGATCTTCGTCCTCGATGTCCAGGGCGCGACCCGCGTGCGGACGGGCGAAACAGACGCCGATGCCATCTAAGGCCCTGGGAAGGAAACGGAAAAACAAGATGAAACTCATGAATCGCACGCTTATGACGGCCGCGCTGGCACTGGTGCCGGCCGCTGCCTTCGCCCAGGAGGCCGCCGAGGCGACAGCGCCCGACAACGCCTTCATCTTCAACACGCTGCTGTTTCTGATCGGGGGCTTCCTGGTCTTCTGGATGGCGGCGGGGTTCGCGATGCTCGAAGCCGGCCTCGTGCGCTCGAAGAACGTCACGATGCAGCTTCTCAAGAACATCTCGCTCTTTTCGATTGCGGCGATCATGTACTGGATCGTTGGCTACAGGCTCATGTATCCGGGCGATGGCTGGACCGTCGCGGGCTATATCGGCACGCTGTTCTCGCCCTATGCCGTCAATGTCGAACCCGACCTGGCGACCGGCTATTCCGTGGCGTCCGACTTCTTTTTCCAGCTCATGTTCTGCGCCACCACCGCGTCGATCGTGTCGGGCACCCTGGCAGAGCGCATCAAGCTCTGGCCGTTCCTGATCTTCGTGGTCGTGCTTACCGGCTTCATCTACCCGATCGAGGCGTCCTGGCAGTGGGGCGGCGGCTGGCTGTCCGAGATGGGCTTTTACGATTTCGCCGGCTCGACCCTTGTCCATGCGACCGGGGGCTTCGCCGCCCTGGCCGGCGCGCTCGTCCTCGGCTCGCGGATCGGCAAGTTCAAGGATGGCAAGGTCCACCCCATGCCGGGCTCTAACCTTGCCTTTGCCACGCTGGGCACGTTCATCCTGTGGCTGGGCTGGTTCGGCTTCAACGGCGGCTCGGAGCTTGCGCTGGGTGCCGAGGCAAGCGCGAACAACGTCTCGATCATCTTCGCCAACACCAACATGGCGGCGGCCTCCGGGGCGGTGGCCGCGCTGCTCCTGACGCAGGCGCTCTACGGCAAGCCGGACCTCACGATGGTTCTGAACGGCGCGCTGGGGGGGCTGGTCTCGATCACGGCCGGACCGCTCGACCCCACGCTTTTCGGGGCGCTGTGGATCGGTGCCGTCGGTGGCGTGATCGTCGTGCTTTCCGTGCCGATGCTCGACCGGATGAGGATCGACGACGTGGTCGGCGCCATTCCGGTCCACCTGTTCGCGGGTATCTGGGGGACGATGGTGGTGCCGGTCTACACGGCAGAGGCAAGCTTCGTGACGCAATTCGTGGGCGTGGCCGCCATAGGTGTCTTCGTCTTCGTGGTGAGCCTTGTGGTGTGGGTGATTCTGAACGCCACGATGGGGCTGCGCGTCAGCGAAGAGGCCGAGATCAACGGCCTCGACATCGCCGAGCTTGGCATGGAAGCCTATCCGGAGTTCAGCACGAGCTGAGCCCAGGAGAGCCGCGGCGGGCGTCCTCCTCCCCGCCCGCCGCGCGCGAAGAAGGCTCGGGTCGCCTGATCCGGGCCTTTTCCCTTGCGGCGGGCGGGGGCGCGCGCCGTTCTGCAGGTGCCTCAAGAAATAGGGCCGCGATGGCCCCGTGGGTCGCACCAGTGTCATGGGTTGCCTGCCGCCTGCGTTTCGGACTCCTGGCGAAAACGACGCCCGTTTACCCTATGCGGGGATCTGCGCTGGTGTCGTCCTACCGGGCCCGAAGGGCGGGGTCGTCGCACGTCCACCGGTGCCTGCGGCCTGTCCGCGCCGATGTCGCGGGCTGGGCGGCCGGCTACTCCTGCATGGTTTTCTTGGCCGCGCCGGACATGAAATCGACGCCGATATAGGGTTTCTTCGCCGCCTTCCACGCCGCGAACCCGCCTTCGAGATGGGCGATGGGGTCGTAGCCGCCTTCCGACGCGATCTTCGCCATCCGTTCTGATCGCAGCCCTCCAGCGCAGTGCAGCACGATCCGTTTGCCGTCCTGGGTCGGCAGGCAGTCCGAGCGGAAGAACGGCATCGGCATCAGCAGCGCGCCCTCGATATGCTCGGTGGCGAACTCACCCGGGCTGCGCACGTCGATGACGACGATCTCGCCCTTGGCCAGTCCGCGCTCGACCTCGTCCGGGGTCCAGCGCTCGAACGTACCGGTTTCGATCTGCTCGCTGTCCATGGGATCCTCCCTTTCGCTACCGAAAAAGAGGGTAATCCGTATCGCCGGTCTCTCAAGCGCAGGTCTGGGCGATGGCGGCCGCCAGGACGGGAACGGTGTCGGCGTTCAGGCCGGCGATGTTCACCCGGCTGTCGGAGACCATGTAGACGCCGTGCTCGCGGCGCATCGTTTCGACCAGATCGGCATCGAGCCCCAGGCGCGAGAACATGCCCCGGTGCCGGGCCACGAAATCGAACCGGTCCGAATTGGTGCGCTGGCGCAACTCATCGGCCAGGCTCTGGCGCAGGGCCAGCATCCCGGTGCGCATCCCTTCCAGTTCCGCCTGCCAGTCGGCGCGCAGCCCCGGATCGGTCAAGACCGTGGTCACCGCGCGGGCGCCGTGATCGGGCGGAAACGAGTAGTTCTGCCGGTTGAGGTGGTTCATGTTGCCCTGCACGGTCTTGCGGTCGGCCGCGTCGCAGGTCGCGAAGAGGATCCCCACGCGGTCGCGGTAGACGCCGAAGTTCTTCGAGCATGACGCGCCCACCAGCATCTCCGGCTGGGTCGCGGCCAGATGGCGTACGCCCACGGCGTCGGCATCCAGGCCGTCGCCGAAGCCCTGATAGGCGATGTCGACGAAGGGTGTCGCCCTCTTCGCCAGCAGCAGATCCGCGACCCGGTGCCACTGATCTTCGGTCAGGTTTGCGCCGGTCGGGTTGTGGCAGCAGCCATGGAGCAGGACCACGTCGCCCGCCGCCACGCCGCCGTCCAGGTCGGCCATCATCCCGTCGAAATCGACCCCGCCCGTGGCAGCGTCGAAATAGGGATACTCCGAGAACGGCTGACCGACGGTCCTGAGGATCGACAGGTGGTTCGGCCAGGTCGGGGCAGAGACCCAGAACCGCGCGTCCGGGTTGGCCATGCGCACCAGATCGACGCCCTGCCGGAAGGCGCCGGTACCCCCCGGCGTCGCCAGGCCCGCCACCCGGTCGGCGGCGACGCTTTCGGCCAGCACCAGGTCGCGCATGGCATCGGCGAAGGCCGCGTCGCCGCCAAGGGCCACGTAGCTCTTGGTGGTTTCCGTCTGGAGCAGGCGATCCTCGGCGGTCTTGATCGCGCGCATGATCGGCGTGCGACCGGCGGCGTCCTTGTAGACGCCCACGCCCAGGTCCAGCTTGTCGTCGCGCGGATCCTCCCTGTAGCTCTGCATGAGCATCAGGATCTTGTCCGCCGGTTGGTCCTTGAGATTGCCAAGCATCAGCTTGCTCCCGTTGCGACTGGCAGGTCGCCGAACGCGCCCCATTCGGCCCATGATCCGTCGTAGAGCGACCAGGCGTCATGCCCGACACGCGCCAGCCCCAGCGCCAGCACCGCGGCGGTGATGCCGGATCCGCAGGTGGTGATGACCGGGCGTCTGAGGTCCACCCCGGCGTTCTCGAAGGCGGCGCGCAGGGCGTCCGGGTCCTTCATCGTGCCGTCCTTCGACAGCAGCTCACCGAAGGGCAGGTTCCTGGAGCCCGGAATATGTCCCGCCCGCAGTCCCGGCCTGGGTTCGGGCACCTCGCCGCGGAACCGCTCGGGCGCGCGGGCATCCAGGATCTGCTCGGCCAGCTTCGAGGCCTCGGCCACCTGGGTCACGTCGCGCAAAAGCGCGTTGTGGCGGCTGACGGTCATGTGGCGGTCGCGGATGACGGGGGGCATGTCCTCGGTCGCGCGGCCCTCTGCCAGCCATTTCGGCAGCCCGCCGTCCAGAACCGCCACGTCCGTCTTGCCCATCAGCCTGAACAGCCACCAGACCCGCGGCGCGGAGAAGATGCCGGCCGAATCGTAGATCACCACCTGATGGCCGTCGCCCACGCCCATGGCCCTGAGCCGCGACATGAACTTTTCCGCCGGCGGAGCCATGTGCGGCAGATCCGACCGCGCGTCCGAAATCTCGTCTATGTCGAAGAACCGCGCGCCGGGGATGTGGCGGTCCGCGAACTCGGCCCGGGCGTCGCGGCCCGCGTCGGGCATGTGCCATGAGGCGTCGATGATGCGCAGGTCGGGGTCGTCCAGGTGGCGGGCAAGCCAGTCGGTCGAGACGAGCGTTTTCGGATCGTCGGTCATGGGCGCTCCTCGGGCGGCATGAAAGGTCCGGAAAAGCGGTAGTATCGGGGGATTGGCCTGGCAAGCGGGCATTCGGGGAAACGCAAGAACGTGCATCGCCGGGGCAGGGCGCACGCACGAAACGTTCAAGAGACGGGCGCGGGCACCCCGGGCCCGGGGCGCAGCGCGCGAATCGGCGCGCGGGTCAGCCGTGCTCCTTCAGAAGGCGCTGCTTCTGGCGCTGCCAGTCGCGTTTCGCCGCCGTCTCTCGCTTGTCGGGGGCCTTCTTGCCCTTGGCGATGCCGATCTTGAGCTTGGCGATGCCGCGATGGTTGAAGTAGAGCACCAGCGGCACCAGCGTCATGCCCTTGCGCTGGGTTTCCGACCACAGGTTGGCCAGTTCCTTGCGGTTGACCAGCAGCTTGCGCCGGCGCCGGTCCTCATGGCCGAACATCGCCTGGTCGTAGGGGGCGATGTAGGCGTTCACCAGCCACAGCTCTCCGTCGTCCACGGTGGCGTAGCTTTCGGCGATGTTTGATTGCCCGGTGCGCAGGGATTTGACCTCGGACCCCTGAAGCTGGATGCCGCATTCCAGGTCGTCCGCGATGGCGTAGTCGTAGCGCGCGCGCCGGTTCTCGGCGATCACCTTGTAGTTCGGATTGTCGCTGGGCTTGGCCATGCCATCGATCTAGGGAGGCCCGCCCGCCCTGTCCACCACCTGTCGGCATCGCATGCACCGCGCGTGCGCGGGGCGTGCCCCCCCCCCCGTGCCGACCCGGTCGTCAGGGCGTCCCGGCAGGGTACGCCACCTGTACACATGCTGTCCCGACGTCACGGTGGGGCAGGGAAATCGAAAGGAAAGGGCGAAGGGCCGGGCGCGAATCGGTACAGGCGATTCCCGCTAAGGGGCGCAGGAGACCCCTTGCACCTACCGGAAGAGCCGGCCAGATGCTCATCTGATTCGTCGCTTTGAATCCGTTGGGTGGGGAAATGGACCTATGGTCCCGCGAACCGGTCCGGTTTGCACGCGACCTGATTTTCGCCCGTTGGCCAGCTCCGACCAGGGGTCCGGCCTTCGTGCCGCGGACAGCGACCACCGGCACGGCCTGACAGGATTGGTAGAGACATGGGGAATGGCGGCGCGCGCAAGAGGATCGTCTCGCTGGATGCGGCGCGGGGTGTCGCCGTGATGCTGGCGATGCTGTCCCACTCTTTCGTGGTGTTCGGACCGGACAATCCGGTCAGCCCCCTGACACGGCTGGCCACGCCGACCTTCGTGGTGCTGCTGGGCGCGATGCTGGAAATCGTCTATCTGCGCAGGCTTCGCAGAGGGACGGACCTGACGGGCATGCGGAGGCGATTGGCCGAGCGGGCCATTCTTTGCTATGTGCTCTTCGCTCTCATCACCATCGCCGGATTCCTGACCGGCAAGATGGGCTGGTTCGATGCGCTTCAAGCGGTGACCTACACCGCGAACGGACGGTTCGGGACGATCCTGAAGCTCTACGCGATCCTGTTCCTTGTCATAATCCTCATCCTGCCCCTGTTCCGGCGATACGGCGGCGCGGCGCTCGCGGCGGTGGCGTTGGTCGGGTGGACCATGAAGGTCGCGCTGGCCGGCTTGGGCGTGCCCGGCATCTATTTCCTCGATTTCCTGTTCGGCTATGCCGCGGGCGGTTTCGGCCCGAGCATCTTTCCCAGCTTCGCCTTCGTCGCCTTCGGGTTCTGGATCGGCGAGGCGATGAACGGAAACAGGAGTGCCGTGCTGCCCGGCCTGGTCCTTGCCATGGCCTTGCTGGGCCTCTGGATGACGTTGGGCGAGGTCTCCTACGCGGGGATCGGCGACCTTGTGACCTGGGCCAAGCGGTCGGGGGATCATCCCGACTACTACGTGTTCGGCATCCTTGGCTCGGCCCTGCTGATCTGGGTCTGCTCGCTGCTGGGCCGTGTCGCCGCGCTGATCGACGGGCTGTGCTTTCTGGGCCGGCAGACGCTGTTCCTCTACGGGTTCGGGAACATCCTTCTGACCTCCCTCCCGGTCTACCGGGGCGAGAGCGTGGCGGTCAGCCTCTACCTGATCGGCCTGTTCATGGTGGTGCTGGTGGCGCTTTCCGTCGACCGGCTGCGGGAGGGATCGCTGATCCACGCGGTTCTGGGTCCGCTGCCGGGGCGGATCGCGGCGGGCTACGCGAGGACCGTGGACCGGCTGCTGGACCGGGTGTTCCCGCCGGCCGGCCCGGCGGGAGCGTCCGCGCGATCCGGTTGAGCCGGCGGGGCAGGGACCGGGCGGTCAGCCCAATAGGCCCAGCCGCTCCATCGCGGATTTGAGCATCAGCCGGCTGCCTTCGGTCAGCGCAACCAGCGGCAAGCGCACCTCGTCCGAGCAGCGCCCCAGCAGCGACAGCCCGTATTTCGCGCCGACCAGTCCCGGCTCCGTGAACACGGCCTGATGCAGCGGCAGGAGCCGGTCCTGATAGTCCTGCGCCCTTGCCCAGTCGCCCTCCGCCATGGCCGCCTGGAATTCGGCGCAGAGGCGCGGGGCCACGTTCGCGGTGACGCTGATGCAGCCGGTGCCGCCATGGATGTTGAACCCCAGCGCCGAGGCGTCCTCTCCCGACAGCTGGACGAAATCCCGGCCGCAGGTGAGGCGCTGCTGGGACACGCGCACCACGTCGCCGGTCGAATCCTTCACGCCGACGATGCGCGGCAGCTTGGCCAGCGCGCCCATGGTGGCGGGGGTCATGTCCACCACCGACCGGCCGGGAATGTTGTAGATGACGATCGGAATGTCGGTGGCCTCATGCACGGCCTCGAAATGGGCATAGAGCCCGGCCTGCGTGGGCTTGTTGTAATAGGGCGTCACCACCAGCGCGCCGTCCGCGCCCACGTCCCGGGCGTGCCGGGCCAGGCGGATCGCCTCTGCGGTGTTGTTGGAACCGGCGCCCGCGATGACCTTGACACGGCCCGCCGCGGCCTGGGTGACCTCGGCCACGACGGTCTCGTGCTCGGCATGGGTCAGGGTCGGCGTCTCGCCGGTGGTGCCGACGGGAACGATGCCGCTGGTGCCCTCTTCCACATGCCAGTCCACCAGGCGCTTCAAGGCGTCCAGGTCCAGCGCGCCGTCCCGGAACGGCGTGACCAATGCGACGATCGACCCTGCGAACATGGTGCTCTCCCCAGCGCTGGCCGGGGACGCCCCGGCATGGCGCGGACCCTATGCGCGCCGGTCCAGGTTGCCAAGGTCGTGTCTTGGCCTGTGAGGGCGCGTCGGATAAGGATGCGCGCCATGCGACATCCCCTGCTTTTCGCCATCGTCCTTGTCATTGCGGCGCCTTTCGCCGCCCGCGTGACGGCGCAGGAGCCGCCCGGGACCGGCGGACAGCATGTCGGCATCGCCGAGGCCATGGATCACGTCGCCGGCGGGCGCTGGCTGGCGGCGGTCGAGGCGGGCGCCCGTGCCGGTCCGGTGGGGGAGGATATCGTCCTGTGGCTGTGGCTGCGCGCGGGTTTCGGCACGGCAGAGGCCGCCATGGCGCTGGTCGCCCGGCGTCCCGACTGGCCCGGGCTGGACCGCGTGCGCCGGGGGGCGGAGTCGTCCCTGCCGCTCCTGCCCGACGGCCCGGAAGAGGCCGCCCGCATCGTCGCCTTCTTCGACGGCGGCGCGCCCGCGACCGGGCAGGGGGTGGTGTCTCTCATCGACGCGTACCGCGCGCTCGGCCGGGACGGCGATGCAGAGGCGCAGGCGGCCCTGGCCTGGACCGCGCTCTCCATGACCGATGCGGCGGAACGGCGGCTTCTGGACCTCTACCCCGGCGTGCTCACCCCGCTGGAGTCGGTGCGGGCGGATGCCATGTTCTGGAACGGCGCCGGCCAGGCGCTGTCGCGAAGCGGCGAACGGGCAGAGGGCGACGCCGGCGCGCTGATCCAGGCGCGGCTGTCGGCGCTGCAGGGAACGTCCGCCGGGCGCGCGGCAAGCGATCTGCCCGCCGCGATGCGCGCCGATCCGGGCCTGGCCTATACGGAGTTCCGCCGGCTTCTGACCGCCGAGGAGTACGACGCCGCCGCCACCCTGCTGCGCGAGCAGTCCGTATCGGCCGAGACGCTGGGCGATCCCTCCGCTTGGGCGCGGGGCCGGCGCGACCTGGCCCGCCGCCTGATGCGCTCCGGCGATGTCGACGCGTCCTATGCGGTGGCCTCGTCGCACTGGCTCACGGAGGGATCCGACTACGCGGATCTGGAATGGCTGTCGGGCTATCTGGCGCTGCGGCGGCTCGATCGGCCGCAGGATGCGCTGCGTCACTTCCTGCGCTTCCGCAAGGCCGTGTTCACGCCGATATCGCTGGGGCGCGCGGGCTACTGGATCGGGCGGGCGCATGTGGCTCTGGGCCAGGACGCGGAGGCGCAGGCCGCCTATGAGGAGGGCGGCCAGTGGCAGACCAGCTTCTACGGGCTGCTTGCCGCAGAGGCCGCGGGAATGCCGCTCGACCCGCGCCTGTCGGGGACAGAGACCTATCCGCCGCTCTCGGAGGTCTCCTTTACAGACGATTCGCGCTTCGAGGCCGCCATGCTGCTCCAGGCCGCCGGCGCCCGCGATCTGGCAGAGACCTTTCTGACCGACCTGGCCGCGGATCTAGAGGCAGATGAGGCCGGAACCCTGACCGACGTGACCCTGGCTCTGGGAGAGCCGCACCTGGGGCTGCTGATCGCCAAGGCGGTTGCCCGCAACGGCATCGTCCTGCCCCGCGCCTATTATCCGGTCGTGGACCTGGGGCTCGACACGTTGCCCGTCTCCCACGAACTGGCGCTATCCATCGCCCGCCGCGAGAGCGAGTTCGACCCGGTGGTTTCCTCCGGCGTCGGCGCGGGCGGTCTGATGCAGCTCATGCCCGGCACCGCCAAAGAGGTCTCCGCCTCGCTGGGGATCGGTTATTCGCGTGACCGGCTCTTCAGCGATCCCAGCTATAACGCGACGCTCGGCACCGCGTACCTGGCCGGGTTGGAGCGCCGGTTCGGACGCAACCCGGTGCTGGTCTCCGCCGGTTACAATGCCGGCCCGGGCCGTCCGCTGCGCTGGATGAAGGAACGCGGCGATCCGCGCGACGCGGATGTGGACGTGATCGACTGGATAGAGATGATCCCCTTCGACGAGACGCGCAACTACGTCATGCGCGTGGCCGAATCACTGCCAGTCTACCGGGCCAGGCTGGGAACGTCGCGACAGCAGATCGGCCTCACCGCGGAGCTGAAGGGGCGGTGACCCGCTCTCAGTCGGCGATTCCCAGCTGATCGGCGGTGGTCACCGTGCCGACGGCGGCATCCGCGCCGCAGGACTCGTACTTGAAGGCGATGCCGTCCCAGATGAGATACAGCCCCCCGTCCGCTGCCTCCATGAACAGGGCGCGTTCGGTGAACGTCTCGTCCTCGCCGGTGCATGACATGTCGTAGAGCACCGCCTGCATGTCCCGAACCTCCACCGGTGCGGTCATCTCGCACTGGTTGCCGACCCCGTAGAGCACGCCGTCCTCGACCTTGAGGGCGGTGCCCTCGCCGCCGGTATAGGCGCATTCGGTGGTGGGGTTGGCGCGCCAGAGCCCTTCGAAGCTGAGATCCTGCGCAAGGGCCGCGGGGGCAATGGCACCGGCCAGACAGGCCGCCGGAATTCGGATCATGGACAGCGTCTCCCCGCTTGGTTTTCGGGCACCTTGTTGGAAACTGATTAACGGTCCGGTAATCCCCCGAAACTAGGATGACACGGCGCACGAGCAAGTTCGCACAGCCACGGAGACGCCATGCGGCCGGGAACGGACACCAGACAGGGACGGGCAGAGCTTGTGAGCGTCCGCGGCGAAAGCCGCGGTCTCTTCTGGTCCGTGGGGCTGTTTTCGTTCTTCGTGAACCTTCTGATGCTGACCGGTCCGCTCTTCATGCTGCAGGTCTACGACCGGGTCCTCGGCTCCCGGTCGGAGGCGACGCTGATGGCCCTGACGCTCCTGATGGCGTTCCTGTTCGCGATGATGGGTCTGCTGGACTTCGCGCGGGGGCGGATCCTGGCCCGGGCCGGCGCGCGGTTCCAGTCCCGGCTCGACCGCCGGGTGTTCGAGGCGATGGTCCGCCGTTCGGCCAATGCGCCGGGGCACGATGCCTCCCGCAACTACCTGGCCGATCTCGAATCGGTCCAGCGGATGGTCGCCTCTCCGGTGGTCAGCGCACTCTTCGACATGCCGTGGACGCCGTTCTTCGTGGCGCTGATCTTCGTGTTCCACCCGCTCATGGGCTGGCTGGCACTGGGCGGCGCCGCGATCCTGGTGGCGGTGGCGATGCTGAACCAGACCGCGTCGCGCGGAGCGCAGGCGCGGGCGCAGACAGCGGGCATCCGCTCGGAGCGCCTGTCCGAGCAGATCCGGCATGAGGCCGAGATGGTGCGCTCTCTGGGGATGCAGAAGGCGGCGTTCTCGCGCTGGCAGCAAGAGCGCTCCCATGCGCTCCGCGCCCAGATCAAGGGAGCCGACCTGACCGGCGGGTTCTCTTCCGGGACGCGGACCTTCCGGCTGTTCCTGCAATCGGCGGTGCTGGCGCTGGGCGCGTGGCTGGTGCTGCAGGAGCAGCTGACCCCCGGCGCGATGATCGCGTCGTCGATCCTGCTGGGCCGGGCGCTGGCCCCCATCGACGTGACGATCGGCCAGTGGCCGCTGGTCCAGCGCGCCCTGAGCGGCTGGCGCGGCCTTGCGGATCTGCTGTCCGCCGTCGGCCCGGAGCCTGCGCGCACCGCCCTGCCGCGGCCAGAGGCCCATCTGTCCGTGGAGCAGGTGACGATTATCCCCCCCGGCCAGAACCAGGCGTCCGTCCGCATGGTGTCGTTCGAGGTCCGGCCCGGCGAATCGGTCGGGGTGATCGGCCCGTCCGGGTCCGGAAAGTCCACCCTGGCGCGCGCCATCGTCGGCGTCTGGCCGGCCGCCGGGGGCCGCATCCGGCTGGGCGGCGCCACGCTCGACCAGTACGAACCCGACGTGCTGGGACAGCATATCGGATACCTGCCGCAGCGGGTGCAGCTCTTCGATGGGACCATCGCGGAGAACATCGCCCGCCTCCAGCCCGATGCCGACGACGAGGCGATCGTCGCCGCCGCGCAGCGCGCCGCCGCCCACGACATGATCGTGCGGCTGCCGGAGGGCTACAACACCCAGGTGTCCAGCGCGACGGGTCATCTGTCGGGCGGACAGATGCAGCGTATCGGCCTGGCGCGGGCCATGTTCGGCGACCCGGTCCTGCTGGTCCTGGATGAGCCGAACTCGAACCTCGACAACGAAGGCACGGTGGCGCTGAACCGTGCCATGGATCGGATCAAGGCACGCGGCGGGTCTGTCCTGATCATGGCGCACCGTCCGTCTGCCATCGAAGGGTGCGAGACTCTCATGGTCATTCAGGATGGCATCCGCCGGGCCTACGGTCCGCGCGACGAGGTGCTGAAACAGTCCGTCTCCAACCACCGGGAGATCGCCGCCACCGCCGATCCGGGGGGCCTGACATGAGCGCGCCGCGCGACTGGTCGGCCCGGCGGCCGGTGATTCTGGGGCTTCTAACGCTTGTCCTGCTGGTCGGCGGTTTCGGATCCTGGGCGGCGCTGGGACAGATCTCGGGCGCCGTGGTGGTGACCGGGCAGATCGAGGTCGACCAGAACCGCCAGGTGGTCCAGCATCCCGATGGCGGCGTCGTCCGGGAGGTCCGGGTCCAGGAGGGCGACCAGGTCGCGCGCGGCGATGTTCTGGTGTTGCTGGAGACCACGGTTCTCGACAGCCGCCTGGCCTCGGCGCGGGCGCAGCTGGCCGAGGTGCGCGCCCGCCGCGCCCGTCTGGAAGCAGAGCGCGACGACGCGCCAGAGGTGGTCTTTTCGGAGGCCCTGCGCGACGCGGCGGCCGCCGATCCGGAGATCGACGATTTCGTGCAGGGCCAGCTGCGGCTGTTCCGGGCGCGCCGCGATACCGCCAAGACCACCGTCTCCCAGCTTTCCGGGCGCGAGCAGCAGATCCGGCTCCAGATAGAGGGCATCGCGGCCCAGCAAGAGGCGCTCGGCGCGCAGGTGGACCTTCTGGGCAAGGAAGTGGCCGACCAGCAGACGCTGCTGGACCGGGGCCTGGCGCAGGCGGGGCGCGTCCTCGGCCTGCGCCGCGAGCAGGCCAGGCTGCAGGGTCAGATCGGCGAACTCGTGGCCCAGCGCGGAGAGGCAGAGGAGCGCATCGGCGAGATCGGCAACCAGATCCTGACCTATACCGTGCAGCGCCGCGAAGACGCGATCACCCAGCTTCGCGATCTCGGCGTTCGAGAGACCGAACTGCGCGAGGAGGTCGCCGCCCTGACCGACCAGCGCGCCCGGACCGAGATCGAGGCACCGGTGGGCGGTGTGATCTACGACCTGACGGTGTTCGGGCCGCAGGCGGTGGTCCGGCCGGCGGAGCCTGTCATGTACATCGTCCCCCAGGACCGTCCGCTGGTCATCCAGGCCCGCGTGCCGCCGATCCATGTGGATCAGGTGACCATCGGACAGCAGGTCGTGCTGCGGTTCCCGTCCTTCGACGCGCGCACCACGCCGGAGCTCAGCGGCCAGGTGCTGCGCGTGTCCGCCGACAGTTTCGTGGACGAGGCCAGCCGACAGCCCTTCTACCGCGCCGAGATCGTGCTCGCCCCCGGTGAGATCGACCTTCTGCCGGACGGGTTGTCGCTGATCCCCGGCATGCCGGTCGAGGCCTATCTGAGGACCGCGGAGCGCACGCCGCTTGCCTATCTGACCAAGCCTCTGACAGACTACTTCACCCGCGCCTTCCGCGAGGGCTGAGCAGAGGAGAGCACATGGGACAAATCGACGACCGCCTGGCCGAGCTTGGCATCACCCTGCCGGACGCTCCCGCACCGGCGGCCAACTACGTGCCCTACATGCGTGTGGGCGACCTGGTGTTCGTGTCCGGGCAGGTGAGCCAGGGTCCCGACGGCATGATTACCGGAACCCTGTCCGGTCCCGACGACATCGATGCCGGCCGCGCCGCGGCACGGGCCTGCGCCCTGTCGCTACTGGCGCAGCTCAGGGCGGCGCTGGACGGCGACCTGGACCGGCTGTCCCGTGTGGTCAAGCTGACCGCCTTCGTCGCGTCGGATCCCGGCTTCACCGACCAGCCGAAGGTGGTGAACGGTGCCTCCGACCTCCTGGCCGAGGCGCTGGGAGAGGCCGGGCGGCATACCCGCTCGGCCGTTGGCGTTGCGGCTCTGCCGATGGGCGTCATGGTCGAGATCGAAGCGATCTTCGAGGTCGCGTGACCCTGCCGGAGGGGTTCCTGAAACGCCCCTTCGCCCATCGCGGCCTGCACGACCGCGCGGTCGGCAGGATCGAAAACAGCCCCGGCGCGTTCCGCGCCGCCGTCGCTGCAGGCTACGGGATCGAGCTTGACGTGCAGATCAGCCGCGACGGTGTGCCGGTGGTGTTCCACGATGCGACGCTCGGCCGGCTGACCGCGCTGAAGGGTGCGGTGCGCGACCTCACCGCCGCGCAGCTGGCCACGGTGCGGCTGACCGGCAGCGGCGACACCATCCTGCCGCTGGCGGACGTGCTGGCCTCGATCGGCGCCGCGGTCCCGGTGCTGGTGGAGATCAAGGCCCAGCCGGGCGGCAGCGCCGCGCTGGCCCGGGCGGCCGGCGCCGCCTGCCGCGCGGCGCGGGACCGGACGGGCGCCAGGGTGGCCATCATGTCCTTCGATCCCGACGCGATCCGCGAGATCGCCCAGATCGGTTCCGACATCCCCCTTGGCCTGACCACCGGAGCGGCGGCCGACGACGCCGCCGACCTGGCGGCGCCGCCCCGCAACGCGTTGTCTTCCGCCGACGGGTCCCACGCGCCCCTGGCCTTCGTCAGCCACGATCACCGGCATCTCCGGGACGTGCGTGTCGCCGGGTTCAGGGCAAGGGGCGCGTCGATCCTGTGCTGGACCGTCCGCTCGGAAGCCGAGGCCCGCATCGCCTTGAAAACCGCCGACCAGATCACCTTTGAGGGGTTCCGCCCCTGACGCCGCGATGCGGCATGGTGCCGGGTTGATATCGGTCGGCAAGGGACCACTTCCCGTGCCATGACCGCCCGGATCGAGATCGCCTCCCACGGATCGCTCACCGCCATAGACCCTTCCGACTGGGATGCCTGCGCCTGCCCGGAGACGGCGGACGGCGGCCGCCCGCTGGACCCGTTCACCACGCACAGGTTCCTGCTGGCGCTGGAAACCTCCGGCTCCGTCGGGCGCGGCACCGGTTGGGAGCCGCACTACCTGACGGCCCGCGCCGACGATGAGATCATCGGCTGCGCGCCCCTCTACGCCAAGGGCCACAGCCAGGGCGAATACGTGTTCGACCATTCCTGGGCCCATGCCTATGAGCGCGCCGGCGGGCGCTACTACCCCAAGCTGCAGATCGCCGTGCCCTTCACGCCGGCCACCGGACGGCGCTTCCTGACCCGTCCGGACCATGCCGACACCGCGCTGGCCGCGCTTGTCGAAGGCGCGGTGCGCATCGCCGACCAGAACGACATCGCCACGCTCCACGCCACGTTCTGCACCGAGGCGGAGGCCGAGGCGGGCGCCGCGATGGGCCTTCTCCACCGTACGGGCCAGCAATTCCACTGGTTCGACGATGGCTACCGCGATTTCGACGGGTTCCTGGCCTCGCTCTCCTCTCGCAAGCGCAAGACCATCCGCCGCGAACGGCGGGAGGCGCGGGGCGCAGGGCTGACCTTCCGCAACCTCACGGGAGGTCAGATCGAACCGCACCACTGGGAGGCGTTCTGGACCTTCTATCAGGACACCGGTGCGCGGAAATGGGGCCAGCCCTACCTGACGCGCGGTTTCTTCGACGAAGTCCAGGCGCATCTGCGGAACGACACGCTCCTGTGCCTGGCCTATGACGGCGACACGCCGGTGGCCGGCGCGCTGAACTTCGTCGGCCGTCAGACGCTCTATGGCCGCTATTGGGGTTGCACGCGCGAGGTGCCGTTCCTGCATTTCGAGCTTTGCTACTATCAGGCCATCGACTGGGCCCTGGCCCACGGGCTGACCCGGGTGGAGGCCGGCGCACAGGGAGAGCACAAGCTGGCGCGCGGCTACCTCCCCCATCCCGTGCATTCGCTGCACTGGATCGCAGAGCCGGGTTTCCGCGCGGCGGTCGAGGATTTTCTGGTTGCCGAACGCGCCGCGGTAGACGAGGAAATCGAGATCCTGACCAGCTACGGCCCGTTCAGAAAGGTCGAAGGAGAACGCGAATGACCGAGAAACTGCAGGGCGCGGCCCGCGCCGAGGCGTTGGAGCGGCTGAAAGCCACCGGCTGGAGCGAGGTCGAGGACCGCGACGCGATCACCAAATCGTTCAAGTTCGACGGTTTCGTCGGCGCGTTCGGCTGGATGACAAAAGCCGCGATCCATGCCGAACAGGCCAACCACCACCCGGAGTGGTCGAACACCTACAACCGGGTGACGGTCACGCTCACCACCCATGACGTCGACGGTCTGAGCGACAAGGACGTGGCGCTGGCCGACATCATGGACGGGCTGGCGTAATGGGCGGTGTCGTCGATGCGATCCTGTCGTTCAATCTGAACGGCACGTCGATCCGCGATCTTCTGAGCGTGCAGATGCTGGTATCGCTCTTGGGCAACGTGTTGGCGGCGATCGCGATCCTGATCGTGGGATACGCCATCGCCGGCTGGCTCAAGCGGCGCATCCGCAACATCGGCGGCAAACGTCCGCAGCTCGACACGACGCTGTTCAACTTTCTCGGCAACGTCGCGCGCTACGTGGTGCTCGCCTTCACGTTCCTCTTTGTGCTCAATACCTTCGGCGTGCAGACCACCAGCATCGTCGCGGCCATCGGCGCCGCCGGGCTGGCCGTCGGCCTGGCGCTTCAGGGCACGCTTACCAATGTCGCGGCGGGGGTGATGATCATCTTCTTCCGCCCGATCAAGGAGGGCGATTTCGTCGAGGTGAGCGGCCAGATGGGCACGGTCAAGGAGGTCACCCTGAACTTCACCGAACTCGCCAGCATCGGCAATGCCCAGATCATCATTCCCAACTCCCAGGTCTGGGGGAATACCATCGTCAACTATTCGGTCTACGACCGGCGGCGGGCGGAATGGATCTTCGGCGTCGGCTACGGCGCCAACCTGGCCCAGGCCGAACGGGTGATCCGCGAGACCGTCCTGGGCGACGCCCGCACGCTCACCGACGAGGACCTTTTCCTGCAGGTGAACGACCTGAACGCATCCTCCGTCGATTTTCTATGCCGCGCATGGGTCTCGGCGGACGACTACTTCGCCTATCAGGCCGACATGAAGCGCAAGGTGAAGGAAGAGCTTGACGCCGCGGGCGTGGCCATCCCGTTCCCGACCCGGACGCTCCATATCGAGCGCGACGGCGGCGCGGCACCCGATCACGGGCCCAAGCGCCACAGTTCGGAGGATGAGGTGCGCCAAGACGGCGGTATCGTCGCGGACTGAGCGTGCCGTCGCAGCAGATTTTCGGTACGAAAATCTGGCCGCGGTTCAGAGCGACTGCACCAGGGCCTCGCCGCCCGCGCGGTCGCAGACGCCGGGCTGGTCCTCCTGGATCACCCGGACGACGCGGTCTTCGGCCACCAGCGCATAGCGGCGCGAGCGGTCGTAGAACCCCACCGGCGGCGCGGAGAACGCCATGTCCGCCGCCCTGGTGAACTCGGCGCCGGGGTCGGCCAGCATGGTTATCCCGGCCTCGGTCGCGCCGGTGTCCTTGCCCCATTGCGCCATCACGAAGGGATCGTTGACGGCGATGCAGATGACCTCATCCACGCCCTTGTCGCGGAACGCGTCCATGGTGCGGATGAAGGACGGCACATGCGCTGTGGTGCAGGTGCCGGTATAGGCGCCGGGCAGGCCGAAGAGCACCACCTTGCGCCCGGTCAGAAGGTCCGACAGGCGCACGTCCTCGGGGCCGTCCTCGCCCATCCTGAGAAGCGTTGCGTCGGGCAGCGTGTCGCCTTGGGCGATGGGCATGTCGGGCTCCTTTGACATCCGGTGTCGCCCGGATATAGCCGGACGGGGCGCGGTTGCCAGCAGGGAGGGGCCATGTCCCACGTTGTCGTCATCGGGGCCGGGCAGGCCGGCCAGACCCTGACCGCCACATTGCGGGACGGGGGGTTCGACGGCCGCATCACCCTTGTCGGCGCAGAGCCCGAGCCGCCTTATCAGCGTCCGCCCCTGTCCAAAGGGTATCTTCTGGGGGACATCGCCCGCGAGCGGCTCTACCTCCGACCCCGCGCCTGGTACGCGGAGCGGTCCATCGACCTCAGGCTGGGGCAGGCGGCATCCGACATCGACACCGCCGCGCGGACGGTGCGGGTGGGCGGCGGCACGCTGGCCTATGACACGCTTGCCCTGACCACCGGGTTGGTGGCGCGGACCCTGCCGGCGGAGGCCGGCGGAACGCTGGAGGGCGTGTTCACCATCCGCACCCTGGCCGATATCGACGCGCTGGAGGCGCCGCTGCGGGCCGCGAAACATGTGCTGGTGGTCGGCGGCGGCTATATCGGGCTGGAAGCCGCCGCCGTCGCGCGGACACTCGGCGCCGATGTCACGGTGATTGAATCCGGGCCGCGAATTCTGGGCCGCGTCGCGTCCGCCCCGACCGCCGATGTCATGCGCCGCCTGCACCGCGCGCAGGGCGTCGATATCCGTGAAAGCGTCACGCTGGAGCGGCTGACGGGAACGGGACGCGTCACCGGCGCGATGCTCGCGGACGGCACCGGGATCGCCGCCGACCTGGTGATCGTCGGCATCGGTCTCCTTCCACGCTGCGCCATCGCCGAAGCGGCTGCGATAGAGACCGAGGGCGGCGTCAAGGTGGACGCCCTGGGCCGCACCTCTGCCCCGCATGTCTGGGCGGCGGGGGATTGCGCCTCCTTCCCCTTTCGCGGCGCCCGCATCCGGATCGAGTCGGTGCAGAACGCCATCGACATGGGCGCCGCCGTGGCGCGCAACATCCTGGGCGCCGGCGCGCCCTACGTGCCGCTGCCGTGGTTCTGGTCGGATCAATACGACGTCAAGCTTCAGATCGCGGGCCTCAATACAGGCTACGACAGGGTCATCGTGCGCGGAGACGGTCTGCCGGTGTCGCACTGGTACTACCGGGGCGAGGTGCTTTGCGCGGTGGACGGGGTGAACGACAGCCGGGCCTACATGGTGGGCAAGCGCCTGCTGGAAGCCGGCCGCTCACCGGACCCCGACGCGCTGACCGACCCCGAGACCGACCTCAAATCCCTGCTGACATGAGGATCATCGCCGGCACGCACCGGGGCCGGGTGCTGGCATCGGTCGGCAAGGGCGATACGGCCGCGCATCTGCGCCCCACCACCGACCGCGTGCGCGAGAGCCTGTTCGGAATGCTCCAGGGCGGCCGGTTCGCAGACCCGGTGACGGGTGCGCGGGTGCTCGACCTCTTTGCCGGAACGGGCGCGCTGGGGTTGGAGGCGCTGTCGCGCGGGGCGTCGCAGGCGGTGTTCGTGGAGTCCGGCCGCGTGGCGCAGCGGCTGCTCATCGCCAATATCGGCACGCTGAAAGAGAACGCGCGGGCGCGGATCGTGAGCCGCGACGCGACGCGGCTGGGACCGGCGGAGGCGGCGTTCGGGCTGGTGTTCCTCGACCCGCCCTACGGCACGGGCCTGGGGCGGCGGGCGATGGAGGCGGCGCTGGCGGGCGGCTGGATCGCACCCGGCGCGCTGGTGGTCTGGGAGGACAGCCGGGAGGCCGATCTGCCCGACGCGCTGATCCGTGCCGACGCGCGCCGCTACGGCGACACCTGGATCACGGTGGCTACCGCCCGCTGATCCGGCGCGAGATCAGCACATGGGCCACCGCGCCGGCCGCCACGACCCCGCCGTTCAGGCCCAGCGCTGCGTAGCCGGCGCGGCCCAGCGCCACGGCCCCGACGGCCGATCCGACCGCCGCGCCGATGTAGATCGCCGCGGCGTTGAGCGACAGGACCACGCCCGGGCGCTCCGGCAGGATGCCCAGGATGCGCACCTGCTGTGCCGCCATGAAGGACCAGCCCAGAAGCGACCAGACCCCGATCAGCGCGAACACCGCCCAATCCGCGAAGGGCAGGAGCGACAGCAGCGGCATGGTCAGCATCTGCCCGCCCGATAGGATCAGCAGCGTGCGCACAGGCCCCAGCCTGTCGGCCATCCAGCCCCCGGCGATATTGCCCAGCACCGCGCCGACGCCGAAGACCAGCAGCGCTGCGGTCACACCGTTGCGGGTGTATCCCATGGTGTCGGTCAGGAGGGGCGACAGATAGGTGTAGACCACGTAGATCCCGCCCAGAAAGGTCGCGGTGAAGAGGATCGCCAGCATCGCGGGGCCGTTGGACAGGGTGCGGCCCAGGTCGGACAGGCCGGCGGGCGGGATCGACAGGCCGCGCGGCACCCGCGTCCAGATCAGCCACAGGCATGGCAGCGAAAGCAGGCAGACAAGCCCAAATCCCGCCCGCCAGCCGAAGGTGTAGCCCACGAAGCTTCCCACCGGCACGCCGGCCACCTGGGCGACCGTCAGCCCGACGATAACGGCGGCCAGCGCGGTGCCCTGCTTGCCAGGCGCGGCCAGCGCCGACGCGACGGAGGACGTGACCGGCGTGAACATGCCCGCCCCCGCGGCGGCCACGATGCGGGACAGGTGGATCACGGTTTCCGATGGCGCGAGAGCGGTCATCAGGTTTCCGCCCGCAAAGAGCGCCAAGGCCATCGCCAGCAGCCGCCGGCGCCCCAGCGATCCGGTCAGCGCGACCAGCACCGGCGACAGCACCGCATAGGCGAGCGCATAGGTGGTCATCGCCGCGCCGATCCGCGCGGGCGGGATGCCCAGCCCCTCGGCCATGGGCGCCACCAGTCCGATCAGGACGAACGCCCCCATTCCGATGACGAAGTTCGATGCCGAGAGGGTCCAGATCACCGCGCGGTGATCGCCCTCAGGCATATGTGGGGTGGAAAAGGCCGGCGGGCGACAGGGTGAAGATGTCCGCGCCCTGGGCGGTGACGCCGACCGAATGCTCATACTGGGCCGACAGCGACTTGTCCCGCGTCACGGCGGTCCAGTCGTCGGCCAGAACCTTGGTCTCCGGCCGGCCCAGGTTCACCATCGGCTCGATGGTGAAGAACATGCCTTCTTCCAGCCGCGGACCGGTGCCGGGGCGGCCGTAATGCAGGACGTTGGGCGGCGCGTGGAACACCCGGCCCAGGCCGTGGCCGCAGAAATCCCGCACCACGCTCATGCGGCGCCCTTCGACGAAGGTCTGGATCGCGTGGCCGATATCCCCGAAAGTGGCGCCGGGACGCACCGCCTCGATCCCGACCATCAACGCGTCATGGGTGACCTGCATGAGCCTCTCGGCCTTGCGTCCCAGCTTGCCGGCCACGTACATCCGGCTGGTGTCGCCGTACCAGCCGTCCACGATCACCGTCACGTCGATATTCAGGATGTCGCCGTCCTTCAGCCGCTTGTCGCCCGGGATCCCGTGGCAGACCACGTGGTTCACGCTGATGCAGCTTGCGTGCTGGTAGCCGCGGTATCCGATCGTGGCCGATGTCGCGCCCGCCTCTTCCACCCAGCCGGTGATCAGGCGGTCGAGCTCCTTCGTGGTCTGCCCGACCGTGACCAGCGGCGCGATCCGGTCCAGAATCTGCGCGGAAAGACGGCCGGCTTCGTGCATGCCGGAGAAGTCCGCAGCCTCATGGATGCGGATCCCGTCCTTGGTCAGCCTGCCGGTGGATTCGTCCAAAACCGGTCTCCGATTGTTTTCTGCGGTGCAATATAAGGCCTGAATCGTACGGTTTCCACCGCGAAGCGTTCAGGGCGAGAACGGCAGCGGTGCCCGGATCGACACGCCCCCGGGCGAGATCGCAGTGTCCCACGCCAGCGTCTCCACCCCCGCAGCCGCCGCCCGGTCGAAGGCGGTCCCGTAGGCCGGGTCGAGATCGCGGGCCAGGCGCAGGCGCGCGCAATCCGTGCGCTGGACCAGATAGAGCATCACCGCCCGGTGCCCCTCCGCCACCATGCCCGCCAGATCGTCCAGGTGCTGCGCGCCCCGGACGGTCACGCAGTCGGGAAACTCCGCCCAGTCGCCGTCGCGGCGGAGGTGGACGTTCTTCACCTCCACATAGGCATCGGGCAGGCCGGGTTCCGACAGCAGGAAATCCACACGGCTGCGGATGGCATAGCGGACCTCCGGGCGGACGGTTCCGTAGGCGGCCAGCTCCGGCACGGCGCGGGCGCGCAGCGCCTCGCCCACGACGCGGTTCGGAACGGAGGTGTCGATCCCCGCCCAATGTCCGCCGGGCAGTTCGGCCAGCCGCCAGCCATGGCCCAGCTTGCGGCCCGGATCGTCGTTGGGCTCTACCCAGACGGGCAGTCCGGGCGCGGTCAGGCCCAGCATCGCGCCGGGGTTCGGGCAGTGGGCGCGCACGGTCTCTCCGCTGTCCAGGGTGACTTCGGACAGGAACCGGTTCCATCGGCGGACCAGATGGCCGCGGATCAGGGGCGTTTGAAAGCGCATGGCGGGGGGCTATACCGCCCATGGACCCATGCGCAAGGACAGCCCCATGCCCAACCCCACCGCCGCGATGCTGGTCATCGGCGACGAGATCCTGTCGGGCCGCACCCGCGATTCCAACGCACACGCCCTGGCGCGGGCGCTTACGCTCCACGGCATGGACCTGCGCCAGATCCGCGTCGTCGGGGACGTCGCGGACACGATCACCACGGCGGCGCGGGCGCTTTCCGAAACCCACGACCACCTGTTCACCTCCGGTGGAATCGGGCCGACCCACGACGACATCACCGCCGATTGCATCGCCGCCGTCACCGGCGCGCCCATCGGCGTGCGGGACGACGCGCGCGAGATCCTGGCCCGGCACTATGCCGAGCGCGGCACCGAACTGAACGACAGCCGGCTGCGCATGGCGCGGATCCCGGACGGTGCGACGCTGATCGCGAATCCGGTCTCGGCCGCGCCCGGGTTCTCTCTGGGCAACATCCACGTCCTGGCCGGCGTCCCGCAGATCTTCGATGCGATGCTGGCGGGCCTTCTGCCGCGCCTTGCCGGCGGTACGCCGGTGGCCAGCCGGACCCTGACGCTCGACCGGGGGGAGGGCGATATCGCCCAGACGCTGTCCCGCGTCGCCCAGGAGCATCCGGCGCTGTCCCTGGGCAGCTATCCGTCCTGGACCGGCGACGGCTACCGCGTCGCCGTCGTGGTGCGCGGGGCGGACGACGATGAGATCGGCGCCGCGATCGGCAAGCTGCGCGCCGCTTTTCCAGAGGCGCGGGAATGAGTGTCGCGCGCCTGCTGGCCGAAACCTGGCCGCCGGTCAACACGCGGCGGATCGGGCCGTTCACCCTGCGGGAGGGCGGCGGCGGCAAGCGGGTCGAGGCCGCGACCTGCGATGGCGTCCCCACCCACGACGACCTTGCGCGCGCAGAGCGCGCCATGGACGGGGCCGGGCGCCGCGCGCTGGTCTCTGTCGCGCCGGATCAGCGGGAGCTGGACCGGATGCTGGCCGAGCGCGGCTATCTGGTGCTCGATCCGACGTTGCTGCTCCAGGGGCCGACGGCCCCCCTTGCCGCCCATGCACCGCCCCCGGTCAGCGGTTTCACCGTCTGGCCGCCGCTGCGTGTCCAGCGCGACATCTGGGCAGAGGGGCGGATCGGCCCCGACCGCATCGCGGTGATGGAACGGGTCGCGGTGCCCAGGGTGTCGATCCTGGGACGCGTGTCGGATCAGCCCTCGGGCACGTGCTTTGTCGCCCTGTCCGGCCGCGCCGTCGTCGTCCATGCGCTGGAGATCCGCGCCGCGCATCGACGCCGGGGACTCGGCCGCCACATGATGGCCCATGCCGCGCGCTGGGGGCAGGATCGCGGTGCCGACTGCCTTTCCGTCCTGGTGACAGAGGCCAACGATCCCGCGATCGCGCTCTATCGGGGTCTCGGATTGCAGGGCGGTCGGTGTTATCACTATCGTCTCAGACCTTGAGGATCCGGCCCATGACCGACCAGCCGACCGCGCTCGACCTGCCCCAGGTGGACCCGCTGCCCGAAGCGACCGCGAAATACTTCGACATCTGCGCCGAGAAACTGGGCCTGGTGCCCAATGTGCTGCGCGCCTACGCCTTCGACATCGACAAGCTGAACGCCTTCACCGCGCTCTACAACGACCTGATGCTGGGACAGTCGAACCTCAGCAAGCTTGAGCGGGAGATGATCGCGGTCGCGGTATCGGCCTGCAACCGCTGCTACTATTGCCTGGTCGCCCATGGTGCGGCGGTGCGGGAACTGTCGGGGGACCCGATCCTGGGCGAGCAGATCGTCATGAACTGGCGGGTCGCGGACCTCGGTCCGCGCCTGGGCGCGATGCTGGCCTTCGCCACCAAATTGACCGAATCCTGTGCCACGGTGACCGAGGATGACCGGGCCACGCTGCGCGCGGCCGGGTTCTCGGACCGGGACATCTGGGACATCGCGTCGGTGGCGGGGTTCTTCAACATGACCAACCGGGTGGCGACGGCGTCGGAAATGCGGCCGAACGACGAGTATCACGCGCGCGCGCGATAGGCGCCCGGCGTGAGGGCGGCGGTCCTTTTTCTAATATGTGCGGCGGGGCCGGCCGCAGCCCTGGACCTGACCTTTCCGGCCCCGTCCACCCAGACGGCGGAGGAGCGGGAGACCGGAGAGCTGTCCCTGCCCGCCGGTCCCTGGACCGATGCCGGGCAGAGGATGCGCACCGCCGAAGGCACCGTCCGACGTACGGCCTGGCGCATCGCGGGCGCGGTGGATACCGGCGCGCTGGCCCGGGATCTGGCGGACCAGATCCGCGCTGCGGGCTATGATGTGGTCTATGACTGCGCGGCGGAAACCTGCGGCGGATACGATTTCAGGTTTTCGACGCCGACGCTGCCCGCGCCGGACATGTTCGTAGATCTCGGCGACTATCGGTATGTCCTGGGCGCGGCATCCGGGGGGGGGGCTGGCCGCGCTGCTGATCAGTCAGGCCGGGGGAAGCGGTTACGTGCAGCTCACCACGGTGTCCGAAGGCGCACCGGATCCGGTTGCGGTGCGTTCCGATGCGGCCGGGGCGGCGCTCTCGTCCGGTGATATATGGGCCAAGCTGGAGCGGGAGGGGCACGCGCCTCTGGACGACCTGGCTTTTGCCACCGGCTCCGCGGCGCTGGAGGGCGGGCCGTTCCGGTCACTCCAGGCCTTGGCCCAGGGGCTCCGGGACCGGCCCGACGCGCGCATAGCGCTGGTCGGCCATACCGACGTCCGCGGTGCGCTGGGTCCGAACATGGCGCTGTCCCGCCGCAGGGCTTCTGCCGTGCGCGACGCCTTGGTAGAGACCTACGGCATCGATGGTTCGCGGATCACGGCGCAGGGCGTGGGTTTTCTGGCACCGCGGACCGCCAACACCACCCCGGAAGGGCGTCGCGTCAATCGGCGGGTCGAGGTCGTCCTGACCCGCTAGCCGCGCTTCGGTCCGGTGCATGTCTGCCCCGCTGCCTGCCGTTCCGTGTGTGCGCCACCGACGTAATCCGAGGTCATTGCCCGGCGGAGTGGGAGCGAGCCGGTGCCCGTCCGGCAAAGGGCCGTGGCACCCAGGGCTGCGCCCCACACTGCCCGCGCGTCCATCAAGCGTGGACCTTGCTCGGCAGCGGCGTTTCTTGGGCGGCGGCGAAAGCCGACACGGCCGATTGGGAACTATCGGCAGAGTTTCGGGGCATCCCCCCGCCGTGAAAGCGGACTTGAGAAACGGAAAGGCACACGGCCGACGCATTGTCGGCTGAACGGACGAAACACCGCTCTACCGCGGCAACCCGTCGCCTCACGACATGCGTTGACAGAGCCAGTACGCTGCGAATGCTTGCTGTGGCCAACAGTGGCAGGAACGGCCACCGTATCCTGGCGCACAGCAGAGCGCGCGGGCAGATTGTCAGAGTTCGGCCCTGAGGCGGCGGCTGCAGACAAAATCGCCGAGGACCAGCCGGTTCAGCGCGGGCTTTTGCAGGATCACGTCAATCCAGGCGCGGTCGATCCGCGAGCCGCCCAGGCCTGCGTAGGCAAGGTCGAACTCGGTCACGGCGATGCCGTTCCCGGTGGCCAACTCACGGACCATCTGCTCGATATTCGGGCCGCGTTTCAGGTTGAGGCGGAGAAAGGCGCCCAGGGGCCGCTCGGCCTCCAGCAGGGTCTCGACCTGAATGACATGGGACAGACCCAACCCGTCGATGGCGGCGTCCGGAAGGTCGATGACGACGCTCAGAAAATCGCCGCCAAAGGACAGCACGTCGATTTCAAGGGCTTGGGACGCGGTACCGGGGGACGCCCCTGCCGGCTGCTGCCTCAGCGTGATCTCCGCGTCCCGACAGTCGTGGAAGATATGCACCCCGGAGCAGAGCACGCGGCCGGATTCCAGCGGTACATGGTCCGCCGGCGCCATCCCGCGGAACATTTCGGGCCGCCAGATCCAGTCCGCGTTGCAGGGTCCGGACGGGACGGGTGCGCCCGTCGTGCGCCGATCGGTCCGCGATGCCATCCGGTCCAGCCCCGGGCGCGGGTCGCCTGCCCGATCGCGCGGCGTTGCGACCGGAACAGGGTGAAGGGCTGCGATCCGCGAAAAGACCTTGTCCCATCGCCCTGCCGCGCGCCGATGGGTAGTGCGGTCGAGGCCGCCGGTCTGGTTCATCGCGTGTCCTTTTGCGTCCTAAAGGTCCATGTAGACGTGGGTTTCGACGGCGGCGCCGGGATGCGTCACGGCACCTTTGTAGGTCGCGCCGACAAGCTGCGCATATTTCCACAGCGCGCCGGAGGCGTAGTTCGTCGCGCGGGGACCGCCCCAGTCCGCCCGCCGTGCCTCAACTGCCGCATCGTCCAGATCGACGGAAATCTCACCGGCCACGGCGTCTATGGTTATGACATCGCCGTTGCGGATCAGCGCGATGGGGCCGCCCTGGGCGGCCTCAGGTCCCACATGGCCGACGCAGAACCCCCGCGTGGCGCCGGAGAACCGCCCGTCGGTGATCAGCGCGACCTTCTTGCCCATGCCCTGTCCCGACAGGGCCGCGGTGGTCGAAAGCATCTCTCTCATCCCCGGGCCGCCGGCAGGCCCTTCGTTGCGGATGACCAGGACCTCACCCTCTTTGTAGGCGCGGGCCTTGACCGCCTCGAAGGCGTCTTCCTCGCACTCGAAGACGCGGGCGGGGCCGGAGAACACCTGCTCCTCGGGCGACATGCCCGCCACCTTCACGATCGCGCCTTCCGGAGCCAGGTTGCCCTTCAGCCCGACAACGCCGCCGGTCTTCGTGATCGGCGCGTCGACCGGGTGGATGACCCGCCCGTCCGGTCCGCGGTCGATCAGGTCCAGTTCCTCGCCGATGCTCCGCCCGCTTGCCGTGACGCAATCCTCGTGGATCAGACCCGCGCGGCGCAGTTCCTTCATCACCACCGGAATGCCACCCGCATCGAAGAGATCCTTTGCCACGAACTGCCCACCGGGCTTGAGATCCACGAAATACGGCGTGTCCCTGAAGATTTCGCAAACATCGTCCAGAAAGAAGTCGATGCCGGCCTCATGGGCGATGGCCGGCAGGTGCAGGCCGGCGTTGGTCGAGCCGCCGGTGCAGGCGACAACGCGCGCGGCGTTCTCCAGGCTCTTGCGGGTCACCACGTCGCGGGCGCGGATGTTCTTCTCCAGCAGCGCCATCACCGCCTCGCCGCTGGCGGAGGCATACTGGTCCCGGCTCTCGTAGGGCGCGGGCGAGCCGGACGAGTTGAACAGCGCCAGCCCGATCGCCTCGGACACGCAGGCCATGGTGTTGGCGGTGAACTGGCCGCCGCAGGCCCCGGCGGAGGGGCAGGCGACCCTCTCAAGGATCGCCAGCGCCGCGTCCGACAGGCTGCCGTTCTGGTGCCGGCCCACGGCCTCGAACATATCCTGCACGGTCAGGTCGCGGTCGGCGAAATCCTCCGGGACGTCGGCCCCCGCCGGAACCTTGCCGGGCAGGATCGAGCCGCCGTAGAGGAACACCGACGGCACGTTCAACCGCACCATGGCCATCATCATCCCCGGCAGCGACTTGTCGCAGCCCGCCAGCCCCACCAAAGCATCGTAGCAATGTCCGCGCATGGTCAGCTCGACCGTGTCCGCGATGGCCTCGCGGCTGGCCAGCGACGAGCGCATCCCCTCATGGCCCATCGCGATGCCGTCGGTCACCGTGATCGTGGTGAACTCTCTCGGGGTGCCGCTGGCCGCCTTGACGCCAAGCTTGACGGCCTGCGCCTGACGGCTCAATGCGATGTTGCAGGGCGCGGCCTCGTTCCAGCAGGTCGCCACCCCCACGAGCGGCTGGGCGATTTCCTCTTCGGTCAGTCCCATGGCGTAGTAGTAGGAGCGATGCGGCGCCCGGGCGGGCCCCTCGGTGACGTGCCGGCTCGGCAGCTTCGACTTGTCGGGCTTGCCCTTCAACATGGCGCTCTCCTGAGGAAAATGACGTCTCCGGGCATAGGCGAGCGCAGCCCCCACGACAAGGCCGAAGGGCCAGGCGGGACCCGCCGGGAGCGGGCCGGGACAGGCAAGGAGACCACGATGAACATGCCACGCGCGTTCGACGCTTTCGTCGCCCCGGCCCGGGCCCGCCCGCAGATCTGGCGGCTGGTCCTTGGCTGCGTGGTCCTGGTGCTGGTGACCGCGCTGTGGATGATGGGAAGCTTCGCGGCGATCTGGCTCAGGACCGATGCGGAGACCGCGATGGGCACGATGGCGGCCATGGTGCAGCCGGCCACGCCGCGGGCGACGTTGCTGCTGCTGTCCACGTTCATCGGCATGGCGCTGGCGCCCTGGATCGCCGTGCGGCTTCTCCACCGGCGCGGTCTGGCCACGCTTTTCGGGCCATGGGGCCGGGTGCTGCGCCATTTCGGCGCCGGCGTTCTGGCGGTGGCGGGGCTCTACACGGCCTCTCTGCTGCTCTGGTCGTCCGGTTTCGACGCGGTTCCGAACCTGTCTCCGGCGCTCTGGCTCAGTCTCCTGCCACTGTCGGTGCCGCTGATCGCGATACAGACAGGCGCCGAGGAGATGATCTTTCGCGGCTATCTCATGCAGCAGATCGCAGCGCGGATCCGCTGGCGCCTGGCCTATCTGGTCGCGCCATCGGTGCTGTTCGGCGCTCTCCATTACGATCCGTCCACCGCAGGGGGAAACGCGCTGGCCATCGCCGCGGGGGCGGGGCTCTTCGGGCTGATCGCCGCGGACCTGACGCGCGTGACCGGCTCTCTCGGGGCAGCGTGGGGGCTGCATTTCGCCAACAACATCCTGGCGATCCTGCTGGTGTCGACCCAGGGCACGATCACCGGCCTGTCGCTCTATGTCACGCCCTATGCCGCAGACGAAGACGCGTTGACCCTGCCGCTGATCCTGGCCGACATGGCGGTGCTGGTCGCGGTCTGGGCGCTGCTGCGCTGGCGGTTGCGGGTCCGGGACTGACGGCCTATCTCCTCGGACAACCGAAAGAGGCGTGATATGAACTGGATCTCCAACTACGTCCGGCCGAAGATCGGCTCGCTGTTCAACCGGCGCGAGGTGCCGGAGAACCTCTGGACGAAATGCGACGAATGCGGCTCCATGCTGTTCCACCGGGAATTGGCGGAGAACCAGAACGTCTGCACCCAGTGCGGCAACCACATGCCGATCACGCCGCGCGCACGGTTCCGGGCGCTGTTCGACGGCGGCGCTTTCACCGAGATCCCGGTAACCGCGCCGACCCCCGATCCGCTGCAATTCCGCGACCAGAAGAAGTATCCCGACCGGTTGCGCGCCGCCCAGCGCGAGACCGGCGAGAAAGAGGCCATGCTGGTCGTCCAGGGTGAGATCGGCCGCGTGCCGGTGGTCGCGGCGGGGCAGGATTTCACCTTCATGGCGGGGTCCATGGGCATGTACGTGGGCAACGCCATCCTGGCCGCGGCGACCCGCGCGGTCGAGCGTCGCTGCCCGCTGGTGCTGTTCTCCGCCGCCGGGGGCGCGCGGATGCAGGAGGGGATCCTGAGCCTGATGCAGATGCCGCGCACCACGGTCGCGGTGGAAATGCTGAAAGAGGCGGGCCTGCCCTATATCGTGATCCTGACCCATCCCACCACCGGCGGCGTCACGGCGTCCTACGCGATGCTGGGCGATGTGCACATCGCCGAGCCGGGCGCGCTGATCTGTTTCGCCGGACCGCGCGTGATCGAGCAGACCATCCGCGAGAAGCTTCCCGAGGGGTTCCAGCGCGCGGAGTACCTGCTCGATCACGGAATGCTCGACCGCGTGACCGACCGTCGCCACCAGCGCGAGGAGCTGACCGTGATCCTGCGGATGCTCCTGGGACTGGATCCCGCCGTGCAGGCCGATCTTCCCCCGCCGGTGCTGTCCAATGCCGCCGCGGTCGCCACGCAGCCCGCCGCAAGCGCCGAGCGCTGAGGCGATGAATGCGGTTTCCGCCGCGACCGCGGCGGGTGTCGGCAAGGGGTCGGTCCGGCGCGTCGACGGGCAAAGGGACGCGTCGGGCGCCGCGATCCGGGAGTCCGCCGTTGCCACGTCTGTTGCGGGATTGCGGCCGTTGAAGGGGCACGCCGGGGCGGTCCGCGGATCGGGCGCAACCGCGTCCGCCCGCGCCGCCGGCCTCGCCCATTGCCGGGACCGGAGCACCGCAACCGTCATGTCCGCCTCCCCAGGCCGGCCGGAATGAGCGGGTCCGACGCGATCCTGGCGCGCCTCATGGCGCTGCACCCAAAGATCATCGACCTGTCGCTGGATCGGATGCACCGGATCCTGTCCGCTCTGGGCAACCCCCAGGACCGCCTGCCGCCGGTGGTCCATATCGCCGGAACCAACGGCAAGGGGTCCACGCTGGCGATGATCCGCGCCGGGCTGGAGGCGCGCGGAGAGCGCGTCCATGCCTACACCTCGCCGCATCTCGCGCGGTTCCACGAACGTATCCGCCTGGCGGGCGATCTGGTCGGCGAGGACGCGCTTTCGGCCTTGCTCGACGAATGCGAGACCGCAAATGGCGGCCGGCCGATCACCTTCTTCGAGATCACGACCGCCGCGGCGTTCCTGGCCTTTTCGCGGGTGCCTGCCGACCATGCGCTGCTCGAAGTCGGACTTGGCGGGCGGCTCGACGCGACCAATGTCGTGACGCCGAAGCTGAGCGTCATCACGCCCGTGTCCATCGACCATCAGCAGTACCTGGGCGACACGCTGCCGGAAATCGCGGGCGAGAAGGCCGGCATCCTGAAGCGCGGCGTTCACTGCATCGTCGGTCCCCAGGACGATGCGGCGTTGGAGGTGATCGAGGCCCGCGCCGCGCGTCTGGGGGCGCCGCTTCTGGCCCACGGCCAGCACTGGCACGTCACCACCGAACGCGGCCGGCTGGTGTTCCAGGACGACACCGGCCTGCTGGATCTGGCGCTGCCGGTGCTGCCCGGCGCGCATCAGGTGACGAACGCCGGCATCGCCCTGGCCGCCCTGCGGCAGCTTGGCGCCGACGATGCCACCTGCCAGGCGGCCCTTCGCGACGCGATCTGGCCCGCGCGGATGCAGCGCCTGACCCGCGGACCGGTGGTCGATGCCGCGCCCGCGGCCGAGATCTATCTCGACGGCGGCCACAACCCCGCGGCCGGAATCGCCATCGCCGCAACGCTCGGCGCCCTGCCGCGGCGCCCGACGCATCTGGTCTGCGGGATGCTCGCCACGAAGGACGTGGAGGGCTTTCTGCGGCCGCTCGCCGGTCACGCGATCAGCCTGACCGCCGTGCCGATCCCGGGTGAGGCGAACACGCTCTCCGCCGCCGAGACCGCCGCCGCGGCGGCCCGCGTGTCCCTGCCTGCCTTGACCGCCGACACCGCCCGCGACGCCGTGCGCCTTATCGCGGCCCACAGCCCGCAGGCGCGCATCCTGATCTGCGGCTCTCTCTATCTTGCAGGCCGGATCCTGCAGGAGAACGGCTGACCCGGCGCGGTTCCTGCCGCCACGCCGCGTTCCGGCCCCGTAGGCCTCGCGCTGCCAACGCCCTGTCCGCCATCGACCTGCCCCTCGCGCCAGCAACCCGCGTCGGGCCCGATAGCTTTCAGGCACAGTTCGGCCCCCCGGCCGGCGGCGAACGGACGGCGCGCGTCGATCGCTCGGCGGCCTTCGGCCATAGCATGGCTACCGATTTGGGGCCCCGGGCCGCCGGGCAACCGAAGCACACCTTCCGCATCCCGGTGTCCCGGACAACGTCGGCACGCGGCTATGCCCAGGCTCGGCGGATCAGCGCGTCAGCCGCCCGCGGCTTCCCAGTCCCGGGATTGCATTTCCCTCAGACGCGATGCCGTGCGCTCGAATTCGAAACTGCCCGACCCCTCGACATAGAGGGATTCCGGCAGGTCGGCTGCGGACATGACCAGCCGCAGCCGGGCCTCATAGACCGCGTCCACCAGCGTGACGAACCGTTTTGCCTCGTTGTAGTTCTCCGAACCCAGCCGCGGCACGTCCTCCAGCATCAGCACCTTGATCCGCTCTGCCAGCGCCAGGTAGTCGGCGGCCCCGAGCGGCCGCCCGCAGAGATCCCAGAACCCCGAGCGGGCCACTCCGTTGGCGTAGCGGCTGACCTCGACCCGCCGGCCGGAGACCTCGAAACGCAGCGGCTCGCCGTCTGCGCCGCCGGTCAGCCGCGTCCAGAGCGCGTCCATGGCCTGCCGTGCGGTGGCATCGGCGGGGGTGAAGTAGACGTCGGATCCGGCGATCCGGTCCTGCCGCCAGTCGCGCGGGGAGGAAAGTTCCACAACCTCCATCCGCTCTTGCAGGAGCGCGATGAACGGCAGGAACAGGTTGCGGTTCAGCCCGTCCTTGTAGAGATCGCGCGGCGGCCGGTTGGAGGTCGTGACCACCGCCACGCCCCCCTCGAACAGCCGCTCGAACAGGCGGCCGACGATCATCGCGTCGGTGATGTCGCCGATCTGCATCTCGTCCAGGCAGAGCAGCCGCAGCCCGTCCGCGATCCCGTCGGCCACGGGCTTGATGGCGTCGTCCACGCCGGTCTTGCGCGCCCGTCCGATGCCGGCGTGGACCTCCTGCATGAAGGCATGGAAATGAACCCGGCGCTGCCCTCCCTCGACGGCCACGTTGCCGTGGAAGAGATCCATCAGCATCGACTTGCCGCGCCCGACGCCCCCCCAGAGATAGATGCCCTTCGGCCCCCCCCTGGCCTTGCGGCCGAACATGCCCTTTCGGGGCGGTTTCTCGGCCAGCGCGCGGGCCAGGCGCGTGAATTCGGGCAGGACCTTTTCCTGCGCGGGATCGGGTTCGATCCGGCCGGCCCCGGTCTCCTCGGCGTAGATGTCTTCGAAACGCTCCATGGCGGGCCGGATACGCTGCTGCGGGTCGGGTGAAAAGCCCGCAACCGGACAGGTGCGGACGCCGCTGGACCCGGAGGCCCCGGCGCCCTAGATCTGCGCCATGGACTGGACGCTGTTCTTCATCTTTCTGCTGGCCTGCGCGGGTGCCGCGACCACCGGCGCCATGTTCAAGCCGGGAGAGTGGTACGACAGCCTTGAAAAACCGTCATGGACCCCGCCGAACTGGGCGTTCCCGGTGGTCTGGACAACGCTCTACATCTGCATCGCATGGGGGGCGTCGCGCGCCGCGCCGCTGGACGACAGCGGCAGGGCCATGGCGATCTTTGCCGTGCAGATCGCCTTCAACACGCTCTGGACGCCGATCTTCTTCGGTCTCCACAGGATGCTGGGCGGGCTTGCGATCATCGGCATCCTGTGGATCGCCGTCGCGGCGACCCTGTGGGAGTTCCTGATGCTCGACCTTCTGGCGGGATTGCTTTTCGTTCCGTACCTGCTCTGGGTCAGCACCGCATTCGCGCTCAATCTCTCGGTCTGGCGACTCAATCGCCGCCGTCCGGTCACGGCCTGACGACGGCGGGCCAGCCCGCCCGGCGCGGAACCCGGACCGCAAGCATCGGCATCAGCCAGGGCCCCCTGAAGCGGTCGAGGTCGAGCGCCTCGTGGACGCCCGTGGTCTCCTGGCCCTCTACCGTGGTGCGTACCATGGATCGCGCGTAGAACGGCGCGTCGAGCATCGCCCTGACCTGGCGCGGCGTGGTGCCCGCATCGCCGCGGGTTTCGCGCCGGACCGCCCAGAACGACCGGCGCATGGGCTGTCTTGGCGGCGGTGCCATCCGCGACAGCGCGCCATCCGGCTGGACCAGAATGCCCGTGGCCAGCGACGTGCCATCGCGCCGGGTGGCATCGTAGAAACAGGCGGCTCCCCGTGCGACCGGATAGCGGCCCCACGTCCAGTAGGAAAAGTCCGCCTCCAGCGCGCGGGTGCCGAAATTGGCGTCGAAATAGCCGTGGCCGGACCATTGCCCGCGCCGGCCCAGATCGACCTCTATCCGGCTGATTGGCGCGAAGGGGCGCCAGACATGGGCGCCGTCCGCCGTCAGCAGAAGTTCCTCTTCCGTGATGGCCGATGGTGTGACGGTGATCCGTCCCCGCATCCGCCCCACCAGCGGCAGGGATGAGATTTCATCGACGTCGATCACCAGCCGGTCGCCTTGCCACGTCATCGAGGACGGCCCGACGCGCAGCCGGTCGGGATCGGTGTCCAGCGCCGCGCGGCCCCGGTCTGTCATGGCGAACCGGCCGCCGGCCCCGTAGGTGGCCACGTTGATGCAGCAGTGGTTCGCGGGGTCGCGCCGCCCCGACCAGCGGTACCAGGGCGAAAAGACCGACCCTATGAACCCGATGACCGAAACGGCGCGCGATCCGTCGTCGCTGATCCCGTCGACATACCACCAGGCGTAGCCGTCCGGCGGAACGTCGATGTCGAAGTTCGGTCGCTGATGATCGCCTCGGCCGCGTGCCGTCCTGAGAGTGCCGCCATCGGCACTCCCGGTCCGGGATGCACCCCGCCCCCCGCCAGGTAGAGCCCGGGTATCCGCGTCCGCGCGCCCGGTCTCTGGAATGTCGCCATGCTCCCCCGCGGGGATCGCCCGTAGAGAGACCCGAGGCTGCCCGGAAACAGCGCCGCGAACCCTGCCGGCGTGGTGCGCGCCGCGGGCTTCGGTGGCTGCGCGAAGGAGAGGCCGCGTTCCGCCAAAAGCGCGAAGGTCCGGTCGAAACATGGGCAGTGCTCCTGGGTGTCGGGCCGGTCCGGGGGCAGGGGGGCCGCGTTGACGATGGTCTCGAACCGCTCGATGGGCGGCGGTGTGCGGCCGGTGCCGCGATCCTGTGCGCAGATGTACACTGTTGGATCGACGGGAACGCCACCTGCCGAGAGGGGCGCGAACTCGGTTTCCGGATCGGCGCCGAATAGAACGTTGTGGTGGTGCAGGTCCCGGCCCGCGGGTGTGGCGGCAAAGGCCCAGACCTCTGCCGAAAGGCTGCGGGGCTCCGTTCCCGACGGCCGGACGGCGTCGCGCACGGCGGCGCCCAGCAGGCCGGTGCGCAACGCCCGGGGATCGCCGTTGAACACCACCCTGTCCGCGGGAACGCATGTGCCGTCCGACAGGATGACGCCCACGCCGGGCTCGATCCGCGCGACCGCCCGACCCAGCCGGATGCGTCCGCCCAGACGTTCCACCGCCTCTGCCATCGCGCCCGCCAGCGCGTGCATTCCGCCGGCCACGCGCCAGACGCCCTGCGCCTCTGCCTGGCAGACCAGGCCCAGCAGCGCCGGCACACGGTGCGGCATGCCGCCGACATAGGTGGCATAGCGGCCGAAGAGTTGCGCCAGACGCGGGTCGTCGAAGCGTCGGCCCAGATGCGCGGCAAGGCTGGAAAGCGGCGCCATGGCCCTGAGAAGCGCGGGATCGGCCGCGACACGCACGGCCAGCGCCGGCAGCGACGGCCGCGCGGCCCGCAGAACAGGCGCGTCGAAGGCACGGAACAGGCGGAGGGTCTCTTCGTGGAATCGGCGGAACTGCGCCGCCGCGCGCGTCCCGGAAAAGGCCGCGATCGCTTCGGCGCTGCGATCCGGATCGTCGAAGAGGTCGAGCGTACTGCCGTCGGGCCAGAAATGACGCGCCAGCACCGGCTCGCGCTCCAGCGTCGCGTGATCCTCCAGCCTCAGGCCCGCCTCGCGGAAGAGGTCGTCGAACACGCCCCGCAGGGTCAGGACGGTCGGGCCCGCGTCCACCGGACCGGCGGCGCTGGGAAGGGTGCGCATCTTGCCGCCGGGGGTGGCGGCGGCCTCGAAAACCTCTATGTCCTTACCGTGGCCCGACAGGTACAAGGCAGCCGAAAGCCCGCCCATGCCGCTGCCCACCACGATGATCCGTTCCGGCGCCATGGGCGGACGTTGACAGCCCTCCGGTCGTGTGTCCACAATAGTTTACAGTTGTTGTTTCAGCGGATTGACGGCCAGTATGACCACCCCCTTTTCCGACCGGATCGAGTCCGCCATAGACGTGGCTCTGAGGCGTGGTCAGGGCGGTGATGCGCCGGTCAAGCTGGGCGCCGCGTTGCACTATGCCTGCGCCCCTGGCGGCGCCAGGATCCGGCCAACGATACTGACCAGCGTGGCCCTGGCCTGCGGCGACGACCGCCCCGAGGTCACGGATGCGGCGGCCGCTGCGCTGGAGTTGATCCACTGCGCCAGCCTGGTTCACGACGATCTGCCCGCATTCGACGACGCCGACCTCAGACGCGGCAAGGCGAGCGTCCACCGTGCGTTCTCAGAGCCGCTTGCGCTGCTGGCCGGGGACAGCCTGATCGTGATGGCCTTCGATGTTCTGGCCCGCGCGGGCAACGCTGAGCCCACACGTGCCCTGTCACTGATCCGCCTTCTGGCGGCCCGGACGGGCATGCCAATGGGCATTTGCGCGGGACAGGGCTGGGAGAGCGAGCCGACCATCGATCTGGGTGCCTATCACCGCGCCAAGACCGGAGCGCTGTTCATCGCCGCGACGCAGATGGGCGCCGTCGCGTCCGGGCAGGACGCCGAGCCGTGGGAAGAGCTGGGCGCGCGTTTGGGAGAAGCTTTTCAGGTGGCCGACGATCTTCGCGACGCGGTGCTCGACCAGCGAGAAATGGGCAAGCCGGCGGGACAGGACCAGCGCCTGGGGCGGCCCAATGCGGTGGCGGAACTCGGGCTCGACGGTGCGGCGCGCCGGCTTGACGCGATCCTGTCGGGAGCCATCGCGTCGATCCCCTCCTGTCCGGGAGAGGCGATGCTGGCCGAGCTGGTGACGCAATACGCCCGCAAGCTGGCGCCGCGTTCCGCCACGCGCCAGAAGGGTGCCTGACACGCGCGCCGACTGGCGGGCGTGGCTGCTGCGCCGCGTCGCCGATCCCGCGTTCCAGTCCTGGGCGGCCCGGTTCCCGATCACCCGGCTTTTCGTGCGGCGCGATGGCGCACGGATCTTCGATCTGGTTTCCGGCTTTGCGCAGAGCCAGGCCCTGCGCGCGCTGGTCGAGCTGGGGGTTCTGGAGCGCCTGACCGACACGCCCCGGACTGCCGCCGACCTGGCGCGCGACCTGTCGCTGCCGCCTGACCGGATGGATCTGCTGCTGCGGGCCGGTGTCGCCATGGGCCTGCTTTCCCTGCGGCGGGACGGGTTCCGCACCACGATCCGCGGTGCTGCGCTGACCGGCGTGCCGGGGTTGGCAGAGATAATTCGCCACCACGACGTGCTCTACCGCGACTTGTCGGATCCCGTGGCCTTCCTGAAAGGCGACACCGCACCAGAGCTGGCACGGTTCTGGCCCTATGTCTTCGGCGGAAACGCGCCACCGGACGAGGCCGCGCGCTACTCCCGCCTCATGGCCGAAAGCCAGTCCATCGTGGCAGAGGATACGTTGGCGGCGGTGGATCTGTCGGATGTGTCGCACCTGATGGACGTGGGCGGCGGAACCGGAGCGTTTCTGTCCCATGCGCTGGCCGCACATCCGCACCTTCGGGCGACGCTGGTCGATCTTCCGGCGGTGCTGGACGCCGTTTCGCCGGACCTTGCCGCCCGCATCGCCCGCACGCCGCGCAATTTCCGCGAAGACTCCCTGCCCACGGGTGCGGATGCACTGTCGCTGGTGCGGGTGCTCTACGACCACGCCGACGACACTGTCGGCGCGCTTCTCAAGCGCTGCCATGCCGCGCTGCCAGATGGCGGGCGGATCGTGGTGTCGGAGCCGATGACCGGCGGCGCGTCGCCGCACCGGCCGGGCGACGTGTATTTCGCCTTTTACTGCGCGGCCATGGGCACGGGCCGCGCCCGGTCGGCCGGCCGTATCGCGGAGTTGCTGTCAGACGCGGGGTTCCACGACATCCGCATCCCACGGCCGCGCCGGGCCTTTGTGACGTCCGTGGTCACCGCAAGAAGATAAGCCGAAAGCTGTAAGCGTCAGTTGACAGATCAATGTGTCAGGTTAATCTGACACAGATGGCAACCGCGGGCGCGACTCGCAATCGCCACAGCGGGAGGGAAGCGGAATGACTTCAACCACAGCCGTCATCCTCGAAGGTCCGGGCGCGCTGGGTCTGGGGGATGTCGCGCTTGTCTCTCCGAAAGATGGCGATGTGGTGGTCGAGATCGCCTCTTCAGGGATTTCGACGGGCACCGAGAAGCTGTTTTGGACCGGCCGGATGCCACCCTTTCCAGGCATGGGTTATCCGCTCGTACCCGGCTACGAGAGCGTCGGGGAAGTGGTCGAGGCACGTCGCGGTTCAGGCCTCAAGGTCGGCGACACGGTCTTCGTGCCCGGGGCCGACTGCTACGAGGGCGTGCGCGGCCTTTTTGGCGGCGCCGCCCGGCGACTCGTGTCGGACGCAACGCGCCTGACACGCGTGGACGCGGGCCTGGGCGAAACCGGCGCGCTGCTGGCCCTGGCCGCGACCGCCCGGCACGCGATCGCCGGGTTGCGGGTCGATCTGCCGGATCTGATCGTCGGCCACGGCACGCTGGGACGGCTGCTGGCGCGGCTGACGGTCCTGGCCGGCGGCGCGCCCACGGTGTGGGAGATCGAGCCGTCCCGCATGGGCGGTGCCAAGGGCTACGAGGTCCGCCACCCCGACAGCGACGAGACCGTCGGATACGATACGATCTATGACGCCACCGGCCGGGCCGACCTGCTGCCGAGCCTGATCGGACGGCTGATCAAGGGTGGTGAGATCGTGCTGGCGGGGTTCTACGAGGACCCGATCTCGTTCGCCTTCCCGCCGGCTTTCATGAAGGAGGCGCGCCTTCGGATCGCCGCCGAGTGGACCCGGGACGATCTGAAGGTGACGCTGCGACTGGTGGAATCCGGGGCCCTGTCGCTCGACGGGCTGGTGACGCATCGCCGCCCGGCCGTTGCGGCGGCAGAGGCCTACGCGACGGCCTTCGACGATCCCGCCTGCCTCAAACTCATTCTGGACTGGAAGGACGTGGCATGAGCCTCGACGATCCAAGGGTTCCGAACCTCAAGGACTACGACGCCACCCTGAAGGAGGAGGCCGCCGAGCCGACGCTGCAGGTGCCGCAGGGTGAGCCGACCTCGAAATGCCAGATCATCGCGATCTACGGCAAAGGCGGCATCGGCAAGTCCTTCACTCTGGCCAACCTCAGCCACATGATGGCCGAGCAGGGCAAGCGGGTGCTGCTGATCGGTTGCGATCCGAAATCCGACACGACCAGCCTGCTGTTCGGCGGCAAGGCCTGTCCGACGATCATCGAGACCTCGACCCGCAAGAAGCTGGCCGGCGAAGAAGTGCAGATCGGCGACGTGTGCTTCAAGCGCGGCGGCGTCTTCGCCATGGAACTGGGCGGGCCGGAGGTGGGCCGCGGCTGCGGCGGGCGCGGCATCATCCACGGCTTCGAGCTGCTGGAAAAGCTGGGGTTCCACGACTGGGATTTCGACTATGTGCTGTTGGATTTCCTGGGCGACGTGGTCTGCGGCGGGTTCGGCCTGCCGATCGCGCGTGACATGGCGCAGAAGGTGATCCTGGTCGCGTCGAACGACCTGCAGTCGCTCTACGTGGCCAACAACGTCTGCTCGGCGGTGGAGTATTTCCGCAAGCTCGGGGGCAATGTCGGCGTCGCCGGGCTGGTTATCAACAAGGACGACCATTCGGGCGAGGCGCAGGCCTTTGCGAAGGCGGTGGAGATTCCGGTGCTGGCGTCGATCCCGGCGGATGACGATCTGCGCAAGAAATCCGCGAACTACCAGATCGTGGGGACAGCCAAGTCGCAATGGGGGGACCTGTTCTCCGGATTGGCCGCGGCGGTGTCGGCGTCGCAGCCCACACATCCCACGGCCCTGGATCAGGACGGGCTGCTCGCCCTCTTCGACGGCTCCGACACTGGCGAGGGCGTGGTGCTGGAGCCCGCGACGGACGCCGACATGCGCGGCAAGAAAAGCGCGCCGAAGGCGTCGCTCGAGGTGATCTACGACGAGGCGTGAGGTCGATCCGGCCGGGGGCCAGCCCCCCGGACCCCCCGGGATATTTCTTGAAAGATGAAAGAAGGCGAGGACTTATGACCGAACGGGCAGATCACGACGAGGCGGTCGAGACGATCCGGGACGACGCGCCCGGGGCCGCCGGGTCGAGCCCTGCCGATGGCTTGGGGTGTCACTCCGGCGCGGTGCGCATGGAAGCGGCGGCCCGTGCGGCGGGTGGATCGGAGATGCTGGACCGCTATGCGGCGGATTATCCCAAGGGCCCGCACGACCAGCCGCAGAGCATGTGCCCGGCTTTCGGGTCGTTGCGTGTCGGGCTGCGGATGCGGCGGGTGGCGACGGTACTCTCGGGGTCCGCCTGCTGCGTCTACGGGCTGACATTCGTGAGCCATTTCTACGGGGCGCGGCGGAGCGTGGGATATGTGCCCTTCAACTCCGAGACACTGGTCACGGGCAAGCTTTTCGAGGACATCCGCGAGAGCGTTCATGCCATGGCCGACCCGGAGCGCTATGATGCGATCGTGGTGACGAACCTGTGCGTACCCACGGCGAGCGGCGTGCCGCTGCGGCTGTTGCCGAAAGAAATCAACGGCGTGCGGATCATCGGGATCGACGTGCCGGGGTTCGGCATCCCCACCCACGCCGAGGCCAAGGACGTTCTGGCCGGTGCGATGCTGGCCTATGCGCGGGCCGAGGCAGAGGCCGGGCCGGTCGCGCGGCCTGTCGCGGGCATCGAGGACCGGCCGTCGCTGACGCTGCTGGGCGAGATGTTCCCGGCGGATCCGATGATGATCGGCGCGATGCTGGCGCCCATGGGGCTTGCCGCGGGGCCGGTGGTGCCGTGCCGGGAATGGCGCGAGCTCTACGCCGCGCTGGATTGCGGTGCGGTGGCGGCGGTGCATCCGTTCTATACTGCCGCGGTGCGCGAATTCGGGCGGGCCGGCCGGCCGGTTCTGGGCTCTGCGCCCGTCGGGCTGGAGGGCACGGAGGCGTGGCTGAGCGCCGTGGGTGAGACGTTCGGAGTGCCGCAGGGCGCTGTTTCCGCTTCGAAAAACGCCTTTCTTCCGGCGATCCGCGATGCGCTGGCCGGTGCCCGGATCGACGGGACGATCACCCTGTCGGGTTATGAGGGATCCGAGCTTCTGGTGGCGCGGCTGCTGATCGAGAGCGGGGCGGACGTGCCCTATGTCGGCACCGCCTGCCCGAAGACCGAGGCGGGGCGGATCGACCGCGAATGGCTGGAGGCCAAGGGCGTCAAGGTCGTGTTCCGCGCCAGCCTGGAGGACGATCTGGCGGCCCTGGACGGGGTGAAGCCGGATCTGGCCATCGGCACAACGCCCGTGGTCCAGAAGGCCAAAGAGCTTGGAATCCCTTCGCTTTATTTCACCAACCTGATCTCGGCCCGGCCGCTGATGGGGCCTGCGGGCGCGGGATCGCTGGCGCAGGTCGTCAACGCGGCCTTGGGCAACCGGGACCGGATGGCGCGGATGCGGGCCTTTTACGAAGGGGTCGGCACGGGCGACACGGCGGGGGTCTGGGAGGCCGATCCGAACGTCCAGCCGCAGTTCCGGGCGCAGAATCTCCAGAAGCTGGAGCGGCAGCAGAAGGCCGCGAAGGCGCAGGAGATGATCTGATGATGCGGAAAAACAGCCATGGGAAGTCCGTAGGACATCCGTATGAGTTCCGTAAGAGTTCCGCGGGCCTTGCGGAGGTCGCGCCATGCTGATTGCGGATCACGACCGGGCGGGCGGATACTGGGGCGCGGTCTATGCGTTCACCGCGATCAAGGGCCTGCAAGTGGTCATCGACGGCCCCGTGGGCTGCGAGAACCTGCCGGTCACATCCGTCCTGCACTACACCGACGGGCTGCCGCCGCATGAGCTGCCTATCGTCGTCACCGGCCTGTCCGAGGACGAGATGGGATCGGGCACGGAGGCGGCCATGAAGCGGGCCTGGGATACGCTGGACCCGGCGCTGCCGGCGGTGGTGGTCACGGGATCCATCGCCGAGATGATCGGCGGCGGCGTGACGCCGCAGGGCACCAGCATCCAGCGCTTCCTGCCGCGCACCATCGACGAGGACCAGTGGCAGGCCGCCGACCGCGCGATGACCTGGCTGTTCACCGAATGGGGCCAGACCAAGGGCCGGATGCCGCCCGAGAAGAAGCGCGAGGACGGCGCGGCCCCCCGGGTCAACATCCTGGGGCCGATGTACGGCGTGTTCAACATGGCCAGCGATCTCCATGAGATCCGGCGGCTGGTCGAGGGCATCGGCGCCGAGGTCAACATGGTCATGCCGCTGGGCGCGCATCTGTCCCAGATGCGGGGTCTGGTGAACGCGGACGTCAACATCTGCCTCTACCGCGAGTTCGGACGCGGCCTCTGCGAGGTGCTGGGCAAGCCCTATCTCCAGGCGCCGGTGGGGGTCGAGAGCACCACCAAGTTCCTGCGCACGCTGGGAGAGCTGCTGGATCTGGACCCCGAGCCGTTCATCGCGCGCGAGAAACATTCGACGCTGAAGCCGGTGTGGGATCTGTGGCGCTCGGTCACGCAGGACTTCTTTGCCACCGCCGAGTTCGGCATCGTCGGCACGGAGACCTACGCCCGCGGCATCCGCCACTACCTGGAGGACGAGCTGGGCTTTCCCTGCGCCTTCGCCGTGGCGCGGACGGCCGGGAAGAAGACCGACAACGACGAGGTCCGGCGCCTGATCCACGACAGGCGGCCGCTGATCCTGATGGGGTCGATCAACGAGAAGATGTACCTGGCGGAGACGCGCGGCGGCCACGGGCCGCAGCCGACGTTCATCACCGCGAGCTTTCCGGGCGGCGCGATCCGCCGGGCCACGGGCACGCCCTTCATGGGCTACGCGGGGGCGACGTATCTGTTGCAGGAGGTCTGCAACGGGCTTTTCGACGCGCTGTTCCACATCCTGCCCCTGGGATCGGAGATGGACGCCGCGCAGGCCACGCCGGCGACGCTGCGCCGCGACCTGCCGTGGGAGCCGGAGGCGCAGGCCGAGCTGGACCGGATCGTGGCCGAGCACCCGGTCCTGACACGCATTTCCGCCGCCCGTCGCCTGCGCGACGCGGCAGAGAAGGAAACGCTCAGCCGCGGCGACGCGGCGGTGGGCAGAGAGACCGTGCGGGCGCTTGGCCCGGCACGCAACGCATCCAGAGAGGAGGGCGACACATGACCGACATGACCAACCAGGGGGCGATGGTTCCCGAGCGGTCCCGTTCCGGGCTGAAGACCGAGTTCGCGATCTACTTCGCGATCATCTTCGCGGCCACGGTGCCGCTGGCCTGCCTGACCTGGACGCTGACGCTGATCCGTTCGGGCCGCGTCCCCGCGCGCGGACCGATCGCGCGGGCCTGGTCCCAGGCGCGCATCATCACGCCGATGATCTTCGCGGCGTGACGACAGAATTCCTCCGGCGGCCCCAGGGCCATCGGGCGAAGTCCGGCAACAGCCGGAACCCGGCCGCGGGGCCCCGCGGCGTCAGCTTGACCCTCAAGGAGAGTTAAATGGCTGATAGAACCGATCTGTCTTTCACAGGTCTTACCGACGAGCAGGCGCAGGAACTGCACTCCGTCTACATGAGCGGGCTTTGGCTGTTCTCGGCCGTTGCCGTCCTCGCTCATCTGGCGGTGTTCATCTGGCGCCCGTGGTTCTGAAGGGGATCTGAGACATGGCAAAGTTCTACAAGATCTGGCTGGTGTTCGACCCGCGCCGCGTCTTCGTGGCCCAGGGCGTGTTCCTGTTCCTGCTGGCGGCGATGATCCACCTCGTCCTGCTCAGCACGGACCGGTACAACTGGTTCGAGAGCGCGGCGGCCAAATACGGCACCGAAGACGTCGTCATCGCCGAGTGACCTGACCGAAGCGACATCGCGCCGGGCGGGTCCGCCTGCCCGACGCCATCCTGACCGAAACGACGGCGACCCGCCGCCACAGACGGAGAAGCAAGATGGCATTGCTCAGCTTCGAACGAAAATACCGCGTGCCGGGGGGCACGCTCATCGGCGGCGACCTGTTCGATTTCTGGGTCGGACCGTTCTTCGTGGGGTTCTTCGGGATCACCACCGTGTTCTTCGCCGGGCTCGGCACGATCCTGGTGTTCTATACCGCCGCGATCCAGGGGGTCTGGAACCCCTGGCTGATTTCCATCAACCCGCCGCCCCTGTCCATGGGGCTGGGCGCCGCACCGCTCCAGATGGGCGGGCTGTGGCAGATCATCACCATCTGCGCGCTGGGCGCGTTCCTGTCCTGGATGATGCGAGAGGTCGAGATCTGCCGCAAGCTGGGCATCGGCTACCATGTGCCGGTGGCCTTCGGCGTGGCGATCTTCGCCTATTTCACGCTGCAGGTGATCCGGCCGGTGCTGATGGGCGCCTGGGGTCACGCGTTCCCCTACGGGATCTGGAGCCACCTGGATTGGGTGAGCTACACCGGCTATCTCTACGGCAACTTCCACTACAACCCGGCGCATATGCTGGCGGTGTCGCTGTTCTTCACCACCACCCTGGCGCTGGCGCTCCACGGCTCTTTGATCCTGTCGGCGGCCAACCCCGAGAAGGGCGAGACGATGAAGAGCCCGGATCACGAGGACACGTTCTTTCGCGACTTCATCGGCTATTCGATCGGGCCGATGGGCATCCACCGGCTGGGCTACCTGCTGGCGATCAACGCCGGGTTCTGGAGCGCGGTCTGCATCGTGATCTCGGGGACGATCTGGTTCGACCAGTGGGTCGTCTGGTGGGATTGGTATCTGAACCTGCCCTGGTGGGCGGATCTGTGAGGAGGACCTGAGATGGCACAGTATCAGAACATCTTTACGCAGGTGCAGGTCCAGGGCCCGCCAGAGATCGGCATGGCCCCGGAGGGCATGGATCTGCGCGACCGCAGCGCCGGCATCGGCTTCAGCCAGCTTCTGGGCTGGCTGGGCAACGCGCAGCTGGGTCCGATCTACCTGGGGCCGTTCGGGGTGCTCAGCTTCATCACCGGGGGTCTGTGGTTCTTTCTGGTGGGCATCTCGTTCTGGGTGCAGGTCGGCTTCAACCCGGCGATCTTCGTGCGCGACCTCTTCTACCTGGCGCTGGAGCCGCCCGCGCCCGAATACGGCCTGGGCTTCGCGCCGCTTTGGGACGGAGGGCTGTGGATCATCGCCTCCGCCCTCCTGCTGGTGGCGGTCCTGTCCTGGCTGGCGCGAAGCTGGCAGCTGGCCGCACAGCTCAAGATGGGCAAGCACGTGTTCTGGGCGTTCTCCAGCGCGGTGTGGCTGTTCCTGGTGCTGGGTCTGATCCGGCCGATCCTCATGGGGTCGTGGTCCGAGGCGGTGCCCTACGGCATCTTCCCGCATCTCGACTGGACGAACCTCTTCTCGCTCACCTACGGGAACCTGTTCTACAACCCGTTCCACGCGCTCAGCATCGTGTTCCTCTACGGCTCGGTCCTGCTCTTCGCGATGCACGGCGGCACCATCCTGGCCGTCTCCCGCTACGGCGGCGACCGGGAGCTTGACCAGATCCACGACCGTGGCACCGCGTCCGAGCGGGCGGGGCTGTTCTGGCGCTGGACCATGGGCTTCAACGCCACGATGGAGGGCATCCACCGCTGGGCCTGGTGGTTCGCGGTGCTGACCACGCTGACCGGCGGGATCGGGATCCTGCTAACCGGCACGGTGGTGGACAACTGGTTCCTGTGGGCACAGGACCACGGCTACGGCGCGCAGAACAACTACGTTCCCGCCCGCACGCCCGATGAGTTCGTCATCTACAGCCCGCCGACCATGGAGTGATCAGATGCGCAACAAGGACACCTGGTACTTGGACAGCGACCAGCCGTCGCTGAGGATGTGGGTCTTCACCCAGATGACCGTGGGGGCCGCCTATGCCGCCGCCGTCTTCTTCGGGGCGATCGCCATCGTCCTGATCATCCGGGCTATCAGCTACCTGCTTCCCGAAGATCCCTACGCGGCGCTGGAGCACGGACAGCAGCTTCTGACCCTCTTGGCGTGACCGGATCGGGCGGCGGCAGGTCCGCCGCCCCACCGGACGACGAAGTGCTCCCGGTTCTTTTTCCGGCGCCACCCCGCGGCAACCGCGCGCCGGGACGACCCGCTGGCCCTGACCTGCCCCCCACCAGATCCCTCAGTCCGATGTGGCGTTCGCTCAACCGCGAAGGAGCAGACGGTGCGAAAGAGCCGCTTCACGGAGGCGCGGATCATCGGGACGATCACGGAGCAGCACGCCGGGATGCCAGATGCCGACGTCATGGGCTGGCCCCGCGACAGTCTGCAAGCCGAAAGCCGGGCATGGCGGCGTGGACCTGTCCCGGGCCGCGACGCTGAAGGCGCCGGCGGATGAGGACGCCGAGCTCACCCGCCCGCCGGCCGATGCCACGCTGGACAACGTTGCTCCGACCGACCCTCCGGGAGAGAGCTGACGGTGCGCCGTCGGTCCGGGCGACGACGGCGAACGGCCAGGCGGCGAGAGGCAGCTGCGGGCGATGCCGGATCGCAAGATCTCGTAACGCCGGGCCTGCCAGCCTGTCGGTGTCGACCCCAGAACAGTCCGACGCCCACGCCCGCCCCCGAGATCCGCGAGGAAATGAAGGAGAACGCCGGGAAGCGGCGCCGGATCGGCCTTTTGCTGGATCATCGACCACGACAACTGTATCGGCTCTTTCGCGAGGACGGGCTGTCGGTGAAGCGACGACGTGGCCGCAAGCGGGCTTCGGGCACGCGCACGCCGATGCCACGGGCGGCGCATCCCGATGCCCGCTAACCGCTCGACTGCCTGCCGGTCAGCTTCGGCGCCTCTCGCAAGGTCCGCATTCTCGCGGTGATCGACGATTGCTGCCGCGAGAACCGGGCCTGATCGCCGGCACCAGGGCGCCCGTGTCGCCCGCGCGCCGGACGCGCTGGTGCGGATCGGCGCGAAACCCTCTTGCAGTGTCGGCGACAACGGAACGGTGGCGACGAGCCGGGCCATTCTGCAACGGGCCGATCGGAACGCGGTCCCACGGCACGACATCGACCACGGCAAGCCGCAGCAGAATGCCCTTATCGTGTCATTCAACGGCAGCCTGCGCGGCGAGCTGCCGAACGAGGAACTCTTCGACACCCCGGACGATGCCCGGCGAAAACGGGCCCTCCGGCGCACCGGCGACACTGCCGTCAGGCCGCACACCGGACGCCGCTCTCAGCGCCGGGCGCTTGGGCAATTCGACGGCGCCGCGCCCCCGCGCTTGCCCGACACCACCGGTCCGACAACCAATCCCATCCCCGCAAACTCTCCCTATGACCGGCGGACCGGCGGGGGGCAGGCCATCGCCGATGGCCGATACCCGCGAACGGATCCGGGCATGGCAGCACGACGGCAATCACCGCCGACGTCACCCGGGCCCTGGGAACATCCCGCCCGTCGAGTTCGTGGCAAGGATGGGGCTGGCGATGCGCGCCGCGATGCCTCAGAAATCAACCTGCGGACTCTCCGTCAATTCGCAGCAGAGTCGGCTCCCGGTCACCCCATGTTCCGTGCCCTGGCCCGCCGCGCCCATGATCCGTCGATGACCCTTTGACCGGCCCGGCCGGTCCCGCTAGGTCGCCGACCATGACCGAAGCGCGCGCCGACCGTCTTGCCACCGCGATCGTGCTGGGAACCGGCCTTCTCTGGGGGCTGTACTGGCTGCCGGTCCGCGCGCTTTCCGGGGCGGGGCTTCCCGGCGCCTGGGGGACGGTGGCGATCACCCTGGCCGCCGCCGTCCTGCTGTCCCCGGTGGCGATCCTCCGGCGGCGGAGGCTGATCCGGGCCGACCGAGTCGGGCTGCTGTCCTACGCCCTGGGCGGGGCCGCCTTCGCGCTCTATTCCGTCGCCTTCGTCTACGGGATCGTGGCCATCGTCATCCTGCTCTTTTACCTGACCCCCGTCTGGAGCGTGCTGATCGGCCGCTATGCCATGGGCTGGCCGGTCTCGTGGCTGCGTGTCGCGGCGATCGCGGTCGGTCTGGCGGGGCTTGCGGTCATGCTCGGCGCCGACGGGACATCGCCGCTGCCGCGCGGTGCGGGGGAATGGATGGGCCTGGCGGCGGGCGTGATGTGGTCGGTGGGCTCGACGGGTATCCGCGTCCGGTCGAACCTGAAGCCGCCGGAGGCCGCGCTGGTCTTCGCCCTGGGGGCCGCCGTCGCGTCGCTGGCCATCGCGCCGCCGCTCGCGCCCTGGCCCGGCGGCGTCACGGCGGGCGCCGCGGCACTGGCCGTCGTGTCGGGCGGGTGCTGGTGGGTTCTGTCTGTGGCGGCGCTGATGTGGGCCACCGCGCGGCTCGACCCCGCCCGGGTCGGCATCCTGCTCATGGCGGAGGTTCTGGTCGGCGCCGTGTCGGCCGCGATGCTGGCCGGAGAGCGGCTGGGACCGGTCGAACTGGCCGGCGGCGCGCTGGTGCTCTGCGCCGCCGTCCTGGAGGTCTGGCCCGCCCGTCGCCGCCGCCCCGTCAGGTCGGGTAGGTGGTGACGCGCGTGCCGACGGCGACGTTCGGGTAGAGTTCGATCACGTCGTCGTTGGTCAGGCGGATGCAGCCGGAGGACACGGCCTGTCCGATGGTCCAGGGCTGCGACGTTCCGTGGATGCGGTACATCGTGTCCCGCGATCCCTTGTAGAGATACAGCGCACGCGCGCCCAGAGGGTTGTCCGGGCCGCCCGGCACACCGTCGGCGAATTGCGCATAGACCTCCGGCTCGCGCCGGATCATGTTCTGGGTCGGCGTCCAGGACGGCCATTCTTCCTTGCGCTTGATGACCGTGTCGCCGGACATGTTGCGCCCCTCGTCCCCCACGGCGATGTGGTATTCGCGCGCGTAGCCCGGCGCGCGAACGTGGTAGAGGGCGAAATACTCCAGGAACACGTGGATCGTGTCCACCTCCACATCGCGGCGGATCTCCACGTCGCGCGCGGACATCGACGACCGGCTGCGGTGCGGCAGGCCGGCATGGCCGAAAACGGCGCTCGGGGTCAGGACGGCAAGTCCGGTGGCGACGAAATGGCGGCGGGTCAGCATCTGGACTCTCTCTCGGCAGCAACGGAAAGAAGGCTACCATAGCGGAAAGCCATGGCGGAGTCATGCGTTGCGACGCGCCGCCGGTTCGCCCCGTGGCGCCGGCGGTCAGGCGGCGCGCGGAAAGATGCGGTCGCGGTGGGACTCCAGGTAGATCCGCAGCCACGGCGTGTAGCGCGACGGCGCCTCCACCACGTCGCGGAGCAGATCCCGGAGCGCAACCCAGGCCGTGTCCGATACTTCCTCCGGGTTCTCGGTCAGCCCCAGCGCGTCGGTCGCCTCGGCGGTGTAGATATCGACCACCTCATGCTCGACCAGACCGTCGCCGACGTCGGCCCGGTACTCGATCCGGTCGCGATGCGTCAGGGACAGGCCGGTGATGCCCAGCTCCTCCGCCAGCCGCCGGGTGGCGCAGTCCAAGGGGGCTTCGTCCCACGCCGGGTGCGTGCAGCAGGTGTTCGCCCAGAGGCCGGGCGTGTGGTACTTTCCGGCCGCACGGCGTTGCAGCAGCACCCGGTCGCCGGCCATCACGAAGACCGAGATCGCCTTGTGCCGCAGGCCGCGGCGATGCACTTCCAGCTTCTCGACCGGCGTGAGCGTGCCGTCCACCCAGGCCGGGATCATCTGGCTCACGCGTAGGTTTCCGGGACGAGTCGCAACAGATGGGCCACGTTCTTCACTCCGATCTTCAGATGCGCCATGGGGCGGGCACGCACCAGCGCCTTGTTCATATAGGCCTCGAAGGTCAGACGTTGAACATCCCGGTCGTGGCACAGCGACACGAACCGCTCGCGCCGCTCGTCCGAGCGGTAATAGGCGTCCTGCATGGAACGCAGCACGCGAAACACGGTCTTGTGCTCCTTCATGAACAGCTTGCGCGCCAGGGCCAGGTCCGTCGCCCGGCCAGACGCCAGCACCGCTTGCGCCGCCGTTGCCGCCGCGCGCCCGCCCGCCATGGCGTAGTAGATCCCTTCCCCCGAGGATGGGGCGACGACGCCGGCCGCGTCCCCGGCCAGCACCAGGTCGCGCCCGTTGTCCCAGCGGTCGAGCGGCTTCAGCGGGATCGGCGCGCCCTCGCGGCGGATGGTCTCGCAATCGGCCAGGCCCGCGGCGTCGCGCAGCCGCGCCGTCGCCGCTTTCAGGTCCACGCCGTCCACGCCGGTGCCCATGCCGACGCTGGCCTGGCCGCCGTGGGGAAACACCCAGCCGTAGAAATCCGGGCTGACCGACCCGTCGTAGATCACGTCGCAGCGCGCCGGATCGTAGGCCGCCCGCCCCTTCATCTTTCCGGAAATATCCTGGGGGTCCGGGGGCGACGCCCCCGGCGCTGCGCCGGCTCCGCGCCCCGCGGGGGCGGCGATGATCTCATGGTAGGCGATGACGTAGGGGATCGTGTCGCCGCCCGGCACCTCGCCGCGGGCGACCCGGCTCCGCGCGCCGTCGGCGCCGACGATGAGCCGGGTCGGCAGGTGCTTTTCCGCGCCGCTTTCCTTGCAGCGATAGGCGACGGCGGTGGTGTCGCCGCGTTCGATCCGCAGGAACTGCCCGGTGACCCGCACCGCCCCCGCCGCCACCGCGCGGGTGCGCAGGTATTCGTCGAACGGGCCACGGTCGACCATGCCGACGAACCCGTTCTCGATCGGGATATCGACCGAGCGTCCGGTGGGAGAGACCATGCGCGCGGTGGTGATCCGCGCCACGATCTGGTCGTCGGGGATGGCGAAGTCCCGGATCAGCCGGGGCGGGATGGCGCCGCCGCAGGGCTTGATCTTGCCGGCCTTGTCCAGCAGCGCCACCCGGTGCCCGGCGCGGGCCAGATCCTCGGCCGCGATCGCACCCGCCGGGCCGCCGCCCACCACGACAACGTCATACATGCGCCTGTCCTCCAAGTGCGGGCGCCGGACGCCCGCTGGCCATGATCCGCGCCGCCATCAGGGCGGCGAGGCAGAAAACGACGGCTTCGGCCGCGAATACCGCGCCGAAGGCCGCGGCCGTGTCGATGCGCGTCCGCAGCAGGTCCACCGCGGCCGCGCCGACCAGACCGCCGAAGCCCGCGGCGATGGCCTGCGCCGCGCCCCACAGGCCCATGCGCGTGCCCTCGCGCGCCGCGCGGCCCTCACCGGCCAGCTGCATCATCGCGCCGATGGCCGCGACCGCGAACATGCCGTTGAAAACGCCCAGAGCCACCGTGGCGGGCAGCAGCAGCCGCGCCAGCCCCGTCTGACCCAGCGCCGCAATTCCCAGCAGCGCCAGCGCCGAGCCCGCGCAGCCCGCCACCACCCAGTCCCGGAGCGCGCCGCGCCGAAATCCGGTGGCCATGACGCCGACCAGCAGCATGCCCGCGAACACCCCGCCGTTCTGGGCCCCCGACAGCGTGGTGGACTGGCCCGGCGTGAAGCCGAAGACAAGGCCCGCGTAGGGTTCCAGGATCAGTTCCTGCATGAAGTACGCCGTCATCGACAGGAACACGAAGAGCGTGAAGGCGCGGGCGCGGGGTTCGGCCCAGATCTCGGTCAGACCCTGCCGGAACGGCATGGGCTCAGGCTGCGGGCGGGTGGTGCAGCGCGCCTCGATCCCCCAGGCGGCGAGGGCCGAGAGGGCCAGCGCGACCAGGCCGACCCCGGCCACGATCTTCAGCAGCCTCGCGTGCGAATAGGGGTCGAGCAGGCCGCCGACGATCCCGGCCGTCATGGCGATGCCGAAGATCATCATCAGCCAGGTGATTGTCGCCGCCGCGGCCCGCCGGTGCGGCGCCGTGGCCGTGGCGAGCAGCGCCAGGAGCGACGTGCCGGAGGCCCCCACCCCCAGCCCGATCAGCGCGTAGGACAGGGCCGACACCGTGAGCCCGAGCGCCAGCGACCGCTCCAGCGCCACGATCCCCAGCGCCGCGCCGAAGGCGCCCGCGCCCAGGATCGCCACGCCGCCGACGATCCAGCGGGTGCGGCGGCCGCCGGTGTCGGACAGGAACCCCCAGCTGGGCCGGGTGATCTGGATCCCGTAATGCAGCGCCACCAGCGCGCCGGGCAGGACGGCGGGCAGCGCCAGCTCGACCACCATCAGCCGGTTGAGCGTCGAGGTCGTCAGCACCACGATGGCGCCCAGGCACATCTGCACCAGCCCCAGCCGCGCGATGGACACCCATGACAGCGTCACGCCGCCAGACCCCGGATCGCGACGGCCGCCACCATCATCCCCGCGACATAGAGCGGCACGCCGGTCCCGGAGTAGGACAGCGCCCGCGCGACCGGTGCCGCGACGAACCGCCGCATCAGCACGAGCTGTGCCGCCAGCAGCGCCGCGATGGCCAGCGCGAAGACCGGCCTGCCCCAGATCGCCAGGAGCGAGATCACCATGAGCTGCGGCAGCACCATGACCGTGCAGGCCAGCCGCGCGGCCACGTCCGGACCCTTGACCGCCGGAAGCGAGCGGATGCCCATGGCGCGGTCGCCCGCGATCGCCTTGAAGTCGTTCAGGACCATGATCCCCTGCGCGCCCACCGCGTAGAGGAAGGCCATGAGGACGATATAGACCGACGGCGCACCGGCCAGGATCACCGCGGCACCGGTGAACCAGGGCAGCCCCTCATAGGCGAAGGCGACCAGCATCGGCCCCCACCAGCCCGACCGCTTGAGGCGCACCGGCTCGGCCGAATAGGCCCATGCGGCGGCCACGGCGACGACGGTGGCGCCGAAGCCCCAGGGCCCCAGGCCCCATCCCAGCAGCAGCGCCAGCGCCGACATGGCCAGCGCGATCCACAGGCCCCAGCGCCCTGGCACGCGGCCAGAGGGGATCGGGCGGTCGGGTTCGTTGATGGCGTCCACATGCCGGTCGCACCAGTCGTTGGCGGCCTGGCTCATCCCGCAGACCACCGGCCCGGCCAGGATCACGCCCAGCAGTACCGGCGTCCAGTCCGACGGCCACAGCCCCGCCGACACGACCCCGCAGAGATAGGCCCACATGGGCGGAAACCAGGTGATCGGCTTCAGAAGCGTCAGCAGGGCCGCGGGCTCCGGCAGACGGCGCGACTCGTGTAAGTCCAGGTTGACACTCATCTGTCAAGCGAACACCAAATCCGCGACCCTCGCAAGGGGTTCGGTGGCGCCCGCCGGTCCCTCCCGGCGGCCGGCCCGGCGCGCCGTCGTCGCGGCGGGCAGGGCCTCACGCGACCGTGACGGCGATGGCGCGACGGAACCGGACGGGCGGCCCCGTAACAGGCACGTCGCCGGGACAAGGCGGCGCAACCATGAACCCTGGAGAGTATCAATGATCCGCAACACGATTTTCGCCCTGCTGGCAGGCACCGTCCTGGCCGGCGCGAGTTTCGCGCAAGACACCGCCCCGGCCGGCGACGCCGGTCCGGAGCGCCCGAACCCGGTCCTGCGCCTGGACGCCGACGGCGACGGGCAGGTGACGCTGCAAGAGGCGCAGACCGCCATGCGCGCCAACCCGCTCGCCCGCGCCGACGCCGACGGCGACGGCAACGTGACCCGGCAGGAGGCGGTCGCCATGGCCGCGACCGAGGCCTCCGACCGGGCCTCCGACCGGGCCGGCGCGATGTTCGACCGGCTCGACGAGGACGGCAACGGCCGGATCGCCGTGGACGACCTGCCGCAGCCGCGCGGCGACCGGGGCGACCGGGTCGAGCGGATGTTCGCGCGGGCCGATGCGGATGGCGACGGGGTGCTTACGGCAGGGGAGATCGCGGATATGCCTGACCGGCCGATGCGCGACGGGCGCGGCGGCCACGGCCGCAAGGGCGATCGCGGCTGATCGGAGCCGGGGGCGGGCCGTACCGGGCCCGCTCTCCACCGAAGCGGGAGACGCCATGACCGAGCCCAGCGACGAGGCGCTGCTGGCGGCCTATGCCGCGGGCGACATGGCGGCGGCCGCCCCCCTGGCCCGCCGCCATGCGCCGCGGGTGCTGGCGGTGGCGCGGCGGATGCTGGGCGACGCGGCGGAGGCCGAGGACATCACCCAGGAGGCCCTGCTGCGGCTCTGGCGGATCGCCCCGGACTGGGAGCCGGGGCGGGCGCGGGTGTCCACCTGGCTCTACCGGGTGGCGGCGAACCTGTGTACCGACCGGCTGCGGGCGCGCCGTCCGACCGAGACGCTGGAGGGCGCGAACATCCCCGCGGCGCCTGGCGGCGGCGCGGCGGCGGGGCTGCAGGAGGGCCAGCGGCGGATGGCGCTGGAGGACGCGCTCGCGCGCTTGCCGGAGCGGCAGCGGCTGGCGGTGGTGCTGCGCCACATAGAGGAATTGCCCAACCCCGAGGTCGCCGCCACCATGGGCATCAGCGTCGAGGCGGTCGAAAGCCTGACCGCGCGCGGCCGGGCGGCGCTGGGGCGGATGCTGGCAGGGCGGAGGGAGGCCTTGGGCTATGTCGACGAGTGACGACGATCTGATCGCGGGGCTGCGCGCCCTGAAGGGGCGCGGTGCGCCGGACGCGCTGCTGGCGCGGGTGGCCGCGGATGCGGCGCTGGAGGCCGCGCGGCGGTCCCGTCCGGTGCCGTCGGCGCTGCTGATGGCGCGGATCGCGCGGGACGCGCGGAGGGTCGCGGCGGGGCGGCGCCGCTCCGGCCGGCTCGCGCTGGGCGGGCTGGCGGCGGCCTGCCTGGTGGGGGTGGTCCTGGGCGCGGTCGATCCCGGCGGCATGGTCTCTGGCGCGCTGCCCTCCGGCGTCGCGGTCGAGGACCTGGGCGGCGGCTACGAGTTCCAATACGCGGATCTTGCGCAATGACGGCCCCGGGGACACGGCGGCGTCTGTGGCGCGCGGTGCTGTGGCTGTCGCTGGCCGGCAATCTGCTGGTGGCGGGGCTGGTCGCCGGGGCGGCGTTCCAGCGCGGTGGCGAGAGCGGTGCGCACCGGGGCACGCCCGGACCGCTGGCGCCGCTGGTCATGGCCCTGCCCGACCGGGACCGGCGCGCCGTCGTCGAGGCGTTCCGGCAGGCGCGCGGCGGCGGCGGACGGGACGAGCGGCGCCAGCGCGTCGCGGCGCTGCTCGACGCGCTGGCGGCAGAGCCGTTCGACCCGCAGGCGGTGCGCGCGGAACTGGCCTGGCAGCGCCGTGGGACGGAGGACCGTCTGCGCCGGGCAGAGGCTCTGCTGGTCCAACGCCTGTCCCGGATGACGCCTGAGGAGCGCCGGGCCTATGCCGACGCGCTGGGCGGACGGATCCGCGGCCGCTGAGCGCGCGCGGGGCCTTCCCCCGGCCGCCGAAACCGGCTAGGCAGATCGGGACCAGAGGCTGAGGGCGCCGCCGCAGGTGCCGAAGGAGAATGTGACATGGCGACCCAGACCGCGACCCGTTCCGCCACCGGCACCCTTGGTCCGGCCGCGCTGGCCGCCGCGATCGGGCTGGCGCTGATCGCGCTGTCCGGCGTCGTCCAGGCCGATGCGCTGCACGATGCCGCCCATGACGTGCGTCACGCCACCGGCTTTCCCTGCCACTGACCCCAATGCTGGGACGTATCCTGAGCGCCGGGCTGATCGCGGGCTTCTGCGCCGGGGTGGTCGCGGCGCTGCTGCAGCTTGCGCTGCTGCAACCGGTCCTGCTGACCGCCGAACTCTATGAGACCGGGCAGCTTGCCCCCGGCGCCGCCCCCGTCGTTCCCGGTGTCGGGTTCGATCCGCTGCGCGACGGGCTGAGCGTGCTGTTCTCTGCCCTGCTCTACGCGGGATACGGGCTGGTGCTCACCGCCCTCATGTCCGTCGCGGCCGAGCGGGGCTGGGCGCGGGTGGACGGTCGCGCGGGGATGATCTGGGGCGCGGCGGGCTTCGTGACCATGCAACTGGCCCCGGCCCTGGGCGCGCCGCCGGAGCTTCCCGGCATGTCCGCCGCCGCGCTGGAGCCGCGCCAGGTCTGGTGGGCGGTCACGGTCGCGGCGACCGGCCTTGGCTGCGCGCTGATCGGCTTCGGGCGCGGCTGGCTCTTCTGGGGAGGCGGGATCGCCCTTCTGGCCGTGCCGCATCTGATCGGCGCGCCCGCCCCCGTCGGCATGGCCGGACCGGTCCCTCCGGAACTGGCGGCGCGGTTCGCGGCGCGGGCGCTGGGGGTTGGGCTGGCGGCGTGGATCTGCCTCGGCGCGCTTGCCGGGCGGCTCTGTGCACAGGATGGCGTTGCATTCCGTCCCGCGCGCGCCTGACGCCGGTCGCGCCCGGTCCGAAGAACGGCGGGCGCCGGACCTCGCCGCCGCGGGTATGAGCCGGTGTGTGCTTTCCCCTGTTCTGTCACCGGGTTTCGGTGGGTTTGTCGCTGGAAGAGACCGGAAGTCCGGCTCCTATCCGGAATGGTGTGACACCGGATAAGGTCAGGATGGGGGTGCGGGCTTTCGCCGGGTGGTCCGGCAGGCGTGGACGGCGGAGCGGCGGTCGGGTGGGACGTGGCCACGGCGTTTGCGACCTGCGCGGACGTCATGCGGTCGATCCGGTCGCTGGCGAAGGCGCGCGGGTCCGGGTCCTATGTCGATCCGGCGCGGCCGTCGGGATCGGTGCGCGCGCCGGTGCTCCTCGGGCGGTGTGGCGGGCGGGGTGAACGGGGTGTTTCGGGGGCGTCGAACGTCCCGTTCACGGGCGGCGTCGGGCGCGGCCCGGACGGTTGCCAGCGCGGCGGCGGCGTCGTCCACGGCCGCGAGGGCCGCAGGCCGTGCGCCGGATCCGTCGGGGCGCCAGGCAACGCGCCGGATCCGTCGGGGGCCGCGGCGGTCATCCGCGGCGCACGGGCCCGACCGACCGCGCGGCTGCCCTTGCAGGACATCGAGCGCCATTCCGGGCCGCGTCGATACGTGCCGCGCCCGTCATGGCGACGCCCTCCGGACGCAGGGCCCGTGCCGGCGCCCCGAATGCCGAAGCGGCATGTGCGGGTGCCTTCGCGCGCTGCTCGTCGCGTTCGGACATGCCGCGGATCTGCGGACAAGGCGGCACGGGAGGCGCCGAACCTGGCGGACCGGGGCGAGCGATGGACGCGCTCCGTTCGGCCCGCACGCCTCCCGAACCCGAACCCGGACCCGGACCCGGCCGCGTGTCGCCCCCGGCCCGCGGCCGGCGATGGGTCAGCCGAAGGCGCTCGGCCCGAGGGTCGAGCCGGCGGCAGGGCGCGGCGGTGCCGGCATCCACCTGAGCCGCGCCGGGTGCGCGCGGGCGCGGCGGCGGCGTCGTCCACGGCCGCGAGGGCCGCAGGCCGTGCGCCGGATCCGTCGGGGGCCGCGGCGGTCATCCGCGGCGCGCGGGCGCGGCCGGCGCTGCGGCTCGGACAGCTTCGCGACGGGCGCGGCGGTGCCGGCGTCGATATGCGCCGGGCCGGATGCGCGCGGGCGCGGCCGGTGCTGCGGTTCGGACAGCTTCGCGAACGGCGCGGCCGAGGATGAGAGGAACTCGTCGAAACTGTCGGGCGACTGGCGGCGGAGCGCCCCCAATCGCGCATCGCGGGCGTGATGTGGCCCGCGGCGGTTGCCGCGTCCACGCGGGCCTCGGCCTCGTGGCCGGACATGCGGGCGGACCGGTTGCGATGGGCGCGCATCCGCTCGGCGACGGCTGCGACGGGCGCGGAGCGGGCCGGGTCCGGAGCGGCGCGGTTCGCGGACATCCTTTCGTCCGGGACGGCGCGGATCGCGTCGATGCCTGCATCCCCGGGCCGAGGGCGGCGGCGATCCGGGCGCGGCCGGCCGGTCGGGTCCCGGGGTCCGTGGCGGTCTTTCGGCGGGACAGGGCGGTGAGCTCGAGGGTCGTCGCGCGGACGAGACCCGCGCCCTTGACGCGCGGGATCTTGCCGTCGGGGCGGGGGTGGAGACGGGGCTCGGGCAGCGGTCCTCCCGCGCCGCGATCAGCTCTCACGCCCGCGCCGTCCGCCCGTCGCGGCCCCGGAGCCCGTCCGGCCCGGCGACCGGTTCCCCGATCCGGCCCGCGGCCGGGACCGGCCCGTTCTTGCGAAGCGCGAGGTGGACCGACGGGTGCGCATGGTCCACGGACGGGTCCGCACCCCGGTCGCGGGTGCGCCGGATGACCGCGGCCGGATCGTCCGTCCGGTCGCGCCGCCCGTCGCGGCCCCGGAGCCCGTCCGGCCCGGCGACCGGTTCCCCGATCCGGCCCGCGGCCGGGACCGGCCCGTTCTTGCGAAGCGCGAGGTGGGCCGAGGGGTGCGCATGGTCCACGGACGGGTCCACACCCCGGTCGCGGGTGCGCCGGATGACCGCGGCCGGATCGTCCGTCCGGTCGCGCCGCCCGGCACGGCTTGCCGGAGCGATGTTCGCGCCGGTGCTCCTCGGGCGTTGTGGCGGGCGGCTTGAACGGAGTGTTTCGGGGGCGTTGAACATCCCCTTCAAGGGCGGATGCAAGAGCGGCGCGAGCGGTGGCCAGCGCGGCTGCGGCCTCATCCAGAGCGGCGAGGGCCTTAGTCATCGGATCGGGCGTATCGGTCACGTCTTGGCTCTATTGGTAGGGCGGCACGGGAGACGCGCCGACCGGGATGAGGTGGACGGGCCGGGTCCGCGCCGTGCCGTCCGGCAGGCGCTGCGCTTGGCGGATGGCGGTCGGGGCGGCCATGGTCGGCCCGCCGGGAACGGCGTCACGACCGGCTCGGCCGTCGCCTTGCGGGGTGGAACCGGATCCACCCGACCCCGGCATTCGCCCCGGCATCGCGGGCGCGGTCCTCCATCTCCCGCCGGTCTCGGTCAGCTCGGTATCGAGGATGTGCAGCGCGTCGTCTTCCAGCTCCGGCGGGACGACCACGGTGTTCGGCGGGACGCCCGGGATGCGGCCCTTGCCGCGCGGGCGCCTCATCGCGGTGCGGGCGGAGACCTCGTTCCGGACCCGTGCGCGGGGCCTTCGAGGCGAAGCCGAGATGCCACGGGCCGAAGCCCGCATGCACCCGCGCGCGGACGCCGCAGAGGACCTCGCCGGTCATGAAGACATGCGCATCGCCGGGGCGGTTGATCGCGTTGAACCCGTCCCGGTCGAGCCGTGGATCCGGTCACACCCGCCATGTGAACGCGCGTCGCGCGGGCGTGCTCTTCGGACAGGTGCAGCTTGCCTTTCGCGACATGCAGCAGCGCGATCTGCCGCCTGGCGATGCTCATGGCGCGGGCGTGTCGAAGAGATACCAGGCCGGACCCGGCGTGCCGGACGTGCCGCCATCGCAATTGCCGACGGTCCGCATCCACGGTCGGGCGATCGGCGTCGAAGACCGCCTGACCGTCATGGCAGAGCGCCGAGGCTCCGGGTTCCAGCAGGCCGTAGAGGGGCTCTTCGGGMGGCAGCCGCGCGGTGTGGCCCGTCCCGGCGATCATCGGCTTGAAGATGCCCAGGCGGTCGGAGACATCCTCGCGCCGGATGTTCAAGGCGCTCTCGAACTTGCGGTTCGCGCTCGTGTAGGACTGCGCCTCGATGTCCTTCAGCACGCGCCCGCCGCCCGGCCATTCGCGCATCTGCGGGAACTGGCCGAGCCAGCCGTAGGTCTCCTCTCGCACGGCCGAGGGCACGGTCATGGCGATCTTGTCCCAGGTGACGGGGGCCTTGGTGCAGGCGTCGGTATAGACGGTCTTGAAGCCCCTGTAGGCGAGGTCGAGGTTCTGGCTGTTGACGATCATCGGTGGGTCCTGTCGGTGGTCGGGGTGAGGTCATGGCCGTGGGCGCGAAGCCGCGCGCGGTAGCGGGTGACGGTCCGGGTGTCGATGCCCAGGGCAGAGGCGATCCGGTCAGTGCTGTGGCCGTTCCGGCTGGTGCGCAGCACCGCCCGGGCGGCGCGGATGTTGCGCCGGGCGGGGCCGAGCGGGACGAAGAGCTGGCCGAAGCCCGGCCGGTCGCTCAGCCAGAGGATGGCGGTCGCATGCGGGTCGTCCGGCCGGGCTCGGTCGGTCCGGGGAAGATCGACGCGCTGGCCGGCGTGCCGGACCCGGCGTGTGCGGCACGTCTCGACGCCCAGCTCCGCCTCCATGGCGGGGATCAGCCCAGGGATGTCGAAGCCCATGGACCGCGCTTCGGCGCAGCTCGGGATCGGAAGGTCGGAGGGGTCCGGATATATGCCCGGAGGTATGTGGCATCGGCCGACACATGTCTCCGCCGACAGGTGTCGGGGGCGCGTCCGGAGGGGCGGAAAGGTCCCTCCCGGCACAGAGCCGGCGC